>NZ_JROM01000009.1 GCF_000786655.1 Kocuria marina | reverse complement strand
ATGTAGAACAGGCCGGTGCGGGTGCCGGCCCAGTCGGCCATCGCGTCGCTGATGAACTCGGGCCCGTTGTCGCTGCGGAGCACACCCGGTGCACCGCGGACGGCGACGAGCTCTTCGAGGTGGGCGGTGAGCCGGTCGGCGGTGATCGACCGCTCGACGAGCCCGCCGATGCATTCGCGGGTGTGCTCGTCGACGATGGAGCAGATCTTGATCGGGCAGCCCCGCTCGTCGGCGTCGAACTGGAAGTCCACCGCCCATACGAGGTTCGGTGCGACTGCCGCCGGGGCGTCGACGGTCGAGGATCCGACACGCTTGCGGCG
>NZ_JROM01000008.1 GCF_000786655.1 Kocuria marina | reverse complement strand
CTTTGGTATCAACAAACTAGACACACTATTGAGTTGACAAACAACAAACCACACCACACAACCCCTCACCAGGGCCACAACGGTCGGTTGCGATCTGCAAGCTTAGCTGCGGGTGACCCGGCCTGCAACTCGAGATGAACTCTCGATTGCTTCCTGCTGTCACCGCTCATCAGCGGCTTGCGGGGAATCATCCTAGCACACCTTCTCGCCGTTGTGCACGGCTCGTTAGCGGTGGGATCGACTCCGATTCGTTGCCCCGTTCGGCCTTCGCGGCCGCTGCCGTGGCAACTCGGAAGACATTACACGCCACCACCGGAGACGGCAAACCCGAGCCGGCGAACCCTCCGGAGACGGAGAACCCGCGGGAGCTCGTGCTCCCGCGGGTTCTCCGTTCGTTGATGCGTGACCCGGTCAGTCCCGGTCGCGCGCCGTCGGGCTGGTGGCCGCACCCTTGGCCGGCTTCAGGAACAACACCGCGAGCGGCGGGACGGTGACCTCGGCGGACGCCGGCTTCCCGTTGTACGCACCCTCGGTCGCGGTGACCCGGCCCAGGTTGCCCACGCCGGAACCACCGAAGATCTCGGAGTCCGTGTTGAGCACCTCGTCCCACTCACCGGCCCACGGCAGACCCAGCCGGAAACGCTCGTGGGTGTTGCCCGCGAAGTTGGCCACGCACACGAGCGGGTTGCCCTGGTCGTCCCATCGGGTGAAGGACAGCGTGTTGCGCTTGGCGTCGTTGGCGTCGATCCACTCGAAACCGGACGGGTCGTTATCCCGTGCGTACAGGGCCGGGGTCTCGCGGTAGATCTCGTTGAGGCTCTTCACCAGCTCCTGCACGCCGTGGTGCGGCGGGGTCTCCGAGAGCCACCAGTCCAGCCCGTGCTCCTGGGACCACTCCGACTCCTGGGCGTACTCGGTGCCCATGAAGATCAGCTGCTTGCCCGGGTGCGCCCACATGTACGCGAGGTAGGCCCGCACGTTGGCGAGCTGCTGCCACCGGTCACCCGGCATCTTGCGCAGCAGGGAGCCCTTGCCGTACACGACCTCGTCGTGGGAGATGGGAAGGATGAAGTTCTCCGAGTAGGCGTAGACCATGGAGAACGTGGCCTTGTTGTGGTGGTAGTGCCGGTTGACGGGATCCTCGGCCATGTACTCGAGGCTGTCGTGCATCCACCCCATGTTCCACTTGATCCCGAAGCCGAGACCGCCGGCGCTCGTGGGTTTGGTGACCCCGGGGAAGGACGTGGACTCCTCCGCGACCATGACGATCCCGGGATTGCGCCGGTACGCGGTGGCGTTCGCCTCCTGGAGGAACGCGATGGCCTCGAGGTTCTCGCGTCCGCCGTACTGGTTGGGCTCCCACTCGCCGTCGTTGCGCGAGTAGTCCAGGTAGAGCATGGAGGCCACGGCGTCCACGCGCAGCCCGTCCACGTGGAACTCCTCGAGCCAGTAGTTCGCGTTGGCCACGAGGAAGTTGCGCACCTCCCGGCGGCCGTAGTCGAAGATCAGCGTGCCCCAGTCCTTGTGCTCGCCGCGGCGGGGGTCCGGGTGCTCGTAGAGCGGTTGTCCGTCGAACTTGGCGAGCGCCCACTCGTCCTTGGGGAAGTGGCCGGGGACCCAGTCCACGAGCACACCGATGCCGGCCTGGTGCAGCTGGTCCACGAGGTAGCGGAACTCGTCCGGGGAACCGAAGCGCGACGACGGCGCGTAGTAACCGGTGACCTGGTAACCCCACGAACCACCGAACGGGTGCTCCGCGACGGGCATGAACTCCACGTGGGTGAAGCCCTGCCACGTGAGGTACTCCACGAGTTCGCGGGCGAGATCCACGTAGCCGAGACCCATGCGCCACGAGCCGATGTGCATCTCGTACACGCTCATGGGTGCGTTGTGGGGATCCTTGGCCGCGCGGGCCCGCATCCACGCGTCGTCCCGGAACTCGTACGAGGACTCGAACACGCGCGACGCGGTGGACGGCGGGATCTCGGTGCCGAAGGCCATGGGGTCCGCCTTGTCCCGCCACGAACCGTCCGCCGCACGGATCCGGAACTTGTAGGTGTCCCCCGAGCCCATGCCGGGCACGAACACTTCCCACACACCGCTGGAACCCAGCGAGCGCATGGCGTGCTCGGAACCGTCCCACCCGTTGAAGTCACCGATCACGCGCACGGCCCGGGCATTGGGGGCCCACACCGCGAAGCTCACGCCGGAGACGTCCCCCATGGAGGACGGGTAGTGGTGCACGTGGGCACCGAGCACGGTCCACAGGGTCTCGTGCCGGCCCTCGCCGATCAGGTGCAGGTCCAGCTCGCCCAGGGTGGGCGCGAACCGGTAGGGGTCGTCGACCTCGGCGGGCTCCTTGCCCGCGTAGGTCACCAGGACGCGGTAGTCGGGGATCTTGCCCTCGTCGTGCGCGGGCACCACCCCGGTGAAGATCCCACCCCACTCATGCTCGAGGGGGAACGTCCCGTTGAGCGTGCGCACCGAGACGTGTGTCGCGAAGCGTCGCAGGGTCCGGATGGTCACCGAACCGTCCGGGTTGAAGTGCGCCCCGAGCACCGCGTGGGGATCGTGGTAGCGCCCCTCGGCCACCGCTGCGAGCACGTCCTCGCTCACGGGCACGGGCCCGCCCGCGGGGTGATCCCGTTTCGACGCCGCTGCGACGCTGTCCTTTGAGGTCCCGGCCCGAGTCGACGCGTCGTTCCCGCCCGCGGTCTCCGCCGGAGCCGTCACGTCATCGCTGTCGACGGCCCGAGCCGCCACGTCACCACCGTCAGTGGTCCGTGCCGACGCGTCGTTCGTCCCGGTCGCCTCCGACGCAGCACCCTGCGCGTTGCGCGGTTCCGCCGACGGCGCCCGGCCGCCGGTGGGCTGCGCGGACTCGGCTGCCGAGGTCGGCGTGGATTCGGGGCCCGTGGGGGTCGACGACGCCGCGGGGCCGGTGTTCTCGGGGTGTTCAGGGGTCACGAAATCCTCGGTTCTGGACGCAGGTGTGTGGCTCTCGTGTGTTTCACGCCTCACGTTACGGGAGCGCGCACGTTCAAGCGAACGCACCACGGCACCGGCCGGGACCGCGACCCAGTCCGGGCGGTTGCGCTGCTCGTAGACCACTTCGTACAGGGCCTTGTCGAGCCACAGGGCGCGGAAGAGCACCGAATCCCGGTCCACGCCAGAACCGCTCGTGCGGGCGTACCCCTCGAGGAACGCGTCCGAGACCGCGTCAGTCCAGGCGCTCATGTCCTCGTCCCGCTCACGCGCGGCCATGGCGCCCGCATAGTCGAACGAGCGCAGCATGCCGACGACGTCGCGCAGGGCCACGTCCGGGCGGACACGCTCCTTAATGGGTCGTAGGGGCTCACCCTCGAAGTCCAGGATCCGGAACCCCTGGGCGTCGTTGTGCAGCACCTGGCCCAGGTGGTAATCACCGTGGATCCGTTGCAGGGCGGGGATCTCCCGGATCCGGGACAGCTGCTCGAGCAGGTCCTCGACCTCGGCCCGGTAGGAATCGAAGTAGTCCCCGCAGGACTCCCACGCCCAGCGGATCCGCGAGGCGAGGTCGTCCAGGAACCGGCGCCGAGCATCGTCGTCCGCGGTGACGGGGTCGAAGGCGCCGAGGAGGTCGGCGTGGACGCGCGCGGTCGTGACACCCAGCTCGGCCGCGAGCTCGGAGAAGTCCCGGGCATGGCTCGCCGCGTCCAGGGCCATGGCCCACGCGTCCTGCGAATCGGCCAGGAACTGGGCGGCCACCGCGAGCTGACCGGACGTGGTGACCAGACCCTGGCGCCACTGGGCGTCAAGCCATCCGGCCGTGGCCGGGACCGCGGTGGAACCGTGCGACGTGAGTTTGACGCCCACCTCCACGTCCGGGTTGCGCCCCTCCCCCACCACGCGGAAGAACTTCACGATCACCGCGTCGCCGCCCAGCGCGGGAACCGAGTCCTCCGCGTCCTGCGGGGTGAGGATCACGGACGTGTTGGACTGCTCTGAGGAGATCACCCGCACCTGATCCGCGGAGGCAATCCGATAATCCGTGTTCATGGCCCCGGTGTAGCGCCCGTGCAGGCCCATCCCGTGGCGCAGCACCCCGCCCTCGGTCAGCTGCGCATCCATGATCCGCAGCACCCGGTCCATGAAACCTGGGTCCCCCACGGCGTCGTAGAGGTGGAACGTGACCGTCTCGTCCGCAGTGGTGCTCTGGCTGCCCTGTGCATCGGCGCGGGCCTCACTACGACCGGACGCGCCGGCTTTCTCCTGGGCGCCGGCGGTCTGACCGGCCTCCGGGGAGTCCTCCGAGGTGGTGGGCTGGGCGGTCTGCGAGCGCTCCGAGCGGCGTCGTTCGAGGAGGGAACCCGCGTGCGAGATGGCGCGGCGCAGGAACGAGGCCGAGGCCTCCGCACCCGCGATCAGCTGCTCGGGCAGGGGACGGTCCGGGCCGCCGGAGCAATAGCTGCCGATCGTGAAGCGCTCGAGCTCGGGCAGGGCTTCGGTGCTGCGCACGACCGGTACGTTGAGCAATTCGCTGCGCTCGCCCACCGTGACCTGGACCAGGAACATGATGCGTTCCGTGCCGCGATGCGATCCGGTGCCGGAATCCAGGGTCGCGCGGCCCACGACGCTCAAGCGCAACTGGTCCGGGGTGGCCGTGAACGGGAACCACCGCTGCCGCGGCAACCAGTCGCGCAACCTGTCGAGAAATTGCTGATCCGTCATGGAGGGTCCCCCGCCTTCGTCTGGATAATCACTGCTTCGCGCGCGGGCCGTACCCGCGCGCGCTCACTCGTTGCGCGCGGGCTTGATGATGGGCATGGCCACCGTCTCGGGGTGGGAACCGTCCGTGCCGGGGGTCATGCGCAACCGGAGCCAGAAGAAGTCCTGCGAACCGAGCGTGATGCGGTAGTCGCCCTGTTCCGAGAAGGAGCCGAACGGTTCACCGCCGAACAGTTCCCGGGTGCCCCGGCCCGCGTACTCGGCCAGGTGCACGCTGCAGCTCGCGGGGACGTGGGAAAGGTTGAACACGCACAGCAAGGTCTCCCCCACGCCGTCGTCCGCGTCCTGCGGGCTCAAGCGGCGCAGGAACGCCAGGACGGATTCGTGGTCCGTGCTCACGTTGACGTAGTCCCCCAGACCGAACGCCGGGTGCGCCTTGCGCACCATGAGCATCTGCCGGATCCAGTGCAGCAGGGAGGAGGACGACGCGAGCTGCGTCTCCACGTTCGTCTGCGTGTAGTTGTAGACGAGCGACTGCACGACCGGGAGATAGAGCTTGCCCGGATCCGCGGTGGAGAAGCCGGCGTTGCGGTCGGGGGTCCACTGCATGGGTGTGCGGGATGCATCGCGGTCGTCGAGCCAGATGTTGTCCCCCATGCCGATCTCGTCCCCGTAGTACAGGAACGGCGACCCGGGCAGGGACAACAACAGCGCGTGCGCGAGTTCGAGCTCCGCGCGGGAGTTGTCGAGCAGGGGTGCCAAGCGGCGTCGGATACCGATGTTCGCGCGCATGCGCGAGTCCGGGGCGTACCACCCGAGCATGGCCTGGCGTTCCTCACTCGTGACCATCTCGAGCGTCAACTCGTCGTGGTTGCGCAGGAACGTGCCCCACTGCGTGCCCCGCGGGATCTGCGGCGTGTGCTCCATGGTGGAGACGATGGGCGCGGCCTTCTGATCGCGCAGCGAGTAGTAGATCCGCGGCATGATCGGGAAGTGGAAGCACATGTGGCACTCGGGCGCCTGCTCCGTGCCGAAGTACTCCACGACCTCGTGCGGCATCTGGTTGGCCTCCGCGATGATCACGCGGCCGGGGTACTCGCGGTCCACCATCTCGCGCAGCCGCACGAGGAAGTCGTGGGTCCCGGGCAGGTTCTCGCAGTTGGTCCCCTCCTCCTCGATGAGGTAGGGGATGGCGTCCGCGCGGAAGCCGTCGATGCCCATGTCCAGCCAGAACTTCACGACGTCGAACACGGCCTCGACGACCTTGGGGTTCTCGAAGTTCAGGTCCGGCTGGTGGGAGAAGAACCGGTGCCAGAAGAACTGCCGCCGCACGGGGTCGAAGGTCCAGTTGGAGACCTCCGTGTCCACGAAGATGATCCGCGCGTCCTGGTACTTCTCGTCCGTGTCCGACCACACGTAGAAATCGCCGTACGGCCCCTCCGGGTCCTCCCGCGAGGCCTGGAACCACGGGTGCTGGTCCGAGGTGTGGTTCAGCGGCAGGTCGGTGATGACCCGCAGACCCCGCGCGTGGGCCTCCGCGACCAGTCGCTTGAAGTCGCTCACGGTGCCGAACTCGTCCAGCACTGAGTAGTAGTCGGAGATGTCGTAGCCGCCGTCCCGCAGCGGGGACTCGTAGAACGGGGGCAGCCACAAGCAGTCGATCCCGAGCCACTGCAGGTAGTCGAGTTTGTCGATCAGACCCGAGAAGTCGCCGGAGCCGTCACCGTTGGCGTCCGAGAAGGCTCGCACGAGCACCTCGTAGAACACGGCCTTGCGGAACCAGTCCGGGTCGTGCGCGAGCCCGGGAGCGTTGAGTTGGAAAGGAGTGATGCTCATGGTCGGCGGGACTGCCCTCTCGGAGAAACGTGCGTGTCGGTCATGACGGGTGCGGGGTGCGGGCCGCCGTGGTGCGCCGCGCTCAGCGGTCGGGGCGCATCGCGACGGCGCTCGCTCACTTGACCCCGCGGCGGACGCTGAGCACGTGCGCGGGTTCCACGTACGGATCCAGGCGCACGTAGTTGTGGGTGCCCCACTTCCAGCTCGCGCCGGAGATCAGGTCGTCCACCCAGAAGGAGCCGTCCACGTTGAAGTCCTGGTCCCGCAGGTCCAGGGAGTCGAGGTCCAGCCACACGGTGGCCTCCCGCGCGCTGTGCGGGTCCGTGTTGAGCACCACGATCACGGTGTCCCGGACCTGCTCGCCGTCCCGTTCCACGGTCTTGGTCTTGCTGTAGGCCACGATGGCGTCGTCCGTGGAATTCTGCAGCGTGAGGTTCTGCAGGTCCCCGAGTGCGGGATGGTCCTTGCGGATCCGGTTCAGGCGCGTGATGTACGGCGCGAGCGACTCGCCGCGTTCCACGGCGGCGTCGAAGTCACGCGGGCGCAACTGGAACTTCTCGTTGTCCATGTACTCCTCCGCCCCGGGACGAGCGACGTGCTCGAACAACTCGAAGCCGGCGTACACGCCCCACAGCGGGGACGCGGTGGCCGCCAGGGCCGCGCGCACCTTGAACGCGGCCGGGCCACCGAACTGCAGGTACTCGGTGAGGATGTCCGGGGTGCTCACGAAGAAGTTGGGCCGGTAGAACCCGGAGGTCTCGTGGGAGATCTCCTGGAGGTACTCCTCGATCTCCTCCTTGGTGTTGCGCCACGTGAAGTACGAGTAGGACTGCTGGAACCCGGCCTTGGCCAGCCCATGCATCATGGCCGGACGAGTGAACGCCTCCGCGAGGAACACCGTGTCCGGGTGGTTCTTACGCACCCTGGCGATCAGCCACTCCCAGAACCACAGGGGCTTGGTGTGCGGGTTGTCCACGCGGAAGATGTTCACGCCGTGACCGATCCACAGCTCCACGACCCGCAGTACCTCGGCGGCGAGGCCCTCGGGGTCGTTGTCGAAGTTCAGGGGGTAGATGTCCTGGTACTTCTTGGGCGGGTTCTCGGCGTAGGCAATGCTGCCGTCCGCGCGGGTCGTGAACCACTGCGGGTGCTCGGCGACCCACGGGTGATCCGGGGACGCCTGCAGCGCGAGGTCCAGCGCGACCTCGAGACCGAGATCATGGGCGTGCGCGACGAACGCGTCGAAGTCCTCGAAGCTCCCGAGGTCCGGGTGGATCGTGTCGTGACCGCCCTCCGGCCCACCGATGGCCCACGGGGAACCGGGGTCCTGGGGTCCGGCCGTGAGGGTGTTGTTCGGCCCCTTGCGGTGGTTGCGCCCGATCGGGTGGATGGGCGGGAGGTACGCGACGTCGAAGCCCATGGCCGCGGCCCGGTCCAGGGCCGCGATGGCCGTGCGGAACGTGCCCGAGGTCCACTCGCCCGTCTCGGGGTCGTACGTGGCGCCCTCGGAGCGCGGGAAGAACTCGTACCACGCACCACGACCCGCGGCCTCGCGCTCGACGCCGAGCGGGTAGCGCGGGGACGAGCTGAGCAGATCGCGCAGCGGCCGCTCACGGACATAGTCCAGGAGCTGCGGGGACGTGGCGATCTCCCACCGCTGTTCCGGCGTGCGGTCGGTGTCCGCCATCGCTTCGGCGGCGTCCTCGAAGACCCGGGCCTCATCGGTCGAGCGATCGGACTCCTTGGAGGCGGCGTCGAAGAGCAGGGCCGCTTCCTGGAACATGAGCTCGACGTCCTGGCCGACCCCCAACTTGATCTGCGCGGCGTGGTGCCACGTGTCGTAGAGATCCGACCAGCCCTCCACCGCGAAACTCCAGGGGCCCTCGTACTCGGGACGCAGCCACGCCTCGTAGCGGTCCGTCCCGGGGGCCACGAGCGTCATGAGTCGGCGCTGGGTCTCACGGCCCTGCGGGTCGTACAGCACCGCGGTCACGCCGAGGGAGTCGTGGCCCTCGCGGAACACGGTCGCGCTCACCCGGATGTCCTCACCGGGGACGGCCGTGGCGGGGAAACGCCCACCCTCGATCACGGGGCTCACGTCCGTCACGGGGATCCGCCCGTACACGAGATCGTCCGACGGGAAGTCCGCCAGGTGCTCGTCGTCCCCGGAATCGGTGTCCTGCTCGGCCGGGGCCTGCGCCGCGGCTTCGGCGTGCGGATCAGGTGCGGACTGAGTGTCGGGCTCGTACTGCGTGTCGGGCTCGCGCTGCGCTCCGGGTGCGGACTGTTGGTCGGATGCGGGCTGCGCCTCGGATTCGGTGTCCTCGGTAGGTGTTACGACCGCGGCGACCTCCTCGGCCGCGCCCGGTTCCGCATATGCGTGGGCGTCCGGCTGCCCGGCACCGGCGGACGACGCCGCTGCGGTCGCCTCCGGCGCGGACGGGACGCGAGCGGCGTCGTGGGCCTCCGCTCGGCGTACCGAGGGGGCGACGTCGGGAACGCCCGTGGCCGGGACCGGCGGGGTCAAGCGGGACCCGACGTCCGGGTGGGCATCGCCCGCGTGGGGATCCGGCACGGGATCTGAGGACGGACGGCGGCCCTGGGGCTGTGAGTTCTGCTGCGACACGAGACCAACGTTAGCGACAAACGCCCCGATTCTTAAGGCCGTGACCGCGGTCCCCGAACCGCAACGGCGGCGCACTCGTGTCACACGTCGGGCCCCGTGGAGCGGCGGGGCCACAGCCGCTAGGCTGGGGACCGTGAAGGCCATCCACAGGTTCACCGTCCGCACCGTCCTGCCCGAGTCGATCGCCGCACTCTCACGATTGGCCAAGAACCTCCGGTGGACGTGGCATCAGCCCACCGAGGACCTCTTCGCCGAACTCAACCCGCACGCGTGGGACGCGGTCCACGGCGACCCCGTCAAGCTTCTGGGCTCGCTCACACGCGAGGAGATCCAGCAGATCGCCGCGGACCCCGAGCTCGTGGCGCGCATCCGCGACCTCGACGCCGATCTGGACACCTACCTCACCGAACCCCAGTGGTACCAGCGCACGCAGGGCGAGGACGCCCCGGCGGCCGTGGCGTACTTCAGCGCCGAGTACGGCATCACGTCCGCGCTGCCGCAGTACTCGGGCGGACTCGGCATCCTCGCCGGGGACCACTTGAAGACCGCGTCCGACATGGGCGTGCCCGTGGTGGGCGTGGGGCTGCTGTACCAGGCGGGTTACTTCAAGCAGTCCCTGTCCCGCGACGGCTGGCAGCAGGAGACCTACCCGGTGCTGGACCCGGACGAACTGCCCCTCACCCTGCTGCGCGAGGCGGACGGTACGCCCGCTCGCGTGGTCCTGCCGCTGCCCGAGGGCCGCACGCTGTCCGCGCAGATCTGGCGGGCGGACGTGGGCCGCGTGCCGCTGCTGCTGCTGGACTCCAACATCAGCGAGAACGACGACGCCGCGCGTAACGTCACCGACCGGTTGTACGGCGGGGGCAGCGACCACCGGTTGTACCAGGAACTACTCCTGGGCATGGGAGGGATCCGAGCGCTGCGCGCGCACAGCCGGATCACGGGTGCACCCACGCCGGAGGTCTACCACTGCAACGAGGGCCACGCGGGTTTCCTGGGCGTCGAGCGGATCCAGGAACTCATGAACCCCGGGGTCGACGCCGAGGCCATGACGTGGGAGGAAGCGCTCACCGCGGTGCGCGCCGCGACCGTGTTCACGACCCACACCCCGGTCCCCGCCGGCATCGACCGGTTCGAACGCGATCAGATCGCCCACGTCCTCGCCGCGGGACTCGCCCCGGACGTGCCCTCCGAGCGGGTGCTCGAGCTGGGTGCGGAGACCATGCCGGGTGGTGACCCGAGCAAGTTCAACATGGCGGTCATGGGGCTGCGGCTCGCCCAGCGCGCCAACGGCGTGGCCGAGCTCCACGGCGCCGTGTCCCGGTCCATGTTCCACGGGCTGTGGGAGGGCTTCGACACCGAGGAGGTCCCGATCACCTCGGTGACCAACGGGGTGCACGTCCCCTCCTGGATCGACCCCGCCGTGTGGCGCATGGCCGTGGACCCGGAGGAGAACGACCGCAACCCGGCCGCGCGCTGGCGCCGGATCTACGACGTGTCCGACGCCGAGCTGTGGGCCACTCGCCGCGCCCTGCGGGAACGCCTCGTGCACGACGTCCGCGAGCGCCTGCGGGCCTCGTGGAAGCGCCGCGGTGCCGCGGACGCGGAACTGGGCTGGACCGAGTCCGTGCTGGACCCGGACGTGTTGACCATCGGTTTCGCACGCCGCGTTCCCACGTACAAGCGGCTCACGCTCATGTTGCGCGATCCCGAGCGGCTCAAGCGGATCCTGCTGGACCCGCGCCGACCCGTGCAGTTGGTGGTCGCGGGCAAGTCCCACCCCGCGGACGAGATGGGTAAGCGGATGATCCAGGACCTCGTGCGGTTCACGGACGATCCGGAGGTCCGCCACCGGATCGTGTTCCTGCCGAACTACGACATCGCCATGGCGCGCGTCCTGTTCCCGGGGTGCGACGTGTGGCTCAACAACCCGCTGCGTCCGCTCGAGGCGTGCGGGACCTCCGGGATGAAGGCCGCGATCAACGGCGGTCTCAACCTCTCCGTCCTGGACGGGTGGTGGGACGAGATGTACGACGGGCAGAACGGCTGGGCCATCCCCACCGCGGACAACAAGGCCGGCACGGACGAGCGCGACGACATCGAGGCCGCCGCGCTCTACGAACTCATCGAGAGCCACGTGGCACCGCGGTTCTACGGTGACGGTTCCGAGGACACCTCGACCGCGGCCGGGCCCGACACCGCGCCGTCGCGAGCGAGCACCGTGCCCCACCAGTGGCTTGCCATGGTGCGCCACACGCTCGCGACCCTCGGGCCCAAGGTCTCCGCCCGGCGGATGCTCACCGACTACGTCAACGAGTTGTACGTCCCCGCGTGCGTAGCCGGCCGGCGCGTGACCACGGACGACGGCGCCCTGGCCCGCAGCACGGCCCACTGGGTCGAGCGCGTGCGTGGCGCGTGGCCGCAACTGCGGATCGAGCACGTGGACGCACACGGTGTGCGCCAGGAACCGCAGATCGGTGACGAGCTCACGGTCAACGCGTACGTGGATCTGGGTGAGCTCACCCCCGAGGACGTGACCGTGCAGGTCGGCTACGGGCGCGTCTCGGAAACCGACCACATCCACGAACGGTCCTACGCCACGCTCGAGGACGTGACCGAGCTGGGCGAGGGGCGCATGACGTTCTCCGGGCCCATCACGATCGACCGCTCGGGCCCGTTCGGGTACACCGTGCGGGTGTTGCCGCGCCACGACGAGCTGGCCTCACCGGCCGAGCTCGCTCTCGTGCGCAACGCCGGGGACTGACGTCCGGCCCGCCCACGAGCGGACCGGGCGCCGCCGAGCGGGCCACCCACGGGCGGCCCGCCCGGTTCACGCGATCGCGAACATCGCGATGCTCTGCGCCGGGACGGTGAGCTCCTCCCCCGCACGCCACCGGTTGCCGGTCAGCTCGTCGAGCTGAGGGTCCGTGGCGAGCACGAGCCGGTACGAGGCCCCCGCCACGTCCGAGCCGGCCGGATTCTCGAAGCGCGGCAGCACCGCGGCCACGGGCGATGCGGTGCCGTTGAGCACGAACAGTCCCGCGAGGTCACCCCCGCGCGCGCCGAGCACGACTTGCAGTGCACGGACCCCGTCCGTCTGCCACAGGTCGTCGCTCATGGGTTCCCCGGAACTCGCGTACCAGTTGAGCACCACGTCCCGGGGGCGCGTGGGGAAGTCACGGGGTTGGCTCGCCAGGAAGGCCCGGCGGATCCGGATGAGCCGCTGGGTCGTGCGCAGCATGGACCGGTCCAGGGGTGTGAGTCGCCAGTCCACCCACGAGAGCCGGTTGTCCTGGCAGTAGGCGTTGTTGTTGCCGTCCTGGGAGCGCAACAGCTCGTCCCCCGCGGTGATCATGGGGATGCCCTGTGAGAACAACAGCGTGGCCATCATGTTCCGTGCTGTGGCAGCGCGGGCCGCCCGCACGCGCACGTCCGGGGAGAAGCCCTCGTGGTCGTGGTTCCACGAGTGGTTGTCGTTGGTGCCGTCCGCGTTGTTCTCGCGGTTGGCCTCGTTGTGCTTGGCGTCGTACGCCGTGAGGTCGTAGAGCGTGAAACCGTCGTGCGCGGTGATGAAGTTGACCGAGGCCAGCGTGGTGCGCCCGTGCGGGGCGAACAGGTCCGCGGACCCGGAGATCGCCCCGGCGAGCCGACCGGCGGTGCCCCCGCCGCCCCCGCGGCGCATGGTGCGCTGACCCGAGAGCCAGAAGTCCCGCACGGTGTCCCGGTAGTGGTCGTTCCAGTCCGCCCAGCCGGTGGGGAAGCGCCCGGTCTGCCAGCCACCGGCGCCCACGTCCCAGGGTTCGGAGATCATCCGCACGCCCTGCAGCACCGGATCCGCGGCGATCGCCACGAAGAACGGGTGGTTGCGCGTGAAGTGGTGGTGCTCGTCGCGGCCCAGTTCGGGGGCCAGGTCGAAGCGGAAGCCGTCCACGTGGCACTGCGTGACCCAGTAGCGCAGGGAGTCCAGCGCCATGCGCACGACCTGCGGGGTGCCGAAGTCCATGGAGTTCCCGCACCCGGTCACGTCCACGTAGTTGCCGTGCTCGTCGTGGCGGTAGTACTCCCGGTCCCCGAGCCCGCGCCAGCAGTACGGGCGCTGCGTGGGTCCGCCTTCTGCGGTGTGGTTGTACACGACGTCCAGGAACACCTGCAGCCCCGCGCCGTGCAGGGCGTCCACGGCGGCCTTGAACTCGTTGAGCACCGCGGTGGGCCCGGCCTCCTGGGCGGCCTTGGTCGCGTACCCCGCGTGGGGTGCGAAGAACCCGAGGGTGTTGTACCCCCAGTAGTTGGTGAGCCCGTTCGCGGTCAGGTGGGCCTCGTCCAGGTGGGCGTGCACGGGCAACAGCTCCACCGCGGTGATCCCCAGGCTGCGCAGGTACTCGAGCATCACGGGGTGCGCGAGTCCCGCGTACGTGCCGCGCAGCTCGTGAGGGATCCCCGGGTGCAGCATGGTGAGGCCCTTCACGTGGGCCTCGTAGATCACGGTCTCCCGCCACGCCGGCCGGGGCCGGTCGTGGTCGCGCCACTCGTGGTCCTGGGCGACCACCACGGAGACGTACTCCCCGCCGTAGGCGTCCGCGCCGGGATTGACGACGCCGCTCGGTGGTGCCACGCGCGTGAGTCCCCGCCCGTAGGGGTCCAGCAGGACCGGTTCGTGCGCCGGGTCCGGCACGGGAGTGCCCGCGGGTCGGGCAGTCACGAATCCGTACTCGGTTCCCTCGGGCATCGCGGGACACACGTCCCGTGCGAGCTGGTCCGGGGTGAGTTCCGTGTCCGGCGCATTCCGCGGGAGCGGGACGGTCGCGTAGTGGATCCCGTGGTTCTCCCCCGCGAGCCGCAGTCGCTGCCACGATTCACCGGGGCGCCGGAACACGAGGTCCACCTCGGTCAGTCCCGGAGCGTACACCGCGACGTTGGCGGTCCCGTCCCCGGACGGGGAGGGGTGGACGCCCAGCGGATGACTACGCGCTTGCACGCCGGCGCGCGATCTCGTACAGCGTGATCCCCACCGCCATGGACGCGTTGAGGGACTCCATCGCGGATTCGATGGGGATCGACACGATCGCGTCGCAATGCTCGGTCACCAGGCGGGACAGGCCCTTGCCCTCGGAACCCACGACCACCACGAGGGGCTCGGTGGCCAACTCGAGCTGCGGCAGGTCCACGTCCCCGCCGCCGTCGAGCCCGACCACGAAGTAGCCCTGCTTCTTGCAGTTCTCGAGCGTGCGCGTGAGGTTCGTGGCCTTGGCCACGGGGACGCGCGCCGCAGCACCCGAACTCGTCTTCCACGCCGTCGCCGTGACCCCGGCGGAGCGGCGCTCGGGCAGGATGACCCCGTCCCCGGCGAACGCGGAGACACTGCGGATGATCGCACCCAGGTTGCGGGGATCGGTGATCCCGTCCGCCGCGATGAGCAGGGGCGGGCGGGAATCCTCACCCTGGTCGGCCATGAGGGAGGCCGCGAGCTCGTCCGCGTCCTGGTAGTCGTACGGCGGGACCTGCAGCACCACACCCTGGTGGATCGCGTCCGCGGAGAGCCGGTCCAGCTCGCCGCGCGAGGCCTCGAGCGTGGGCACCTGGGCCTCGGCGCACAACTGCAGGATGTCCTTGACGCGGTCGTCCATCTCGATCTTGGTGGCCACGAACAACGTCTTGGCGGGCACCCCGGCGCGCAGGGCCTCCAGCACGGCGTTGCGCCCCGTGACGAGGTCCTCCTTGATGGGCCCGGCCCCCGTGCGGGACGGACGCCGGTGCAGGTTCTGCTGCTTGCGTGCGGCCGCCTGCTTGGCCTTGTACGCCTTGTGGTAGACGCGGTCCTCGGCCTTGGGCGTGGGGCCGCGGCCCTCCAGGCCCTTGCGGCGCTGGCCGCCGCTACCCACGACCGGACCCTTCTTCTTGCGCGTGGCTCCGGGTCGGTTCTTCTGGGCCATGGTCAGTACTCCGTGTCTGTCACGGGTCACGGCCCGCGGGCCGCCCCGGGGTGGTCGGCGATCTGGCTCCAGTTTAGGCCAGGCTCATTCCCCCACGGACCACTCGGACCCCCGGGCGCCGTCCTTCACGACGACGCCGGCAGCGGCCAGCTGGTCCCGGATTCGGTCCGCGAGCGCCCAGTCCTTCGCCTCACGCGCAGCGGCGCGCTGGGCCAGCAGGTCCTGGACGAGGGAGTCGAGCGCGCGGTGCTCCGCGCCGTCGGCGTCCCGAGCGCCGTCGAGACTCATCAAGGGGAGCAATCCCAGGACGTCGGACATGCCCGCGATCGCGGAGACGAGCGGCTGGGCGGTCGCGGCCTCCGGGCCCGCGAGGGCCGTGTTGGCCGCGCGCACCGTCTCGTGCAGCACCGCGAGCGCGCGGGGCACGTTGAGGTCGTCGTCCATGACCGCGACGAACTCCTCGGGCACGTCCGTGTGCTCCCAGGACACGCTGAGTCCGGAACGCTGCGCGGCCGCGAGGACGGCCTCCACGCGCTCGACGGCGGCGGTGGCCTCCCGCAGGGACGTGGGCCGGTAGTCCAGCACGGAACGGTAGTGGGCCTGGCCCAGGTAGTAGCGCACGGCGAGCGGCCGTGCTTCCTCGAGCATGCTCGCCGGGGAGACCGTGTTGCCGATGGACTTGGACATCTTCTCGCCCTCGTACGTCACGAGCCCGTTGTGCAACCAGAAGTTCGCGAACGGGCGGCCCGCCGCGGTGGACTGGGCGAGCTCGTTCTCGTGGTGCGGGAAGCGCAAATCCAGGCCGCCGCCATGGATGTCGAAGTGCGCGCCCAGGTACTTGTGGGCCATGGCCGAGCACTCCAGGTGCCAGCCGGGGCGGCCACGGCCCCACGGGGAATCCCACGACGCCGTGTCGGGCTCCCCCTCCTTGTGTCCCTTCCACAGCGCGAAGTCGCGGGGATCGCGCTTGCCGCGGGGGTCGGCGTCCGGGGCGTCCTGCATGTCCTCCACGCGCTGGCGAGTGAGCTCGCCGTAGCGGGGCCACGAGCGGACGTCGAAGTAGACGTCGCCGGAATCATCGAGGGCGGGGTACGCGTGCCCGGCGTCGATCAGCTCCTGGATCAGCGAGTGCATCTCCGGGACGTGACCCGTGGCCCGGGGTTCGTACGTGGGGGCCTCGATACCGAGCGCGGCGTAGGCCCGCCCAAACACACCCTCGAACCGGTAGGCCAGCGCCCACCACGGTTCGCGCGGGTGGTCACCCTGGTAATCGTTCTCGAACGAGGCGTGCGCGTTGGCCAGGATCTTGTCGTCGATGTCCGTCACGTTGCGCACCGTGGTGACCTCGTAGCCGCGGAAGCGCAGCCAGCGGGCCAGGATGTCGAACACGAGCGCGGAACGCACGTGGCCGATGTGCGGTGCGCCCTGCACTGTGGCACCGCAGTAGTAGAGGCCCGCCTCGCCGGGTCGCACGGGGACGAAGTCCTTGACGGTCGCGGAAGCGGTGTCGTAGAAGCGCAAAGTCACCGTGCCAGTCTAACGGCGCGGCGCTGCACGCTCGCGGCGGGTGAGTCCGGTCAGCCGGCACTACTGGCGGGCTCCCCGGGCAGACTCCCCCGTCTACTGGGTCGCGGCCGGGTGGGCAGGGGCGTCGTCCGTCTGGGCTCAGCCGCGCGGGAACACGATCGCGGTGGCGATCGCCGCGAGGCCCTCGCCCCGGCCCGTGAGTCCCAGGGCGTCCGTGGTGGTCGCGCTCAGGTGCACCGGCGCGCCGGCCGCCTCCGTCAGCACGGCCGCGGCCTCGTCCCGCCGCGGGGAGAACTTGGGTCGGTTGCCCACGAGCTGGACGGAGACATTGCCCACCCGGAAGCCTGCCTTGGTCACGATCCGCACTGCCTCCGAGAGGATCCGACATCCCGAGGCCCCCGCGAACTCCGGGCGGTCCGTTCCGAAGTGCGCACCCAGGTCCCCCACGCCGGCCGCGGAGAACAGCGCGTCCGCCGCGGCGTGTGCCACGACGTCCCCGTCCGAGTGCCCGCTCAGTCCCCGCTCGCCGGGCCACATGAGTCCCGCGATCCACAGCGGGGTGTCCTCCGGGCCGAACGCGTGCACGTCCACCCCGATCCCCACGAGCGGGACGGGGTACGGCGCGGGTTCCTCTGCGGGGGCCGGTCGGTCGGTGGGGCCCGGGGTTGCGTCAGTCATGCGGCCATTGTGCCGGACGGGCCGGCTCCCGCTCGCGCAGAATCGCGAGGGCGAGTACCAGGTCCAGGGGACGGGTGATCTTGAAGGACTCCTCGTCCCCGGCCACGAATTCCACGGGGTGTTCGGGGGCGAACAGTTCCACGAGACTCGCATCGTCCGTGATGCCTTCGGGATCCCCTGCGGAACCCGTCGCCGTGGCGGCCGCCTCTGCCGTTCGAACGCTGTGCCCGAGCTGGGGGTCCTCCCCCGTGGCGTCCAGTGGGCCGTCCGGGAGCAGACCGGCCGCGCGGTTCACCCGTTCGAGCAGTGCACGGTCGAAACCCTGGGGTGTCTGGACGCTGCGCAGCCCCGCCCGGTCCACCGTCCCGGTACTGCGCCCGTGGGTGTCCACCCCGCGCACGGTGTCGGTCACCGGGGTCACGGGAACCACGGCCTGCGCGCCCGCCTGCAGGGCGGTGACCACGCGCTCGAGGACGGCGGGCGGAGTGAGACAGCGAGCGGCGTCGTGCACCAGGACGTGGGTGACACCCGCGGGCAGCGCGGTCAGTGCCGCCGCGACCGACTGGGCGCGTGTGGCACCTCCGGTCACGGCCACGGCCCCCGCGGCGCGCGCGACGGCCGTGAGGTCCGTGTCCCCGGCGGGTACGGTCACGATCACCGCGGCACCGGGCAAGGTCCCGCGCACCGTGGCGAGCGCGTGCTCCAGGATCGGTCGACCGGCCACGGGGACGAGCGCCTTGGGCATCCCGTACCCGAGCCGCGTGCCGGAACCGGCGGCCACCACAATGACGGCGAGCCCGTCCATGGCGGACGGGCTCGCGAGGTCATAGTTCTGGGACACGACGACGTGCTGCGGGAATCAGGCCGCGGACAGGATGTCGTCCAGGCGCTTCTCCGCTTCTTCCTCGTCGATCTTCTTGGCGAGGGCCAGCTCGGAGGTGAGGATCTGGCGGGCCTTGGTAAGCATGCGCTTCTCGCCGGCGGACAGACCCTTGCCGCGATCGCGGCGCCACAGATCACGCACGACCTCCGCGACCTTGAGGACGTCACCGGAGGCGAGCTTCTCGAGGTTGGCCTTGTAGCGGCGCGACCAGTTGGAGGCTTCCTCGGCGTCCTGGGCCTGCAGGACCGCGATGACCTCCTTGAGGCCGTCCTCGTCCACGACGTCCCGCACACCCACGAGATCGACGTTCTCCGCCGGGACCTCGATCATGAGATCGCCCTGGGTGACCTTCAACCGGAGATACATCTTCTCCTCGCCCTTGATGGTGCGAGTCTTGATCTCCTCGATGGTTGCGGCACCGTGGTGCGGATAAACAACCGTTTCGCCAACCTCAAAAACCATGCACAAACCCCTTTCAGCCCGCCAAGTCTACCACGGTGTATGATTGCCCACTTTCCCGCGAGCCCCCTTCCGGGGCCGCCCCACGGACCGCGTGACGGGGCCTTACGGAGGCCACCCGGGGAGCGCCCGGGCCGGTGTGCGTGACCCGGCCGCGCGGCGTCGTCGACACTCCATAGCGCGCGCACCTCGGGCCCGCGGACGCGCCACGAACGGGGCGCGGATGCAGACGATCCGTGGCCAAACCGATAGACTGACTGCAGATTTTGCACCCGCTGTCAGAGAGCCCGAGGAGTTCGTGCCGTGAAGAACGCCGCCCACAAGAAGTTGCAGCACCTCGGAATGGGTGCGGCGGCACTCGCCGTCCTGACCGGTGTGAGCGGGTGCGCGTACATCAGCCCGCAGGCCACCATGGACAGCTACGCCCCGGCGGACGGGATCCAGATGGACCTGGGTGACGTCCAGCTGCGCAACATCCTGGTCGTCGCCGAGGACGAGAACTCCGAGGGCCGCGTGCTGGGCACCCTGATCAACACCGGCGACCAGCCCGAGACCGTCACCATGGACGCGAACGGCGCCCGCGCGAGCGTGGAGGTCCCCGCCAACCAGGAGGTCGTGCTCGAGAAGTCCCGGCCCGTGCTGCTGGACCGCGCCGGCGCGAACCCCGGCCTGATGGTGGACACCACGTTCACCGCGGACGACCAGGACCAGACCATCCAGGTCCCCGTCCTGGACCACACCTACCCGCGCTACGCATCCTTCGTGCCCGGTGGCGCACCGTCCACCCCGGCCAACCCCTCCAACACCCCGGCCCCCGAGGGCGAGGCGCACGGCGGGCACTGACCCTTCCCCCCGCGCCGACCGGCGCGACCGAGTGAGCGCCCGGGCCCCGAACACGAGGGTCCGGGCGCTCGCTTTCTCTGACCGGTGTACAGACGTAAGGACCGCACCCTGCTCAGGGTGCGGTCCTTACGTCGTACGGGTGCCGCTCGGTGGAGGCGTCGGGATCAGGGCTCGAACTTGTACCCGAGACCGCGCACGGTCACGATGTGCTGCGGCGCGGACGGCTCCGGCTCCACCTTGGAACGCAGCCGCTTGATGTGCACGTCCAGGGTCTTGGTGTCCCCCACGTAGTCGGAACCCCACACCCGGTCGATGAGCTGGCCCCGGGTGAGCACGCGGCCCGCGTTGCGCAGCAGCATCTCCAGCAGCTCGAACTCCTTGAGCGGCATGGCCACCGGCTCCCCACCCACGTGGACCACGTGACGTTCCACGTCCATCCGCACGGGACCCGCGGCCACCGTGGCCGTGATCAGTTCCTCCGGTTCGGAACGACGCCGCAGCACCGCCCGGATCCGCGCCACGAGTTCGCGGGACGAGTACGGCTTGGTCACGTAGTCGTCCGCGCCGAGCTCCAACCCGAGCACCTTGTCGATCTCCGCGTCCTTGGCGGTGAGCATGATGATCGGGACGGTGGAACGCTGCCGGATCTGTTTGCAGACCTCGGTCCCCGACTGGCCGGGCAGCATGAGGTCCAACAGGACGAGGTCCGCGCCGGTGCGGTCGAACTGCGCCACGGCCTCGAGCCCGTCCGCGACCACGGTGACCTCGAACCCCTCACGGCCCAGCAGGTACGCCAACGGGTCGCTCAGGGATTCCTCGTCCTCGACTATGAGAATCTGGGTCACGCGCGCTCCTCCACTCGCTGTTTACGCAGCCCTCCGCGCGGGGGCTCCGCCTGGTCCTCGGGTTCCTCCATGGGCGGCAGCACGAGGGTGAACGTGGACCCCCGGCCCGGCTGGGACCACACGGAGACCTCCCCGCCGTGCTGCGCCATGACGTGTTTGACGATGCTCAGTCCCAGACCGGTACCCCCGGTCTGGCGGGACCGAGCACTGTCCACCCGGTAGAAACGTTCGAAGATCCTGTCCTGCTCGGTCTCCGTGATGCCGGGGCCCTGATCCGTGACGGTGATGTGCGCCATCCCCTCCCGCTCCCGCAGGCCGATGCCCACGCGGGTGTTCTCCGGGGAGTACCGCACGGCGTTGTCGATCAGGTTGCGCACCGCGGTCACGAGCATGTCCGGGTCCCCGAACACGGGGGTCTCGATCCGCCCGCCCACCTTGATGCTGATGTTCTTGGCCTCCGCGGCCAGTTTGTTACGGTCCACGGCCTCGCGCACCGCACGGTTGAGATCCACGGCGGTGCCCTTGGCCACCACGTCCGTGGCCTGCAACCGGGACAGTTCGATGATGTCCTGCACGAGCGCGCTCAGCCTCATGGACTCGCGCTGCAGGCTCGCCGCGAAGTGCCGCACCGCGTCCTGGTCCTCCGCGGCGTCCTCGATGGCCTCGGACAACAGACTGATGGCGCCCACGGGCGTCTTCAACTCGTGGGAGACGTTGGCCACGAAGTCGGTGCGGATGGACTGGGCGCGCACGATCTCGGTCTGGTCGTCCGCGAGCAACAGGATGTACTCGTCCGCGATGGTCACGACCCGCACGTCCAGCACGATCGACCCGTGCTGGAACTGCCCGCGGGTCAGCTCCAGGCGCTTCTCCTCCACGACGCCGTTGCGGCGCGTACTGCGGATCATCTCCAGCAGGTCCTGGTGCACCACCGTGTGCCCGCGCACGATCCCGTACGCGTAGGACGCGGGCGAGGCGCGCACGACGCCGTCCACGCCGTCGACCACGACGTACGCGAGGCCCAGTGCCGCGAGGATCTCCGCGGTGCCCTCGGGCAGCGTGGGTTCCTGGACGTCCGCCAGCGAATGACGACGCCGCTGGCTCACCCGCACGGCGATCACCCCGCTGATGCCGAGCAGGAAGCCGATGAAACCGGCCAGCAGGGCAATCGACGTATCGCTCACGGTGTCAGCTTAGACGGCCCGCCCGGACGCGCCCCGGTGATCCGCGCCCCGTGGGGGCCGGTTCAACGAACGTTCACCTGGGGATGACGATTCGTTCACGGCAGCCTGTGAACCTGGTCGGGCGCGTGCGAATTCGTCGTGCCGCTCCCCCGATGACATCCCGATGGCACCCGGCCCACTCAACCCGCGTAGGCTACGGACCAGGACTTGCCATGAACGAAAGGACGCCCCCTGTGCGTAAGGTTTTCCAGGCTGAGCTCCACCAGGTCGGTGAGGAGCTGATTCAGATCGCCACGCTCGTGCAGCAGGCATTGGGCAGCGCCCGCACCGCATTCCTCGACGCCGACATCCAGGTGGCCGAAGAGGTCATCTCCAACGACGCTCGCATCGACTTCCTGCAGAACGATCTCGATGAGCGTTCCATCGACATCCTGGCCCTGCAGTCCCCCGTGGCCTCCGACCTGCGCATGATCGTGGGCGCGTTGCGTATGAGTGCCTCGCTCGAGCGCATGGGCGACCTGGCCCGTCACCTGGCCCAGCTGGCCCGGTTGCGCTTCCCCGAGCCCGTCCTGCCCGAGGCCATGCGCGGGCACTTCGAGGAGATGTTCGACATCGACGCGCGTCTGGTCGAGCGCGTGATCTCCGTGCTCGAGGACCGGGACATCTCCGAGGCGGACCAGATCTTCGCGTTGAAGTCCGAGCTGAACCTCAAGCACCAGCAGGTGTTCGAGATGCTCGCGGATCCCGACTGGGATTCCTCCGTGCCCACCGCGGTGGACGTCACGCTCGCTTCCCGCTACCTCGAACGCATCGGTGACCACGGCGTCTCCGTGGCCCGCAAGGTCTCCTACCTCGTGACCGGCGACTGGGCCCCCGCGACCGACAGCCACCCCACCGGCCACGGCCACATCGGCACCGACGCCGGCGAGTGAGCGGTGCGGGTCCCGGTGGCGTGAGCCGCCGGGACCCGTGACGGCGCACCCCGGGTGGGATCATCCGGGAACCGACCCGAGCGGCGTCGTCCGATCGCTCCGAGCGGTGCCGTCCATGCGGCCCCGCGCGACACGGCGACAAGAAGAATCCCCGGCACCGAAGGGTGCCGGGGATTCTTCACGGTGCCGGAAGGGTTACTTCTTGCCCTGGTTGGCCACGGCCTTGATGGACTCGGCGGCGGCGTCCGGGTCCAGGTAGCGCCCACCCGGGGTCACGGGCTTGAGGTTCTGGTCCAGCTCGTAGTACAGCGGGATGCCCGTGGGGATGTTCAGCCCGGCGATGTCGTCGTCCGAGATGCCGTCCAGGTGCTTGACGAGCGCACGCAGCGAGTTGCCGTGCGCGGCCACGAGGACCGTCCTGCCGCTCTTGAGATCGGGGACGATCTGCTCCTCCCAGTACGGCAGGAACCGCTCCAGGACGTCCTTGAGGCACTCGGTGCGGGGCAGCTCGGCGACGTCCGCGTAGCGGGGGTCCCCGGCCTGCGACCACTCGGACGAATCGTCCAGGGCGGGCGGCGGGGTGTCGTAGGAACGGCGCCAGACCATGAACTGTTCCTCGCCGTACTCCTCGCGGATCTCCGCCTTGTTCTTGCCCTGCAGGGCACCGTAGTGGCGCTCGTTGAGCCGCCAGGACCGCTTGACGGGGATCCAGAGGCGGTCCGCGGCGTCGAGCGCGAGGTTGGCGGTGTTCATGGCGCGGCGCAACAGGGAGGTGTGCACCACGTCCGGCAGCAGCTGGTTCTCGGCGATCAGTTCACCGCCGCGGGTGGCCTCGGCGCGGCCCTTGTCCGTGAGCGGGACGTCCACCCAGCCCGTGAACAGGTTCTTCTCGTTCCAGTCGGACTGACCGTGGCGCAGCAGGATGAGCTTGTGGGTAGCGGAATCGTTAGCCATGGGGCCATTGTCCCACCCCGGGGCCACCGAGGGAACGCGTGTCGTGGCGTGCGCACTACAGTGTGGGTGTGTCAGCCCAGCCCCGCCCCGTGGGATCGATCACCCGCGGGACCACGAACCCGAACCGCCTCCGGCGCGCGGACCGTTACCTGACCGGGGTCCTGGCCCCGCTCGTGCGCCGCGCGCATGATCCGCTGCTCGTGGACCTGGGGTTCGGGGCGGCCCCGATCACCGCGGTCGAGCTGTGGCAGCGGGCGCGCACGGTGCGCCCGGATGTGGAGGTCATGGGCATCGAGATCGACCCGGACCGCGTGGCGGCTGCCCAGCAGCACGCCCGCCCGGGTTTGTCCTTCCGGCGCGGGGGCTTCGAGATCCCGACCGGTTCCCGCTCCCCGGTCTTCGTGCGCGCGTTCAACGTGCTGCGGCAGTACCCGGTGGAAGAGGTCCCGGCCGCGTGGCACCTCGCGTGCTGGCGGCTCGCACCGGGCGGGGTCCTGATGGACGGCACGTGCGACGAGATCGGGCGCCTGGCCACGTGGTTGTGTTGCACGGTAGAGGGCCCGCGCACCTTCACCGTGAGCATGCGTCCGGGGGCGTTCGCCGTGCCCTCGGACGTGGCCGCGCGACTGCCCAAGGCATTGATCCACCGCAACGTGCCGGGCGAGCGGGTCCACGCGTTCCTCGCGGCCGCCGACGCCGCGTGGCTGGCCAACGCGGCCCTGTCACCGTTCGGTCATCGGCAGCGCTGGACGGCGATGTGCCGGGACCTGCGCGCCGCCGGGTGGCCCGTACTGCACGGGCCCCACCGGTGGCGGCTCGGGGAACTCACGGTGCCGTGGTCCGCGGTCGCACCGGACGAGCCGGGATGGCGCGTCGACGGCTGAGCCGCGGAGCAGTTGCGGGATGGCCCTATGGGTGTTCGATCAGTGGCCCCGAGCGGGGGTACAGGTCACCAGTACCCGGGGTTCTTGGACTCGCCCGAGACGGCGGGGCGCACATCCGCGAGGTACACCCCCGCGATCGTCGCGGCGATCAGCATCAGGATCAACGAGCCGGTCCCCGGGACACCCACGGCCAGCAGCGTGAGGGTGGAGAAGACCGCGCTGAACACGGACACCACCGCGGCACCACCGGTCAGGGCGAGCCAGAACGTCTTGGTCCGCTTCCACGCGCGTTCGAACTGCACCGCCGAACGCCGCAGGCAGTCGAACACCGCGAGCAGCGCGAGGACGGCCACCACCAGGGTGATGGCGTAGTCCAGGTAGTTCGCCAGAACGATGGCCCAAGGGATGGAAGTCACGGGGTCAGTCTACCGATCCGCGAGCGCGTCGAGTCCGGCCCGGAGGTCCTCCCAGAGGTCCTCCACGTTCTCGATCCCCACGGACAGGCGCAGCAGGTTCTCGGGGACGGTCTCCGGTTCGTCGTGGTGGCGACGACGCCGCTCGATCAAGGACTCCACCCCGCCCAGGGACGTGGCGGGGGTCCACACGCGAAGGCCCGTCAGGAGACGTTCGGCCGCAGCGACGTCGCCGTGGGGGACCACCGAGATCACCGAACCGAAACCGCCCTGCAATTGCGCGGCAGCGCGCTCGTGGCCGGGATCGGACGCGAGGCCCGGGTAGCGCACGTGGGCCACGGCGGGGTGGGCCTCGAGCCGGCGGGCCAGTTCCGCGGCGTTGGCCATGGAACGCTCCACGCGCACCGCGAGGGTACGCACGCCGCGCAGCGCGAGCCACGCCTCGAAGGGCCCGGGGATCCCGCCCTCGAGAGATCGCTGGGAATGCAGGCGTTGCCGCAGCTCGGGCGTGGCGCACAGCACCGCACCCATCAACACGTCCGAGTGACCGGCGATGTACTTGGTCGCGGAATGCACCACCAGATCCGCCCCCACGCCCAGGGGACGCTGCAGCAGGGGCGTGGCGAACGTGTTGTCCACGCACGTGAGCACCCCCTTCTCCCGCGCGGCGCGCACGAGTGCGGGCACGTCCGCGATCTCGAGCATCGGGTTGGTGGGGCTCTCGATCCAGAGCATGTCCGCGCCGTCGAGTGCCGCGAGGGTGGCCTCGGTGTCCGCGATGTCCACGGTGCGCACCGTGAAGATGCCGCGTTCCTGCCACGTGTGCGCGAGTGCCACGCTGCCCTGGTAGCTGTGGCGCGGCAGCACGAGCGTGCCGCCCACGGGCACGAGGGTGAGCACCGCGGTGATCGCGGCGAGCCCGGACGCGTAGGACAGCGCGGGGCTCGGGGCCTCCTCGAGCTGGGCCAGGACGTCCTCGAACGCCTCCCACGTGGGGTTGGTCAACCGCGCGTAGGTGCGGTCCGCGGGGTCGAGCTCCCCGATGCCCCGGTAGGTGGAGGTCAGCACCACGGGCGGGTTCACGGGCGCGTCGTGTTCGTGATCGGGGCGGCCTCCGGCGACCACCACGGTGTCTTTACGCATTGCTCCAGCCTAATCCCGCGCCACCGTGCGGCCCGTCCTGTGGACGCCCACGGCAGCGCTGTGACTGTCGGTTGCGATCGCTACAGTGGGGGCGTGAAGCAATCAGCGCGCGGGGCCCTCATCGTGTTCGAAGGCGGTGACGGCGCCGGGAAGTCCACCCAGGCCACGGCGCTCGCGGCCGCTCTGCGCCGCGAAGGTCGCACCGTGACGCTCACGCGCGAGCCCGGGGGCACACCCCTCGCGGAATCGGTGCGCTCGCTCGTGCTCGATCCCTCCCACGCGCCGGTGTCCGCGGTGACCGAGGCGCTGTTGTTCGCGTCCGCGCGCGCGGACCACGTGGCGCGCAGGATCCGCCCCGCCCTCGAGCGCGGGGAGGTCGTGATCTGCGACCGGTTCGTGGACTCCTCCGTGGCCTACCAGGGGGCGGGGCGCGGTCTGGGGACCGAACGCGTGCTCGAACTGAACAGGTGGGCCGTCCAGGGTCTCGTCCCGGAGCTCACCGTGCTGTTGGACGTGGACCAGACCACCGCCGAGGCCCGACGCCGCGAGCGCGCCCTGGTCACGGACCGCATGGAATCCGAGGCGCGGGCGTTCCACGACGCCGTCAACGCGGCCTTCCGCGAGCTCGCCGCGCAGGCACCCTCCCGCTACCTTGTCCTGGACGCGTCCGCGCCCGCGGCCGAGCTCACGGACGCGATCGTGGACCGGGTCACCGGGATCCTCGCCGAGCGCACGGAGGTCTCCGCGTGAGCGTGTGGGACGAGGTCGTCGGTCAGCCCCGCGTGGTGGGGCAGCTGCAACGCGCGGCCCGCGACAACGACCCGACCCACGCGTGGTTGTTCACAGGGCCCCCGGGCTCCGGTCGCTCCACGGCCGCGCGCGCCCTGGCCGCCGCACTGTTGTGCGAGCACGGCACGGGCTGCGGCACGTGCCACGCGTGCCGCACGGCGTTCGCCGGGACCCACGCGGACGTGACCCATTTCGTCACGGAGAACCCGCAGATCAGCATCGAGGAAGCCCGCGAGCTCGTGGTCAAGGCGCAGGACCGGCCGTCCGTGGGCTCGTGGCGGATCATGATCGTCGAGGACGCCGATCGGATGACCGAGCGCACCTCCAACGTGATGCTCAAGAGCATCGAGGAACCCCCGCCGCACACCATCTGGTTGTTGTGCGCCCCGTCCCCCATGGACGTGCTCGTCACCATCCGTTCACGCTGCCGCGCCGTGACCCTCAAGGTCCCGTCCCCCGAGGACGTCGCCCGGTTGCTCGTGGCCCGGCACGGGGTCCCGGAGCAGCGCGCCATCGAGTGCGCGCGGTTGTCCCAGTGCCACGTGGGTGTGGCCACGCGACTCGCCCTGTACGACGACGCCCGCACCCGCCGCCAGGAGGTCGTCTCCCTGCCGCTGTCCATGCACGGGGTGACCCGGGCGGTCAAGGCCGCGGACCGCTTGCACCGCCTCGCCGTGGACGAGTCCACCGCGGACGCCGAAGCCCGCAACGACGAGGAACGCGCGCAGTTGCTCGTGGCCATGGGTGCCCCCGAGACCGGCCGCGTGCCACCCGCCATCCGGGGTGCCCTGAACCGGCTCGAAGCGGATCAGAAGCGGCGTTCCCGGCGCATCCAGACCGACACCCTGGACCGCTTCCTGATCGACCTCACCACGTTCTACCGGGACGTGCTGAGCGTGCAGCTCGACACCGGGACGGCCCTGATCAACCAGCACCTGGGTGAGCAGATCCACGGGTACGCGACCAATACCACCGCCGAGCACACCCTGCACAAGATCGACGTGATCAGCGAGACCCGGCGCCGCATCCGCACCAACGTCAGCGCACAACTCGCGTTCGAGGCCATGATGGTGGCCATCGTCTGACCCGAGAGGACCCCGTGAACCGTTCCCTCCCCCGCCGCCTGGCCGTCCTGCTGTGCACCGCCGCGCTGGCCCTGACCGCGTGCGCCGATCCCTCCCGGGAGACCGACGCCCGGGGCAGCGCGGACCCGGACGTCACCTCCGGCGTGGACTCCGCGCTGACGTCCTACTACACCCAGACGCCGCAGTGGCGGGAGTGCACCAAGACCTCCGAACGGCAACAGTTCCCGAGCGGTCTGGAGTGCGCGGGCATCACGGTCCCGGTGGACTACGCGAACCCCTCCGCCGGTGGCACCACCGTGGAGATCGCCCGGTTGAAGGCCACCGGTTCTTCCCCCGTGGGCGCCCTGTTCCTCAACCCCGGCGGGCCGGGCGGCTCCGGTGTGGACATGATGGGCTCCGCGGACTACTTCACGGCCAAGGAGGTGCGCAAGAACTACGACCTCGTGGGATTCGACCCCCGCGGTGTGGACCGTTCGGACGGGATCCGCTGCCTCACGGACCGGGAGATGGACCAGTGGCGTTCCGAACCGGCTTTCGACCCGCGCCGGCAGTCCCTGGACGAGGTACGGCAGAGCTCCCGGGAGATCGGCGAGAAGTGCCACGAGCACTCCTCGGCCGTGGTCTCCCACATGGACACCCAGAGCGTGGCCCGGGACCTGGACGTCCTGCGCGCCGTCCTGGACCAGCCCACGACCCACTACCTGGGGTTCTCCTACGGCACCGAGATCGGCGCCACGTACGCGCACCTGTTCCCCCAGCGTGCAGGGCGCATGGTGCTGGACGGCGCCGTGGACCCCGCCCTCGACGACCGCGCCACCACGCTCGCGCAGGCCAAGGGCTTCGAGGACAACCTGCGCCACTTCGTGGCCGACTGCCAGGAGACGAACAACGACTGCGCCGTGGCCGGCGCAGACGTGGACGCGGGGATGGCCACCATCCAGCGCATGTTGCGCTCCGTGGCCCAGGACCGCCCCACGGTCTCGGACGGACGCACCGTCACACCGACCAACGCGATCGAGGGGATCCTGGTCCCCCTCTACTCGACCGCCTCGTACCCGCAGCTGAACTCCGCCCTGCAGCAGGCGTTGGACGGCAACCTGGACGCGCTCATGGCGTTCTCCGACTCCAACCACGGGCGTGAACCCTCCGGGAAGTACACGTCCAACGTGTCCATGGCCTTCACGGCGGTCTCCTGCCTGGACACGGTGTCCAACGACGTCACGGACGAACAGATGGCCCAGGCGGCCCGTGAGATGACGCAGCAGGCCCCCACGTTCGGTCCCTACCTGGGTTACGGTGCGGCCGCGTGCCAGGGCTGGCCGGACAAGCCCGTCAAGCCGCTGGACAACTACCGCGCGGATCTGGAGACCCCCGCCCTGGTGATCGGCACGACCCACGATCCCGCCACACCGTATCCGTGGGCCCAGGCCCTACAGCAGCAGATGGGCGACGCCCGTCTGCTCACCCACGAGGGGTACGGGCACACCGCCTACACCTCCGGCGACCCCTGCGTGACCCGCGCCGTGGACGACTACCTCCTGGACGGCACGTTGCCGGACGAGGGCGCCACGTGCGATGACTGAGGCCCGACGCCGGGTGCCATCCACGCGGCCACTCGCCCGTATCCGCGGGTGATCCGTGATTGGTGGTGTTCCGGCCCGATCTGATACTGTTTCCGGGTGCATCTGGGCCGCAACGGTCCCGGTCACGCCGCCTTAGCTCAGTCGGTAGAGCGATTCACTCGTAATGAATAGGTCGCCGGTTCGATTCCGGCAGGCGGCTCCACGGACCATCCCCGCCCTCTCCCCGGCAGGACCTGCCGCGAAGAGGGCGGGGATCGTCATTTCCGGGCTCGCTCCCTGTCTGGTGCGGCCGGCCCCGGTCACTCGCCCCCCGCCGGCCGCCGGGCATCCATGACCCCAGACCTGTGGGTCCTTAGGTCGGTGACATATTGGCAACGATTTCGCGCAACACTTCCTAAACACAACGCTGTTCCATAACATATGTCTCAGGACGTTGTGGCTCTGGCTGCCCAATGATCCAGGACAGGGGACACAATGGCGCCCCGGGGGTTCCTTCGATCGGCCGAGATCCACGACCGACGGGCAAGGGGAACCCCCGGAGCCCCTCCCGAGCCTGAGACGCCACCGTCCACCCCCACATTTGTTGCCTGCGGGCATCGGGTGCGCCGAGCGTGCAATACCTCTGAGACACCGCTCATCCGGCGTGACCGCCACCCATCCAGGGAAACGTCAATCATTCCGCGAGACGTCACGGGTCCGGTTACACACCCGTCACCCGGCGGACCCCTCAATCCTCCGGCGAGTGCTCCGCATGCTCACCGAGCAGTCGCTCCGCCGCAGTCACGTACTCCGTCACGACCGCCGAGCGGCGTTGGATGGCGCTCACACCCTGCGACGGTGCCGAGAGCTGCTCGGGGGACCCAGCGGCGTCGCCCCCGGAACCGGGCTCACCCGCGAGGCCCGACGCCCCGTCACCCGCGAGACCCGGCGTCCCCTCCCCCGCCAGACCCGACGCGACAGGACGGGCGTGGGAACCCGCGGCGAACCGCGCCATCGTGAGGGCCTCCGCGGCCTGGGCCATGGAATTCCCGGCCCGGGAGAGCTGTCGGTGCACGTCCGAGAGGTAGCCGTCCGTGGAGTGCGGGATGTCCTGCGAGCGCGAGGGGGCGCGCACGTGCGCTTCCATGCACACGGCGCGCACCCTGGGCAGGAGGTCCGCGAGGTCATTGGCCACCGGCACGGCGGCGGCGCGCAGCTCGGGGTCGCGCACGGATTCCAGGATCTGGTGGTAGCGGTCCAGGCCGCGCTTGAAGCGGTCGTGGGCCCGGCGCCAGACGCCCTCGCCCAGTTCACGTTCGTCGCGGCGCGTGGCCCTGTAGTCGCTGAAGAAACCCACCGATACCCCTTTCCGATCCGCCACCCGCGGGCAGCGGTCCATGGTACCGCTTCAGCAGCACCGGCCCTCGGGGTGCGCCTCCTGCCAGTCCTGGTAGTCCCGCCAGAATTCGCGTTCCGTCATGAGCGGCGTCCCGCACCCCGAGGCCCGGTGGTACTGCACGTAACGCTCGTACTTGTCCGCGCCGAGCACCCCGTTGCCGAATCGCAACGCGCCGCGCCACCACGAGCCGACGCGGGCGAGCACCGGGATCTGCGCCGCGCCCGACATCAGTGGTGTCCTCCGCCGGTGGGGGTGCGCTGCTCGATCGGCAGCGCGTCCCATTGCTTGGCCAGGGCCTTCTCGGACGGTGTGGCGCCCAGGCCCGACGGCGCGTAGAAGCGGGACTCCACGTAGGGGTCCTCGTGCGTGCGGCGCTCGTGCCCGCGCAACGCCTTGACGGCCTCCACGACGGCCATGATCACCACGATGATCGTGAGCACCACGAAGAGGATGGACAGGGTGCCCTGCACGAACGTGTTGCGCACGACCGCTTCCATGGCCTCCACGTTCTTGGCGGTCCCGAAGCTCGTTTGCCCCTGGGCCAGTGCGTCCTTGAACGCGAAGTGATTGGCCCAATAGCCCACCTTGGGATCCGGGGAGAAGATCTTCTGCCAGGACCCCGTGACGGTAACCAGGACGTCGAAGGCGAGCGGCAGCAGGATGATCCACAGGTACTTGAAGCGGTGCAGGTTGGCCGCGATGGCCAGACACACCGCGAGCGCGATGGCCGCGAGCAGCTGGTTGGCGATGCCGAACAGCGGGAAGAACGTGTTGATCCCGCCCAGCGGGTCCGTGACGCCCAGGATCAGGATGGATCCCCAGCCGGCGACCATGATGGCCGTGGTGAGCCACGCACCCGCGCGCCAATCGGCGTCGCGGAACTTGGGGATGAAGTTGCCCAGGGTGTCGGTGAGCATGAAGCGGGCCACGCGCGTGCCGGCGTCCACCGCGGTGAGGATGAACAGGGCCTCGAACATGATCGCGAAGTGGTACCAGAAGCTCATCATGGAGGCCCCGCCGAGCCACTGGTGCATGATGTGCGACAGCCCGAGCGCGAGGGTGGGTGCGCCGCCGGTGCGGGAGATGATGGTCTCCTCGCCCACGGCGTCCGCGGTGCCCTGCAGCAGTTCCGGGGTCACGTGCACGCCGGAGAGACCCAGAGAGTTCACGAACGCCGCGGCGCCCTCCACGGTGCCCATGGTGGCCGCCGGGGAGGAGTTCATGGCGAAGTAGATGCCGCGGTCGATCGACACCGCCGCCACGAGCGCCATGATGGCCACGAAGGACTCCATGAGCATGCCGCCGTACCCGATGAAGCGGGTCTGGCGTTCCTTCTCGACCATCTTGGGCGTGGTTCCTGATGCGATCAGGGCGTGGAACCCGGAGAGCGCACCGCACGCGATGGTCACGAACAGGAACGGGAAGAGGGAACCGGAGAACACGGGCCCGTCCGAGCGGCCCGCGAACTCACTGACCGCGGGGACCGTGATCTCCGGGCGCACCACCACGATGGCGGCCGCGAGCAGCACGATGGTGCCCACCTTCATGAACGTGGAGAGGTAGTCGCGCGGGGACAGCAGCAACCACACGGGCAGCACGGCCGCGATGAACCCGTAGACGATCACGCACCACGCGAGGGTCACGCGGTCCAGGGTGAACAATTGGGCGCCGAGGTCCGTGCCCGCGACCCAGCCACCGGCCACGATCGCGGCCATGAGCAGGACGAACCCGATGATCGAGACCTCCATGACCTTGCCCGGGCGCAGGTACCGCAGGTAGACACCCATGAACAGCGCGATGGGGATCGTCATCCCCACGGAGAACACACCCCACGGCGACTCGCCCAGGGCGTTCACCACCACGAGCGCGAGGATGGCCACGATGATGATCATGATCGCCAGGGTCGCGATGATCGCGGCGTACCCGCCCACCACGCCGAGCTCCTCACGGGCCATCTGACCCAGGGAACGGCCACCGCGGCGCATCGAGAAGAACAGCACCAGGTAGTCCTGGACCGCACCGGCCAGGATCACACCCACGATGATCCAGATGGTCCCGGGGAGATACCCCATCTGGGCGGCCAGCACCGGTCCCACCAGCGGGCCCGCGCCTGCGATCGCCGCGAAGTGGTGACCGTAGAGCACCCGCCGGTCGGTGGGCATGAAGTCCTTGCCGTTGGCGTTGTACTCCGCCGGCGTAGCGCGCCGGTCGTCCGGGCGGGTCAGCTTGCGCTCGATGAACTTGGAGTAGAAGCGGTACGCGATGAAGTAGCTGCACACCGCCGCGAAGACGAACCAGATGGCGTTGATGGACTCACCGCGCACGAACGCGATCATGGCCCACGCGACCGCCCCCAGCAGGGCGATGCCCACCCAGATCACGATCCGCAGCGGGGTCCAGCGAGTCTGCTCATGTTCCAGGACGTCGGGGTCCACGTGGTTGGGGGGTAGGTCGGTGCGACCCTCCCCCGCGGGCCGGGGTGCGCCCGCCGATTGCTGATGTGTGGTGCTCATGGGGAAGACTCCGAATCTCGTGCCAACACGCTGGCAGAAGCGTGTGATTGTTGGCACGAGTGTATGCGAGCGGGACCACATTGCCCCGGCATTGGCACCCTGTCGCGGGCACCCCGATCACACGGTCAGCAGCACCTTGCCCACGTGCGATCCGCTGTCGAAGTACTCGTGCGCTTCACGCACCTGGTCGAGCGGGAACGTGCGCGCGACCAGGGGACGCACCTGCCCGGACGCCACGAGCGGCCACACGTATTCGCGCACCGCCGCCATGATCCGCGCCTTCTCGTCCGCCGGGCGTGCCCGCAGAGTCGTACCGATCACCGCGGCTCGCTTGTTGAGCAACCGCCCCACGTTGAGTTCGCCCTTGATCCCACCCTGCATCCCGATGATGACGATGCGCCCGTTCGTCGCCACGGCCTGGAGGTTGGGCTCGAGGTACTTGGCGCCGACGACGTCCAGGATCACGTCCGCGCCGTGGCCGTCCGTGAGCTCGCGGACCCGTTCCACGAAGTCCTCGTCCTTGTAGTTGATGGGCGTGGCCCCGAGCTCGCTCACGACGCGCATCTTCTCGTCACTGCCCACGGTCGCCAGCACCGTGAGCCCCAGGGCGCGAGCCACCTGGATCGCATGCGTCCCGATCCCGCCCGCTCCGCCGTGCACGAGCAGGGTTTCCCCCTCCCGGGCCGCGGCGGCCATGAACACGTTGGAGAACACGGTCGCGGCCACCTCGGGCAGCCCCGCCGCGGCGACCGGATCCACGCCGTCGGGCAGCGGGAGGACCTGCCGCCACGGCACGACCACGCGTTCGGCGTAGCCGCCCGAGTCCACGAGGGCGACGACGCTGTCCCCCACCGCGAGCCCCGCCGCCTCCGGGACGTCCGCCCCGAGTTCCACGACCGTGCCCGACACCTCCAGGCCGAAGATGTCCGTGGCGTCCGGCGGGACGGGGTAGTTGCCGTTGCGCTGCAGGACGTCCGCGCGGTTGAGCCCGGCGGCGGTCACGGCGATCAGGACCCCCTCCGGGGTCAGCCGCGGCTCGGCGGTCTCCGCGGCCTCGAGGACCTCCGGGCCTCCGGATCGGACATCGCGTACTGCTCGCATGGCACTTCCTTCCGTGACGACGACGTTGTGCCCCATCCTCCCGCAGCGGCATCACCCGCACCAGGGGCGCACCACCGCCCCCCTCCCCGCACCGCGCCGAGGGCATTGGCCCCCTAGGCGCGGCGCATGGAATAATGGCGACTCGTTCGCCCGCGCCCCACGGGAGCGCGCGACACTGGAAGGTTGTCCGAGCGGCCTAAGGAGCTGGTCTTGAAAACCAGTGTGCGGTAACCCCGTACCAAGGGTTCAAATCCCTTACCTTCCGCCCAGGTCGAAGGTCCCGGGTCCCTGTCTCGACAGGAGCCCGGGGCCTTCGCATGTCCGGCCACACTGGCACGGATCAGTCGCCCCATCCGCCCTCGGGCTCATGGCGAGCGTGGCGGGGTACACGGCGGTCCATCACGGTCGCCCCAGGTCAGACAAACTTCTGCCCTTTGCATGGATCCTGGTCGGCCCCCGAAATGGACAGTAGGCTGTGAATTGCCTCACAGTTCGGCCCCGCACCCATCCAGCCGAAAGGCCATCGTCATGAAGAAGTCCGCTCTCCTCGCCCTTCCCACTCTCACCCTGGGGGCACTGGCGCTCGCCGCAGGCCCCGCCACCGCGGCCGATTCCTGGTCCTTCCAAGCGCAACTGGCTCCGGTCAACAACAGCACGGCGGCCGGTACCGCCATGGTGGACGTGACCGGTGACCAGGCCACGATCACCGTCAACGTGGCCGGCGCGCCCGCCCTGCTGCAGGGGATGCCCTACGGTCACGCCCAGCACATCCACACCGGCAGCCAGGGCGTCTGCGCACCGCCCACCGCGGACGCCAACGGCGACGGTGTGGTGGACTCCATGGAGGGCAAGCCCTTCGCCGGGGGTATCGCCGTCTCACTGACCACCGCCGGGGATGTCAGCCCGGCGTCGGGCGCCGTCGCCGACCGCTACCCGACCGGGGACGCGTACAACTACCAGCGCACGGTGACCCTCGACCCCGCCACGTTGCAGGCCTTGCAGTCGGGCAACGCGGTGATCAACGTGCACGGCGCCGATCCCGCAGCCCTCTCGCCCGCGGCGACGAGCGCTGTCAACCCGATGAACCCGGCGCTGCCCCTGGCCACGGACGTACCGATCGCGTGCGGCCAGTTCGTGTCCTCGCAGATGGCGATGCCCGAAGGCCCCGCCGACACCGGGGTCACGACCCCGGCCGAGAATGCCGATCTCAATGCGGTCGCGGGAGTGGGTGTGCTCGGCCTGCTCGCGGCCGGAGCCGCGGCCCTGGGCCTGCGGCGTCGTGCGACCCAGCGCAGCTGACCGGTAGACGCCTGCATGGGCAAGCACCGCAGCGAGTCCCGTCACCTCTCCCTGGGGGTGGCGGGACTCGCCGTGGTGTTGGCCCTGTGGTGCTCCGGTGACACCGCCGGTACTCCGGCAGCGCCCACAGCAGGGGCGACCACGCATGTCTCGGACGCACCCGGCCTCGAAGCACGGATCCCCGATGCGCAGGGGTCTGAATCCCGCGCGCCTGACGACGCCGCGGCCCCCACTGCCCGGGCGGCCGCCCCGGACCACGCCGCTTCCCCGGCCTCCGGGGCGCGCGAACCCAGCGCATCACTCATTCCGACGCACTCGCCCCGGTCCTCGGGCCCGGCCACATCACCTCCGGCCGGTGCTCCGGTCTCCCCGCCGTCACGACTCGTCGTGGAACGGATCGGGCTCGACCAGGACCTCATGCAGCTCGGCCTGCGCCCCGATCACACCCTCGAGGTACCCCCGGAAGGACCCGGCTCGCCGGCCGGGTGGTACCGGGGTTCACCGGCACCGGGACAGTCGGGACCGGCAGTGGTGTTGGGCCACGTGAACGCCTCGGGCGGTGGGCCAGGGGTCTTCGCGGACCTGCACGTCCTGACGCCGGGGGACGAGATCGGCGTGCAACGTGCAGATGGAACGCAGGCCCAGTTCCGGGTCACGCACGCGGAACGCTACGCCAAGAACGCCTTCCCCACGATGCGCGTCTACGGCAACACGACGGACCCGCAACTGCGGCTCATCACGTGCGACGGCTACGACCCCGCCACCGGCACCTTCGACGAGAACCTCGTGGTCTACGCGACCCTCGTCACCAGGTGAGCACCCGGCGCGTGACCTAGAGCCCCACGACCTCCCGCAGCTGCTCACTGATCCGGGCGAGCCGCGCCGCGGCCTCCTCGCGGGGCACCGAGCCGCCCTCCGGAACCGGGAGCACGACCTCCAGGTAGCACTTGAGCTTGGGCTCGGTCCCGGAGGGCCGTACGATCACGCGGTCATCGGCCTCGGTGCGGATGAGGATCCCCTCGGTGGGCAGCATCTCGGGCCCGCCCTTGGACAGATCCGTGTACTCGACCACGGACGAGCCCGCGATCTCCCGCGGCGGGTTCTCCCGCAACCGGTCCAGCCCGCGGGTGATGAGCGAGAGATCCGCCACCCGGAACGTCAACGGCGCGGTCGCGTAGAGCCCGTGGAGCGTGGCGAGCCGGTCCAGTTCCTGCTGCACCGTGGCGCCCCGGTCCTTGAGAGCGGCCACGTAGGAGGCCACCCGCACGGCCGTGGAAATCCCGTCCTTGTCACGCACGGCGCTGGGATCGGTGCAATAGCCGATGGCTTCCTCGTACCCGAAACGCAGCCCGGGGGTGCGGGCGATCCACTTGAACCCCGTGAGGGTCTGACGGAACGAGAGCCCGTGGTGCTCGGCGATCCGCCCGAGCAACCGCCCGGAGACGATCGAGCACGCGAGGGTGTCCCCCGCGCGATCGGGATCCGCTGCGGCGTTCTCCCCCAGCAACGCGCCGAGCTCGTCGCCGCTCAGTCGCCGCCAGTCACGTGCGGGATCGCCCGTGCCCGCGCCCGTGGGGATGGCGACGGCGCAGCGGTCCGCGTCCGGGTCCAGGGCGATCGCGACGTCCGCGTCCTGGTCCGCTGCGAGTGCCACGAGCAGGTCCATGGCCCCGGGTTCTTCCGGATTGGGAAAGGCCACGGTCGGGAAGTCGGGATCCGGCTCGGCCTGTTCGGCCACCACGGAGACCCGCTCGAAACCGGCGCCACGCAGTACGGCGAGCGCGGTGTCCAGGCCCACGCCGTGCATGGGGGTCAGCGCGATGGAGATCTCGGAACGGGCCTCGGGGTCGCGCAGGCACCCGGCGCGTTCGATGTAGCTGGCGACCAGATCGGCGTCGGCGGCTGAAACACGCGAGGAGTCCCGGGGAACGCGATCTGCAGGAGGGGCGGCAGCCATGTGCTCAGCGATCAGGGCGTCGTCCGGGGGCACGATCTGCACGCCGCGCTCGTCGTCGGAGCCCACCGCGCGACCACCCAGGTAGACCTTGTACCCGTTGTCCGCGGGCGGGTTGTGGGACGCGGTGACCATGACGCCGGCGTCCGCGCCCAGTTGTCGCACGGCGTAGGCCACGAGCGGGGTGGGCAGCCGGGACGGCAACCGCACGGCCCGGCATCCGGCGGCGGAGAAGACCGCAGCGGCGTCGGCGGCGAAGTCCTCGGAACCGTGGCGCGCATCGCACCCGACCACGACCAGGGGCGCGGGCCCCACGCGCTCCGTGAGGAAGGAGGCGAGCCCTGCGCTCGCGCGGATCACGACCGCGCGGTTCATCCGCGATTCCCCCGCGCCCACGGCAGCGCGCAGCCCGGCGGTGCCGAACACGAGCGGTCCGGAGAAGCGCGAGTCAAGCTCGGCGAGCGCGGGCTCGTCACCGGAGGCGGCGGCGTTCGACAGCTCGGTGAGTTCGTCGCGGGTCGCGGGATCGGGGTCGTGCTCGACCCACTGCCGCACCCGCGCGAGCAGCTGGTCGCTCATCAGGAATCGAGCCCCTCGAGCACCGCACGGGTCCCGGACAGCCCGAGGCGCGTGGCGCCGGCGTCGATCATGGCCAGCGCGGCCTCGGTCGTGCGGATCCCGCCGGAGGCCTTCACGCCCAGGCGCCCGCCCACGGTCTCGGCCATGAGGCGCACCGCCTCGACCGACGCCCCGCCCGCGGGGTGGAAGCCCGTGGACGTCTTGACGAAGTCCGCGCCGGCGGCCTCGGCCTCGCGGCACGCGGCCACGATCTGATCGTCGGTCAGGGCCGCGGACTCGATGATCACCTTGAGCACCGCGGGCGCGGGGCACGCCGCGCGCACGGCCTCGATGTCGTCGCGCACGCCGTCCCAGTCCCCCGCGACGGCGAGGCCCAGGTTGATGACCATGTCCACCTCGTCCGCGCCGTTCGCCACGGACACGGCTGCCTCCGCGGCCTTGACCTGGGCGGGGTGCGCGCCGGACGGGAAGCCGCACACGGTCGCGAGCTTGACCCCCTCGGGCAGGTCCACGTCCAGCCGGGACGGGGAGACACAGATGGAGTACGTCCCGAGTTCACCCGCCTCCCGGGCGAGCTCGGCGACCTGATCGGCCGTGGACTCGGGCTTGAGCAGGGTGTGGTCGACCATGGCGGCAAGTTCTTCACGGGTGATCATGCGGTTCTCCTCGCGGGGGTGGTGCGGCGCGGTGACAATGCACCACGGTGGGGCGACGACGCCCGGTCCCCGAGCGTCGTCGTTGCGGTCGGACGGTGGGTCAGGCGATGCGGTCCAGCACGACGTCGTCGCGCGCCCCTGTGCCCTCGGCGGCATCGGGGTCGATCGTGGCGCCGCCGTGGAGGGACTCGAGCGCGCGCTCGAAGCGGTCGGGGGTGTCGGTGTGCAGGGTGAACAGCTTCTGGCCCTTACTCACGCGCTCGCCGGGCACCGCGTGGATCTCCACGCCGGCGCCGGCCTGGACGGGGTCGCCCTGCCGGGCGCGGCCAGCACCCAGTCGCCAGGACGCCACGCCCACGGACATCGCGTCCATCTCGATGAGCACGCCCGAGGTCTCGGCCAGCACGTCCTGCGTGTGCTCCGCCTGCGGCAGCTGGGCGTCCGGGTCCCCGCCCTGGGCGGCGACCATGCGCTTCCACGTGTCCATCGCGCGGCCGTCGCGCAGGGCCTCCTCGACGTCCGCGTCGTGCACGCCGGCCGCCGCGAGCATCTCGCGGGCCAACGCCACGGTCAGGCGCACGACGTCGCTCGGGCCACCCCCGGCCAGCACCTCGACCGATTCGCGCACCTCCAGGGCGTTGCCCACGGTGCGCCCCAGCGGGCGGGACATGTCGGTGAGCAGGGCCACGGTGTCCACGCCGTGGTCCTTGCCGAGCTCAACCATGGTGCGCGCGAGTTCGCGGGCGTCCTCCTCCGCCTTCATGAATGCGCCCGGGCCGGTCTTGACGTCCAGGACCAGGGCTCCGGTGCCCTCGGCGATCTTCTTGGACATGATCGAGGAGGCGATCAGCGGGATGCACTCCACGGTGGAGGTGGTGTCACGCAGCGCGTAGAGCTTCTTGTCCGCGGGGGCCAGGCCGGTTCCGGCGGCGCAGATCACCGCGCCCACGGTGTCCAGGATGTCCATCATCTCGGCGTTGCTCAGATCCGCACGCCACCCGGGGATGGCCTCCATCTTGTCCAGGGTCCCACCGGTGTGCCCGAGCCCCCGCCCGGACAGCTGCGGGACGGCCACCCCGAAGCTCGCGACGAGCGGGGCGAGCGGCAGCGTGATCTTGTCCCCCACGCCACCCGTGGAGTGCTTGTCCGCCGTGGGGCGGGACAGCTCCCCGAAGTTCATGCGCTCGCCCGAATCGATCATGGCCTGGGTCCAGTGCGAGATCTCCGTTCGGTCCATCCCGTTGAGGAAGATCGCCATGGCCAGCGCGGACATCTGCTCGTCCGCGACCACGCCGCGCGTGTAGGCGTCGATCACCCAGTCGATGGCCTCGGGGGACAGCGTCTCGCGGTTCCGTTTCATGCGGATGACGTCGACGGCGTCGAACGCTTCAACCACCGTGATCACTCCCTCGTGTAGCTGCGGCACGGTGTCGTGTCGGCGCCGGGCGTCCCAGGACACGACCTGTCCTGCAATCCTAGGCGGCGTATCGGAAAATTTGTCAATTATAGTTTTGACAAATGTTCGCGCCGCGGCGGATCCCGTCGCGGCGCCGGAAGTCGAAAGCTGGGGTCACCGTGGACCGTTTCCAGGGCCTGGTGGGGATCGTCCTCATCCTGGGCATCATCATTCTCCTATCCCGCCACCGCACCGCGATCAAGTGGCGCACCCTGGCGGTGGGACTGCTGTTGCAGGTGGGCGTGGCGCTGCTGATCCTCAAGTGGGGTCCGGGCTACGAGGCCCTGAAATGGTTCTCCGGTCTGGTCCAGGGACTGATCGGATTCACGAACGAGGGCACGCAGTTCGTTTTCGGCGGGCTGCTCAGTGACAACAACGGGTTCGTGTTCGCGCTCAGTGTGCTGCCCGTGATCATCTTCCTGGGTGCTGTGATCGGTGCGTTGTACTACCTGCGGGTCATCCAGATCTTCGTGCACGTGTTGGGCACGACGCTGAACAAGATCATGGGCACGTCCAAGATCGAGTCCGTGTTCGCGTCCACCGTGATCTTCCTGGGCCAGAGCGAGGCACCGCTCATGATCAAGCCGTACCTGAGCAAGCTCACCCGCTCCGAACTGTTCGCTTGTATGACCGGTGGGTTCGCCGCCGTGGCCGGATCGACCCTCGTGGGGTACTCCCTGCTGGGCGCACCGCTGCCCTATTTGCTCGCCGCGTCTGTGATGAACGCCCCCGGTTCCCTGCTCGTGGCCAAGGCCCTCATGCCCGAGACCGAGACCTCCGTGGCCTCCGTGAACACGCTGAAGGTCCGGGACACCGAGTCCAAGAACCTGATCGACGCGATCGGCAACGGCGCCATCAGCGGCGGCCGGATCGCCGTGATCGTGGGCTGCCTGCTGATCGCGTTCATCGCGCTGATCGCCTTGGTCTCCGCCGTGCTCGGCTGGGTCGGCTCACTCTTCGGTTTCGAGGGCTGGTCCCTCGAGGGGCTCTTCGGGATCATCTTCGCGCCGCTCGCGTGGGCCCTGGGCGTGCCGTGGCACGACGCCGCACAGGTGGGCAACTTCATCGGCCAGAAGACCATCCTCAACGAGTTCGTGGGCTACACCGCGTTCGGCCCGGAGATCCCCAACCTGGATCCCCAGTCCGTGCTGATCACCACGTTCGCGCTCGCGGGCTTCGCCAACCTGTCCTCGATCGCGATCCAGATCGGTTCCATCGGCGGGCTGGCCCCGGACCGACGCGCGGACGTGGCCCAGCTGGGCTTGTTCGCCCTGCTCGGTGGGTTCCTCACGAACATGCTCAACGCCGCGCTCGTCGGCGTGATCATGGGGCTGTGACGTGGCTGCACGGCCGGTGACCGGAGCGCCGTCGTGGACCTGACCGCGCGGGACGTCCAGTCCCTGGAGGCGGCCCGGCTCTACCACGAACGCGGCCTGTCCCAGGCGGAGGTGGCCCGGACACTGGCCATGTCTCGCCCCACGGTGTCCAAACTGCTGCAGCACGCGCGCGAGCGCGGGTTCGTGAGCATCGAGATCCGGGACCCCCGCACGGTGTCCACGGACGTGGGGCGCGAGCTGTGCTCCGCGTTCGGGCTCGCCCAGGCCACCGTGGTGGCCGATGCGGAGACCGAGCACGAGTTGCTGCACAACCTGGGTGTCGCCGGGGCGCGCATGCTCGAGGAGAATGTGGCCGACGGCGATCTCGTGGGGATCACGTGGGGTCGCACCATGCGCGCCGTGGCCCAGGCGCTGACCCCCCAACCGCGTAGCGGCGTGCACATGGTCCAGCTCAAAGGCGGCAGCAGCCTGGCCTCACCGGCGGCGGGGCACTTCGAGACCGTGCGGATGTTCTGCACCGCGTTCAACGCCTACCCCCACACGCTGCCCCTCCCGGCGCTCTTCGACAGCCCCGAGGTCAAACGCCTCGTGGCGCAGGACCGGCACATCGAGTACGTCCTGGACCTGGGCCGCAGCGCCCGGGTGGCGGTGTTCACCGTGGGCTCCGCCGGACGGGACGCACCCCTGCTCGCACGCGACTACCTGACCACCGAGGAGCGGGAAGGGGTCGCGCAGCGCGCGGTGGGTGACCTGTGTTCGCACTTCATTGACGACGCCGGCAACCCCGCCGTGCCCGAGCTCGACGCCCGCACCGTGGCCATCCCCCTGGACTCCCTGCGGCACAAGGAGATCCGGATCTGCGTGGCCGGCGGCGCGGCGAAGACCCCGGTCCTACGCGCGGCACTGCGGGCCGGGTACGTGTCCCACCTCGTCACCGACGAACGCACCGCCCGCACGGTCCTGGGCTGAGCCGCTCGCGCCCGGACCGGATCACTGCCGCGCGCGCGGCTCCCCCAGGATCTCCCGGGCGATGGCGTCCGCGTCCGCGATGGTCCGGGCACCCAGGTGGGCCGGTGCACCGGCCTCGGCCGCGATCGACACACCCCACTGCACCGAGGACAGTTGCAGACCGATCACGTGGATGCCGGGTTCCACCGCGTCCTTGTCCCCCACGGCGCGGTAGACGAACGAGCCGGCCGCGGCGTCGTCGTCGTGGGCACCCCGCGGACGCTCGCGCGAGACGTCCAGACCCGTGCTCGTCTCGGGGCTCGCGCCGTCGCGCGTCTCCATGAGTTTCGCGCGCACCAGGCCGCGCTCGTGCATGTGCGTGAGCAGCGGGGAGATGTTGCGGTGGACGTCGTTGCTCGGGGACATGGCCTCGATCATCCACCGTGAGCGCACGGGTGCCGCCTCGACCCACGGGGACGCGGCCACGAAGTAACCCTCGGAGCGGTCCACGACGAAGCGGGGTTCGGGGCCCAGGAACCGCACGATCCCTGCGCGGGTCAGCGCGGCGAGCTGCTGGATCCGCAGCACGGGCGGTCCGGAGGCCAGCCCCTCCACGAAGGGTTCGAACTCGCGCTGCAGCTCGTGGACCCAGGACGAGTCCGAGATGCCGATCTCCGCAAGGACGCACTTGAGCACGCTGCGCGCGGCATTGAGGGACGCGATCGCCATTTTGACGGGATCGTCCTCACCCTGCAGGGACCCGTGGACGTCCCGGTCCAGGTAGTGCACCACGGCGGCCGCGTACTCGTCGTGGCTCGCGAAGCTCACGTCCTCGAAGGGCCGAGCGAGCCGGGCCTGCTGCAGTTGCCGCCCGGGGACCACCGAGTCCGAGATCAGCGCATCGCTCTTGCGCGCCCAGTTCACGTCCGTGCGATCCGTGAGGATCTCGTCCAGCCGGTCCAGGAAGGCCCGCGGGTTCCCCAGGAACGCGTCCGGTGCCGTGCGCGCGAGCACCACGTAGTAGTTCCACACGGCGTCCTTGCGGATCAGGGGTCCGAGTTGCCGGTCGAAGGACAGCTCGCCGGGGCTCGTGGCCGCGAGTTCGCGCACCGCGTCCACGGTGAAGAAGCGGGTCTGCAACGACGCCGCGTAGTACCCCCGGAGCCGCGGCTTCGCCCGGTACGGCGTTCCGCGACGCGAGCCCGCCACGATCTTCGGTTCCCGTCCGGAGGGGTGGTACACCAACCGTTCAGGGTTGTCCAGATCGGGCGTGAAGCGGCCTCCCCGCCCCTCGGTGAGCTGGGCGAGCGCGTCGCAGAAGTTCAGGCCCATGCCCCGCACGAGCACCGTCTCGCCGTGCGGTAGATCGGGCCACGCGGCGTCCGCGGGCACGGTGGGCGGCCAGTACGTGAGCCCGTGTTCGGCGGCGCCGTCCACGAGTTCCTTCTGGGACGGACGCAGGTGCGCGTCCAGGTGGCCGAGCGCAAGCACGACAGCGTCCGCGGGCAGCACCACACCGCCCGCGAGTTCCACGGCGTAGCGGTGACGCCCGTCCGTCCTGACCCACGCGTCCACGGCCTCGCCGCGGTGCACCGTGAGCTCCACGGTGCGCGGCAGGTTCTCCCGCAGGGTCGCGAAGACCCACGCGAGGTAGCGCCCGTACGTGGCGCGCGGCGGGTACCCCTGCGGGGTCAGCCGCGCGAGTTCATCGCGTTGCTCGTCCGTGAGCGGGCTCACCGGGGTGATCTCCCCGGCGACGACGCCGCGGCGCCACCGCTCGAAGCTCATCCCACGCAGGGGCTCCAGCGCGGGGACGGCCAACGCGCCGTCGGCGGCGATCACGGTGGGGAAAAGAGAAGGGGTGTTCATGAGGAACAGCTCCGACTGGTCGGTGCGCCACACGTGCCCCGGTCCGGGAGGGAAGGGATCCACCAGGTCCACGTGGACGCGGATCCCGTGGGCCGCGGAGTGCGCCGCGAGTCGTTCCACCACGGACAGGCCTCTGGGGCCCGCTCCCACCACCACCACGCGTTGCTGAATCACCACGTCCTTCAGGATAACGAAGGGTGACCCCCGTTCGGGCCGGGCATGAATCCGACGTGGACGTCCGGCCGGTGTCGCGCTCGAGTGCTCGACGGACCGACCAGTACACCACCCGCGGGCGTGCCGCGGGCCTGGCGGAGCGCTCCCGATGCCCATGTGCACGCGCTCGTCTGTGACCGTTACCCTTACAGGGGCCCGGCCCCGGAAGGCCCGCCCGACCCCGTCCGCTCCAACGCTGGGAACCTCTCCATGTCCTCTGCCGCTCCGGCCGAACCACGCACGCTCGCCCCCCAGGGCACCACCGGGACCATTGCGGTGCTGCTCGTGGCCGCGTTCGTGGTGATCCTCAACGAGACCGTCCTGAACGTGGCGCTGCCCCACATCATGGGAGACCTGCACGTGGACGCCGCCACAGTGCAGTGGGTGACCACGTCCTTCATGCTCACGATGGCCGTGGTGATCCCCACCACCGGGTTCCTGCTACAACGCTTCAGTACCCGCGCGGTCTTCGCCCTGGCCATGGGCAGTTTCGCGGCCGGGACCCTGCTGGCCGCACTGTCCCCGAGTTTCGGGGTGCTGATCGCCGCGCGCGTGATTCAGGCCTTCGGCTCGGCGATCATGCTCCCGCTGCTGATGACCACCATCCTCATGCTCGTCCCCCAGCAGCGCCGCGGGGTGGTGATGGGCAACGTGTCCATCGTGATCTCGGTGGCCCCCGCCCTGGGTCCCACGCTATCCGGGTTGATCCTGGCGCACTTCCCGTGGCGCACGGTGTTCTGGTTCGTACTGCCCATCGTCCTGCTGGCCCTGGTGATCGGCCTGCTGCGGTTGCGGGACGTGAGCGAGCGCGGGAGCCTCACACTGGACCTGCTGTCCGTGGTGCTGTCCGTGCTGGGCTTCGGTTCCCTGGTCCAGGGCCTGTCCGTGGTGGGGGCCGCCGGTTCCCACGGCGGCGCCGAGTCCGGCTGGCTTTCCACGACCGCCGGCGGTGCCACCGTGCTCGCGCTGGGCGTGGTCCTCGTGGCCCTGTTCGTGTGGCGACAGATCCGGTTGCAGCGCAAGGACCAGCCGTTCCTGGACCTGCGCACGTTCCGGCACCGGGACTTCACGGTCTCCGTGGCGGTGCTCGCGCTCGGCATGATGGCGTTGTTCGGCGGTGTGATCGTGCTGCCCCTGTACCTGCAGACCGGCCGCGGTCTGGACACACTGCAGACCGGTCTGATCCTGCTGCCCGGTGGGCTCGTCATGGGTCTGCTGGGCCCGCTCGTGGGCCGGTTGTTCGACGCGTTCGGCCCCCGCCCCCTGGCCGTTCCCGGCGCCGCACTGCTGACCCTCGTGATGTTCGGCTTCTCCCGGTTGCAGTCCGACACCCCCGTGTGGTGGATCGTGACCCTGCAGATCTCCATGTCCGTGGGGCTCGCGCTGATCTTCACGCCCGCGTTCACCTCCGGGTTGAACCCGCTGCCGCCGCAGTTGTACTCGCACGGTTCCGCGACGCTGTCCACGTTGCAACAGGTGGCCGGCGGCGCGGGCACGGCGTTGCTCGTGGGAGTCCTGCAGGCCGGCACCGTGATCCACCAGCGGGCGGACGGCACCACCGTGACCGATTCCATCCCCGGCGTCCACGCGGCCTTCGTCACCGCCACGGTGATCGCGGCGATCGTCCTCGTGCTCACGTGCTTCATGCGCCGCTCCACCCCCACGGAACTGACCCGCGTGGGGGACGACGCCGCTCGGTGACGTCCGCGCGCGGGTACCGCAGCGCCGTCGTACCCCGCACACGAACCGCCCGAGAACATCCGAGGCCCGAAAAGGCACGCTGCCGGTCGGTGGCGTGCCTTTTCGGGCCAGGAATGCAGCGGGTGGTTCACCGCCGGGCGGTCACTTGATGCGGGTGACCTTGACACCCCCGCGCGGGGTCCAGGTGTACTGCGTGCGCTCGCCCGTCCTGATGTTCTGGAACCGCTGGTAGGCGCCGGTGGACGTGCGGACCTCCGGGGTGATCGGGTACCCCGCCTTGGTCTCGTACCCGTTGCGGACCCAGACCCGCCCGATGCCCGAGCTCTCGACGATCGGCTGCGCACCGGTGCGAGCGCTCCACAGGATCTTGGTGGTCTTGCCCGAACGCGGGTCCACGAAGCTCTGGTAATAGCCTCCGGTGGCGGTGCGCTGCTCGTTGTTGAACGGGATGCCCACCGCGCGGGCACCGCCCAGGCCCTCGTGGCGCGAGCCGATGCCCGTCCACGTGCGGACCTCGCGCACCCCGGTGCGGGAGGACCAGTAGAGCTTGGTGGTGCGCCCGTTCTTCACGAAGTGCTGCACGACGCCACCCACGCCCGTGTCCCGCTCCCCGGTGGTCGGATTGCCGTAGACCCCCGCCCCTCCCTTGGACTTGTAGTACGTGGCGATCGCCCCGCGCGTGGTGGGCGCCACCGCGCGGGCGGCGCGCACCGCGTCCACCTTGCGGTAACCGTTCACGTTCACGCCGGTGTCCCGCAGGGTCTTGCGGATGGCCTCCACGCCGATGTTCGGGTTGCGCTCCTTCATCAGCGCGATCACCCCGGACACGTGCGGCGCCGCCATGGACGTCCCGCTCAGGTCCCCGTACGAAGGCGCGCCCAGGCTGAACTTCCCCGTGTTGACCGTGGACCAGATGGGCGCGTTGGTGTCCCCGCCCGGGGCCGCGACGTCCACCATGGGCCCCCAGTTCGAATAGCCGGTGATCCTGTTGTGGGACGACGTCGCGGCGACCACGATCGCGCCGCCACAGTTGGCGGGGGCGGCGAGATTGGCGCTCTTGCCCGCGTTACCGGCCGCGACCACGAGCGGGACCCCGATCTTGTGCATCCGGTTGACTGCGTTCTGCATGACCGGCGCGCACGTGGGGGCGTCCCAGGCCTCGGAGAGGTTCACGACCTTGGCGGGGGTCGTGTTGCGCGGGACCCCCGGGATGGCGATGCCCGCGGACCACATCACGCCGTCCGCGATGTCCGAGACATACCCGCGACCGTCCGCGCCCAGGACGCGGGCGTGCTGGATCCGGGCGTCCGGGGCCACCCCGGCGATACCCGTGCGGTTGTTGGTGTGGGCCGCGGCGATCCCGGCCACGTGCGAACCGTGCCACCAGTTGGGCCGCCCGGGGCTCCAGTCGCCCTCGTCCTGGGGGTTGCCGTCCCGCCCGTTGCCGTCCCGCGAGTGGTACAGGTCCGAGAGGAAGTCGTACCCGCGCACCGTGCGCTGATTGAGATCCGGGTGGTTGATCTGGCCCGTGTCCGCGATCCCGATCACCACACCGTTACCGGTACCGTGCGACCACGCGGAGGGCACGCCGATGTTGCGGGGACCCCACTGGTAGTTCCAGTAGCGATCGTTCGGGGCGGACGCCGCGTGCGCCGCGAGCCCGTTGACCACGATCAGGTCCGGCTCCGCCGACTCGACGGCAGGGTCCTTCTCGAGGGTCTCGACCACCGCCTGCTGCTCCGCCTTGTCGAGCATCGTGTCGGATTCCACGACCTGCTCGGCGTTGCCCGTGGTCTTGACGATCTCCGGGTCCTCGATCTCGGTGGCCGTCTCCACCTCGGTCAGGACCTCTTCCTTCTGCGCCTCGGGGACGTGGTCCTTGAACTTCACCACGATCCGGTCGGTTTCCGCCAGGACCTTGCCCTGGGCGCCCGTTCCCCTTCCGAGGGATTCGACGCCGCCCACGGTCGGGGGTTTCGTCTGGGCCTGTTGTTCCGGGGTGGGTCCCTCCGGGGGTGCGGCCGCCGCGGGTGCGGCCGTGGCCAGCAACAGCGCGGAGACGGACAACGTGAGAAGTGTTCGTGCGGAGCGTCGTGGCATGATGTCCCCCTCGGGAATCAGCTCGCGGAGGCGGGATCAGCACCGGATCGAGGTGGCTGACGCCCGTGGGCGGGAGCACCGGACTGCGAGTGCCACGGACTTTACCAATGTAAATATCGCGGGGGTACCCCCGACACGAACGAGGGCCCCACATGACGTGTGGGGCCCTCGACATTTTGCGGAGACGGGGGTGTCTAGCGTCAGGAGATCGTTGACAGTGTTGGCTGTGGGACCCACCGGGTGATCGTTGACAGCTGCGTCGGGTCATCGTTGACA
>NZ_JROM01000007.1 GCF_000786655.1 Kocuria marina | reverse complement strand
CCGTGACGGGGCCCTGCCGTGAGGATCGTCTCTCGGCAGGGCCCCGTCGGTGATGTGAGGTCTCAGGCCATGACGGGACGCACGCGTCGCCCAGCGAGGGGCTCGTCCATGGTGACCTCGCGAAGCGGAGGATGTCGCCGGTGGCGCAGCGAGGGCGAGAGGCCTGGCCACGGGTGACCTCGCCGAAGTGAAGGCGAGGATGCCGAGAGCAGGCTCCGCGACGAGTGCCTGAACATCAACAGCTTCTACTCGCTGCTCCACGCCCAGGTCGTGATCGGCGACTGGAAGACCGAATACAACCACGACCGCCGGCATTCATCGCTCGGCTACCTCGCACCCGTCGACTACGCTCGGCAATGCACCCATCAATCGGAAACCGACGACTCGCACAGCGACCGGACCGAATGAAGGGGGCGGCCCAGGTCCAAATCCAACTGGTCGAGTAACAAGTCATCCGGAGACCGCACCGCAACGTCATAGGGCTTGAGGGCGGTCGCCGGGAAGTCCTTCTGGTTGGATGTCACGATGAGCTCGGCTCTTGAACGGACCGCTGCCGCCAGCACATGTCTGTCCTTGGGGTCATTGGTCATGGCAGGCACGAGGCTCTCGTAGTTCTCGACCAAAGCGGCCTGAATTGCTTGGCCGTGGCCAGACGCAGTAATAGATCTGCGATAAGCATGGGAATCAATACGCATGCATCGAGAACCACCGGGAACGACATAGGGATTTACCGGGTGGTCGGGTCTGCCGGGATGTCGAAGTATGTGCCGTGGTTCGCTGCCTCGTGAGTTGCCTGTCGGAGACCTTCGCGGCGTGTCTTCTCGAGACGTTCTTCGTAGGCAATGAGATCAGTCAGCAGGACTCTGCGGTGCCTTCCGACCTTGGTGAATGGGATATCACCTTGCTCCAGCAGCTTGACCAGTGTCGGCCGGGAGATTCCCAGATGATCAGCAGCCCTCGCTCTGCCGCAGCCGCTCCCATAGGTCGAACGCCAGAGCGGGTACCGCGGGATGAGGTTGGCGCCAGTTAGGAGTTGCGGGTCCTTCCAGGAGTGGCATTTCCGCCCCGCCCGGCGACGAGGCGGCGCGTCCCCTTCGCGCAGTAGGCGACCACCCGCTCGAGCGGTCCCTGCCCAAGAGTCTGTTGCCAGATGACCGCGAAGACAGCGGCCACCAGCAGGTGCACGACGTACCAGAGGTAGGGGGAGTCGTAATGCAGCTCGAGGGACAGCGCCAGCAGGTGCGCCGAGTAGAGCGTAAGGGTCATCGATCCCATCGCGGACAACGGCACGAGCCAGTCCCCGATCTTCTGACTGATGAGCAGGAACACACCCAGCACCGCCAGGCTCAGCCCGAGGCTGGTCGCAATGGCCAGCGGCGTGTTGGAATGCGGGGTCGTGATGGCCAGCCACCACCCGGTGTCGGTCGGTAGCGAGTCGGTACCCCACACCAGGATCTCGTCGAGCGTGGACTCGCTCAAGCGCGATGCCTCCTGCAATACGGAGTAGCCTCCGAGGCCGTAGAGGAGCACGGCGGACACGAGCTGGGCCAACACGGTGAGCGCGACGCCCACGATCACCAGGCGGACCTGGGTGCGCATTGCTCGCAGATCCAAGCGGCCCAGCCCCATCCCGACCAGCAGGTACGTCATGTACGGCAGCGCCGGGTAGTTGCCGGTCAGCAGAAGCTGAGACAGCGTGCCCGCGGGGTTGCTGAGGACATTGGGCAGCGTGGGATTGTAGTACCACCACTCCGGCAGGACATCCAGCATGCGCTGCATCAGCAGGGGCGAGAGGATCCCGAACCCGGCGGCCCAGATGAACAGCGTCTTGGGGCGGGCACGCAGGAACGGGATGGCCAGGATGAAGAACATGCCGTAGTAGAACAGGATGTTGTAGGCGGGAGGGTCCTCCGGCATCGCGGCGTTGACGGTCATACCCACCGTGACGATCAGCAGGGCGCGGACCAGGACACTCACCCGGTCAGCGGTCAGGCCTCGCCCCTCGCGTGGTTGCCGGGCGCCGGAGCCCAGCGCCAGGCCCACTCCGGCCAACAGCGCGAACAGGGCCGCCGAGTGCCCGGAGAACAACCGCCAGGACCAGCTGGCCTCCCCGGTCTGTTCGTTCCACGCGGGCAGCAGGTGGATGGCCATGAGCCCGATCAGTGCCAGCCCCCGGGCGGCATCGATCCCCACCAGTCGCCGCTTGCGCGGCGCCCCGTCCGTTGCGGTTGCCACGTCCCCCGTGCCACCGCGTCGTGTCGAATTCACTCGTCCTCCTGAGTTCCCCCCGGCCTCGCGGCCCCCTAACACGCGCTTTCAGGGATAACCCCTACCCTGCCCGCGACCGTTCCCACAAATCGAACGCCATGGCCAGTTCCACCAGATCGGTGGGCGGGAGCTCCTGGAGTCGCTTGGCGATCGCCTCGGACTGGCGGTTCTGATTCCACACGGAATCCTCCAGCACAAGACGCACCTGCGGGGAATGCGAGAAGTCCGCCCTGGTGTTGTTGCGCGCCTGTTGCTGCAGGTCAGTGTTCTCGGCGGCCTCGCGGACCAGTAGTTCCACAGTGCTTACCTTGTGCTCGTCGCTGGCGTCCAGGCCTCCGAGGAATCTGTTGACCTTCTCCACCAGCTCGGCCTTGGCTGCCCGCTCGCGTTCCTGCTGGCGGGCCATGCCGGCTTCGGTCATGCCCTGCAGCCCTCGGGCCTCGCCGTCCTCCAGTTGCAGGTCCTCGTCCCGCTGCTTCTCCAGCCGGTAGTGGGTGAGGACGACGTCGTCCGCCGTCACCGTCTCGCGCTCGCCGCCGTCCAGCTGTTCGCGCAGCAGTCGCGCCAACAGGTCCGCGAACACCGAGAGCTTGAGGTAGTACGTGTCCCCCAAGTTGAGGATCTGGGAGAAGAACGCATAGGACTTCGTGTACTGGCCCAGCAGGGAACGGAACTCGTCGAGCTCGTCGCGCGCTGCGGCGTCGTCGTCGTACACGGCGCGGGACCAGCGGTTGGTGAACCGCTCGACCGCCGGTACCAGCGCCGAGGTCAGCGCGCCGCGCTTGCCGCGCATACCCGACCACGCCGCCCACACCCGGTCGACCTCCGCGGGTGTGTAGATGTTGGCGGCATCCAGCTTGGTCATCTGTTTGGCCACGAGGTCCGGGTCCGAATCGGTTTCGATGCGCGCGTCCTCGTAGTAGTCCTGGAACGCCGCCAGGATCTGGGCGGGGTCGTTGACGAAGTCCAGCACGTACGTGTTCTTCTTGCCGTCCGCGCGCCGGTTGAGCCGTGACAGCGTCTGCACCGCGGCGATCCCGGAGAGCTGCTTGTCCACGTACATGGCGGTGAGCAGCGGCTGGTCGAAGCCCGTCTGGTACTTGTTGGCAACGATCAGGATGTTCTGGTCCTCCTGGCTAAACACCCCGGCCAGGTCCCTCCCGCGCAGTTCCGGGTTCATGGACGCCTCGGTCACCTCCGGCACGGCCGCGTTACCGATCGCGGTAACATCCGGATCCGGCAGCGAGCCCGAGAATGCCACGAGGGTTTGCAGCGGCAGTTTCTCCCGTTCGATGTGCCTCTGGAACGCCCGCTGGTACTTCACCGCGGACGCGCGCGAGCCGGTCACCACCATGGCCTTCGCACGCCCGCCCAGCTCCTTCTTCACGGTGTGCTGGTAGTGCTTGAGGATCACGTCCACCTTGGAATCCACGTTCGTGGGGTGCAGCTCCACGAACCCGATGTACGCGCGCGTCCCCTTGCGCACGTCCACCTCGTCCTCGGTCGACGACGCCGCAATCCCCGTCCTGCCCTCGGGCACCGTCTCGGGGTCCGCACCCTTGAGGGCGATCCGGGCGGCCATCTCGTACGTGGTGTAGTTCTTGAGCACATCCAGGATGAACCCCTCCTGAATGGCCTGCTTCATGGAGTACAGGTCAAAGGCCTGTCGCTTACCATCCGGACCCGGGGTGCCGAACAGATCCAGGGTCTTGGCCTTGGGGGTTGCGGTGAACGCGAAATAGCTGATCCGACGACCGTCGTCCGCCTGCGCGGCCATCTGGACCAGGGCGTCCTGGTCCGCGCCCGGCTCCAGCTCGGTCTCCTCGCCCGTCTGCGCCGCGGTCGGGTCGTTGCGGTACAGCAGGTCCTTGACCGACGACGCCGCCGCGCCGGTCTGCGACGAATGCGCCTCGTCCGCGATCACCGCGAAGCGCTTGCCCTCGAATGTCCCGCCCTTTTCCCGGATCTTGGCGAGGGCGTGCGGGAAGGTCTGCAGGGTCACGCCGATGATCTGCGTGCCCGCCCGCAACGCTTCCAGCAGGCGCTCGGTCTTGGAGCCCTCGGAACCGGAGGTGATGGGTTCGAAGGTTCCCGTGGTCACGACCAGCTGATCCACCGCGTCCTGGAGCTGGCGGTCCAGCACCTGCCGGTCCGCAATGACGAACACGGTGTCGAAGACCTTCTCGCCCTCCGGAGTGTGCAGGGAGGCCATGCGGTGGGCGGTCCACGCGATGGAGTCCGTCTTGCCGGAACCTGCGGAGTGCTGGATGAGGTACTTCTGCCCGGGTCCGTCTTCTCTGGCGGCCTCGGTGAGCTTGGTGACCGCGCGCCACTGGTGGAAGCGAGGGAAGCGGATCTGGCTGGACTCGGTGGCCCGCCCCGTCCGGGGATCGGTCTTCTTCTCGTGGTTCACGTACACGAACTTTGTGAGGACGGTGATCCACGTGTCCTTGTCCAGGATGTGCTCCCAGAAGTAGGACGTGGCCACGCCGCCCTGCGACGGCGGGTTGCCAGCTCCGTTGTCATGCCCCTGGTTGAACGGCAGGAAGAATGTGTCCGCGCCCCTGAGCTGGGTGGTCATGTAGACGTCGTTCTCGGTCAGCGCGAAGTGCACGAGCGCTCCCCGGTGTGGGGTCAACAGCGGTTCACCGGCTGGCGTGCGGTCCGTCTTGTACTGCTCGATGGCCGCCTGCAGCGACTGCGTGAAGTTCGTCTTGATCTCGATGGTCGCCACGGGCAGCCCATTGAGGAACAGCACCAGGTCGATGCGGTCGCTCTTCCGCGTGGAATAGCCAACCTCCTGGACCACCCGCACCCGGTTCTTGGCGTAGCGCTCCGTGATCCGGGGATTGCGGTCATCCGCCGGGGGAGCGGTGAGCATGCTGAACCGCTGCGCCCCAGGCACCGAGAAGCCACGGCGGAGGGTGTTGAGCGTGCCACCCCCGGCCTTCTCCGGCTGCGCCAATTGCGACGCCAGCCGATCCAGGATCCGGCGTTCGCCCTTGGCCCGCGCGGCCTCATCGCCGTGCTCGGGAACAATGCGAGCGTACTGCTCCGGCTGCGTGTCCCGCAGCCAACCGAGGACGTCCTCGGGGAACAGCGCCCGCTCCTTGTCGTAGCCCTGGGAATTGGGGGAGTGGTGCCACCCGTGCCCTTCCAGGTACTCCGCAATCTCCTTCTGGAACTGCTTTTCCTGATGCGGTGCTCTCATGCGAACTCCCTGTGCAGACCCTGTGCGACGTCATCCTCGAGCTGCTCCGCCGCCGGCTTGTTCCGAGCCGTCACGTCGATCTGCCCGGTCACGGCTGCGGTAATGAGTGCGGCCCGCCGCTCGCGGGCGAGGTCGATGATTCTATTGGCGTTCGCGAGCATTTCTTGCATTTCCAACATTTCATGATCCAGGCGCTCGACAACCGACCGCTGCTCGGTAGCAGGGGGTGCGGGAAGCTTGAAGTTCTTGACGACTGTCGAATTAGTGGACGCTAGGTTCGTTGACTGACGAGCCGTCTGATCAAAGTAGATCCGTGCGGGAGTGGATTCCAGGGCATAAACCAAGTACTCCGGAAGGAGTTTCGAGTTACACCTGAAAGCGAAAACATGATTTTGATGCAGGATGGGATCGATTTGTCCCTTCCACAGAGCGCCGCGACCTAGCTTGTCACGATCTCCACCCTCGGTTAGTAATACATCACCAGGTTCAAGGCGGTTCTCAACTGCTACGGCGGGTGGAACGTCGATCTCTGTTACGTCCGTCAGATCCACGTGCCCCGCCTGAACGTTGGCCACTCGAAGGTAGGGGTAGGACTGGGTGGGGACTTCGTAACGTTTGCCCAGAGTGAGTCCAGAGTGGAGCACGCCGAGATATTTCAGTGCGATTCGAGGGCGGCCAGCGCGGGTAAACGCATCATCGATTATTGTCCGTCGCCGGGTGCTGAGAAGGGCCTCTACTTCGGCAAGCTGTTCAATCAAGGCATCGATTTCGGCGGTCTCGTGGTCGAGGTAGTCCGCGATCTGCTGCTGCTCCGCCATGGGTGGTATCGGGAGTCGAGCTGCACGAAGCTGTTGTTGATTGAGGATGGGAGCACCATAAATATTACGCGATGCTGCAGCTTCGTAGGCTAAAGGGAGCATCCAATACGCATAACGTAGGTTGATGCGACTGCTTGAGTGGATGGATGCGATGGCTTCGTTGGTTACCAAATCAATTTCGGTAAACGCAGTCTTTCCAATACTCAGCTTAAAACTGTAAAGAAGATCTCCTTTTTGGCTCCAAGGGATGCGGGCTGCTTCGACACCCGTTCGAGACAAGTACTTTTCGCAGCTGGTTACCGATCCTGATTTCATGTCGGCGATTGTCAGCCAGGGAATGTCGCCATCGAAGTATTCAGGTCGTGAAGTAGGAGGGGTTCCCCCTACATCCATGTCAATAACATGAGCGGCTCGTCGAACGGCCCAATGCGACGGTACCGAGCTTAGCCAGGAGGTCCTGTTCACCGCTTCACCTCCTCCAGACGCGCGCGGATGCGGCCCAAGACCTCGTCGAGGTCGCGGTCGATCTCATCCAACGGCCGGGGTGGGACGTACTCGTAGAAGTGGCGCGTGAAGGGGATCTCCGCACCCTCTTTGGTCTTGGATTCGTCGATCCAGGCGTCAGGGACGAAGGGTTTGACCTCGCGCTCCAGGTACTCGTGGATGTCCTGGTCCCATGGGACGTTCTCGGTATCGCGCAGCGTGGGGTCCGGTTCCGGGTCCTTCACGCGGTTGGTTTGCAGTTCCCCGCTCTCGTCCCGTTCGCTCAGCTCGGTGACGATGGCCTTGAGCACCGCGGGCTTCACCTGAAGCCCGGCCTCGGTCAGGACATCGAGAAGTTCCGAGGTGAACGCGCTCTTATTGGCGCTGACCTCTTCGGCCGCGCGCTGGGACCGGGCCTGGAGGGCGGAACGGAGCGTGGCGGCGTCGCCGTCGGAGAGCTTGGCGACGGGCTTGGAGGCCATGACGCGCTCGATGCGCTCGGCGGTGAACGCGAAGTTGAGCTTCAGCGGGCGCTCCACCGTGATGGTGCGGTAGAAGAAGTCCTCGGTGCGGAAGATCTTGGAGTGCTGGGACTCGGTGAACTCGTCGTAGATCCGGCTGATCTCCGCGATGTTCTCCCGCGAGAGCTCCTTGCGCTTGGAGCCCACGGATTTGCGCATCTTCACGAACATGCCGGTGGCGTCGATCAACTGGACCCTGCCGCGGCGTTCGGGGGCCTTGTCCTTGGACAGGATCCAGACGTAGGTGGAGATACCGGTGTTGTAGAACATGTCCGTGGGCAGACCGATGATCGCCTCGAGGTAATCGTTGTCCAGCACCCATTTGCGGATGTTGGATTCCCCGGAGCCGGCACCGCCCGTGAACAGGGGGGAGCCGTTGAGCACGATGGCCGCGCGGCCGGCTGACTGGTTCTCCTCCGTGGCGCTGGGTTCGCGCATCTTGGAGATCAGGTGCATCAGGAAAAGGAGCGAGCCGTCCGAGACGCGGGGCAGGCCGGGGCCAAAGCGGCCGGCGAACCCTGCGATCTGATGTTCGGTCTCCACGGCCTTGCGGTGCTGCTTCCAATCCACGCCGAAGGGCGGGTTGGACAGGCAGTAGTGGAACGTGCGGTTCTCGAATGCCGGGTTGGTCAGGGTGTTGCCCAGAACGATGTTGTCGATGGGCTGGCCCTTGACCACCATGTCCGCCTTGCAGATTGCATAAGAGGCGGGGTTGATCTCCTGGCCGAGCAGGTTGACCCAGGCCTCGCTGTTGAACTGCTTGATCTTGTTCTCGGCGGCGGAGAGCATGCCGCCAGTGCCCGCGGTGGGGTCGTAGACGTCGCGGCCGATGCCGGGGGTGGTGAGCTCCTCGTCGTCGTGGAGCAGCAGCGTGACCATGAGGTCGATGACCTCGCGCGGGGTGAAGTGCTCACCCGCGGTCTCGTTGGACGCCTCCGCGAACTTGCGGATCAGTTCCTCGAAGATGTGACCCATCTGCTCGTTGGACACCGCATCCGGGTGCAGGTTGGCCTTGGTGAAGTGCTGCAGGACCTGCAGGAGCAGATCGTGCTGGGCGAGGCCGGAGATGGTCTGCTCGAACTCGTACTTCTGGAAGATCTCGCGCACGTTCTCGGAGAACGCGTTGACGTAGTCGCGCAGGTTCTCCTCGAGGTTGTCGGGGTCACCCTGCAAAGTCTTGAGGGTGTGGCGGGAGCGGTTGAAGAAGTTGTAGGTGTGCTCGTTGCCGGCCTGCTTGGTGCGGTTGCGGATCATCGCCAAGGGCGGCTCGGTGTCCACGTAGGTGGGGCCGATGGCCTCCAGCACATCCTCCTTGGTGGGGGCAAGCACGGCGTCCAAGCGGAACAGGACCGTGAACGGCAGGATCACATCGCCGTACTGGTGCTGCTTATAGGTGCCGCGCAGGATGTCTGCGGCACCCCAGATGAAGGACGCGTGGTTAAACACGGTGGGTGGCTGCCTTACTCGGTGGGGCGGGGGTCTACCGTGCAGTCTACGAGGGGGGCAACGAGAAGCTGTTCTCTTCGCCGCCTTTTTGTGAGCTGAAGGTTCCCGGATCTGGTGCCGGCCAACCAGCGGAACCAAATGGGTCTGTTGCACGAATTGGTGACAGTGTGACCTGCCCCTGTTGGAGACCCTCTGTGGGCTGGCGGGTTTGTACCTTGCCGCGAAGCACCCGGACAGGTAGTACGGCCGCCCGCAGTTCGGCGCCGCGGAGGCCGCGGGCGGCGTCGTCGATGGCCCGCGCGAACGGACACGCCGCTGGACAGCGGGTGGGAACATCTGTGGTGCAGAACGACCAGAAAACAAGGAAAAACCGTGTGGATCGCGGCATGGATGTAGTGGAGAGCGTTTGCCGCGGCGCCAGAGGGTGAGGAGGGGGAAGCCGCCCTCCCCGAGGGTTCACCCTCCCGCCACCCGGCACACCCCGCAACCTTTTGATGAGTAACTCAAAACATGACATAGTGAAGCTATGACCTCGACCACTCTGACCGATCAGCCCGGGGAACGGGAGAACGGCGGCGGCGCCGTCGTGCCCGTGCTGTGGACCGATCGGATCCGGGCGGCCGGACTGCGGGTCACCAAGCCCCGACTGGCGGTGTTGGACGCGCTCGAGCGCCACCAGCACGCCACCGCGGACGAGGTGCTCGCGGACGTGCGCACGGCATTGCCGGAGATCACGGTGCAGTCCATCTACGTGGTGCTGCACTCGCTCACGGACGCCGGACTGTTGCGCCAGCTGGACCTGGCGAACTCCCCGGCACGGTACGAAACCCGGGTCGACGACAACCACCACCATGCCGTGTGCACGGTGTGTGGACGCATCGAGGACGTGGCCTGTGCCGTGGGGCATGCACCGTGCTTGACTCCCAGCGAGACCCACGGGATGAGCATCCACGTGGCCGATGTCGTCTACCAAGGCGTGTGTTCCGACTGCTCGGCCCAGCGGGCCGGTGCGACCGCGGTGCCTGTCTAGACCCCTGAGCTCCGGGAACCCATCTGGGCCACCGGTTCACCCACCCATCCCAACCCCATCAAGGAGTACGCGATGACGGAACCCACCCCGCACGCCACCGGGTCCACGACCCAGGCCGGCATTCCCGCTGTCAGCGACCGCAACTCGCTGACCACCGGCCCCAACGGTTCGATCGTGCTGCATGACCACCAGCTGGTGGAGACCCTGCAGCACTTCAACCGGATGAACATCCCCGAGCGTCGTCCGCACGCCAAGGGCGCCGGCGCGTTCGGCACCTTCGAGGTCACCGAGGACGTCTCGCAGTGGACCAAGGCGGACTTCCTGCAGCCGGGCAAGAAGACCGAGATGCTGGCCCGCTTCTCCACCGTGGCCGGCGAGCTGGGCTCCCCGGACACCTGGCGTGACGTCCGTGGCTTCGCCCTGAAGTTCTACACCGAAGAAGGCAACTTCGACATGGTCGGGAACAACACCCCGATCTTCTTCGTGCGCGACCCCATGAAGTTCCCGCACTTCATCCGCTCGCAGAAGCGCCTGCCGGACTCCGGGCTGCGTGACGGCACCATGCAGTGGGACTTCTGGACCAACAACCCCGAGTCCGCCCACCAGGTCACCTACCTGATGGGTGAGCGCGGCCTGCCCAAGACTTGGCGCCACATGAACGGCTACGGCTCGCACACCTACATGCTGGTCAATGCCGAGGGCGAGAAGTTCTGGGTCAAGTGGCACTTCGAGTCGCGGCAGGGCGTGGAGAGCCTCAGCAACGAAGAGGCCGAGCGCCTGGCCGGAGCCGATGGCGACGTCCACCGTCGCGACTTGTTCGAGGCGATCGAGCGGGGCGAGTACCCGAAGTGGGACCTGTACTTCCAGATCATGCCGTACGAGGAGGCCAAGACCTACCGGTTCAACCCCTTCGACCTGACCAAGACCTGGTCCAAGAAGGACTACCCGCGGCACAAGGTGGGCACCATGACCCTGAACCGCAACCCGGAGAATTTCTTCGCCCAGATCGAGCAGGCGGCCTTCTCCCCGGCGAACATGGTCCCGGGCACCGGCAACTCCCCGGACAAGATGCTACTGGGGCGCACTTTCGCCTACGCGGACGCCCAGCTCTACCGCGTCGGCACCAACTTCCAGCAGCTGCCGGTGAACCGCCCGATCAACGAAGTGCACACCTACAACTTCGAGGGCAGCATGACGTATCACCACAGCGGTGCCCGGCGGGTGTACGCCCCGAACTCCTTCGGTGACTCCTGGTCGGACGAGACCGGCCCCGTGGACAACGGCTGGGAGGACGACGGCGCTCTGGTCCGCGAGGCCTACACCTTGCGTCAGGACGACGACGACTTCGGTCAGCCGGGCACCCTGATCCGCGAGGTCTTCAACGACGCGCAGCGCGCGCGGTTCGTCGAAACCGTCGCCGGCGCCCTCGAGGGTGTCGCGGAGCCGGTGCTCTCCAACGCCTTCCAGTACTGGAAGAACGTGGACGAGAACATCGGTCAGCGCATCGAGGAGGCCGTCAAGTCCAACGCCGCCAACCCCGAGGTTCCGGGCATGGGCGTGGACGAGGACCCCACGAGCACCTCCGAGATCAGCGAGTGACGCCCCGGGGGTGAACGGACCCCGGGTGCGTTCGGCGGGCCCGGGCGCGGTGGGATGACCACCGTGCGGGGCTCCCGGCCGCCGGGGGTCGGCGACCCCTGAATTTCACACAGGTGCGAACACCCGGTCAGTGATCCTGGCCGGGTGTTCGCGCGTTCCGGGTCCAGGGTGCCCGCCGGGGGGCGCGCGGACAACTGAGCGCTCCAGGGGGAGGGACCCGGCCGCTCACCTCGAGCACGGGCCCGTTCGGGAAGGGCGGGCCGGGGAGCCGCGCGGCACGGCGTCGTCCGGCGCGTAATGTCCGCGCTTCGACGTCGGCGTCACAGAGCAATCGTTTGCGAATGCACGCCCGCGGGTCAGAATGAGGGCGGGGCTGCTGCCCGCGGCCCCGTGTCCTTCACTTATCGCCCCCACGAGGAGTGTCATGTCCGAGCAGAATTACCCCCGCTACGACCACAACGATCCCCGGGAGCCGGTGGCCGGTCCCCGAGCGGACGGTGGTCACCCCTACGCCGCCGGTAGCACCCCCCGCCACGATGCGTACCCCGCCCCGCACGACGGCGCTGCGCAGCCCCCGCACGCGCCGCACCGCCCCGATAGCGAGCCGGGCTTCCTGGCCGCATTGTTCGACCTGGACTTCAAGCACTTCATCACCATCAAGTTCGCGAAGTTCATCTACGTCCTGTCGATCGCACTCAGCGCACTGGGCGGATTGATCATGGTGATCTCGGGACTGGTGGCGCTCACGGAGAGCGCCGCGGGTCTACTGTTCGTGATCTTCGGGCTCGTGAGTGTGTTGATCAACATCGTGCTGATGCGCGTGTTCCTGGAGTTCGTGATCTCCATGATCCGCACCGCCCAGAACACGACCGCGCTCGTGGAGAGGCGCTGACCCGCGGCTGAACCCAGGGTGTTGTGCGTCCGGGTCGGCGTCCCGAGTGGGGGGGCGCCGGCCCGGGCGCGCACTACTTCAGCTCCGTGACCGGTGTGAACTCGTAGCCCAGGTCCTTGATCCCGTGCACCGTCTGCTTGAGGTAGTTCAGATCCAGGTACGGGTGGAAGAAGAAGCTGGCCGTGGATTCGCGCACCGTGAGGTTCGCCTTGGCCCGGGAGATCAGGAACTTGGGATCGCGGATCGCGTGGTTGTTCTGCTCGCCCTCGGTGATGTTGCCCAGGTTCTCGGGGTAGACCGTGCCGCCGTAGATGTCGCTCACCGTGAACGGGAACTGCTGGCTGTAGGACTTTCCGGCCTCGGAGGGCTGCCCCGTGAGAATGCTCGCGTAGTAGTCACCCTGCTCGTAGCGCGCGTCGTACTCCTGGGCCATGGCCACGTACGAGTTCACGGACCCGCCGTAGTGCGGGGTCTCGAAGATCGTGGGCGCGCCCAGACCGGCGTCCTCCATCACGGAGCGTCCCGCCTCGAGGCGGTCCTTCCACTGGTCCACGTCGTCCTGGGCCACGCGGCCCACGGGCGTGATGTAGGAGTCGTTGGTGCACTCCTCGAACGTGTAGGGCGCGGTGCCGGTGGACGTGCATCCGAACTGGTAGAACTCGTAATCCTCACCGGAACGCCCGCTGTACGGGTTGTCCATGGTGCCCATCTGGTGCGTGGTGCCGTGCTGGATGAGCGTGCCACCCTTGCTCTGCATGTACTTCAGGGCGTCCACGACCTCGGGCCGGTCGGTGAGGCTGAGCCCGTACCAGTCGGAGCCGTCCTTGTTCTGCCCAATCTGGATGGGGATCACGGCCACCTGGAACGGGACGTTCTCGGACGCGAGGTAATCGGCCACGCGGCGCAGGTCCTTCGGGTTGGACTCCGGGCCCACGTCCTCCAGGCGCACCGCGGCCTGCTTCACCGCGGGGGCGTCCGAACCCACGAGGTCGTAGAAAAGATCCGTGTAGACCAGGTACACGTCGTTCGCGTCGATGTAGTCCAGGGGCACCTCGGCCAAATACGTGAGGTTCGCGGAGCGAATGGCCCAGGGGGCCTCCGGGGAACCGTTCGCCGTGCACGAGGTGGGCTTACCGCGCTCGGTGCACTGCGACGTCGCCAGGACCTCCACCTTGTCGTTCGTGCCCGTGAACGGGACCACGATCTCAGGGGCACCCTGGGTCTCCCGGTGCACCTTCTCGCCCTGGTACTCGACCGAGGTGACCTTGGAACTGTCCACCGTGGTCGCGGCGCGGGGGTCCCAGCCGTACTTGTCCCGGAACTGGGCGTTTTGCGCGTCGTCGGGACCCGCGAGGGCCTCGATGTTGCGGCCCAACCACATCACGGGCTTGTCGGTGGAGCGGACGTCGTCCAGGAAGGCATGGGGGAGCGGGACGCGGTGGTCGGCGCCGATGTACACCGCGGCGTCGTAGTTCTCGACCATGGCGCCCGTGTAGTCGACCACCGGCTTGAGTTCGGTCCTCCCGAAGTGTGTGAGCAGGTTGCCCGTGGCGATCGCGTGCATGGCGTTGGCGTCCGCGGCGGCACCGGTGTTGTCGTAGAGCACGAGCGTGGACTTGCCGCCGTCCCGACCGTAGCTCGCGGACAGCTGCTCCTCCGGCTCGGTGGAGCTCGCTCCGTCCAACTCGGGATCCGTGTACTGCTTGGCCAGGCTCGAAGCCTGCCCCTCCACGAGCGAGCTGCTCGTGAGGCCGAACACCACCACGAGCGCGATCGTCAGGATCACGGCCATGCCCGCGAGCCACCCGATCCGCGCTCGCCGTGTGAGCTTGAAGTCCCCGTCCATCGTTGTCTCCCTCTCCCTGTGCTTCCGCACGTTCCCGCGGGTCCCCCCGGACCGCGCGTCTCCCGTCGTCGGGTGCGCTGCCGTGCGCACCCCGGGATCGTCCGCGCCAGCCCGGCGCGGACGGTCCCGTCAGCCCTGTCCCGTGATCTCGAAATCGTGGAACAGGACCTTGGCGTCCTCCGTGTACAACCCGATCGCGCCCCCTCGGTAGGGGGTCTCCTCGTCCGTGACGGTGGCCAGTTCGGTCCCGTCCACCGTGACCGTCATCCTGGGCCAGTCCTGCGTGATCTCCACCCGGTAGTCCTTACCCACCGGGAAGGTCCGGTCCCCGCCGGAGGCGATGAACCGCTGCGCCCCCGGGTAGGCAGGGTCCTGCTTGGAGATCTCCCAGCCGTTGGGTTTGAGCGCCACCGCGTAGAAGTGGTCGTTGTCGCGCAGGTTCCACTGCACCCAGCCCACTTCCCACGCATTGGGTTCGTCGTTGCGGCGCAGCTGTTCCTCGGTGCGCACCGTGACGGCGAAGTCGGCGTCGTCGTAGTTTTCCACCGTGTGCACGAGGGCCCCGTGGGTCACGTTGGCGGCCTCGGCCGTGTGGGGTTCCAGCAGCACCTGCCGGTCGTTGCCCTTCACGGTGCCGTAGCCCGTGTACATGACCTGCCAGCGCCCGTGCACCTCCCCGTCCGCCCACGGCTGCACGCGCCACAGGTTATTCATGACGGCCACCACCGCGAGCACCAGCACGATCGCCGCGACGAGTACGACGACGCCGCGTTTCCTCATGCATGGGCCTCCACCGTGAGCTCCCGGGCCGAGGAGTCCACCTGCTCCTGGTTCTCGACCACGCGTTCCGTCTTGGCCCAGCCGTTGTGGCCGCGCACCGCGCGCCACGCGGCTTTCCAACCGGCCACGTACCACAGCACGGCGTAGAGCACGTAGAGGTGGACCAGGCCCACGGCCTTGACCGGGTTCAGCCCGCTGTGACGTTCCTGCGACCAGTACACCAGCCCGTACAGCAGGGCGGGTCCGAACGCGATCAGGTAGGACGAGAGCCACCACCCGGAGACCACGGCGTGACCCGTGACGATGCCGACCGCGAGGTCCAGCACCCAGAAGGCGAACGCCAGGGACAGGAAGGACGTAAGCAGCAATAGGAACGGGCTCGTCAGGTGGTACAAGAGATCCGCCCGGCGGCTGCCGGTGAGGTCCCGCAGCACCCACGGCACCAGGTTCCAGGACTGCAGGTGGCCCTGGAACCACCGGGTGCGCTGCTTGACCCAGCGCTTGACGTCCACGAGTCCTTGCTGATGCACGGACGCGGTGGAGACGAACTCGGTCTGCCACCCGTCCATGAGCAGTCGCACGCCCAAATCCAGGTCCTCGGTGAGGCTGCGCGACCACGGGTACACACCCAGCCCGTCGAGCGCGGAGAGCCGGACGAACTGGCCGTTGCCGCCGAGTCCCACGCTGCCCAGGTGTCGGCGGCCCCGCTGGAACACGTGGGTGTAGAGCACGAACTCGAGGTCCTGCATCCGGGCCAGGAGGTTCTGCTGGCGGTTGTTGATCCGCACGCCGATCTGCACCGCGCCCAGGCGGTTGTCCTTGAACAGGGGCATGACGTCGTCCAGGGCGTGCGGGTCCAGACGTCCGTCCGCGTCTATGACGCACACGACCACGTCAGAATGAGACGTCCCGGCGATCAGATCGCTCGTGCGCAGGTACTGGATGGCGGCGTTGAGCGCCTCGCCCTTCCCCTCGCGGGCGTGGGGCAGGGTGCGCTGGAACAGGTGCACGCGCGGGTCCGGGAACGAGCGCACGATCTCGGCCGTGTCGTCGTCGGAACCGTCGTCGATCACCATGATCTGGACGTCCGGGTGGTCCAAGCCGACGAGCCGCTCGAGGCTGGGCCGCAGGACGCGTTCCTCGTTGAGGCACGGGATCACGAAGACCACCTTGCGGTGGCCGGGGACGGTGGCGATCTTCACCCTACGGTGCTGCGAGCGCTGCGGTTCGAAGCGGGAGAGCACCAGGATGAACATGCCGTACAGGACGCTCAGGGCCACGAGGACCACGGCGAGCACCAGGATGAGGTCGATACGATGACCGACGACCAGGATCACGGTTCAGCTCTTCACCTTCAGCGCGTGCCGACCGTGCGCGGGCAGCTCCTGGTACGGCTGGTCCTCGGCGGCGGTCACGGGCGCCATCTCGCGCGGGTGCGCGGCCTGACGGGGCCTGCGCCGGATCTGGTGCCACGTGGTGATGGCGCTCGCGATGGACACCGTGCTGAGGAAGAACAGCAGGTACGCCAGGAACAGCACCATGGCGATCATCAACAGCACGCGGCTGCCGCCCTGCAGGAACGCCTGCAACGTTTCCCCCACGGACGCGATTTCGGACAGCGCAAAGACATGCAACACGAATCCCCCGATTCCCCCTGTGGTGTCGCGATCATCCCCCCGGACTCACGACACCTGTGACCCGGCGTTGCGATTAAGGCGGACACGTACCCTAGGGCCATGCTCTCTTCGGTGACGCCCATACCCCCACTGTCCGATCTGCTCGATACCGCTCGGGTGGTCTCCCTGCCCATGCGCGTGCGGTTCCGGGGGGTCACCGCCCGGGAAACGGTGGTCTTCCACGGCCCGGCGGGTTGGGGTGAATTCGGTCCTTTCCCCGAGTACGAGGACGCCGAAGCGGCGTCGTGGTTGCGCGCGGGCATCGAGGTGGCATGGACCGGGTTCCCCGACCCCGTGCGCACCCGGGTGCCCGTCAACGCCACGGTCCCGGCCGTCCCCTCCGAGCGCGTCCCGGAGGTCCTTGCGGGGTACGGCGGCGCGGTGCACGCCGTGAAGATCAAGGTCGCCGAACGCGGACAGAGCCTCGCGGACGACGTCGCTCGCGTCGCCGCCGTGCGCGCCGCCCTCCCGGACGCGCAACTGCGCGTGGACGCGAACATGGGCTGGAGCGAGGACGACGCCGTATGCGCACTCACCACCCTGAGCGAGTTCGAGCTCGCGTACGCCGAGCAACCCGTGGCCACCGTGCCGGGGCTGGCCAACGTGCGCCGTCGGCTGCGGGACGCGGGGAACAAATTGTTGATCGCCGCGGACGAATCCGTGCGCAAGGCGCAGGACCCGCTGGCCGTGGCTCGGGCCGACGCGGCGGATCTGATCGTGGTCAAGGTCGCACCCCTGGGCGGGGTACGCCGGGCGCTGGAGATCGTGGCGCAGGCCGGGCTGCCCGCCGTCGTCAGCTCCGCGATCGACAGCTCGGTGGGGATCCGGGCGGGCGTGGCACTCGCCGCGGCGTTACCGGAGTTGCCGTACGCGTGCGGGCTCGGGACGCTGTCCCTGATGACCGCGGACGTCACCGCCGAGCCCCTGCGCCCGGTGGACGGCTACCTCCCGGTGCGGGACGTGGCGGTCTCCGAGGATCTGCTGACGGAACACGCGGTCACGGGCCCGCGCCGTGACTGGTGGCTCGAGCGGATCTCCCGCACGTACGAGGTGCTGCGGGGCGGGGACATTTAGACGGCGGAAGGGGCCGACACTACGCATGGGTAGGATCGGCCCCTTCTTGGCAAGTCCGGTTCAGCGACGGGCAGCCGGAGTGGGCTCCTCGGTGGCGGATTCAACCAAAGGAGTATCGATATGGGGCTTCAAGCGCGAGGCCGCGAAGGCAGCTAGAGCTACCACGACCGCAACCCCGATGTAGAGCTGGGTCGGTGACCAGCCGCCGTCGAGGAGGGTGCCCACCAGAATGGGTGCCAGAATGGCTCCCACCCGGCCAATTCCGAGACCCCATCCGACACCGGTTGCTCGCACCTCCGGCGCATACGTCTGAGGCGCCACGGTGTAGAGTCCCGCAACACAGCCGTTGATGAGCATTCCCACGACAACACCACTCAGGAATGCGAGAGTCGGAATTGATGTAGTAGTAATGAATACCACCAATAGAACGGCCGCAAGAATAGTGAACACCACGAGCGTGTTGCGCGCGTTACGCCGAATGGTCAGAACACCGTAGATCAGTGAACCGAAGGTTCCACCCATGGTCAGCATCAGGCCCCCCACGATGCCTTGTTGCTCCGTCATCCCGGATTCAACCAAAAGTCTCGGCGTCCACGAATTCGCGAAGTAGAAGCCGAACATGATGACGAAGAACGATACCCATAGCAGGATGGTCGAAACCCGGTACCGGCCACCAAGCAGCTGCGTTACGCTACCCTGTGACGAATTGGTTGTGGTGGGTGCATCCCCCAGGAAAACGTCTCCCTTGAGCCCGATCCGTCGGGCAATTCCAGCCAACTTCTCTTCGGCATTCTTGGGGCGTCGGACACGGTAGTAATCAACAGATTCTGGCAGGATCACCAGGATCAAAACGGCTGCGAACAATGTCACAAGGCCACCGGCAAGGAACACGGAGCGCCATCCGAAAGCGGGAATCAGCTGGGTGGCGCCCATCCCACCCAGTGTGGCACCCACCCCGTAGCCGGCGGTGTAGATACTGATGGCCATGCCGCGATTCTTCACATTGGAGTACTCGCTGGTGATGACCGTAACCGTTGCGAGGATGCCGCCCACACCCAGCCCGGTGATGACTCGCCATGCGCCCAGCTCAAGGGCGGAGTTCGCCGTGGCGGAAAGGAACAACCCTGCGGCATTGATGCCAACCGCGACCAACAGGATCTTGCGACGTCCGAAGCGATCAGCGAACGGGCCCAGCAAGAGTGACCCAGCAGCCATGCCGATCAGACCGGAACTCAGCAGCCAGCCCAGCTGGGCTCCTGTGAGTTCGAACTCCTTGGAGACGGAGGTCGCGGTGAAGGCCATTGCCAACACGTCGTACCCGTCGAGGGCGTTGAGAAACGCGGCTAGTGCAACAATGACCCATTGATATGCCGACATCTTGGAAATGTCGATCTTACGGCGAATGTCCAAAACATGCCTTTCAGGGAACGTCGATGGTTACGAGGGCTGACTGTGCGGGGTTTCCCGGAGTTGAATCCGGTCGAGTTGCTACTGCGCGGGAGACGCAGCAGCACATTGTGGCGTTCGGAGCCTTCTGGCGGTCGGAATAGAAGACGTCTCGATGATCAACTTCCCCGGAAAGCTCCAGAATCTTCACCTGACAGAGACCACACTCTCCCCGGCGACAATCCGACATGGTGTCCACACCTCCGCGTTCCAGTGCTTCGAGCATCGACTCATCCGAATTCACGGTGGTCCTGAAGTTCAATCGGGGAATATGGACTTCGAAGGGCTCGGCCTCGTACCATCCACTGTTCCCGAACGTCTCGTACCTCAACTTGGTAGGGTCCAGGCTATTATCGGACCACGCCCTGCGGACAGCATCCATCAAGCGAATGGGTCCGCACATGTACAGCTCGGTGCCATCGGCAACGCTGCTCACGAGATCAGCGACATCCAGAGTTCTCCCCCGATCATCCAGGTGAACCTCGATACGGTCGCCGTGCAGCGCCTTCAAATCCTCCATGTAGGCATGGGCACTGCTGCACGGTGAGGTGACAGTTCTATTGTCAAGCCGCGAGGTCCACGGCTGGGTTCATGATGGTCTCGCATTCCATCGGGGTCAAACGGCCCAGGCGAACCTGTCGACGGCGCCAGTGGTAGGTCTGTTCGATCCAGGTGATAATCGCGATCCGCAGCTCGTCACGGGTCCGCCAGCGACGGCGATCGAGGACGTTCTTCTGCAGCAACGCGAAGAAGGATTCCCGCGCCGCGTGGCCGCATTGACCAGTGCGTTCACCGCGAGGCGGGCCTTCATCCGGGAATCCATGGAGTAGCCCACGATTCGCCCGCAGAACGCGTCCTTACGAACGACGTCTTCGCGGAACTCTCGGGGATATGCAGCGGGCATGGTGCATATCCTTCCAGGCCGCCCGACGGGCAAGCCAGATCAGATGTCACCTCCCCCGTACAGCAGTTCCGATCCATGATGAGGGGCCGAGGTGGCTCGAACTTGCCCCAGCGCGTCAACGGGGGTTGAAACCCGCCCCTGTATGCAGCCCGGGACCCAAAGTCGCCACAATGCGGCACGCGGCGCGCGGGGCCCCGAAGGTGGTCCGTGACGGACGCGCAATTAACCCGTCGTTCGCCCGGTGGTTGCGTGGCGATCACGCCGTGATGGTGGTCTGAGCAGCGGAACCACTCGCTGACATGCGTCAATGCATGTCCCACCCAGGGAGCCACGCCATGACCCAAGCACCCGAACGCCGTCGCCTGTTGCCCATGCTGGGCCACGTCAACGGCAAGCGCAGCCCGCTCACGTGTGAACTCAAGTGCGGTAGCCAGTGCATGACCCCGGACGCGAATACATCCGGCAACGAGTACGTGCACGACGTCATCTCCGCAGCTGTCAGCCGCCGTGCCGCCCTGGGTCTGGGGATGGCCGGGGCCGTGACCGTGGGTGTGGTCGCCGCGACCGCCCAGCCGGCCGAGGCCACCTACGCCTACTGGGGTCAGGGCCGTGCCCGCCTGGACTTCACGCCCATCAAGCCCGTGGACATGACCGTGGACGACCTCTCGGTGCCCAAGGGCTACGACTGGTCGCCCATCATCCGCTGGGGTGACCCCCTGTTCTACGACTCCCCGGAGTTCGACCCCAAGAACCAGACCCCCGAAGCGCAAGCCAAGCAGTTCGGGTTCAACTCGGACTATCTGGACATCATCCCGGACCCGAACGGGCTCACGGGCGTGCTGGTGAACAACCACGAGTACACCAACGAGAACACCATGTTCCCGGCGGGCTACGACAAGACCAACCTGACCAACATGGTCAAGACCGCGATCCAGGCGCACGGCATGTCGGTCGTGGAGATCTCCCGCACCAAGGTGGGGGAGCCGTGGACCTATGTGCGCGGTGGCGCTCGCAACCGTCGCATCACGCTGACCACCACGTTCGTGATGGACGGGCCCGCCGCGGGGTCCGATCTGCTCAAGACGCAGGACGACCCCACCGGCAAGCGCGTGCTGGGCACCCAGAACAATTGCTCGGGCGGTGTGACACCGTGGGGCACGGTGCTCTCCGGTGAGGAGAACGTGCACCAGTACTTCATCACCTCCGGCACCGCCGAGGAGAAGCGCTACGGCTTCCCCACGACCATGCCGTCCCGCCGCTGGCCCGAGGTGGAGAAGCGCTTCGACGCCCGGATCGAGGGGTACAAGAACGAGCCCAACCGCTTCGGTTGGATCGTGGAGATCGACCCGCAGAACCCCAACTCCGCGCCCATCAAGCACACCGCGCTGGGCCGCTTCAAGCACGAGGGCGCGAACGTGCGCGTGGGTGACGACGGCACGGTGGTCGCGTACTCCGGTGACGACGAGAAGTTCGAGTACATCTACAAGTTCGTCTCGTCCCGCAAATACCGCAAGGGCGACAAGGCCCACAATATGAAGTTGCTCTCCGAGGGCGACCTCTACGTGGCCCGGCTGCGCGGCAACTCCCAGGCCCCCGAGATCACTGGGACGGGCCAGCTGCCCCGCGACGGCGAGTTCGACGGCACCGGCGAGTGGCTGCCCCTGCTCAAGGGTGGAAAGTCCATGGTCCGCGGCATGTCCGTGGAGGAGGTCCTGGTTTACACCCGCCTCGCCGCGGACAAGGCTGGCGCCACCAAGATGGACCGCCCGGAGGATGTGGAGCCCAACCCCCACACCGGCAAGGTGTACGCGGCGCTGACCAACAACTCCGATCGCGGCAAGCCCGGCAAGGCGGACGTGGACGAGGCCAATCCCCGCACCGGCAACCGTGACGGGTACATCCTGGAACTGACCGAGCGCAATAACCGGCCCCAGGCCACGCGCTTCGACTGGAACCTGTTGCTCGTGTGCGGTGACCCCACCAAGGATTCGGGGACGTACTTCGGCGGGTTCCCCAAGGAGAAGGTCTCCCCGATCTCGTGCCCCGACAACGTGGCCTTCGACAAGGCGGGCAACCTGTGGATCTCCACGGACGGTGCGCCCTCCAAGATCGGCTACAACGACGGTCTGTTCAAGGTGGACCTCCAGGGTGCCAATCGCGGTCGCGTGCAGCAGTTCCTGGCCGTGCCGCAGGACGCGGAGACGTGCGGTCCCGTGATCCACGACATCGAGGGCATGGTCTACGTGGCCGTGCAGCACCCCGGTGAGGACGGCACGTTCGAGCAGCCCCGCTCGTACTTCCCCGACTACGTGCTGCCCACGCGCGCCGGGGCCGGCGAGTTCTCCATGCCGCGCCCCGCGGTGGTCCAGGTCTTCCACAAGAACCGCGAGGACCAGCCCGAGTTCCCCGGTGGCGTGAGTGACAAGCCGGGCAAGGGTCGCAACCAGGACAAGCGTCGCAAGAACGGCAAGAACGGCCCCAAGTACCGCGGGTACCAGGGCAAGACGAACGCCGAGCTCAAGCGTCGCGCGCGCCAGGCACCCAAGTCCTACGAGGGCTGAGCCGGAAGCGCCACCACCGCACGCACGCGCGGGCGGGATCGCGGGAGACCGCGGTTCCGCCCGCGTCGTCGTGCCCGGGCGCAGGGGGCGACGACGCCGCGGTGCCGGCCGAGCGACGTCGGCCTGTACTCGCGGGTGACCAGGGGGAATGCCGGCTATGTGACGGGTTTGTGACGGTGAATCGCTGCACTGAGGGCTCGCTCGGTACGTTGGAGCGACTTGCCTCCCCCTCACCCAAGGAGCACCCATGACCCCGTCCGCCGACACCCAGGACAAGGCCCCCGCCGCGGCGTCCGGCCGCGTGCGCGGACCCCGCAAGGGCACCGATCTGGGCCAGTGGAAGGTCAGCGGCCGCACGCCGTTGAACCACAACGAGGAGTTCAAGGCGGAGGAGAACTCGCTCAACGTCCGGCAGCGGATCATCGACACGTATTCCAAGACCGGGTACGCTTCGATCCCCGCGGACGACGTCCACGGCCGGTTCCGCTGGTTGGGCCTGTACACGCAGCGCAAGCAGGGCGTGGACGGCGCGTCGACCTCCAAGCTGGACGCCGAATCGCTCTCGGACGAGTACTTCATGCAGCGCATCCGCCTGGACGGCGGACAGCTGACCACCGAGCAGACCCGCGTGCTGGGTGGCATCTCCCGCGACTTCGCGCGCGGCACCGCGGACGTGTCCGACCGACAGAACATCCAGTTGCACTGGCTGCGCATCGAGGACGTGCCCGAGATGTGGGAACGCCTGGACTCCGTGGGCCTCACGACCCTCGAGGCGTGCGGTGACACGCCCCGCGTGTTCCTGGGCAGCCCCGTGGCGGGGGTCGAGGCGGATCCGATCATCGATCCCACGCCCGAGCTCGAGGCGCTGCGCTCCGAGTTCGTGGGCAACCCGGACTACGTGAACCTGCCGCGCAAGTTCAAGACCGCGATCACCGGCAGCCGCACCCTGGACGTGGTGCACGAGATCAACGACGTCAGCTTCGTGGGTGTGAACCACCCGGAGCTCGGCCCCGGCTACGACCTGTGGGTGGGCGGCGCACTGTCCGTGTCCCCGCGGCTGGGGGAGCGCCTGGGCGCGTTCGTGGCTCCGGAGGACGTCGTGCCCGTGTGGGCCGGGGTCACCGCGATCTTCCGCGACTACGGCTACCGCAAGCAGCGCACCAAGGCTCGGCTCAAGTTCCTGCTCGCCGAGTGGGGCCCCGAGAAGTTCCGTCAGGTGCTCCAGGACGAGTACCTGGGCCGCGAGCTGCCGGACGGTCCCGCCCCCGAGCGCGCCGTGGGTCACGCGGACCACGTGGGCGTGCACGAGCAGAACGACGGTAAGAAGTACGTGGGCTTCGCCCTGACCGCGGGCCGGCTGAGCGGGGACGCCCTCGTGGCGCTCGCCGACGCCGCGGAGGCTGCCGGTTCCGGCCGGATCCGGCTGACCCCGCACCAGAAGGTCCTGGTGCTGGACGTGGCCCCGGAGAACGTGGACTCCCTGATCGAGGCGCTCGCCCCGTGGGGGATGCACGCCAAGCCCAGCCCGTTCCGCCGCTCCACGATCGCGTGCACCGGGATCGAGTTCTGCAAGCTCGCGTTCGTGGAGACCAAGGGCCTCGCGGCGCGGGTGATCGACGACATGGAGCAGCGGCTCGATGACGTGGAGATCCCCACGCCCATTTCACTGCACATCAACGGGTGCCCCAACTCGTGCGCGCGCATCCAGACTGCGGACATCGGCCTCAAGGGCCAGTACATCGGTGAGGAATACGTGTTCCAGGTGCACCTGGGTGGCGGCCTGGCCTCCCCGGACCGCGAGGAGGGTGGCCTGGGTCGCACCGTGCGCGGGCTGAAGATCACCGCCGACGACCTGTCCGACTACGTGGAGCGTGTCACCCGCACGTTCCTCGACGAGCGCGAGGCCCACCAGAGCTTCGCCGAGTGGGCCCTGAACGCCCAGGAGGATTCGCTGAAATGACCACGACCGACACCGCCACCGGGCGGACGGAGGCGGCGGACGCGGCGTCGTCGTCCGCTCGTACCACGACCATCGAGCAGGACCCCGCGGCCGCATCCCCCGGACGCACCCGTTCCGTCGAGGAACTCAAGGCGCTCGTCGAGGACGCGCAGCAGCGCTTCGGGGCGCGGGACGCGGACCCGGACGAGGTGCTCGCGTGGGCCGCGGAGACCTTCGGGAAGAAGCTCGCGGTCGCGTGCTCCATGGCCTCCGACACCGTGGTCCCCGCCCTGGTGAGCAACCACATCAAGGATGTGGACGTGCTCTTCCTGGAGACGGGCTACCACTTCCCGGAGACCCTCGAGACCCGCGACCGGTTCGCGGCGGACTGGCCCGTGAACGTGCGGACCCTGCTGCCCGAGCTGACCGTGCCCGAGCAGGACGCCAAGTACGGCCCCAAGCTCCACGACCGTGACCCGGGCCTGTGCTGCGGGATGCGCAAGGTCGCGCCGCTGGACAAGGCCCTGGCCGGGTACGAGGCCTGGGTGACCGGGCTGCGGCGTGAGGAGACGCCCCACCGCGCGAACGCCGCGCCCGTGGAGTGGGACGAGCACCACCAGATGGTCAAGCTCAATCCCGTGGTGGATTGGAGCTTCGACCACGTGGTCGAGTACGCCGAACAGAACCTCGTGGTGGTCAACCCGTTGCTGGGTCAGGGCTACCCGTCCATCGGGTGCGCACCGTGCACGCGCAAGGTCGCCCCCGGAGAAGACCCCCGCGCCGGGCGCTGGTCCGGTGTGGGCAAAACAGAATGCGGGATCCACCTATGACCACGACCACCTCAGAGTCCGTGACGCTCTCCCAGTTGCAGCGCCTCGAGGCCGAGTCCATCCACATCTTCCGCGAGACCGCGTCCGAGGGCGAGCGCCCCGTGCTGCTGTTCTCCGGCGGCAAGGACTCGGTGGTCATGCTGCACCTGGCCGCCAAGGCTTTCTGGCCGGCCCCCATCCCGTTCCCCGTGCTGCACGTGGACACCGGGCACAACTTCCCGGAGGTCCTGGAGTTCCGGGACCGCACCGTGGAGCGGTTGAAGATCCGTCTGGAGGTCGCCAAGGTCCAGGACTACATCGACGACGGCCGCCTGGCCGAGCGCCCGGACGGCACCCGCAACCAGTTGCAGACCGTCCCCCTGCTGGACGCGATCACGGAGGGCAAGCACGACGTCGTCTACGGCGGGGCCCGCCGCGACGAGGAGAAGGCCCGCGCCAAGGAACGCATCATCAGCCTGCGGGACGAGTTCGGCCAGTGGGATCCGCGTAACCAGCGCCCCGAACTGTGGAGCCTGTACAACACGCGCCACCGCCCCGGGGAGCACGTGCGGGTGTTCCCGCTGTCCAACTGGACCGAGTTGGACATCTGGTCCTACATCACCGAACAGGGCATCGACCTGCCCCCGCTGTACTACGCCCACGAGCGGGACGTGATCAGCCGCGACGGGATGTGGCTCGCCGTGGGTGAGTACGTGAGCCCGCGGGAGAACGAGACCGTGGAGCAGCGCACCGTGCGCTACCGCACCGTGGGTGACATGAGCTGCACGGGTGCCGTGGAGTCCCCGGCCACGACCGCGGAGGAGGTGCTGGCTGAGGTCATGACCAGCACCCTCACCGAACGCGGGGCCACCCGCGCGGACGACCGCGTGTCCGAGGCCGCCATGGAGGACCGCAAACGAGAGGGCTACTTCTAGAGATGAGCACCGAGAACCGAGCAAGCCTGCTGCGGATCGCCACGGCCGGCAGCGTGGACGACGGCAAGTCCACGCTCGTGGGCCGCTTGCTGCACGACACCAAGAACATCCTGGTGGACCAGCTCGACGCGATCGAACGGGTCAGCCAGTCCCGCGGCCTGGACGCCGCGGACCTCGCGCTGCTCACGGACGGGCTGCGGGCCGAACGCGAGCAGGGCATCACGATCGACGTGGCCTACCGCTATTTCGCGACGCCCGCGCGCAGCTTCATCCTCGCGGACTGCCCGGGGCACGTGCAGTACACGCGCAACACCGTCACGGGTGCCTCCACCGCGGACGCGCTGATCGTGCTCGTGGACATCACCCACGGGATCATGGAGCAGACCCGGCGCCACCTGGCGGTCGGGGCCCTGCTGGGGGTGCCGCACCTGATCGTCGCGGTCAACAAGATCGACCTGTTGCCCGATGCGGAAGAAGCGTTCCGGGAACTGAGCGGACAGTTGCACGAACTCGCGGACGAACTGGGTGTGCTGGACCTGCGGATCATCCCGGTCTCCGCGCTGCGCGGTGACAACGTGGTCGAGGCCTCCCAGGACACCCCGTGGTACGACGGTCCGTCCCTGCTGAGCTGGCTCGAGAACCTCCCGGACTCGTCCGAGCTCACCCAGGCGGAACGGTTCGCGCTGCCCGTGCAGTGCGTCATCCGCCCGCAGTCCGCCGCACTGTCCCCGGAGTTCGTGGACTACCGCGGCTACGCGGGCCAGATTGCCTCCGGTTCGGTGGCCGTGGGGGACAAGGTCGCCGTGCAGCCGGCCGGGCGCACCACCACGGTCGAGCGCATCGACGTGGCTGGGGCTCCCGCCGAGTACGCCGTGGCCGGGCAGTCCGTGACCCTCACGCTCGCGGACCAGATCGACATCACGCGCGGTGACCTGATCGCGGAACCGGCCGGGGCGCCGTCGGGCACTAAGTCGGTGGAGGCCGTGGTGTGCTGGCTCGACGACGAGAAGCCCCTGCGCGAGGGCCAGCGCGTGCTGCTCAAGCACACCACGCGCGTGGTGCGCGGGATCGTGGGTTCGCTCGACGGGAGGCTGAACCTCGAGAGCCTCGCCGCGGAATCGGTGGAGTCGTTCGAGCTCAATGATATCGGCCGGGTGACCGTACGCGTGGCCGAACCGCTGTTCACCACTGCGTACACGCAGTCGCACGCGCTGGGCTCGTTCCTGCTCATCGACCCACAGTCCGGTCGCACGCAGGCCGCGGGCATGGTGCAGGACGACAGCGTCAACACCCCGGGTGTGCTGGGTAACCTCCGCGCGGACGCGGGGGAGTGGGCCATCTGAGCCGTCCCTGAGTGACTTTTGCGGTCCCGGTGCGCGACGTCCACGACGGCGCGGCACCGGGGCCACTGTGCATGTCGGTGCCGGTCGGTACGCTCTGGAGCGTGATCAGCCCCAGCCTCGTCTCGGCCACCGCCGTTCTGCGCGCCCTCGCGATGCGCGGGATGGAACACCTCGTGGTGTCCCCGGGGTCCCGTTCCGCACCGCTGGCGTATGCCGCCGCGGCGGCGCAGGCCAGCGGGGCCCTCTCGGTGCACGTGCGGGTCGACGAGCGCGACGCCGCCTTCACTGCCCTCGGCATCGCTCGCTCCACGGGCCTGTCGTGCGCCGTGGTGACCACGAGCGGAACGGCCGTGGGCGAGCTGCTCCCGGCGGTCATGGAGGCCTCCCACGCGGGGGTCCCCCTGGTGGTGCTCAGCGCGGACCGCCCGCCCGAATTGCGCGGGACCGGCGCGAACCAGACCACGCGGCAACCCGGGATGTTCGCCAACTTCGTGCGCGCGGCCGTGGACCTGTTGCCCCCGGACGAGCCACAGTTGTCGTGGTTGCAGCAGTGCGAGGACGTGGAATCGTTGCTCGATCACATCCTGGCCGCCCTTCCCGGCGATGAGCAGGATCCGCCCGGACCCGTGCACGTGAACGTGGCCCTGCGCGATCCGCTGTACCCCGTGTGCGACGACGATCACCGTCACCTGCGCAGCTGGGCCCGCGACCTCGCGAGTGAGGTGCGGCCCGTGCGTTCCGGGGGTGCCGCGCGGATCCGGGTGCACCCGTGGTCGGTGCTCCTGGAGCCGTTCCTCCCGCCCGCCGAGTCGGTGCGAATCGCGGAGTCGGCGCCATGGAACGAGCTCGTGCGTGTGACTTCCGAGGCCGACGGCGCGGATATGCGTTCCAATGCCGCGCGGCGGGTGTCTTCCGACTCTGAGTCTTCGGCGCCCCCGGCACCTTCGGCGACCGCGGGCATCGCTCACCCCGTCGTGTTCGCGGGCGACGGCGCCGGGCCGGCCGCCGCGCGCTTCGCCCTGGAGCACTCGTTGCCGCTGCTCGCCGAACCCTCGTCCCAGGCGCGCGCGGGAGAGGCCGCCATCGCGTCCTACGAGAGCGTGCTGGACTCACCCCTCGGTGAGCGCGTGGACTCGGTGGTCCTCGTGGGCCGCCCGACCCTGAGCCGTCGGGTCTCCGCGCTGTTCAAGCGCCCCGACGTGCGGGTGATCGCCGTGCGCCCCGATCCCGCCCCGTGGTTCGAGCACGGTAGGCGCCCCGAGGACGCGGTGGGCTCGTTCGAGGAGGCAGCGAGCGCCGTCGGGCCCGCGGAACCCGGGTGGCTCGAGGCGTGGCGCGAGGCGGGAGCCGCCGCCGACGCCGCGGTGCTGCGGTTCGCGGACGACCAGCCCTCGCTCACGCGCCTGCACGTGGCACGGGCGGTGTGGGACGCGGCGTGCGCGGACGGTTCCGTGCTCGTGGCGGGATCCTCCAACATCGTTCGGGACCTGGATCTCGTGGCCCGCGCCCGGGGGCCCCTGGCGGTGATCGCCAACCGCGGGCTCGCGGGGATCGACGGGACCGTGGCCACCGCGCACGGCGTGGGACTGGGTACGGGGCGGCCCGTGCGGGCGGTCATGGGGGACCTGACGTTCCTGCACGACGCCGGGGGACTGCTCCTGGGACCCGGCGAACGCGTTCCGGACCTGCACGTGATCGTGGTCAACGATTCCGGCGGCGGGATCTTTCAGACCCTGGAACACGGTGGCCTGGGCCGGGACCCGCGTTACACCGCGACCGTGGAGCGCTTCTTCGGGACCTCCCACGCGGTGGGGATCGCGGAGCTGTGTGCGGCGTACGGGGTCCAGTACGTGCGCGCGGACACCGCGATCGAACTCGCCGCTGCGCTCGCCGCACCCGTGGCCGGCCGGCGGGTCATCGAGGTCACGCTAGACCGGCAGAGCCTGCGGGACTTCAACGCGGCCGCCAGGGACGCCGGTGCACGAGCGGTGCGGGAGTACCTCGAGGGGGAGCCCTCCGAACGGGAGCATCGCGCGGGGGAGTGAATGCCGCTCGGCGCTCGCCTGTTTCCCACCGTGCGCCGTGCGTACTTGCCCGGGCCGTCCGCGGCCGTATGCGCCGCCCACGGTGTCCGGTGCGCTCGTTAGCATGGCGTCATGACTGAGCAGAGCACTCACACGACCACCGTTCGCACCGCGCTCGTCACGGGCGCCACCCGCGGCATCGGCCGGGCCATCGCGCAGGACCTCGCGCGGGACCACATCGTCTTCGTGGGTGGACGTTCCGCCGACGACGTCCAGCGGGTCCGCGACGAACTCGCCGGGCTGGGTCCGGGGACCCGGGCGTTCACCGCGGACGTGAGCTCGGACGAGCAGGTCGCCGCGGCGTGGGAACCCCTGCGGGACGAGTTCGAGGGGCTGAACGTGCTGGTGCACTCGGCCGGGATCGCACCGCAAGCGCGGGTGGAAGAGGCGACGCGGGAGCAGTGGGAGCGGATCTTCGACGTCAACGTAATCTCCGTGGCCCAGCTGACCCGGCTGACCCTGCCCCAGCTGCGCGTGGCCGGCGGTGACGTCGTGGCCATCAACTCGGGTTCGGGGTTCACCTCGGGTCCGTCGGCGGCGCTGTACTCCGGGACCAAGTTCGCCCTGCGCGCCCTGACCGACGCGCTGCGTGAGGAAGAGCGGGAGAACGGCGTGCGCGTGAGCTCGGTGCACCCGGGCCGCGTGGCCACCGACATGCAGGAGGAACTGCAGGCCTACATGGGCAACGAGTACCACCCCGAGGACTGGATCCGCCCCGAGCAGATCGCCGCGGCGGTGCGCACGGCCGTGGACGCCACGCGGGATTCGCAGGTCGAGGTGATCTCGGTGCGGCCCTCCGGGATGGTGAACCGGGGCTGACCGGGGCTCACCGGCTGCCGTGGTGGCCGCTCAGGCCGTCGTGATCGGGTGGGCGCGCGGGATGCGCGCCACGGGGGATGCCGGCTGACCCCGCCGGGACCACCGTGATCGCCGGTGAATAGGCGTCCTAAACATAGGTTGTGTGTTTCAATCAGGCCGATTCATTCATAATCCGGGAAAGATGCACCCCTGGTAAAACCCAGGGGTTGCCCCCGGTGCCATGGGTCACACTCTCGGTCAGGATGGAGGTCGAGCAATGAGCGCCACGTCGGTGCTCGATCGGGCATCACGGCCCTCCGCTTGACCTTCATCCACCGAGAGGACCACCCCATGAGCAACACGCTTGTTGCCGAGGACACTCGTAAAGAGGCGAGGACCGCGGCGTGGGTCGCGGCGATCGCGTGCACCGCACTGATCTTCGACGGCTACGACCTGACCATTTACGGCACCGTGCTCACCACGCTGATGAACGACCCCTCCCAGATCGGTCAGCTCACCCCGGCCGTCGCGGGAACCCTGGGTTCGTACGCGCTCATGGGCGCGCTCACGTGCGGTGCCGTGGGTGACTACTTCGGGCGGCGTCGCCTGATCCTCATCGGGATCGCGTGGTTCTCCATCGGCATGTTCTTCACCGCGCTGTCCACCTCGGTGTTCGCCTTCGGGGCCCTGCGCTTCCTCACCGGCATCGGGCTCGGTGCCATCCTGGCCACCGCCGGCGCCACGATCGCGGAGTTCGCTCCCGCCGGTCGTCGCAACTTCTACAACGCGATCGTCTACTCCGGCATCCCCGCCGGCGGTGTGCTGGCCGCGTTCCTGGGCATCCTGCTGCTCGAGCCCATTGGCTGGCGCGGACTGTTCATGATCGGTGCCCTGCCCATCGTGTTCCTGCTGCCCATCGCGCTGTTCAAGCTGCCCGAGTCCCCGCGCTGGTTGCTCTCCCGCGGCCGCCGCGCCGAGGCCGAGGCCATCGCCGCCCGCACGGGTGTGCCCCTGGTCGAGGAAGTCATCATGCAGCGCACCGGCGCCGTGAAGGAGAAGACCGGCTTCGCCGCCGTGTTCTCCTCCCAGTTCCGTACGGGTGCGATCCTGCTGGGCTTCATGTCCTTCTCCGGTCTGCTGCTGACCTACGGTCTGAACACGTGGCTGCCCAAGATCATGGAGGGTTACGGCTACGGCAAGACCTACTCGCTGACCTTCCTGCTGGTGCTCAACTCGGGCGCGGTGATCGGCGGCATGCTCGCCTCCAAGCTCGCGGACCGTTCGGGCCCGCAGCGCATCGTGGCCACCACGTTCGTGCTCGCGGCCATCACCCTGGCGCTCATGACCTTCGCGTTCCCGCTGCCGGTGCTGTTCACCTTCATCGCGATCGCCGGTGTGGGCACCCTGGGCACCCAGGTGCTGATCTACGGCTTCACGTCCAACTACTACACGACCAACGCCCGCGCCGCCGGCGTGGCCTGGGGCTCCGGCTTCGGCCGCCTGGGCGGGATCTTCGGCCCGCTCATCGGCGGGTGGCTCCTGGCCGCCAACCTGGGCGGTGCCACCGCGTTCTACATCTTCGGTGCCGTGGCCCTGTTCGGTGCGCTCGTGACCATCCTCGTGCCGCGTCAGCGCACGGTGGAGCAGGCCAAGGCCAAGGCCGAGGAGATCCTCGAGACCCAGGACATCCCGGCATCCGCCACCGACATCCCCGTCACGGATCGCGTCTGATCCACCGATCCGGCCGGGCACCCGCTCGGCATCCCTGCTCCACCACGACGGCGCCGCTGTTCTTCCCGAACAGCGGCGCCGTCGTCGTGTGCGCACCCGAGTCAACTTCCGACCGCCCTCCGACATTCCAGGCACGTTGAGGCCACGGCCGACATCCCAGTCACGTCCAGGCCATGACCGGGAGACGAAAGAGGTTCAGGCGTGCCCAGGAATTTGCAAGTGGCTTTGACGTGCCCGGAAGTTCGCGGATGGCTTTCATGTGCCCGGGAGTTGCCCGTGAACGGGGGCGGGGCCCCGTCTCACGGGAGTCGGCGGGCGGATTACTCCGGGGTGTCCACCGTGGTGGGGTTGAGGACCCGGGAGAGGAACGTGCGGGTGCGCTCGTGCTGGGGTGAGCCGATGACCTCGCGGGCGGGGCCCTGTTCCACGACCACGCCGCCGTCCATGAACACCACGCGGTCGGCGACGTCGCGTGCGAAGGACATCTCGTGGGTCACCACGAGCATGGTCATCCCGTCGTCCGCGAGCTGGCGCATGATCGCGAGGACGTCACCCACGGTCTCAGGGTCGAGAGCGGAGGTGGGTTCGTCGAACAACATCAGATCGGGATCCATGGACAGCGCCCGGGCGATCGCCACGCGCTGCTGCTGACCACCGGAGAGCTGGGTGGGCCGCTGGCCGGCCTTGGCCTCCAGGCCCACGCGTTCCAGATTCGCCAGGGCGATGCGCTTGGCCTCGTCCTTGGAGCGCTTGAGCACCTTGACCTGGGACACCGTGCAGTTCTCGAGCACGCTCAGGTGGGGGAACAGGTTGAACTGCTGGAACACCATGCCCACGCGGCGGCGCATGGCGTCCACGTCCAGATCCGGGTCCGTGACGGTGAACCCGCCCACGGAAATGGTCCCGGACTGCGGGGACTCCAGGAGGTTGAGGCAGCGCAATAGGGTGGACTTACCGGAACCGGAGGGCCCGATCAGACACACCACTTCGCCCTTGGCCACGTCCAGGTCGATCCCGCGCAGCACCTCGAGGTCCCCGTAGGACTTGTGCAGGTCGCGCACGTGCACCGCGGCGGAACCGGAGCGGCCCCGGTCGGATGCGGCAGCGGCGTCGTCGGAGGATACGCGAGAGGCCCCGGGGGACGGGGCAGCGGAACGGCCCGGACCGGAAGCGGCGTCGCGCTGGGAACCCCGCGCGGGATCCGCCCCGGGGCTCGCCGAGGGGTGGGAGGATGCGGGATCGGGGGAGGCTGCGGAAGTGGACACTGGGAGCTCCTAGGACTTCTTGACCCGGTCGGTCTTGGTTTCGAAGTGGCGGGACAGAAGCCCCAGCGGCACGGTGATGATCAGGTAGCAGATGCCGGCCACGACGAGCGGGGTCAGCCCGGCGCCGGCGTCGGAGATGCCTTCGCGGCCGAACTTGGTGAGTTCGTACTGCTGCACGCCCATGCCCAGCAGGTAGACCAGGGAGGAGTCCTTGGTCAGCAGGATGACCTCGTTGGTCAGCGGCGGCAGGACGATGCGCAGGGCCTGGGGGATCACGATCGTGACCATGGCGCGGGTGTGGGACATGCCCAGGGAGCGGGCGGCCTCGTACTGCCCCGGGGGCACCGCCTGCAGACCTGCGCGGAGGGACTCTGCGATGTACGCGGCGGCGACCACGCCGAGCGCGATCATCACGGTCACGTAATGGTTGAAGCGGAAGCCGAAGGCCAGGGGGATGCCGTAGCCCAGGGCCAGGAACACGAGCAGCGCGGGCACACCGCGGAAGAACTCGATGTAGAGGGTCGCGATCCACCGGTAGGGCGCCACGGAGGAGAGCTTCATGAGCGCGAGGACCACACCCAGGGTCAGGCCCACCACGAAGCCCAGGACCGTGTAGATCAGGGTGTTCTTCAGCGCCACGGTGATGATCCCGGGGAACTGGTTCAGTGCGACCTCGGGGTTGAACACGCGCTGGTAGAGCACGTTCCAGTCCGCGAGGAACACGAGTGCGATCAGTACGACGACGAGTACGGCGTACTGGATGCCCCGCGACAGCTTGGCGCGCTGCCGGGTGGTCATGGCCATGGATGTCTCCCTGTCCGTGGGTTGCCCACATGTGCGTGCCGGGCGGTGTCACACCGCCCGGCACGGATGTCCTGTTCTCGGGGAGTGGAGCCTACAGGCCCATCCACTCCTTCTTCATCTTGTCCATGGTGCCGTCTCTCGTGATGCGGTCCAGGGTCTTGTTCACGGAGTCGAGGATCTCGGTGTTGCCCTTCTTCACGGCCACGCCCAGGTTCTCGTTGGTGTCCACGGTCTGCACGACCTCGAGGTCCGGGTTGTCCTTCGCGCGCTTGGACAGCGTGGAGATGTTCCCGGACACGGCCTGCACGCCACCGGACTCGAGGGACTGGAACATGAGCTCCACGTCCTCGAACTGCTGGGTCTTCAGGTGCTTGTCCTTGGCGAACTGCTCACCGGAGGTGGCCTGCTGTACGCCCACGGTCTTGTCCCCCACGGAGTCGAAGCCGCGGATCCCGGAATCCTTGGTGGTCAGCAGGGCGATCTGATCGTTGAAGTACGGCTTGGAGAAGTCCACGGACTGCTTGCGGGCGTCCGTGATGGTGATCCCGGAAATGGCGGCGTCGCACTGGTCGGTGTCCAGCGCCGCACCGGACTCGAGGGTCTCGAAGTTGGCCTGCACCACGTTCTTCTCCCGGCCCAGGTCCTTGGCGATCTCGTCCCCCAGGGACATGTCGAAGCCCACGATCTTGCCGTCCTTCTCGAACTCGAACGGCGGGTAGGGGGAGTTGGTGCAGACGGTGAACGTGTCGGAGCCACCGGCCTGGGACCCGCCGGAGGTCGATTCACAACCGGTCAGTGCCAAGCCTGCGGCGGAGAGGACGGCGAGCGCGGGAACGAGTCGGCGCAGGGTTGACATGTGTGCTCCTCGGGGAGATGTGGGGTTCCGGGTGAAACTCGTGGCGATTTTACTACGGGGTGCCCGGATCGGCCCGGAATCCCTCTACTCCCGGTCCCACCGTGCGGGCAGGGACTCGAGCATGGGGCGCAGTTTCGCCCACGTCTCGGCGAGCTCGGCGCGCGGATCGGATTCGGCCACGATCCCGCAGCCGGCGCTCACGCGCGCCCGGTGCGCGTCCAGCTGCACGGCGCCGCGCAGGGCGATGCCCCACTCGCCGTTACCCGCGCCGTCGAGCCAGCCCACGGGACCGGCGTAGAGCCCGCGGTCCATGCGTTCGAGGTCCTCGATCACGGCCCCGGCGGTCTCGGTGGGCGTCCCGCACACCGCGGCGGTCGGGTGGACGGCCTCCGCGAGTTCGAGCGCCGAGGGCAGGGTCCCGTCCACGCCCGCACGCAATTGCGCGGTGACGTCCGACGCGAGGTGCCACACGTTCGGCAGCGCCAGGATGAAGGGGTGCTCGCCGCCGGAGACCTCGTCCGCGTACGGGGACAGCCCCGTGATCAGGGAGTCCACGGCGAAGCGGTGTTCGCGCTGTTGCTTCTCGGACCCGCCCAGCTCGGTACCCGCGAAGTCCTCGGGGTTGGCGCCGTCCGGCAGGTCCTGGCGGTCCAGGGTCCCGGCGAGCACACGGGCCGTGGCGGTGCCGCGGTGCACCCGGATGAGCATCTCGGGGGTCGCGCCGAGCAACCGGCCCGCACCCTCCCCGTCGTCCGGGCCCTCCTGCTCGGGACCTTCCTGCTCCGGGCCCAGGCGCACGCAGTACGTCCAGCACGTGGCGAAGCGTTCGCTCAACCGCCCCAGCACCGCACCGAGTTCGATGGGCCGCCCGGTGTCCACGACCACGTCCCGCGCGAGCACGAGCTTGTCGAGCTCCCCGGCGCGGATCATCCCCACGCCGTCCGCGACGGCCTCCATCCAGCGCTGTTCGTCCAGGGTCCCGGGCACGGCCGTGGGGTACGACGACGCCGCTGCGCCCGGTTCCTCGGGCCCCGCCACCGCGGGTGCGGTTCGCGCGAGACGCCGCCACGCGGCGTCGACGTCGTCGACCGTGGGTTCGGACGGTGCGGTGGAGATCAGGGTGAGCCACGCGCCGTGGGCGTCGGTGCCGGCCACGAGCTCGGGGACCATGAGCCCGGAGTCCACCGTGGAGGACGGCGCGAACGCGAACGCCCCGAAGGCCAGCAAACCGGTGCCGGGGCGCCGCACGGCATCACGCACGGTCGCGTCCTGGCGCAGCTCGTCCCACCACACGCGCGCGGACGTGAACCGGGTTCCGCCCCGCACGCGGTAGGCCGCCACGCGACCGAGGCCCACGAGTCCCTTGCCGCGCATGATCCACGTGGCCGGGTCCGCGCTGCCCAGCAACCGCCGGACGTCCGGGTCGAGGGCGAACTCCGCGGCCGCGGGAACCTCGGACAGGGGAAGTGTGAGCGCACTCAGGCGGGGCGCGGGGAACTCGGGTGTCATCGCCCTCAAGCATAGGACGCGCGCGTGGGCGCGGCGGTGTCGGACGGGTGGGACCGGGACCGGCCCGGCTTCCTGCCGCGCCCGCGGGCAGGATGGTCACCGCGAGCACCTCGGGTGGGACAGTCACAACGGACACCACTGGTGGGACCGCACGGGTGGGCGCAGCGCGTGGGACGGCAAGGGCGGGCACCGCGCGTGGTGGGCGCAGCGCGGAGGGCGGGGACAGCGGCGTCGGCGGGCGATGACACAATGGGCGGGATGCGCGCCCAGCCGGTGGGCGCAGCGTGAGCACAGGAAGCGGAGGGCCGCGGCGCAGTGAAGGTCTTGATCAGCGGGGGAGGCCCCGCCGGTGCCACGGCGGCGTACTGGTTGGCGAGCCAGGGGATCGCGGTGACCGTGCTCGAGAAGAGCGGCTACCCGCGGGAGAAGGTGTGCGGGGACGGGCTCACGCCGCGGGCCGTGCGTCAGATGCAGCTCATGGGCCTGCCGCACGGCGCCGCGGAGGGCTACAAGGCCAACAAGGGACTGCGACTCGTGGCGTCCGGGCGCACCGTGGAGGTCGCGTGGCCCGAACTGACCGATTTCCCGTCCTACGGACTCGTGCGCACGCGCGCGGGTTTCGACGAGGACCTCGTGCGGCACGCCCGGCGCGCCGGTGCGCACGTGATCGAACACCGCACGGTGCGGGACGTGCTGCGCGACGACACCGGGCGGATCGTGGGCGTGCAGGCCGCCGTGATGGACCCGGCGACCGGTCGACGCACCTCCGAGACGGAGGAGCACCGCGCGGACCTCGTGCTCGCCGCGGACGGCAACTCGACCCGCACCGCCGTGGCCGCGGGCCTGCACCGGCGCACGGATCGGCCCATGGGCGTGGCCGTGCGCACGTACTACCGTTCCCCGCGTTCGGAGCTCGATTGGATGGAGGGGTGGCTCGAACTCGCGGACGGCACGGACCCCGAGCGCTCCCTGCTGCCCGGCTACGGCTGGGTCTTCGGCGTGGGGGACGGCACCGCGAACGTGGGCCTGGGCATCCTGGACACCTCACCCGCGTTCGGCAAGCTCGACTACCGCGCGGTGCTGCGCGACTGGGCCGCGTCCATGCCCGCCGAGTGGACCTTCGACCCGGAGCACCAGGTGGGCCGGGTGGGTTCGGCCGCGCTGCCCATGGCCGGCAACCGCACCCCGCACTACGTTCCCGGGCTCATGCTGCTCGGGGACTCCGCGGGGCTGGTGTCCCCGTTCAACGGGGAGGGGATCTCCAACGCCATGGAGTCCGCACTGTTCGCGGCGTCATGCATCGTGGACGCCGCGGGTGCCAACGGGCCCCAGCAACGGGAGAACGCGCTGGCCCGCTACCCGCAGCTCGTGCGCGCCGAATGGGGGGCCCACTTCACGCAGGGCCGGGCGCTCGCCGAGCTCATCGGCCACCCGGCGATCCTCACCGCGGCCCTGCGGGCGGGGATGAGCGTCCCGGCCATGATGCGCTTCGCGGTGCGGGTCATGACGGAGCTGTCGGACCGGCCCGCCCGGACTGTGACCGATCGCGCGATCGCGGTGCTGGACGCACTGACCCCCGCGAGCTGAATTGTCGATAGAGTGGTGGATCGTGACTGACCCCAGCCGCCCGAATGACTCCCTGCGCTTGCCCGAAGGGTTCGAGCTCATCGCCCAGGACTCCCACCTGGGCCCGCTCATGCTGCGCAGCCTCGATCGGATTGAGCAGCGGCTGGCAGAGTCGGTGCACTCCGCGGACCGGATCGCGGACGTCACGGCCCGGCATCTGCTCGACGCCGGCGGCAAACGGGTGCGGCCCCTGCTCACGCTGCTCGCCGCGGAAGTGGCCGGTGAGGTCACGGACGAGGTCATCGAGGCTGCCGTGGTCGTGGAACTGACCCACCTGGCCTCCCTCTACCACGACGACGTCATGGACTCCGCTCCCATGCGCCGGGGCGTGCAGACCGCGCACACGGTGTGGGGCAACACCGTGGCCATCCTCACCGGGGACATGATCTTCGCGCGGGCCTCCGCCATGGTCTCCGCCCTGGGCCAGGAACCCCTCATGATCCAGGCCACCACGTTCGAGCGCCTGGTGATCGGGCAGCTGCAGGAGACCACCGGTCCCGCCCCGGACGAGGACCCCGTGGCCCACTACATCAAGGTGCTCTCCGGCAAGACCGGTTCGTTGATCGCCGCGAGCGGTCAGTACGGTGCGCTGCTGGGCGGGGCGCCCCGCTCCGTGGTGGATCTCATGGTCGTCTACGGCGAGAAGGTAGGACTCGCGTTCCAGCTCGCGGACGACATCATCGACCTCACCGGCCACCCGGACGTCTCCGGCAAGACACGCGGTACGGATCTGCGCGAGGGCGTGGACACCCTCCCGGTCCTGCTGTTGCGCCGCGACGCCGCCGGCTCCGACCCGGCCGCCGCGGCCTTCGCGCGCGAGCCGCTCGAGCTCGTGGACGGGGACCTGTCCGACGACGCCGCCCTGGCCCGCGCCGTCGAGGCCGTGTCCGAGCACCCCGCGGCTGCGGAGGCGTGGCAGATCGCCAACGACTGGGCGGACGAGGCCATCGCGGCCCTCGAACCGCTCGACGATTCCGTGGCCAAAGCGGCACTGATCGAATTCGCGCACGGCGTGGTGCATCGCAGGGGCTGAGTTCTCAGTAAGCTTGGCGCATCCGTAATCCACTTGCGCGCCACGAGGGCTTCCGCGTGCGCGCCGATGGGATTCGTCCCGCGTGAGGTTCATCCATGTCCACAGACACGACACGTGGTCGCGCCGCGAAGGAAGCATTTTCCGGGCGCACCATGTTCATCTTCGCCGCCATCGGCTCCGCCGTGGGGCTCGGCAACATCTGGCGGTTCCCGTACGTCGCGTTCGACAACGGCGGCGGCGCCTTCATCATCCCCTACCTGGTGGCCCTGCTGACCGCCGGTATCCCGCTGCTCATGCTCGACTACGCGGTGGGTCACCGCTACCGCGGGTCCGCCCCGCTGTCCTTCCGGCGGTTGCACCCCAAGCTCGAGACCATCGGGTGGTGGCAGCTGGCCATCTGCGTGGTGATCGCCGTGTACTACGCCCTGATCATCGGATGGGCCATGCAGTACACCGTGTTCTCGTTCAGCAAGGCGTGGGGGGACGATCCCGCGACCTTCTTCATGAGCGACTACATGCGGGTCTCGGACGAGGTCACGATCGGCTTCGACTTCATCTGGCCGGTGTTCATCGCCACGGCCATCGCGTGGCTCGTGCTGCTGATCGTGCTGATGATGGGCGTGCAGAACGGGATCGGGAAGATCAACGTGGTGTTGATCCCGCTGCTCGTGGTCATGTTCCTGATCATGGTGGGCATGGCCCTGACCCTGCCGGGTGCCGCCGCGGGTCTGGACGCCCTGTTCACCCCGTCCTGGTCCGCACTGGGTGATTCCTCCGTGTGGGTCGCGGCCTACGGGCAGATCTTCTTCTCCCTCTCCGTGGGCTTCGGCATCATGGTCACCTACGCGTCCTACCTCAAGCCCCGCTCGGACCTCTCCGGCTCCGCGCTCGTGGTCGGTTTCGCGAACTCCTCCTTCGAGATCCTCGCCGGTATCGGTGTGTTCGCAGCACTCGGCTTCATGGCCTCGGCCTCCGGCACGGGAGTCGCCGACGTCGCGACGTCCGGGATCGGTCTCGCGTTCATCGCCTTCCCGGCCATCATCTCCCAGGCCCCGTTCGGCACGCTGATCGGTGTGCTGTTCTTCGGTGCCCTGGCGTTCGCCGGGTTCACGTCCCTGATCTCCATCGTGGAGGTCATCGTGGCCGGTTTCCGCGACAAGCTCGGACTCTCGCGCCCCGCGGCCGTGGCCCTCGTGGTCATCCCGCTCGCCGCGATCTCCCTGCTGTTCTTCCCCACGACCACGGGGTTGAACCTGCTGGACGTCGTGGACGCGTTCGTCAACAACTTCGGCATCGTGGCCGCGGCCCTGGTGTCCGTGCTGTTGCTCACCGCGGGCTTCTCGGCGCTGCCCACGCTGCGTGACCACATCAACTCGGTCTCATCCTTCAAGCTCGGGCGCACGTGGATGATCATGGTGGGCGGTGTGACCCCGGTGATCCTGGGCTACATCCTGATCGACCAGCTCACCGAGACCGTGTCCCAGGGCTACAACGACATGCCCCAGTGGTTCGTGAACACGTTCGGGTGGGGGATGGCCGTGGCCCTGATCGTCATCGCCTACCTGCTGTCCGGGCTGCCCTGGTCCCGGCGCACCGCGGAGGCCTTCACGAGCCCCGCTCCCGCCATCCAGGACGCCTATGTGGACCGCGGGACCCTCGCGCGTCACAAGCCCCTGTCCCACTACCAGGACACCGCGACCCGCACCCCCGCACTGGGCCAGGACTTCTCCCTGCGCGCCATCGAGGACGGGACCGTGGTCCAGCGTCAGGCCCCGTGGGCGCACGCCGGATCGGGTCACACCGACCCGGTCGGCGACGCCGCGGGCCGGTCGTCCGCGCAGGTCCAGTCCCGCCGCTCGGAAGGAGAACTCTCATGAGCACCATTTCCGTCGTCATGATGATCGTGGCCATGGTCACCGTGTGGGGTGGCCTGCTGCTCGCCCTTATCAACATCAAGCGCTCGCCCGAGGAGGTCGACGAGCTCGACACCCCGTCGGAGGGCTCCCGTGAGGACGCCGCGCACCGCGCGGCCACCGACGGTGACCCGGGATCCCGGGTGAACGCCAGCGCGGCCCCCGAGTCGCGGATCTGATTCACACGGTCCCATGAGAGAAGGCCACCCCTGGTCAGGGGTGGCCTTTTCTCGTTCCGGGACTCAGAACCCGGGACCCGGACCGCGCGGCGTCGGTAGCGCGGGGCGTGCGCTCAGCGGCGGGGGAGACGGGGCGCGCGGGGTGCGCGGACGGCGTCGAGCACGAGCAGCACCACGGCGAGCCACACGAGGCCGAAACCGACCCAGCGCTCCGGGGGCATCTCCTCGTGGAAGATCAGGACTGCCAGGATGAACTGGCCGATCGGTGCGATGTACTGCAGCATGCCCACGGTGCTCAGGGGCAGCCGTGCGGCGGCCGCGCCGAACAGCAGGAGGGGCACCGCGGTGATCACACCGGAGGACAGCAGCAACAGGAAATGGCCGGTGCCCTCGGAGGTCAGGGTGATCTGTCCCTGGGCGCCCAGCAGCGCGACCGCCACGAGCGCGAGCGGCGTGATCATGGCGGTCTCCCCGGTGAGGGTGATCAGCGCCGGATAGCGTGAGCCCACGCGGGACTTGACCAGGCCGTAGAAGCCGAACGTGAACGCGAGGCCCAGGGAGAGCCACGGCACCGCGCCGTAGAACACGGCCATGATCACCACGGCCAGCGCGCCCACGGCGATCGCGGTCCACTGCAGCGGGCGCAGCTTCTCGTGCAGCACCAGGACACCCAGCAGGATGGCCACGAGCGGGTTGATGAAGTACCCCAGGGACGCCTCGAGGGTGTGGCCCGTGGTCGTGGCGACCGTGTACAGCAACCAGTTCCCGGCGATCAGCACACCGGCCACCGTGAGCGCGAGCACTGCCGAGCCGTCCCGGAACAACCGGATGAACCGGCCCACGGAGCGGGTCACGGCCAGCATCAGCAGACAGACCACCAGGGAGAAGACGATGCGCAGGGCCACGATCTCGTACGCCGTGGCCGGGGCCAGGACCACGAAGTACAGGGGCAGCAACCCCCAGATCCCGTACGCGGCGAACCCGTAGCCGAAACCGGCCCGGGCCCTCTTCTGCTGGTGGGGGCCCGGGCCGGAGGTCGCGTTGTCAGTCACCGTCCGATCCTATCCCCGGTGACCGCCGCGTCGGTTCGCGATCAGAGGTCGAAGAAACGGCTCAGGAAACCACGCTTCTTCTTACCCTTCTTCTCCGCCTGCTCGTTGGTCTCGACCTCCTGGCCGTCCACCACGGCGGGGGCGGAGATGTCGTCCTCGGCAGCGCCGGGGCCGGCGACCGTCTCGCGGGCGACCACCGTCTCCCGCTCGGCCTGCTCGCGGGCCACGGTGTCCTCGGAGACGTCCCGCAGGACGGGCTGTTCCGCCGCGGGTTCGGCCGGTTCCGCCGCAACGGGTTCGCGCGTGTCCCGCACGACGTCCTCGTCCTGCAGCCCGGGCTGGGCCGCGGCGAACTCGGGGTCCGGGATCCGGGACATGGCCGTGGTGTTGGGGTGCGGGGAGGCCTGCGGGCCGGCGGTGGCCGCGTCCCCGGAGTGACCGGGCAGCACCGTGGTCTCCACGCGACCCGGCTCGGCGGGACCGGAGGTGGGCTCCTGGTCGAACGGGCGGTCCGGGTCCCGCACCTCGCTCGCGGGAACGGCCACGTCCCCCTCGGGCTGCTCGGGCTCGGGTGCCTCGATCTCCTCGCGGGACAGCTCGCTGGGCAGCGGCTCCTCCCGCTCGGACGCGGACGACGCCACCGCGGCCGCCTCTTCGCGCTCGCGCCGCTTGCGCTCGGCGGACTCGACGCGCTGCTGCTCACCGAGCTGCTCGGCCTGGGCCACCGCGGCACGGCGGTCCTCGAGCAGTGCCTCGCGGTGGGTCTGCGCCTGGTGTTCGAGCTCGCGCAGTTCGTCCTCGCCCACGGAGGGCTCGGCGGGTTCCACGCCCGTGATCTGGTGGTCGTCGAACCAGAAGCGCTGGGCGCCGTCGTGCACGGTGACCACGCAGGTGGCGTCCGTGTCCCATTCGACGTGGGCGCCGCGCAGCTTGGCGTAGCTGGCCACGGCGAGGTTGTGGTCCACGGCGGTGTCCGTGGTCAGGGACTCCCCGATGACCTGCATCATGCGCTGCTCCGTGAGTCGGGGCAGCTCGAACTCGGGGCCGTCCAGCAGCAGCCACGCCGTGATGTTGCCACCGGCGCGCGCGGGGTAGTGGGCGTAGAGACCCGTGACGGCCTTGGCGGCCAGGGTCAGCCGGCGGGCCAGACCGTCCTCGAGGGGCAGCTCGTCCGTGGTCAGCTCGGAGACCTCGTGGCGCTCACCGGCCTGCTTGGCCTGCACGGCGGCGGAGACCACGCGCGGGTTGAAGTGCCCGAGCTCCTGCCACGACCACACGAAGGACCCGCGGGACGCCGATTCGGTGCCCAGCAGGTAGGGGGTCAGGGTGACGGGAGGCGTGGTTTGCAGGGTGAACGACGGCGCGGAAAAGTCCACGTCCCAATCCGCACCCTGGGACAGTTCCGCCAGCACTGCCTGGTATTCGGTGGAAAGGAAGATCGACGCGTCGATCAACTCCTGCAAAGTTTTCGTCATGGGTCCAGGCTAACAACTGGCGCGGACGCCAGCGCGCGCCGGACGGCACGTCGTTGCCTGTGGGGCCCCTGTATCCGCCCGCGGCACGTACCCGACGACGACGCCGCGGCCGCACCGAGCGACGTCGTACCCCGCGACCGTGTCGGGACCTCGCACGCGAGCGGTTCGTTAGGCTGGGGACGCGCGGCGCCCGGCAGTGACCGGGGGAGATCGCGCGATCTCGCAGCGAGCGGACCCGTGGCTCACGGGTCGAAGGGACACCACACCATGACCTCTGAACCCCGGCCCGAATCGACGACCCCCGCACCCGGTGAGCGTGAACTCGTGGCACGGGTGGGCGAGTGGGTGATGTCCGTCCTGCGCACGGAACCGGGCTGGGACATCATGCTCGTGGATTTCAAGCCCCAGGACGGGCGGGTCCACCTGCGGGTGGTGGAGAACCGGGACGGCTCCGTGATTCCCGGGGCGGCAGGGCCCATCAAGCAGGACAGCCCGGTGCTGGAGACGATCGCGCAACTGCAGCGCAGCTGCGCGGTGCCCGGGCGGGGGAGCTGGTTCACCGCGTCCGTGAGCATCGCCGCGAGCGGGTGGCCCGAGCCCACGCTGCACACGAGCGCGTCCTACAACTTCCGGGAGCTGCCCCGCCCCTACGCGGACGAGGGTGCCTACACGGGCCGGGACGTGCTGGCACAACTGACCGAGTTCCCGCGCACCCAGGAGCGCACGCCGTTGTGGGCCCTGGAACTGGCCGACGAGGCGGGGGTCGAGCTGCCGTTCGCGCCGACCTCCGAGGACGACTCCCACGGGGACGTGCACCCCCGGTTGCGCGCGGCGGCAGAAGCGTTCACCCGCGAACCCGGGGAGCGGACCCTGGCCGGGGCCCTGCGCGAGGCATTGGCCGGGACCGTGCTGCTGGACATCTCCGGATCGGACCTGGTCCAGGGGGAGGACGGTCAGCCCGTGGGGCCGCAGTCCCACATCCGGGTCCAGACGGTCGCCCAGCCCGACGGCGGGCGCGCACTGGCCGTGTATACGACCGCCGAGCAGGCCCGCGAGATGTTCACCCGCAGCAACAAGAACCCGGATCTAGCCGAACCCGTCCTGCTGCGCCAGCGCGCGAGCGCGATGATCGAGATGGTCGTGCAGGACACCCAGTACGACGAGATCGTGGTGGACCCGGCGTCCGAACACGCCCTGCGGATCCCCCGCCAGCAGATCGAGTGGGTGGGCCGCTCACCCCACAACGAAGCACTCAAGCAAGCGCTGCTGGACAACGCCATGGCGGACGTCCTGGGGGCCCTGCTCAACCCGAACGGCCACCTCATGCTCGGCACCCGGGACGAGGGGGAGAACGCGATCCCGGTCATGGTCCAACCTTCCGATGAGGGCGCCGCACCGGACACCCTGCTGGTCTTCACGTCCGCGGCGGAGGTGGCGGCCCTGGACCCGGCGCTCACGGTGCGCTCGGCCCCGTCCCGCAAGATCCTGGAGTTCGCGCTCGAATCGGGTGCCGCGGCCATCTGCCTCAACGCGATGGCCCCCGTGGCCACCCTGCCCACGGCGCAGCTGCGGGAGATGCTGGAGCTCGTCACGCAGCGCGAACAGGGCGGTACCTCGCAACCTCGCGGCTGAGGGTTCGGCGGGTCGGATTCCCGGTGCATCCGGTCCGCCGCCTCCGCGCCCTGGGGGCGTGCCGAAGGGCCCGTGTCAGGCGGCGTATCAGAGGGGTGCTGTCAGAGCGTGGCTCAGCGGGCCTCGGAGGTGCTAGCCGCGAGCTCCTCCTGGCAGCGGGGGCACACGCCCCGGTAGACGACCTCCGCGGCCAACAGCTCGAAGCCGTGGTCCTGGGACGGCATGAGGCACGGGGCATGGCCCACGGCGCACGGCACGTCCTGGACCACTCCGCAGCGCACGCAGTACGCGTGGTGATGGTTGTCCCCGGTGCGGATCTCGTAGCGCGCGGGGGATCCGGGCGGCTCGAACTTGGACACCATCCCGATCGCCGCGAGGTCCGCGAGGACCACGTAGACGGACTGGACGGACATGTTGGGCAGCACGGAGCGGACCTGCTGCACGGTGTCCTCGGCGGTGGCGTGCGGAACCGCGGACACGGCATCCAACACGGCAAGACGTTGTTTGGTGACCCTGCGCCCGTGCGAGCGCAGATGCGAGGTCCACGCATCCCGCGACGGGTGCGGTGCAGCCTGAACGGTGGTCTCCATGGGGCCCATTCTATTCTTATTCTGAGCCACTCACAATAGTTGTGGTTACGGCGCTCCCGTGCTGCCGACGCCGCTGTCCCCGCCGACGTGTCCGTCCCCGCCCGCAGCCCGGGGTCACCGCCGTGGTCCGCTCGCGGCCCGCCCGCCGCGTGGGGCCGTCGCGGTCCGGACCGGGCGCGCGGAAGGCCGCCCGCAGCGGCGTCGTCACCCGTGACGGGACCCACGAAAAAAGTTTTCGACTATCGCGTCATGATTTCCGATCCCGTGCGTCTACGTAGTGGATCCCGCGCGGGCTGCGCGGGATCCCGGACGGTCCGATCGCTCTGGGACCGGCGAACCGGTGCCGCGATCACCACGGGGACACATCGCGCGGCACGCGGCGGGTGAGAGCGTCTCTTTGCCGGACGGGCTGTCCGGCGCGGGGGAGGGAGGTGGCACTAGGAGACGGGGGCGGGCCGGCGCGGGGGGCGCCGGTCCCGCCCCCGGCCATGACCGGGCCGGCGCGGTGACAGCGGGAATGCGGGGGGAGGGGCGGGGTCGCGGACTGCCGCTCAGCGCCCGCGGCTGTCACAATGGAGGTACCGAGTTACTTCCAGTGGGCAGAGAGCGCCATGTCACACAGAGCAGTTCCCGGCACCGGGGACCACCCGGGCCAGGGCGGCCAACGCATCAGCGACGAACACCTGTTACGCGCGGTCCGCGAGGGTGACTCGCATGCCTTCGCCACGCTCTACGAACGGCACCGCGGGGCGGCGCTGGCCGTGGCCCGCATGCATTCCCGCAACGAGCCGGAAGCGGAGGACCTCGTCTCCGAGGCGTTCACGCGCGTGTTCGCGCTGCTCAAGGAGGGCAAGGGCCCCCGGGAGTTCCTGCGCGCCTATCTCGTCACGGCCGTGTCCCGGCTCGCTGCGGACCGCGCCAACGAACTCAGCCGCACGCGTCCCGTGGACCCCCAGCCGGACGGGCCGCTGGACCGTGTGCAACTGTTCGAGGACACGGTAGTGCGCCAGGTGGACTCCGTGGTGGTGGCCCGCGCGTTCGCGTCCCTGCCAGAGCGCTGGCAGGAAGTGCTGTGGTACCTCGAGATCGAGGGGCGCAAGCCGCGTCAGGTGGCCTCCGCTGTGGGCATTCAACCCAACGCGGTCTCCGCGCTGGGCACACGCGCACGGGAGGGACTGCGCACCGCCTACATGCAGGAACACGTCTCGGCGCGGGCCCTCGAGGACTGCGGTGAGTACTCACAACAGCTCGGTGCGTTCGCGCGCGGTTCCCTGACCCCGTCACGCACCAAGGTCGTGCAGGAACACCTGGACCGGTGTCCCCGCTGCACCGCCGAGTACCTGCAGCTCCAGGACCTCGGGATCGGGATGCGCGGTTGGCTCCTGCCCGTCCTAGCCGGACTTCCGTTGTGGGCCGGCGCGGGCGGTCGGCTCGTGGACGCGCTCGCCGGCACGTCCCTGGCGGGCTTCGGGGCTGCCGCGTCCCAGGCTCCGGGAGTCGCGGGGACCCCGGCTTTCGACGGCGCGGCGGGGAACGCCATCGCAACCTCCGGGGGTCCGGGTGCCGGCGGCTCCGAGGCCGGCGCGGGCGCCTCGTCCGGGGCTGCAGCCGCAGGGCAGTCCACGGGGATTGCTGCGTTCGCATCGTCCGGTATGGGCCTGGCGATCGCCGCGGTCGGCGTCCTGGTTGCGGCCGCCGCGGCCGTGGGGATCGTGGCCGTGTCCAACTCGCCGGACGATCCCTCGGGCGGTGCGCCCGCCGTCGCCGCCTCCCCGGATGTGAACTCTTCCGGCGGCGACGTCGCTGCGTCCGGCGCCCGCGGTTCTTCCGAGACACCCACAGCCGGTCGCGACGACGATGCGGACGGCAGTGATTCCCGCGATGGGGATTCCGCCGGTCGGGACTCGGACGGCGGTGCCGCCGATGGCGGAGATTCCGCGTCCGTGGCTCCGGGGGACTCGGGCGGTTCCGACGGCGGAGGGTCCGTGGCCCTCGGCGATTCCGACGCGTCCCGCCCCGAGCAGGCCCGCGAGGACGTCCCCCAGGGACAAGGCCCGGACGGCCAGGCCGGCCGCAATCAGGGTGACTCGCAAGGTCGCTGGCCGGGCGGTGCGCCACTGCCCGGGGACCCGGGTGCGCCGGGCAACGGAGCGGGCGGTGCGACGTCGTCCTCTGCCCCCGACCTCGGCACCGATCCGGACGTCCCGCCCACGCCGTCGCCGAGCCCGTTCCCGGGTGACGCGGACCCGGGAGGGAACCCCGCGGACCCGGGCGAGGGAACCTCCCCCGCGCCGTCGGACGCTACGCAAACACCGGTCCCGTCCCCCTCGACGGGGGTGGCACCACCGCCCCCGACGACCACGGACCCCGGCTGCGAGGTGTCGTTCGGACTGGGAGGGTGGGAGATCATCTGCCTCGACGGGCTGCCCCCCGCTGCCCACATTTCCCCCACTGCCCGCGCCGCCGTTGCCGCCGTCCGCATTGGTACCGTCGGTATCCCTCAACATTTTCTTGCCCCGCTAGACCCCACAGGAGAACACTGAATGCACCGCCATTACAACGGACTGAAGACCGTGCTGCTGTTGGGCGGTATGTGGGTGGTATTGCTGGCGATCGGCTGGATCATCGCCGGGGCCACGCGCAGCTCGTTCTTCATCATCCTGTTCGCGGTGATCGGGCTGATCGGTACCGCATACAGCTACTGGAACTCGGACAAGCTCGCCATCCGGTCCATGCGGGCGGTGCCCGTGAGCCCGCAACAGGCACCGGCCATGTACCGGATCGTGGAGGAGCTCTCCCGCCGGGCGGAGCAGCCCATGCCGCGGCTGTACATCGCGCCCACCATGAGCCCCAATGCGTTCGCCACCGGACGCAACCCGGACAACGCCGCGGTGTGCTGCACCGAGGGGATCCTGCAGATGCTCGACGAACGCGAGCTGCGCGCGGTGCTCGGCCACGAACTCATGCACGTGTACAACAGGGACATCCTGACCTCGTCCGTGGCGGCCGCGGTGGCGGGACTCATCACGTCCGCCGCGCAGGTGCTGCAGTTCGCGGCCATCTTCGGTGGCGGGCGCGGTGACGACAACCGCGGTGGCAACATGCTCGTGGGGTTGCTCATGGCGTTCCTCGCACCCGTCGCGGCCACCGTGATCCAGCTGGCCATCTCCCGCACGCGCGAGTACGACGCCGACGAGGACGGCGCCAAGCTCACCGGCGACCCCCTTGCACTCGCCTCGGCACTGCGCAAGATCGAGGGCGGCGCGTCCCAGCGGCCCATGAACCCGGAGGACCAGAAGGTGGTCAACACGTCCCACCTGATGATCGCCAACCCGTTCCGCGGCGGTGCGGTTTCCGGCCTGTTCCGCACCCACCCCTCCACCGACGACCGCGTGCAGCGGCTGCAGAACATGGCACGCAACGGCGGGTTCTACGGCCGCTGACGCGGCGTTCGGGTTTCGACGTCGCGGTGGGCGTCGCGTGCCGGCCCGTCGCGTTGTCCCACGACTGCGGCCCGCGTGTCCGCCGTCGTGCCCGGGGGGCGAACCCCGTACGGAAGAAGCCGTGATCCCCGCTCGGGGCTCACGGCTTCCTGGTCTGCGGATGCCGACCGGCGTGTGACGGGCGTGGGGCCGACGCGGTGCTGGCGCAGCGCCGGGGCCGGGTCACGTCAGCGGTAGTTCACGAACTGCAGGTCGACCTCCACGTCCGATCCCTTGAGCAGCGCGATCACGTCCTGTAGGTCGTCACGGGACTTGGACGAGACGCGCAGTTCATCACCCTGGATGGTGGCCTTGACACCCTTGGGGCCCTCGTCACGGATGAGCTTGGTGATCTTCTTGGCCTGGTCCTGGGCGATGCCCTCCTTGATAGAGCACTCGATGCGGTACTCCTTGCCGGAGGCGTAGGGCTCACCGTCGTCCAGGGACTTCAGGGAGATCCCGCGCTTGACCAGCTTGGACTGGAAGACGTCCAGGACGGCCTGGGCACGCTCCTCCGAATTGGCCTTGATCAGGATCTTCTCGCCGGAGAAGTCGATATCCGCGCCCACCCCGCGGAAGTCGTAGCGCTGGGCCACTTCCTTCTGGGCCTGGTTCAGGGCGTTGGACACTTCCTGCTTGTCGACCTTGCTGACCACGTCGAATGATGATTCCGAAGCCACGGTTGTCCTCCTGGGTGTGTTGGGTGCGTGATGTCACCCACCAGCCTAATTGCCCGCGATGAGCGCATTCGTGCCGGAACCGGGCGGATCGGTGGTGATCGGGCTCCCCGCGCAGTTCGCAGTCACCCGCGTGGGGGCACTGATGTCACGCTCCCGACCGTTCAGGAATGGTGGGGGGCGCCCGAGCTGATTTGGGGGACGGGGGGTGTGCTGTGTAATGTTGAGGTGCTCCCGCACGGCGGGGGTGCAATGCGCTCTGTGCGTTCTCGGCAGGTTACCCGAGCGGCCAAAGGGGGCTGACTGTAAATCAGCTGGCACTGCCTACGGGGGTTCGAATCCCTCACCTGCCACCCACGGGGATGAGCGATCATCCCGAAGGGGCTCCCCGGATCACATGATCCGGGGAGCCCCTTCTTTCGTCCCAGGGCTCTGCTGCAGTCGCGCCTTCCCTGCCAAGCTCTACCGCGCCCTGCTGCGCCCTGCTCCGTTCCGCCGCTCACCCGCCCTTTGTGCCGATCGCCTCGAATTTCTAGTGGAGCAAAAGCAGATCCGGGCGCACTTTTCTGCTTTGGCTCAGTAAAAGCAGCGGGGCGGAGCACATGGATGTGGGCAGCGGGGCGGGTGGCGCGATGTGGGTGGCAGGTGCGGGAGTTCCGAGCAGCGCGGGTGGGCTCAGCGCAGCGCCGGGCGAACCTCTCGACCGAGCAGCTCCACGGTCCGCAGCGCCGCGTCGTGGGGTAGTCCGTTCACGTCCACGCGCACGAGCACCCGATCCAGCTCCAACGTCTCGCGCATGGCCCGCAGTTTGATGACGACGTCGCTCACCCCGCCCACGAGCAGCGCACCCTCCGGCCCGCACTGCTCGTGGAACTCATCCAGGGTCCACGCGGGATCGTCGGCGCTTGCGGCTCCGAAGGTCCTCGTGCCGGCGGCGAAGTGCGGATAGGCGAGGGTGAGGGCGTCGGGGGAGCGGGCGGCGTCGTCGTCGGACACCACGAGGCCCGGCAGCAGCAGGCCCACCGCACCGCGCGTGGTCTGCCCGAAGCCGCGCAGCGCCTCCCGGTACGCCTTGACGTACGGCACGAGCCGGTCCCAGCGGCCCTCCATGACGTTGAGCATCACGCCGATCCCGTGCCCCGCGGCCCGCAGCTGCAACGGATCCGGGTTGACGTGCTCCGCCCCGTGGCCCTCACCGACGGCCACGATGTCCAGACCCACCCGGTCCGCGGTGCGGGCCAACTCGGTGAGCTGCAGGAACCCCTCCCGCGGACTGGGAAGCTCACCCGTGTCGGGGTGGGGAGCGCGTTCCCCCCCCGTGGCGATACCGAGTCTGAAGGTCACGGGTGGCTCCTCACGGGTGATTCCTGGGAATGCCGACGGCGCGGCGCCCAGGGCGTTCCTTGTGCCCGCAGTGAACGTTCTGGAGCCCGGCGGAACGGAGTCCTACGCTGGTTTCATGGCTACTGTAGACATCACCCAGGACACCCTGGGCCAGACCATTTCTGACAACGACATCGTGTTGCTGGACTGGTGGGCGGACTGGTGCGGACCGTGCAAGCAGTTCGCACCCACCTACGAGGCCGCCTCCGAGAACAACCCCGAGATCGTATTCGGCAAGGTGGACACCGAGGCCGAGCAGGGCCTGGCCGCCGCCGCCCAGATCTCCTCGATTCCCACGCTCATGGCGTTCCGCGAGGGCATCCTGGTGTTCTCGCAGCCCGGTGCGCTTCCCGCGTCCTCGCTCGAGCAGGTCATCGACGCCGTCAGGAACCTGGACATGAACGAGGTCCGCGCGGAGGTCGAGAAGCAGGCCGCCGAGGCGGAGAACGGCGCCGCGGGGGATCAGCAGAACTGATCCCGCACGGTTCCACGGGCCGGGTCCGGCTCGTGAAATCGTAGTGGGTCCGACACCCCTGCGTTTCGAGGAACGCACGGGTCGGTGTCCATGCGCCGAACGACAGTGAGGGCGGCTCCCGAAGGAGCCGCCCTCACTGCATGCTCGGCAAGATTCGGGCCGCCGCCCGCCACGGCCGTCCGCTGCGGCCATCCGTCACGGCTGTCGGACACCACGGTGGGTCACGGCGGTCCGTCACGCGGCGGAGACCCCCAGCAGGGAACCGATGAGGAAGGTCGCACCCAGAGCCAGCGCACCGCCCGTCACTACACGGGTCGCGGCGCGGGCCACGTGCGGGGTGTCACCCAACCGGGCACCGAGCGTCCCTGTGAGCGCGAGCGCCACGAGCACGGCCACGAACGTGACGGGGATCCGCCATGGGGCGGGCGGGAGCAGGATGGCCAGCAGCGGCAACAATGAACCCAGCAGGAACGCCACCGCGGAGGAGATCGCGGCACCCCACGGGCTGGGAATGTCATCCGGGTCGATCCCGAGTTCGGCATCCAGGTGGGCACGCAACACGTCCTTCTCGGACAGCTCCACAGCGACCTGCCGAGCCGTGGTCTCGCTCAACCCGCGGTCCCGGTAGATCTGCGTGAGTTCGTCGAGCTCGGCCTCCGGCATGGCCTGCAGCTCCCACTTCTCCTTCTCGATGAGGGCTTCCTGCGAGTCCTTCTGGCTCGACACGGACACGTACTCGCCGAGCGCCATGGACAGCGCGCCGCCGATCACGGCGGCCGAACCGGCCACGAGCACGGGGGTCGTGGCTGCGGTGGCCCCGGCCACGCCGACCACGGTCGCGGCCACGGACACGATGCCGTCGTTCGCGCCCAGGACCCCGGCGCGCAGCTTGTTCAGTTTCTCCCCGGACCTGGTCGCGTGCGGTTCCACCGCGGTGTGCTGTGCCATGCGAATAGTTTGCGTCGCAAACGAAAACCCCGCCAGGCAGGCAAGCCAAACCTCAATCGGGCCGGGGCCGCGGGGAGCAACACGCGCGGCACGCGACATCATGCGCCGCCCGCTCAGTGGGACGACGCCGCTCTGGGGGCCCAGCGCTCGCCGCGACGGCGCCGATGCAGGGGCAGGCCCGCCCGTGACCCTCAGTGGTGGCGATGATCCTGGGGTGTGAGACGGGGCCCGAACGCGGGTTTGCGGTGCCCACTGGCCTTGATGAGCCGCACGACCCGCTGGCGGTGACCCCGCCACGGTTCGAGCAGTTCGAGCATGCGCTCGTCCGATCCGGGGGCGCCGTCGAAGAACCAGCACACGTAGTCGGCCAGGTGGAAGTCCCGCACGCTCACGCCGTCCGGGTCCGCGTGGGTGCACTGGGTGATCTCCGCGGCCGTCCACACACCGATCCCGCTGATCGATTGCACCGCGGCCCGCACCCGCGCCGGATCCGGCTCCCGGCCCAGGCGCTCCAGGGCCGACGCCCGCTGCACCGCGCGCATGACCGTCGCGGAACGGGCGGGGTCCACGCCCGCCCGGTGCCACTGCCAGGACGGCACCCTGCGCCACTGCTCGGCCGTGGGCGGTACCCGCATCCCGCGCGGAGCGGGCCCGGGCGCCTCCTCACCGATCCAGCGCAGCAACGCCCGGTACGCGCGCACGGCCTCGATCGCCGTGACGCGCTGTTCCAGGATGGAGACGACGGCGCGGTCCAGGACGGTGCCCGTGGCTGGCAAGCGCATCCCCGGGTGATCGTGGCGCGCCCGGACGAGCCGGTGCGGCAACTGCGCGAAACCCGCTGAGGACTCGAACTCCTCCCACGAGTCGCCGTGGCCCACCCACCGGGGCGCCGACGGCAACCACTGCTGCGCGCCCGGACCCCACGCGTCCACGACGACGTCCCGGTCCAGGGGGTTCTCACCCGCGACGCGAGGTGGGCGGGAGAACCGCGCGCTCACCGGCAACCCGCTCGAGCGCGTGGTGATCCACACGCAGTCCTCGTTCAGGATACGCACCGTGGGATCGTCCGCACCGCGCCCGAGCACCCGCAGGGTCTGACCCAGGTGCAGGGGCCCGGGTGGCGTCCAGCGCAACCGGGCGGGGAAGTCCCCCGAACCGATGATTCGCGCTGCCCGCACCGTGGTGGTCATGCGCAGATGATGCCACGGGTCTCCGACACCCTCGCGCGCACCCGGCTGGCATACTGGGTCCGACAACCCCGCCGCCCGGCGCAGGCACCCCGGAGGGAGGACCGTGGCCCGTTCCCCCGCATCGGCCGACCCCGGGCGGACCCGTCCCGCATGGTTGCTGCCCGTCCTCGTGGGAGCGTTCACGACCGCGGTGTACTGCGCGTTCTCCTGGAGCCAGTGGACCCGCTGGGACGTCCCCTCGTGGGACAACGCGATCTTCACGCAACTGCTCTCCGCGTACGCCTCCGGGCACGCACCGATCGTGGACATCAAGGGCCACGGGTTCAACCTGCTGGGGGACCACTTCCACCCGCTGCTGATCGTCCTGGCACCGATCTACGCCGTGTTCCCGTCCGCACTCACCCCCATGATCCTGCAGGACGTGCTGTTCGGGATCTCCGCGGCCGTCGTCACGCGGTGTGCGCTGCGTGTCCTGCGCCCCGCCCCGGCCGTCGCGATCGGCGTGGCGTACGCATTGAGCTTCGGACTGCAGAACGCGGTCGCGGTGCAGTTCCACGAGATCGCGCTCGCGGTGCCGCTGCTCGCCCTCGGTTTGTGCGCACTGCGGGAACGGCGGTGGCGCGCGGCCGCCTTGTGGAGCGCGCCCGTGGCCCTCGTCAAGGAGGACCTGGGCGTCACGGTCGCCACGATCGGGGCGCTCATGCTCGGCCACGCGCTGGTCCCGTTCGCGCGCGGGTGGAGCCGTGCGGTACGACGCCGCTGGGCCGAGTTCCGCGCCTACACCCACCGCGGCGCGGGGCGCAGTGCCGCGCACATGCACGGCGCCGAAGATCGTGTCACCGCGGATGCCCGCCACGGTGAGGATCGCGGCGCCGGACAGACATCGGCGGATCCCGCGAGAGCGGTGCTGCGGGATCCGGCCGCGCGGTGGGGCGCAGCACTCATGGTGTGGGGTGTCCTGGCCTCCGCGCTCGCGGTGGGGGTGATCCTGCCGGCGCTCAACCCCGCGGGGGAGTTCGCGTACTCGGACAAGATCGACGTGGCACTCCTACTGTGCGATCCCGCCTCCGTGGTCGTGTTGCAGGTGGTCCCGGTCGAGAAGCTCGTCACGTGGCTGCTCCTGCTGCTGATCGGCGCCGTGGTGGCGGTGCGCTCACCCATCGCGCTGGTGGCGCTGCCCACGCTCGCGTGGCGCATGCTGTCCCCCAACCACGGCTACTGGGGGCCGGGGTGGCACTACAGCGCGGTGTTGATGCCCGTGGTCTTCGTGGCGCTCGTGGATGCCATCGATCGGCTCCGCGACGATGCGGATCGCGCGCGGAAGGCGGGGAGCGACGTCGTCGTCCGAGACGGCCCGGCGCGCCCACGAACCGCGGGGGATCATGCCGGGAGCGGGGCCTCGAACGGACGCCTCACCCGTGACCGCTCACCGTTCCTCCCCGGCGAGGGTGCGGTGCTGCGCACGATGGCGCGCGCGGCCCCGTGGGCGGCGTTGGTCGTCGCGCTCGCGGTGGGCACCCAGCAACCGCTCGCGCAACTGGCCACCGCCGAGGCATGGCAACCCGATCCGCGTCACGACGCCAAGGCTGCCGCGGTGGAGCGCATCCCGCACGGGGCGAGCGTGGCCACGGACCTCTCGCTCATGAACGGGCTCGTGAGCACCACCCGGGTGCACTGGATCGGCAACGGGGACGATCCCGCCCCCGAGTACGTGGTCGTGGACCGGCTCAGCGGGACGTGGAGCGGCGAGCCACCGGCGGACGTCACGGGCTACGCGCGGGACATGTACGGCGCGGACTACACGGTCGTGAGTGACGAGGAGAACATCGTGGTGGCCCGCAGATCGGCCTGACATGGCCCGGCCGTGCGGTAGGCTAGTGGTTTATCATCCCGGTTTCTTGTCTGTCGTAACCGTTTCGCCGTAGCGGGCATGTCGGTTCAGGACTTCAGCGGTAGTACCGCGCGCACCGGTGACAATCACTCCATTCCACCGAAGCGAGGTTCTTCCGTGTCCACTGATCCCCTGTCCCAGAACGAAAATCCCCAGAACGAGACCCCCGAGCTCGAAATCCTCGAGGGCGACGCCGCTCCCGCCGTGACCGACGCCCCCGACAACCACGACGTCGTCGTCGACGACGCGCAGCGCACCGAGAGCGGCGAGGCGACCGAACCCGCCGCGACCGAGTCCGCCGACACGCCTTCCGAGGCCGAGCAGCCCGCCCGGGACGGCGACGCCGCCAACTCCGCCCAGGCCGCCGAGAACGACTCTGCCGGGGCGCCCGCCGAGGCCGGGCCGAAGAAGGCCGCCGACGCCGAGAAGTCCGAACCGAACCCGCCCACGTTCGCCGAACTGGGCGTGGACGCGCGCGTGCTGGCGGCGCTGGACGAGGTGGGCTACGAGTACCCCTCGCCGATCCAGGCCGCGACGATCCCCGCGCTGCTGAGCGGCCGCGACGTCGTCGGACTCGCGCAGACCGGTACGGGCAAGACCGCCGCGTTCGCGGTGCCCGCGCTGTCCAAGCTCGCGGAGCTGTCCGACCTGCACGGCCCGCAGCGCAGCACGCGCGTGCTGGTGCTCGCGCCGACCCGCGAACTCGCGCTGCAGGTCGCCGAGGCCTTCGGCTCCTACGCGACCCACCTGGACGACTTCACCGTGCTGCCCGTGTACGGCGGCTCGTCGTACGGTCCGCAGCTCGCGGGCCTCAAGCGCGGCGCGCAGGTGGTCGTGGGAACCCCGGGCCGCGTGATCGACCACCTGGCCAAGGGCTCGCTCAACCTGGACGACATCGCGTACGTGGTGCTGGACGAGGCGGACGAGATGCTGCGCATGGGCTTCTCCGAGGACGTCGAGAAGATCCTGGCGCAGACCCCCACGGAGAAGCAGGTGGCCCTGTTCTCCGCCACGATGCCCAAGGCCATCCGCCGGATCGCGCAGCAGTACCTGCGTGACCCCCAGGAGATCACGGTCAAGGCCAAGACCACCACGGGCAGCAACACCCGGCAGCGGTACATGCAGGTCATGGGCCCGCACAAGCTGGACGCCATGACCCGCGTGCTCGAGGTCGAGGACTACGACGGCGTCATCGTCTTCGTGCGCACCAAGGCCGCCACCGAGGAGATCGCGGACAAGCTCAAGGCCCGCGGGTACACCGCGGCCGCGATCAACGGTGACATCCCGCAGAACCTGCGCGAGCGCACCGTGGACTCGCTGCGTGACGGCAAGATCGACATCCTCGTGGCCACCGATGTGGCCGCGCGCGGTCTGGACGTCGAGCGGATCTCCCTGGTGGTCAACTACGACATCCCCCACGACACCGAGTCCTACGTGCACCGCATCGGCCGCACCGGTCGCGCGGGGCGCAAGGGCGAGGCCATCCTCTTCATGACGCCGCGTGAGAAGTACCTGCTGCGCGCGATCGAGAAGGCCACCCGCCAGCCCGTCGAACAGATGCGCGTGCCCTCCACGGACGAGGTCAACCAGACCCGCAAGGAGAACTTCGCGCAGCAGATCGAGGAGACCATCGACTCCGAAGACCTCTCGCTGTTCCGTGAGCTCGTGGAGCACTACGAGTCCGAGCACGACGTCGACGCCGTCGAGGTCGCCGCTGCGCTCGCCGTCATCGCCCAGAACGGCCGCCCGTTCCTCGTGGAGGACCTGCCCGAGCTGCCGCAGCGCAAGCGGGACCGCGACCGCCGCGACGGCGATGGCCCCCGCAACCGCCGTTCCCCGGGGGACGAGGCCGGGATGAAGACCTACAAGCTGGCCGTGGGACACCGCGACCGCGTGGTCCCCGGCGCCGTGGTGGGTGCCCTCACGCACGAGGGCGGTCTCAACGGTTCGCAGATCGGTGCGATCGACATCCGCCCCACGTTCACGCTCGTGGGCCTGCCCGAGAACCTCCCCGCGGGAACCCTCGACAAGCTGGCCAACACCCAGATCAACGGTTCGCCCATCCGGATCCAGGAGGATCGCGGACCCGGTGGCGCGCGCGGGGGCAAGCCCTTCCGCGGCGGTGACCGTGACCGTGGGCCCCGCAACGACCGGGGCGGGTACCGCGGGGATCGGGGCTCGAGCAACGACCGCGGGGGCTACCGCGGTGACCGCGGGGGATACCGTGAGGACCGGGGCGGCTACCAGGATCGCGGTGGGTACCGCGAGGATCGTGGCGGTTACCGCGACGATCGCGGCGGCGGCCGTTCCCGTGGCGGGTCCTACCAGCAGGACCGGCCGCGTCGGAAGAACCGCCCGGACAACGGCGGCTACTCGGGTCGCTGATTCGTCGGTTCACTGCCTCACCGTGAGCCGCTGACTCGCGGATTCGCCGGTTCGCTGCGAGCCACTGAGCCGGCCGACTGAGCAGGACCGGCTCAGCCGGGATGGTCGCTGACGTGGTCGGTCATGGGCGTGGCCGGTGAGTGACAGCACAAAGGGCCGTGGCCGGGACGATCGTCCCGGCCACGGCCCTTTTCTGCTTCTCATGTTCCCGTGAGGTGTGAGGTGGGCTGACGCGTGCGGCTCAGGCCACCGTGATGATCTGCAGGTCCTGCCCCACGGTCACCGCGCCGTCGTAGCCGCCGCTGGCCAGCCGGTGCCACTCCACGGGATCGATGGTGCCGCCCGTGCTCTCGATGTGCGAGAGCGCCAGGTGGTCCACATGGGAGGCCTGCGCCACGGGTCCCATGTCCTCAACCATCACGTGGGCGGAGTGCGGGGGCATGATCTCGTTGACGGCCACGAGCGAGTCGTAGTCCCGGAAGTCCTCGTCCCGCATGAAGATGTTGTTCGTGTAGGCGAACACCCGCAGCAGGTGCGCGGTCATGGACTTGGTGCCCGGTGTGGGTTCCTCCGGGCTCACGATCCCCACCGGCCGACCCCCGAACGGTTCCGGCAGACCGCCCGCGGGCCCGGGACCGTACACCGCGAGCTGGCCGGGAATAACGTCCCCGTTCTTTCGGCCCGTCGTGGACGCCATCATGAAGTAGTTGAAGTAGTCGGCCACGTGATCGGCATGCAGGTGGGTCAGGAAGATCCCCCGCAGGGACGCGAAGCTCAGCCCCGCCTTGTGGAACTGGGTCACGCAGGCGCGTCCGCAATCGACCAGGTACGTGTGCCCGTCCACGATCGGTGCGGACGAGATCCCGGCGCGGTCCCCAGCCATGGGCGGGCCCGCCTTGGTCCCCACTTCTCGGGGTCACTCGTGACGCGGTGCGCGAGCTCCGCCTCGGTGATGCTGCAGTGGTGGTTCTCGTGCATCAGCCGAAGAGCAACAGCCCCAGGGCCGGGCGCAGGACCAACAGTCCCAGGGCCATGATCAGGCTCCTTCCGTGAGCAGTTCGCCCCGGGCTGGGGCGTTCTGCGCGTCGGGTGCATCCCTTGCGGGGGTGCCCAGGATGCTGTGCAGCGCGGCACGCAGTTCGGCGGTGGGATCCGCGAGGTCCTGTCCCGCACCGATGCCGTGGACAGCGATCTGCAGACCCAGTTCCTCGCCGACGACGCGAGCGGCCTCGCGCCACGGCGCCCCGCCGATCCCGGTCAGCAGGGTGAACCCGCCCGCGGCCCACCAGATCGATCGTGGAGACCCGGCGGCCGTCCTGTTTCAACCACACGCGGGGCACCACGGCTCCGGGGTGCCCCAGGGGCTGGTGGACGAACTCGTGATCGTGCACGAACGCCAGCATCGGCCCGTCCTCGAGCGCGGCCCGACCCTTGCGGTAGGTCTCCGCGAGCCTATGGTGGATCCGCCACTGGCTGATGTTCTTGACCCTGATCTCCACCGAGTCGTCCCCGATGTTCTTGCGGACGCGCTCCATCATGGCGTCCTCACCGAGATCGATCTGCTCCACCGCCGGGTCGTACATCACGATCAGCACCCACTCGTCCCACGCATGCACGGTGATGAACGTCCCGGAGTCGAGCCAGACATCGCGTCCCGGCTGCACGGAGAAGAACAGTGTCCCCGGGCGGTGCTCGCGGTACTTGGTGAGATCCGCCTCGAATCACACGTTCAGGGCGTACCCCAGACCGGTCTCTCCCTCCATCCCTATCCCGGCCTGCTGGCCCACGAAAGAACGCCCGCCGTCCGCGCCGATCACGTACGTGGCCCGCACCGTGGCGGCCTCGCCGCTGGCGCGGTCGCGGATCACGGCCGTGGCACCGGCGTCGTCCTGGGTCAGTTCGAGCAGTTCGGTGCCGAACCGGATGCTCGCCCCGTGCCGCTCGCCGGCGGCCGCAGGATGGGTTCCAGATCGTGCTGGCCGATGTTGCACATGGACGTGGAGCTCGCGGTGTCGCACTCGACCCGCAGGTCGTCGCGCCCGCCCCACGCCTTGCGGCGCGCGATCTCGGTGCCCGCGAAGGACCTGGCCCACACGTTGCTGACCATGAGCTCGTGGGAGCGGTCGGTCGGGAGGACGCCCCCGAGGCCCGCTGGCTCATCAAGGAGCACACCGTGGCGGGTGAATCGGCGCGGCTTGTGGGGTGAGGTGCTCGTTTTTGCGACCCGCTCATCTCCTGTTAGAGTATTCCGCGTTGCCCCGATAGCTCAGTGGTAGAGCGCCATCTTGGTAAGATGGAGGTCCCGGGATCGATTCCCGGTCGGGGCTCTCATGATGAGAACCTGCGGCTCCTTGTGAACCGTGGGTTTCATCCATGATGTGGCGGTGTAGCTCAGCTGGTTAGAGCGCACGACTCATAATCGTGAGGTCGACGGATCGAGCCCGTCCACCGCTACCGTTCAGGCGCCGTTCCCCCCGGGGAGCGGCGCCTTCGTCGTCCCCGGGCAGAATTGGTCCGGGACAGCCGGTCCCGCACCACCCGCTCCTGAGCAGTCCGGGAACGGGCGACCTCCTCGCCGATTGCTGAGCCACCCGTCCGTCAGGTCGACTCGCGGAGGAGCCCGATTCATCTCGCGGCCGTTTGGCCCTGTTCCACTCGAGGAACAGGGCGCCGCACTCCGGGGCGGGCGGGCACAATCGGACGTCGGAGGGGCGAGGCACCATATCGGGTAGCGGATCAATGCTGGCACAGCGACCCACTGAGAAGGGCGCGGCTGGACGAGCGCGTGCACGGCCCCGGTAGTTCGTGCGGGCCCGCTCGCCCAGTACTCTGGGAGAAATTCTTCCCAGCGATCGAGGAGAGTCATGGCCATATCCGCCGACGTGGTGGGCAGGACCTACCCGTCCATCCCCCCGTACCTCGTGGGCCGCGAGAAGATCCGCGAGTTCGCGAGCGCCGTCCACGCCACGGATGCCGCCCACCACGACGTCGCCGCGGCGCGCGCTGCCGGGTACGCGGACCTCGTGGCCCCGCCCACCTTCGCGATCATTGTGTCCCAGCGGGCCGACGCCGCCCTGGTCAACGATCCCGAGGCCGGGATCGACTTCTCGCGCGTAGTACACGCGGACCAGCGGTTCACGCATCACCGCCCCGTGGTCGCCGGGGACGAGCTGACCGCCGCGGTCACCGTGGACAACGTGCGTCCCCTGGGATCCGGCGCCATGGTGACCTCCCGCGTGGAGATCACCACGGTGGCGGGGGAGAAGGTGGCGACCACCGTGTCGTCGTTGTTGGTACGCGGGGAGGACCAGTGAACATCACGTTCGACGAGCTCGAGAAGGGCCAGTCCATCGGGGAGCGCCGCGTGGAGGTCTCGCGCGCTGACCTGGTGCGTTATGCCGGCGCGTCCGGGGACTTCAACCCGATCCACTGGAACCAGGACTTCGCGCAGGGCGTGGGCCTGCCCAACGTCATCGCCCACGGGATGTTCACGATGGGTGCGGCCGTGGCCCTGGTGACCGAGTGGGCCGGTGACCCCGGCGCCGTGGTGGACTACCAGACCCGGTTCAGCAAGCCCGTGGTGGTGCCCAATGCGTTCGAGGACCGCGTGGTCCCGAGCACCGCGCTGACCGCGAGCGGGGTGATCGGAGTCGTGGATCCCGAGGCGCGCACGGTGCGCGTGGACCTCACCGTGACCGCCCCGGACCTCTCCGAACCGGACACGGATCCGGCCACGGCCAAGGAACTCAAGGTGCTCGTCAAGGCTCAGGCGGTTGTGAAGTTCCCGCACTAGAGTGGTGCCTCATGAACGCACCACGTCTGTCCCAGCTCACGACCACGGCCGTGGGGGGCCCCGCCGAGAAGGTCGTGGAGGCGACCACCGAGGCGGACCTCATCGACGCGGTCTCCCGCGCGGACGACGCCGGTGAGCGGGTGCTGATCGTGGGCGGCGGCTCCAACATCCTCGCGTCCGATCAGCCGTTCGCGGGAACCGTGGTGCACGTGGTCACGCGCGGGATCACGGTTACGGACGAGGACGGCTCGGCCGACGGCGACTCGGACACTGCGCTCGTGGACGTCGCCGCGGGAGAGCCATGGGAGGACACCGTTCGGGAGACGGTGCAGCGCGGGCTGGCCGGTCTGGAGACCCTGGCCGGGATCCCGGGCACCACGGGTGCCACGCCCGTGCAGAACGTGGGCGCGTACGGCGCGGAGGTCTCCCAGTGCATCGTGCGGGTGCGGGTGTGGGACCGGGAAGCCCGGAAGGAGCTCACGTTCGGTTTCGCGGACCTGGAATTTTCCTACCGTGACTCCCTGCTCAAACGCAGCATGACTCACGGTTCACCGCGCTACGTGGTGCTGTCCGTGACGTTCCGCCTGCGCAGGCAGGAGCAGTCGATGCCCGTGCGCTACGCCCAGCTGGCCGCCGCTCTCGGGGTCGAGACGGGCCAAAGCGCACCGCTCGCGACCGTCCGGGACACCGTGCTGCGACTGCGGGCGGGCAAGGGCATGGTCCTGGACCCCGAGGACCGGGACACGTTCAGCACGGGGTCCTTCTTCACCAATCCGGTGGTCCCGGAGGACGAACTCACGGATCGGATCCCCGCGGACGCCCCCCGTTACCCGGTCCTGGACGCCACGGGACAGGAGGTTCCGGGAGCAGTGAAGTTCTCCGCGGCGTGGTTGATCGACCACGCGGGTTTCGGCAAGGGATTCGGTCTGCCGGGCACCCGCAACGAGCTGTTGGACCTGGACGGCGGGGAGGTCGCCGGTGGGCGGGCGGCGCTGTCCGGCAAGCACACGCTGGCCATGACGAACCGGGGCACCGCGTCCGGGGAGGACGTCGCCGCCGTCGCGAGCACGGTGCAGCGCGGCGTGGAACAAGTCTTCGGCGTGCGACTGGCCCCCGAGCCCGTGCTGATCGGCCTCTCGCTCTGACGAGCGCGACCCATGGGACGAATGGAACGGTCGTGATGATCGGGGCGAGCGGCGTCGGCACGGCGCACCGCATGTGCGGGACGCGCGAACTGAGCCGGGCCGGCAGCGCGCCCCCCACGAGCGGGACACGCGGGGCAGGTTGCATCGGCGCGTCGCACCGCACGAGCGGGACACGCGCATGAGTTCAGAGCTGCACGAGGAGATCGAGCGCGGCGAACGCGGGGGCCGGGTGCACCGGGCGGTGCTGCGGCTGCGCGCGTGGTCCGAGCGGCACCCCGTGCTGAGGGTCCTGCACAAGGCCACCGTCATCGTGCTCGGCGGGGTGTTCGTGCTCGCGGGGATCGTGATGCTCGTGACGCCCGGGCCCGGGTGGCTCGCGATCTTCCTGGGGCTGGGGATCTGGAGCACCGAGTTCGAATGGGCCCACCGGCTGAACCAGCGGATCAAGCGGCTCGCGCTGCGAGCGTGGCGGTGGTGGGCCAACGTCATGGCGCAGTGGCGCTACCGGCGCGCCCGGGACAAACCCCCCACATTGGTGCAGGGGCCGCGGCACATGCGTGCCACGACCCCTGACGATCCCCGTTAGGTCCTGGGAGCCCCGCAGAACGCGCGGATCGGCGCGCGCGGATCACAACGCGCGCACGGATACGCCCGGATCAGGACCCGTTGATCAGAGGGTTCCCGTGGCGATCTTGAGCATGCGCCGCACGGGCTCCGCCGCGCCCCACAGCAACTGGTCGCCCACGGTGAACGCGGAGATGTACTGCGGTCCCATGGACATGGTGCGGATGCGACCCACCGGGATCTGCAGGGACCCGGAGGCGGCCACCGGCGTGAGGTCCCGCATGGAGTCCTCCTTGGTGTTGGGCACCACGGTGGCCCACTCGTTGTCCGCGTCCAGCAGCCGCTCGATCTCCGCGACGGGGACCTCCTCGCGCAGCTTGACGGTCAGCGCCTGGGAGTGGGAACGCATCGCGGCGATCCGCACGCACAACCCGTCCACCGGGATGGTCCGGTCCCCGGAGCGGCCCAGGATCTTGTTGGTCTCCGCCTCGGCCTTCCACTCCTCGCGGGACTGGCCGTTACCCAGATCGGCGTCGATCCAGGGGATCAGGGACCCGGACAGCGGGACCCCGAACTGGGTGGTGTCCAGCTCACCGCCGCGCTGCTTGGCGAGCACGGCGCGGTCGATCTCCAGGATTGCGGAGGCGGGATCCGCCAACGGGTCGGCGACGCTCGCGTGGATGTCCCCGAACTGCTGGATGACCTCGCGCATGTGGCGCGCACCGCCGCCGGAAGCGGCCTGGTACGTCATGGACGTGGCCCATTCCACGAGCTCGTTACGGAACAGCCCGCCCAGCCCCATGAGCATGCACGAGACGGTGCAGTTGCCTCCCACGAAGTCCTTGACGCCGCGGTTCAGGGCGGCGTCGATGACGTCCCGGTTGACGGGGTCCAGCACGATCACGGCGTCGTCGTTCATGCGCAGCGTGGAGGCGGCGTCGATCCAGATGCCGTCCCAGCCGTTCTTGCGCAGCTCACCGTGCACGGCCTTGGTGTAGTCCCCACCCTGGGTCGTGACCAGGATGGGCAACTTGGAGAGCGCCTCGAGGTCGTGGGCGTCCTGCAGCACACCGGGATCCCCGGCGCCCCCGACCGAGGGGGCCGCACCCCCCGCATTGGAGGTGGAGAAGAACACGGGATCGAGCTGGGCGAAGTCGTTCTCGGCGCGCAGGCGGTCCATGAGCACGGAGCCCACCATGCCGCGCCATCCGATGAAACCTACGGCGGCGGGTTGTGAAGTCATGCGCCCCAGTCTAGCGACGCACCGTGTTCAGCCCCGAGTCCGCGGGTCCGGGGTGGTGGCCAGCAGCTCCCGGTAGAACGGGAAGCGACGCATGTAGTCCTGGATGTAACTGCACGTGTCCCGGACCTTGAGGCCGCGTTGCCGGTAGTCGTCCAGCACGCGCGTGACCAGTGTCCGCGCGTATCCGCGGCGGCCGAAGGCCTCCGAGATGATCGTGTGCTGCAGGTCCACGGTGCCGTCCTCGAGCACCTCCACGCCCAGGAACCCGATGTACTGCTCCCCGTCCCACAATTCGTAACGTGAGGCGTCGTGGTTGGGGACCACCTTCAGGTCCGGGCTGTCGTTGATCTGCGGGGTGGGTTCAGTCGTCACGGCGGTGACCTCCAACTCGGGCTGTGTGTCCCATCACGCTATCCCATCGCCCCTGGTCGCGGTCCCGGTCGCGGCACCGTGCGTGTACTCGTCGATCCGGTAACGGACCCCCTTGGCGGACTCGGCCCAGTCCGCGACCTCGCGCCGCGCCCACTCGTCGTCGAGCTGCGGGGCGTGGGTGTCGCCGGTGACGTCCAACTCGATGGTGGTCACGAGCGCCCGGGTCAGGGGCAGCGGGGCGTACGCGGCGGCCTCGCGCCACACGCCCGGGCCGCCGATCACCCAGATCTCGCGCGCGGTCCCCGGCACGAGGGATGGCCCGTCCGAGGAGGCGGCACCGGTGGGCGCCGAGGCCTCGGTGCGCGCGGCGTCGTCGGCGCCGGAGGTCGGGGGCAGCAGGCGCAGCGCGAGGGCCACGGCGGCGTCGTACGAGTCCACGGCCCACACCCGCGAACCGTCCGCGGGCACGGAATCCGGACGCGAGGTGATCACGATGTTGGGCCGCCCCGGCAGGGGCCGGAAACGCTCCGGGAAGGACTCCCACGTGCGCCGGCCCATGATCACCGGGTGCCCCACGGTGGTGCGCGAGAAGAACTTCAGGTCCTCGGGCACGTGCCACGGGATGCTGCCGTCCGCCCCGATCACGCCGTCCGGGGACTGCGCCCAGATCCCGCCCACGACGACGTCGCTCCCGCCGTCCGCGCGCCGCTCACCCTTTGCGGGAGCCACGATCGTGGCGAGTGCGTCCGAGCCTTGCCCGTTCACGACGTCCCCGTTCATACCGCCACCGGGGCCTTGATACCGGGGTGGTGCTGGTAGTCGAGCACCTCGAAGTCCTCGAACTCGTAGTCGAAGATCGACTCCGGGTGCCGGCGCAACTGCAACCGGGGGTACGGGTAGGGCTCACGCGCGAGCTGGGTGCGCACCTGCTCCAAATGGTTGGAGTAGATGTGGCAGTCACCCCCGGTCCACACGAACTCACCCGGGACCAGATCGCACTGCTGCGCGACCATCACGGTGAGCAGTGCGTAGGACGCGATGTTGAACGGCACGCCCAGGAACAGGTCCGCCGAACGCTGGTACAGCTGGCAGCTCAGGGCGTCCGGACCGTCCTCGCGTGGTTGCACGTAGAACTGGAACAGCGCGTGGCACGGCGGTAGCGCCATCCGGTCCACTTCCGCGGGGTTCCACGCGGTGACCATGTGCCGGCGCGAGTCCGGGTGCTCGCGGATGGAGTCCACCACGCGCGCGATCTGGTCGATGCTCTCGCCGTGGCCCGCGGGCCAGCTGCGCCACTGCACGCCGTAGACCGGACCGAGTTCGCCGTTCTCGTCCGCCCACTCGTCCCAGATGCTCACGCCGCGTTCCTGCAGCCAGCGCACGTTGGACGAACCGGTCAGGAACCACAGCAGCTCGAGCGCCACGGACTTGAAGTGCACGCGCTTGGTGGTCAGCAGGGGGAACGAGTCCGTGAGGTCGTAGCGGATCTGGCGCCCGAACACGGACAGGGTCCCCGTGCCGGTGCGGTCCGTCTTGGGGGTCCCGTTCTCGAGCACGTCCCGCAGGAGGTCCTCGTAGGGAGTGGGGATGGGCATGGGTCTCCTCTCACGACGCCGCTGCGGCGGCCTCCGCGCGGCGCGCACCTCACGAACGGTCGGGGCGCGCCCGGGTGGGGACAGCGGCGTCGGCGTGGGCATGAACGTGGGCCGGGGGGGCCGGCGGTCGGGGTGGTGTCAGTCGTCGAACGGGGAAATGATCTCGAAGCCCACGGCGCGGGCGCTCTGCGAGGCCCGGGGCATGTGCAGCACGATCATCTGACCGGGGCTCAGGTACGGGTCCGCGTCCGGCAGTTGGCCCGCGAGCGCGGGCGGCAGGTGCTTGGCGAGCACCTTCAACACGGTGGGCAGCACGGGGCGGTGGGTGCACAGCACCACGGGACGCTCGGTGTCGAAGAGCTGCTCGGTGACCTGGGCCGCGCGCTTGGGGTGGCGCTTGTGCGCGGCCTCGGTCAGTTGCGAGCGCTCCTTGACCTTGATCCCGTACTTCTTGGCGTAGGGCACCACGGTGGACATGCAGCGCAACCACGGGGACGTCACCACGCGCTGCGGTTGCCACGCGGCGAGCAACCGGGTCACGGCGAGTGCCTGGCGCTTGCCCGTGGCGGCGAGGGGGCGGTCCCCCTCGGCGCGCTGCCACGAGGAGCGCGGCTTGGCCTTGGCGTGGCGGATCACGATCACGGGGCGCGTGGCCAGGGAGGCCCGCGCGTACAGGCGGGCGAGTTCGTCCAGGGGAGCGGCGTCGTCCTCGTTGGTCAGGATCGAGCGGGCCCGGGCCACGGGCAACCAGCTCATCCGGTCCACCTCGTCGTCCTCCGGGGACGTGTGGGCGAACGGGGAGACCTCCGCGGCCCAGTAGCGCACGAGCTTGTCATGACCGCGGACGGTGTACTCGGTGTCCGCGAGGTGGACCCCCAGGGTGATGTGCAACCCCGTCTCCTCGCGCAGCTCGCGCACGGCCGTCTCCGGCAGCGTCTCGCCGTCGTCCTGCTTGCCCTTGGGCCAGGACCAGTCGTCGTAGCGGGGGCGGTGGATGACCAACACCTGGAGTTCGCCGTCCACCACCCGCCAGCACACACAGCCGGCGGCGAGGATGTCGTACTTGCTCAGGGTCGTGTTCTTCGCCATGACCTGCTCTCCGTCGTCGGACGCTCGACCCGACCGCGCGGCGCGGGCGGGGTTCGGTAACGATCGTAGCCGTCGTCAGCCGCGGTACATGACGTCCACGTGCCAGCGCTCGAAGCCCAGGGACTCGTACAGCGCCACGGCCGCGGGGTTGTCCGCGTCCACGTACAGCATGACCTCGTCCAGCCCCTGTTCGGCCAGGTGGTTGATGCCCGCCGCGGTCAGGGCGCGGCCGAGTCCGTGACCCTGCTGGTCCGGGGCGATCCCCACGGCGTAGACCTCACCGATGGCCGCGGCGTCCCCCGAGGCAGGGTGCACCTTGGTCCAGTGGAAGCCCGCGACGTCGTCCGGGTTCTCGGTCGCGACCGCGAGCAGGAAACCCCGCGGATCGAACCACGACTCGTTCTCGCGTTCCTGCAGATCGGCGAGCGTCATGCGGCCCTGCTCGGGGTGCTCGGCGAACGCCGCGGCGTTGACCCGCAACCACGACTGCTCGTCCCGGCCCACCTCGAACGCCCGGATCTCGAGATGTTCCGGTAGGTCCACGGGCAGGGGGACGTCCTCGGCGCCGGCCACGGCGCGCTTGAGCTGGTAGAGGTCCCGCACGGCCTCGAGGCCGTGGAGCTCGGCGAGGCGTTGCGCGGCCACGTGGTTGCCGTGGGCCCAGGCCTCCACGGTGCCGTCCAGCTGAGCGCGCAGCTGCCCCGCGATCGCCGTGGCCACACCCCGGTTGCGGTGCTCGGGGTCCACCACGAGCTCCACCGTGTACGTGGACGCGCGATCCGGCTGCGGCACGACCACCGCGGCACCCACGAGGCGCTCGCCGTCGGTGGCCGCGACGCACGTGACCCCCGCACGGCCGGAGCGCACGTCCACGAGGGTCTGGTCGGAGAACGGCGGTTCGCCGTCCGCGGCGTGGGCGCGCTCGGCGAGCGCCACGAGATCGTCGGGGAACGGGATGTCGTCGTGGGCGGTCACGGTCACGGACATGGGATGCCTCCTCGGTGGGTTATGGCGCGCGATCAGGGCGTCTGGTCCCTGCCCGCGGTGTAGCTGTACCCCACGTTACGCACCGTGGTGATCAGGTGCTCGTGATCCGCACCCAGTTTGGCTCGCAGCCGACGGATGTGGACGTCCACCGTGCGCGTCCCGCCGTAGTAGTCGTAGCCCCACACCTCGGAGAGCAACTGGTGGCGCGTGAACACTCTGCCCGCGTGCTGGGCCAGGAACTTCAACAGCTCGAATTCCTTGAACGTGAGGTTCAGGGCCCGCCCGCCCAGTTTCACGGTGTAGGAGTTCTCGTCGATCACCACGGCCCCGGCGCGGATCACGGCGTCGTCGTTCTCGAGCGCGTTCGTCCCGGCGTCGGCGAGCGCGAGGCGCAACCGCGCCTCGATCTCGGCGGGTCCCGCGGTGTGCAGCAGGACGTCGCTCACGCACCATGACGGCGCCACGGCCGCCATCCCGCCTTCGGTCACCGTCACGAGCACGGGCAGCGGGCGTTCGAGCCCGGACAGGGAGACGGCCGTGTTGCGCGCCGTCACGAGGTTGCGGGTGCCGTCCACGATCACCACGTCCGGGCGCGCGGACCCGGTCAGTGCACTGCTCTCGTCCGGGGCGTGCACCCGCACCCGGTGCGGCAGCAGCTCGAGCGCGGGCAGCGCGGACTCCACGGCGGGGGATGCGGTGCTGAGCAGGGCGATGTGGGTCACTGTGGGATCCGCTCGGACGCGAGGTGACCGCTCCCGCGCGGGCACGGCCGATGACCGGGCCAGTATAGGCGGGCCCCGTGGACGTGCGGGGGTACACGTGACCCGCCGCGAGGCCCGCGCCGGTTACGCTGAAACGGGTACGCACCACACCGCCCGCCCTCGGCCCCGAAGGAACCCCGCCATGAAGTACGCGCGCATCATCGTCGCCGCCGTGGTGGCGCTCGTCCTCGCGCTCACGGCGGGCGTGATCGGCTCGTGGGCGCCGCTGCTCGTGTCCGTGGCCATGGCCGTGACGATCGGTGTGGGGTGGCCCGCCGCCGCGGGGATCCAGGCGCGGCGCCGGCACAACGTGCTCATCGCGGTGGCCGGCACCCTCGCGTGCCTGCTCGTACAACTCGTCCCGTCCCAGCGCCTCGTGTGGTTGCCCGCGATCATCGGTGTGTCCTTCATGGCCGTGTGCGTGGCCGAACTCGTGCGGGGGGAGGGTGCCAAGTACCGTCTGGAATCCGCGCTGGCCTCCGCGACGGGGGTCCTGGCCGCGGTTGCCGCCTCGGGGTGGATTGCGTTCTCCCGCGTGGCCCACGACCAGGGACTGAGCAGGTGGCTCACCGTCGCGGGCGTGGGCGCCCCGCTGACCATCATCCTGGTGGTCGCCGGTGCCCGCGTGATCTCCGCGGCCCCCGAGAACCTGCGCCGCAGGGGCATGATCACGCTCGGTGTCACACCCGTGGCACTGTTCGGTATGGTGGCCGTTTTCGCGACCCAGCTACTGGCCGCCGTGGTAGCGTGAAGCCATGCTTGCTCTCGAAATCTTCTACCTCGTCCTGCTCGGCCTCGCGGGCCTGTGCATCCTCGGAATCTCCTTGAAGGTCGTGTTCAGCCTCTTCAAGGGCCAGCTGTAACTCGTGCCCGTCGAGATCCCCACGGACCTGACCCCCGAACTCGTTCCCTTCGCATGGCTGTTGGGCACGTGGGAGGGCAACGGCTTCATGGGATACGGCGACGCCGAACAACGTGCCTTCCGGCAACGCGTCACGTTCGAACAGACCGGCTTACCGTTCATGATCTACCGCGCGCAGACCACGCTGCTCAACGAAGAGGGCGAACCCCAGCGCGAGGCCACGTACGAACAAGGGTTCTGGGAGCTCGCCCGTCCTCGTGAGGACGGCGACATCGGACCCGGGATGCTCCCGCCGGACCCCGTGCCCGTGCTCAAGTCCGCACAGGACGTCGAGGACCTGCGCAACGCGGACGGCGGCTTCGACATCTCCGTGACGATCGCCCAGCCCGGCGGCGTCGCCGAGCTGTACCTGGGCCAGATCAAGGGCCCGCGCGTGGACCTCAGCACGGACGCCGTGATCCGCGCCCGCGGTGCCAAGGAGTACGTCTCCGGGACCCGGCTCTACGGGCTCGTCAACAACCACCTCATGTGGGCGTGGGACATGGCCGCGCAGGGCCACGAACTCGCTACGCACGCTTCCGCCGAACTGAGCAAGGTCGAACCCCAGAAGTGACTGACACCGCACCCTCATACTCCTCCGTCCTGTTGCACCGCCACGGTGCCGTGACCGCGGAAGCGCTGGACGAGGGGGTCGCGGCGCACTACGGCGCCCCCGTGCACGAACAGCGCGCCCTGGCCCGGGGGAGGGCCGTGGTGGACCAGTCCCAGCGCGGCGTCGTGACCGTGAGTGGCCCCGATCGACTGAGCTGGCTCACCACCTTGTCGTCGCAGGTGCTCACCGGACTGACCCCGGGAGTCAGTACCGAAACCCTCTTCCTGAGCATCCAGGGCCGCGTGGAATTCGCTCCGCACGTGGTCGACGATGGCGGGACCACGTGGTTGATCACCGAGGCCCGGGAGGCCGCAGGGCTCGCCGACTGGCTGACCACCATGCGCTTCGCCCTGCGGGTGGAGATCGAGGACGTCAGTGACCGCTGGGCGGTGCTCGTCGCCACGCGGGACCTTCGTGAGCTGCTTCCCGCCCAGACCAACCCCGTGCTGGTGTGGCACGACCCGTGGCCGGGCGTCGGCGCGGGCGGTCACGCCTACGCCGTGACCGAGGACCACCCGGGTGCCGCGCGCTCGTGGTACGAACACCTGATTCCGCTCGCGTCGTTGGAGACCGCGGTCGCGGGTCTCGAGGAACAGGGGTACTCGCTCGCCGGTTCGTGGGCCGCGGAGGCCCTGCGGATCGAGGCCTGGCGGCCGCGCTGGGGCGCGGACACGGACGAGAAGACCATCCCGCACGAACTGGACTGGATGCGCACCGCCGTGCACCTGGCCAAGGGCTGCTACAAGGGCCAGGAGACCGTGGCCCGCGTGCACAACCTGGGCCACCCGCCGCGCCGGCTCACGTTCCTGGACCTGGACGGTTCCCAGCACACGCTCCCGGGCCCCGGGGCCACGGTCGAGCTGAACGGCAAGGTCGTGGGTCGCGTGACCGCGGCCCAGTTGCACCACGAGGCCGGCCCCATCGCGCTCGCCGTGCTCAAACGCTCGGTCGCCCCGGACGCGGTGCTCACCGTGCGGGACACCGTCGTGCAGGGCTCGGAGGAGGCCGCATCGAACGGCAACGGCGCGTCCGACGACGCCGCGGGCGGCACGTCCGCGGACGCACCCGCCGAACAGTGGGCCGCCGCCCAGACCGTGGTGGTCCCCCCGGATGCCGGGTCCGTGGTGGGCCGGGCCCAGGGGCTCATGCGCGGTCCGCGCGGCGGTGGAATGCGGCTCTGACCTAACACGACTGATATGTGATGGCGCCCCGTTCCCCTCGGAGGGGAATGGGGCGCCACCACGAGTCGGGGCTCAGCGACCGAACAGCACCTTGGCCTCGTCGTAGCGGTCCTGCGGTACCACCTTGAGCCCGTCGAGCGCCTCGGAGAAGTCCACGCGCACCACGTCCGTGCCGCGCAGCGCGCACATCTTGCCCCACTGCTTCTCGGTGGCCATCCCCACGGCGGCGATCCCCAGTCGCGTGGCCAGGACACGGTCGAAGCCGGTGGGCGCGCCACCGCGCTGGATGTGACCCAGGATCGTGTTGCGGGTCTCGATGCCGGTGTTCTCCTCGATCTCCCGCGTCACGAAGTCCCCGATGCCCCCCAGCCGCGGGCGCCCGGACGCCTCGGTGCCCTTGCCCGCGATGGCCTCCTCGCGGTCGTCGGGGATGAAGCCCTCCGCCACGACAACGAGCGGTGAGCGGCCACGCTCGTGGACCTCACGGACCCACTCGGAAACCTGCTCCATGGACTCCCGGAATTCGGGGATCAGGATGGCGTGCGCGCCGGCGGCCATGCCGGAGTGCAGCGCGATCCAGCCCACGTGGCGGCCCATGACCTCCGCGACCATACACCGGTGATGCGATTCGCCGGTGGTGCGCAGCCGGTCCATCGCATCCGTGGCGATCGAGACCGCGGTGTCGAAACCGAACGTGAAGTCGGTGGCCTGCAGGTCGTTGTCGATGGTCTTGGGCACGCCCACCACGGGCAGCCCCGCGTCCGCGAGCCGCTTGGCGCCGGCCAGGGTGCCTTCGCCGCCGATCGCGATCACGGCGTCGATCCCGTGACGCTCCAGGACCTTGGCGATGTTCTCGGGACCGCCCTGGGGGCCGTCGAAGGGGTTGGTGCGCGAGGTGCCCAGGATGGTCCCGCCCTGGCGCGCGAGGCCGCGTACACTCTGCCGCGGCAAGTCGATGATGTCCCCTTCGACGACGCCGCGCCAGCCGTCCCGGAAGCCCACGAACTCGTGATCGAAAGATTTGATGCCGTGTAACACCGCGCCGCGGATCACCGCGTTGAGTCCGGGGCAGTCCCCGCCGCTGGTCATGAGCCCGATTCGCATGTGTGCCTCAGTTCCCCTCTGTCGTGTCGTATCGTTGTTCCCCTTCCATCCTAGTAATGCGCGCTCGGCGTTGCCCGGGACACCGGATAAACGGATGCGCGGCACATGGTGGGTCCCGTCCACCCGTGGTTAATGTGGACAACTAAGATCGGGGGAGGATCTGTGAACACGCCGTTCGCGATGTCAGGCCACCAGGAGGACGTTATGACCGCCCAGCAAGAACCGGCCCGGGAGAACCTGCGCGAGTTTATCGACAAGCTTGTGGACCAGGGTTACACCGTGCGGGACGGGCAGTCCCCGGACCCCGATCTGATCGACCCGGGTGGAAGCGCGGTGGAGACGTGGCGTGAGGGGTACCCGTACGACGAGCGGATGTCCCGCGAGGACTACGAGCTCGAGAAGTACCAGTTGCAGATCGAACTGTTGAAGTTCCAGTACTGGGGTCAGGACAACGACCTCAAACACGTGATCGTGTTCGAGGGTCGGGACGCCGCGGGCAAGGGCGGGACCATCAAGCGTTTCACCGAGCACCTCAACCCCCGCGCCGCCCGCGTGGTGGCCCTGAACAAGCCCTCGGACCGCGAGCAGGGCCAGTGGTACTTCCAGCGCTACATCCAGCACCTGCCCACCAACGGTGAGATCGTGCTGTTCGACCGCTCGTGGTACAACCGCGGCAACGTGGAGCGCGTGATGGGCTTCTGCACGGACGAGCAGTACGAGAGCTTCATGCTGCAGGCGCCCGTGTTCGAGAAGATGCTCGTGGACTCGGGGATCCACCTGACCAAGTTCTGGTTCTCGGTGACGCAGCACGAGCAGCGCACGCGCTTTGCGATCCGCCAGATCGACCCGGTGCGCCGCTGGAAGCTCTCGCCCATGGACCTCGCGTCCCTGGACCGCTGGGAGGACTACACCGTGGCCAAGGAGGAGACCTTCCGCCGCACGGACACGGACCACGCCCCGTGGATCACCATCAAGTCCAACGACAAGAAGCGCGCCCGCCTCAACGCCATGCGCTTCTTCCTCAACCAGTTCGACTACGAGGACAAGGACACCTCCGTGGTGTACCCGCCAGACCCGCTGATCGTGCGCCGCGGCCGCGACGCCGTGGACGACTGACACCCGGCTCCTCCCACCGTTCCCCGGAAGCGTCCATGGTTGGTTCCACCCCCGTGAGCCGCCCGGCCTGATTGATTCGTGGCTGGGCGGCCGCTGGCGTATCCACCCTGTGCGAGGCCACGTCCCACTACGCGGTGGACCCGAACCCGCCGAACGTGGCCCTCCTGGCGTTGACCCTGTCGATCGCGGGGCTCGTGTGCGTGCTTCTCGCCGGGCGGCGTCTCGGCGCCGTACGAACCGCGTGTGTCGTGGCGCTGAGCCAGCTGCCCTTCCACGCGCCGTTCTCGCTGGGCGGTCATGCCGCGGGATCGTCCTCCTACATGTCGGGGACGATGCATGCGCACGGCCACGCTCACCACGCTCACGTCATGGACGCGCAAACCCTGGCCCCTGCCGACCCGCTGGCCATGGGTCACGACCCCATGGTGTGGGCCCACGTGGGCGCGGCCGTCCTCACGTTCGTGCTGATCCGGCACGCGGAGGACGGGTGGTGGCGGCTCGCGCATGCCGCCGCACGCGTGTTCTTCACCGCCCTGGCGCTCGCGGTCCCGGCGCTCGTGCCGTGTCACGCGCCACGGCCCGTACCCCTGGCCTACCTCCTGCCCCCGCGCACGTGGTCACCCGTGCGCATCATCTCTCGACGCGGACCGCCGGCTCTTTCCGTCTGAGCCGCTGTCCTTCCGAGCACACCCCGGGCACTCGTCCGCCGGGTGTCCTCACCACATGTCATCGAGAGGTACTTCATCATGTCCGCAACACTGGACGCACCGTCGTCCGAGCGCGCCCGCGAGGGTGCGCGCCCCTCCCACGCCTGGCTCATGGCCCTGCTACGAAGACTGCACTTCTACGCGGGAATCCTCATGGGGCCCTTCCTGATGATCGCCGCCCTGTCCGGGCTGCTGTACGTGTTCACACCGCAACTCGAACGGGCGGTCTACGCCGACGCCCTCACCGGCACGCAATCCGAGGCCCCGTGGAGCATCGACCGGCAGGTCCGGGCCGCCCAGCGCGAGATCGGTACGGACGACGCACCCGTGGCGGTGCGCCCCGCCGCCGAGGGTGGCACCACGCGCGTCATGTTCGCCGACCCCTCCCTGGGCCGCTCAGAGTCCCGGGGGATCTTCGTGGACCCCGGGACCGGCCGGGTCGTGGGGGACATGACCGTCTACGGGACCAGCGGTGCACTGCCGCTGCGCACCACGATCGACCGGTTGCACCGGGACCTGCTGCTGGGTGAGCCCGGGCGGCTCTACAGCGAGCTCGCGGCCTCGTGGCTGGGTGTGATGGCCGTCAGCGGCGTCGTGCTCGTGGTGCTGCACCGACGCCGCATGGGTCGGGGCCGCCGCGCCCGGGTCACCCTGGTGCCGCGCCAGGGAGAGGCCAACGCGTATCGCCGGACGCGGTCGTGGCACACGGCCACGGGTGTGTGGCTCGCGCTCGGCTTCCTGTTCCTCGCGGCGTCGGGACTCACGTGGTCCGCGTACGCGGGGGAGAACGTGTCGCAGCTGCGCAGCGCGTTGCACTGGACCACCCCCAAGGTGTCCACGGCCCTGCCGGGCTCCGCGCCGCAGCAGGGTGCCGGGGACGAACACGCCGAGCACCACGGCCACCAGGGGCACCAGGGTCACACGGACCCGTCCGCGTCGTTCGACGCCGTGCTCACGGCCGCGCGCACCGCCGGGTTGGACTCGCAGCTCGTGGAGATCCGCCCCGCCGCGTCCCGGGACGCGGCGTGGACCGTGGCCGAGAACGACCGGTCGTGGCCCACCCAGGTGGACAGCATGGCCGTGGACCCCGAGAGCCTGCGGGTCACCGACCACGTGCGCTTCTCCGAATGGGGCCTGCCCGCGAAGCTCACGCAGTGGGCGATCGCCGCGCACATGGGTCTGCTGTTCGGTCTGCCCAACCAGATCGCGCTCGCGGTCCTGGCCGTGGGCCTCGTGGTCCTGGTGGTGGGCGGTTACGTCATGTGGTGGCGCCGCCGTCCCACGCGCGCCGCGGGCGCGGGTTTCGGCCCCGTGCCCCCGCGCGGCGCGCTGCGCAGCACTCCGCCGTGGACGTGGCCGCTGCTGCTCGCGGTGGGTCTGGGCGCGGGGTTGTTCGTGTCGTTGCTGGGCATCTCGCTCGTTGCGTTCCTCGCGGTGGATCTCGTCATCGCCGCCGTCGTACGACGCCGCTCGGCCTGGAAAGCCGCGCAATGATCCCCTGCACGGGCGGCGCTTCTCGAACGGGCGGCGCACCCCGAGCGGGCGGCGTCCCCCGAACGGATCGCACCGCCTGAACTGACGGCGCCCCGTGAAGGAAGGGCACCCCTGAACGGACAGCACCCCCGGCAGCGGACATCCGCCGTCGGGGGTGCGTGCGCCGGGGGTGCATCCGCGTGAGAGGCCTCAGGCGGCGTCGCGCCGGAAGTTGTGCCGGTCCACGAGCGCCCACGAGGCCGCGGCGTTGACCGCGGCCACGGTGAACACCGAGGGCCACGCGCCGATCTTCTTGGCCAGCGGGTGGGACAGTCCGAACCCGGCGAGGTACAGCACGCTCAGGCCCGCGGTCGTGGCGGGTCCCGCGGAGCGGTACCACGTGCGCCCGGCGACCACGCCCTTCACGAGCAGGACCGCACCGCCCAGGGCGCGGACACCGCTCCACCGGGCTACGGCGTATCCACCGATGAGTCCGCCGGCCACCACGGCCGAGCTGGGCAGGGCCACGGCGGAGGGCAGCAGTTCGTCCAGCTCGTGCAAGGTTTCTTTGACGCTCACTCGGTGCCTCCCAGGAAGTCCTGCAGACGGGACAGGCCCTCGGCGAGATCGTCGTCGCCCAGGGCGTAGGACAGGCGCAGGTACCCGGACGGACCGAAGGCCTCACCCGGGACCACGGCCACCCCGGCCTTCTCGAGGATCAGTTCCGCGAGCTCCGCGCTCGTGGTGGGCGTGACGCCCGCGAACTCGCGGCCCAACAGCGCCGTGACGTCCGGGTATGCGTAGAACGCGCCGGTGGGGGTGGGGCACACCACGCCGTCGATCGCGTTGAGCCCCTCCACGATCTTCCGGCGACGCCGGTCGAAGGCCTCGCGCATGCGCTCCACCTGGTCCATGGGCCCGTTCAGGGCGGCCAGGGCCGCGCGCTGGGCCACGTTGTTCACGTTGGAACTGAGGTGGGACTGCAGGTTGGTCGCGGCCTTGACGACATCCGCGGGACCGACCAGCCACCCCACACGCCATCCGGTCATCGCGTAGGTCTTGGCCACACCGTTGAGCAGGATCAGGTGCTCGTGCAGCTCGGGGACGGCCTGGGCCATGGAGGTGAACTCCACGTCGTCGTACGTGAGGTGCTGGTAGATCTCGTCACTGATCACGAAGATGCCCTTGGACGCGGCCCACTCGCCCACGGCCCGGGTCTCCTCGGCGGTGTAGACCGCACCCGTGGGGTTGGACGGCGAGCAGAACAACAGGGCCTTGGTGCGTTCCGTGTACGCGGCCTCGAGCTGTTCGGGCGTGACCTTGTAGTCCTGCTCAGCACCCGCGAAGACCTCCACGGGATTGCCGCCGGCCAGCCGGATGGCCTCGGGGTAGGTGGTCCAGTACGGGGCGGGCAGCAGGACGTCGTCGCCGTCGTCCACGACCGTCTGGAAGGCCTGGTACACGGCCTGCTTGCCGCCGTTGGTCACGAGCACCCGGGAGGGCTCCACCGCCCAGCCGCTGTCGCGCTGCGTGGCCTGCGCGATCGCGGAACGCAGCTCGGGCAGTCCCGCGGCGGGGGAGTAGCGGAAGTTCTTGGGGTCCTCGAGGGCCTCCGCGGCGGCGGCCACGATGTAGTCGGGGGTCGCGAAGTCCGGTTCGCCCGCACCGAAACCGATCACGGGCCGCCCCTCGGCCTTGAGGGCCTTGGCCTTGGCGTCCACGGCGAGGGTCGCGGACTCCGCGATCGCCGCGATCCGACGCGAGATGCGCTGCTGCGCTGGTGACATGGTGATCATCTCTCCTGGGCTGACTGGACTAGGTGGACTATGTGGACCGACTGGGCTGTTCGGACCGACTGCGCTGCGCGGACCGACCGGGTCGTCCGCGAGGACGGACCGGCTCGTGGCCCGCAGGCGTACCCGCCCGCGAACCGGGCGGGGCCCGGGGGCCGAGCCGGGCGCGGACGCCGCTCCCCAGCTTAGGTGGCCCGGCCCGGGCTTTGCACGGGACGCGGCGGGCGCGTACCATGGTCTGTTGGTGCCGCCACCCGTGCGGTGCTCCCTGCGCCGTGATCCACTCTCGGCGGCGGGATGACGGGCCGATGATAGGCTCGGGCACCGGATTTCGTGTCGCGCATGAGGGCGACACGGTGTCGAAGGGCAGTGGCGCAATTGGTAGCGCAGCGGTCTCCAAAACCGCAGGTTGCAGGTTCGAGTCCTGTCTGCCCTGCTTCAGGACCCACAACGGCACGTACACCACCGCCGAGAAGTTGCTTCACGCAGGGGAGAGCCGATGTCGCACACCGTCACAGGACAGACCCCGGGTCAGCCTGCGGGTTCCGATCACAAGCGTGGGATCTTCGGCCGGATCTGGCTGTTCATCCGTCAGGTCGTGGGCGAGCTCAAGAAGGTCGTCACCCCGTCCCGCCGGGAACTGGTCAACTTCGTCCTGGTCGTGCTGGTGTTCGTGGCGTTCATGATGGTGTTGATCTCCCTGTTGGACCTGGGCTTCGGTCAGGTGGCCATTTGGCTGTTCGGTAACGGCGACCAGGCCCAGTAAGTCCTTCCACCACTTCCAGACGTCCACAGAAAGCAGGAATCCCCGGTGACCGACCACGAGCTCGACAACGACGACACCCAGCCCGCTCAGCTCGACTCCCTGATGGCGGACGCTGCGCGGGACGAGTCGGCGCAGAGCACGTCCGAGACCACCGAAGCCACGGATCCGCAGCAGGACACCGACGAGCAGACCGTGCAGGAAGCGGACCTGGACGTCGCCGAGGGTAACGGTGAGGCCGTGCCCGTGCCCACCGAGGACGCCGCCGCGACCGCGGAAGCCGCCGAGGACGATGTCGACCCCGTGGAGGAGTTCAAGGCCAAGTTGCGCCGTCAAGAGGGCGACTGGTTCGTGATCCACACCTACGCGGGGTACGAGAACCGCGTGAAGACCAACCTCGAGACCCGCATCCAGTCCCTCAACATGGAAGAGGACATCTTCCAGATCGAGGTGCCCATGGAAGAGGTCGTGGAGATCAAGAACTCGCAGCGCAAGACCGTGCGCCGCGTGCGGATCCCCGGCTACGTGCTCGTGCGCATGAACCTCACGGACGCCTCCTGGGGCGCGGTGCGCCACACCCCGGGTGTCACGGGCTTCGTGGGCCAGGACGCCTACAACCCGGTGCCGCTGCGCCTGGACGAGGTCTTCGACATGCTCGCCCCCACGTTCGAGACCCCCGAGAAGGCCAAGGGCCTGGGCGAGACCGCCGGATCCGGCGCGGGTGCCCAGGGTGGCGCCCAGCAGGTCACCGTGGACTTCGAGGTCGGCGAGTCCGTGATCGTGAAGGAGGGCCCCTTCGAGACCCTCCCGGCCACGATCTCCGAGATCAAGGTGGAATCCCAGCAGCTCGTGGTGCTGGTGTCCATCTTCGAACGCGAGACCCCCGTGACCCTCGGTTTCGACCAGGTCACCAAGATCTAGTCCCACAAGATTTCGGAAACCGGCCCCGGATGTGCTTTGGTCCGGGGTGTTTCCGTTCGGTCGCCGCGCCACGGCGACCACCCGCCGTCGTACGCTCCTGTGCGGCGGTACGCACAGCTAGAAGAAGGACCATCACATGGCTCCCAAGAAGAAGGTCGCAGGCCTGATCAAGCTGCAGATCCAGGCGGGCGCCGCCAACCCGGCTCCCCCCGTGGGTCCCGCGCTGGGTCAGCACGGCGTCAACATCATGGAATTCTGCAAGGCCTACAACGCGGCCACGGAATCCCAGCGCGGCAACATCGTGCCGGTCGAGATCACCGTGTACGAGGACCGCTCGTTCACGTTCGTCACCAAGACCCCGCCCGCCGCGCAGCTGATCAAGAAGGCCGCCGGCGTCGCCAAGGGCTCCGGTGTCCCGCACACCAACAAGGTCGGGAAGATCACCATGGACCAGGTCCGTGAGATCGCCGAGACCAAGAAGGAAGACCTCAACGCCAACGACGTCGAGGCCGCCGCGAAGATCATCGCCGGCACCGCCCGTTCCATGGGCATCGAGGTCAACTGAGCTCTCCCGAGCTCGTAACGAAGACAACCATCGTGGCAGGGCCGAGCGCGGCCCGCTGACCACAACTGCACAAGGAGAACAAGCAGATGGCACAGCGCAGCAAGGCATACCGGGCAGCTGCCGAGAAGATCGAGGCGGGCAAGTTCTACGCTCCCGCCGAGGCGGTCGCCCTGGCCAAGGAACTGGCCGAGAACAGCAAGTCCGATTCCACCGTAGAGGTGTCCATGCGCCTCGGTGTGGATCCCCGCAAGGCGGACCAGATGGTCCGCGGCACCGTGAACCTGCCCAACGGCACGGGCAAGACCGCCCGCGTGGTCGTGTTCGCGACCGGTGACAAGGCCGCCGCGGCCGAGGCCGCCGGTGCGGACTTCGTGGGTTCCGACGACCTGATCGCCAAGGTCCAGGGCGGTTGGACCGATTTCGACGCCGCCGTGGCCACCCCGGACATGATGGGCAAGGTGGGTCGCCTGGGCAAGATCCTGGGTCCCCGTAACCTCATGCCGAACCCCAAGACCGGCACCGTGACGATGGACGTGGCCAAGGCCGTGTCCGACATCAAGGGCGGCAAGATCGACTTCCGCGTGGACAAGCACTCCAACCTGCACTTCATCATCGGCAAGGCGTCCTTCGACGCCCAGAAGCTCGCCGAGAACTACGGTGCGGCGCTGGAAGAGGTGCTTCGTCTGAAGCCGGCCGCGTCCAAGGGTCGTTACATCACCAAGGCCACCGTGGCCACCACGTTCGGCCCGGGCATCCCCGTGGACCCGAACGCCACCGAGGTCACGACCCAGGCGTGATCGCAGGTACGTAACGGGGGAACGCTCGCGTTCCCTGCCGTCGAGGGAAGGGTCCGTGCCGTCACCGGCCGGACCCTTCTTTCCTGGGACGGCGGAAAACACCGTTACGAATTCATGATGTACTTGAGGCCGGGTTCCGAGGACGGGGCCCGTCGCCCGGGTGCCGTCCCGGCCGGGCGGCGCGGAAGGAGAGCACTGTGACGGAGCCGTCACCGGTACGCATCGAGTTGTTGCGCATCCCCGACACCTTCGACGACGAGGCGCAGCGGGTCCTGGGGCGCGTGGCCGCGCTCGTGCAGTCCTCCCGGCGACACGTGTGGGGCACCGGTCAGCTCAGCAACGGCGCCCACGACATCTTCCGGGACTTGCACGACCCCTACGAGCGCGTGAACATCCTGTGCGCGTACCTCGACGACCGTCTCGTGGGACGCGCCGAGGTGCGGATGCCCCTGATCGCGGACACGGACATGGCGCAGATCGTGGTGGACGTGGCCCCGGACGAGACTTCCGAGGGGATCGGGCGCGGTCTTCTGAGCGCGGCCGAGCAACTCGCGCGGGGTGAGTCCCGCCGGTTCATCCGGCTCGTGACCGAGCACCCCGCGTCCGAGGCGCGCGATCCCTCCGGCCCCGGGGACGGCAGTGCGGACGGTACGGCCGACGGCGGTGCGAGCCCCGTGACTCCCGTCCAGTGGCTCGACGCCGCCGATGGTTCCGGGCGCCTGCCCGCGAGCCACCGCCAGACGAGGTTCGCCCAGCACGCCGGGTACACCCTGCGCACGGTCAGCAGTTTCGCGCTCCTGCCCGTGCCGCTGGACGAACAGCGCGCCGCGCGCATCCACGAATCCCTCGAGGCCGTGCCGTTCGCGGACCACTACCGCCTGCACACGTGGGTGGGGGAGGCCCCGGACGAGCTCCTGGCCCCGCTCGCGCAGCTGCACGCCAAGATCCCCACGGACTCGTTCGTGCGACCGATCGTGGCGGACCCGGATCCGTGGGACGGCGCGCGGGTGCGCCGCACGGAACAGTTGCGGCAGGAGGACGGCGACCGGTCCCTGATGGCCGTGATCCAGGACGTGCGCACGGGCGAACTCGTGGGGATGACCGAACTGATCCTGGCGCAGCACCGCCCGGCCCTGGCGCTGCAGGACGAGACCCTCGTGGTGCGTACCCACCGCGGGCACCGGTTGGGGATGCGGCTCAAGCTCGCCAACCTCGAGCAGCTCGCGAACGTGGCCCCCGAGGTCAGGACCGTGTACTCGTGGACCCACAGCGGCAACGACCGGATGAACTGGGTCAACGCCCAGCTCGGCTTCCGGGACGCCGGTCAGTCCGCGATCTGGGAGCAGGACTTCAGCATCCACTGATCGCCGGGCCGGTCACTCACCACGGCAGGGGCAGCACCACGGTCTCCTGTCCGCGGACCAGCCCGTCCCGGGGCACGGACAACAGCCCTTGCGCCTCGGCGAGTCCGCGCACCATGTTGGAGCCCACCGCGCGGCACGGCACCCAGCCGTCCTCGTGCCGCCGGGCCGGAAGCAGTCGTTCGGAGCGGGCACCGGCCAGATCCTCCCCGGCGATCGCGGGGGCGAAAGGTTGCGGATCGCGACCCAGATGACCGGTCAGGAACGCCCCGCCCAGCAGCAGGAACGCCACCATGGCACCCAGGGGATTGCCGGGCAGTGCGAGCACCGCCGTGTCCCGTGCCGCCCCGAACAACGTGGGGTGACCGGGCATGAGATCCAGCTGGTCCACGAGCACGTGGCACTCGTCCTGCACCAGGGGGCGTACGAAGTCCGCGCGCGAGCGGGACGTGCCACCCGTGGTGACCACGAGGTCGTGCTCGGCACTCAGTTCGCGGAACAGCGAACGCAGCGCCGCGGCGTCGTCGGGACCGCGGCGCACCGTGACCGTGCGCCCGCCGAAGGCCTCCACCATGGGCGGCAGGGACATGCTGAACGCATCGCGCACGTACCCCGGAGCCGGGAGCCCGCTGGTACGCACCTCGGAACCCGTGAGCAGAAGGGCCACGCGCGGGACGGTATGCACCGGCACGTCGTCCCGTCCGGCCACGGCCAGGAACGCCGCGTGCGCGGGGGAGAGCACGGTGCCCGCCCGCACCACGGTCTCGCCCTCGGCGCATTCCGTTCCTGCGGGGCGGATGTGCCTGCCCGCGAGTTCCGTGCGCGGGCTCCCCTGGGACAGTTCCAGGACGTCACCGCGGCGGGTTGCGAACTCCTCGCGGATGACCGTGGTGGTGCCGTCCGGGATCACCCCACCCGTGACCACGGGGACGGCCGTGCCGGGCGCGAGAGTGACAGCGGACGCGGCACTCGGCAGCGGCGTGCCCGAGGACGGCGTAGCGCGGTCGGTCGGGTGATCATCCAGTCGTCGCCCGTCGGATCCCCCTGCGCGGGAGCCCGGGGCGACGACGCGCCACGGTCCCGGTCCGTGGACCGCGTACCCGTCCATCGCGCTCGAGGCGTAGTGCGGGACGGGGCATGCTGCGCGGACGTCGTGGGCCGCGGTGCGACCCGCCGCCCGGTCCAGGGGGACCACATCGACCGCGCCGCCGGGCCGGGAGTCCGCGAGCGCCGAACCGGCCCGGTGTGCGAGGGCCCGGGCGGCGTCGCGCGCCGCATGATGCAGGGGTTCGAGACCGCTGCTCCACGCGGGTGGGGTGGGACCGGGCATCCGATCAGCCCCCCGCGAAGGGCGGCAGGACGTCCACCGTGGCGGCCGGGGCCAGCGGGGACTCCGGGGCCCGGGCGGCCACACCGTCCACGAGCCACGAGCACTGCGGCAACACCTGGGCCAGCGTGCGTTCGCCCGGTGGGGCCACGGGGTGCAGGGTGACCAACAATTGCTGCAGCTCGGAGCGGGTCAGGGCCGTGGTGGTCTCCACGTGCTCTTCCTCGGTCCCGGCCGCGGCAGCGGCAGCGGCGAAATAACGCACGAGCACGGTCTCAGCCCCCGATCGCGCTCATGCTGCGGTCGGGCTGGACGTAGTCCCCGGAGTCGAGACCGGCGTGGTCCATCCCGTGGGCGCGCGGCTTGACCCACATCGCATCGCGCCAACGCTGGGCGATGTCCCGGTCCGAGGCGTCCGAGCGCAACAGGTGCATCAGATCCGTCTCGTGGTGGGAGAACAGGCACGAGCGCACGTGGCCCTCCGCGGTGATCCGGGTGCGCGTGCAGTCCTCGCAGAACGGTTCCGTGACGGACGCGATGATCCCCACGGTCCCCACCACGGTGTCCCCGCCGCGTTCCCGCACGAGGTACTTCTCCGCGGGGGCGCCCGCGCGGGGTGCGGTGTCCGGAGTGATGTCGAAGTCCCGGGAGAGGGCTTCGCGGATCTCGGCGGCCGTGACCATGTTCTTCCGGGTCCAGCCGTGGTCCGCGTCCAGGGGCATCTGCTCGATGAAGCGCAGGGCGCAGTCGTGGTCCAGGGCCCAGCGCAGCAACTCGGGAGCCTCGTGGTCGTTGACCCCGCGCATCAGCACGGCATTGAGCTTGACCGGGCTCATGCCGGCCTCCTGGGCGGCGGCCACGCCCTCGAGCGTCTGGGTGAGCCGTCCGCGGCGGGCGAGCTTCTCGTACGTGTCCGCGCACAGGGTGTCCAGGGAGATGTTCACGCGGGTCATCCCGGCGTCCGCGAGGGCCTGGGCACGCGCGGCGAGTCCGATGCCGTTGCTCGTCATGGACACGGGGATCCCCGGCATGCGCTCGGTCAGGGCGGCCACGAGTTCCTCGAGATCGGGGCGGATGAGCGGTTCCCCGCCCGTGAGTCGGATCTCCCGCACGCCGAAGTCCGAGACGGCGATGGCGGCCAGGCGCACGATCTCCGGGACCGTCAACAACGATTCACGCGGCAGCCACTGCATGCCCTCCGCGGGCATGCAGTACGTACACCGGAGGTTGCACTTGTCGGTGATGGAGATGCGCAGGTCCGTGGCGGTACGTCCGAAGCGGTCCGTCAACGGCCCCTGCGTGGGCACCCCGCGAACGGGGAGGACATGGGGATTACCGAGGAAAACGGACATACCGTCCAGTGTAGGTGCTGCCCCCAGCACGGGCGGAACCCCCGGCGGGGTGGCTACCCTGGAGCCATGTCCCGCTGTATCGAAATGCACCAGCGCACGCTGGTCGAGTTGCTCAACTCGGCGTCCCACGACGACGCCGCACTCCTGCCCCTCGCTCGCGCCGCGGGACGCGTGCTCGCCCGGGACCTCGTGGCGGAGGCGGACCTGCCGCCGTTGGCGAACTCGCAGATGGACGGGTTCGCGGTGCGCGTGGCCGATCTGACCCCCTCCATCCCGCCCCAGCCGGGGGATGCTGAAGCGATTGAACTGCCCGTCGCGGACGTGCGGCCCGCGGGTGCCGAACCGGTGCGGCACACACCCGGTACCGCGACCGCCGTGATGACCGGGGCCGTGCTCCCCGAGGGTGCGGACGCGGTGATCCCCGTGGAACGGGTGCGTCCCCCGCGCTTCGACGTCCCGGCCGTGACGATCAGCCCCGACGTCGCCCGGTCCGTCACCGAGGGCACCTTCGTGCGAGCGGCCGGGAGCGACGTCGCCCGCGGCGCCGTGGCGCTGCCCGCCGGAACGCGGCTGGGGGCTGCGGCGCTCGGTGCGTGCGCCGCGCTCGGACTGGGCCCGGGGACCGAGGTGTCCGTGCGCACCGGACCGCGTGTGGTCGTGGTGAGCGGAGGGGACGAGATCGCGCCCGACGGGCACGCGCCGCGCCCCGGGATGTACCACGACGCCAACGGCCCCTTGCTGGCCGCGTGGTTGTCCGAGGCGGGCGCCGAATCGGTGACCCGGGTCCGTGTGGACGACGACCCGGACGCCTTCGTGCGAGCCCTGGATCACGTTGTCACCGAGGCACGACCCCGCCTCGTGATCACGAGCGGCGGGATCAGCGCGGGCGCGTTCGAGGTCGTGCGCCAGGGCCTCGAGCGGGAGGGCCGGGACACGTGGTTCGACCACGTGGCCATGCAACCGGGAGGCCCCCAGGGACACGGCACGTTCCGTGGCGTGCCCGTGATCTGCCTGCCCGGTAATCCCGTGAGCACGTGGGTCTCGTGCGAGGTCTTCGTGCGTCCCGCGCTCGCGGCCGCGTGGGGGTGTTGCCCGTCGGCGCGGTGGTTCACGGCCGAACTGGGCGAGGCGGTTCGACCGCTGGACACCAGGACCCAGCTGCGCCGCGGGAGTATGGAACACCCGGGGGACGGAACGGTCCCGCGCGTGCGTCTCGTGGGGGGAGCGTCGTCGCACCTGCTGAGCGCCGCCGCCCATGCGGACGTCCTGGTGCGCATCCCGCCCGGGGAGCACGAACTCGCTGCCGGGACGACCGTGGCGGTGCTGCCGGTGGACGGCGGCGTGCTGCCCGCGGACGACGCCCCGGTACCCGCGGGCGCAGCAGACGGAACGGAACGAACAGGAGAGCCAGCGTGAGCGAACGAGAGCCGGAGCCCGGACAACAGCACCTGACACACGTGCGGGAGGACGGCACGGCGCACATGGTGGACGTGAGCGAGAAGGCGGTGACCTCGCGCGAGGCCACCGCGCAGGCCGTGCTCGTGACCCGCCCGGACGTGATCGACCTGCTGGCCTCGGGGGGTCTGCCCAAGGGGGACGCGCTCGCCGTGGCGCGCGTGGCCGGGATCATGGCCGCCAAGCGCACCCCGGACCTCGTGCCCCTGTGCCACCCGCTGCCCCTGAGCAAGGTGACCGTGGACCTCACCCCGCGCGAGGACCGCGTGGTGATCGAGGCGACCGTGCGCACCCGCGGTGTGACCGGCGTGGAGATGGAGGCCCTCACCGCGGCGAGCATGGCGGCGCTGACCCTGTACGACATGATCAAGGCCGTGGACAAGGCGGCCACGATCACCGACACCCGCGTGCTCGCCAAGTCCGGCGGCAAGAGCGGCGATTGGAGCGCCCGATGAGTGAGCACGCGGATCCGGCCCACGGCCGTCCGTCCCGTCGACACGAGGTGGGCGACACCCACCTGGAGGGGCGCAGCGCCGTGGTGGTCGTGGTGTCCAGCTCGGCGGCGTCGGGCGCGGCGGAGGACCGTTGCGGGCCGCTACTGCGGGACTGGTTGCGGGGCCGCGGCCTGGACGTGACGCTGCGCGTGATCCCGGACGGGCCCGAGGTCCTCGAGCTGCTGCGCAACCTCACATCGGCGTCCGGGCCTGCCGCCCCGCGGTTCGTGATCACGACCGGGGGCACCGGACTGAACTCGGACGACGTCACGCCCGAGTCCACGGCCCGGGTGCTGGAGCGCGAGTCGCCGGGGATCATGCACGCGCTGTGGAGCGCGGGGCTGCAGAAGACCCCCACGGCCGTGATGAGCCGCGGGGTCGCGGGGCACACCGGCCAGACCTTCATGGTGAACCTCCCGGGTTCGCGCGGGGGCGTCAAGGACGGGATGACCGTGCTGGACCCCCTGCTGGGCCACATCAGCGCACAGCTCGAGGACGTGCACGGTCACGGGGAGGACCGCTCCGTGACGCGCTCCGCGCAGGGGGAGGTCGTCCCCGCGGCGGTCCCGGACTCCCCGGGCCACGCCGAGCGCACGGACGTGCCCGGCCATGACGCCGCCCCCGCCGCGGGCACGGTCGGCGCGCGGGTGCCCGCAGCGTCGTCGTCGTCCGACGACGACGCCGCGCCGGGCGCCGAGCCCTCGACGGGCGAGGTGCTGCTGGCGCTCGTCACGACCGACCCCCTGGATGCGGCCGAGGCGCAGCGTGCGGTCCAGCACCCGCGGTGCGGGGCGGTCGTCGGGTTCAGCGGCGTGATCCGCGACCACGACGGCGGCAAGGACGGTGTCACGGCGCTTGAGTACAGCGCCCACCCCAGCGCGGGCGAGGTCATGCGGGACGTGGTCGGTGAGATCGCGAGCGCCCACCCGGACGTGCGCTTGTGGGCCGCGCACCGGATCGGCGCGCTCGCCGTGGGGGACAGCGCGCTCGAGGTGGCCGTGGCCGCGGGACACCGTCGCGAGGCGTTCGAGGCGTGCGCACAGCTCGTGGACCTCATCAAGGAACGCGTGCCCATCTGGAAGCGGCAGAGCTTCGAGGACGGGCAGCACAACTGGGTGGGGCTGGACGCCTGAGATGGCCGCTCGGATCATCGTCCCCGCCCGCGTGCGCACGTTCGACGCCCACGGGGAAGTGCGCGCGGGTCCGGACCGGCTCGCGGGGGAGGAACCCCTGGAGATCCGGCTGAACGGGCAACAGTTCACCGTGACCATGCGCACGCCCGGGGACGACTTCGAACTCGTGACGGGGCTGCTGCTGAGCGAGGCCGTGATCACGGAGGTCTCGCACATCGTGAAGATGGACTACCGCTCGGGCGTGGACCAGGACGGGCACCGCACGTACAACGTGGTGGACGTCCGGCTCGCACCGGCGGCCCCGGGGCCGCGCGCGGACGCCCAGCGCCAGGTGTTCACATCCTCGTCGTGCGGGGTGTGTGGCACGCCGTCGTTGGACGGGGTGGTCAAGTCCTCCGCGTACCCCGTGGCGCACCCGCGTCCACTCGTCACCGCGGCGCGGCTCGTGTCCCTGCCGGATGAGTTGCGGGAGCACCAGCGGGTCTTCTCCGCCACGGGCGGGGTGCACGCGGCGGCGCTGTTCCCCGTGGGCCGGGACGAACCCCTCGTGGTCCGGGAGGACGTGGGCCGGCACAACGCCGTGGACAAGGTCATCGGGTGGGCGGTGCAGCGAGGACTGCTGCCGCTGCACGAAGCGGTCCTGCAGGTCTCCGCTCGGGCGTCGTTCGAACTTGTGAGCAAGGCCGCCATGGCCGGGATCCCCGTGCTCTCCGCGGTCAGCGCACCCTCCGCACTCGCCGTGACCCACGGGCGGGAGCGCGGGGTCACGGTCGTGGGGTTCAACCGCAAGGGTCGGTGCAACGTCTACACCCACCCGGAGCGCATCACGGGGGAGGGAACCGAGGAGTGAACCGGGCCCTGCCGATCTGGTGGGCGCCCGCGCCCCGCCGATTTGGTGGGCGCCCGCGCCCTGGGGTACGGTGGAGGCACCAAAGACCGCCGGTCATCACGCGTGCCCCGGTACGCGCGATCTAAGAGGTTCTCGGAAACGTGAACCGTCCAGCGCAGGTGAACCAGCACGAATTCCGCTCCTCAAAACCGCATTTTCATGCGTGTGATCAGGGCGTGGTCTCGAGCCCCGGGCATCTGCGCGGGGCTTTTTTCGTGTCCTCGTACGGGACGCGGGCCGGCACCCACATGTAAGGAAGGAGCACCATGGCGAATCCTGAAAAGGCTGCCGCGGTTGCGGAGTTGAAGGAATTCTTCTCCAACTCGCACGCTGCCGTCCTGACGGAGTACCGCGGTCTCACCGTGGCTCAGCTGAAGACGCTGCGCCGTTCCCTCGGTGAGAACGCCGAATACGCCGTGGTGAAGAACACGCTCACCGCCATCGCGGCTCGCGAGTCCGGTATCGACGCGTTCGAGGGCAAGCTCACGGGCCCCTCGGCCATCGCGTTCGTCTCCGGTGACGCCGTCGAGGCCGCCAAGAGTCTGCGTGACTTCGCCAAGGACAACCCCCAGTTGGTCGTCAAGGGCGGTTACCTGGATGGCGTCGCGATGGACGAGTCCGAGATCAAGAAGCTCGCGGACCTCGAGTCCCGCGAGGTTCTGCTGGCCAAGGTCGCCGGCGCCGCCAAGGCGTCGATGTCCAAGGCTGCTGCGCTGTTCCAGGCCCCGCTGTCCAAGACCGTGCGCACCGCCGAGGCCCTGCGCGCCAAGCTGGACGAACAGGGCGAGAACGCCGCCTGATCCCTTCGGGGACCCGGTTGCGGGGTCCCGGGCGAGCGCCCGGGAAACACCCGTGTTCTTCCCACGCACACCTCGCCGGCGCCACCAGCACCGGCACCACGTACAAGTAAGGAGCCAATACCATGGCTAAGCTGACCACCGAAGAACTCATCGAGGCCTTCAAGGAACTGTCCCTCATCGAGCTGTCCGAGTTCGTGAAGGCGTTCGAGGAGACCTTCGACGTCACCGCTGCCGCCCCCGTGGCCGTGGCCGGTGCCGCTCCCGCCGGCGGCGACGCTGGTGGGGCCGAGGAGGAGAAGACCGAGTTCGACGTCATCCTCGAATCCGCCGGTGACAAGAAGATCCAGGTCATCAAGGAAGTTCGCGGCCTGACCTCCCTGGGCCTGAAGGAGGCCAAGGACCTCGTGGACAGCGCTCCCAAGGCCGTCCTCGAAGGCGCCACCAAGGAAGCCGCTGACAAGGCGAAGGAAGCCCTCGAGGGCGCCGGCGCCTCCGTCACTGTCAAGTGATCCACGGCGCCTCGTGCGCCCGCCGTGTCCCGTGACGTGACCCCCGGGTCCGTCCGGCACGACATCACCGCGAAACCCCGCACCGATCGTCGGTGCGGGGTTTTGCGCATTCCCCGTAGCGGTGTGATGTGCGAAACTGTGTGTGACCATCTGGCCGTCACCGTGCGGCGGGAGAGCATGGCGGATCCCCGTGATCCGGGTCCTCGTGACCAGGAAAAGCAGGGCATCGCGCCATCGCCGAAGGAGCAAACCCTCCCCGGGAATCTCTCAGGCACCCGTACCGCCGCACCGGGCCACTCTGAAGAGCTCACCCCGTCACGGGGAGAGCACCGACGGGGCAGGTCGACGGGCGCGAGCTGCTGCGCCCGCCGGCGAAATCTCTCAGGTTGCGATACAGAGCGGGGAGGACTCACCGGGCCCTCGCGCGCCCACAAGCAGCCCAGGAGACCCTCGTATGTCCTTCCTGTCACGCCACATCGGCCCCGACGCCGATGACATGACCGTCATGCTCCGCACCGTGGGGGTAGCCAGCCTCGACGAACTGATCGACCGCGCCGTCCCCGAGAGCATCCGTGTCCGGGACGCCCTGGACCTGCCGGAACCCCTCGACGAGCCCGAGGCCCTCGCAGCCCTGCGCTCGATCGCTGCGCGCAACACCGTGATGCGCCAGATGATCGGGCAGGGCTACCACGACACCGTGACGCCCGCAGCGGTCCGTCGCAACATCCTGGAGAACCCCGGGTTCTACACGTCCTACACGCCGTACCAGCCCGAGATCTCCCAGGGCCGGCTCGAGCTGCTGCTCACGTTCCAGAACGCGGTGATCGACCTCACCGGTCTCGAAGTGGCGAACGCGTCCCTGTTGGACGAGTCCTCCGCCGTGGCCGAGGCCGTGCTCATGATGCGCCGTGCCAACCGCCGCTCCAAGAGCCCGCGTGTGCTCGTGGACAGCCGCAGCCTGCCCCAGACCCTCGCCGTGCTCACGGGCCGCACCCGCGCCGCGGGCATCGAGCTCGTCACCGCGGACCTCGGTGATCCCGACGCCGCCGCGCGGGCGGTCTCGGAGGGTGACGTCTTCGGCGTCGTCGTCGCGCAGATCGGTGCGGACGGGGACGTCACGGATCCCACCGCGGTGATCGACGCCGCGCACGAGGCGGGCGCGCTCGTGACCGTGAGCACCGACCTGCTCGCCTTGACCATGCTGCGCAGCCCGGGTGAGCTGGGCGCGGACATCGCGGTCGGTTCGGCCCAGCGCTTCGGGGTGCCCCTGTTCTTCGGGGGCCCGCACGCCGCGTTCATGGCGACCCGCAAGGGTACCGAACGCTCCCTGCCGGGGCGCATCGTGGGGGTGTCCACCGATTCCTCGGGCGCACCCGCGTACCGGCTCGCGCTGCAGACACGTGAGCAGCACATCCGACGCGAGAAGGCGACCTCCAACATCTGCACGGCGCAGGCCTTGCTCGCGATCGTGGCCGCGGCCTACGCGGTGCACCACGGTCCCGTCGCACTGCGTGCCCTCGCCGAGCGGCTGCACGGTCTCGCCACGGAGCTCGCCGCCGGGTTGCGGGAGCGCGGGATCGACGTCGCCCACGAGCGGTTCTTCGACACCGTGACCTTCTCCGCGCCGGGCCGGGCGGACGGCATCGTGGCCGCGGCCGCGGACCGCGGGATCAACCTCCGCCGCATCGACCAGGACACGGTGGGCGTGAGCTTCGGTGAACCCCATACGCAGCGGGACGTCCAGGACGTGCTCACCGCGGTGTCCGAGGCGTGCGGCGCGCGCACCTCGGACTCCGGGGAAGCCGCGAGCGCGGACGCACTGCCGGACGAGTGGCTGCGCACGGACGAGTACATGACCCACCCGGTCTTCCACACGCACCGCTCCGAGACCTCGCTCATGCGGTGGCTGCGCGAACTCTCCGACAAGGACCTGGCGCTGGACCGCACCATGATCCCGCTGGGCTCGTGCACCATGAAGCTCAACGCGGCGGCGGAGATGGAACCCATCTCGTGGCCCGAGTTCGCGAGTATCCACCCGTTGGCCCCTGCGGATCAGACCCGGGGCTGGACCGAACTGATCGAGCAGTTGCAGACATGGCTCGCGGAGATCACCGGCTACGCGGCGGTGTCCGTGCAGCCCAACGCCGGTTCGCAGGGTGAACTCGCGGGTCTGCTGGCCATCCGGCGGTACCAGCTGGCCCGCGGCGAGGGTCAGCGCAAGACGATCCTCATCCCGTCCTCCGCGCACGGGACCAACGCGGCGTCGGCCGTGCTCGCGGACCTCAAGGTCGTGGTCGTGGTGACCGCCGCGGACGGCACGATCGACCAGGCGGACCTCGCGGCCAAGATCGAGGCGGTGGGGGACGAGCTCGCGGGCATCATGGTCACCTACCCCTCGACCCACGGCGTCTACGACACGGACATCACCGAGGTGTGCGCCGCGGTGCACGACGCCGGTGGTCAGGTCTACGTGGACGGCGCGAACCTCAACGCGCTCATGGGTCTGGCACGGCCCGGCCGCTTCGGCGGGGACGTGTCGCACCTGAACCTGCACAAGACCTTCTGCATCCCGCACGGCGGCGGCGGGCCCGGTGTGGGTCCCGTGGCCGTGGCCGAACACCTCGTGCCGTACCTGCCGGGCAACCCGGCGGACGCGGACCTGGACGAGCACGGCGCGGGCTTCCCCGTGGCGCAGGCTCCCTACGGTTCCGCGGGGGTGCTGCCCATCACGTGGATGTACATCGCCATGACGGGCGCGCAGGGGCTGACCGAGTCCACGCGCACCGCGGTGCTCGGGGCCAACTACATCTCCCGCGCGCTCGCGGACGTGTTCCCCACGCTGTACACCGGGGACGGCGGGCTCGTGGCCCACGAGTGCATCCTGGACCTGCGACCCATGACCAAGGCCTCCGGCGTCACGGCCGAGGACGTGTGCAAGCGCCTCGTGGACTTCGGGTTCCACGCGCCCACGCTCGCGTTCCCGGTCGCCGGGACCCTGATGGTCGAGCCCACCGAGTCCGAGGGCCTCGAGGAACAGGACCGGTTCATCGCCGCGATGCGCACGATCCACGCGGAGATGCAGGAGATCGCGGACGGCACCGTGTCCCTCGAGGACTCCGCGATCCGCAATGCCCCGCACACGGCCCAGGTGCTCACCGCGGACGAGTGGCAGCGCGCCTACCCGCGCTCGCAGGCCGCCTACCCGGTCGCGTCCCTGCGCCGGGTCAAGTACTGGCCCCCCGTGGGCCGGATCGACAACGCCGCGGGGGACCGCAACCTCGTGTGCGAGTGCCCGCCCATCGAGGCGTTCGACGCCGCGTACGACACCGCAGCAGTAGCACAGGAGGAGACCCGATGAGCGAGCAGCGCACCGCACTGTACGAGGCCCACGAGCGGCTGGGGGCGAGGTTCACCGACTTCGGTGGCTGGACCATGCCCGTGCGCTACGCGAGCGACACCGCCGAGCACCACGCGGTGCGCCGCGGCGCCGGGATCTTCGACCTGTCCCACATGGGGGAGGTCTCGGTCTCGGGTCCGCAGGCCGGCGCGTTCCTGGACCACGCCCTCGTGGGTGTGCTCTCCGGGCTCACGGTGGGCCGCGCCAAGTACTCGATCATCGTGGACGAACAGGGCAGGATCCTGGACGACCTCATTACCTACCGTACGGACGAGGACGAATACCTCGTGGTGCCGAACGCGGGCAACCAGGAGACGGTCGTGCGTGCGCTCCAGGAGCGCGCCCAGGGCTTCGACGTGCGCGTCACGGACAGCGGTCCGGCGACGTCGCTGATCGCCGTCCAGGGCCCGCGCGCCCTCGAGGTGCTCGAGGCCACGCGTTTGGAACCGGCCGAGGACGTCGCCGCGCTGAAGTACTACGCGTGCGTGCGCGCACGCTGCGCGGACGTGGCCGTGCTCGTGGCCCGCACCGGGTACACGGGCGAGGACGGTTTCGAACTGTACTGCGACAACCAGGACGCGCCCGTGCTGTGGGACGCGCTCCTGGCGACCGCGGCCGAGCTCGGCACGGAGGAGGCCCCCGTGGGAGCGGCGGGTCTCGCGGCGCGCGACTCCCTGCGGCTCGAGGCCGGGATGCCGCTGTACGGTCACGAACTGTCCACGGAGATCACCCCGGTCGAAGCGGGACTCGGCAAGCTCGTGGAGATCGCCCTGCGCAAGAAGGCGGAGGCCGGCACCACCACGGTCGGCGAGGACGTGCTCGCGGCGATGCTGGAAGGCACGCCCGAACGCACCCTCATCGGTCTGGAGGGCCTGGGTCGCAAACCCGTGCGCGCGGGCTACACCGTGCACGTGGGGGAGCGCACCGTGGGTGAGGTCACGAGCGGGCTGCCCTCGCCCACGCTGGGCAAGCCGGTGGCCATGGCGCTCGTGGCCACGGACGCCGTCGACGGGATCGACGCCGGTGAGGTGAGCGTCCAGGACGCACGCGGGCGCGCCGTGGAGGTCACGCGCACCGCGCTGCCCTTCTACAAGCGGTCCTGAAGGGTGGTGTGGGGAGCGAGCCGCCCGGAGTAGTCTCTAGGCAGGCCCGCTCCGCCGTGCACGTTCCGAGGACCGCGCGGGCCGGTGAGGGTCCCGCCCCGTGTAATCGGGGCGGGACGGACAAGGAGAACGCCGTGTTCCTGCGCGACGTCGCCCCCGGGATCCATATGATCCAGAACCACAACGTGAACTGCTACGTCCTGGAGGACTCGGACGGCCTCACGGTCGTGGACGCCGGTCTGCCCAGGGTGTGGAACGAACTCGGGTGGGCCGTGCGCGAACTCGGCCACGCCCCCGAGGACATCAAAGCGCTCGTGTTGACCCATGCGCACTTCGACCACGTGGGGGTCGCCGCGAAACTCGTGGACCGGCTCGGGATTCCCGTTTACGCCCACCAGCGGGACAAGCACCTCGCGGCACACCCTTACAGCTACGCGCACGAGAACCCTACGGCCGTCTACCCGCTGCGTCACCCGCGCGCCGTGCCGATCCTCGCGTCCATGATCGCCGGTGGCGCCGCGATGGTGCGGGGCGTGACCGTGACCCGCGAGCTGACCGCGGGGGAGACCGTCCCCGTCCCGGGCCGCCCGCGGGTCGTGTTCACCGCGGGCCACACGTACGGGCACTGCGCGCTGTACGTCCCCACAGCGGACGCCGTGATCTCGGGGGACGCGCTCGTGACCCTGGACCCCTACTCGGGTCTCACGGGCCCCCGCATCGTGGCCCGCGCCGCCACCGCGGACAGCGCGATGGCCGTGGAATCCCTCGCCGCACTCGAGGTCACGGGAGCCACCCTGGTGCTGCCCGGACACGGCGACCCGTGGCGTGAAGGCGTGGGACGCGCCGTCGAACTGGCCCGGGAGAACGGGGTCGCCTGAGGGGGCGCCGCCCGAGGGGCGGGCATCTTACGGCCCGGACGGGATTTCGTCGAGCACCGGTGTGGACAAACGGGTGCAGTTCGCCTAAGCTAGTACTTTGCGTTGTCCCTTATACATGCGTGCCTTCATATAGCGGTGGGCGCCGCAGGGGCGGTTGTCGACGAGCATCGAAAACCGGCCCCTTTTTCTCTCCCCGGGAACCTCGCGTATTCACTGCATGTCTGTGGAAGGATCACATCTTGGTCGCCTCGAGCACCGATACGAACGTCTCCGCCAACCACCCCACGAGTGACAACACTCCTCGCCGCGTTTCCTTCGCGAAGATCCACGAACCGCTGGACGTCCCCAACCTGCTCGCTCTGCAGACCGACAGCTTCGATCGGCTGGTCGGCAACGAGCGCTGGCAGGCACGCGTGGTCGAAGCCCAGGAGGCGGGTGACACCAGCGTTCCCACGACCTCCGGTCTGTCCGACATCTTCGAGGAGATCTCCCCGATCGAGGACTTCCAGGGCACCATGTCCCTGTCCTTCTCCGAGCCGGAGTTCTACGACCCCAAGTACACAATGGTCGAGTGCAAGGACCGCGACGCGACCTTCTCGGCCCCGCTGTACGTCAAGGCCGAGTTCATGAACAACAACACGGGCGAGATCAAGCAGCAGACCGTGTTCATGGGCGACTTCCCCCTGATGACCGAGAAGGGCACGTTCGTGATCAACGGCTCCGAGCGCGTCGTCGTCTCCCAGCTCGTGCGTTCCCCGGGTGCCTACTTCGAGAAGGGCCAGGACCGCACGTCCGACAAGGACATCTACTCCGCCAAGATCATCCCGTCCCGCGGTGCGTGGTTCGAGCTCGAGATCGACAAGCGCGATCAGGTGGGTGTGCGCCTGGACCGCAAGCGCAAGCAGTCCGTGACCGTGCTGCTCAAGGCGCTGGGCTGGACCGAGTCCAAGATCCTCGAGGAGTTCGGCGAGTTCGACTCCATCCGCGCGACGCTGGAGAAGGACACCACGGAGACCCGTGAGGAGGCGCTGCTGGACATCTACCGCAAGCTGCGCCCGGGGGAGCCGCCCACGGTGGACGCCGCCCAGTCCCTGCTGGACAACATGTACTTCAACCCCAAGCGCTACGACCTCGCCAAGGTGGGCCGCTACAAGCTCAACCGCAAGCTCGGTCTGGACAAGCCGTTCACGGACTCGGACGCCTCGGTGCTGTCCCTCGACGACATCGTGGCCATGATCCGCTACCTCGTGACCCTGCACGACGGCGGCTCCACCATGCCCGGCACGCGTGACGGCGAGGCCCGTGAGATCCACGTGGACGTGGACGACATCGACCACTTCGGCAACCGTCGCATCCGCGCGGTGGGCGAGCTGATCGAGAACCAGATCCGCACGGGTCTGTCCCGCATGGAGCGCGTGGTGCGCGAGCGGATGACCACCCAGGACGTCGAGGCGATCACGCCGCAGACCCTGATCAACATCCGCCCGGTCGTGGCCGCGATCAAGGAGTTCTTCGGGACCTCCCAGCTGTCGCAGTTCATGGACCAGAACAACCCGCTCGCGGGCCTCACGCACAAGCGTCGCCTGTCCGCACTGGGTCCCGGTGGCCTCTCCCGCGATCGGGCGGGCATGGAGGTCCGTGACGTGCACCCCTCGCACTACGGCCGCATGTGCCCGATCGAGACGCCGGAAGGCTCGAACATCGGTCTGATCGGTTCGCTCGCGACCTACGCGCGGATCAACCCGTTCGGCTTCATCGAGACGCCCTACCGCCGCGTGGTGGACGGCACCGTGACCAACGACGTCGTCTACCTCACCGCGGACGACGAGCGCGGGCTCACCATCGCGCAGGCCAACGCCCCGCTGACCGACGACGGCCGCTTCGCCGAGGACGCCGTCCTCGCGCGTGCCTCCGACGGCTCGGGTGAAGCGGTGCTCGTGGCCCCCACGGACATCGAGTTCATGGACGTGTCCCCGCGCCAGATGGTGTCGGTGGCCACCGCCCTGATCCCGTATCTCGAGCACGACGACGCCAACCGCGCGCTCATGGGCGCCAACATGCAGCGTCAGGCCGTGCCGCTGCTCACGTCCGAGGCCCCGCTCGTGGGTACCGGCATGGAGCGCTACGCGGCCCTGGACGCCGGCGACTCGGTGCTGGCCACCAAGTCCGGTGTGGTCGAGGAGGTCTCCGCGGACCTCGTGACAGTCCTGAACGACGACGGCACCACCAAGCTCTACCCGATCAACAAGTTCGTGCGCTCGAACCCGGGCAACACGTACAACCAGCGCGTGATCGTCTCCGAGGGCGACCGCGTGGAGCCCCGCACCGTGATCGCGGACGGGCCCTCCACCGACCACGGTGAACTCGCACTGGGCAAGAACCTGCTGATCGCGTACATGTCCTGGGAGGGCCTCAACTACGAGGACGCCATCATCCTGTCCCAGCGCATGGTCTCCGAGGACGTCCTGACGTCCATCCACATCGAGGAGCACGAGATCGACGCCCGCGACACCAAGCTCGGTGCCGAGGAGATCACCCGTGACATCCCCAACGTGTCGGAAGAGGTGCTCTCCGCCCTGGATGAGCGCGGCATCATCCACATCGGTGCCGAGGTCCAGGCCGGCGACATCCTCGTGGGCAAGGTCACGCCCAAGGGCGAGACCGAGCTGACCCCGGAGGAGCGGCTGCTGCGCGCGATCTTCGGTGAGAAGTCCCGCGAGGTCCGTGACACCTCCCTCAAGGTGCCCCACGGCGAGTCCGGCACCGTGATCGGTGTGCGCGTGTTCGACCGCGACGACGAGGACGACGACCTCCCGGCCGGCGTCAACCAGGTCGTGCGCGTGTACGTGGCGCAGAAGCGCAAGATCACGGACGGCGACAAGCTCGCCGGTCGTCACGGCAACAAGGGCGTCATCTCCAAGATCCTGCCCATCGAGGACATGCCGTTCATGGAGGACGGCACCCCCGTGGACGTGATCCTGAACCCGCTGGGCGTGCCCGGTCGTATGAACCTGGGCCAGGTGCTCGAGGTCCACACCGGCTGGCTCGCCAAGCAGGGCTGGAACATCGAGGGCGACCCCGAGTGGCTGCACGGTCTGAGCGACTTCCCGAAGTCCACCGGTCCCACGAACGTGGCCACCCCGGTGTTCGACGGCGCTCGCGAGGACGAGATCTTCGACCTGCTGGACCACACCAACCCCACGCGGGACGGTGACCGCCTGATCGGGCGTTCCGGCAAGGCCAAGCTCTACGACGGCCGTTCCGGTCAGCCGTTCCCGGACCCCGTGTCCGTGGGCTACCAGTACATCTTGAAGCTCCACCACCTGGTGGACGACAAGATCCACGCGCGCTCCACCGGTCCGTACTCCATGATCACCCAGCAGCCGCTGGGCGGTAAGGCGCAGTTCGGCGGTCAGCGTTTCGGTGAGATGGAGGTGTGGGCGCTCGAGGCGTACGGCGCGGCCTACACCCTGCAGGAACTGCTCACCGTCAAGTCGGACGACGTCCACGGCCGCGTCAAGGTGTACGAGGCGATCGTCAAGGGCGAGAACATCCCCGAACCGGGTGTGCCCGAATCCTTCAAGGTGCTCATCAAGGAAATGCAGTCCCTGTGCCTGAACGTGGAGGTCCTCTCCGCGGACGGTAACGCGGTGGAAATGCGTGATTCCGAGGACGACAGCTTCCGGGCTGCGGACGAACTCGGTATCGACCTCTCCCACTCCGAGCCCAGCTCGGTTGAAGAGGTCTGAGACCCCTTTCGTTCATCGATCAGCCCGAACACACTTCAGGATTTTAGAAAGAGGGACAGGACCTTATGTCCAACGATTCTTCACTGGGCCTCATGCGTATCGGCCTCGCGACCGCGGATCAGATCCGTGGCTGGTCCTACGGCGAGGTCAAGAAGCCCGAGACCATCAACTACCGCACGCTCAAGCCCGAGAAGGACGGCTTGTTCTGCGAGAAGATCTTCGGTCCCACCCGGGACTGGGAGTGCTACTGCGGTAAGTACAAGCGTGTGCGCTACAAGGGCATCATCTGCGAGCGCTGCGGCGTGGAGGTCACGCGCGCCAAGGTGCGTCGTGAGCGGATGGGCCACATCGAGCTCGCCGCTCCCGTGACCCACATCTGGTACTTCAAGGGCGTGCCCTCGCGCTTGGGGTACCTGCTGGACCTCGCCCCGAAGGACCTCGAGAAGGTCATCTACTTCGCGGCGTACATGATCACGTCCGTGGACGAGCAGGCCCGTCACGACGACCTGCCCAACCTGCAGGCCGCGATCGACCGTGAGAAGAAGCAGCTCGAGGACACCCGGGACGCGGACATCAACGCGATCGCCCGTGACCTCGAGAACGATCTCGCGCGCGTCGAGGAGGAGGGCGGCAAGGCCGCCGAGAAGCGCAAGCTGCGTGACTCCGCGGACCGTCAGATGGCTAACGTGCGCAAGCGCGCCGATCGCGAGATCGACTACCTCGAGAAGGTCTGGGACCGCTTCAAGAACCTCAAGGTCAACGACCTCGAGGGTGACGAGGCCCTGTACCGCCAGATGGTGGACCGCTACGGCATGTACTTCGAGGGTTCCATGGGCGCCGAGTCCATTAAGAAGCGCCTCGAGACCTTCGATCTCGCCGCGGAGGCCGAGGCCCTGCGCGAGACGATCGCCACGGGCAAGGGCCAGCGCAAGACCCGCGCCCTCAAGCGCCTCAAGGTGGTCAACGCGTTCCTGACCACGGACAACTCGCCGCTCGGCATGGTGCTGGACGCCGTCCCGGTGATCCCGCCGGAACTGCGCCCCATGGTGCAGCTGGACGGTGGCCGGTTCGCGACCTCCGATCTCAACGACCTCTACCGTCGTGTGATCAACCGCAACAACCGCCTCAAGCGGCTGCTGGACCTCGGTGCGCCCGAGATCATCGTGAACAACGAGAAGCGCATGCTGCAGGAGGCCGTGGACTCGCTGTTCGACAACGGCCGCCGCGGTCGCCCGGTGACGGGCCCCGGTAACCGTGCGCTGAAGTCGCTGTCCGACATGCTCAAGGGCAAGCAGGGCCGCTTCCGTCAGAACCTGCTGGGCAAGCGCGTGGACTACTCCGGTCGTTCCGTGATCGTGGTGGGCCCACAGCTGAAGCTGCACCAGTGCGGTCTGCCCAAGCAGATGGCGTTGGAGCTGTTCAAGCCCTTCGTGATGAAGCGCCTCGTGGACCTGAACCACGCGCAGAACATCAAGTCCGCCAAGCGGATGGTGGAGCGCTACCGCCCGCAGGTGTGGGACGTGCTGGAAGAGGTCATCACGGAGCACCCCGTGCTTCTCAACCGCGCACCGACCCTGCACCGTCTGGGCATCCAGGCGTTCGAGCCGCAGCTCGTGGAGGGCAAGGCCATCCAGCTGCACCCGCTCGTGTGCGGCGCGTTCAACGCCGACTTCGACGGTGACCAGATGGCCGTGCACCTGCCGCTGTCCCCGGAGGCGCAGGCCGAGGCGCGTGTGCTGATGCTGTCCTCGAACAACATCCTCAAGCCGTCGGACGGTAAGCCGATCGCCCTGCCCTCGCAGGACATGATCATCGGTCTGTACCACCTCACCACCGTGCGTGAGGGCTGGGCCGGGGAGGGCAACAGCTACTCCTCCGTGGCCGAGGCCATCATGGCCGCGGACTCCGGTGAGCTGCACCTGAACTCGCGCTGCAAGATCGAGCTCGAGGACTTCGTGCCGTACGCCGGGTGGGAAGCCCCCGAGGGATGGGAGCAGGGTCAGCCCGCCGTCGTGGAGACCACGCTCGGTCGCGTGCTGTTCAACGAGACGCTGCCCGCGGACTACCCGTGGGACGAGAACGTCGCGGACAAGAAGCACCTGTCCGCGCTCGTGAACGATCTCGCGGAGCGCTACCCCATGACGCAGGTGGCCAAGACGCTGGACAACCTCAAGGACGCCGGTTTCCACTGGGCATCCCGCTCGGGTGTGACCGTGGCCATCTCGGACATCGCCACGCCGCCGGAGAAGCCCGCCATCATGGAGGGCTACGAGGCACAGGCCGCGCGCATCCAGGGCCAGTACGACAAGGGTCTGATCGACGACGACGAGCGCCGTTCCGAGCTGATCGACATCTGGTCCAAGGCCACCGACGAGGTCGCCGAGGCCATGCGCAACAACCTGACCGCCGGGAACACGATCAACCGGATGGTTTCCTCCGGTGCCCGTGGTAACTGGATGCAGGTGCGTCAGATCGCGGGTATCCGTGGTCTGGTGGCGAACCCCAAGGGCGAGATCATGCCCCGACCGATCAAGTCCTCCTACCGTGAGGGCCTGTCCGTGTTGGAGTACTTCATCGCGACCCACGGTGCTCGTAAGGGCCTCGCGGACACCGCTCTGCGTACCGCCAACTCGGGTTACCTGACCCGTCGTCTGGTGGACGTCTCGCAGGACGTGATCGTGCGCGAGTCCGATTGCCAGACGGTGCGCGGGTTGACCTTGCCGCTCGCGGACATCACCGACACCGGTGTGCGCACGCTGCACGAGGACATCGAGAACACGGTGCACGGCCGCGTGCTGGCCAGCGCCGTGGCGGACGAAAACGGCGAAGTGCTTGCCGAGGCCGGCGTGGACATGTCCGACGCCATGATCAACAAGCTCTACACCGCCGGTGTGGACACGGTGCGCGTGCGCTCGGTCCTCACGTGTGAGTCCGCCGTGGGCGTGTGCGCCGCGTGCTACGGCCGCTCCCTGGCCACCAACCAGTTGGTGGACATCGGGGAGGCCGTGGGCATCGTGGCCGCCCAGTCCATCGGTGAGCCCGGTACCCAGCTGACCATGCGTACGTTCCACACCGGTGGTGTGGCGTCCTCGGACGGTGACATCACGCAGGGTCTGCCCCGTATCCAGGAGCTGTTCGAGGCCCGTACGCCCAAGGGCGTGGCCCCGATCTCCGAGGTCTCCGGACGGATCCGCATCGAGGACACGGACAAGTCGCTCAAGATCGTCGTGGTCCCGGACAACGGCGACGAAGAGTTCGCCTACCCGGTGCTGCGCCGTGCCAAGCTGCTCGTCGCGGACGGTGATCACGTGGAGGTCGGTCAGCAGCTCGTGACCGGTGCCGTGGACCCCAAGGAGGTGCTGCGCATCCGCGGTCCTCGCGAGGCGCAGAAGCACCTCGTGGACGAGGTCCAAGGCGTGTACCGCTCCCAGGGTGTGGGCATCCACGACAAGCACGTGGAGGTCATCGTGCGCCAGATGCTGCGGCGCGTGACCATCATCGAGTCCGGCGACACCGCGTTGCTGCCGGGTGAGCTGGTGGACAACGTGCGCTTCCTCGAGGCCAACCGCGCCGCGGTGGCGGAGAGCAAGCGGCCCGCGGCCGGGCGTCCCGAGCTCATGGGCATCACCAAGGCCTCGCTGGCCACGGACTCGTGGCTGTCCGCCGCGTCCTTCCAGGAGACCACGCGTGTGCTCACGCAGGCCGCCATGGAGGGCAAATCGGATCCGCTGCTGGGTCTGAAGGAGAACGTGATCATCGGTAAGCTCATCCCCGCCGGTACCGGTCTTGAGCGGTACAACAGCGTGGACGTGGAGCCCACCGAGGAGGCCAAGGCCTCCATGTTCACGGATCCCTCCGCGTTCGCCGATTTCAGCTACGCCGAGGAGAACGCCGGGGGGCTCGGTTCCGAGTTCCAGGCGATCCCCCTGGACGACTACGATTTCGGCGGTCACTGAGCCGAATAGGCGTGTGATCTGAGAGCCCGGGTGGGCCTCCCTTCGGGGAGGGCCACCCGGGCTCTCGCGTACCCGTTGCCCCGGACCCGCGGGGTCGTAGGCTGGAGCGGGGAAGACGTGCGCGGGCCCATGAACGGAGGCGAAGAATGGCCAACTCTGCGTCCGGTGAATCCCTGATCACCCGGTTCGACCGTGTCCTGGACGCGTTCGGCCCCGCGCGCCCCGAGCTGACCTTCCGCGAAATCTGCGCGGCCACCGGCCTGCCGTCCTCCACGGTGCACCGGATCCTGGGGGACATGAAACGCGCGGGGTGGCTCGAGTCCGGCACCGCACAGACCTATCGCGTGGGGACCCGGTTGTGGGAGCTCGCTTCGCGCGCGGCCTCCGCAGAGAACCTCGCGGCCGCCGCGATCCCGTTCATGTCGGACGTGCACGCGGTGCTGCGCCAACACGTGCACGTGGGGGTGATCGAAGGCCACGACGTCCTGTTCGCCGAACGGATCGCGGCGAGCGATTCCGCGGTCCCGTTGCGCTCGATCGTGGCGGGCCGGTTGCCGCTGCACCGCTCGGCCACGGGCCTGGCCCTGTTGTGCCAGTGTTCGGACGATTTCATCGGGCAGTACCACGACGCCGCGGCGCGCTCGGTCGCCGAGGATCCCGCCGGCACCCTCGCGGGTCGGGAGCGCTTCGCGGCGGACCTGCGGGTCTTCGCCCAGCGGGGTTACGCGATCCAACGCGAACGCATCGACGAGGGCACGGGGGGAGTGGCGGTCCCGCTCAAGGTCCCCCCGGGGCACCGCGCAGCGGCACTGGGAGCGGTGCTGCCCCTGAGCGACATGCGGGACGCGGACGTCTCGGCCATCGTGCAAACGTTACGGGTTGCCGGCCACGGGATCTCCCGTGCCCTGGGTGCCCTGTGACAACCGATTCGGGGTGATCCGCGTCTGAAGGCGGCCGGGGAGATAGGAAACGTGCGCTGCAGACCCCGCGGAGCGTCGTCGTACCCCCGCGTCATAGAGGCGTCCGCACGTCCCGTTGAACGGAATCGATGTGATACGCGCCATGTGACTCCAACATAATGTGACGCAACACGTGCGCAAGGAGGACACATGCTCGAGGAGCGAACAGTCATCGACACCCAGGTGGCCATCGTGGGGGCGGGGCCCGCCGGATTGATGCTCTCCCACCTGTTGTACCGGGCCGGGATCGACAACGTGGTCGTGGAGAAACGCAGCCACGACGAGATCGCCAACACCCACCGCGCGGGCATCCTCGAGGCGGGGACCGTGCAGATGCTCGCGGAGACCGGCGTGGACGGGCGCGTGCTGTCACACGGGCACGAACACGAGGGCACCGTGCTGCGCTTCGAGGGCGAGAGCCGCCGGATCGACTTCCAGAAGCTCGTGGGCCAGTCCGTGTGGCTGTACCCCCAGAACGAGGTCTTCGTGGATCTCGCCGCGGCGCGTGAGCGCGATGGCGGCGACGTGCGCTGGGAGGTCACGGACACCGAGGTCCGGGACCTCACCACGGAGCAGCCCACGGTGCTGTGCACCACCAAGGACGGCGAGAAGCTCGAGATCCGTAGCCGCCTGCTCGTGGGCGCGGATGGTTCAAAGGGCATCTGCAAGCGTCAGATCCCGCAGGACGTGCGCACGGACAACTTCATCGAGTACCCGTTCGCGTGGTTCGGGATCCTGTGCGAAGCGCCGCCGTCGGCCCCCGAGCTGATCTACGCGAACTCGCAGTACGGCTTCGCGTTGATCTCGCAGCGCAGCGACACCGTGCAGCGGATGTACTTCCAGTGCGACCCCAACGAGAACGTGGACGACTGGGACGACGAGCGGATCTGGACCGAGTTGCAGCGGCGCATCGACGGCCCGGACGGGTTGCAGCTGCAGCGCGGGCCCATCTTCGACAAGACCGTGCTGCCGTTCCGCTCGTACGTGTGCGAGCCCCTGCGCTACGGGAACATGTTCCTGGTGGGGGACGCCGGGCACACCGTGCCGCCCACGGGCGCCAAGGGTCTGAACCTCGCGTTCTGCGACGTGCGGGTGCTCGCGCCGGCGATCATCGAGTTCTTCGGTTCCGGTGACGAGCGCGGGTTGGCCGGGTACTCCGCCAAGGCCCTGGACCGGATCTGGAAGGCCCAGAACTTCTCGTACTGGGTCACCAACCTGATGCACATCCAGCCGGGGGAGAACCCCTTCAACATGAAGCGCCGCCGGGGCGAGTTCGAGGCCGTCACGAACTCCACGTACGGCTCGGGCTACTTCGCCGAGTCATACACCGGCTGGCAGGACCGCACCTGAGCACACCGGACCTGGACTCCGAACCACTCACCCAAGGAGATGATCATGACCACCGAGAACGACGACACCTTCGACCCGCCGTACGTCAAGGGTGCGGACGACGCCGCCGACACCCAGAACCAGCTCAACGACGAGATGGCCGCCATCAGCAAGCAGTACGAAAACGCCGGCAAAGAGGAGACCCAGCCCCGTCTGGACTACGCCCCGTACCGCAGCTCGATCCTGCGTCACCCCACCAAGGACCCCCGCCACGCGGACCCGGAGACCATCGAGCTCTACGCGCCCGCCTTCGGCCAGCGGGACGTGCACGCGCTGGAGTCGGACCTGACCATCCAGGACGGCGGCGAGCCCATCGGTGAGCGGATCCGGATCTCCGGGCGCATCCTGGACGGCGACGGCCGCCCCGTGCGCAACCAGCTCGTGGAGATCTGGCAGGCCAACGCCGCCGGTCGCTACATCCACAAGCGCGATCAGCACCCGGCCCCGATCGACCCGAACTTCACGGGCGTGGGCCGCTGCCTGACCGGTGACGACGGTTCCTACTCGTTCATCACCATCAAGCCGGGCCCGTACCCGTGGAAGAACCACCTCAACGCGTGGCGCCCCGCGCACGTGCACTTCTCGCTGTTCGGCACGGACTTCACGCAGCGCATGATCACCCAGATGTACTTCCCGGGTGACCCGCTGTTCGCGTTGGACCCCATCTACCAGTCGATCGTGGACCCCAAGGCGCGCGAGCGTCTCGTGGCGGACTACGACCACGACATCTCCGAGCACGAATGGCTGCTCGGCTACCGCTGGGACATCGTGCTGAGCGGTTCGAACCGAACCTGGACGGAGGACGACAGCAATGTCTGAGAACACTGAGCGCCTGGTGCCCACCCCGGGCCAGACCATCGGACCCTTCTACGGCTACGCGCTGCCCTACGAGGGCGGGGAGTTCCTCGTGGACCGTTCGCACCCGAACGCCGTGCGCCTGCACGGCACGGTGTACGACGGCCACGGCACGCCGGTTCCGGACTCCATGCTCGAGATCTGGCAGGCGGACGAGAACGGCCAGGTCTCGCAGGAGCCCGGTTCGCTCAAGCGGGACGGCTACACCTTCACCGGTTTCGGTCGCGTGGCGGTGGACAACGTGGGGCACTACGACTTCACCACGGTCAACCCCGGCCCCACCGAGGACGGCAAGGCCCCGTTCATCTGCCTCACGGTGTTCGCGCGCGGTCTGTTGAACCGCCTGTTCACCCGCGTCTACCTCCCCGAGGACACGGACGCGCTCGCCAACGACCCGCTGCTGAACTCGCTGTCAGAGGCCGAGCGTGCCTCGATGATCGCCGAGCGTCAGGCGGACGGTTCGTTGCGCTTCGACGTGCACCTGCAGGGCGACGACGAGACCGTGTTCCTGGCGTACCCGGGGATCTGATGATCTTCACGGGTCTTCTCACCCCGGGGAGCCACCGAGCCGCCGAGCTCGCAGACGACCGCGCCGTGGCCCGCGCGATCCTCCGTGTGGAGGACGCATGGGTCGCGGCCCAGTCGCGTTCGGGGCTCGTACCGGCCGACGCCGCTCGGGCCGCCCACTCCGCCGTGCAGCGGGTCGCGCTCGACGAAGCGGCCCTCAACGAACTCGCCGTGGCGTCCGAGGGCGGCGGCAATCCCGTGATCCCCCTGCTCGCGGCCTACCGTGCGGCGGTCATAGGGGAGAACGGCGCGCCGATTAGTGCGGTGCACGCCTCGCTGACGAGCCAGGACGTCATGGACACGGCCCTCGCGCTGGTGATGCGTGACGTCCGCTCGAGCATCCTCGCGCACCTCGCCCGCACGGGGGACGCTCTCGCGCGCCTCGTGGCCGAGCACCGCGACACCGTGATGGTCGGACGGACCCTCACCCAGCACGCACTCCCCATTTCTTTCGGTCTCAAGGCCGCCTCCTGGCTCGCAGCGGTCGACGACGCCGTGGACGCCGTGCTCGCCGCACGGCTTCCCGTGTCGTACGGCGGGGCGTCCGGGAGCCTGGCCGCCACGATGGCCCGCTGCTCCGACGGCGCAACGTCGGAGCAGACCTTCGGGCGGGTCACCGATTTGCTGGGCCACTGGGCGGACGAGCTCGGCCTGGAGCTGCCGAACGGTGTGTGGCACACCGACCGCGTGCCGGTGCTGCGGGTCGCGAGCGGCTACGCGCAGACCACCGCCGCACTGGCCCGCATGGCCAACGACGTCCTCATGATGTCCCGGCCGGAGGTGGGGGAGCTGCGCGAACCCACCGCGGAGGGGCGAGGGGTCTCCTCGGCCATGCCGCAGAAGCAGAACCCCGTGCTGAGCGTGCTGCTCAAGCGCACGGGCATCGCCGCCCCGGGGCTGCTGTCCCAGGTGTTCGCGGGTGCGAGCGCCGCGGACGACGAACGTCCGGACGGCGGCTGGCATGCCGAATGGGCCGCGTTGCGCGAGCTCGCGGTACTGGCCACGGCGGCGTCGTCGCACGCTGCCGAGCTGGCCGGGGGGCTCACGGTGGACACCGAGCGCATGGCGCAGAATCTCGAGCGCGCGGGAACGGGTGTGATGGCGGAACAGCTGAGCGCGGCACTCGCGCCGGTGCTGAGCGAGCGCGAGGGCAAGAACGCGAAACAGCGCGTCCAGGCCGCGGTGCGCGCCGAGCCGTGGGACGCGGACGCGCTCGCGAGCGCCCTGGCGCGGGAGATCGCAGCGGAAGAGGACCCGACCCTGCCCGAGGGAGTGTCCGCCGGGGACCCGCAGTCCGTGACCCGCTGGGTCCGGAGCCTGCTGGACCCGCGCGGTTACCTGGGCGCGTCGGGCGAACTGTGTGACCGGGCCGTGGCCCGGCACGAGGAAAGGACGACGGCATGACGGTTCCCGCACCGGGACTCGTGGAATTCACCCGACCGCAGGACCTCGCGGAGGGTGCGCCCCTCGTGGTGCTCGGCCCCGCACTGGGCACCTCGGTCACCCATCTCTACGCGGCCGTGGCCCCGCTGCTGGCCGAGCGGTTCCACGTGATCGGCTGGGACCTTCCGGGCCACGGGGTCAGCGATCCCGCGCAGGAATTCACCCTCGAGGAACTCGCCCGCGCCGTGGCGGACGCCGTCACCGAGCACACCGGTGCGCGGTCGTGGCACATGGCGGGGACCTCGATCGGGGGAGCGGTGGTGCAGCAATTGCTCGCCCAGGATCCCGGGCGGGTGTCGTCCGCGGCGTTGATCGCGACGAGCAACTACTTCCCGGACCCGCGGATGTGGCGCGAGCGCGCCGAGCTCGTCGCGAGTGCCGGCACCCCCACCCAGGTGATCGGGTGCGCCAAGGCGTGGTTCGCCCCCGATTTCCTGGCCGAGCACTCGGAACGCGGGACCCCGCTGCTGCACGACCTGCAGGGGACGGACCGGTTCAGCTACGCCGCGGCCTGCCGTGCGCTGGGTGGTTTCGACCTGCGGGAGCGCACGCGCCCCGCGTCCGTGCCCACCGTCGTCGTGGCCGGTGCGCAGGACGCCATGGTGGGGCCCGACGTCGCCCAGGGTCTCGCGGACGCGCTGCACGCGCGCTGCGAGGTCGTCGACGACGCCGCCCACCTCGTGCCCGTGGCCGCACCCGAGCTCGTGGCCCACACGATCGCGGAGCTCGTGGCGGCCGCGCGCTGACGCGGTCCCCGCGCGCTCGATCAATCCGCGGCACCCGCGGGGAGCCGCGAGCGCACGAGACACGGATTCACGAGACGCGGCATGACGAGCCACGACCTCGGGAACGACGACACGGACCACCACGAGACCAGGAACGAGGAACAGACATGAACCCACGCTCGCAACGCACCGAAGCACAGGCCCTGCAGGACGGGATGACCGTGCGCCGGGAGGTGCTCTCGGACGCCCACGTGGACCGCGCGGAGTCCGGGAAGACCGAGTTCATGGAGGACTTCCAGGACTTCATCTCACGCTACGCGTGGGGCGAGATCTGGACCCGGCCGGGCCTGGACCGCCGGATGCGCAGCGCATGCGTGTTGACCGCGCTGATCGCCGCCGGTCACTGGGAGGAGTTCGAGATGCACGTCAAGGCCGCGTTGCGCAACGGGCTGAGCAAGGACGAGATCAAGGAGATCCTGCTGCAGTCCGCGATCTACCTCTCCGTCCCGTCCGCCAATAACGCGTTCAAGCACGCGCAGAAGGCGCTGTCGGAGTACTCGGGCTGACCGGAATTGTTCGTCATGCGAACAAGTGTTCACATGGCGATCACTGCGCTCTAGACTGAACACATGCAACGCGGTGACCGGACACCCGAGCCCGGCGCCGCCCCGGCCGCGGCCGGGTGAGTCACCACGGTGAGGATCCCCATGAACCACGCATACGTCTACGACGCCATCCGTACCCCGTTCGGGAAGGTGGGTGGCGCGCTCGCGAGCCACCGTCCCGACGACCTCGCGGCCCTCGTGGTGCGCACGCTCGTGGAACGCGCACCCGAGCTGGACCCCGCCACGATCGACGAGGTCTACTTCGGCAACGCCAACGGCGCCGGTGAGGAGAACCGCAACGTGGCGCGCATGGCCACGCTGCTCGCGGGTCTGCCCGTGTCCGTCCCTGGCTCCACGATCAACCGGTTGTGCGGTTCGTCCCTGGACGCCGCGATGATGGGCTCCCGTCAGATCGAGGTGGGGGAAGGGGACTTGCTGCTCGTGGGCGGCGTCGAGTCCATGTCCCGCGCGCCGTGGGTGCTGCCCAAGACCGAGCGGCCCTACCCCATGCAGAACCTGGAGCTCGCCAACACGACCCTGGGCTGGCGCCTCGTGAACCCGAACATGCCGAGCGAGTGGACCGTGTCCCTCGGTGAGGCCACCGAGCAGTTGCGCGAGAAGCACGGCATCTCGCGCGAGGACCAGGACGCGTTCGCGGCCACCTCCCACCAGCTCGCGGCCAAGGCGTGGGACGAGGGCAAGTACGACGACCTCACGGTCAGCGTGGCCCCCAACACCAAGAAGGGCGTGGAGCTCACCCGGGACGAGACCGTGCGCGGGGACTCCACCCCGGAGACGCTCGCCGGTCTGCGCACCGTGTTCCGCAGCGGCGACAACGCGACCGTCACCGCCGGTAACGCCTCTCCCATGAACGACGGCGCGTCCGCCGTGTGGCTCGGCAGCGAGCGCGGTGCGCAGCTGCTCGGGCGCGAGCCCATCGCCCGCATCGCCGGCCGCGGTGCCGCCGCCAACGAACCGCAGTTCTTCGGCGAGGCACCCGTGGAGGCAGCGAACATCGCCGTGCGCCGCGCGGGGATCACGTGGGACGACGTCGCCGCCGTGGAACTCAACGAGGCCTTCGCCGCGCAGTCGCTCGCGTGCCTGCGCCAGTGGGGCGTGGACCAGGGCATCGTCAACCAGTGGGGCGGGGCCATCGCGATCGGCCACCCGCTCGGCGCCTCCGGGACCCGCGTACTGGGGACCCTGGCCCGCCGGTTGCAGGAGAGCGGGCAGCGCTGGGGCGTGGCCAGCCTGTGCATCGGCGTGGGGCAGGGTCTCGCGGTGGTGCTCGAGAACGAGAACGCCCAGGGCTGAGACCCCTCCAACCTCTTCGAGAAAGGCACACCATGCTCAACATTGCAGACAGCGCCGCGGCGGCCGTGGAGCTCATCCACGACGGTGCGTGCGTGATGATCGGCGGCTTCGGTGTGGCCGGTCAGCCCGTGGAACTCATCGACGCCCTGATCGAACACGGCGCCAAGGACCTCACGGTCGTGAACAACAACGCCGGCAACGGGGACGTGGGTCTCGCCAAGCTGATCCAGCTGGGCCGCGTGCAGAAGATCATCTGCTCGTTCCCGCGCCAGTCGGACTCGTGGCACTTCGATGAGAAGTACCGCGCCGGTGAGATCGAGCTCGAGGTCGTCCCGCAGGGCAACCTCGCCGAGCGGATCCGCGCTGCCGGTGCCGGGATCGGGGCGTTCTTCACGCCCACCGGTTACGGCACGTCCCTGGCCGAGGGCAAGGAGGTGCGCGAGCTGGACGGCAAGCACCAGGTGCTCGAGTACCCCATCCACGCGGACTTCTCCCTGACCAAGGCGTACCGGGCGGACAAGGCCGGCAACCTCGTGTACCGCAAGACGGCGCGCAACTTCGGCCCCATCATGGCTGCGGCGGCCACGCACTCCATCGTGCAGGTCAGCGACATCGTGGAGCGCGGGCAGATCGATCCCGAGGTTGTGGTGACCCCTGGGATCTACGTGGACACCGTGGTGCAGATCAACCGGCCCCAGCAGCAGGACCCGCGAGAGGAAGGTGCGGCATGAGCGTTCCGCAGAACAGTGATCACCCGTTGAGCCCGGAGGAACTCGCGGAGGTCGTGGCGCGGGACATCCCCGCCGGGGCGTACGTGAACCTGGGCATCGGCCAGCCCACCCTGGTCTCCAACTACCTCAGCGCCGAGGACGACGTCACCCTGCACACCGAGAACGGGATGCTCGGGATGGGTGCGGAGGCCCACGGGGACGAGGTGGACCCGGACCTGATCAACGCCGGCAAGATCCCCGTGGTCGAGACCGAGGGCTGCTCATACTTCCACCACGCGGACTCGTTCGCCATGATGCGCGGCGGTCACCTGGACTGCTGCGTGCTGGGTGCGTTCCAGGTGGACCAGCAGGGCAACCTCGCCAATTGGCACACCGGTAAGCCGGACGCGATCCCCGCCGTGGGCGGTGCCATGGACCTCGCCACCGGCGCCAAGCAGACCTTCGTGATGATGACACTGAAGACCAAGAAGGGTCAGTCGAAGCTCGTGAAGGAATGCACCATGCCGCTCACGGGCGTGGGCTGCGTGTCCCGGATCTACACGGACCTCGGCGTGTTCCTCCTCGAGGACGGCAAGGTCACGGTGCGCGAGACCTTCGGCGTCGGCTTCGACGAACTCGCCCAGCAGGTGGACGTGGAGCTGACCCCCGCCCGGTGACCCGCGCGGTAGTCTGCCGGGTAGTGTGCCGATGGCGTCGCGCGGACCGTGCGCGGCGCCATCGCCGTGTCGATCAGTGACCCACGCGGCGTCGTGGGGGAGAGAGGGTGGTCACCACGACCGGTAGCAACGACCCCGCCCCCGGGGACGGCTTCGTGCAGTCGCTCGCGCGCGGACTCGCCGTGATCGGGGCGTTCGACGCCGAACGCCCCGCCATGAGCCTGTCCGAGGTGGCCCGGCAGACCCAGCTGACCCGCGCGACCGCCCGCCGGTTCCTGCTCACGCTCGAGTCCCTGGGCTACGTGCGCTCGGACGGGCGGCGCTTCGAACTCACGCCCAAGGTGCTGAGCCTGGGCTACTCCTACCTCTCCGCGCTGTCGCTGCCGCAACTGGCCCAGCCGCACCTGCGCTCGCTGTCGGACGAACTCGGGGAGTCCACGTCCATGTCCGTGCTCGACGGCGCGGAGATCGTCTACGTCGCGCGCGTGGCCACCCAGCGGATCATGAGCGTGAGCATCTCGCTCGGCACGAGGTTCCCGGCGTACGCGACCTCCATGGGCCGGGTCCTGCTCGCGGCACTGCCCCCCGAGCAACTCTCGGAACTGCTCGAGCGGGCACAACCGCGCAGCCTGACCCCGCTGACGCTCACGGACCACACGCAGCTGCGGGCACAGATCGCCGCCGTGCGTCGTGCCGGCTACGCCGTGGTGGACCAGGAACTCGAACTCGGGCTGCGCTCCGTGGCGGTGCCGGTGACGGACGGCACGGGAGCGGTGGTGGCCGCGATCAACGTGTCCATGCGCGTGGGCCTCGGATCCGGGGACGTGGAACAGCCGGACCGCCGCGTGGTCCCCGCGCTGCAACGGTGCGCCGCCGCCCTGTCGGCGGACGTCGTGGCCTCCGGCAGGAGCGGTTTTCCCTCCTGAGACGCGAGCTGCTATGCTAAGGAAGAATTGCTCGATTCCGGGCAACCCTCAGATGGCAAATCGGACACCGTCCTGTGGTACGCAACTTGTACCTAGATGCCATCTTTCGTCATGCTCGGACACGGTTTCGCCGCAGTCACTGCTGCTGATCCGTCCCGGCAGGCCCGGGATCAATATTCCGCCATCAACGGGGGCGGCCACCACCGGCCCCGTTCCAACAGGAGGCACTGTGCCAACTATCCAGCAACTGGTCCGCAAGGGCCGGCACTCCAAGGTCGTGAAGACCAAAGCTCCCGCGCTCAAGGGCAACCCCATGAAGCGCGGCGTCTGCACCCGCGTGTTCACCACGACCCCCAAGAAGCCGAACTCGGCGCTGCGCAAGGTGGCCCGTGTGAAGCTCAACGGCGGCGTGGAAGTCACCGCCTACATCCCGGGTGAGGGTCACAACCTTCAGGAACACTCCATCGTGCTCGTGCGCGGTGGTCGTGTGAAGGACCTGCCGGGTGTCCGTTACAAGATCGTGCGCGGCGCGCTCGACACCCAGGGTGTCAAGGGCCGTCAGCAGGCTCGCTCCCGCTACGGCGCGAAGAAGGAGAAGAAGTAATGCCTCGTAAAGGTCCCGCTCCCAAGCGCCCCCTCGTCGTCGATCCCGTCTACGGCTCGCCCGTGGTCACGCAGCTGATCAACAAGGTCCTGCAGGACGGCAAGAAGTCCACCGCCGAGCGCATCGTCTACGGTGCCCTCGAGGGTGTGCGCAACAAGACCAACTCCGATCCCGTGGCCACCCTGAAGAAGGCCCTCGACAACGTCAAGCCGGCCCTCGAGGTCCGCTCCCGTCGTGTCGGCGGCGCCACCTACCAGGTCCCGGTCGAGGTCAAGGCCGGGCGCGCCACCGCGCTGTCCCTGCGCTGGCTCGTGGGTTACTCCAAGGCTCGTCGTGAGAACACCATGACCGAGCGTCTGCAGAACGAGATCCTCGACGCCTCCAACGGCCTGGGTGCCGCTGTCAAGCGCCGCGAGGACACTCACAAGATGGCCGAATCCAACAAGGCCTTCGCCCACTACCGCTGGTAAATTGGGTAGTCGTGTCGGTCCCGCCACCCGCGGGACCGACACCAGGGCCCGGCACCACCTTTTACGAAGGGAACCATCGTGGCACTCGACGTGCTTACCGACCTCAACAAGGTCCGCAACATCGGCATCATGGCTCACATCGATGCCGGTAAGACCACGACCACCGAACGAATCCTGTTCTACACGGGTATCAACCACAAGCTCGGCGAGACGCACGACGGTGCCTCCACGATGGACTGGATGGCCCAGGAGCAGGAACGCGGCATCACGATCACCTCCGCCGCGACCTCGTGCTACTGGCACGACTACCAGATCAACATCATCGACACCCCGGGTCACGTGGACTTCACGGTCGAGGTCGAGCGCTCCCTGCGCGTGCTCGACGGCGCCGTGGCCGTCTTCGACGGCAAGGAAGGTGTGGAGCCCCAGTCGGAGACCGTGTGGCGCCAGGCCGACAAGTACGAAGTGCCCCGCATCTGCTTCGTCAACAAGATGGACAAGCTCGGCGCGGACTTCTACTTCACGGTGGACACCATCAAGTCCCGCCTGGGTGCCACCCCGCTCGTGCTGCAGCTGCCGATCGGTGCCGAGAACGACTTCGTGGGCGTCGTGGACCTGCTGACCATGAAGGCCCTGGTCTGGGAGGGCGACTCCAAGGGTGACGTGTCCCTGGGTGCCAAGTACGAGACCCGCGAGATCCCCGAGGACCTCAAGGACCGTGCCGAGGAGTACCGCAGCCAGCTGGTCGAGGCCGTCGCCGAGTCCGACGACGACCTCATGGAGAAGTACCTCAACGGTGAGGAGCTCACCGAGGACGAGATCAAGGCCGGCATCCGCAAGCTGACGACCACCTCCGCGGCGTACCCCGTGCTGTGCGGCTCCGCGTTCAAGAACCGCGGTGTCCAGCCCATGCTCGACGCCGTCGTGGACTACCTGCCCTCCCCGCTCGACGTCGAGGACGTGCACGGTCACGCCGTCAACGACGAGGAGGAGACCCTCACCCGCACCGCCGACGCCGACGGGCCCTTCGCGGCGCTGGCGTTCAAGGTTGCGGCCCACCCGTTCTACGGCCAGCTCACCTACATCCGCGTGTACTCGGGTAAGGCCAAGGCCGGCGAGCAGGTCATGAACTCCACCAAGGGCAAGCGCGAGCGCATCGGCAAGCTGTTCCAGATGCACTCCAACAAGGAGAACCCGGTGGACGAGATCTCCGCCGGTCACATCTACGCGGCGATCGGTCTGAAGGACACGACCACGGGTGACACCCTGTGCGATCCGAACAACCAGATCGTGCTGGAGTCCATGAGCTTCCCCCAGCCCGTGATCTTCGTGGCCATCGAGCCCAAGACCAAGGGTGACCAGGAGAAGCTGTCCACCGCCATCCAGAAGCTCTCCGCGGAGGACCCCACCTTCACGGTGTCCCTCAACGACGAGACCGGCCAGACCGAGATCGGCGGCATGGGCGAGCTGCACCTGGACATCCTGGTGGACCGCATGAAGCGCGAGTTCAAGGTCGAGGCCAACGTGGGCAAGCCGCAGGTGGCCTACCGCGAGACCATCAAGAAGGCCGTGGACAAGGTCGACTACACCCACAAGAAGCAGACCGGTGGTTCCGGCCAGTTCGCCAAGGTGCAGGTCTCCTTCGAGCCGCTGCCGCTGGACGCGGAGGAGCTGTACGAGTTCGACAACGCCGTGACCGGTGGTCGCGTGCCGCGCGAGTACATCCCCTCGGTGGACCACGGTATCCAGGACGCCATGCAGTTGGGCATCCTCGCGGGCTACCCGGTGGTGGGCGTCAAGGCCACCCTGATCGACGGTGCCTACCACGACGTGGACTCCTCGGAAATGGCGTTCAAGATCGCCGGCTCCATGGTGTTCAAGGAAGGTGCCCGGCGTGCCAACCCGGTCCTGCTCGAGCCGCTCATGGCCGTAGAGGTGCGTACCCCGGAGGAGTACATGGGTGACGTCATCGGTGACCTGAACTCCCGCCGTGGCCAGATCCAGTCCATGGAGGACGTCGCGGGTGTCAAGCTCGTGAAGGCTCTGGTGCCGTTGTCGGAGATGTTCGGCTACATCGGTGACCTGCGGTCCAAGACCCAGGGTCGCGCGGTGTACTCGATGGAGTTCGACAGCTACTCGGAGGTCCCCAAGGCCGTGGCCGAGGAGATCATCCAGAAGAACCGCGGCGAGTGAGCCGGCGGGGCCCGTGCCCCGTGATTTCAGTAAATTCGTAATCCAGAAGTAGACTTGCACAGGTTTCGACACGCGCAGCGTCTGACGCGCTGTGGTCCCACGCTCCGTGGTCCGGAGCAGTCGAGCAAGTCTCACCTCAATGTTCTAGGAGGAACACATCATGGCGAAGGCCAAGTTCGAGCGCACCAAGCCGCACCTCAACATTGGCACCATCGGCCACGTTGACCACGGCAAGACCACGCTCACCGCTGCGATCTCCAAGGTCCTGGCCGACAAGTACCCGGACGTCAACGAGCAGCGTGACTTCGGTGCGATCGACTCCGCCCCGGAGGAGAAGCAGCGCGGCATCACGATCAACATCTCTCACATCGAGTACCAGACCGACAAGCGTCACTACGCCCACGTGGACGCCCCCGGTCACGCCGACTACGTGAAGAACATGATCACCGGTGCCGCTCAGATGGACGGCGCGATCCTCGTGGTCGCCGCGACCGACGGCCCCATGGCCCAGACCCGCGAGCACGTCCTGCTCGCCCGCCAGGTGGGCGTGCCCTACCTGCTGGTGGCGCTGAACAAGTCCGACATGGTCGACGACGAAGAGCTGCTCGACCTCGTCGAGATGGAGGTCCGCGAGCTGCTGTCCGACCAGGGCTTCGACGGCGACAACGCCCCCGTGGTGCGTGTCTCCGCTCTGAAGGCCCTCGAGGGCGACGCCGAGTGGGTCAAGTCCGTCGAGGACCTCATGGAGGCCGTGGACGAGAACGTCCCGGACCCCGTGCGTGACACCGACAAGCCCTTCCTGATGCCCATCGAGGACGTCTTCACGATCACCGGTCGCGGCACCGTGGTGACCGGCCGCGCCGAGCGCGGTACCCTGCCGATCAACTCCGAGGTCGAGATCGTGGGCATCCGCCCCGTGCAGAAGACCACGGTGACCGGTATCGAGATGTTCCACAAGCAGATGGACGAGGCCATGGCCGGCGAGAACTGCGGTCTGCTGCTGCGCGGTCTCAAGCGCGACGACGTCGAGCGTGGCCAGGTCGTGTGCAAGCCGGGTTCCATCACCCCGCACACCGACTTCGAGGCCAACGTCTACATCCTGTCCAAGGAAGAGGGCGGGCGTCACAACCCGTTCTACTCGAACTACCGCCCGCAGTTCTACTTCCGCACCACGGACGTGACCGGCGTCATCACCCTGCCCGAGGGCACCGAGATGGTCATGCCCGGTGACAACACCGAGATGTCGGTCGAGCTCATCCAGCCGATCGCCATGGAGGAGGGACTCGGCTTCGCCATCCGTGAGGGTGGCCGCACCGTGGGCTCCGGTCGTGTGACCAAGATCAACAAGTAAGACCCGTTGATCCGGTGAGGCGCTGAGCCGAACCCTCGAGAACCCCGTGGTCCGTCCAGGACCGCGGGGTTCTCGCATGCCCGGGCGACGGCGTGCCGGCCGGCCCGGGGGAGCGGGGGAGAAGCCGGTTTGCGCGTGCCCCCGGATCTCTGGCAGAATGGTCGCTGTTGTTCGCTCAGCGACGCGGGATTCCGTGCGTCGATCGAGCGCGGGGAGTCCATCGCGAGAACCGGGTGCGGAGCAGTCGCGCAGCCGAAGCAAACGCAATGCAGCGAACTTCCACGCGGGCATCACCGCGAACAACCATTTTTCAACCGGCACCGCATCATTGTGTGGACCGGGCGGCGCGCTGCTGGCGCGACACGCCCGAGTTCGGGTGCCGGGGCCCCGACAGGGTGAGGAACCCGGAAATTTCCGGATTCAGTCTGTGCGGGGTGGCGAGCACGATCGCCGAGCACAAGGAGTCCGCGGACTCCATACAGGGAAGTACTTGAAGAAAGAGAGTCACGACGCCATGGCGGGACAAAAAATCCGCATCCGGCTGAAGTCCTATGACCACGAGGTCATCGACGTCTCGGCCCGGAAGATCGTTGAGACGGTGACGCGCGCAGGCGCCACGGTGGTGGGACCCGTCCCGCTGCCCACCGAGAAGAATGTGTACTGCGTGATCCGCTCGCCGCACAAGTACAAGGACAGCCGTGAGCATTTCGAGATGCGCACCCACAAGCGGCTGATCGACATCATCGACCCCACGCCCAAGGCCGTCGACTCGCTCATGCGTCTCGACCTGCCCGCTGACGTGAACATCGAAATCAAGCTGTAAAAAGGATCGCACCCCAATGACTACCACTTTCGAACGCCAGGTGAAGGGCCTGCTGGGCACGAAGCTCGGCATGACCCAGGTCTGGGACGAGAACGGGAAGTTCGTGCCGGTGACCGTGGTCAAGGCCGACTCCAACGTCGTGACGCAGCTGCGCAACGAGGACAAGGACGGCTACAACGCCGTGCAGATCGGCTTCGGTGCGATCGATCCCCGCAAGGTGACCAAGCCGCTGGCCGGCCACTTCGCCGCTGCAGGCGTGACGCCCCGTCGTCACGTCGTCGAACTTCGTACTTCCGACGCCGCCGAGTACGAGCTGGGACAGGAACTGTCCGTCGAGCTCTTCGAGGCCGGTGCCAAGGTCGACGTCGTCGGCACCACCAAGGGCAAGGGCACCGCGGGTGTCATGAAGCGCCACGGCTTCGCCGGTGTGGGCGCCTCCCACGGTGCACACAAGAACCACCGCAAGCCGGGTTCCATCGGCGGCGCGTCGTACCCCGCTCGCGTGTTCAAGGGCATGCGCATGGCCGGCCGGATGGGCAACGCCCGTCACACGACCATGAACCTGACCGTGCACGCTGTCGACGCCGAGAACTCCCTGCTGCTCATCAAGGGCGCCCTGCCGGGCCCCAAGGGATCGGTCGTCCTCGTCCGTTCCACCGTGAAGGGAGCTTGATACTCATGGCAACTGAAACCGTCAACGTCGAGCTGCCCGCTGAGATCTTCGACGCCCAGACCAATGTGGCGCTGCTGCACCAGGTCGTCGTCGCCCAGCTGGCCGCCGCCCGTCAGGGCACGCACAAGACCAAGACCCGCGCGGAGGTCTCCGGCGCCGGTCGCAAGCCGTTCAAGCAGAAGGGCACCGGCCGGGCTCGTCAGGGCTCCATCCGCGCCCCGCACATGACCGGCGGTGGCGTGGTGCACGGCCCCACGCCGCGTGATTACTCCCAGCGCACGCCCAAGAAGATGAAGGCCGCCGCCCTGCGCGGTGCCCTCTCGGACCGGGCCCGCAACGGCCGCATCCACGTGGTCGCGGACCTGGTGAGCGGCGAGCAGCCGTCCACCAAGGCCGCCAAGGAGGCGCTGCGTTCGCTCACCGAGCGCAAGAACCTGCTCGTGGTGCTGAACCGTGGCGAGGACAACGCCGCGCTGTCCGTGCGCAACCTGGTCAACGTGCACGCCGTGTACGCCGATCAGCTCAACACGTACGACGTGCTCGTCTCGGACGACGTGGTCTTCACCAAGGCCGCTTACGACTCGTTCGTCGCAGCCGCGTCCGGTAGCAAGCAGGAGGACGCCAAGTGAGCGTTATCTACAACAAGGACCCGCGCGACGTCATCATCCGTCCCGTGGTCTCCGAGAAGTCCTACGGTCTGATCGACGAGGGCAAGTACACCTTCCAGGTGGCCCCCTCCGCCAACAAGACCGAGATCAAGTACGCGATCGAGCACATCTTCGGTGTCAAGGTCGCGTCCGTGAACACCCTCAACCGTCCCGGTAAGCGTAAGCGCACGCGCTTCGGCTGGGGACAGCGTAAGGCCACCAAGCGTGCCATCGTGTCCCTCCGGGAAGGCTCCATCGACATCTTCGGCGGTCCGCTCTCCTGAGCGGAGACCACTTTAACGAGGAACTCAAAACATGGCTATCCGTAAGCACAAGCCGACAACCCCGGGCCGTCGTGGCTCGTCGGTTGCGGACTTCGTAGAAATCACGCGCACCACGCCCGAGAAGTCCCTGGTGCGTCCGCTGCCCAAGAAGGGCGGTCGTAACAACACCGGCCGCATCACCACCCGTCACAAGGGTGGCGGGCACAAGCGCCAGTATCGCGTGATCGACTTCCGTCGTCACGACAAGGACGGCGTGGACGCCAAGGTCGCCCACATCGAGTACGACCCGAACCGTACGGCTCGGATCGCGCTGCTGCACTACGTGGACGGCACCAAGCGCTACATCATCGCGCCGAACCGCCTGCGTCAGGGCGACGTCGTGGAGTCGGGCCCCAACGCCGACATCAAGCCGGGCAACAACCTGCCGCTGCGCAACATCCCCGTGGGTACCGTGCTGCACGCGGTGGAGCTGCGTCCGGGTGGGGGAGCCAAGCTCGCCCGTTCCGCCGGCGCCTCCGTGCAGCTGGTCGCCCGTGAGGGCAAGTACGGCCAGCTGCGCCTGCCCTCCGGTGAGATCCGCAACGTGGACGTGCGCTGCCGCGCGACCGTGGGCGAGGTCGGCAACGCCGAGCAGTCCAACATCAACTGGGGCAAGGCCGGACGTAACCGCTGGAAGGGCATCCGCCCGACCGTTCGCGGTGTCGTGATGAACCCCGTGGACCACCCGCACGGTGGTGGTGAGGGCAAGACCTCCGGTGGTCGTCACCCGGTCAACCCGAACGGTAAGCCCGAGGGACGCACCCGTCGCCCCAACAAGGAAAGCGACAAGCTCATCGTGCGTCGTCGTCGTACCGGCAAGAACAAGCGCTAAGGAGCCTGACTAATGCCACGCAGCCTCAAGAAGGGCCCTTTCGTTGATCAGCACCTCTTCGTGAAGGTCGCCAAGGAGAACGAGAAGGGCACCAAGAACGTCATCAAGACGTGGTCCCGCCGCTCGATGATCGTGCCCGACATGCTCGGCCACACGATCGCCGTGCACGACGGACGCAAGCATGTTCCGGTGTTCATTACGGAGTCGATGGTCGGGCACAAGCTCGGCGAATTCGCCCCCACCCGCACGTTCCGCGGCCATGTGAAGGACGACAAGAAGGGCAAGCGTCGCTGACCCCTCGGGGTGAGCACGTTGCACTTCTTCGACAAGACGAGAGAAGGAAAGCAATGGAAGCCAAGGCATCTGCGCGCTACATCCGCGTGACGCCTATGAAGGCCCGGCGCGTCGTCAACCTGATTCGTGGCCAGCAGGCGAATGAGGCATTGGCGATTCTGAAGTTTGCCCCGCAGGCAGCTTCCGAGCCGGTGTTCAAGGTTCTCGAATCCGCCGTGGCCAACGCCCGGCAGAAGGCCGACCGCGAGGGTCTCGCGTTCAAGCCGGAAGACCTCGTGGTCTCCGCGGCCTTCGTGGACGAGGGACCCACCATGAAGCGGTTCCAGCCGCGTGCCCAGGGCCGTGCGTTCCGCATCAACAAGCGCACGAGCCACGTGACCGTGGTCGTGGCGACCCCGGAGAAGGAGGAGGTCCGCTAAGTGGGACAGAAAATCAACCCCAACGGATTCCGTCTGGGCATCACCACCGACCACGTCTCGCACTGGTACGCGGACTCGAACCAGCCGGGTCAGCGCTACAAGGACTACATCCGCGAGGACGTGAAGATCCGCGAGCTCATGTCCACGGGCATGGAGCGCGCCGGCATCGCCAAGGTCGAGATCGAGCGCACTCGTGACCGCGTCCGCGTGGACATCCACACGGCGCGCCCGGGCATCGTCATCGGCCGCCGCGGCGCCGAGGCGGACCGGATCCGCGGGGAGCTCGAGAAGCTCACCGGCAAGCAGATCCAGCTCAACATCCTCGAGGTCAAGAACCCGGAGACCGACGCCCAGCTCGTCGCTCAGGGTGTCGCCGAGCAGCTGGCCTCCCGTGTCGCGTTCCGTCGCGCCATGAAGAAGGCCATCCAGTCCGCGCAGCGCGCCGGTGCCAAGGGCATCCGGATCCAGTGCGCCGGCCGCCTCGGCGGTGCGGAGATGTCCCGTTCGGAGTTCTACCGCGAAGGCCGTGTGCCCCTGCACACCCTGCGCGCGAACATCGACTACGGCTTCTTCGAGGCCAAGACCACCTTCGGCCGCATCGGCGTGAAGGTCTGGATCTATAAGGGCGACCTCACCGACAAGGAACTCGCCGCCCAGCAGGCCGCTGCTCCGTCCTCGCGCGGACGCAACGACCGTCGCGGCGGTGGCGAGCGGCGTCGTCGCAATGACCGTAACGACCGTGGTGGACGCCGTGAGCGCGACTCCGCCGCAGCCCCGCAGCAGAACACCGCTGCGGAGGCGACCAACGCAGAGGGTGGTAAGTAATGCTCATCCCACGTCGTGTGAAGTTCCGTAAGCAGCACCACCCGCGTCGTCGGGGTCAGGCCAAGGGCGGAACCCAGGTCACGTTCGGCGAGTGGGGCATCCAGGCGATGAGCCCGGCGTACGTCACGAACCGTCAGATCGAGGCCGCGCGTATCGCCATGACCCGTCACATCAAGCGTGGCGGCAAGGTCTGGATCAACATTTACCCGGACCGTCCCCTGACCAAGAAGCCCGCCGAGACCCGCATGGGTTCCGGTAAGGGTTCCCCCGAGTGGTGGATCGCCAACGTCAAGCCCGGACGCGTGATGTTCGAGATCTCCGGCGTGAGCGAGGATGTGGCGCGTGAGGCGCTGCGCCTGGCCATCCACAAGCTCCCGATGAAGGCACGCATCGTGCGTCGCGAAGGCGGTGAATGATCAATGGCTATTGGATCCAAGGATCTGAACATGGAGAACCTCGCGGCTCTCGACACCGGTGCCCTCACCGACCAGCTGCGCAAGTCCAAGGAAGAGCTGTTCAACCTGCGCTTCCAGGCCGCGACCGGTCAGCTCGAGAGCAACGGCCGTCTCAAGTCCGTCAAGCGCGACATCGCCCGGATCTACACCGTGCTGCGTGAACGCGAGCTCGGGATCCGCGAGGACGTGGCGCCGGCTGCTGAGAAGACCGAGAAGAAGGCCTCGAAGAAGGCTGCCAAGTCTGAGGATGATGCCAAGTGAGCGAGCAGGTTAACAACGAATCGGCCGCGGCCGAGCGCGGTGACCGCAAGACCCGCCAGGGCTACGTGGTCTCCGACAAGATGGACAAGACCGTGGTCGTCCAGGTCGAGGACCGCGTCAAGCACGCCCTGTACGGCAAGGTGCTGCGCAAGTCCAAGCGTGTGAAGGCCCACGACGAGCAGAACACCTGCGGCGTCGGGGACCTCGTGCGCATCGCCGAGACCCGTCCGCTGTCCGCCACCAAGAACTGGCGGATCGTGGAGATCATCGAGAAGGCCAAGTAGGACCTCCTCGACAGCGTCAAGGGCCCCCGACCGGTTGCGGTCGGGGGCCCTTGCGCGTGCACGACGGCGCTGCCCGGCGCCTTGCACGACGTCGCTGCCGACGCCGCTTGCGCACCCGGTCCCGTGCCGTCCGCCGGCCTGTACAGCGATTGGCGTTCCCCGCCGGGGCGCGGTAGAGTAGGCCGGTACGCGTGTCGACACACGTGTGCCCACTCTGACTTCGACCCTGCTGAGTCAGAATCCACGTCCGTCCCACGTGCGCTGCGCGCACCGTACCGGGACGGCGGCAAGCCCTGCGGTATACCCGTGGGCGGCTCCGCGCGTTGTACGCCGCGGACGCTGCGACAACTTGCTCGTTGATTCTGCATTCAGCCACGAATCCGAGCAGGGCAGCACGGCGAACCCGTTCGCCACCATGTGTGAGCGATCATCGCGTACGAACTCCGCGCACGCCCCGGACCCCTCCTACGGTCACGGGGAACACCGTGGCGTGGAGCGTTCACACGACCACCGTTCCGCAAGGCTCGACATTCAGCACCATCGGATGAGAACCAGCGCGACGACAGGAGTAAATCAGTGATTCAGCAGGAATCGCGGCTGAGGGTCGCCGACAACACGGGTGCGAAGGAAATTCTCACCATCCGTGTGCTCGGTGGATCCGGACGCCGTTACGCAGGCATTGGCGACATCATCGTCGCCACCGTCAAGGACGCCATCCCCGGCGGCAACGTCAAGAAGGGTGACGTCGTCAAGGCGGTTGTGGTCCGTACCAAGAAGCAGAGGCGCCGTCCCGACGGTTCCTACATCCGTTTCGACGAGAACGCCGCAGTGATCTTGAAGAACGACGGGGACCCCCGCGGCACGCGTATCTTCGGCCCCGTGGGCCGCGAGCTGCGCGACAAGAAGTTCATGAAGATCGTCTCGCTGGCCCCGGAGGTGCTCTGACATGGCGAAATTCAAGATCAAGACCGGCGACCTGGTTCAGGTCATCACCGGTAAGAACAAGGGCGAGCAGGGCAAGGTCCTGCGCGTGATCACCGAGACCTCCCGCGTGGTGGTCGAGGGCGTCAACGTCGTGACCAAGCACAAGCGCGCCAACGCCCAGGGCGAAGCCGGCGGCCTCGTCAAGTCCGAGGCTCCGATCCACATCTCCAACGTGATGCTCGTGGACCCGGAGACCGGCAAGCCGACCCGTGTGGGCTACCGCACCGAGACCGTGGAGCGCAACGGCAAGCAGAAGACCGTCCGCGTTCGCGTGTCCAAGAGCACCGGCAAGGATCTGTGATGAGCGAAACCACCGAAACCAAGTTCACCCCCCGGTTCAAGACCAAGTACCAGGAGACCGTCGTCCCGGCCCTGCAGGAGCAGTTCGGCTACGCGAACGTCATGCAGATGCCGCGCGTGGTCAAGGTCGTGGTCAACATGGGTCTGGGCGAGGCGGCCAAGGACTCCAAGCTGGTGGACAACGCCATCAAGGACCTCACCGCCATCACCGGTCAGAAGCCCGTGGTCAACCGGGCCAAGAAGTCCATCGCGCAGTTCAAGCTGCGTGAGGGAATGCCCATCGGCGCTCACGTCACCATGCGTGGCGAGCGGATGTGGGAATTCCTGGACCGTCTCGTCACGCTCGCGCTGCCGCGTATCCGTGACTTCCGTGGTCTGTCCGACCGTCACTTCGACGGCAACGGCAACTACACCTTCGGTCTGACGGAACAGTCCATGTTCCACGAGATCGATCAGGACAAGATCGATCGCGTGCGCGGTATGGACATCACCGTGGTCACCTCCGCCAAGACCGACGACGAGGGTCGCGCGCTGCTCAAGGCGCTCGGTTTCCCGTTCAAGACCAACTGATTCCATCGACGTCAGAAGGTCCCTGCGGGCTGCAACCGGCAGGGAAACCCTGACGAGGAAGGGCTGAAGCCCACATGACAATGACAGATCCCGTCGCAGACATGCTGACGCGGCTGCGTAACGCGAACTCGGCCTACCACGACACCGTGAGCATGCCGTACTCCAAGCTCAAGGCTCGGATCGCGGACATCCTCAAGGCCGAGGGCTACATCGCCGACTGGTCCGAAGAACCCGCACGGGTGGGCAAGACCCTGACCCTGTCGCTGAAGTTCGGTTCCAACCGTGAGCGCTCGATCGCCGGTGTCCGCCGCATCTCCAAGCCGGGCCTGCGCGTGTACGCGAAGTCCACCGAGCTGCCCCGCGTGTTCGGCGGCCTCGGCATCGCGATCCTCTCCACGTCCTCCGGGCTGCTGACCGACAAGCAGGCCGGCAAGAAGGGCGTGGGCGGGGAAGTCCTCGCGTACGTCTGGTAATCGGTAGCACAGAAGAAGAAAGGAAGAAGACATGTCACGTATTGGACGTCTCCCGATCTCTGTGCCCGCCGGTGTGGAGGTCTCCGTGGACGGTTCCGTGGTGCAGGTCAAGGGCCCCAAGGGCGAACTGACCCACACCGTGGCCGCGCCCATCACCGTGGTCGTCGAGGACGGCACCGTTCAGGTGTCCCGCCCCAACGACGAGCGCGAATCCCGTTCCTTGCACGGCCTCACGCGCACCCTGATCTCCAACATGATCCAGGGTGTCTCGCAGGGCTACGCCAAGCAGCTGGAGATCGTGGGCACGGGTTACCGTGTCCAGGCCAAGGGTGCCAACCTGGAGTTCGCTCTGGGTTACAGCCACCCGGTGCCCTTCAACGCTCCGGACGGCATCACGCTGTCCGTCGAGGGCGCCAACAAGGTCACCGTTTCCGGTATCGACAAGCAGCAGGTTGGCCAGGTCGCCGCGAAGATCCGCTCCCTGCGTCTGCCCGATCCCTACAAGGGCAAGGGCGTGCGCTACGCCGGCGAGCAGATCCGCCGCAAGGCCGGAAAGGCTGGTAAGTAATCATGGCTCTCGTAATCAAGGGAAAGTCGAAGGCTGCTCAGCGGGCACGGCGTCACCGCCGCGTGCGCAAGCACATCGCCGGAACCGCGCTGCGCCCCCGTCTGGTGGTCACGCGTTCCACCCGCCACATGGTCGCCCAGGTGATCGACGACGACAAGGGCTTCACCCTGGTCTCCGCGTCCACCATGGAAAGCGATCTGCGTGCGTCGTCCGACGACAAGACCGCCAAGGCCAAGCGCATCGGTGAGCTGATCGCCGAGCGCGCGAAGGCTGCGGGGATCGAGACCGTCGTGTTCGACCGCGGCGGCAACAAGTACCACGGCCGCGTGGCCGCGGTGGCCGAGGGTGCCCGTGAAGGAGGTCTGGCGCTGTGAGCGAGCAGAAGAACGAGAAGGAAACTCAGGTGAGCGAAGCCACCAACGGTTCCAACACGACGACCGAGGCGAACACCTCGGAGCGCCAGGGGACCGACGAGAACCGCGGTGGCCGCGGCGGTCGTAGCGACCGTGGTGGTCGCAACGAGCGCGGTGGCCGCAACGACCGTGGTGGTCGTGGGGGCCGTGGCGGGCGCGACGACGACAAGGACAAGTTCCTCGAGCGCGTCGTGACCATCAACCGTGTGTCCAAGGTCGTCAAGGGTGGTCGTCGCTTCAGCTTCACCGCTCTCGTGGTCGTCGGTGACGGCAACGGCATGGTCGGCGTGGGCTACGGCAAGGCCAAGGAAGTTCCCGCCGCGATCTCCAAGGGCGTGGAGGAGGCCAAGAAGAACTTCTTCCGGGTCCCCCGCGTGGAGAACCGCACCATCCCGCACCGTGTGCAGGGTGAGGCCGCGGCCGGCGTCGTCATGCTGCGCCCGGCGACCCCGGGTACCGGTGTGATCGCCGGTGGTCCGGTGCGTGCGGTGCTCGAGTGCGCCGGTATCCACGACGTGCTGTCCAAGTCCCTGGGCTCGTCCAACCAGATCAACATCGTGCACGCGACCATCCAGGCGCTGCGTGAGCTCGAGGAGCCCGCCTCCGTGGCGGCCCGCCGTGGCCTGCCCATGGACGAGGTCGTTCCCGCGCCGTTGCTGCGTGACATCCAGAAGGCAGGTGCCTGATGAACGGAAAGCGCATTCAGGCCACCGGCGCGTCCCTGCGCGTGAAGCAGGTCCGCTCCGTGGTCGGTCAGAAGCAGAACATGCGCGACACGCTGCGTTCGCTCGGTCTCAAGCGTCCGGGCCAGGTCGTGGAGCGCAAGGCCGATGCCGCCACCGTGGGCATGATCAACACGGTGTCGCATCTCGTAGAGGTTGAGGAGGCCTGAGCATGGCTGAAAACACCGAGAGCAAGCGCCACGCTCTGAAGGTCCACCACCTGCGTCCCGCCCCCGGCTCGCACCAGGCCAAGACGCGTCTTGGCCGTGGCGAGGCCTCGAAGGGTAAGACCGCGGGCCGTGGTACCAAGGGCACCAAGGCGCGTTACCAGGTCAAGGCCGGTTTCGCGGGCGGTCAGCTGCCGCTGCACATGCGCCTGCCCAAGCTGCGCGGGTTCAAGAACCCGTTCCGCGTGGAGTACCAGGTCGTGAACCTGGACCGCCTGGGCGAGCTGTTCCCCGAGGGTGGCACGGTCACCGTCGCGGACCTGGTCGCCAAGGGTGCGGTGCGCAAGAACCAGCCCGTGAAGGTGCTCGGCAGCGGGGAGATCTCCGTGGCGCTGAACATCACCGCGGACAAGTTCTCCGCGTCCGCGGCGGAGAAGATCGCCGCGGCTGGTGGGTCCACGCAGAACGCGTGAACCGATCCCAGTGTTCGGTTGTAGGGTGAATCCCTGAACTGGAACGGGCCCCGTGCCGGATTGCCGGCGCGGGGCCCGTTGCGTTACCCCCACGACGACGCCCGGACCGCGTCGCCCGAATCGCTTTACCAGGATGTCGCAAGACCAACCGCCGGGGTCGCGGCGCATCCTTCGCTAGACTTGCCCGGGGTCGGAACCCACCGGGCCACCACGTTTTTGGAGGAGGACCTGTGCTCAGTGCTTTCGCACGGGCGTTTACCACGCCGGAGCTGCGCAACAAGCTGCTGTTCACACTGGGGATCATCGTGATCTACCGGTTGGGGACGTTCATCCCCGCACCGGGTGTGGACTACGGCAACGTGCAGCAGTGTCTCGCCCTGGGCAACACCACGGGTGGCGCGTACGACCTGGTCAACCTGTTCAGCGGTGGGGCCCTGTTGCAGCTGTCCATCTTCGCGCTGGGCGTGATGCCCTACATCACCGCGAGCATCATCGTGCAGTTGTTGCGCGTGGTGATCCCGCGGTTCCAGGAACTGCACGAGGAGGGTGCGCAGGGGCAGACCAAGCTCACGCAGTACACCCGTTACCTCACGATCGGGCTGGCCGCGTTGAACGCGACCACCGTGATCTCCCTGGCGCGTTCGGGCAACCTGCTCGGCAACTGCCCCCTGCCCATCATCCCGGACGACTCGCTCTGGGTGCTCGTGATCATGATCCTCACGATGACCGCGGGCACCACCGTGATCATGTGGCTCGGTGAGCGCATCACGGACCGCGGTGTGGGCAACGGCATGTCCCTGCTGATCTTCACTTCCATCGCGGCCACGTTCCCGTCCGCGCTCGGTGACATCCTGCGCACGCGCGGTTGGGGCCTGTTCCTGGGCGTGTGCGCCGTGGGACTCGTGGTCATCACGTGCGTGGTGTTCGTGGAGCAGTCGCAGCGCCGGATCCCGGTGCAGTACGCCAAGCGCATGGTGGGCCGCCGCACGATCGGCGGGACCAGCACCTACATCCCGCTCAAGGTCAACATGGCCGGCGTGATCCCCATCATCTTCGCGTCCTCCATGCTCATGCTGCCCACGATGATCGCGCAGTTCGCGATGCCCGACGACGGCAGCCCCGTTCCGGGGTGGGTCAACTGGGTCAACACGTACCTGGCCCGCGGTGACCACCCGATCTACATGACGGTCTACTTCCTGCTGATCGTGGCGTTTACGTACTTCTACGTGTCCATCACGTTCAACCCCGAAGAGGTCTCCAACAACATGAAGCGCTACGGCGGCTTCATCCCGGGGATCCGCGCGGGCCGTCCCACCGAGAACTACCTGCGCTACGTGCTCTCCCGGATCACCCTGCCCGGTGCGCTGTACCTGGGCATCGTGTCCATGATCCCGCTCGTGGCGCTCGTGCTCTTCGACGCGAACCAGAACTTCCCCTTCGGCGGCCCGTCGCTGCTGATCATGGTGGGCGTGGGTCTGGACACCGTCAAGCAGATCGACGCCCAGTTGCAACAGCGCCACTACGAGGGTCTGCTGCGCACCTGATCCCGCGTTCAGCCACGTACGGCGGGTCCGCCGCCCGGTAGAGTGGGGGAGAACCTGACCTTGACGCAAGGAGAGAACATGACCCGCATGTTGATCATCGGACCGCCGGGCGCGGGCAAGGGTACCCAGGCCGCGCGGATCTGCGAGCGACTGGACGTTCCCGCGATCTCCACCGGTGACATCTTCCGCGCCAACATCAAGGAACAGACCGAACTCGGCAAGGAAGCCCAGCGCTACACGGACGCCGGGAACCTCGTCCCGGATTCCGTGACCAACAACATGGTGCGCGACCGGTTGTCGCACGACGACGTCCGCGACGGTTTCCTGCTGGACGGGTACCCGCGCACCGTGGCCCAGGTCCGTGAACTGGACCGGATCCTCGAGGCCAACGGGGTCTCCCTGGACGTGGTGCTGCTGCTCACCGCGGACAACGAGGAGCTCGTGTCCCGGTTGCTGGGCCGCGCCCAGGACCAGGGCCGCACGGACGACACCGAGGACGTCATCCGGCACCGCCTGGACGTCTACGACGAGCAGACCGCACCGGTCGTGGAGCTGTACGAGGACCGGGGCATCGTCACGCGCGTGGACGGACTCGGCGGCATCGACGAGGTCACCGAGCGCATCCTGGCGGCACTGCCCGCCTGAGCCGCGACCCACGAACGGCGCCGCTCGGCCGCGGCCGGGGGAGCGCCGTCGCACACCAGAACCATCACGGGCCCCCAGACCGGCGTGACGCGTCGGTCCGGGGGCTCGCCCGTCAGACGAACATCAACCATCAGGGAGGTCCCGAGCACCGTGTTCGGACGCCGCAAGATCCAATTGAAGTCGGACGCCGAGTTGGCGGCCATGTCCCGGGCGGGCGTGGTCACGTCACTCGCGCTCGACGCCGCGGTCGCGGCCGCCGTCCCCGGGGCCACCACCGCAGACCTCGACCGTGCGTTCCGCGAGGTCCTGGACGAGTACGACGCGCAGTCCAACTTCCTGGGCTACTACGGCTACCCGGCCACGGTGTGCACCTCCGTCAACGACGAGGTCGTGCACGGGATCCCCGGGCAGCGCGTCCTGGCGGACGGTGACATCGTCTCGATCGACGGCGGCGCGATCGTGGCCGGTTGGCATGGGGACTCCGCGCGCACCGTGCTCGTGGGGACGACCCACGACCCCGCCGACCAGGAACTGTCGGACGTCACGCGCGCGGCCATGTGGCGCGGGATCGCCGCGATGGCCACCGGTACCCACGTGGGGGACATCGGCCGCGCGGTCGAGCACCACGTGCGGGACACCGTGGGCGGACGCCTGGGGATCCTCGAGGACTACGTGGGCCACGGCATCGGCACCGAGATGCACATGGCCCCGGACGTCCCCAACTACGCGGTCAGCAACCGCGGGCCCAAGCTCGTCACGGGCATGGCGCTGGCCATCGAACCCATGCTCGTGCGTGGCGGGATCGAGACCCGCGTGCTCGAGGACGAATGGACGGTCGTGACCACGGACGGCTCGCGCGCGAGCCAGTGGGAGCACACCGTGTGCCGCCACAGCCAGGGCGTGTGGGTGCTCACCGCGGAGGACGGTGGCCGCTCCGAACTCGAACCCCTGGGGGTCCGCCCGGTCCCGATCCCCGCTGCCTGACGGCCCGCCGCCGCACTTCCGATCGTCACAGCTCGTCCCGCAACGTCCACCCGACCCCTGACACCACAGAACCACCCCGAGAACAGGGAGAGGATTCCCATGACGGCACAACCCGTTGAGATCACCCCGAAACCCAAGACCGGCCAGCTCGTGTTCAAGCCCGCGCGGCGCGGCAAGCCCCCGCTGCACCTCGCGGACTTCGACATGGCCGGGCGCAAGCAGTTCCTACAGGACGCGGGCTACCCCGCGTTCCGGGCGTCGCAGCTGTCCAAGCACTACTTCGAGCGCTTCGAGGCGGACCCCGCGGCCATGACGGATCTGCCCGCCGCCCAGCGGGACGAGCTCGCGGCCAAGGCCCTGCCGCCGCTGTTGACCACCGTGCGGCAATTGCGCGCGGACCAGGGGATGACCGTCAAGTCCGTCCACCGGTTGTTCGACGGCGCTATGGTCGAGTCGGTACTCATGCGCTACGACAAGCGCGTGACCATGTGCATTTCGTCCCAGGCGGGGTGCGGGATGAACTGCCCGTTCTGTGCGACCGGCCAGTCCGGCCTCACACGCAACCTCTCCGCCGCCGAGATCGCCGATCAAGTGGTCCAGGGTGTGCGGGCGCTGCGCGACGGCGTGGTGGGGGACCCGGAGGACGTGCCCCAGCGGGTGTCCAACATCGTGTTCATGGGCATGGGGGAGGCCCTGGCCAACTACAAGGCCACCATGGGCGCCGTACATCGGATCATCGACCCCTCCCCGGAAGGACTCGGGATCTCCGCGCGCGGGCTCACCATGTCCACCGTGGGCCTGGTTCCCGGGATCCGCAAGTTCACGCTCGAGAAGCTGCCCATCACCCTGGCGCTGTCCCTGCACGCCCCGGACGACGAACTGCGTGACGAACTGATCCCCATCAACACCCGGTGGAAGGTGGACGAGGCGCTCGAGGCCGCGCGCGACTACTACGACGCCACCGGCCGGCGCGTGTCGATCGAGTACGCGCTGATCCGTGACATCAACGACCAGGGCTGGCGTGCGGACCTGCTGGGGGAGAAGCTCAACAAGCGCGGTGCCGGGTGGGTGCACGTGAACCCCATCCCGCTCAACCCCACCCCCGGCTCCAAGTGGACGGCCTCGCGCCGCGGCGTGGAGCAGAACTTCGTGGAGCGCCTGCGCGCCCACGGCATCCCCACCACGGTGCGGGACACGCGCGGCTCCGACATCGACGGCGCGTGCGGCCAGTTGGCCACGGACGTCTGAGCCGCGGAGGGGACGAGCGGCGATCGGGCCGCCCGAGCACCGTCGTCCCCGGGCCGTCCCGGCTTGCGCAGACGGGCGAAACAGCGTAGTGTCGTGCGTTGGTTGTTTGTGCTCGCAGACCGAGCCGCGCCCACCCATCCCATGACCCCCACTGCGAATCGTAGTGCGGGGTTGTTCGTCTGGGGGGACTACCGGTCCGGGCACCGCCGTCCGGTAGAACAACCGGACCCCTCGAGAAGTTAGCGGAGGATATGGCCAAGAAAGACGGAGTCATCGAGATCGAAGGCACTGTGGTCGAGGCACTGCCCAATGCGTCGTTCCGTGTTGAGCTGACCAACGGTCACAAGGTGCTCGCCCACATCTCTGGCAAGATGCGCCAGCACTACATCCGGATCCTCCCTGAGGACCGCGTCGTGGTGGAGCTCAGCCCCTATGACCTTTCCCGAGGCCGGATCGTCTACCGCTACAAGTAAGACCCAGAACCACCGTGCACGGCCGGTGCCCCCGGCCCGGGCGCGGTGTCTCCGGTGCACACGCCATTACTAGTACGCGAAGGAATGCGATGAAGGTCCAACCGAGCGTCAAGCAGATCTGCGACAAGTGCAAGGTGATTCGCCGTAACGGGCGGGTCATGGTGATCTGCGAGAACCCCCGGCACAAGCAGCGCCAGGGCTGACGGGAACGCCCCCACGCAAGTGGATTGACAGAACGGGCACTGCAGTCGGCACCCACGGGTGCGGCAACCCCCGGCACGGAGGCCGGAGACCGGATGTGACGAAACATCCGGGACGCAGTGTTCAAGACCTCCGGACAGTACAAGGAGAACCGCCGATATGGCTCGTCTCGCAGGCGTCGACCTCCCCCGCGAAAAGCGGCTGGAAATCGCGCTGACCTACATCTACGGCGTGGGACGCACGCGCGCTCTCGCAACCCTGGATGCCACCGGCATCTCGGGCGACGTGCGCGTCAAGGATCTCACCGACGCCCAGCTCGTGGAGCTGCGCGACTACATCGAAGGCAACTACAAGGTCGAAGGCGATCTGCGCCGCGAGGTTGCCGCCGACATCCGCCGCAAGGTCGAGATCGGCAGCTACCAGGGACTGCGTCACCGCCGTGGCCTCCCGGTCCACGGCCAGCGCACCAAGACCAACGCTCGCACCCGCAAGGGTCCCAAGCGCACGGTCGCCGGCAAGAAGAAGTAATCGTGGTCGCCACCGCCGCCGGTGGCTGATCTACGTCGAAGATCTTTGTAGGAGAATTCATGGCTCAGAAGACTCGCGCGACGGCTGCTCGCAAGCCGCGTCGCAAGGTTAACAAGAACGTGACGCAGGGCCAGGCCCACATCAAGTCTACGTTCAACAACACCATCGTTTCCATCACCGACCCCTCGGGTGCGGTCCTGTCGTGGGCCTCGGCCGGCGGCATGGGCTTCAAGGGTTCGCGGAAGTCCACCCCGTTCGCCGCGCAGCAGGCCGCCGAGGCCGCTGCCAAGGGCGCGCAGGAGCACGGCATGCGCAAGGTGGACGTGTTCGTCAAGGGCCCCGGTTCGGGCCGCGAGACCGCGATCCGCGCACTGCAGGCCACCGGGTTGGAGGTCGGCTCCATCCAGGACGTCACCCCGTCCGCGCACAACGGCTGCCGGCCCCCCAAGCGCCGCCGCGTCTGACACGTCCCGCGTGGTCGCCCGTGCCCCCTGGGTGCGGGTGGCCACGCTTCGACGCGGTGTTTCACGCCTGCTCACCGCGGCACCCACCCATTTTGTTTTCCACCACCTGCGTGCGTCATATGGCGGAGGCACGCTGAAAGGAAACATCAGTGCTCATCGCACAGCGCCCCACCCTCACGGAAGAGGCTGTGGCCGAGAACCGTTCCCGGTTCGTGATCGAACCGTTGGAACCAGGTTTCGGTTACACCCTCGGTAACTCCCTGCGCCGTACGCTCCTGTCCTCCATCCCCGGGGCCTCCGTGACCAGCATCCGCATCGACGGCGTGCTGCACGAGTTCTCCACCGTGGAGGGTGTCAAGGAGGACGTCACCGAGCTCATCCTCAACATCAAGAAGCTCTCCCTGTCCTCCGAGGAGGACGAGCCCGTCACCGCGTGGCTGCGCAAGCAGGGACCGGGCGAGGTCACCGCGGCGGACATCTCCGCCCCGGCCGGTGTCGAGGTCCACAACCCCGATCTGCACATCGCGACCCTGAACTCCAAGGGCCAGCTCGAGATCGAGCTGACCATCGAGCGCGGGCGCGGTTACGTCTCGGCGTCGCAGAACAAGTCGGTTGACGCGGAAGTCGGTCGGATCCCCGTGGATTCCATTTACTCCCCCGTCCTGAAGGTGACCTTCCGCGTGGAGGCCACCCGTGTGGAACAGCGCACCGACTTCGACAAGCTCATCCTGGACGTCGAGACCAAGGAAGTCATCTCCCCGCGTGACGCGGTGGCTTCGGCGGGCACCACGCTGGTCGAGCTGTTCGGCCTGGCGCGCGAGCTGAACTCGGCTGCCGAGGGCATCGAGATCGGGCCTTCGCCCACGGACGCCGCGGCTGCCGCGGACATGGCGCTGCCCATCGAGGACCTCGAGCTGTCCGTGCGTTCGTACAACTGCCTCAAGCGCGAGGGCATCCACAGCGTGGGTGAACTCGTGGGCCGCTCCGAAGCGGACCTCATGGACATCCGCAACTTCGGTGCCAAGTCCATCGATGAAGTCAAGGAGAAGCTCGGTGAGCTCGGTCTGGCCCTGAAGGATTCCCCTCCGGGTTACGACCTCGCCGCCCACGCGGCGTCGCTCGAGGACGAGGACGAGAACAACAACCCGTTCGACGTCGATCTCGACTGACGCCCACACCACTTTCCGTGCCCCGCGGCCGCTGAGCGGACCGCACGGGCCCGATCATCAGGAGACCTACTATGCCTACCCCTACCAAGGGACCCCGTCTCGGCGCCGGGCCGACCCACCAGCGCATGATCCTCTCGAACCTGTCGCAGCAGCTGTTCGAGCACAAGCGCATCACCACCACCGTGACCAAGGCCAAGCGCCTGCGTCCCGTGGCCGAGCGCCTGATCACGTTCGCCAAGCGCGGTGACCTCGCGGCCCGCCGTCGCGTCATGCGTCAGCTGACCGACAAGTCCGTGGTGCACGAGCTGTTCACCAGCATCGCGCCCGCCATGGAAGGCCGCGACGGCGGGTACACCCGCATCACCAAGATCGGCAACCGCAAGGGCGACAACGCCCCCATGGCCGTGATCGAGCTCGTCATGGAGCCCGTGGCCAAGCGGGAGACCGTGGCCGAGGCCGAGCGCGCCACGACCAAGGCCGCCGCCGAGCCCGCCGCTCCCGTGGACACCCCCGCCGGTTCCACCGCCGAGGACGTCAAGGAGAACGAGATCCCCGCCGAGGAGCAGGCTCCGGCCATCGGCTCCGAGGAGGCCGCCGAGGTCGCCGAGGAGAACCAGGACGCCGAGTTCGCCGGTTCCCACGCGCCGCTCGAGTCCGGCGAGGCCCCCGAGGGCTTCACCGTCAAGGGCAACCGCAACTCCATGAAGTACCACGTGCCCGGTTCGCGCTGGTACTCCGGCACGACCGCCGAGATCTGGTTCGACTCCCCGGCCAACGCCGAGGCAGCCGGCTTCCAGCCCGCCGGCGGTGCCGCCGCCCAGAAGATCTCCGAGTGATCGGGACTTCTGAGTAGCACGACCGTCACGACGCCGCCGCAGGTTCCTGCGGCGGCGTCGTCGTCTTCGGGAGGAACGCACAGATGACGGGAGAGACCCTCAGACTGCGGGTGGAGCTGGGCTACGACGGCGCCCCGTTCAAGGGCTGGGCCCGGCAACCCGGGCTGCCGAGCGTGCAGGGCGCGCTCGAGGACGCGCTCGAGCTGATCTTCCGCGCGCCGTGCGCCACGGTCGTGGCCGGGCGCACGGACACGGGTGTGCATGCGCGTCGGCAGACCGTCCACGTGGACATTCCCGAGCCGTTGTGGGCCCGGTTCGCGTGCTCGCGTCCCCGCGGGCCCCTGGCAAGTGATGCCGACACCGGCGATCTCAGCGCAGGCGGTCCCGCCGACGTGCAGGACGTCGCGGCCCGCGATGCCGCCGCCGCGGGGCTCACGCGCAAGCTCAACGGCGCCCTCAACCGGGTCCTGGGTAAGGACCGTGCGGCCCACGGCTGGGACCCCGCCGTGGGTGCGATCGTGGTGCGCGACGTCGCCGTGGCCCCCGAGGGCTTCGACGCCCGGTTCTCCGCGCTCTCCCGCGGCTACACGTACCGCGTGGCGGACGCCGTGACCGGCCACGACCCCCTGACGCGCACGTTCTCGTGGTGGGTCCCCTGGCACCTCGACGTGCCCGCGATGGACCGGGCCGTGCGCGAACTGCTGGGGCTGCACGACTTCCTGAGCTTCTGCAAACCCCGCGAGGGCGCCACCACGATCCGCGACCTGCAGCGCGCGGGCGTGCACCGCGACGAGAGCGGCATGATCACGATCGCCCTACAGGCGGATGCCTTCTGCCACCACATGGTGCGCTGCATCGTGGGCGCGGTGGTCCGCGTGGGGGAGGGGCGGTACGACGCCGGGTGGCCGGGTCAGCGGCTGCGCGCCCGGGTCCGGGACGCGAACGTCCTCATGGCACCCGCGCACGGTCTCGTCCTTGATGCCGTGCGCTATCCCGACCCATCCCAGCTCGCCGAACGCGCCCGGCTCACGCGCGCTCGGCGCCCCGCCCAACACGACGAATAGCGCCCCACGACTGGCGGGGCGGGCGGTGATCCGGTAATATGGAATGCTGTTGTGCGTGTTCTGCCCCGGTTCACGTGTACCCGCATCGGTCGCTCATGTTGCAGAGCGCAGGGCCGTGCGGTGCACCGGGTTGTGGACGCACGGATGCCGCCCGGATCTCACCCGGGCCCCGAAGCACAACGGAACCAACGGACACGAGCATTCGTGTCATCAGCAGACAAACGAAGGCAGATCAACGTGCGTACGTACACTCCGAAGCCCGGTGACGTCCAGCGTCAGTGGCACGTCATCGACGCCACCGACGTCGTCCTGGGTCGTCTTGCCAGCCAGACCGCAACACTGCTGCGCGGGAAGCACAAGCCGACCTTCGCTCCCCACGTGGACACCGGCGATTTCGTCATCATCATCAACGCGGAAAAGGTCGCCCTCACGGGTGCCAAGCTCGAGAAGAAGCGCGCCTACCGCCACTCCGGCTACCCGGGTGGGCTCAAGTCCACCAGCTACGCCGAGCTGCTCGAGAAGAACCCCACGCGCGCCGTGGAGAAGGCCGTCAAGGGCATGCTGCCCAAGAACAAGCTGGCCGCTCAGCAGCTGTCCAAGCTGAAGGTCTACGCCGGTGCCGAGCACCCGCACCAGGCTCAGCAGCCCAAGCCCTACGAATTCACCCAGGTCGCCCAGTAATTCGGGCCAACGAATAACACATAAGGAGAATCGTGGCTCAGAACACTGAAGAGCAGATCACCGAGGACGTGGAGCTGACCAGCTACACCTCCGAGTCCACCGAGCCCGTCGCCGGTGCCGCCCTGTCCGACCGCCCCGCCCTGACCGTCTCCGGCCAGGCCTTGGGTCGCCGCAAGCAGGCCATCGCCCGCGTGCGCGTGGTCCCCGGTTCCGGCCAGTGGAGCGTCAACGGTCGCAGCCTCGAGGAGTACTTCCCCAACAAGCTGCACCAGCAGGAGGTCAACGACCCCTTCCGCCTGCTCGAACTGCAGGGCGCGTACGACGTCATCGCCCGCATCAGCGGCGGCGGCCCCTCCGGCCAGGCCGGTGCGCTGCGCCTCGGCGTGGCCCGCGCGCTCAACGAGATCGACGCCGAGCACAACCGCCCCGCCCTCAAGAAGGCCGGCTTCCTGACCCGTGACGCCCGCGTCATCGAGCGCAAGAAGGCAGGCCTCAAGAAGGCCCGCAAGGCGCCGCAGTATTCGAAGCGCTAAAGCTGCGCCACCCACACGCCGGACTGGCGTGGTCGCAGGGTCCCGCTCCTCGGTTTCCGCCGGGGAACGGGACCCTGTTTCGTTGCCCGGGCGTTGCCATGCGGCCACCCGACGCGGTGACGGACGTAACATGAAGGTGCGGAGCGACGTCGCTCCCGCCGTACCGTCGAGAGAGGGCCCGTATGAGCAAGCAGTCGGAGCAGAAGTCGGGGAACGCCGTCGTCGAGAAGCAGCAGGCCGAGACGGAACAGCGTACGGAGCAGCGGGCGGCGGTGGACGAGGCCCTCAAGAAGGAACAGCACCGGGTCTCCGTGGTGGAGGACTACGCGGCCGAACTCGACGAGATCGCGGAGCTCGGGCGGAAACTGTACGACGCGAGCGGGGCGGAACCGTCCACCGCGTGGAAGCTGGGCTACCCGTACGACGAGAAGCTGCCCCGCAAGGACTACGAGCGCACCAAGCGGGCACTGCAGATCGAACTGCTCAAGCTGCAGCTGTGGATCAAGGAGACCGGTCAGAAGCTGCTCATCATCTTCGAGGGCCGGGACGCCGCGGGTAAGGGCGGGGCGATCAAGCGGTTCACGGAGCACCTGAACCCCCGTGGTGCGCGGGTCGTGGCGCTCGAGAAGCCCACGGACATCGAGCAGACGCAGTGGTACTTCCAGCGTTACGTCAAGCACCTGCCGTCCGGTGGGGAGATCGTGCTGATGGACCGCTCGTGGTACAACCGGGCGGGCGTGGAACGGGTCATGGGCTACTGCACGTCGCAGCAGTACTACGAGTTCATGCGTCAGGCACCGGAGTTCGAGCGGATGCTCGTGAACTCGGACACCCATCTGATCAAGTTCTGGTTCTCGGTGACGCGCGCGGAGCAGCTCGCGCGGTTCCAGTCCCGCCGGACGGACCCGGTGCGGCAGTGGAAGCTCTCGCCCACGGACGTGGCGTCCCTGGACAAGTGGGACGACTACACGGAGGCCAAGGAGGCCATGTTCTTCTACACGGACACGGGGGACGCCCCGTGGACCGTGATCAAGTCCAACGACAAGAAACGTGCGCGGCTCGAGGCCATGCGCTACGTCCTCACGCAGTTCGACTACCCCAACAAGGACCACTCCGTGGTGGGCACGCCGGACACCAAGATCGTGGGTGGGGCGGCGGATCTCACGGAGGACAGCAACGAGAACCCGGACGGTTTCCCGGTGGTCCGGCCCGGGAAGGGCTGAGTCGAATGCGCCGGGTTTGCGCGGGCGTTGGTCGTAAGATGACTCTCGATGTCTAGAATCTTTGGAACGGACGGCGTTCGCGGTCTCGCGAACGGCCTCCTCACAGCAGAACTTGCCATGGAGCTGTCCCAGGCGGCGGCGATCGTCCTGGGCCACGGCCACGCGGAGGCCGGGAAGCGACCCACCGCCGTCGTGGCGCGGGACGGGCGCGCGAGCGGGGAGTTCCTCGGCGCGGCCGTGATCGCGGGTCTCGCGAGCTCCGGCGTGGACGTCTACGACGCCGGGATGCTGCCCACGCCGGCAGCCGCCTACCTGGTGGGGGACATCGACGCCGATTTCGGCGTGATGATCTCCGCGTCCCACAACCCCGCGCCGGACAACGGCATCAAGTTCCTGGCGCACGGGGGCAAGAAACTGCCGGACGCGATCGAGGACACCATCCAGGAGGTCTACGAGGCCAAGGATTTCCGCCGCCCCACGGGTGCGGAAGTGGGCCGCGTGACCCGTTTGTCGGACGCCGAGGACCGTTACATCCTGCACCTGGTCGGTGCCATCCCGCACCGTCTGGACGGGCTGTCGATCGTGCTCGATTGCGCGAACGGCGCGGCATCCGGCGCTTCACCGGATGCGTTCCGCGACGCCGGTGCCAAGGTGCACGTGATTGGTGCGGAACCGGACGGGCTGAACATCAACGACGGCGTGGGCTCCACCCACCTGGGTCCGCTCAAGCAGGTCGTGCGTGAGCTGGGCGCGGACCTGGGCATCGCACACGACGGCGACGCCGATCGCTGCCTGGCCGTGGACCACACCGGCACGGAGGTGGACGGCGACCAGATCATGTGCATCCTGGCCATGGCCATGAAGGACGCGGGCAGGCTCAACCACAACACGCTCGTGGCCACGGTCATGAGCAACCTGGGGCTGCAACTGGCCCTGGACGAGGCCGGGATCCAACTCGTGCGCGCCTCCGTGGGGGACCGCTACGTCCTGGAATCCATGGTGGCCAACGGCTACAACCTGGGCGGTGAACAGTCCGGGCACGTGATCATGGCGGATTACGCGACCACCGGCGACGGTCTGCTCACGGGTCTGATGCTGGCCTCACGGGTGGCCCAGACGGGCATGCCGTTGCAGGAACTCGCCAAGTCCATGACGCGCATGCCCCAGGTGATGATCAACGTCAAGGGCGTGGACAAGGCGGCGGCCAGAACGAGCGAGCCGGTGCTCGACGCCGTCGCCCGCACGGAGGAGCGGCTGGGCAGCGAGGGCCGGGTGCTGTTGCGCCCCTCCGGCACCGAACCCGTGGTGCGGGTCATGGTGGAGGCGGCTTCGCAGGACATCGCCCAGCGCGAGGCGGAAGAGCTGGTGTCCGTGGTGGAGCAGCACCTCAGCCTGTAGCGCCACCGCACGGACCAACGGCGAAGGCCCCGCACCGAGAAGTGGTGCGGGGCCTCGCCGTTTCCTGACGTCGAAGGGGTGGGGGTCAGCGGATCGTTCCGCCGGTGGTACCGGGCTGTCCCGAGAGGCCGGGCTGCGTGCCGTCCGTGCGCAGCGCGCCGGCGTTGTGCCCGGTGAGCGCGTCGCGGATCTCGGTGAGCAGCATGGTGTTGGGATCGGCCGGCTCCTCGGTGGGCTCGATGCCCAGCCGGCGGTTGCGGCGTTCGATCATCTTGTTCATGGGCAGCACGATGCAGAAGTACACGGCGGCGGCGATGAGCAGGAAGTTCACGATCGCGGTCAGCAGCACCCGAACTTGATCTGGTTACCGTTGAGCGTGACGGCGGCGAAATTGTCGAAGTTGGGCGAACCGACGATTCCCGAGATGGCGGGCATGAGCACGTTCTCGACGAGAGCGTTGACGATCTTGGAGAAGGCGGCGCCGATGAGCACGGCAACGGCCAGATCCATCACGTTGCCCTTCGTGATGAATTCTTTGAAACCACTGAGCATGGCGCTCATCGTACAGAGAAAACGGGCCGGAAAGTATCAGTTCTTTCGCAGCAGCACTCTGCGGATCTTGTGGTCGTGGTCCTTGGAGAGGATCAGCCGGGCGCGGCCGCGGGTGGGGCGCACGTTCTGCTCCAGGTTGGGTTCGTTGATCCGCCGCCAGATGTCCGTGGCCACGTCCTGTGCCTGCTCGTCCGTGAGGTCCGCGTAGCGGTGGAAGTAGGACTCGGGGTCCGAGAACGCGGAGGAGCGCAGGGCCTGGAAGCGCTCCACGTACCAGCGTTCGATGTCCTGGGTGCGGGCGTCCACGTAGATGCTGAAGTCGAAGAAATCGCTCAGCGCGAGCGCGGTGCGTTTGCCGCTCTCCAGCTTCGCGGGCGCGAGCACGTTCAGGCCTTCCACGATCACGACGTCGGGGCGGGTCACCACGACTTCCTCGTCCGGGAGGATGTCGTAGGTGACGTGGGAGTACTTGGGGGCACGCACCTCGGGGGCGCCGGACTTGATCTCGGAGACGAAGCGCAGCAGCCCGCGCCGGTCGTAGGACTCGGGGAAGCCCTTGCGGTCCATGAGCCCGCGCCGTCGGAGCTCGGCGTTGGGGTAGAGGAAACCGTCCGTGGTCACGAGCTGCACGTTCGGGGTGGACGGCCAGCGGGCCAGCATCTCGCGCAGCAAGCGAGCCGTGGTGGACTTGCCCGCCGCCACGGACCCGGCGATCCCGATCACGAACGGGGTGCGCGCGTGATGCTCGCCCAGGAAGGAGTTCGTGGCGGCGTTGAGCTGCGTGGAGGACATGTCGTAGAGCGTGAGCAACCGCGAGAGGGGCAGGTAGACCTCGCGGACCTCGTCCACGTCCAAGCGGTCACCGAGACCGCGCAGGTTCTCGATCTCCTGCGCGGTGAGCGGGACGTCGATCTCGTGCGAAAGCCTGGACCAGGTCTGACGATCCAACTCCACGAAAGGGGAGACGCGGTGGGTTATGGGCTGTGTGCTCATGCTCGGACCAGTGTAGGCCCGGGCCCCCTCACGCAGGGCATAGGGCGCGGAGCGTTTCCGGTACAGTATTTTTCATGTGTGGAATTGTGGGATATGTGGGCTCGAACCGTGCTGACGGGCGACAGCACGGTGCGCTCGAGGTGATCCTCGAAGGGCTTCGTCGACTGGAATACCGCGGGTACGACTCCGCGGGCGTCGCAGTGATTGCCGACGGTGCGGTGGAGTACCGCAAGAAGGCCGGGAAGCTGAGCAACCTGATCGGTGAGCTCGAAGCGCACCCCCTGCCGGAATCGAACATCGGGATCGGCCACACCCGCTGGGCCACCCACGGAGGCCCCTCCGACGTCAACGCGCACCCCCACGTGGTCGACGGCGGCAAGCTGGCCATGATCCACAACGGGATCATCGAGAACTTCAGCGAGATCAAGCGCGAACTCAGCGCCCAGGGCGAGAGCTTCACGTCCGAGACGGACACCGAGGTCGCCGCGGTGCTGCTGGCCCGCACGTACAACGCGCAGGGCGCGGACGAGAAGGACCTCACGGTGGCCATGCAGGACACGTGCCGCCGCCTCGAGGGCGCGTTCACGCTGCTGGCCGTGCACGCGGACCACCCGGACCGCGTGGTCGCGGCGCGCCGCAACTCGCCGCTCGTGATCGGGCTGGGCGACGGCGAGAACTTCCTGGGCTCGGACGTCTCCGGTTTCATCGACTATACCAAGCGGGCCGTGGAGATGGGCCAGGACCAGATCGTGACCATCACCGCTGACGACTACACGATCGTGGACTTCCACGGCAACGCCGCCGGGGGCAAGCCCTTCGACATCGAGTGGGACGCCGCCGCCGCGGAGAAGGACGGGTACCCGTCCTTCATGGAGAAGGAGATCCACGACCAGCCCGCCGCCGTGGGGGACACCCTGCTGGGCCGGTTGGACGAGAACGGCCGGCTCACGCTGGACGAGATCAAGATCGATGAGACCGTGCTGCGCTCGATCGACAAGATCGTGGTGATCGCGTGCGGTACCGCCGCGTACGCCGGGCAGGTCGCGCGCTACGCGATCGAGCACTGGTGCCGGATCCCCACCGAGGTGGAGCTCGCGCACGAGTTCCGCTACCGCGATCCGATCGTGAACGAGAAGACCCTGGTGGTCGCGGTCTCCCAGTCCGGCGAGACCATGGACACCCTCATGGCCGTGCGCCACGCGCAGGAACAGGGCGCCAAGGTCGTGGCGATCTGCAACACGAACGGTTCCACGATCCCGCGCGAAGCGGACGCCGTGCTCTACACGCACGCGGGTCCCGAGATCGCGGTGGCCTCCACCAAGGCGTTCCTCGCCCAGATCACCGCCGCGTACCTGCTGGGCCTGTACCTGGCCCAGTTGCGCGGCAACAAGTTCAAGGACGAGATCTCCACCATGCTGGCCGAGCTCGAGGCCATGCCCGCCAAGATCCAGCGCGTGCTGGACGAGGTGGAGCCGCAGGTCAAGGAACTCGCGGCCGGGATGAAGGACGCCGGGTCCGTGCTGTTCCTGGGCCGTCACGTGGGCTTCCCCGTGGCCATGGAAGGTGCGCTCAAGCTCAAGGAGATCGCCTACATCCACGCGGAGGGATTCGCCGCCGGTGAGCTCAAGCACGGGCCCATCGCGCTGATCGACCAGGGCCAGCCCGTGTTCGTGATCGTCCCCTCGCCCAACGGCCGGGACTCGCTGCACGCCAAGGTGGTCTCCAACATCCAGGAGATCCGCGCTCGCGGGGCCGAGACCATCGTGATCGCGGAGGAGGGCGACGACGCCGTGCGCGAGTTCGCCAACCACGTCTTCTACGTCCCCGAGGCACCCACGCTGCTGCAGCCGTTGCTGGCCACGGTGCCGCTGCAGATCTTCGCGTGCGAACTCGCCGGGGCCAAGGGCTACGACGTGGACCAGCCGCGCAACCTGGCCAAGTCCGTGACCGTGGAGTAATCCTCCGGTTCGTCCGTCCGACGGCGGGTGACGCTTCCTGTGGGAGCGTCACCCGCCGTCGTCGTACCCGGGCATGCCGCGACGCCCAGGGGGCCCGGGCCGTGCTGCGGCGATCGCGAGGCTCGTGTGGTGCCGCGGGGACCGCGAGACGCGGACCGAGCCGAGGCATGCGCGAGGCCCGGACCGTGCCGCGGCGCCCGTGAGGGGGTCGGGCGGCGCCGGTAGGCTGGCGACATGATTGTGGGCACCGGCGTGGACATCGTGGACATCGCGCGTTTCGAACGACAGCTGGAGCGCACGCCGCGATTGCGGGAACGCCTGTTCGTGCCCCACGAGCGGGAACTGCACCCGCGCTCGCTGGCCGCGCGCTTCGCGGTCAAGGAGGCCGCGGCCAAGGCGCTGCTGGCCCCGCCGGGGATGATCTGGCAGGACTGCTGGATCAGTAACGACGCCCACGGCGCTCCCCGTCTGCACACCGCAGGCACCGTGGCCGAGCAGGCGCGGCGCAGGGGCGTGGAAACATGGCACGTGACGATCTCCCACGACGGCGGCATGGCCGTGGCGTTCGTCGTGGCCGAAGGACAGGGAGGACACCGCGATGATTGAGGCGTACTCGGGCGAGAGCATCCGCGCTGCGGAACAGCCGCTGCTGGACGAGGGCTACGGGGACGTGCTGATGCGTCGCGCGGCCCTGGGACTGGCCCGCGGCTGCGAAGCGCAGTTGCGCCTGGCCAACCGGAGAGGGTTGTTGGGCGGCACCACGGCGGTGCTGCTCGTGGGCTCGGGCAACAACGGCGGGGACGGACTGTGGGCGGGCGCGTTCCTGCGCCGCAGCGGCGTGAAGGTCGTGGCCGTCCTGACCGGCACCCGCGTGCACGAACAGGGCCTGCGGGCGCTGCTCGCTCGCGGCGGCACCGCGCTGCGGCTCACCGACCAGGACGGCGAGGAGCGCGAGCTCTCGGACGCCGTGGCCGCCGCGCACCCGGTGGACGTGTCCCGCGCGGTCTCCCTCATGGCCGACGCCCACCTGATCGTGGACGCCGTGCTCGGCACCGGTGCGCAGGGTGGGCTGCGGGGTAAGGTCGCGCAGCTCGTGCGGGCGTTCACCGAACGGCAGCGGGATCCGGCTGCCGCGCGGGAACGGCGCTTCCCGCGGATCGTGGCGTGCGACCTCGTCTCCGGCGTCAGCGCGGACACCGGTGAGGCTCCCGAGCCGGTCCTGCACGCCCACGCCACCATTACGTTCGGCGGCGCCAAGACGGGCCACGTGGTGTCCCCGGGGGAGCAGGCCACGGGGGCGCTCACGGTGGTGCCCATCGGGATCGAGGACCGGCTGAGCGACCCCGCCGTGCACCGGCTCGAACCGCGTGACGTGCTCGCCGCGTGGCCGCGCCCCGGGGCGACCGACACCAAGTACACCCGAGGTGTGCTGGGCGTCGTGGCCGGTGCGTCGAGCTATCCGGGCGCGGCGATCATGTGCACCCAGGCGGCGGTCAACGCCGGCGCGGGAATGGTCCGCTTCCTGGGGGATTCGACCACGCGCGGCATGGTGCTCGCGCGCAGTCCGGAGGTCGTGTGCTCGGACGACCAGCCGTGGGACGTCCACGTCCAGGCGTGGCTCGCGGGCCCCGGCGTGGTGGGGGACGAGTCCCAGGCCGCGCGCGTGCAGGCGATCATCGAGGCCCAGGAGCCGGCCGTACTCGACGCCGGTGCGCTCGACGCCGCCGCGCGTTCCGTGGTCGACGCCGCCCTGGGCCCCCACAAGATCCTCACGCCCCACGCGGGGGAACTGTCCCAGGTCTTCGAGTGGCTCCACGGTTTCGGGGTGTGCGATTCCACGGTGGAGCGCTCCGAGATCGAGGCCAACCCCGTGCACTGGGCGAGCGAGGCCGCGCGCCTCACGGGTGCCACGGTGCTGCTCAAGGGCGCGTCCACCGTGATCGCGTCCCCCGTGGGACGGGACGGGGACGCCTCCGAGGACGGGAACGCTTCCGGGCGCGACGAATGCCTGTGCCTGAGCATCGGCCACGCGAGCCCCTGGCTGGCCACGGCGGGTTCGGGGGACACCCTCGCCGGGATCCTGGGCACGGTCGTGGCCCACGTGGCCGAGCACCCGGACGCGCTCGCGGTCCTGGGCGACTGGGCCCGCGGGGACGGTCGCTGGGCGGCCGCCGCGGCCCTCGGGGCCGGTCTGCACGCGGTGGCCTCACGGGCGAACGGGGAGGGCCCCGTCCCGCCGTCGGTGCTCGCGGAGAACGTGCGCGCGGTGCTGGCCCGTCCGTGAGCCGCGACCCGAACGACTATTATTAGTGGCTGGCCGCGAGCGGGGATCCGCTCACGGCCCCACGACACGCTGAGGAGAAGTACATGGAAGTTTGGCCAGGACACCCGTACCCGCTGGGCGCCACGTTCGACGGCACGGGGACCAATTTCGCGCTCTTCTCGGAGGTCGCGGACCGTGTGGAACTGTGCTTGTTCGAGGAGGACGGCACGGAGACGCGCGTGGAGGTCACCGCCGTGGACAGCTACGTGTGGCACTGCTACCTCCCCCAGGTGCAGCCCGGTCAGCGCTACGGGTACCGGGTGCACGGGCCGTGGGATCCGTCCCAGGGGTTGCGGTGCAACCCCGACAAGTTGCTCCTGGACCCCTACGCCAAGGCCGTGGAGGGCGGGATCGACTGGGACGAGTCCCTGTTCTCCTACAACTTCGGTGACGAGGACTCCGAGAACCACCAGGACTCCGCGGAACACATGATGAAGGGCGTGGTGATCAACCCGTTCTTCGACTGGGAGGGTGACCGCACCCCGCGCACCCCGTACCACAAGTCCGTGATCTACGAGGCCCACGTCAAGGGTCTCACCATGCAGCACCCGGAGGTCCCGGAGGAACAGCGCGGCACGTACGCCGGTGTGTCCCACCCCGCGGTCATCGAACACCTGCAGAAGCTGGGGGTCACCGCGATCGAACTGATGCCCGTGCACCAGTTCGTCCAGGACTCCACGCTGCTCGAGAAGGGGCTGCGTAACTACTGGGGCTACAACACCATCGCGTTCTTCGCGCCCCACAACGAGTACAGCGCGGCCTCCCACCTGGGCAGCCAGGTCCAGGAGTTCAAGGCCATGGTGCGCGCACTGCACCAGGCGGACATCGAGGTCATCCTGGACGTGGTGTACAACCACACGGCCGAGGGCAACCACATGGGCCCCACGCTGTCCATGAAGGGCATCGACAACACCGCGTACTACCGCACCGTGGACGACGACCAGAAGTTCTACATGGACTACACGGGTACCGGTAACTCCCTCAACGTGCGCCACCCGCATTCGCTGCAGCTGATCATGGACTCGCTGCGCTACTGGGTCACAGAGATGCACGTGGACGGTTTCCGCTTCGACCTCGCGGCCACGCTGGCCCGTGAGTTCTACGACGTGGACAAGCTCTCCACGTTCTTCGAACTCGTCCAGCAGGACCCGATCGTCTCGCAGGTCAAACTGATCGCCGAGCCCTGGGACATCGGTCCCGGTGGCTACCAGGTGGGCAACTTCCCGCCGCAGTGGACCGAGTGGAACGGCAAGTACCGGGACACCGTGCGTGATTTCTGGCGCGGTGAGCCCTCGACCCTGGGGGAGTTCGCGTCCCGTGTCACCGGCTCCGCTGACCTCTACGAGAACAGCGGCCGGCGCCCCTTCGCCTCGGTGAACTTCGTGACCGCCCACGACGGCTTCACACTGCGGGACCTCGTGTCCTACAACGAGAAGCACAACGAGGAGAACGGCGAGGACAACAACGACGGCGAGTCCCACAACCGCTCGTGGAACTGCGGTGAGGAGGGGCCCACGGACGATCCCGAGGTGCTCGCGATGCGTGCGCGTCAGCAGCGCAACTTCATCGCCACGCTCATGCTGTCCCAGGGCACGCCCATGCTGCTGCACGGTGACGAGGCGGGGCGCACCCAGAAGGGCAACAACAACACGTACTGCCAGGACAACGAGCTCACGTGGATCAACTGGGAGAAGGTGGACACCCCGCTCGTGGAGTTCACCTCGGTGATCACCCACCTGCGCCACGAACACCCCACGTTCCGCCGCTCGCAGTTCTTCGACGGGCGTCCCGTGGACATGGGCGAGCGCGCCGAGGGCGATCCCATGCCGGATATCGCGTGGCTCAACACGGACGGCACGCCCATGGTGCCCGCCGACTGGGACGAGCCCCTGGCTCGTGCCGTGGGCATGTGGCTCAACGGTCAGGGCATCGCGGGGGTGGACATGCGCGGTCGCCGGATCACGGACGTGAACTTCATCGTGTACTTCAACTCCAACCCCGAGCCCGTGGACATCACATTGCCGCCGGCCAGCTACGGCATGAAGTGGGAGGAGATCGTGGACACCGCCGGCGAGCACGCGGACGGTGCCGTGCGTGAGCACTCCTCCACGTTGCGGATGGCGGGCAAGTCCACGGTGCTGTTGCGCGCCTGGGAGGCCCCCGAGGAAGAGCCGGACGCCTCCGTGGCGGCGTCCGTCGCGGCAGCGGTGTACGCGGCGTCGCCCGACGACGCCTGAGCGCCCCGCGGTGCGTGACCGGGCAGATCGCCCGCAGCCCGCGCCGCGCTGAACACGACTGCGGACGCGTCACCCCACACGGGTGGCGCGTCCGCCGTTTACGTCACGGTGCTCGTTGAGCGCGGAGTGACTGGCCCGAGCGCGCGCATTCGGCAAGACTGTAAGGGTGCTGACACCCACTTCAACGTACCGGTTGCAAATCACGACCCAGCAGGACCTGCATCGCGCGGCGGAACTGATCCCCTACATCAAGCGTCTGGGGGCGGAGTGGGTGTACCTCTCGCCCATCCTGCGGGCCACGAGCGGCTCGGACCACGGGTACGACGTCGTGGATCCCACCGAGGTGGATCCCGAACGCGGGGGATCGGAGGGGCTGAAGGCACTGTCCGATGCCGCGCACGAGGCCGGACTGGGCGTCGTCGTGGACATCGTGCCCAACCACCAGGGTGTGGCCGCCCCGCAGGAGAACCCGTGGTGGTGGTCGCTGCTCGAGAAGGGGCAGGACAGCCCCTACGCGGACGCGTTCGACGTGGACTGGCAGGCCGGTGGCGGCAAGATCCTGATCCCGGTGCTCGGCGACGGCGACGAGGACCTCTCCGCGCTCACCGTCCAGGACGGGACGCTGCACTACTACGACAACGTCTACCCCCTGGCCGAGGGCACGTACCGCGAGGGTGACGACCCCGCCGAGGTGCACGGGCGGCAGCACTACGAACTGATCAACTGGCGCCGCGGTGACTCCGAGCTGAACTACCGCCGGTTCTTCACCGTGGCCACGCTCGCGGGGGTGCGGGTCGAGGACGCCCGGGTCTTCGAGGAGTCCCACACGGAGGTCGCCCGCTGGTTCCGCGAGGGCCTCGTGGACGGGCTGCGCATCGACCACCCGGACGGGGTGCGGGACCCGCAGGACTACCTCGAGAAGCTGGCCGGACTCACGGACGGCGCGTGGACCGTCGTCGAGAAGATCCTGGAACCGGGGGAGTACCTGCCCGAACAGTGGCGCACGGCCGGGACCACGGGCTACGACTCGCTGGGCTGGATCGACCGGGTGCTCACGGACGCGCGCGGGCACTACGAGCTCGCGTCGCTGGACACCAAACTGCGCGGCGGGCAGCCCGTGCGCTGGGACCCGCTGATCCACGAGACCAAGCGTCGGATGGCGGACGCGGGACTGGCGGCGGAGGTGCACCGTCTGGTGCGCGAACTGCCCGCGGACTTCCCGCACGGGGCCGCGGCGTCATACGACGGTCTCGCCGAGATCCTCGCCAACTTCCCCGTGTACCGCACGTACCTGCCCGAGGGGGCGCAGTACCTGCGGGACGCGGTCGCCGCGGCCCGGCGGTGGCGGCCCGAACTCGCGGACGTGCTCGAGGACCTCGCGCGTGAACTCGGCGGGGATGCGAACGGTGAGCTCAGCGAGGTGGCCCAGCGCTTCCAGCAGACCTCGGGGATGGTCATGGCCAAGGGCGTGGAGGACACCGCGTTCTACCGCTACCCCAAGCTCTCCTCCCTGACCGAGGTGGGCGGTGACCCCGCGGTCTTCTCACTCACGCCCGAGCAGTTCCACGCGGAGGCGGCGCGGCGGCAGCGTGAATCGCCCGCGACCATGAACGCCCTGACGACCCACGACACCAAGCGCTCGGCGTCGGTGCGTGCGCGCATCACGGTGCTCTCGGAGCAGCCCAGGGCCTGGTCCGAGACCGTGGCCACGCTCGTCAACCGCGCCAAGGACGCGCAGATCGAGCTGTCGGACGGACCCGCCGTGAACCTCGTGCTGCAGGCCGTGGTGGGTGCGTGGCCGCTCGAGCGCGATCGCGCCGTGGACTACGCCATGAAGGCCGTGCGCGAGGCGTCCGTGTCCACCGCGTGGGTGGACGGAGACGAGCACTTCGAGGCGGAGCTGACCCGTTTCATCGACTTCCTGTTCAGCAACCCGCGCGCCCGCGGCATCGTGGAGGGGTGCGTGGAGCGCGTGAGCGCGCCGGGGTTCAGCAACGCCCTGGCGGCCACCGCGCTGCAGCTGACCCTGCCGGGCGTCCCGGACGTCTACCAGGGGCAGGAGTTGTGGGAACCGTCGCTCGTGGACCCCGACAACCGCCGACCCGTGGACTTCGCGGCGCGCGAGGAGATGTTGGCGCGGCTCGACGCCGCTCGGCCGGGTTCCGAGGACGCGACCCCGCCCGTGGACGGCACGGGGGCCGCGCGCATGCTGCTGACCTCGCGCGTCCTGCGGCTGCGCGGCGAGCACCCCGAGCTGTTCACGGAGTACACACCGCTGGAGTTCCGGGGCGCGCTCGCCGAGCACGCCATAGGCTTCGACCGCGGCGGCGTGGCCACCGTGGTCACCCGATTCCCCGCGACCCTCGCCCCCGAGGGCGGCTTCACGGACGAGACCGTGGTCCTCGCGCCGGGGACGTGGCAGGACGTCCTCACGCACCGCGAGTACACCACGGACCAGGACGGCGCCGTGCGCCTGGCCGATCTGCTCTTCACCTACCCCGTGGCGATCCTGCGCCGGAAGGACGGCTGAGACATGACCCAGGACCATCGTTTCGACGTGTGGGCACCCCACGCCCGCAAGGTCACCGTCCGCATCGACGGCACGGACCACCCCATGCAGGGCCTGACCGATCGCCCCGGCTGGTGGACGCTGCCCGACGACGCCGACGTCCCCCGAGGCACCGTGCGCTACGGCTACCTGCTCACCAAGGTTTTCGACGAGGGCACGGACAAAGAACGCACTTCGGTGTCCGAGGTGCTTCCAGACCCGCGCTCACGCCGCCAGCCGCAAGGTGTGCACGATTTGTCCTGCACGTTCGACCCGGACGCCTTCGAATGGCACGACGCCGCGTGGCGGCCGCGTCCGCTGCGGGACTCCGTGCTCTATGAACTGCACCCCGGGACGTTCACCCCGGAGGGCACGCTCGACGCGGCGATCGGCAAGTTGGACCACCTCGTGGACCTCGGCGTGGACGCCGTGGAACTGTTGCCCGTCAACGGGTTCAACGGGGACCACAACTGGGGCTACGACGGCGTCGCGTGGTACACCGTGGACGAGTCCTACGGCGGACCCGAGGCCTACCAGCGGTTCGTGGACGCGTGCCACACCAAGGGCATCGCCGTGATCCAGGACGTGGTCTACAACCACCTGGGACCCAGCGGGAACTACCTGCCGCTGTTCGCGGAGTACTTCAAGCCCGGGGCGTCCAGCTGGGGCGATCTGATCAACCTGGACGGGTGGGGTTCGGACGGGGTGCGCGAGTACATCCTGGACAACATCACCATGTGGTTGCGCGACTACCACGTGGACGGGTTCCGCCTGGACGCCGTGCACGCGCTCGCCGATTCCCGCGCCACGCACATCCTGGAGGAGATCGCCCAACGTATCGCCGCCGAGTCCGAGCGCACGGGCAAGGACCTCGTGGCCATCGCGGAGTCCGACCTCAACGATCCCCGCATGATCGCGGGCACGGACCGACACGGTCTGGGTATGGACGCGCAGTGGCTCGACGACGTCCACCACGCCGCGCACGTGGCGTTCACCGGGGAGACCCACGGCTACTACGGGGACTTCGCGTCCCTGCACGCCCTCGAGAAGACCATGCACACCGCGTACTTCCACAACGGGACGTACTCCACGTTCCGGGGTCGCTCCCACGGCCGGGAGATCGATCCGGCCGAGCAGCGGCCGTGGCAGTTCGTGACCTTCCTGCAGAACCACGACCAGGTGGGCAACCGCGCGGCCGGGGACCGGATGAACCACGGCATGACCGTGGACCGGGCGATCGCAGCCGCCACGTGGCTGCTCACCCAGCCCTTCACGCCCATGCTGTTCATGGGCGAGGAGTTCGGGGCCAGCACGCCGTGGCAGTTCTTCACGGCCCACCCCGAACCCGAGCTGGGGGAGGCCGTGGCCACGGGCCGCAAGGCGGAGTTCGCCGCGATGGCCTGGGATCACGCGACCGTCCCGGACCCCCAGGATCCGCGCACGTTCGAGCGCTCCAAGCTCGACTGGGGTGAGGTGCACGAGGGTGAGCACCAGCGCATCCTGGACGCCTACCGGGAACTGATCACGCTGCGCCACGACACCCCGGAGCTCACGGATCAGGACTGGGCCACCGTGGCCACCCAGGCCAGCGATTCCGAGCAGTGGTTCGTGCTCAAGCGGATGAGCGAGCCGGAATCCGAACACGGCGTGGTCGTGGCCGTGAACCTCTCGGACTCCGAACGCGAGCTGCCGCTCATGGGCGGTGACGCCCCGCAGGTGCTGTTCGCGAGTGGCACGGACCCGGACGTCACGACGGCGCCGGGCGCGGTGCGGCTCGCGCCGGAGACGGCGGCGGTGCTGCGGGTGTAGCTACCCGTGCGGCGTCGTTCGGCGCGGCGTCGGTGTGCGCGGCGGGATTCCAGGGGGCGGGGCCCCGCGCGGGTCCCGCCGCAGCGTCGTCGTGCGGGCTGCTGCGCCGGGCCCGGGACGCGACCGTCACCTGATTCGAGTGAGGCCCGCCCGCACGGTGGCACACTGGACCCCATGCTGACTTTTGGTGAGAACACCGTGTGGACCGCGGCCGAGGACCGCTACGAGACCATGCCGTACCGGAGGGTGGGGAACTCCGGGTTGAAGCTGCCCGCGCTGTCCCTGGGGTTGTGGCACAACTTCGGCGACGACACGCCGCTCGCCACCATGCGTGCCACGCTGCGCCGGGCGTTCGACCTGGGGATTACGCACTTCGACCTGGCCAACAACTACGGCCCGCCCGCGGGCTCCGCGGAGCTGAACTTCGGGCGCATCCTGCGGGAGGACTTCGCACGGTACCGCCAGGAACTCGTCATCTCCACGAAGGCCGGGTGGCAGATGTGGCCCGGCCCGTACGGCGGTGTGGGCGGTTCGCGCAAGTACCTGCTCGATTCCGTCGACCAGTCGCTCGAACGCATGGGCCTGGACCGCGTGGACATCTTCTACCACCACCGTCCGGACCCGGACACGCCCCTCGAGGAGACGATGGGCGCGCTGGACCACATCGTGCGCTCGGGCCGCGCGAGCTACGTGGGGATCTCGTCCTACAGCGCGGACCTCACGCTCGCCGCTCAGGGGATCATGCGGGAGCTGGGCACGCCGCTGCTCATCCACCAGCCCTCGTACTCCATGCTCAACCGCTGGATCGAACAGCCGGACGAACGCGCGGACGGGAAGAACCTGCTGGGCGCCCTCACGGAAGCGGGAATGGGTTCCATCAGCTTCTCCCCGCTGGCCCAGGGCATGCTCACCGACAAGTACCTGAACGGCGTCCCCGAGGACTCCCGTGCGGCCGCTGGGAAGTCACTCAACCCGGACTGGTTGAGCGAGAACACCCTGGATCAGATTCGGGAACTGAACGCGATGGCCCGGGAGCGCGGGCAGACGTTGGCCCAGATGGCGATCGCGTGGGTGTTGCGTCCTCAGGCGGAGGGACAGGTCACGACGGCGCTCGTGGGCGCGTCCTCGCCCGAGCAGATCACCGATTCCGCCCGCGCCGTGCAGAACCTGGACTTCTCCGACGACGAACTGCAGCGGATCGACGAGCTGGTCTCGGACGCGGACATCAACATCTGGGGGGCGGCCACCGCGTCCAAGCACGTATGACCGCGGCGCAGTACGCCGCGCTACTGGGACTGTGGATCGCGGGGATCATCTCCCCGGGTCCGGACGTCCTACTGATCCTGCGCAACGCGTTCCTCACCACGCGCGGCAAGGCCATGCTCACGGCGGTGGGGGTGATGATCGGCAACCTCATGTGGATCACGCTCTCGCTCACGGGTGTGACGCTGGTGATCAACAGCAATCACGTGCTCAAACTCGTGATCCAGATCGCCGGTGCCCTGTTCCTGGCGCGCATGGGCTACGGATCCCTGCGCGCCGGGCTGGCCACGCGCGCGCTGCATCGTGCCGGAACGGGATCCACCCCACCTGGGGACCCCGCCGCTGCCGCGGGCACGATCGGGGGCCCCGCGTTCTCGAAGGCCGGAGGTCTGCTCGGGACCCGCAATCTCACGGCGGGGAAGGCCCTGCTCCAGGGGACGATCACCAACCTGGCCAACGCCAAGGCGATCGTCTTCTTCATCGCCCTGTTCGCGACCGTGGTCCCCGCGGACATCCTGTGGTGGGAGGGACTGATCGCCCTCGCACTGCTCATGGCGGTGGGGTTGGCGTGGTTCCTGGCCGTCGCGTGGTTCGGTTCCGTCCCCGCCCTGGCACGGCGGTTCCAGGCGCGCTCGGCCGAGGTCGAGATCGTGGCCGGGGTCGTGTTCCTGCTGGTCGCGGTGCTGTTGCTCGTGGAGGTCCTCGTGGTCGGGTGACCCTGCAGCGCGGGGGCGGCAGCGGCGTCGTCGTCATTGCTGCCCCGGGGAAAGTCACGTCCGAACGCGTGGCTAGACTGTGGAGTCGGTTGCGTGCGGCGTGGCACGGCGGGATGCGGTGCCCACGCACGAACGCGCGAGGTGCGCGTGGCCGTCATCACCCGAGCTGAGGAGAACCGTGTCCGAAAATCCCATCCGCGTGGCCATTGCCGGTGTGGGCAACTGCGCCACATCGCTCATCCAGGGCGTCCACTTCTACCGGGACGCAGACCCCTCCGAGACGGTGCCCGGGCTCATGCACGTGCGCTTCGGCGACTACCACGTGGGGGACGTGCAGTTCGTGGCCGCGTTCGACGTGGACGCCGCCAAGGTGGGCCTGGATCTCTCCCAGGCGATCCTGGCCTCCGAGAACAACACCATGGAGATCGCGAAGGTCCCGAACCTGGACGTGAGCGTGCAGCGCGGACCCACCCTGGACGGGCTGGGCCAGTACTACCGCGAGACCATCACCGAATCGGACGCCGAGTCCGTGGACGTCGCGCAGGTGCTGCGCGAGCGCGAGGTGGACGTGCTCGTGTCCTACCTCCCGGTGGGCTCCGAGGAGGCCGACCGCTACTACGCGCAGGCCGCGATCGACGCCGGGGTGGCGTTCGTCAACGCCCTGCCGGTGTTCATCGCCGGGACCGACGAGTGGGCGCAGAAGTTCACGGACGCCGGCGTGCCGATCGTGGGCGACGACATCAAGTCGCAGGTGGGCGCGACCATCACGCACCGCGTGCTGGCCAAGCTGCTCGAGGACCGCGGCTATGTCCTGGACCGCACGTACCAGCTCAACGTGGGCGGGAACATGGACTTCAAGAACATGCTCGAACGCTCGCGGCTCGAGTCCAAGAAGATCTCCAAGACCCAGGCCGTGACCTCCAACGTGCCCCACGAGATGCGGGCCAAGGACGTCCACATCGGCCCCTCGGACTACGTGGGATGGCTGGACGACCGCAAGTTCGCGTTCGTGCGCCTCGAGGGCCACGGTTTCGGCAACGCCCCGATCTCCTTGGAGTACAAGCTCGAGGTGTGGGACTCGCCCAACTCCGCCGGCGTGATCATCGACGCGATCCGCGCCGCCAAGATCGGCCTGGACCGCGGCATCGGGGGACCGCTGACCTCGGCGTCCTCCTACTTCATGAAGTCCCCGCCCGAGCAGTTCGACGACGACACCGCGCGCGAGAACGTGGAGAAGTTCATCCGCGGCGAGGTCGAGCGCTGAGCGTCGCGTAGCACCGTACGACGACGCCGCGAGGGCCGTCCGGCACGCACCGGGCGGCCCTCATGCGTGTCCGGAGGTCTGCGTCCTGCTGCTGGCCCGGGCCCGCGGGTGCGGCGGCCCGGGTCCCTGGGGGCGGGCGTACGGCCCGGCCCTCGCACGGTGCAGCGAAAGATCGCCGAGCCCTCGGCGGACGCGCGCGCCAGGTCCGCGACCGCCCGGACCCGCCGGGGGCACGGTCATGCCCCGCGGCCAGGTCAGCACGACCGATTCCCGTTCGTTCCCCGGGGACACCGGGCGGCGCACCACGGGTAGTCCCTCCCGACTCAGCTCCGTCCCCACGCCCAGGAAGTGCATCCCGTAGCCCGCACCGCGGCCCACGAGGGAGCGCATGAGTTCGACGTCCTCCGTGCGGTGCACGATGCGCGGGGTGATCCCGCGCCGGCGCAGGATGTTGAGGGTGTTCTCCCCGCTCGGTGCCTTGTCGAGCAGCACGAGGGGCTCGTCCGCGAGATCCTCCAGCGCCACGGAATCCTGACCGGCCAGCGGATGATCTCCCGCGAGCGAGACCTTGAGTCGCGCCCCGAACAACTCCACGGTGTGCAGCTCGGGCGGCAGGTTGACCGCGTAGGTGATGATGGCGTCCACGCGGGACGTGAGCACGTCCTGGACGAGTTCCGTGGTGTCCGCCTCCACGATCCGTAGTTCCACCCCGGGGTGTTCGCGGGCCAGATCGGACCACACCTGGGCGATCACGGTCGGGGCCAGCGGCGCGAAGCAGCCCAGGGTGATCCGTCCGCGCAGCGGGGTGTCCCGGTCCTCGCTGGACTCCGAGACGAGGTCCGCGGCGTCGTGCAGCAGGGCGCGGGCCCGTTCCACGAACCGCGCACCCGTGGGGGTGAGGGTCACGCCGCGGGCGCGTTGCCGGACGGTCACGGGGACCCCGAGGATCCGTTCGAGCTCGGTCACGGACTGCGCCACGGCATTGGGGGTCAGGTGCAGTGACTGGGCGGCCGCGGCGAAGCCGCCGGTGTCCGCGACCGCGATCAGTTGTTCGAGTTGCCGGAACGTGATCCCCGGATCACCCACCATAAAAGTTCTCCTGCGTTAACAGCTCACTTAATCTCAGTTGTACTGTAAGTAAGACGCGGGTCACAGTTAAACCATGACCATCCTGGACCCGCACACCCCAGCCTCCGCCGCACGACCGGCCTCCCCGGGACGCACCGCCCCCGTGGCGGACTGGGTCCGGTTGGAACAGCTGTACCAGGACCCGTTCCCCACGTTCGAGCGGCTGCGCGCCGAGGGCGGCGTGCACTGGGTTCCCGCGGTCAACCGCTACCTGGTCACGTCCTACGCCGCCGCGCACGCGACCGAGCTGGACCAGGAGCTGTTCTCCGCGAACGAGGAGGGCTCGCTCATGAAGCGCGCCATGGGCCACTCCATGCTGCGCAAGGACAACCCCGAACACCACCCCGAGCGGCGCGCGTTCATGCCGCCGTTGCGTCCCGCGGCGGTGCAGAAGTCCTGGATGGGGATCTTCCGCGCGACCGCCGAGCGCTACCTGGCCCGGTTGCAGGAGATCGGCCCGGGCACGGATCTGGTGTGGGACTTCGCTGCCCCGTTCGCCGCGGAATCCCTGCGCGCGGTCACGGGTCTGCACAACGTGACCGAGCAGGACATGCAGCGCTGGTCCCAGTGCCTGATCGACGCGACCGGCAACTACGCGAATGATCCGGACGTGTGGGCCCGCGGTGAGAAGGCGTTCGCGGAGGTCGACGACGCCATCGACGAGATGCTCGCGTGGCACCTCACGCACCCGGACGATTCCTTGATTTCGGGGCTGCTGTCCATGCCGGGGGACCGGATGCCGCTGCACTCGATCCGCGCCAACATCAAGATGACGATCGGCGGTGGCCTCAACGAACCCCGTGACGCCCTGGGCGTGGCCTCGTGGGCGCTGCTCAGCCACCCGGAGCAGCGCGAGCTCGTGAGCAATGATCCCTCCCTGTGGAACGCGGTGTTCGACGAGAGCATCCGGTGGGTCGCACCCATCGGCATGTACCCGCGCCAGACCACGCGGGACACCGTCCTCCAGAGCGTGCACCTGCCCGCGGGTTCCAGGCTCGGGGTGTGCTTGCTCTCGGCCAACCGGGACGAGAACGAGTGGCCGCACCCCGAACGCTTCGACCTCACGCGCCGCGACCAGGGCGCACACCTCGCGTTCGGCAAGGGCGTGCACGTCTGCGCCGGCGCGTGGGTCGCGCGGGCGGAGGTCGCCGACGTCGCCCTCCCGCTGCTCTTCTCGCGGCTGCCGGGTCTTCGCCTGGATCCCGGGAACCCGGCCGTGGCCGGCGGATGGGTGTTCCGGGGCATGGACAAGCTCCCCGTGGTGTGGGACCCGCCCGCGCCGTCGAGCGCGGTGGGCACGGGGCGGCACATCGCCGTCGTCGGGGCGGGGCCCGCGGGCTGCTACAGCGCGCAGGCGCTGCTGCGCACCCTGCCGGGCGCCCGGATCACGGTGCTGGACTCGCGGCCCGCGCCGTTCGGACTCGTGCGCAGCGGCGTGGCCGGTGACCACCAGGGGACCAAGGCGATCGCGGAACAGTTCACGGGCATGTTCGCCTCCCGCGACGTGGAGTTCGTGGGCTGCACGCGCGTGCACGGCGGTGAGCCCGAGTACGACGTCGTGCTCTCGGGCCGCCCCGGTGTCATGGGCCCGGCGTCCCGCTCGCAGGACGCGGACGGCGCGGAGCTCACTCTGGACCAGCTGCGCGAGGCCTTCGACGCCGTGGTGCTCGCGACCGGGCTGCACACGGACGCGGATCCGGGCGTGCCGGGCGGGGACCTGCCCGGTGTGCACGGCGCGGGCGGGGTGACCCGGTGGCTCAACGGCGACCCCGGGGAGTGTGCGGGCCGCACCGATTCCGGCACCCTGCTCGGTGGCAGCACCACCGTGATCGGGATGGGCAACGTGGCCATGGACGTGATCCGCTTGCTCGCCAAGCGCGCCACCGATCTCGCGGGATCGGATGTGCACGACGACGCCCACCGCGCCCTGAGCACGGGGCTGCAGACCATCCACGTGCTGGGCCGTTCCGCGCCGCAGCGGGCCGCGTTCGACCCCGTGATGCTGCGGGAGATCGTAGCCTTGGACGGGATCCACCACGTGGTGCACGGCGTCGCGGAAGAAGAGCTGCTCGCGGCGGCCCGCGCGGGGGACACCCGGTGCGAACTGGTCGCGGAGCTGCTGCGGTACCCGGCACCCGAGGATGCGCGGTTGCGGATCGAGTGGTGGTTCGGGCACACCCCCGAGCATGTCGTCGGTCCCGATCACGTGAGCGGGGTTCAGATCCGTGGGGCTTCCGGCGGAGCTTCCACCGGGGCTTCCGACGGGGAATCCACGCGCATCGCCACGGACTCGGTCATCACGGCCGTGGGATTCACGGAGGGCCCCGACGCCCTGCTCCCGCAGAGCGCACTCGACGCCGAATGCCGGGACACCGGATGCGTGGGGGACGGGCTGTACGCGGCGGGATGGCTGCGCAGGGGACCGCGCGGCACGATCGCGTCCCAGCGCACGGACGCCCGTGAGCTCGCGCAGCTGATCGCCGCGGACCTGACGGGCTCGACGGTCCCAGGCGAGGCGGGCTCCGGCTCGGCGAACGAGGGCGGGACCCCACCTCGCCCCGGCATGGCCGCGGTGCGCCCCTACCTGGGTCGCGCCACGGACTTCGACGGCTGGTTGCGCATCGACGCCGCCGAACGCGAGCGTGCCGCCGAGGGGCGCCCCCGGCTCAAGCTCACCGACCCCCGGGAATCGCGCTTGCTCGCCGCTGCCGCCCTGGGCGTCCCGCGGGGATGCGGGGACGGCGCACAGGACTCCGGCGGTTCCGGTGACGGTTCCGACGGTGCGGGGACGGCTCCCCTCACGATCCTCTTCGGCACGGAATCCGGGAACGCGGAACTCGTGGCGCAGTCACTCGCCGCTCACGTGCGGGACCGGTTCGCGGTCACGGTCCAGGACCTCGCGGACACGGATCCCGCCGCGCTGGACACCTCCCACCCGTACGTCGTGGTGTGTTCCACCTACGGGGACGGCGAGCTGCCCACGTCCGCGCGGGCCTTCGCGGAAGCGGTGACCGAGGGCTCCGCGGACCTGAGTGGTGTGCGCTACGCGGCGTTCGGCCTCGGGGACCGCACGTACGGGGAGACGTTCGCGCGCGGCGTCGTCGTGCTGGATGAGACCCTCGCGGCAGCGGACGCGTCCCGGTTCGGGGACGTGGGCCGGCACGACGCCGCCGGGGGCCGACCGCCCGCGCGGCAGGCGTGCGAGTGGCTGGACGGGATCGCGGAACTCAGCCGCGTTCCTGCCCCGCGAGCCCCGCGCGGGAAATGATGTAGTCCACCACGGGGTCGTAGAGGTGCGGGGGGACGTTGTCGTCCAGCGGGACCACGACCTCCACCTGCCCCTGGGCCTCCGCGACGAAGATCCCGGGGTCGTTGCAGTCGCCCATCGCAATGGTGGGAAGTCCCGCCCGGGAGCCCGCGTACCCGGCCATCCCGTGATCGGCGATCACGAGGTCCGGGGCCTCGCGGCCCTGGTCCCGCAGGTGATCGAGAACCAGCTGCATGGGCTCGGGGAAGTGGGTGTGGCGCAGACCGCCGTACTGCTCGACCATCACGACGTCCTCGATCTGGCGCACGTCCCCGTCCTCGAACGGCAGGGCCTCGTCGAAGCGCAGCACGCGCGCCCCGGACTTGCGGGCCACCCGCGCGAGCCGGGCGTACACGGGCGCGAGGCCCGAGGGATGACCGGTCGCGAACAACAACCGCTTGCGGCCCTGCACCGCGCGGCTGAACAGCTCGGCGTAGCGGTCCAGTCCGGCCACGCACAGCTGCGCGGAAATGGAGTCCTGGCCCTCGGTGTACTCGGGGTCGTCGTTGATCCCCACGCGGTCGCGCATGAGCTCGAAGACGGAGTCGAAATCCCAGTCCCTGGTGCGCTCGACCCCCATGTGCTGGTGCTGGTCCCCGTCCAGGAAACCGCGGATGTTGCGGAGGTTGGCTTCACGGGGGGTCGCGACGGCCCCGGTGATCCGGGAGCGGTCCAGGTAACGGGCAAGGGAATCACGGCTCAGGTACGCGGTGGTCACACGGGAAAGTTTAGGCGTCGTGCTCGCGCGCCGCACAGGCGAGGTAGGCCGCAGCGTGCTGCGCGGCGACGTCGTCCCACGTCAGCTCGCGCGCTCGCAGCCGAGCGGCGTGTGACATTGCTCGCCACGCGCCCGGGTCCCGGGCCGCGCGGTACAGCGCGTCCGCCCAGCTCGCGGGCTCGCGGTCCGGGACGAGCCGGCCGGTCTCACCGTCGCGCACGGCGTAGCGCAGCCCGTCCACGTCCGTGGCCAGGACGGGCGTCCCGCACGCCTGGGCCTCGACCGCCACGAGCCCGAACGTCTCCGACGACGACGCCACGGCCACCGCGTCCACCCGGCCCGTGAGTCGCGCGAGGTCCTCGCGGGGCAGGGAGCCGCGGAAGTCGACGGCGCTCGCCACGCCCTCCGCGTCTGCCAGCCCGCGCAGGTGGGCCAGGAAATCGGGGGAGCCCACGCCGGCCAGGAGCAAGCGAACGGGAATGTCGGGGTGACTGCGGCGCAGCGCACCGAGCGCGCGGATCAGGATCTGCTGACCCTTGAGGGGCTGCATGCGCCCGGCGGACAGGACGGTGAAGGGTTCGTCCCGGGGCTCGTCGCGTTCGTCCGGGATCGGCGGGTGGAAGACCTCGGGGTCCACCCCGGGAGGGATCACGACCACGCGCGCCGGATCCGCGCCGTACAGCTCCACGACCTGCCGCTGTTCCGCGGGGGTGTTCACCACGGTGCGGCACGCGTGGGCGATCAGTTCTCGCTCGGCGGCCTCGCGCTCGGGTGGTTCGGGGGACTCGTCCGATCCGGCGCGCAGGTTCTTGGCGGCGGCGGAGGTGTGCAGGGTCAGGACGAGGGGAGCCCCGAGGACATGCGCCATGTGCAGCCCGGCCACGCCGGAGAGCCAGTAGTGGGCGTGTAGGACGGGCGCGGCGTCGTCGGCGTAGTGCTGCGCGAGGGCCTCGCCGAAGGCACGCGCGAAGCCGGGAAGTCTCTCCTTGGGGACCTCTGCGGCGCCCGCGAGCGCCACGGCGAGAAGCCGTACCCCCGGGGCGAGGTCCGTCGTGCGAATGCCGGGGGAGTGGGACGGATCGCGATCGAGGGTCGCCATGTCCACGGCCCACCCCGCGTGGGCGAGCGCGTGGGCCAGGTGCCACACGTACACGTTCATGCCGCCGGCGTCCCCGGTCCCGGGCTGGTCCACGGGGGACGTGTGCATGCTCAGCAGCAGGACGTGGGGCCGATCGGGAAGGGACACGCGACCAGCCTACTGGGGCGGGGTGCACCGCGTGCCGGGCCAGGGGAGTCGAGCGGGGCCGGGCGTGCCGGCGGTGCAGGGCACAATGGAACGGTGAGTGCGATGACGTCCCGACAGCCCCGGCAACCCAGCGAACGCAGCGCGGTGGTGGATCTCTCCGCCGTGCAGCACAACGTGCGGCGCCTCGCGGAACTCGCCCGGGGGCGCAGGCTGATCGCGGTGGTCAAGGCGGACGCGTACGGCCACGGGGCGGTTCCGGTGGCGCGCGCGGCGCTCGCCGCCGGGGCGCACATGCTCGGCACGGCGCACGCGTCCGAGGCGGTGACCCTGCGTGACGCGGGCACCACCGCCCCCGTGCTCGCGTGGCTGCACACCCCTGCCACGGACTTCGAACAGGCGCTGCGACGTGACATCCGCCTGGGCCTCAACGGGTGGGAGCTCGACGCCGTTCTGACCGCCGCCCGCGCCACGGGCACCCCGGCCACGGTGCACCTGAAAATCGATTCCGGGCTCGGCCGCAACGGCGCCACGGTGGAGGAGTGGCCCGGATTCGTCGAGCGCGTGGTGGTCGCTCAGAACGCCGGTCTGCTGAGGGTGGAGGGGATCTTCACGCACCTCGCCGTCGCGGACGAACCACAGCGCGAGGCCGAGACCGTCGCGCAACTGCACGCCCTCAGCGATGCGGTGCGGATCGCGCGCGACGCGGGCCTCGAGCCCACCCTGATCCACGCGGCCAACACCCCCGGACTGCTCGGGGCACAGGACATGGCGGACCCCGATCTCGTGCTCCGTGACGCCGTGCGGGTGGGGCTGGGCCTGTACGGGCTGAGCCCGTTCGCGGATCGCACCCCCGAGGACTTCGGCCTGCGCCCGGCCATGACCCTGCGGACGCGTGTGGCCAACGTCAAAGCCGTTCCCGCGGGCCACGGGGTCTCGTACGGCTTCGCGTACCGCACCGCCGGGCCCACGCACCTCGCATTGATCCCGCTGGGCTACGCCGACGGCGTTCCCCGCGTGGCCACCGGCGCCCCCGTGCGCATCGGGGACCGCGTCTACCCCGTGGTGGGGCGGATCGCGATGGACCAGTGCGTCGTGGACCTGTCGCTGGACGGGGAGCCGGCGGCCTCGTCGTCCGGAGTGGACTCGTCCGGGGCGGAACCGGCCGTGCGCGTGGGGGACAAGGCCGTGTTGTTCGGGGCGGGGGAGGACCCGTCCGTCACGCGCTGGGCCGACGCCGCGGGAACGATCAACTACGAGATTGTCACCCGGATCTCGCCGCGCGTGCCCCGGGAGTACGTGAACGCTCCCGATGCCGACGGCGCCGGAACGGCCGGGAGCGCGGCGGACGGTGCCGTCTGGACCCTGACCCGGCATCCCGACACCGCTCATGACACCCGGGTGCTCGCCGAGCGAGTGGCAGAGCACCTGCGGGCCGGGGACCTGGTCATGCTCAACGGTGACCTCGGCGCCGGGAAGACCACGTTCACCCAGGGGCTCGGCCGGGGCCTCGGCGTGCGCGACGGGATCATTTCCCCCACGTTCGTGTTGAGCCGCGTGCACCCCAACGATCCGGACGGGCCCCACCCGGGCGGACCCGATCTCGTGCACGTGGACGCCTATCGCTTGGACTCCGCGGCGGACGTGGACGACATCGACCTCGAGGACACCGTGGACACGTGCGTGACCGTCGTGGAGTGGGGGACCGGCAAGGTGGAACACCTCAGCGATTCCCGGTTGGTGATCGACATCGTCCGGGCGCGGGGTACGCAGGACGGGCCCGGCTCGACGGATCCGGTGTCGGACGCGACGGGTGCGGAGTCCACCGTGGGAACCACGGACGGTGAGGACCCCGCGGATCTCAGTGGGGCGGTGCTCTCCGGCGGATCAGGTTCCGACGGGGAGGGCGATTCCCCCTCCGCGGCGGACGTGATCCGCGCCCTCAACGACGAGTGGAAATCCGCGGAGCAACTCAGCGATGAACCGCGCGCGGTGATCGTGCGCGGCTACGGACCCCGTTGGGCGGACCCCCTCCAGTTGTGACCTCGCCACGCAGTGCCGGGGCGGGGGGGCGGCCGGAGCCCGGAGTGATGGCGGCGGGCGGTCGCCGGGGCCCGGAGCGGTTGCGGGGCCGGGCTTAGACTGTTCGGGTGCTTGTGCTGAGTCTGGATTCCTCGTCGATCGCGTCCGTGGCACTGTCCCGGGACGGTGAGGTCTTGAGCAGGTTCGACACCGTCGACACCCGATCCCACGCCGAGGCCCTGGCTCCCGCCGTGCACGACCTCATGGCGGAGGCGGGCCTCACCGGCACCGACCTGGACGCCGTTCTCGTGGGCACCGGTCCCGGACCGTTCACGGGTCTGCGCGCGGGACTTGTGACCGGTCGCACTTTGGGCTTTGCATGGGCCTTGCCTGTCCATGGGGTGTGTTCCCTGGACGCGGCGGCGTTCCACGTGGCCCCGGAGGCGCTCGCCGCGGGTCATGCGGAGTTCGTGGTGGTCACCGATGCGCGCCGCAAGGAGCTCTACCGCCGCGACTACCGGGTGCACGAGGACGAGCTCGGACCCGTGATCACCCCGCTGGGCGATCCCCGGGTTGGCCCCCCGGAGGACGTTCCCGCGCTGCCGTGCTACGGCTCCGGTGCGGGGCTCTACCCCGATCGGTTGTCGCACGCGGTCCCGGGATTCTCGGACCTGCACCCCTCCGCCGCGGATCTCGCCCGGGCGGCGTGGGCGATCACGAGCCGCGGTCAGGAACTGAGCACCGATACGTCCCCCCTGTACCTGCGCGATTCCGACGCCAAGGTGCCCGCATCCCCCAAGCGAGCCACCCGATGACGGGCCACCCCATGACGGGAGGGCACGCGGCTGCGGTGGGAGCGGCGTCGTCGTTACCGGCGGGCTACGCGCTGCGCCCCATGCAACCCGGGGACCTCGAGGACGTGTACGCGCTGGAGACCGTCCTGTTCCCCGAGGACGCCTGGCCCCGGCACATGTTCCACGAGGAACTGACCCACCCCACACGGCAGTACTGGGTGCTCACCCGGGACCGGGAGATCGTGGGCTACGCGGGGATGATGAGCATCCCGCCGGTCGCGGACGTGCAGACCATCGCGGTCGCGAAGGACCACGAGGGCAAGGGCCTGGGCAGTGCCCTGCTGCGCGTGCTGCACGAGGCCGCGATCCGCAGCGACGCCACCGAGATGATGCTCGAGGTGCGCGCGGACAATCCGCGCGCGCAAGAGCTGTACCGCCGCTTCGGCTACCACCACATCCACACCCGGGCGCACTACTACGGGCCCGGCCACGACGCACTGATCATGCGCTGCGAACTGGCCCCCGCGAAGGAGCCCACCCGCAGTGCGGACGGAAGGACCATTCATGAACACCGCTGAACCGCTCGTCATGGGCATCGAGTCCTCGTGCGACGAGACGGGTATCGGGATCGTGCGGGGCACCGAGCTGCTCACCAACACGGTGTCCTCGTCCATGGCCGAACACGTGCGCTTCGGCGGGGTGATCCCCGAGATCGCCTCGCGCGCGCACCTCGAGGCGTTCGTCCCCGCGGTGCGGGCTGCGCTCCACGACGCCGGTGTGACCCTGGACCAGCTCGACGCGATCGCCGTGACCTCCGGGCCCGGGCTCGCCGGGGCGCTCATGGTAGGGGTCGCGGCGGCCAAGGCACTCGCGGTGGCCACGGGCAAACCCCTGTACGCGATCAACCACCTCGTGGCCCACGTGGGGGTGGGTCTGCTCGACGACCGCGGTGAGCTGCCCGACGGCCTGGGCGCGCTGCTCGTCTCCGGGGGCCACACCGAGATCCTGGCCGTCCCCGACATCACGAGCGACGTGCGGCTACTGGGCGCCACGATCGACGACGCCGCCGGCGAGGCCTACGACAAGGTCGCCCGCCTGCTCGGACTCTCCTACCCCGGTGGACCGGCGATCGACAAGGCCGCGAAGGACGGCGACCCGACGGCTTTCGCGTTCCCCCGGGGGCTGACGGCGGGCAAGTACATGGGGTCGGCCGAGAACCCCGGCCCGCACCGTTACGACATGTCCTTCTCCGGCTTGAAGACGGCCGTGGCCCGCGTGGTCGAGGCGTTCGACGCCGCCGATCAACCCGTCCCCGTGGCGGACGTGGCCGCAAGCTTCCAGGAGTCGGTCGTGGACGTGATCGCGCGCAAGACCGTGCTGGCGTGCACCGAACACGGGATCACCACGCTGCTCATGGGCGGGGGAGTGGCCGCCAATTCCCGGTTGCGGGAGGTCGTGACCGCGCGGTGCGGTGAGCACGGGATTCCCGTGGTGATCCCCCCGCTGTCCCTGTGCACGGACAATGGCGCGATGGTCGCGGCCCTGGGCTCCCGGCTGGTGGCGCAGGGCCGTCAGCCCACCGGGATCTCGTTCACCGCCGATCCCGGCCTGCCGGTGTCCACGGTGTCGGTGCCCGCCGCGTAGCCCTGCCGGGCCGTACCCGGATCAGCGCTCCGAGCGGTTGCGCTCCACGATGTCCATGACCACGGCGCGCAGGTCCCCGCCGTTCTCCTGGGCCACGCGCCGCTGACGCTGGTAACCGACGGCCCCGCCCATCATGGTCTCCACGTGCGCGAGCTCGCGGGTGCAGCCGAGCTCGTCCGCGAGGGGTTCCAAGTCCGTGAGCAGATCCGCGAGGTCCTCCGTGACCAGGCGCTCGCGGTTGCGGGCGTCCCGGATCACGACGGCCTCCAGACCGTAGCGCGCGGCTCGCCACTTGTTCTCCTGGTGGTGCCACGGGGGCATCACGGGGATCGTGTCACCGTTGTTGAGGGAACGGGAGAAGGACTCCACGAGGCACTGCGTCAGAGCGGCGAGCGCACCCACCTCGCGCAGGGTGGACGGCCCGTCGCACACGCGCATCTCCACGGTCCCGAAGCGGGGGACGGGGCGGATGTCCCAGCGGTTCTCGGAGATCTCCTCGATCACGCCGGTCTCGATGAGGTCGTTGACGTAGGACTCGTACTCGCCCCACGTGTCGAAGTGGAAGGGCAGCCCCGCGGTGGACAGCTGCTGGAAGATCAGTGCCCGGTGGGATGCGTAGCCCGTGTCCTGACCGCACCAGTACGGCGAGTTCGCGGACAGCGCGAGCAGGTGGGGGTAGTAGTTGAGCAGGCCCTCCAGGACGGGCAGGGCCTTGTCCCGGTGGTCGATGCCCACGTGCACATGGGCCCCGAAGATCACCATCTGCCGGCCCCAGTACTGCGCGCGGTCCAGGACCTTGAAGTAGCGTTCCTTGTCCACCACGGGCTGGTCCGCCCACTGGGAGAACGGGTGGGTCCCCGCGCCGAAGATCTCGAGGGACCGCGAATCGGTGATCTCCCGGATCCGGTCCTGGGTGTCCGCGAGCTGGTCCACGGCCTCGCCCACGGTGTCGCACACACCGGTCACCATCTCCACGGTGTTCTGCAGGAACTCGCCCGTGACATGGGGGTGGTCCCCCTCCTCACCGAACTGCGGGTGCTGCGCCACGAGGGCCTCGAGGACCTCCTGGCCGCGCGGGGCGAGCTCGCCGCTCTCGCGCTCGACCAGGGCGACCTCCCACTCCACACCCAGGGTGGAACGTTCGGAGCTGTGGAAATCAATCTGCACGGCGTGGTCCTCTCATGGGTGCACCGGGATCGGCGGTCGTGACCTGAACCGGGACGTCGTTGCCGATCACCGGGGTGTCGCGCGCGGTCCGAACACAGGGGTATCAGTGTACGAGGTTTACGGCGAGCACCACGCGCCGTTCCTTCCCCGCCTGCTCGAGTCGCGTCATGACCAGGGTCGCTCGCTGTGTGCCCCGGGGTGCAAGTTGCTGACGCAGTTGCTCGGGGGTCACGTCCGTGCCGCGTTTCTTGATCTCCAGCGTTCCCACGTCCTGCTCCCGCACCCACTTCTTGAGGGTCTTCACGGTGTGGGGCAGCACCTCGCGCACCTCGTACGCGGTGGCCAGCGGGGTATGCACGAGCGTGTCCGAGCTCAGGTACGCGATCGCGGGATGGATCAGACGCGCCCCCATGCGCTGCGCGAGATCGGTCACGAGCCCCGCGCGGATCACCGCGCCGTCGGGCTCGTAGAAGTACTGCCCCACCGCGCCCAGCAGATCCCCTTCCGCCGCGGGCGACTCCCACGTCGCGGAGGTCAGTTCGGCCGCCGACGACGCCGCGGCACCGTCCCGGGATGCGTCACCGTTCCGGCCGCCCCCGGCACCCGGCGCGTCGTCACCCGGCACGAGCGTGTCGTCGGCGGCGCCGGGAAGGCGGGGTGCGCCGTCGTGTCCGAGGACCAGGGCGGCGCGCGCGACGTCCGGGCGGCGCACGGCGTTGAACCACAATGCGACCTCCACGACGTCACCGTGCTGTGAGATCCATTGGGCCTCCGCCGCGCGCGGGACGTGCTCGTGGGGGATGCCGGGACCGAGCTTGGCGCCCACGGCGAGCCCCCGATCCGCGAGGTCCGTGACGAAGGACAGGGGAGGGGAGAAGGCCTCCGGGTCGAACAACCGCCGCGTGCGCCCGTGACCCGAGACCCGGCGCGCGGGGTCCAGCCACACGCCCTGCGCGGGACCGGACTCGAGCGCGTCCAGGTCCAGGGACTGCGCGTCCGCGCACACCACCCGGGCGCGCGGCCAGCCCGTGAGGTTGACGGTCGCCACGGCCGCGGTGGCCGGGTCCAGCTCCACCGCGGTGACCGTGCGATCCAGGGCGGCCAGGGCCAGCGAGTCAGCGCCGATCCCGCAGCCCAGGTCCACCACGTGCTCGATCCCCGCTTGCGCGAACCGCTGGGCGTGCAGGGCGGCCACCGACCAGCGGGTGGCCTGCTCCACGCCGTCGCGCGTGAAGACCATGTGGCGGGCGAAGTCCCCGAACTTGGCGTGGGCCTTGGCGCGCAACCGGGACTGGGTGAGGACCGCGGCCACGAGCTCCGGGTCGTGGCCCTGCGCTCGCAGGGACTGTGAGAGCGCGAGCGTGGCGTCCGGGTCGTAGGGGCCCAGGGAATCCAGCAGCCGCATCCCCTGCGGGGTCAGCAGCTGGGCGAGACCGCGGGTCTCGGCGTCGTCGGGGGCGGTGGAGGCGTTCACGCGTCCATCACATCACGGCGCGGGGAAGCCGCGACGAACGCGCGGGCCGCGATGCCCGTCACAGAGCCATTTACATTACGATCCGCATCCCTAATTAGGTTAGGCTCACCTAGTGGCTGGCCGCCCGTAACAGACGACCCCGCGAGATTGCGAGAAAATCCATGTCCATGAACCGATTGATCCCCGGTGTGGCGCTGAGTGCCGTGGCGGCACTGGCCCTCGTGGGATGCGGTGCCAACGCCCAGAACGCCTCCGACACCCAGGCGTCCGCGGCCACCGTGACCGTCACGGACAACAAGGGCGAGCAGACCGTTCCCGCCCCGCCGCAGTCCGTGGTGGCCACCGATAACCGGGTCTTCGAGACGCTCGCGGACTGGGGCGTACAGCTCAAGGCCGCCCCCAAGCAGCTGATCCCGAACGACATCTCCTACGCGAACGACGACGCCGTCGTGGACCTGGGCTCCCACCGCGAACCGAACCTCGAGGCGATCGCCGGGGTGGACCCGGACCTCGTGATCAACGGGCAGCGCTTCGCGCAGTACTACGACGACATCAAGAAGCTCGTCCCGGACGCCGCCATGCTGGAACTGGATCCGCGCGACGACCAGCCGCTGGACGAGGAGCTCAAGCGCCAGACCACGGCCCTGGGCGAGGTCTTCGGCAAGCAGGAGGAGGCCCGCCAACTCACCGACGGGCTGGACCAGGCCGCCCAGCGCGCCAAGGACGCCTACGACGGCCAGTCCACGATGGGCGTAATCGTCTCCGGTGGTGACATCGGGTACGTGGCACCGAGCAAGGGACGCACGATCGGCCCGCTGTTCGACATGGTGGGGCTGCAGCCCGCGCTGAAGGTCGAGGGCTCCGACAACCACCAGGGGGACGACATCTCCGTGGAGGCCATCGCCCAGTCCCGCCCGGAACTGCTGATCGTGCTGGACCGTGACGCGGGTGTGAAGACCTCCGAGGGGGCCAGCCCGGCGTCCGAGGTGATCGAGAAGTCCGAGGCCCTCAAGGACGTCCCCGCGGTGAAGAACGGCAACGTGGTCTACCTGCCCGCGGACACCTACACGAACGAGGGGATCCAGACCTACACCGAGATCCTCAATGACATCGCGGAGAAACTGGGAGGCCGGAACAACTGATCCCTCCCGCCCCGCACGACCACCGACGCCCCGCGGGAGCCTCCCGCGGGGCTTCGGCATGATCCAGGAAGCACACACGTGATGGTCTCCACTGCACAACGTCCGACCCGCGCGGGGGTGGCCCGGGACTGGAAGTTCTGGCTCGCCCTGCTGGTGGTCCTGGGGCTGCTCTGGCTGTCCCTGGTCACGGGGGTCGCGGACCTCTCGGACGCCCAGGGTGAGCAGTTCCTGGGGCTGACCCGGATTCCCCGCACGGTGGCCCTGGTACTGGCCGGTGCCGCGATGGCCATGTCCGGGCTGGTCATGCAGTTGCTGACCCAGAACCGGTTCGTGGAACCCACGACCACGGGCACCACCGAGTGGGCCGGGCTGGGGTTGCTGCTCATGATGATCCTGGCCCCGGACGCCGGGTTGAGCGCGCGGATGATCGGCGCGATCGTGGCCGCGTTCGTGGGCACCATGGTGTTCTTCGCGTTCCTGCGCCGGGTCACCCTGCGTTCTTCCCTGATCGTGCCGATCGTGGGGATCATGCTCGGGGCCGTGGTGGGGTCGATCTCCACCTACCTGGCGCTCGTCACGGACCGGTTGCAGAACCTGGGCGTGTGGTTCGCGGGCAGTTTCACGTCCGTGCTACGCGGCCAGTACGAGACCCTGTGGGTCGTGGCACTCGTGGCGGTGCTCGTGTTCATCACGGCGGACCGGCTCACCGTGGCCGGGCTCGGCGAGGACATCGCGACCAACGTGGGATTGAACTACAACCGGATCATCCTGATCGGCACCGGACTCGTGGCCGTGGCCACGGGCGTGGTCACGGTGGTCGTGGGCAACCTGCCGTTCCTGGGGTTGATCGTGCCCAACGTGGTGTCCCTGTTCCGCGGTGACGACCTGCGCTCGAACCTGCCGTGGGTGTGCCTGCTCGGGATCGGCTTGGTCACGGTGTGCGACCTGATCGGGCGCACGATCATCGCGCCGTTCGAGGTCCCCGTGTCCCTGATCCTGGGCATCGTGGGCGCTGCGGTGTTCATCGCCCTGTTGCTGCGGAGCCGGCGCCATGTCTGAGGCCACCGCGCTGCGCCACGACCGGGCGCGCACGGGATCGGGAGCCTTCGTCTCCCCGACCCACCGCCGCCGCTACTGGATCACCGCGCTGTCCCTGCTCGCGGCGGGACTCGTGTTCTGCGCGGGCATCCTCACGTGGGACAACCCCCTGCCGTTCGGCACCCCGGGATTCTGGCGGATCGCCGAGTCCCGGGCCACGAGCGTGGTGGTGATCCTGATCGTGGCGGTGAGCCAAGCCATGGCCACGGTCGCGTTCCAGACCGCCGCGAACAACCGGATCATCACGCCCTCGATCATGGGGTTCGAGTCCCTGTACGTGCTCATCCAGACCTCCGCGGTCTACTTCCTGGGCGCGGTGGGGGTCAGCGCGGTGCAGGGACTGCCGCAGTACGCCCTGCAGGTGAGCCTCATGATCGTGTTCGCGCTGGGGCTCTATGGCTGGTTGCTCTCGGGCAAGTACGCCAACGTGCAGGTCATGCTGCTGATTGGCATCGTCCTGGGCGGCGGACTGGGCGCGGTGTCCACCTTCATGCAGCGCTTGCTCTCACCGAGCGAGTTCGACGTGCTCAGCGCCCGGTTGTTCGGCTCGGTGGCCAACGCGGATCCCGGGTACTTCCCGCTGGCCGTGCCGCTGTGCGTCGTGGCCACGGTGGCCCTGTACGTGCACTCCCGCAAGCTCAACGTCATGGCCATGGGGCGGGACGTGGCCACGAACCTGGGCATGGACCACCGCCGGGAGCTGCTGCTCACCCTGTTCTGGGTGTCCATCCTCATGGCGGTCTCCACGTCCCTGATCGGGCCCATGACGTTCCTGGGGTTCCTCGTGGCGATCCTGGCGTACCAGTTCGCGGACACCCACGACCACCGCTACGTGTTCCCCATGGCCGCGCTGATCGGTTTCGCGGTGCTGTCCGGGGCCTATTTCGTCCTGAAGAACGTCTTCTACGCGGAGGGCGCTGTGTCCATCATCATCGAGCTGGTGGGTGGCAGCGTCTTCCTCTTCGTGATCCTGAGGAGGGGCAGACTGTGATCCAGTTGACCGGACTGGTCAAGGAGTACGGCACGGACATGGCGATCGGGCCGGTGGATCTGCAGATCCCCGCCGGTGGCGTGACCGCGCTCGTGGGGCCCAACGGCGCGGGGAAGTCCACGCTGTTGACCATGATGGGTCACCTGCTGGGTCCGGAGGCCGGCACCGTGGAGATCGGCGGTCACGACGTCAGCAGGACGCCGCCGCGCGAACTCGCCAAGGTGGTCTCCACGTTGCGCCAGGAGAACCACTTCACCGCTCGGCTCACCGTGCGCCAGCTCGTGGCACTGGGTCGCTTCCCGTACACGCGCGGGCGGATCACGCGGGACGACGAGCGGATCATCTCCGAGTCGATCGACTTCTTCGACCTGGGGCCCCTGCAGAACCGCTACCTGGACCAGCTCTCGGGCGGTCAGCGCCAGCGCGCGTACGTGGCCATGGTGCTGTGCCAGGACACCGAGTACCTGTTGCTGGACGAGCCGCTCAACAACCTGGACATGCGCCACTCGGTGCACATGATGCACCACTTGCGCCGCGTCGCGGACGAGCTCGGCCGCACCGTGCTGATCGTGCTGCACGACATCAACTTCGCGAGCCACTACTCGGACTGGATCTGCGCCGTGAAGGACGGTCGCGTGGTGGAGTTCGGCCCGCCCGAGCAGATCATGACGGACGAGACCCTCACGCGCGTGTTCGACACCCCGGTCACGTGCCACGACGGCCCCCACGGACGGCTCGCGGTCTACTACTGACGCGGCACGGACGGCTCTCCGGCCACTACTGACGCGGCCGTGGGGAGGGCGGGGGACAGCGGCGTCGTACCCGCGGATTGCGCCCAGAGGCGAGCGCGGCGGGCGCGCCTTGACCGCGCGCGGCCCGTCTCCCTACAGTGATGATTAGCACTCTCATGGTGAGGGTGCTAAAGGCCAGGCGCTCAATCGGCACCGCGACGACGGTTGGCACGCCAACTGGCCTGTGGCGGACGCCGTCATGGGACCCCATGACACGGCGCGTTCGCACACCGTCTCACACGCCTAGAAGAAAGGGAGAGATCGTGTCGGTCTCCATCAAGCCTCTCGAGGATCGCATCGTGGTTCAGCCGCTGGCCGCTGAACAGACCACCGCTTCCGGTCTGGTCATCCCGGACACCGCCAAGGAGAAGCCGCAGGAAGGCACCGTCCTGGCCGTGGGCCCGGGCCGCGTGGACGACAAGGGCAACCGCATCCCCGTGGACGTCAAGGAGGGTGACGTGGTCATCTTCTCCAAGTACGGCGGGACCGAGGTCAAGTACAACGGCGAGGAGTACCTGGTGCTCCCGGCGCGCGACGTGCTGGCCGTCATCGAGAAGTAATCCCCGCAACGACTTTCGTGCGCGGTGCCCGGACGTTCGCCCGAGAACGGGCCACGCGGGCACCGCGCCGTCATTTCCACACCCTTCTCGTTTCGTAAGGAGCACACATGCCCAAGCAGTTGGTGTTCAACGACGCCGCTCGCAAAGCGCTCGAATCCGGTGTCAACCGACTGGCCGACACCGTCAAGGTCACGCTGGGCCCCCGCGGGCGCAACGTGGTCCTGGACAAGAAGTGGGGCGCACCCACCATCACCAACGACGGCGTGACCATCGCCCGTGAGGTGGAGCTCGAGGATCCGTACGAGAACCTCGGCGCCCAGCTGGCCAAGGAAGTGGCCACCAAGACCAACGACGTCGCCGGTGACGGCACCACCACGGCGACCGTCCTCGCGCAGGCCATCGTCAAGGAGGGTCTGCGCAACGTGGCCGCCGGAGCGGCCCCGGGCGACATCAAGCGCGGCGTGGAAGCGGCCGTGGCCACCGTGGCCCAGCGCCTGCTCGACAACGCCCGCCCCGTGGAGGGCAAGGACGTGGCCCACGTGGCCGCGATCTCCGCGCAGTCCATGGAGATCGGTGAACTGATCGCCCGCGCCTTCGAGACCGTGGGCACGGACGGTGTGATCACCATCGAGGACGGTTCCTCCACCGAGGTGGAACTGGACGTCACCGAGGGCATGCAGTTCGACAAGGGCTACCTGTCCCCGTCCTTCGTCACGGACCCGGAGCGCCAGGAAGCCGTCCTGGACGACACCTTCGTGCTGCTGTTCCAGGGCAAGATCTCCTCGGTCCAGGACCTCATGCCCGTGCTCGAGAAGGTGCTGCAGGCCAAGAAGCCGCTGACCATCATCGCGGAGGACGTCGAGGGCGAGGCCCTGTCCACCCTGGTGGTCAACAAGCTGCGCGGCACGCTGGACGTCGTGGCCCTGAAGGCCCCCGGTTTCGGTGACCGCCGCAAGGCGATCATGCAGGACCTGGCCGTGCTCACGGACGCGACCGTGATCACCCCCGAGCTCGGCATCTCGCTCGAGGGCGTGGATGTGTCCCAGCTGGGCAATGCCCGCCGCATCACCGTGACCAAGAACCAGACCACGCTCGTGGACGGTGCGGGCTCCTCGGAGGCCGTGGCCGAGCGCGTGGCGGAGATCAAGGCGGAGATCGCCCGCACGGACTCCGAGTGGGACCGCGAGAAGCTCCAGGAGCGCCTCGCACGCCTGGCCGGTGGCATCTCGGTGATCAAGGTGGGTGCCGCGACCGAGGTCGAGCAGAAGGAACGCAAGCACCGCATAGAGGACGCCGTGTCCTCGACCCGCGCGGCCCTCGAGGAGGGCATCGTGGCCGGCGGCGGTTCCGCTCTGGTCCACGCCTCCAAGGCGCTCGACGGCACGGACCTCGGTCTGACCGGGGACGCGGCCACGGCCGTGACCATCGTGCGGCGCGCCCTGACCCAGCCCCTGCGCTGGATCGCGGAGAACGCGGGCCAGGACGGCAACGTCGTGGCGGCGCGCGTGGCGGACCTCGAGCCCGGCAACGGCTACAACGCCCTGACGGACGAGTACGAGGACCTGCTCGCCGCGGGCATCATCGACCCCGTCAAGGTCACCCGTTCCGCTCTGCAGAACGCGGCGTCCATCGCGGCGCTCGTGCTCACCACGGAGACCCTCGTGGCCGAGCACAAGGGCGAGGACGCCTGACCCGTCCCACCCCGCCCACCTCGGTGGGTGTCTGAGAATTGGCGGTCCGCTCCTGACGGGAGTGGGCCGCCTTTTCCCATGTCGTGTCGTGTGAGGACCCGCACCGCGAACGGTTCGCATCCTGTCGCGGCGGCCCCTAGGCTGAATCAATGCCGTCCGCCCCGAAGCGCTCCTCGCACGATCCCGGGTCGAGCGCTGCCGGTTCCGTGACCGGCGCCGCGGTCGCTTCCGCCCGAGTCGTGCCAATTTAGTGTGTTGGCCATTCGGTGCCGGTGGCGGTGAGGATCTCGCTGGCGGTGCCGGTCAGCGGGTCGGCGGCGACGTGGGGGTGACCGGCGATGACGACGGTGACCTGTTGCAGCGGGCGTAGGGCCTGGACGATCTTCTTGATGCTCATCCCGGTCTGATCCTGCAGGTGACGGGCGACGGCCAGGGCGGTGACGACGATGGTGAGGTGGGCCTCGATGGCATCGCGGTCGTGGTGGAACATGGGCCTGGCCCGCAGGTCGGTCTTGCTCATCCG
>NZ_JROM01000062.1 GCF_000786655.1 Kocuria marina | reverse complement strand
GTAATGGGGAGTAGGAGACAGTTGTGCATGGCGCGACTTGACACACTGATCGGGGAGGTTCCATGGCTCAGCAACACATTCTGCCGCCGGCTCTCGAGATAGACCGGGCACAACAGGTGGCCTCCGTGGTGCACAGCGCAGCCATGGAAGGACTTCACGTCACCACAGCGACCCGGGCGGAGCTGGATCGTTTCGCCGCAGATGGGCTCGAGATCGAGGAGCTGGTTCGGCGCACCCGCGCCCGCTACAGCCTTGAGTGATGCCCCCAACCCATACCGTGACCCGTATCTGAACCCACACACCGGAATCCTGGCCAACCTGTTCGGCGCCTGCACCACGACAGAGCTCACCGCCGCCGGCTGGTGGCTGTGGGCCGCCCCCTTCATTCGGTCCGGTCGCTCTGTGAGTCGTCGGTTTCGATTTGATGGGTGCACTGCCGAGCGTACTCGGCCGGGGGTAGGTAGCCGAGCGATGAGTGCCGACGCTGATGGTTGTACTCGGTCTTCCAGTCGCCGATCACGACCTGGGCGTGCAGCAGTGAGTAGAAGCTGTTGATGTTGAGGCACTCGTCGCGGAGGCGGCTGTTGAACGATTCGACGTATCCGTTGTGCCAGGGCGAGCCGGGCGGAATGTAGAACAGGCCGGTGCGGGTGCCGGCCCAGTCGGCCATCGCGTCGCTGATGAACTCGGGCCCGTTGTCGCTGCGGAGCACACCCGGTGCACCGCGGACGGCGACGAGCTCTTCGAGGTGGGCGGTGAGCCGGTCGGCGGTGATCGACCGCTCGACGAGCCCGCCGATGCATTCGCGGGTGTGCTCGTCGACGATGGAGCAGATCTTGATCGGGCAGCCCCGCTCGTCGGCGTCGAACTGGAAGTCCACCGCCCATACGAGGTTCGGTGCGACTGCCGCCGGGGCGTCGACGGTCGAGGATCCGACACGCTTGCGGCGTCGCCGCTGCGGGACGCGGAGGCCTTCGGCTCGCCAGAGGCGTTGGATCTTCTTGTGGTTGACCGCCCAGCCCTCACCCCGGGCGTCGTGATACGCCCGCCGGTACCCGTAGCGGGGATGCTTCTTCGCCCACGCGCGCAGCCAGTCTCGCAACGCGCGATCAGGGTCGGCGACCGTGTCGCCCTTGAGCGGGCGACGGTACGCGGACCTGCTCAGCCCGGCCAGACGGCACGCCATCCGCTCGCTCACCTGCAGTGTCCTGATCAGGTGCGAGACGGCGGCGCGGCGCCTGCCCGGGCCTAGAAGTTTCCCTCGGCCAGCTCCTTGAGCGCGGCCTTCTCCAGCTCCGCTTCGGCCAGCAACCGCTTGAGCGTGGCGTTCTGCTTCTCCAGTTCCCTGAGGCGCTTCGCGTCGTCGGCCTTCAGTCCGCCGTACTGGTTACGCCACCGGTAATACGTCTGCTCGGATATCCCAAGCTCCCGACACACCGCGGCGATGTCGCTGCCGTCGGCGAGCATCCTGTCGGCCTGCCCGAGCTTGCGGACGACCTGCTCCGGGGTGTGACGCTTCCTGCTGTTCGACATGATCTGACCAGTCTCCCTGCCCGCAACCACGGGCGACAGGACGACTCCCAGAACCACCGGACCTAAAAAACGGGGTCAGCCCACACGGCATGCAACATGGGGGTTTGGCGTCTCGAGAACAACAGGGTGGAGCACTGCCATCTGTGCTGCCCGTTCCCGCCACTTTCGCCGACTCAGCGCGATGAGCTCCGACAGCTCCTATACCCACCCTCATTGCACATCGACCGCAGCGCCACTTGGCGAGTGGAACTGACCTGCCAGCACGTCGAGACCTTGGTCGGGCATTCCCCTCGCTACGTTGAGCCAACCGTCCAATGCGCCGAATGCGCTGTCATCCGCGGCGTGGTCAAAGCCGTGCGAATCGATGACCAGGCGAAGGCTGGTGACGGCGGCAGCGACATCGAGGGCCTCCAGCCCGACTATCAACGACTCACAGATGAGCAATGGAGCTGGATCAAGCACATCGTCCACACAGAAGAGGGCGCTCGCCGCGGGCGGCCACGCACTGACATACGCACGATCGTCGACGCGGCTCTCTACAAGACCCGCACCGGCATCTCGTGGCGCGAGCTCCCAGCTGAGTTCGGGTCATGGCAGACCGCCTTGCGCCGGCACAACCAACTGATCGCGAGCTCCCAGTGGGACGAGATCACTCGCACTCTGGCGGAACCAGACCTGCCCCAGTGAACTGCGGCGTCGTTGAGACGACCCACTTTTGAGTCAGCGCTTAGACCGAGAAATCGCCCCCGAGCGACTCTATCTTGCCCCGGAACTGGCCAGCCGATTGCCTGCTCCGCCACACACCGCGAAAGCAAGACTCGGCCCCTGCGGAAGCTCCGCAGGGGCCGATCAAAATCCCAGGCCGGCGGCACTAATACTTAGTATCTGTTAGTCGACCGGAACTCGTCCGCCGAGCCAGATAGGAATCCGCGGAGGCAAACCCCTGGTCGGACGCCCTTTTTTAGACATTGAATCTGAATTCAACCACGTTACGCATCCGGCAAACATCAAGTCCTGATCAGTCGAAGTACTTGGAAAATCGTTGCGAAATCTCTAGGACCGCGCCGAGGTTGCCCTGCCTGTCGAGTTCCTTCGCGATGAGCTTCACCTGAGCGGCCGCCTGTCCGAGCGGAATCTCATTAGCCTCTGCTCTTGCTATCGACACGCGAATGGCGAGGGTGAGGTTGTGCGAATCCCGTCGATCCTGAAGCGCTGCGTCCGACGCCGCTTGAGCGGTCGCGAGATCACCCTCCGCAAGAGCCAGTTTCGCTTTGACGTTGTTCAGCACAGCAGATGGAGCACCGGGAGAACCGTCAACTCGTGCGAGGGTCTCCTTTGCCTTCGAAATCAGGCCTTCGTCGATCTGCACGCTGGCCAGAGAAAGGGGAGCTTCGACAAATTGCGGATCGAGCTCGACGCATCTGGTGAACTCACGTATCGCACTGGCCCGATCGTCGAGTTGCATCGCGATTCGCCCCAGCCTGTATCGATATCGGGGATTCTTAGGCTCCCGAACGACTGCTTGCGCCATCACCTTGCTCGCGTCTACCAACATGCCTTGCGCCTCAAGCGCCTGCGAGTATGTCGAGAGCGCGTAGGGGGTGTCTCCCCCCATGTCAATCGCCGTTTTAGCGGCTGCGGCCGCCCCCGGCCAGTCCTGCATCCTGACACGCACCTGAGCGATGTCGGCATAGAGCTGAGCTTTGTTGTTCCTGAACGGGATTGCGCGCTCGTACCAGGCGATGGCCTCCGACCACTTTCGATCTGCCTGCTCGACCCGGCCCCGGTCACGCATCACACCAGCGTTTTGAGGGTTGTCGCGAACGAGCACATCACCGAGCGCGCGAGCTTCCGGAAGCCTGCCCAGCTGGGCCAAAGTCTTCATGCGAACCCTGTTGGCAGGTAGGTCGACGACGTCGTCACCCGTTAGCGCTTCTTCAAGATGTTCGAGTGCGGCCTCGTATCGCCGTTCATGGAACAACTCGACACCGGTTTCGTACAGTGTTCCTATCAGCCCCTGTCTGAGGTCACGGGCCTCATTGAGGCGGCCGGAAAGGCCCAGCACCTTGACGGTGGAGAGCAGCGACGCTGTGTAGTTTTCGTCAGTTGGCTCAATGCCGGAAAGGCGCGCTAGGAGTATGTCGGCCAACGCCGCTGTCTGCGGGGCATAGTCGGGCTGCTTCCGAAACGAACGCAGATAGTAGTCGCGCAATAGCGGATGAAGCGTGAGCGTTCCGGAGTCAGCGAGCCGAACGAGCGAGTAGCTAGTGGCTTCGTCGACCGCGAGGGAGAATTCCTCCGCGCTTAGTTCAAGATTATTCGCCAGGTCCTCACCACTCAGTGGGCCATCGACCAGCGACAGCACCTCGAGCATCCGCCAGGTAACGCTCTGGATGCGAGCGGGATCGATCAAGTCAGTCGCGATTTCGTGGCGCTTATCGTTCAGCGACGCCCCGTTGAGCGGGAGTTGCGGTGCTACCACCTCGAGGGCGAGCGGGTGCCCATCGAGTTCGAGCGCGACGGACTTCAGGTCGTCGTCCTCGCCGGACGCGCCCTGCGCTCGCAGGAGAGGTATCGCGTGCTTCGGGTGAAGTCCCTGAAGGTAGATGCTCCGCACTGCAGTCTCAAGAGATGCAGAAATCCTCGGCCGACGACGCGAAGTGAAGATGACCAGCCGATCCGTGTTTTGGTCTGCTTCGTGAACGGCTGCCACTACGTGCTCGGCAAGACGGCCGAGCGCGCCGTCCTCGGTGAGCCAGTGCTCAGCGTCTTCGAAAACGAGCACGCCACCCGCGACGATGTACTCGTGGATCATCATGCGAGTGTGTTCGACAAGTTCAGTTAGCGTCGAAGATTCTGCCGCTGGAGATTTCTGAAGCGACGAAGCCAGCAACAAGTCCAGTTCGGGCTCCGCTGTGCCGCTAGAGACACGGACTCGCGCGACCGTCCCCTGACCGGTAGTAATCCGCTGAAGCGCTTCTCTCGCCAACGAGCGCTTGCCGCTCCCCGGAACGCCGCATATCCACAGCGCGGCGGTGGTCGAAGCGTAGAGGTGTTCCTCAATGATCCCGATCTCATCGTTGCGGTTGAAGAACCGCCTGCGCGGCGCGGGAGCTGGCTCGTTCTTCCGAAGTACTCCCGCAATCAATTCGGCTGTGTCAGCGCCCCGTGCCTGCAGGAACGGACGCAGCCGGAAGGGCACGGGAGTCTCGTCTAGGCAGATTATGCGGAGTGCGATCGCGCTGTCTTCGAGCCACCGAGTGAAAGCCAGCGTTGTCTCGTACTGCACCCACTTAGATCGGGCCGACGCTGCGGACCACAGGAGCACGAAGTCGGTAGCAGCCTCGATCCCATCACTTATCTCGTGCCACAGGACATCGCCGAGATCGATCTCATGGAGGTCGACCCACGCATCATCTTCGAGCAGCGCTTTGAGGTCAATGGCCAAAGGCTTGTCAGGTCCAGCGTGCGAGATAAAGAACCGTTTTGACATGCGCCGCTTTCTTCCTATAGGTCGACGGATCGACTGTATTACATCGGACTTATGCGGTTGCAAGCATTCATTCACTTGAGAAGAGGCTACGATCCGCGACCGGACCTAGCGACGGCGGTACGCCTTCATCGAACGGAAACGAGATTCGATCGCGTTCCGCACCCGACCAACGTCTGGATACTACAGTGAGTGCGTGGCTGAGGCCCCATGCGCCGTCATCCGCGGCGTGGTCAAAGCCGTGCGAATCGATGACCAGGCGAAGAATGGTGACGCCAGCAGCGTCACCGAGGGCCTCCAGTCTGACTCTCAACGACTCACAGATAGCAATGGAGCTGGATCAAGATATCGTCCCCACACAGAAAAGGGCCCTCGCCGCGGACGGCCACGCACTGACATACGCACGATCGTCGACGCCGCTCTCTACAAGACCCGCACCGGCATCACGTGGCGCGAGCTCCCAGCTGAGTTCGGGTCATGGCAGACCGCCTTGCGCCGGCACAACCAACTGATCGCGAGCTCCCAGTGGGACGAGATCACTCGCACTCTGGCGGAACGAGACCTGCCCCAGTGAACCGCGGCGTCGTCGAGGCGACCGACTATTGAGTCAGGCTGCTTATTGAGTCAGCGCACCTGCCGAGAGATCGCGCGTCGAACGACTCGAACCCTCCGCAGCATTGGCCAGCCGAGGCTGCGTCCCAGAGGCGCTCCCGCACCACAGAGAGCAGAATCGGCCCCTGCGGAAGCTCCGCAGAGGCCGATCAAAGTCCCAGGTCAGCGGACCAAACGCTTAGCAACTGATGGTAGATCGGAACTCGTCCGCCAAGCCAAATCGGAAGCTGCGAAGGTAAAACCCCTGGTCAGACGCGCTTTTTTAGACATTAAACCTGAATTCAACCACATCCCCATCCTGCATCACGTACTCCTTACCCTCCATGCGCACCTTGCCCGCGGCCTTCGCATCGGCCATGGATCCGGCGGCCATGAGGTCGTCGTAGGAGACGATCTCCGCCTTGATGAAGCCCCGCTCGAAGTCCGAGTGGATCACCCCGGCGGCCTTGGGGGCGGTGTCGCCCTGGTTGATGGTCCACGCGCGGGCCTCCTTGGGCCCGGCGGTGAGGTAGGTCTGCAGGCCCAGGGTGGAGAAGCCCACGCGGGCCAGCTTGTCCAGGCCGGACTCGTCCTGGCCCTCCATCTCCAGCATCTCGCGGGCCTCCTCCTCGGAGAGCTCCACGAGGTCAGCTTCCAGCTTCGCGTCCAGGAACACGCACTGCGCGGGCGCCACCAGCGCCTCCAGCTCAGCCTGACGCTCGGGTGAGGACAGCACGCCCTCGTCCGCGTTGAACACGTAGATGAACGGCTTGGCGGTGAGCAGATTCAGCTCACGCAGGTTGTCGGTGTCGAGCTTCTCGGGCCCGGCGGCCTCGAAGATCGTGCGGCCCTCCGCCAGCACCTTCTCCGCGGCCTGGTACGCCGCGAGTTGCTCGGGCGAGCCCTTCTTGATCTTGACCTGCTTCTCGAGCTTGGGAATGGCGTTCTCGAGGGTCTGCAGATCGGCCAGAATCAGCTCGGTGTTGATAGTCTCCATGTCGGAGGCGGGATCGATCTTCCCGTCCACGTGCACCACGTCCGGATCGTCGAACACACGGATGACCTGGGCGATCGCGTGGGCCTCACGGATGTTGGCCAGGAACTGGTTGCCCAGCCCCTCCCCCTCGGACGCGCCCTTCACGATGCCCGCGATGTCCACGAAAGACACCGTGGCCGGCACGATCTTCTGCGAACCGAACATCTCCGCGAGCCTGTCCAGCCGCTCGTCCGGCAGGTTCACCACACCCACGTTGGGCTCGATGGTCGCGAACGGGTAGTTCGCGGCGAGCACCGTGTTGCGCGTGAGCGCGTTGAAAAGGGTTGATTTTCCGACGTTCGGCAGACCGACGATTCCGATAGTAAGAGCCACGGCAGACCAGTCTACCGGTGCCCGGACCGCCGGGTGGCCCGCCCGCGTACGTTCCGTCCCCGCGTCAGTAGGTCCCACCGACGGTGCCCACCCCTGACACTTGTCACCCCCACGTCGTGACAAACCACGGTTCCGGGCCCGGGCCGCCCGCGGGAGGGTGGAGCCATGAACACCACAGCACCCCGGGAAGCCCCCGCGATCACCGTGACGGACGCCGTCAAGTCCTTCCGCACCCGCCGGGAAACGGTGCGCGCCGTGAAGGGTGTCTCGCTGCGGGTCCCGCGCGGCGACGTCGTCGCCCTGCTCGGTCCCAACGGCGCCGGGAAGACGACCCTGCTGGACATGGTCCTCGGCATGACCGACCCCACCGAGGGCGAGGTGCGCGTGTGCGGTGAGACGCCGCGCGCCGCGGTCGCGCACGGGAAGGTCGGCGCGGTGCAGCAAGCGGGCGGGCTGCTCGGGGACCTGTCCGTGCGCGAGACCGTGACCATGATCGCCTCGCTCTACCGCGACCACGCGCCGGTGGCCGAGGTGCTCGAGCGGGCCGGAGCCGCGCAGTTCGCGAACCGCAAGGTGTCCAGGTGCTCGGGCGGTCAGCAGCAACGCGTACGGTTCGCGCTCGCCCTGCTCCCCCGCCCCGAACTGCTCGTGCTGGACGAGCCCACCGCGGGCATGGACGTGCAGTCCCGCACCGAGTTCTGGGACACGATGCATGTCGAGGCCCAGCGCGGGCTCACGGTCGTGTTCGCCACCCACTACCTCCAGGAAGCGGAGGATTTTGCGCGGCGCGTAGTGCTCATGGACCACGGCATGGTCCACCACGACGGGACGCCCGACAGCTTCCGTTCCGCCTCCACCCGTCAGACCGTCTCCTTCTCCTGGCCGGGGACGATGCCGCTGCCGGACCTTCCCGGCGTCACGCACCTCGATCGGGCGGGCACCCGCGTCACCGCGCACACCCGGGAATCGGACCGGCTGGCCCGCGTCCTGCTCACCGAGACCCCGGCCACCGAGCTGGAGATCTCTCGCGGCGGGCTCGAGGACGCCTTCGCCGCCCTCGTGAACCGCTCTGGCGAGCACTGAACCGCAGCGTCCCCGCCTCATCCGACCCACGAAGGATCCCGTCATGAACCTCACCTACACACTCCACGATTTCTGGCGCCAGGTCAGGGACGTCGCGAACATGTTCTTCATCGCCGTCCTGCCCGCCGCATTGTTCGTCATGTTCGGCGTCACCCAGGGCTGGTCCGGAGAATCCTCGGGCCACGGCAACGTCTCCGCGTACCTCATGGTGTCCATGGCCGCGTATGGAGCCGTCGACGCCACCACGTCCATCGCGGGCAGTGCGGCGGTCGAGAGGCTGCAGGGGTGGGGCCGCCAATTGGCCATGACCCCCATGGGCACGGGCGGGTACGCCGCGACCAAGGTCACGGTGGCGGTCTCCGTGGCCGTGATACCGGTGATCATCGTGTACCTGGCCGGCCTGCTCACCAATTCCATGCTGGACGACCTCTGGCGCTGGTTCGCGACCGCCGGGATCGTGGTGGCGAGCTCCTCGGTCTTCGCGCTCTACGGACTGGCCGCGGGGTTGTTGTTCCGCTCGGACGGGGCCGTGAGCGCGGCGTCCGGTCTGCTCGTGGTGCTCGCATTCCTGGGCAACGTGTTCATGCCGCTGTCCGGTGCATTGCTGGACTTCGCGCGCTTCACGCCCTTGTATGGGATCGTGGGACTTGCCCGCTATCCGATTACCGAAGGCTGGGTGGTCGCCGTGGACGGCACGGCCGAACAGGACAGCGTGTGGCTGCTACTGGCCAACGTGGGTGTCTGGGCCGCGATCTTCGGCGCCATCGCCCTGATCGCGGCCCGAAGAGCAACGGCCCGCCGATGACCACCACGACTTCCGAGAACCCCGCGGTCCGGGGTACCGCGTGCGCGAGCGACCCCGCCCCGGGGACATCGACGTGGCCGGACGTCCTCTACGCGTCCGTGTGGTTGGTCTTCCTCTTCTTCCCGGCCTCCGGGGTGCTCTCCGCACCCGTCTCGAGCGGCACGAAGGCGCTGGGCCTGACCGGTCTGGGCCTGTTCGCCGCGCTCTACGTGGTCTCGTGGTTGCTCGAGTACCCGTTCCCGCGCCGCAGCGAACGGACCAACGCCCTGTTCTGGTGTCTCATCCTCTTGCTGCCGCTGGCCCTCGTGGTGCCGGCCGCGGGGCTGGCGGTCACATACGTGGCGCCGTTCTTCGTGGCCGTGTGCATCTTCCGGCTGAGCATGCAGGCCTCCCTGGTTTCCGCGGCGGTGGTGGTGCTCGCCGCGAGCGCCCCGTGGCTGCTCACCCGACCACCGCACGAGTGGGGGTGGCCGCTGATCGGGACGCTGCCCGCGGTCTTCCTGCTGCTCATCTCCCGGTGGATGATGGAACGCTCCGAGGTCCAGGAGGAACTGAAGCGGGAGCTGGAGCTGGCTCGGCAGCGCGAAGCGGTGGGCCGCGACGTCCACGACATCCTGGGCCATTCCCTCACCGTGGTGTCCATGAAGGTCCAGCTGGCGCAGCGGCTGCTGACCACCGATCCGCAGCGCGCCGCCCAGGAGCTCGACGACGTCCTGGTCCTCACCCGCGATTCCCTCACCGACGTGCGCTCCACCGTGGGCAAACTGCGCGAACCCGAGCTGAGCGTCCAACTCGTCCAGGCCCGCGCAGCCCTGCGCTCAGCAGGCATCACGCCGCACCTGCCCGACACCGTGCCCTCGATCGACCCAGCGCGCCGTTCCGCGTTCGCCTGGATCCTGCGTGAGGCCGTGACCAACACGGTGCGCCATTCCGCGGCGTCCTCGTGCCGGGTCACGCTCACTCCCACCACGTTGACCGTCACGGACGACGGCATGGGCCTCGCACGAGCGGACGACGACGCCGCGCCCGCCCCGCGTACCGACCCGGCCTCGCGCACAGCGGCCGACGGCGCCATCATGTCCTCCTCTCGTGCCGGCGCCGCCTCGGACGGAGCGGCCGACGTCGCCGGGTCGGGTCGGTCCGGCGACGACACCGGGCCGGGCCGCGCGCGGAACGGGGCGGCAGCGACGTCGACTTCCGTGCTGCGCGGCAACGGACTACCCGGCAATGGCCTGCGCGGGATGCGGGAGCGGGCCGAGGCCGCGGGACTGCGGTTGACCGTGACCTCGCCCGTGGCCGGCACGGACGGCGGAATGCGGATCGTGGTGGAGCCGGCATGAATCCGATCTGTGTGGTGATCGCCGACGACCAAGCGCTCGTCCGGGCCGGGCTCGCCGCCCTGCTGGACCTGGAACCGGACATCCGCGTGGTGGCCCAGGTGGGCGATGGCAGGGAGGCCGTGGCCGCGGTGACCTCGCAGCACGTAGACGTGGCGCTGCTCGACGTCGAGATGCCCGTGCTGGACGGGCTCGAGGCCACCCGGGAGATCACGGGTGGCGGCTCGGGAACGCGGTGCCTGATCGTGACCACGTTCGACCGGCCGGGGTACCTGCGCCGCGCCTTGGAGGCCGGGGCGAGCGGCTTCGTGGTCAAGGACACGCCCGCCGAGCAGCTCGCGGAGGCCATCCGGCGCGTGCACGCGGGGCTGCGCGCGATCGACCCCGCGCTCGCGGAGGAATCACTCGTGGCCGGTGCCAACCCGCTGACCCAGCGGGAGCAGGACGTGCTGCGCGAGGCCGCGAACGGCGCGTCCGCCAAGCGGATCGCCGCGGCCCTGCACCTCTCCCCCGGTACCGTGCGCAATCACCTGTCCTCCGCGATCGGCAAGACGGGTGTGCAGAACCGGTCGGAGGCCGCGGCCCTGGCCCTGCGCAACGGGTGGATCTGAGCCGCGGTCACCCGTGCGCTTGTGCGTGTCGGACGGTCTTGTCATCGTGAGCCCATGGACGGTTCCGTGATGTCTCAGGTGTGGTGGTTGTGGGCGTTGTTCGCGCTCGTGGTGGGTGGGGTGCTCGGGTACCTCGTGGCCTCGCGGAAGGCCAGGGTACTGGAAACCGAGCTGGACGAGGCCCAGGAACAGCGACTCGCGGCACTGCAGGAAGCGGCCGCGGACCGTTCCGCCCGCGAACAACTCGAACAACGGGTGGCTTCACTCGAGGCCCGCTCGGTGCAGGACCAGAACGTGATGCGCGCCCTGGCTCCGCTCAACGATCAACTCTCCACCGTGGGGCGGCACGTGAATCAGATGGAACGGGACCGCGCCCAGCAGTTCGGCGCGGTCGCCCAGGCGTTGGAAGCGGCCCGCACTACGGACCGGCAACTCCTGCAGGCCACGGGTTCGCTCGAATCCTCGCTGCGTTCCACCACGGCGCGCGGTGCGTGGGGTGAGATGCAGTTGCGTCGCGTCGTGGAGGCCGCCGGCATGACCCGGCACGTGGATTTCGCCGAGCAGTCCGTACGCACCACGGACAGCGGCGTGCAGCGACCGGACATGGTTGTCAACCTCCCCGGTGCGCAGACCGTGGTGGTGGATGCCAAGGCACCCATGAACTCCTACCTGGACGCCCAGGCGGTCCCGTCGGACGGCTCGGCGGAGAGCGAGCAGCGCCGCGCCCAGTTGCTCGCGGCCCACGCCAAAGCACTGCGCTCCCACGTGAACACCCTGGGCACCAAGAAGTACTGGTCCGCGGAGGAGAACTCCCCCGAGCTCGTGATGTGTTTCGTGCCCATCGAGTCCGCGCTCGCCGCGGCTTTGGACGCGGACGCGTCATTGTTGGAGTACGCCGCGCGCAACAACGTGGCGCTCGTGTCCCCGGTGTCCCTGCTCGCGTCCCTCAAGGCCGTGGCGTTCAGCTGGCGCCAGGCCACCCTCACGGACAACGCGCGGGAGCTCTACCGGTTGTCGCGGGAGCTGTACGACCGGATGGGTGCGGTGGGTAAACACCTGGCCGACATGGGCGGGTCCCTGCGGCGCTCCGTGGACGGGTACAACAAACTCGTGGGCTCGTTGGAGTCACGGGTGCTGCCCTCGGCCCGGAAGATCGCCGAGCTGGATCCCACGAGCACGGGAACCGATGCCCTGGACACCAAACCCGTGGACTCGGTCCCCCGCCCGATCACGGCCACGGAGTTCGTGCGGGACTGAGGCGGGCAGCCGGGGATCAGCGGGTGGGCTTGGCCCCGCGGCCGCCCAACCGACGGGACGTGTCCCCGTCCTGGGCCAGCTTGGCGCGCAGTTCCTTGGGCAGGGAGAACAAGATGTCCTCCTGGGCGGTGACCACTTCGTCCACGGACGAATAGCCGTACTCCGCGAGCAGGTCCAGGACCTGGCGCACGAGGACCTCGGGAACCGAGGCACCGGAGGTCACACCCACGGTCGCGACACCCTCGAACCAGGACTCGTCCACCTGGTGGGCGAAGTCCACGCGTTCGGCGCGCCGGGCCCCGTACTCGAGGGCCACCTCCTTGAGGCGCACGGAGTTCGACGAGTTGGCCGAGCCCACCACGATCACCAGATCCGCTTGCGGGGCGATCTCCTTGATCGCCGCCTGGCGGTTGGAGGTCGCGTAGCAGATGTCGTCGCTGGGCGGGTCGATCATGTTGGGGAACCGGGCGCGCAGCCGGTTCACGGTCTCCATGGTCTCGTCCACGCTCAACGTGGTCTGGGACAGCCACACGAGATTGTCCGGGTCCTGGACCTGGATGTGGTCCACGTCCTCCGGGGAATTCACGATCTGGATGTGTTCGGGGGCCTCCCCGAACGTGCCCTCGACCTCTTCGTGTCCCACGTGGCCGATGAGCAGGATCTCGTAGTCGCTCTTGGCGAAGCGCACGGCCTCGCGGTGCACCTTGGTCACGAGCGGGCACGTGGCGTCGATCGTGTGGAGGTTACGGTCGTGGGCGGACTGCACCACGGCGGGAGACACCCCGTGGGCGGAGAACACCAGCAGGGAGCCCTCGGGCACCTCGTCCGTCTCCTCCACGAAGACCGCGCCGCGCTCCTCGAGGGTCTGGACCACGTGCTTGTTGTGCACGATCTCCTTGCGCACGTACACCGGGGCGCCGTAGTGCTCGAGCGCCTTCTCCACGGCGATCACCGCGCGATCCACGCCCGCGCAGTATCCGCGCGGCGCGGCCAACAGGACCTTGCGCTCTCCGGTGACCGGAGCGGCGTCGGCAATTTCCTGGGGAGTGCGACGAACCCGGGGAACGGTGGGCATGGACAGGTCAACCACAGTGGACATGTCCTTAATGGTAAGTGACCATACGGGAGCGCACCACGGCGCCGATCACACCCACCAGGGCCACGCACGCGGCACCGATCATGCCCGTGACGCTGCGTCCCACGAAGGATTCTCGCAACAGCGTGATGATCTGTTCCGTAACCAGGTGCGCCACCGGCTCCACACCGGACGCGTCCACCACGGAGCTCGCGGCCCACAACACCACGGCGAGCAGGACACCGGTGAACAGCGCACCGGCCAGGCCCACCCCGGCAATTGCGAGCCAGCGCCGCGGGCTGACCACCACGGCGAGCACCGCGAGCAGCGCCACGAGCCACGGCAGGGCGTATCGCCATTGCGCGAGCCACACCAGGGCGTCCAGCACGCGACCGGTCTCGGCACCGGGGACCGTCATGGTCAGATCGTTGCGGGCGATCCCCGGGGAGATCCCGATGACGTCCTCGACCTGGTGATCCACGGCGGCACCCAACGCGGTGGCGTCCACCACGAGGTGTTCGGGCGCGTCCGCGGAATCGGCGCTCAGGGGAACGTTCGCGTCGTGGGTGTCCTGGAGGACCTGGATCCACGTCCCCTGTTGCTCGGGGGCGGTGAGCCATGACTGAGCGGCGGTGACCGCCGTTTCCCGGACGCGCTCGATGGCCTGGTCCACGGGTTCGATCCCGACCTCGACGTCGCTCAGGGCGTTGAACGTCGCGCGGTCCAGCACGGTACGCACGAGTTCGTCCTGGAAGGTCGTCTCGGTGACCACGGCGGCCGCGGTGTCCTGGAACCCCGAGGGCGAGAGCAGATGATCCTGGATCCAGGTCAGCCCCAACCACGCGGCGAACCCCGCGCCGGCCAGGATCGCGCACAGGGCGGCGCACAGGCTGCGGAGCAGCGCCGCGGGACGGGATGACGGAGAGGAGCTCACGACTCCACTGTACGGAGAACCGGCTGTGCGTGTCCCCGTCAGGTGATACTTATGTCCCATGAGTACGTGGCCCCCGAGCGAAGACACCGGCGCACCGGAACGCCCCGCCGAGACGCCCCGGTTGGCGCGGGACACCACCCCGGAGAATCCATGGCCGCTCAGCAAGCTGTCGTACGGGTTGCACGGGTGGATCGAACGTGCGCCTGCGGCATGGGTCGAGGGTCAGGTGATCGAGGTCAACCACCGCGCCCGCGTCTCCTACGTGACGCTGCGCGACCTCCACGACGAGGTCTCGGTCAGCGTCACCATGTTCAAGGCGGAGATGTCCCGGTTGGAACGTCCCCTCGAACGGGGCTCCCGGGTGATCGTGAATCTCAAGGCGGATCTCTACGTCAAGACCGGGCGGCTGTCCATGATCGGGCGGGACATCCGCCCCGTGGGGCTGGGTGACCTGCTGGAACGCCTCGAACGGTTGCGGCGCGCGCTCGCGGAGGAGGGTCTGTTCGACCCCGCCCACAAGAAACCCCTCCCGGTGCTGCCCCACCGGGTCGGCTTGATCACCGGGCGCAATTCGGATGCCGAGAAGGACGTGGTGCGCAACGCCACCAACCGGTGGCCGGGTGTGCAGTTCGAGATCCGCGAGGTTCCGGTCCAGGGAGCCGGTTCGGCCCGCGCCGTGGTCCAGGCCCTCGCGGAGCTCGACGCCATGGACACCGTGGACGTGATCGTGATCGCCCGCGGCGGGGGCGCGTTCGAGGACCTGTTGTCGTTCAGTGACGAATCCGTGCTGCGCGCGGTGTTCGCCGCCCACACGCCGGTGGTCAGCGCGATCGGCCACGAGAACGACCAACCCCTGCTGGATTACGTCGCGGATCTGCGCGCCTCGACCCCCACCGACGCGGGCAAACGCATCGTCCCGGACGTGCACGACGAACGCTTTCGCATTGCCCAGGCGCGCGGAGCCCTGGATCGCGCGGTGAGCACCATGATCGAGCGCGAACACCAGGGGCTCGAGACCATGCGGTCCCGGCCTTCTCTGGCCCAGCCGGACTCCATGATCCTGGTCCGTGAGGAGGACCTGGATCGCTGGCGTTCACGCGCGTGGTCCGCGGTGAACGCCCAGACCGTGCGAGCGCAGGACACGGTGGCCCAGATGCGCGCCCGCGTGCGGGCCTTGTCCCCGCAGCAGACGTTGGATCGCGGTTACGCGGTCGTGCAGACCCCGGACGGTTCGGTCCTCACCGATGCGCGCGACGCCTCCGAGGGGCAGGACCTCACCGTGCGCCTGGCCGCCGGGAAACTCGGGGTGAATGTCTCCTCCCGCACCAACCGCCAGCCCGGGGACCACTGAACCCCGCCCCTCGATCTCCCCCACCCCATTGGAAGGACACACCGTGGCACAGCAGAACAGCAGCGAGCAGCACAGCACCGGACAGGACGATGCCCGCCCCAGCGGCTCGGCCGGATCCCGCCCCGATCTCTCGGACGTGGACGGTCTGAGCTACGAGCAGGCCCGCGAGCAACTCGTGGAGACCGTGGCCCGGCTCGAAGCGGGCGGCACCACGCTGGAGGAGTCACTCCACCTGTGGGAACGGGGCGAAGCCCTGGCCACCCGCTGCGAACAGTGGCTCGACGGCGCCCGCGAACGCCTCGACGCCGCCCGCGCCCGGCGCGAGGAGAACCGGGAGCAGGCGGCGTCGGAGGACTGACGCGCCGTCGACGGGCGGACGCGGTGGCGGCCGGTGACGAGCACACCCCGGCGCGGCCCGGCGACGTCACCCCGTGGGAGACGCCGCGCGGGCCGCTGCCGGGGTCAGGAACCGCCTACTGGTGGTACCCGGAGAGGAACTCGCCGAGCCGATCCAGGGCGGTGTCCAGCATGTCCACCGCGGGTAGCGTGACCAGGCGGAAGTGGTCCGGCTTGCCCCAGTTGAACGCGGTGCCGTGGCTGAGGAGGATCTTCTGTTCCTTGAGCAGGTCCAGGGCGAAGCGCTCGTCGTCCACGATCCCGAACTTCTCCACGTCCAGCTTGGGGAAGAGGTAGAGCGCACCGCGGGCCTGCTCGCACGTGACGCCGTCGATCTCGTTGAGCTTACGGTGGGCGATGTCCCGCTGGGCCTTGAGCCGCCCGCCGGGGAGGATGAGGTCGTTGATCGACTGGTATCCACCCAGCGCCGTCTGGATCGCGTGCTGTGCGGGCACGTTCGCGCACATACGCATGTTGGCGAGCAGCTTGATGCCCTCCAGGTAGGACTCCGCGCGCCAGTTCGGCCCGGTGATCGCGAGCCACCCGGAGCGGTAGCCGGCCACCCGGTACGCCTTGGACAGGCCCGAGAACGTCAGGCACAGCACGTCCTCGCCCGTGAGGCTCGCGGTGTTGATCATCTCGGCGTCGTCGTAGGTGATCTTCTCGTAGATCTCGTCCGAGAACAGGATGAGCTCGTGTTCCTTGGCCAGGTCCACGATCTTCTGCAGGGTCTCGCGTGAGTAGACCGCACCCGTGGGGTTGTTGGGGTTGATGATCACGATGCCCTTGGTGCGCGAGGTGATCTTGGATTCCATGTCCTCGAGGTCCGGGTTCCACCCGTTCTCCTCGTCGCACGTGTAATGCACGGGCGTGCCACCGGACAGCGCCACCGACGCCGTCCACAGGGGGTAGTCCGGTGAGGGGATGAGGATCTCGTCGCCCGGATTGCACAGTGCCTGCAGGGTCATGGTGATCAGCTCGGAGACACCGTTGCCCAGGTAGACGTCGTCTGTGTCCAGGTTCATGATCCCGCGCGTCTGGTAGTACTGCACCACCGCGGTGCGCGCGGAGTAGATGCCCCGGGAGTCCGAGTAGCCCTGCGCGTTCGGCAGGTTCTTGATCATGTCCACCAGGATGGCGTCCGGTGCCTCGAAGCCGAAGGGTGCGGGGTTGCCGATGTTCAGGCGCAGGATGCGCTGACCCGCGGCCTCCATCTTCTCCGCCTGCTCGAGCACGGGCCCGCGGATGTCGTAGAGGACGTTCTTCAGTTTGTCGGACTGTTTCACCTTTGCCATGGGGTCACCATACTCGGCGCCCCCATCCCGATTCGGTCGGCACGCGGCGGTGCTCCGCGGCTCAAGGGCCCACGACGTCGCTTACTGCCTCCCGTCGCACGTCAGCACTTCTCGGATCACGTCAGCGCGGCTGCTCGCGTAGGAACGTGGCCGTCTGTTCGGGGCTCATCGCGGGATCGGACCCGCCCGCGAGCCGGGTGATGGTCGTCAGGTCCTCCGACGTGAGATCTGCCGAGACCGCGTTCGCCGACGCCACCGCCCGGTCGTCCATGCCCACGGAGCTGAGCACCACCGCGCGCTCCGGGCGGAACAGTCGGTTCGGGTCGTCCAGTTCCACGAGCCTGTCGTCGTCGATCGCGGGTTCGGAGGAACGCAGCACCGCGGCCTGCACATCGTGGCTCAGCAGCGCATTCACGAGCTCACCGGTGGTCGCGAACTCCGGCACGGCCTTGGGCGCACAGTCGTAATACGCCTTCAGCCCGCGTTCCCCCTGGGCGCTGTCCGCGTAGCCACGGGCCATCCCCACGGCCATCTCGGGGCAGTGCTCCCCGATCGTGTTCAGCCCCCCCAGGTTGTACTGCGCGTTCGTCGCGGCCGTGACCACCACGCGGTCCGTACGTTGCGCGGACGACGAATCGAGCACGGTCAGCCCGCGCGGCAGTGCCCCGGGCAGGGCGCGGTACACGTCGTCGTCGGACGGCCCGGTCTCCCCCGTGATGCCGAGCAACTGCCCGAGCGAGTCCAGCAGCCCGCGCGGGGTGTCCGTGTCCGGGGCGGGAGAACGCGTGGACGAGGGGTTCGCACTCGGTTGCGGCGAGGCAGGCCGCTCGTTCTGCCGCGTGTACACGTACAGATCACCGGTGAAGTCGGGGACCATGGTCGCGCGGCCGGCCTGCAGTGCGTCCACGATCTGTTCGCGCGTGGTCCCCACGTCCACCACGCTCGCGGTGATCCCGTCCGCGGCCAGCCGCTGTTGGTACAGGTGCGCCAGCACGCGGGTCTGCAGGTCCACACCGGTCGCGATCTTCACGGTGGGCTCCCCCGTGGCGTTCGACGACGACGCCTGGCTCGCCGTTCCCGTGTCCGGCCCGCCGGTCCCGCCGCCCGCGCCGCACGCGCTCAGCAGGAGGGCGCCGCTCGCGAGCGCGGCGACGGCGCGCAGCCGCACCCCGTGACTCACCGGTCCTGGCCGGGCTCGGTGGCCACGTCCTGCTCGGGGATGTCCTCGGGTGGGGTGTCCGGGTCCGTGACGATGCTCGTGAGCCCGGCGAGTCGCAGGCCCTGGTCCACGAGGTCCAGGCGCTTGAGGGAGTCGATGCGTGCGATCGGGAACCACGCGGCGTCGTCGGAGGAACCGTTCTGCTCGACCGCCAGCTCACCGCCCGTGACGTGGGCGGTGTACAGGACGCGGCACGCGTGATTGACCCGGGGCTGACCGTCCAGGCGCTGCTCGGGGGTCATCCAGTAGCTGTGCACGCCCACCAGGCCATCCGATTCCACGTGGAAACCGGTCTCCTCGAAGACCTCCCGGATCATGGTCTGCTCCGGTTGCTCCCCCGGTTCCATGCCGCCGCCGGGAAGGGTCCACGCGCCGTCGAACCCCGGGTGACGGGGGTTCCAGTGCGTCAACAGCACGTGCTCGTCGCGGGTGATCAGGGCATAGGCGCCCACGCGGGAATCGAACGGCTTGCTCATGAGCGCCAGTCTACTGACGCGTTCGGGGTGACCCCTGACAGCGGACCGGTTTTCCCCGGGGCGGTGCGGGCGCGGCAGGGTGCGGTCGGTGCGACGCGCGGGCGGGGCCCATAATGTCCGGGTGAGCATCGTGGAGAACGCCATTTACCGCAACGGGCGCAGGGTCGAGTCGCCCCGGTCCCTCGAGGAGACGTACGACCTGCTGCAGCGGATGCTGGAGCATCCCGGGGAGCCCTCCGCGTCCGAGAGCGGGGACACGGTCGTGGCGTGGATCGGGTTGTACCGGCCCGATCCGGACGAGACCCGCTCGCTCGCCGAGCACTTCCACCTGCACGAGCTCGCGGTCGAGGACACCGTCCAGGCGCACCAGCGCCCCAAGATGGAACGCTACGGCGAGACGCTGTTCACCGTGATCCGCCCGGCGGTCTACCAGGACGCGACCGAGACCGTGGAGATCGGTGAGATCCACATCTTCACCGGACCCCATTTCGTGATCACCATCCGCCACTCCGAGTCCAACGGCGTGGGGCGGGTGCGTAAGCGGGTCGAGGAGGACCGGGAGCTGTTGTGCTTCGGTCCGGACGGCGTGCTGTACGCGTTGCTGGACCAGATCGTGGACGATTACTTCCCCGTGCTCGACGGTCTCGAGAACGACATCGACGAGATCGAGGACGCCCTGTTCGCCGGGCAGCCGAACGTCTCGCAACGGATCTATGAGCTCGCCCGGGAGATCAACGACTTCCACCGCGGGGTGGCCCCACTCAGCAACGTGATGCAGCGTTACTTCACGGGCTTCACCAAGTACGGTACGCACGAGGAACTGCAGCACCGGTTGCGGGACGTGCTGGATCACGTAATCCAGGTCAGCGGGAAGCTCGAATCCATGCGGGCCTCGCTCACCGACGCCATGAGCGTGGATTCCACCCTCACCACGGCGCGGCAGAACGAGGCCGCCATGCAGCAGAACGAACAGATGAAGAAGATCTCCTCGTGGGCGGCGATCCTCTTCGCGCCGTCCATCGTGGGCTCGATCTACGGCATGAACTTCACCCACATGCCCGAGCTCGACTGGCGCCTGGGTTACCCCATGTCCCTGGGCCTCATGCTGCTCGTGGCCGTGGTGCTCTACGCGGTGTTCAAGGTCAAGAACTGGTTGTGAGGCGCGCAGCGCGTCGGTCCGCTGGGGCGCGGACGGGCCGCACGGTGGGACGGTCCGGGGGCGACGTCGTCGGGTGACGTCCGCGGGTGACGTCGTCCGATAACGCCTGTGAAGGCCGCTCTCGCTCCGGGTTGAGCGGGCGCCCACCCCGGGCCATTACCCTGGCGGGGATGGACAACTGGGAATTCTGGCTCGACAAACCGTTCCGCGTGGTGCTCGTGTTGCTGGGCGCCGTGGTGGTCTCCGCGCTCGTGCGCCTGCTGATCCGTAAGATCACCCGGGGGATCGCGCGCGGCACCCAATCGCGGATCATCAAACGTATCGACCACGGGCAGGCCCGCTGGGTGCAGGACGCGGGACTGGCATCGGAGCGTCAGAGCCTGCGGGCCAGGACCATCGGGGCGGTGCTCTCGTCCGTGTCCACCGTGGTGGTGTGGGCGATCGCGATCCTCATGATCATCTCGGAACTCGGGTACAACATCGGCCCGGTACTCGCGTCCGCGGGCATCGCGGGCGTGGCACTGTCCTTCGGCGCGCAGTCCCTGGTCAAGGACTACCTCTCCGGGATCTTCATGGTCGCGGAGGACCAACTGGGCATCGGTGACTCCGTGGATCTCGGTGAGGCCGTGGGGACCGTGGAGAACGTGGGGTTGCGCGTGACCCAGGTCCGGGACGTGAAGGGCACCCTGTGGCACGTGCGCAATGGCGAGATCCTGCACGTGGGCAATCAGTCCCAGGGCTGGGCCCGCTGCGTCCTGGACATCCCGGTGCCCTACGACACCAACATCGACCTGATCGCGGACATGATCGAACACGAGGCCCGGCTCGTGCGTGACGATCCGGACGTGGGTCCCAGCATCGTCGCGGACCCCGAGGTGTGGGGTGTAGAGAACATCTCGGGTGAGAGCATCACCATCCGGTTGGCGGTCAAGACCGCTCCCCTCGAGCAGTGGGACGTGGCCCGCGTGATGCGGGTGCGGATCAAGAAGATGCTGGACCGGGACGGACTGCGCATCCCGCTGACCAACCAGGTCACGGTGCGCACGGGGGCCGAGCCCGAGACTCAGGGAGAAGCACCCACCACGTCCTTCCCCGTGCCGCGTGTGCCTACGACCGGCAAGCTGCGCACCACCCCGGTGCGCCCCGAACCCGTGGACGTGGACAGCCACACCCCGGACGGCCGCACCCCCAGCCGCGACGAGTCCGGCGAGGGAACCACGTCCGCGGAACGCCGCGGGGACGGCTGAGCGCGGGCCGTCAGCTCCGCTTCCGGCGGACTCCCCCACCCCGGGAGGGCCGCCCGCGTCCCGGCTTCGCTGCGCCATGCTTCCCCGCCGATGACGCCGCTCGCCTGTCCCTGTCACGGGCCCCATCCTTGGTGCGGTCGCCGTCTCGCGGCGCTTCCCTGCCACTGGACTCCTTACGGCCACGCACGATTCCCACGAACCGCTGCACCGTGTCCTCGCCCTCGTCATCCAGGCCGCGGGGCCACACGAGGACCACGGGAACGGTGGGGGCGTCCGTGAGTTCCCGGAACGTCACGTCCTTGCGGGCATGCAGGCGCGCCACGGACATCGGCAGCACCACGGGGCCCACGCCGGCGGCGGCGAGTTCGACGGCCATGGCGGCGTCGTCGATGTCGGCGTGCGCTTGCGGGGTGGACTCCTCGGTGAGCTGCGCCAGGGTGAGGGAGTCGAGGACGGTCAGGAGGTCGTCGGTGCTCAGCACCGCCACCTGCAGCTCGTCGTACAGGTGCACCGCATTGTGGGTGACCCGCAGGTCCTCGAGCGAGGGATCCCCCGGTGCCCAGCCGAGCCGGACGAAGCACGCGGTGACGGCGGCGTCGTCGAGCGCGGAGCGCCATTCCGCGACCGGGACCAGGACGTCCCGCAGCTCGGGGCGCATCCTGCGCTCGCGCCACCGGCCGAACCACTTGCCGGGCATGACGCCGGGGACGTACCCCACGGTGAACGCGCCCGGCTCCGCGAGCTCAGAGGGGGGTGTCGGGGTGTCCGCTGCGGTCATGCTCCCACCCTAAGTGCACCCGTGCGTGCGCCATGTCCAGGCCTGTCCGAGCTGGGCGTGCAGGCCCATCCGAGCGATACGTACGGCTTCGTGGCGCGCGGATGTGCGAAAACCGGCGCGGAGGGCTAGAGTGTTCTCTGTTGTTCGGGGCTTTAGCTCAGTTGGTAGAGCGTTTCGTTCGCAATGAAAAGGTCAGGGGTTCGATTCCCCTAAGCTCCACATTTTTCTCAGATCCCGTGTCCGTAAGGGCACGGGATCTTTGTTGTCCGTGCGCCGCGCTCCCGATCAATGGAGTCGGGAGCCGCGGCCTCCGGACCGTCGCGAACATCTGTGCCCCGTTAAGACACGCGATCCGCCGAGGAGGTGTCTTTTCGGGGCACACGTGTGCCCCCACCCATTGCCTCCGGCAGAAGGGCCCCATGCCCCAGCACCGCATCTACACCACCAGCGTCGCCAGCGTGTACCCGCACTACGTGACCAAGGCGGAGAAGAAGAACCGCACCAAGGACGAGGTCGATCAGATCATCTGCTGGCTCACCGGTTACTCCCCCGAGCAGTTGCAGAGCCGACTCGACGACGACGTCGATTTCCAGACCTTCTTCACCGACGCCCCTGCCATGGAGAAGATCCTCCGAGACTGACCCGCCGCGCGCGGATACTGTGAGCCCATGAAGATCCTCGTGACCGGCTTCGAACCCTTCGGCGGTGAGACGGAGAACGCGAGCGGCGTCGCCGTCGACATCCTCCGCGAGCTCGCGCCGAGCGACGACGTACGCATCGCCACGGCGATCCTCCCCGTCACATGGTCCGGCGCGGGTGCCGCGCTGCTGCGGGCCGTCGAGGAACACCGGCCCGACGCCGTCGTGGCCGTGGGCGAAGCGGGCCGCCGAGCGGCCGTCACCCCGGAGCGCTGGGCCAAGAACCTGGGCCACGGTCGCATCCCGGACAACGACGGTGCGATCCGCGACGCCGCTCCCCTCGCCGAGGGTCCCGAGCGCTTCGAGTCCCGCATCGACCCCATCGCGCTCGTCCGCGCCATCAAGGACGCGGGCGTCCCCGCCGAGGTCTCCGACGACGCCGGCGCGTTCCTGTGCAACGCCGTCTTTTGGACCACGCTGCACCGCACGGATCTGCCCGCCGCGTTCATCCACGTGCCCGCGGTCAGGGCGCGGGGGTCAGCGGGGATCGGCGCCGAGACCGATCCGGGCCACGCCCCCGTGAATTCCGCGCTGAGTTCCGACGACCTCGCAGACGCGCTGGCGGCCGCTGTCCACGCCGTCGCACTCGAGTCACGATCGCGGCCGTCCTGAACAGCCCCGTTAGGCTGGAGCCACGCCACGGCCCCGAAAGGACCGCAGCATGGTTTCCACACCACGTCCCGCAGCCGCCGCGTTCCTTGTGGGCGGCCTTTTCCTTCTGACCTCGTGCACCGGCAACGGCGACCGGCCGGCTGAGCCGGCCCCGAGCGAAACGGCCGCGGCGGCGTCATCGTTGGGTGAGCCCCGGACCGTGACCGAAAACCTGGACGCGCCGTGGTCCGTTGCCTTCCACGACGGCACTCCCCTGGTCAGCGAGCGCGACTCGGCAAGAATTCTGGAGCTCGACGACGCCGGGCAAGCTCGCGAGGTGGACGTCGTTCGCGGCGTTGCGCCGCGGGGCGAGGGCGGGCTGTTGGGACTGGCCGTGCACGAGAACCACCTCTACGCGTACTCCACCGCCCAGGACGGCAATCGGATCCAGCGCTTCCCCATCACCGGCGCGCCGGGCAACCTGTCCCTCGGGGATGCCGAGACGCTCCTGGACGGCATTCCCGCGGGCAGCACCCACAACGGTGGGCGGATCGCGTTCGGGCCCGACGGCATGCTGTACGCGACCGTCGGTGACGCCGGGAATCGCACTGCCGCCCAGGACCGGGAGTCACTGTCCGGGAAGATCTTGCGTCTGACCCCGTCGGGTGATGTCCCGCAGGACAACCCGTTCCCCGGCTCACCGGTGTACAGCTACGGCCACCGCAACCCGCAGGGGCTCGCGTGGGCGCAGGACGGCACGATGTACTCGAGCGAGTTCGGGCAGAGCACGTGGGACGAGCTCAACGTGATCGAGCCCGGTGGCAACTACGGCTGGCCGGAGGTCGAGGGAATGGGCGACCGCGACGAGTTCATCGATCCCGTCCAGCAGTGGCAGCCCGCGGAGGCGAGCCCCAGCGGCATTGCCATCATGGATGGCACCCTGTACATGGCCAACCTGCGCGGCGCGCGACTGCACGAGATCCCACTGCCGGAGGCCACACAGTCCGTGGAACACCTGACCGATGAATACGGTCGGCTGCGGGATGTCACCGAGGCCCCGGACGGCTCGCTGTGGGTCATGACCAACAACACGGACGGGCGTGGCTCGCCGTCCGAGGGGGATGACCGCATCCTGCGGTTTAATCCCACGATGTGACCCCGATTCACGTTCAGCAGGGTGGCCCGCGGCTCCCGCGCGGCTACCGGAACATCTGTGCTGCGATAAGACGCTGGATTGCCCGGAAAAGCGTCGTATCGCAGCACAGATGTGTCCGGCGTGGTCGTGTCGCGGCGCCCCAGGGCGACCCACATCACCTCACACTTTTTTGTTTGCGGCGTAGGGCGATATCATCGCTCCATGGCGATTGAAGTGAGTGAGCTCCCCACGCTGGATGCACGAGCCACCGCCGCGTACGCGCACCTGTTCCAGGCCCTGAGTGAACCGACCCGGCTGGCCGTGGTGCAGCACCTGGCCTCGGGGGAACACCGGGTCCGGGACCTCGTGGAGCACATGGGCCTGGCCCAGTCCACGGTGAGCAAGCACCTGAGCTTCCTCGTGGAGTGCCATTTGATCCAGGCCCGGCCGGAGGGGCGTGCCACGTGGTATTCCCTCACCCGCCCCCATGAACTCGCAGCACTGATCGCCGCCGCGGAACACATCCTGCACGCCACCGGCACCGACGCGGTGCTGTGCGCCCACTTGCGTCATCCCCCGCAGGGACCCGCCACCGGGACCGCTGCAGCGCAGGGCGGGGCGGCGGCGTCGTCGTCGGGACGGGAGGCCGAGTGATGGGCGCCGGACACGCGCACGGGCACACGCACCCGGGAGCCACGGGACATCGGGGGCGACTGTGGGTGGCCTTCGGGCTGACCGCGGGGATGGTCGTGGCCCAGGCGGTGGGATCGGTGATCACGGGGAGCTTGGCCCTGCTGACCGACACCGTCCACGCCCTGACGGACGCGATCGGGCTGCTTGTGGCGCTCATCGCGGCGCATCTGATGACGCGCCCGGCCAGTTCCAAGCACACGTGGGGATTCCGGCGCGTGGAGGTGATCGCGGCCCTCGGCCAGGCCACCCTCCTGCTGGGCGTGGGGATCTTCGCCGCCGTGGAAGGTGTGCGGCGACTCGTGGAACCGCGCGAGGTACCGCCCACGGAGCTGCTGGTCTTCGGCGCCGTGGGGTTGGCGTGCAACGTGGTGGCCATCCTGGTGCTGTCCTCGAGTCGGGAGAGCAACTTCAACATGCGTGCCGCGTTCCTGGAGGTCGTCAACGACGCCCTGGGCTCGCTGGGCGTGATCGTGGCAGCCGTGGTGATCGCGACCACTGGGTTCCAGCGCGCGGACACCGTGGCGGCACTGTTCATCGCCGCACTCATCCTCCCCCGCGCCGTGCGGATCATGCGCGAGACCGCCGCGGTGCTCATGGAGTTCACGCCGCGCGGCCTGGACCTGGACCTGTTCCGTGAGCACATCATGGCGCTGCACCACGTGGTGGACGTGCACGACGTCCACGCCTCCACGGTCGCCACCGGCTTGCCCACCATCAGCGCGCACGTGGTCGTGGAGGACGAGTGCTTCCGGGACGGCCATGCGGCAGACTTGCTCCGGGACGTGAAGACGTGTGTCGCGGAACACTTCGACGTGTCGGTACACCACTCCACGTTCCAGATCGAGACCGCGGACATCCGCGATTCGGAATCCCACGAGGTTCTGCACGCCTGACTCCGCCGCAACGCCCACACCCCGGGAGGACACCATGAGGGAACCCACCAGCACGCTGTTCACGGACGTCGTCGTCTTCGACGGCACGGACTTTCACTCCGGGACCAGGGACGTCCTGGTGCGCGAAGGACGCATCGAGCGAGTGGCCTCGCACGGCGAGATCCAGGCCTCGCAGGACACGCGCACGGTGAACGGCTCGGGACACACGCTCACCCCGGGGTTCATCGACTGCCACGTCCACCTGACCGTGAGCAACGCGGGGTCCCTCGCGGGCTTCGCGGAGCCGTTCTCCACGCAGTTCTACCGCTCGGTGGACAACATGCGGCGCACGCTCGATGCCGGTGTGACCACCGTGCGTGACGCCGGCGGCGCGGACGCCGGCCTCAAACACTCCCTGGCCACCGGGCTGGTCCGCGGACCCCGCGTGAAACTCGCCGTGAGCATCATGTCCCAGACCGGGGGCCACGGTGACAGCTGGTTGCTCTCGGGTGCCTGCTCACCCATGCTCGCGCCGCACACCGGCCGCCCCGACGGCGTGGCCGACGGTCCCGACGGCGTCCGGCGCAAGGCCCGCGAGATCCTGCGGGCCGGTGCGGACCAGATCAAGATCTGTTCCACGGGCGGTGTGCTGTCCCCCGACGACGATCCGCAGCACTCACAGTTCGGCCCGGACGAGATCGAGGTCATCGTGGCCGAGGCCCGTGCACAGGGCGCTTACGTGATGTCCCACGCCCAGGGTGCCCCCGGGATCAAGAACGCCCTGCGCGCCGGAGCGCGTTCCGTGGAACACGGCATCTTCCTCGACGACGAGGCGATCGAACTGTTCCTGGAGCACGACGCCTTCCTGGTCCCCACACTGCAGGCCCCGCTCGCGGTGATCACAGCCCATGAGGCCGGTGTGCCCCTGCCCCCGGGTGTGGCCGAGAAGGCCCGGCGCGTGGCGCAGGCCCATAGCGCCTCCGTGGCCAAGGCTCACGATGCCGGCGTGAAGATCGCGATGGGCACGGACGCGGGCGTGGGCGCCCACGGCGAGAACCTCGAGGAGATCGAGCTCATGGCGGCCAATGGGATGTCCACTGTGCATGCGTTGCGTGCCGCGACCTCCACGGCCGCGCAGCTCATCGAGGAACCGTGCCTGGGAAACCTGGAGCGCGGGGCCACAGCGGATCTGGTCCTGCTCCAGGGCGATCTCCACCGCGAGGGCGTCACCCAATTGCGCGGCCGGGTCCGCGGGGTGTGGCAGTCCGGGGAGCGGGTGCGCTGAACCGCGTGCACTACCCCGGCCGCCCAGAGACAGGGCCGGAAGAGCTCAGAGCAGACTCACCAGGACGCTCGCGATCACGATGGACCCGGCACTGACCGAGGTGAAGCCACCGATCAGCATGGGCGGCAGGATCCTGGTGCGCAGGGCCTCCTGCTCCGCCTCGTCCCGGCCCGTGGACCGCACGACCTCCTGCACGATCAGGTAGTCGGCGGGGAAACCGAACATCGCCGTGAGCGCCACGGGCATGCCCAGCCGGGGGTCCCACCCCAGGAGCTTGGTCATCACCGCTCCCCCGATCAGGATCCCGAGCATCCCGATGAGCAGGATGGCCACCACGGGAGCCAGGGACGCCAGCACGTCCGCGATCGATGCGCCCATCAGTGGCGCGATGACGATGCAGATGATCGCCGCCATCGCCAGCCCGAACGAGTTGCTGCGCTCCAGGATCTTGTCCGGCAGCACGCCCAGTGCGGTCAGGGCAATGCCGAGAGCCAGGCCCCAGATGGAATAGCTCACGCCCGTCCACTGACCCAGGTAGAACGCCGCGGAGCCCGCGAGCAGCACGAGGAACAGTAGGAACAACTGGTTCTCGCGCAGGGATTCGGGCAGCCTGACGAGCGTGCGCCGCGCGGCGCCGCCCCCGAGGCCGCCGTCGCGCGGAGGTTCGGCGGTCGCGTCGGCGGCCGGTCGGTCGGTGAACGTCGCGTCCGCGGTCGGGGTGTCGGTGAGCGTCGTGTCGGAACGACGCTGGGAACGGGGCGCCGCGGCGTCCCGCAGATGCAACGCGTAGCGGCGCAGGAGCAGGTTGGTCAGCGGCATGGACGGCAAGGACTGGAGCATGAGCACGAGGGTGGGCACCACGAGGACGGCGCCGGCGACACCCGCACCCGTGAGGCCCTGCGTGGTCAGTGCGGTGGAGACGATCCCGCCGGCCAGCGGCCCGGATCCCGCCACGGCGTACTCGAAACCGAACAGCGGGGTGACGGCCGCGAGCACGAAACCCACACCCACGACCATGCCCGCGAGCGCGATCAGCACCGCTCTCCACTGCTGCCGGATCACGGACAGCGGGATCAGGGACCCCATGTGCACCATCAACGCCGGTTGGATCAACGCGCCCAGGGCGACCATCGTGGAGGTCTCCACGAGATCGGCGGGGATGATGCCCGCTTTCGCGAAGACGAACACCCCCAACATGGCCACGAGCAGGGCAGGGACGCGGGCCTTCGACCACAGGGAGACGAGCTCCCCCAGGGCGATGAAGGCGAGCACGATGGCTGCGGCGAGGATGGGTGCCATGGGTCATCCGTTCTGTGGATCCGCCCCCGGGGACGGGATTACCGGGGTGACCGGCGACCGGGCGGGAACCCGGCCACCGGTCAGGACATCAGGCGCGCGCCAGACGCTCCCACGCGAGTTCGGCGAGGGCCGCGGCCTGGGCGCCCAGGACGGCGTCGTCGAACAGGACACCGGGCGAGTGGTTCCAGTCCGCGGTGGCGAGGTCCACGTCCGGCGGGCTGCACTGCAGGAAGACGTAGCACCCGGGTACTTCCTGGAGCACGAACGAGAAGTCCTCGGAACCCATGAGCGGGTTCTCGACCTCGACCACGTGGTCCTCACCGAACATCCGGGTGAGGGTCTCGGCGGTGAAGGCTGCCTCGGCGTCGTCGTTGACGGTCACGGGGTACAGGATGTTCCAGTCCACCTCGGCGCGCACACCGTGGGCCGCGGCGATCCCGTCCGCGAGCTCGCGCACGGCCACCGGGAACAGTTCCGTGTTCTCGCGGGACAGCGTGCGCACGCTCGCCCCCAGCTGCGCGGAATCCGGGATCACGTTCATGGCCTGCCCGGCGGAGAGCTGGGTGATCGAGGCGACCACGGGATCGAACACGCTGAACCGGCGCGTGATCATGACCTGCAGCGCGGTGCCGAACTCGAGCAGCGCGGGCACCGGGTCCTTGGCCGTGTGGGGCTGCGAACCGTGCCCGCCCTTGCCGTGGAACGTCACGTTCATGTAGTTCGCACCGGCCATCGCGGTGCCCGGGCGGTAGTTGAACACGCCTTGCTCACCGGGGCTCACGTGGATGCCGTACGCGGCCACGGGCTTCTCACCGGTGACCTCGAGCAGGCCCTCCTCGAGCATGGGGGCCGCTCCACCGGGGCCCTCTTCACCGGGCTGGAACATGAAGATCACGTTGCCCGCGAGATCCTCCCGGCGAGCGCTCAGCAGTTTGGCCGCGCCCACGAGACCCGCGGTGTGCAGGTCGTGACCGCACGCGTGCATGTTCCCGTTGCTCGAGGCGTACTCCAGCCCGGTCTTCTCCACGACGGGCAGCCCGTCCATGTCCCCGCGCAGCAGCACGGTGGGCCCGGGTTTCGCACCGCGCAGCACCGCGACCACCGAGGTCACGGACTCGCCCTTGGTGATCTCCAGATCGCACCCGGCCAGGGCGTCCAGGACCTGCTGTTGGGTCCACGGCAGGTCGTTGCCGAGTTCGGGGTTGGAGTGCAGGGTGCGGCGCAGCGCCACGAGCTCGGGCTGCAGTGATGTGGCGTCGTCCAGGAACGTCATGCGCGACCTCCTCGGTCCGGGCGGACGGTGTCAATCCCCGTCCGCGGGCATCCCCGTGAGTTCCGGTCCCGGCGCGAGCCGGACGGGACCACGGGCTGTGGTGATGTCCACTGTCTCACCTTTTTGCTGCACCGTGATCTCCCCCACGTCCGCCATGTCGCGGGCGACGTCGCGCACGTCCTGCATCGCGTCCCGCCAGTCGTCCCCGCCCAGGGCCCGGGCGACGTCGGACGGGCAGATCGTCTTGCCCGCCCGGTGTCGCAGTAGGGCCCGGATCGTGGCGGCGCGCCGTTCCCGGATCCCGGACTCGGTGGGGGCTTCCCACCACGGGTCCCCACGCTCGCCCAGCGCGACCTTCGCGTCCTGGACCCGCTCGCGCGCGTGTTCGTCCTTGGTCCTCACGGCCCGCCGGGCGCTCATGAGTTCGCGCACCAGTTCCTCCCGGAACTTCTCCGGAATTCCCGGATCCGTGGCGCGCCACTTGCGCCCGTTGACCACGATGTGGTGCCCGTCCGGAGTGCGTTCCGGGCCCGACGACGCCGCTGTCGCCGTGTCCTTCTTGCTGGTGCTCATCGGCGCAGTCCCCCGTCCAGTCCCAAACGGGAGATGAGCTGCTCGTGGCGCACCAATCCGGCCGTGACCACGGAGGGGTTCCGGGCGTACCAGCCCAGGTGTTCGGCCGCGATGTCCTGTTCCGGGATGTGCTCCCCGTGGATGATCCAGTCGTCGTGCGGACCCCCGATCAGGTCATCGGGTTCATGGCCGAGCGCCTCGAGCGTGCTCGTGTAGATGGGCGCGCGGATCCCGCCGAGCAGCACGCGCCCGGGATCGGGGACGGTCGCATTGAGGCCGGCCCCCGCCAGGATCGCTGCGGCCACGCCCGTGAGCACCCCGTTGCCCGGGTGATTGATCACGTGCACGGCGTTGGGGCCGGCGGCATCCAGGATCGACGCCGCATCCAGGGTGTGGTGCGCATCCTGTCGTATCCGCAGCTGTTGCAGGGACTCCTCCCGCGCGACCCGCACCGCTTCCGGGGACGGACGGGTCAGCTCCACCGTGGAATCACCCCGGGCCGCCGCGATCAGCACCCGCAGGTCGTGATACGGGGCCACGGGCGGATCCCCCACGCCCGGGGCCCGCACGATCGCGAGCGTGGGCATGAGGGCGGTCCACCGCATGACCGGGACGCGCACGACCCGGGCGTCGTCGGCCAACCGCGGCAGGACGTCGTCGTTGCCCAGGGGCAGGCCGCGATATCCGACCACCACGGGCTGGGTCACGAACAGCGAGAGCCGCGGCAGCAGGGTATGCAGGTGGGGAAGGTCCTGCTCGGTCAACTCGTGCACGGGCGGCAGGCGCACGCCGTGCCACTCACCGGCCAGGGCGCCGTGGAGCAGGACGCGCAGGGACTCGGCCTGACAGTTGCCGTACACCGCGAACAGCGGGACGTCGGGGAGTTCGTTGAGCCCGTAGAAATCGCCGTAGTGCACCCTGCGGCCCGCGATGTGAGCATCATCCATTGGTTCAGCGGCCATGTCCCACCCTGTCCTCGAGTCGTCGTGCGGTGTCCGCGGCGTGGACCGGGACCTGCGGATCCTCCGGGTCCACGCGCACCGGATCCGATTCTGCCCGGTTCACGGCGCGCACGGAACGCACCGTGAGCAACCCCGGGACGTGGCTCTCCCCGCGCTCGTACCACCGGCGCAGGGGCACGTCCAGCGTGAGGGGCGCGTGGACATCGGCGAGGACCACGGCCCGGTCGAGTACGACCCGCGGGGGTGTGCCGAGCCGGATCCGGGGGTCCTCGGCGAGCGCGTCCGGGACGTCCGTGCGGTCCACGAACCACACCCCGGCGTCCGTGTCACGCAGGACGTGGGCGGCGGTGAGGTAGGCCTCGGCGGCGTCGTCGTGCCCGCGCACCCGCACGACCGCCCACGGTTGGGCGAACGCGACGCCCGGCCCGCGCGTACTGCGCAGCGGGATCCGCCGGGCGAGGGCGAGGGTTTCGGCGTCCTTGACCGCGCGCGAGGCACTGCGGCCGGCGAGGTCGGGGCCGTCGTGCCACGCCCCCGCCTGCGGCACGTGGGTGAAGCGCGCGCCCGCTTGCCAGCAGCGGTACGCCAGATCCCAGTCCTCGCCGCCGTAGCCCACGAGGCTCTCGTCGAAGCCGCCGCAGCGCTCGAACAATGCGCGGTCCATCGCGAGCAGCGCGCTGATCACGAGCCGGAAGTCCTCGGTCCCCGCGTCCGCCAGATCCGCCGTGCGGGCGTAGCCGTCCGTGAGCCACGCGGGATCCTGCAGCCGACGTGCGCCGGGGAGGTTCTCGCCCGCGACCCAGCGCAGCACGGCGGGCACGTCGAGACCGTCGAGCGCCGCGTGATGACGAGCGCCCACCGCGAGCACGCCGTGGCCGTCATCCGCCCGGGCGAGCCCGGTGAGCATCGCGGAGACGAACCCCGGCTCGGGGATCATGTCCCCGTCCAGGAACACGAGCACGTCGCCCCGCGCGGTGCGCGCCCCGAGATTGCGCGCCGCCCCCGCGCGGAAGCCCAGGTCCTCCTGCCGCACCACGGTGCACGCGAACGGGACGGGCGGGATCGCGGGCGCCTCGGCGGAGCCGTCGTCGGCGACCACGACCTCCAACTCTTCTGCCGGGTGGTCCTGCTGAGCGAGTGCCGCGAGCAGGCGGTCCAGGCCGCGCTGGTTCTCGAAGTACGGGACGACGACGCTCACCGACGGCGCGCTCACAGCGCACCTCCCCGCCGGGTGAGTCGATCCCCCGTGATCCGCTCCCATTGCATTGCGGCGGCCGCGGCCGTGCCCGGGACCTGAGTCGCATCCCAGTCGGCGGGGTCGATCCACGTGGCGGCGGGATCCTCGAGTGCGCGAGCCAGCGCCGTCGGGAGGTCATCGGTGAGCGTGAGCGCCCACGGGGCCCGCGCCGCGAGTTCCTCGAAGAACGGGTGGGGCGTCACGAGGGGTTTGCGTCCGCTCGCGATCCACCGGCCCACCGATCCGGAGGCCGACACGTGCGATGGTGCCACCACCGGAACCGTGACCTCTTGCGCGGCGCGGGTCAGGGCGGCGTCGGGCAGGAATCCCGTGGCGCGGAACGAGTGCCCGAGCGCGCGGGCCGCGGCGTCCAGGGCCGGGACGAGGTCCTCGTGACCGTCCGAGGGGCGACCCAGGGCCACGACGTCAACCGGGGTGCGCACACCTTCGAGGGCGGCGATCACGCGGTCGTGGCCCTTGCCCGGGTACAGGAAGCCGAGCATCGCCACGCTCGGGACGCCGCTCACCGGACGACGTCGCGCGGCCGCCCACTCCCCCGGCTCCGGCGGATCGATGGGCAGCGGGTCCACGTGCACGGCGGTGACATCGGCTGCGACGAACCGCTCGAGCTGGCGGCGCTCCGACTCGCTGCTCACGATCACGGTGCGGGCGAGTTCCGTGACGCGCGCGTAGGCCGCACGCCGCGCCCCGAAGGCGTGGCCGTCCGACGGCTGGGGAATGTCGTGCAGGGTGAGCGAGACGGGCCGGGCCCGGGCCAACCGGGCGATCGTGTCCGCGGCGGCCGTGGCGGAATCGCCGAACACGCGGTCGGTGAAGTGCAGGTGCACGGGCGCGTCGTCGTGCAGCAGATCGGGCAGGAGTTCGTCGACCGTGCCGGACACCGATCGGGCTTCCGGGGTGTGCCGCGCGAGGGCCTCGGCATGCATGCGTACACCGTGCTGGGCCGGGCCCACACAGGCGAGGAGGGGAACTGTCACCGCCCCACTGTATCGACCCGGCCACCCATCCGGCCCCGAACATCTGTGTCCCGGAACGACACGTGGATTCGAGGATCCGTGCATTTTCGGGCCCCAGGTGTTGTGCAGTCCGGATGCCGCGGCGGCCAGGAGCGGGCGGGTGGGCACGGGGTGCGTCCGAGAGAGCCCGGGGAGGCATCGGGTGAGCGCTAGAGGGCCCGGGTGGGCATCGAATGCGTCCTGGAGGACCCGGGTGGGCTGCCGGTCGCGCCCCGCACGTCGTGGCGAAACTCACTTCACCCGTGCATTCCTTGCACTTGTGCAACTTTGCACTCGTGCATAGGATATTCGTCGTGCCAGAATCCCATCCCTCCTTGCGTGAACGTCACCGTGTTCGCACCCTCGCGGAGATCCATCGCGCCGCGCTGGAGCTCGCGACGTCGGGGAACTACGCCGACACCGCCGTGGAAGCCATTGCCGAACGCGCTGGGGTCTCCCGCAGGACGTTCTTCAACTACTACTCGTCCAAGGAGGACGCGGTGCTGGGGCTCACCCCGCCGCGACTGTCCGATGCCGCTCGCGAGCGCTACACGGATCCCGACGCCGGGGACGAGTTCGCTCGCACCGTGCGCCTGTTCGTGGACGTCCTGCGGGACGCCACGGGCCCCCCGGAGCTCGCCACGCGCCGTCGTGAACTGGTGTGCGCCCACCCCGAACTCAAACGCCGGATCGGGATGCACATCACCGCGGTGGAGAACCTCGTGGTCTCCACCGTCACCGAACACTCCGCGCGCGACACCCCTCCCCGCTCGGAGGAGACGACCCACGCGTTCGTCCTGCTGGCCGGCTCGGTCATCAAGTTCGTGTTCCGTACCAACACCCATCTGGCCACCACACCCGACGACGCCGCGATCCACCGCGCCCTCGATCACGCCATCGGTGTGTTCCGCACCGCTCTCAAGGAGATCTCATGACCACCACTGCTTCACCCCGGGCCGCCGCACGCCCGGCCGCGGAGGAGAAACCACCGCACATCGGCTTACTGTTCGCGGGCCTCATGGTCGTGATGCTGTTGGCCTCGCTGGACCAGACCATCCTCTCCACCGCCCTGCCCACGATCGTGGGGGATCTGGGCGGTGTGGACCACATGAGCTGGGTCATCACCGGCTACATCCTGGCCTCCACCGTGATGATGCCCGTGTACGGGCGGATCTCCGACCTCTTCGGCCGCAAGCCCGTGCTGCTCTCGGCCATCGTGCTGTTCATCGCCGGATCTGTGATCGGCGCGGCCGCGGGTTCCATGAGCTGGCTCATCGCCGCCCGCGTGGTGCAGGGCCTGGGTGGCGGTGGTCTGATGATCCTGGCGCAGGCGTCCATCGCGGACGTCGTCCCCGCTCGCGAGCGCGGTAAGTACATGGGCTTCATGGGCGCCGTGTTCGCGGTGTCCTCCGTGGCCGGGCCCCTCCTGGGCGGCTGGCTCACCGAGGGACCCGGGTGGCGCTGGGCGTTCTCCATCAACATCCCGCTGGGCATCCTGGCGATCGCCGCCGTGGCCGCGTTCCTTCGGCTGCCCAAACGCCCCCGGGACACCGGCAAGCGGATCGACTTCACGGGCATGGCCCTGTTGGCGGCGGCCACCACGAGCCTCATCCTGGTGTGCACGTGGGGCGGTAGCCAGTACGACTGGAACTCCCCCCAGATCCTGTGGCTGTGCGTCGCCGCCGTGGCCGGGGCCGCCGCGTTCATCGTGGTGGAATCCCGCGCCGCCGATCCCGTGATCCCGCTGTACCTGTTCAAGGACCGCAACTTCACGCTCACGACCCTGGCCGGTCTGGCGGTGGGCGTCGCCATGTTCGGTGCGATCGGGTACATGCCCACCTACATCCAGATGGTCAAGGGTGTGGACGCCACCGAGGCCGGGCTGCTCATGACGCCCATGATGGCGTCCGTGCTCATCACGTCCATCGCCTCGGGTCAGATCGTCTCCCGCACCGGGCGGTACAAGCTGTTCCCGCTGGCCGGCATGGTGGTCATGGGCGTGGGCCTGTGGCTCATGTCGTCCCTGGAGGTCGCCGATCCCACGTGGCTCATGTGCCTCTACCTGGCCGTGTTCGGCGCCGGTATCGGGCTGAGCATGCAGATCCTGGTGTTGATCGTGCAGAACTCGTTCTCCCACCGGATCGTGGGCACCGCGACCGCATCCAGCAATTTCTTCCGCCAGGTGGGTGCCACCGTGGGTTCCGCCGTGGTGGGGTCACTGTTCGTGTCCCGGCTCAAGGACCTGTTGAGTGAGAACATGCCCGCGGTCCCCGGTCGCGCCACGGATGCCGCGGACCCCAATTCGTTCACCCCGGAGAGCGTGCAGTCGCTGCCGGACGCCTTCCGGGACCCCATCATCCAGTCCTACAACGACGCGCTGCTGCCGATCTTCCTCTACATGATCCCGCTCGCGGTGCTCGCGTTGCTCGTGCTGGCGTTCGTGGTGGAGAAGCCCCTGGCCACCCGGGTGGACCGGGACACCGTACCGGCCGACGACGCCGCGGCAACCGGGCGCACTCCGGCCACCGGACACGGTGCGGCCACCAAGAACAACGCGCCGGACGGTGACGAGGAGCCCGCCGTCACCACGGGCCGGCTGGCCGTGACCACCGCGACCGCCGGAGCGGGCCACCACAACGGTGCGTCACCACTGGCGGACGGGACCCGCTCAGCCGGGCCGGCGCCGTCGGCCGGGGCTCACGCGGCCGCCGCGGCGCCGTCGGGCGAGCGGACGGGACGCAAGCGCCGGGGACGGCACGCGGCACCCCGCCACCGGGCCTGACCCACATCGGACCCCGGAACGGTTCCCCACATGGAACCGTTCCGGGGTTCGAACATCTGTGCTGCGAAAAGACCGCCAGATCCACGAATCCGCGTCTTTTCGGCACATACGTGTTGTGCAGTGCGGTCGCCGCGGCGGTGAAGGGGCGGGAACAGGCCACCGGGGCCGCTCCCGCCGGGGGCTCAGCCCTTCGACCCCAGCGAGGGCAGCTCGCCCCGCAGGTCCTCGACCAGGTCCGCGAGGATCTCCGGCGCCTCGAGCATCCCGTCGCGCAGGTCGGACAGCTCCATCCCGTGCAGCAGGCCCACCGCGTAGCGGTCCTTGCCCGTGCGCTGGAAGGACCGGCTCGCCCGAGCCAGCCACTCCTCCATGACGGCGGCGTCCGTGATCACACCCAGATCGTCCTGGTAGTCCTTGGCCACCGCGGCCGCACGGACCCGCTTCTTGCCCGCCTTCGCGTGGGCGTGGCCCAACGCCTCGGACACGTAGCGCGCCGACTTCGCGGCCTTGCGGGTCTCGTGGACCACGTCGAACGCGGCCGCGGTCTGCATTGCGTCCAGACCCGGGAGGGTGATGCGTCGACCCACTTCGGCAGCCATGTCGCTGACGTCGGTCGCGACATCGGCGTCCGGGACCTTGGCGTTGGCGGAGACGAGCACACGGTTCAACGCGGCACCCAGCACGGTTTTGGCGAAGTCCTTGGCCGAAAGTTGCGCCGCGTCCTCGGTGATGTCCTGGCCCGCCGCGAGCGCTCGCAGGTCCCGCACGAGTTGCAGGTAGGCGGCACCGTCGAGTTCCCGGCGCACGGTGCGGCCCGCCACCACGCCGAGCTGGTCGGCCGCGGCACGCAGTTCCTGCTTGGCCTGTTCCGTCACCACGCCGGAGGGCTGGGCCTCGAGCAACACGTCGAGTCGCTGACGGGCGACCTCTTGATCGCGGGCATCACCCAGGACCCTGGCAACACCCTTGAGGCGCTGTTCAAGATCCGCGACGACGTCCTCGGTCACGAACCCACGCGCGGCCTGCAGTACGGCCCGCAACGCCCGCGAGCGCACCCGCAACTGGTGCACCGAGTCCGGGGCGTCGATCCGCACGGCGAAGTCCCACCGCTGCAGCTCCCCGGTCAGGCGGGCGAGCATCGCCGCGAGAACGTCCGCTCCGGTCGGCTCGGACTTCGTTTCGGGCTCCGGCTCCGCCGCAGCGGGGGCCTGCGAGTCCTTGTCCGAGGACTTCCCCGATTTCTTCTCGGACTTCTTCTTCGACTTCTTCCCGGACTTCTCGGCCTTGGCCTTCTTGCCCGGCTTCTTGCCGGAGCCCTTGTCTGTCTCCGCATCGCCCGTCATCTCGGACTTCGTGGCCGAACCCCGCTCCGATTCCGCCGACGCCTTCGCGGCATCTGTGTCGCTCACACCACCGTCCGAGGACGTGGCGTCATCGGTGCCGGAACTGGCGTGGTCCGGGAGGGCGGCGTCGTCGGGCGCACCGGCTTGTGCGGCGTGCTCGGGAGCGACGACCCGCACCGAGTCGCCACCGTCCTGGCCCAGGGCGCGGGCGATCTTCGCGACCGAGGACGACGGCGCCGCCCCCGCCGCGTACAGCACGGACTCCACGGCCTCGAACACCGTGCGCGCCTGCTTCTGGGTGAGGTCGTCGCGCGTGAGCTCGACCTCGCACTCGGACCATTCCCGCGTGACCCGGCCGCGCTCGTCGCGCGCGCTGACCGCGTCCAGGCACAGCTCCGCGTACTGACCGTCCTCCCCGAGCACCGGGTACACCGTGCGGTGGGTGTTGATGGTCGCGACCGGGGTGAGCTCCTCGCCCAGGGTCAGGCCGGTAAGGACCTTGCGCAGCGCGGCGGGGATCCGCTGCGCCGAGGTCTTCAGCGGCTCGTAGTGCAGTTCCCCGCGCACCTGCCCGGCCTGGTACTTGACGTGCCAGCCGTCGTCGCTGCCGCCCGTACGACGCCGCACGGCCACCTTCGCGTGCGCGAGCGCGAGCTCCGCGGTGTCGTAGTACGTGGCGCTCATCTCGTGCTCCACGGGCTCACCCACGGTGAAGTGCTCGAGCTTGTGCAGCTTGAGCTTGGGGGTGCGCTGCCCCGCGACATCGTACTTGCGTTCGATCTCGACCTGTTGGGTGACCATGGTGCTCCCTGTGTGGAACGCGCCGCGGCCCTGGTCGGGTGCCGCGGCGCGTTGCTGTCAACGAATGTTCTGCAGAGCTCTCAGGCCCGACGTCGCTTCAACACGTCGTCGAGGTTCAGCGCCGCAGGCTCCTGCTCACCGGCGCGCATGGCTTCCTTGAGGGACGTTGAACGGGCTGCCGGGCGCTCGGGCACGCGGAGGGGTTCCGGCTCGCTGCGCTCGACCACGGGCGCTTGCGTGTAGAGCGGCTTGGGCACCGGGACCGGCTGCCACGTGGTGGCACTCGACGCGGCCGGTGCGGCACTGCGGGCTACCTTGAGGGCCTCGGCGCGCAACTCGGCGACGGTGTAGACGGGTTCCGCGGGACGTTCGGCGGTTCCGGTGGCGGGCTGTTCACCGTCCACGGGCAGATCCAGGGACGCGTGCAGCTCGCGGTCGTACTGAGCGGCTTCCTGGCGGTCCTCGTCCTCGTTGTCGAAGATCGCGTACTGCACGGGGGCGACGTCCGCGGTGACGGGACGGGCGGCGGCGCGCTGTTCACGGTCGGTGACGGCGAGGTAGCGCAGACCGGCCACGCACCCGGCGCCCAGCAGGAACAGGACCACGGGTACGGCCCAGGACACGGCGGTCAGCGGTGCGGCGAGAGCGCTCACCACGGCGGCCAGGAGCAGCAACACCCCGGTGAGGAAGATGATGGTGCGGTCCCACTTGATCCGCAGCCCCGCCAGGGAACCGCGCTGGACTGTGGTCGCGCCCGGCGCGGGTGCCGTTGTCTCCATGGCTTTCGTCTCCCGTTCGTGGACGTGTGATGAGGCTACTGTGTGCACTGTAGTGGACTCAGCGCCCACGCGCTCCTGCCTGTGGATCACGGCACCGGTCTGCAGCTCTGGGGCCTCCACCTGGGCACGAACAGGAGCGTTCGTGCGCCGAGCCACGCGCGGTGCGAACCGCACGACGCACAGCACGATGATAATGGCCAATACGGCCGAACTGCTCACCCACGACAATCCCACCGTCCCAGCGTAGGACACCGCGCCGTGATCCCCCGCAACGCAAACGCGTGTTGCTCACATCAATGTAATTCGATGCAGTTATGACGCCGTCCGGAGCCTTTTCCCATGGCTGTCAGCGAGACGCGCGCCGGACGGTGATCCCCCGGTCCTCGCCCGTGAACCGACGAACGAGCCCCTCCGGGACCTCCTCCGCAGTGAGCGCAAAGCTTCGGTGGTCCGCCCAGTCACCCGCGATGTGCAGGAACCGCGGGCGCAGCCCCTCGTCCCGGAAACCGAGCTTCTCCACGACCCGCAGCGACTTGGCGTTCTCGGGCCGGATGTTGATCTCCATCCGGTGCAGGTTCAGGTGCTCGAAGCAGTAGTCGGTGGCCATGGCCACCGCCATGGGGGCGATCCCGCGCCCGGCTTGCGCGCCGTCCACCCAGTAGCCCAACGTCGCGGAGCGGAACGAGCCCAGGGTGATGCCCGAGACGGTCAGTTGCCCCACGAGTTCGTGGCGCCGGGTCCCGGGGTCCTGCTCGGTGATCAGCCACGGCAGGGTCTGCCCCTCCCGCGCCTGTTTGGTCATGGAGCGCACGAAACCACGGAACGACGGCGCCGCGCCGTCCGCCTCGGGGTTGCTCGCCTCCCACGGTTCGAGCCACTGCTTGTTGCGGTAGCGCACCCGGTCCCATTCACCGCGGTCACTCATGGCCAGTGGGCGCAGCACGAGCGGCGCCCACTGGAGGGTGACCGGCCATTCGGCAGCCGTGTTCACGAAGGCGGGGACCTCAGCCTTCGAGGTCGCGGGCGTAGTCCTTGATCCAGGCGCGCAGACCCGGACCGAGGTCCTCGCGTTCGCACGCGAGCTCGATGTTGGCCTTGAGGTAGGACAGCTTGTCCCCGGTGTCGAAGCGGCGGCCCTTGAAGACCACGCCGTACATGCCGTGGGCAGCATCCCCGCGGTCCGCGATGGTCTGCATGGCATCCGTGAGCTGGATCTCGTCACCGCGACCGGGGGCCGTGTTCTCGAGGATCTCGAAGATCTCCGGGTGCAGCACGTAGCGGCCGATGATCGCGAGGTTGGACGGGGCGTCCTCCGGCGCGGGCTTCTCCACGAGGCCGTTGACCTGGACGTAGTCCTCCCCCTCCACGGCGGTGACGTCCGCGCAGCCGTACGCGCTGATGTTCTCGCGGGGCACCTCCATGAGGGCCACCACCGAGCCGCCGGTGCGCTCCTGCACGCGGATCATCCGGGCGAGCAGGTCTTCCTTCTCATCGATCAGGTCGTCGCCGAGCAGCACCGCGAACGGGTCGTCGCCCACGTGGGTCTTGGCACGCAACACCGCGTGTCCCAGGCCCTTGGGATCCTGCTGCCGCAGGTAGTGGATCTCCCCCAGGTCCGATGCGTGCTCGACCTCGGCCAGCAGGGCCTTCTTACCGGACGCATCCAGCTGCGCCTCGAGCGCGGGCACGCGGTCGAAGTGGTCCTCGAGGGCGCGCTTGGAGCGGCCGGTGATCATGAGGACGTCGTCCAGGCCGGCGTCCACGGCTTCCTGCACCACGTACTGGATGGCCGGGCGGTCCACCACGGGCAGCATTTCCTTGGGCATGGCCTTGGTGGCGGGCAGGAATCGGGTGCCCAGCCCCGCGGCGGGGATGACGGCCTTGTGTACGCGCTTGGTCTCTTCACGACTCATGGGATCAGGGTAAACGACCGCACATGAGCACCCGTGTTCCAACGCCCGTGTGATACCTGGAATGCGAGAATTCTGGGGAAATGTACTCCCAACGGTGGACAGGGAAGGGCGGTCGACGACGCATGGAGCACACGGCATCCCCCGCGCACGCGTCCCCGGTGCCCGAGGACAAGGCGCGGTTGCGCGCGCGGATCCTGGCGCGGCGTCGTCGTCGTGGGGCGGCCGCACGGCACCGGGCGGAGACGGGGTTCGCGGAGCACCTGGGGCGCGTGCTCGCCGGGACCGGGACAGGTGACCTCGCCGCGTTCCTGCCGCTGCCGGACGAGCCGCCGCTGCTGCCCGCGCTCACGCAGGCGCATCAGCGGGGGCACCGGGTGTGGCTGCCCGTGGTCGAGCCCCTGCGGCAGCTGAGCTGGGTGCAGTGGCACCCTGACGCTCCCCTGGTCCGGGGTGCGCTGCCGGGGCTGCTCGAACCGGCCGGGGAACGCCACGGGGCGGAGGTGTTCACCGCGGTGCGCGTGCTGCTCGTGCCCGTGGTCGCGGTGGACGAGGCCGGGGTGCGCCTGGGCTTCGGCGGCGGGTACTACGACCGGTTCCTGCCGAAGGTGACCGGGACCCAGCACCGGCTCGTGAGCATGGCGTGCTGCTACGCGGACGAGGTGTTGCCGGCGGGGAGCGTCCCCCGCGAAGCGCACGACGCCGTGCTCGGCAGCGTCCTCACGGAACGGGGCACCGTGTCGTTGGGTTCCGCCGCGCAATGATCGCCGCTGCGGACGGGCGAGTAGGATGTGAGGTCGGTAATCCACCCTCACCCCTCGAAGGAACACGCCCGTGCCCGTTTACGCCTATGCCTGCAAAGATTGCGGCCACGCTTTCGACATCCGCCAGTCCTTCTCCGATGACGCCCTGACGGTGTGCCCGGAATGCGGCGGCCGGTTGCGGAAGAAGTTCAACTCCGTGGGCGTGGTGTTCAAGGGTTCCGGTTTCTACCGCACCGATTCACGTTCGGATTCCTCCTCGAGCGAGGGTTCCTCCGGAACATCGGGTTCCGGGGATTCAGCGAAGACCCCGGCCGCGGACAAGGGCGCGAGCAAGGACTCCGGGAGCGCCGCGTCCGCCACCTCCGGCAGCGGTGCGAGTTCGTCCTCCGCGTCCGCCACGAGCGGGTCGACGTCCGCGTCCTGAACCCACGGCGCTCGCCGCGGCGAGCGCACTGCACCGTGAGTACTCGGCGCTGAGACCGCGCCCGTTCTCCACCGGTCCACCGCGCCGCACCGGGCCGACGACGCCGCCCGCCTAGCGTCCCGGGTATGCGCTCCCGATCCCGCCCGCACTATCCCCTGGCCCTGCGCCTCCGCACCGCCGTGCGCCGCCGCCACCGGCTCGTGGCCGCCGCGCTGTGCGCCCTGGCCCTGACACTCGTGATCCTGCGACTTGCGCCGCCCAGCGCGCAGACCACGCCCGTGGTCACGGCGGCCCGGGAGATCCCGGCGGGTCGGACGCTCGCTGCCGGTGACCTCACGATCGCCGAATTCCCGTCCGCCCTCACCCCCGCGTCAGCCTTCACCACCCCCGACGACGCCGCGGGACAGACCACCACGATCGCCCTGACCGTGGGTCAACCCGTGACACCCTCCACGGTGCTGGGTCCCGGGGTGCTCACGGGTCAGCCCGAGGGGACCACCGCCGCCACGGTGCGCGTGAGTGATCCCGCGGTGCTGCGCCACGTCCGGCCGGGTGACGTGGTGGACGTCGTGCACCACACCGACGATGCCTCGAACGGTCGTGGCCGCACCGTGGCCGAGTCCGTGACCGTGTTGTGGGCCGCGACCGCCCACTCCCCCGACACCTCGTCCCTGCTCTCCGCCGGGGGCACCGACGGGGACGCCGGCCTCGTGGTCCTGGCGGCGTCACGTCAGATCGCCGCGGAACTGGCCACGCTCGACGGAACGGGTCGGGTGTCCCTGGTCCTGGTGTCATCGTGACAGGGTGCGGGCGGTGGGCGGTTCAACCCCAGTGGGGTGGGCGCTGCTGCTTCAACCACTGCGCGTGGCCGCTCTCCGCGACCGCCTCCCGGGGATCCGGGGCGTCCGAACCCAGCGCTTCGGGACCCGCTCCCCACTCATCGGCGCGCAGGGCGCGCTCCGCGTCCGGCGCGGTCCCGCCCGTCGCGCGGCGGTGGCCGCGGCGTCGTCGTCCCCCGAACCGTCCGGCGGCCGTGGGGTCCGGCGCGCTCACCTCGGACGGGGTGACCGCTGCGCCCCGGGCACTTGCGTCACCCGTGGACCCTGGGTCGTGCGCAGGGTCCGGCGCGAGCTCCTCCGACGCCGCGCCGTCCCGCGCGCGCCCGTCCTGGGCGCCCGCGCCGTCACTCGGCACGCGCACCGCCCGCCCGCTGCGCGGCGGCCTCGGTGCGGGGCCCCGCATCGGCGGCGCTCAGGCCCAGGTACCGCTGGACGAGCCCCGCCACGGTCTGCGGATCCGTGAAGACCTCCACGGACCACAGGCTCACGTAGTTCCACCCCGCGCGTTCGAGCTGCTGCGGAATGAGCCGCGAGCGCTCGCGCACGCTCAGTGCGCGGCTGCGCTCGGAACCGTCGGACCGCAGGGCCACCGGGATGCGCACGGGCTCACCCGTGGCCGCGCGCTGGGTGACCGCCCCCGCGGAGAGGGACTCGGTCTCCGCGTACGCGGCCATGTCGATCACGTGGGCGTACCCGGTGTGCACGGTGGCTCCGGCGCCACGCAACCGGCGGGCGAGGTCCGCGACCAGGGCGTCCGGGGCGGCGTCGGTGTCCTCGGCGGGAGCCACCGCGCGCTCGGACGTGGTGTCCTCCCCGAAGAGGATCTCGAGCATGTGGTACATGTCCTTGGCACCGTTCTGCAACCGCCGCGGTTCGGTGTCCTTGGGGTGGATGGACGTGACGATGTGCGTGTGCCGCCGCGATCGCGTCATGCCCCGCACGAACGCCTGGCGCCCGTCCCGCTCGGACAGCGCCCCCAGCTGCGGTGTGCTGCGCCCGGACGTGGTGCGCCCGAAGCCCAGCGAGAAGATCACGGTGTCCCGCTCGATCCCGGCGGCCCGGTGCAGCTCGACCACGCGGAAGGACTCGCGCCCCGGGGCGAAGAACTCGGCGGACTCACCGGTCTCCCGCAGTCGACGTTGCACGGCCTGGGCCACGCGGGCGGCATGCATCGCGCTTGCGGTGACCACGGCCAGGGACCGCTCGGGATGCCGCTCGGCGTGGGCGAAGACCAGGTCCACGGTGCGGTGGACCTCCGCGGTGGGTGCCTGCACCCCCTCGCTGCCCGCGGTGAGCACGCCCACGCCGTCCACGACGTACTCGGCGGACATCCCCGTGCTCACGCTCGTCAGTTCCGACGCCTGCGGCACGCGGGTCAGGGCGCCGTCGTAGAACGCGTCATTGAGGTAGTCGAACAACCGGGGGTCCATGGGCCGGCGCACCGAGGTTAGGGACCGGGAGTCCACCACGCGGGTCAGCGCATCGTAGGCCGAGTCGATCTCCGCGACGGGCTGCGGAGTGTCCCGGGCCGCGACGTGCGGGGCCACCGTGAAGGGCTGGGGACCCGCGGCGTTGCGGTCACCGAACGCGATCACCTGATCCGCCCGCACGATCGCGGGCAGCGTGGCCGCGAGCGGGGTGGACTCGGCGTCCAGGACCACCACGGTGTCCACGGACTGCTCCTCCCCCAGCGTGGCGGTGAGCACGAGCGGACTCGCGGTCCACACGGGCACGAGCGACGGCGTGAGGTGCTGGACCCGGTCCAGCTCCTCGGTGCGCACGTGACCGCTGCGCAGCATGTCCCGCAGCGCGTGGGCCTCCCTGGGGTTGCGCTTGGTGTCCCGCGCCCAGCGCTCGGCCAGGGCGTACTCGAGTCGCGCCGGTGCGGCCGCGATGTGGGCGGAATCGGCGCGGCGGAACACGGATTCCGTGCGGCGCAGCTCGGAACCGTCCGGCATGGCCACGAAGTCGTCACCGCTGATCATGGCCTCGAGCACGGACTGCCACCACGCGAGGTCGAGTTCCTCGCCCACGCGTTCGGCGGGTACCGCGCGGGTCTCGAGGTCCTGCAGGAAATCCCCCAGCCCGCGCGCCCGCAGGTCGTCGAGCAACACGGTGCGTTCGGGCAGGGTCGCGAGGTGGGCCTCGTCGTTGATCAGTTCGTCCAGGATCTCCTGCAGCTCGTCCACCCCGGCCGTCTCCAGGCGCGCGGCGGTGCGCGAGCCCTCGAGCGCGATCGCGAGCCCCTCGAGGTCCTCGCGGAACCGGCGATGGATCTGCAGGGTCTCCCCTGCGCGGTCCGACACGGCGGGCTGTTCGAGCGTGGTGGCCCACTGGCGCCACCTGTCCCGTTCGGACTGCACCTTCACGAGCGCCGAGTGCAGGTCCGAGAGGTGGACGCCGGGTCGGATGTATTCCTTGGCGGCCTTGCGCAGGCGGGAGCGCTGCAGCCCGCTCAGCTCGATCTCGTGGTCCCGCCGCCAGGACGCGGAGGCCGTCGCGGCGATCAGGTCCGTCACGGGCCGGTCGTAGATGTCCGGCGTGAGGTACTCGAGCGACTCCCCGACCTCGATCACGAGTTCGAGCTGTTGCTCCCATTCGCCGATGGTCGAGCCCACGCGCAGCCCCGAGACCCCCAGGACGTTGCGCATGGCCGTCTTGAGGGTGGTCAGTTCGAGCAGCAGGGACTTGGCGAGGTCGTGGGCCTCGCGGGCCTCGTCATCGTTGACGAGCCGCGCACCGTGCCACGGGCTCGCGAGCGTCGCGGCGTCGAACGCGCCGAGGGTCGCGGCGCGCTGGAGCTGACGCTGCACCTCGCTGCGGTGGGACACGGCGTCCAGCACGGAACGGCGGAACCGCACCGCGGTCTGCGGTCCGGGGGTGCGCGCGGTCAGTTCCGCGAGCGCCTGCATGGCCTCGTAGGGCGAGGCCTGCCAGCGGGGGCGCAGTGCGTGCAGGGATTCCTCGTGCACGCGCAACTGTTCGCGGCTGCGCTGCAGGGCGTCCAGGTGCTGTTCGAGCTGCGGCTGCTCGGCGCGTTCGTTGCGGGCGACGGCGCGCACGAGCCGCTCGGCGACGTCGTCCGGGCTCAGGTGGGAGCCCAGCGGCAGGACGAGCGAGTCCAGGCCGGTGCGGTTCCACGCGCGGTTGAACGCGGCGAGCGTGGTGCGGGACTCGCCGAGCACCAGGACGCTGCGGCCGCGGTGCACGAGCGCGCCGACCGTGGAGACCACGGTGTCCACCGCGGCGGTGCCCACGGGTGTGGCGACCACGAAGCTCTCACCCTGTTCGGCGAGGTCCACGATCTCCTGCTGATTGGCGTCCAGGTCAGTGAGCAGCAACTCGTGGGCGGGGTCCCGCTCGTCGAGACCGGGTGCCCGATCGGTCAGGGGGCGCACGACGGGCAGTTTGCCGACCTCGGGGTTCTTGAGCCGGGCCAGATCCTCGATCAGCTGGGTGTGTGCGACCACGTGCTCGTCCGCGGGACGCTCATGCAGGTCCGCGAACGTGGAGACCAGCAACTGGTGTTCCACGTGCATGCCCGGGACGTGGGCCGCGAGCTGACGCAGGGTCTCCAGTACGGGCGCCGGGTCCAGCTTGCGGGTGCCGTACGCGAGCCGGGACATCTCCGCCGTGGCCAGTTCCACGCCGTGGTCCTCGCGCAACCGGCGCACGAGTGCCGGGTTGAGGTGGGCGGGACCCACGATGTGCAGTTCGAAGTCCTTGTGGTCCGGGCGCAGCTTAACCGTGACCGGGGCGAGTAGGACCGGGGCGATGAACCGGCGCAACCCGTCCGCCACGGGATCCGCGAGCCACGACGCCGTGCCCGCGGCCAGGTAGGAGGCGTCCAGACCGTGCATCACCGACAGCTCGTGGACCTTGGTGCGCAGCGCCCGGGCCGAGCGCACGGCGCGCTCGTACGCGGGGCTGTCCTGGTGGATCATCGTGGACAGCCGGGTAGGACGGCCCATGAGCAACTGCGCCTGCCCCGAGGAGTTGGCCTCGGTGAGATCGATGCAGACGTTGTCCACCTGGTTGAAGTCCAGCAGGGTGTCCGGGCCCGTGTAGGCGTCCATCTGCTGGGTCCAGGAACGCAGGGACACGCGGGGGTGTTCGCGCTCGCCCGTGGCGCCCGTGTCCTGGGGGGTTGGTCGGGAACGGTCCGGGGCGGGTGTCGACATGGTGCTCCTACTCACGAGTGCGCCGGTCTGCTCACCACGGGGGGATGGGGCGGACCGGCGCACCGCAACTGACGATGGCTCTCTACGCGGTGGGGTTCACTCCCACTCGATGGTTCCCGGGGGCTTGGACGTGATGTCCAGGACCACCCGGTTGATCTCCTCGACCTCGTTGGTGATGCGGTTGGACATCCGGGCGAGCAGCTCGGAGGGCAAGCGGGACCAGTCGGCGGTCATGGCGTCCTCGGAGCTGACCGGGCGCAGCACCACGGGGTGGCCGTACGTGCGACCGTCCCCCTGGACCCCCACCGAGTGCACGTCCGCGAGCAGCACCACGGGCATCTGCCACACGTCGTCGTCGAGACCGGCGCGCGTGAGCTCCTCGCGGGCGATCGCGTCCGCGCGGCGCAGGATGTCCAGGCGCTCCTCGGTGACCTCTCCGATGATCCGGATCCCCAGACCAGGGCCCGGGAAGGGCTGGCGGCCCACGATGTTCTCGGGCAGACCCAGTTCACGGCCCACCGCGCGGACCTCGTCCTTGAACAGGGCGCGCAGCGGTTCCACGAGTTCGAACTGCAGGTCCTCGGGCAGCCCGCCCACGTTGTGATGGCTCTTGATGTTGGCGGCACCCTCACCGCCGCCGGATTCCACGACGTCCGGGTACAGCGTGCCCTGCACGAGGAACCGGACGGGCTGGCCGTCCTGGGCCTCGTCGCTGAGCACCTTCTGCTCGGCGGCCTCGAACGCGCGGATGAATTCCCGGCCGATGTTCTTGCGCTTGGTCTCGGGGTCGGTGACGCCCTTGAGTGCGGCGAGGAAGCGGTCCTGCTCGCGGGCCACGTGGAGCTTGATGCCCGTGGCGGCCACGTAGTCCTTCTCGACCTGTGCGACCTCGTCCTGGCGCATCAGACCGTGATCCACCAGCACGCACGTGAGACGGTCCCCGATCGCGCGCTGCACGAGGGCTGCGGCCACCGCGGAGTCCACACCGCCGGAGAGGCCGCACAGGGCCTTGCCGTCACCCACCTGGGCGCGGATCGCGGCCACCTGCTCCTCGATGATGTTGCCCGTAGACCACGTGGGCGTGAGCTGGGCCCCTTCGAAGAGGAAGTTCTCCAGGATCTTCTGCCCGTACGCGGAGTGCTTGACCTCGGGGTGCCACTGCACGCCGTAGAGCTTGCGCTCGCGGTTCTCGAAGGCCGCCACCGGGACGCCCTCCGTGGTGGCCAGGGTCGTGAAACCCTCGGGCGCGGCGGTGACCGAGTCACCGTGGCTCATCCACACGGTCTGCACGTCCGGGGTGCCGTCCAGGATGGTGCCCACGCCGTCCCCGGAGGTCGAGGCGGCGGTGGCCCCGTACTCGCGCACACCCGTGCGCTCCACGGTCCCGCCCAGGGCGTTGGCCATGACCTGGAAGCCGTAGCAGATCCCCAGCACGGGCACGCCGGCCTCGAACAGTTCGGCGTCCCGCTGCGGCGCGCCGGGCGCGTACACGGACGCCGGGCCGCCGGAGAGGATCAGGGCGGCGGGGTTGCGCTGCAGGATCTTCTCGGTGGACCAGGTGTGCGGGACGATCTCGGAGTAGACGTTCGCCTCGCGTACCCGGCGGGCGATCAGCTGCGCGTACTGCGCGCCGTAGTCGACCACGAGTACCGGACGTTGCTCCAGTTCGCTCAGGTTGTCAGGGGATTCACTCACGCGGACAAGTCTAGAACACCGCTCGGACACCCTGGCCCGGTCTCAGTAGCGCCGGGCGGCGCGCGGATTGGCCACGAGCTCGGCCTCCGTGGAGCGGTGGATCTTGCGTTCCACGATGAACGAGAGGAACGGCACCACACCGCCCAGGGCCATCACGACCAGCTGCGCGAACGGCCAGCGCATGAGGGACCACACGCGCAGGCACGAGAGCAGGTAGATCACGTAGAACCAGCCGTGGATGATCAGGATCCACGTGGAGATGTTCACGCCCCCGGCCAGGTTCTCGAGCTCGAGGTCCTGCCAGCCCAGGGCCACACTCTGGCCCGTCGCCTTGTCCGTGCCGCCCGCGATCAGGTCGTAGCCGAAGCCGTAGCGGGTGATCATCTCCGCGACGAGCAGCAGCAGGAACGTACCCGAGATCCACGCGCACACCTTGTAGAAGGTCAGCGCGCCGCGGATCTGTGCCTCGGTGCCGCCGAAACGCCGTCGTGGTTTCAGCGCGGCGGCCTTGGCGCGCACGCTGTCCGGGACGGTCGCGCGCTCGGGGCTCGCGTCCTCGGGCGCGGTGACCCGCACGCCGTCGGTGCGGCGCACCGGGCGGGGCTGGGAATCGGGTTGCGGCGTGTGATCACTCATGACTGGCTCCGTGGGATCGCGGGGTGGAACTCGTGGGCGAGGTGCGCGATTCCGTGCGCACCGCGGGTTGGTCGTCGAAGTAGTAGTAGCACTGGTCCTGGGCGTCCCAGTAGTAGTAGGACTGCTCGGCCTCGTCCCAGAAGTAGTCGCCGTCGAAGTAGAAGTACTTCTCGGGGTCCTGCCGGCGCAGGTAGTCGTCCCGCACGAAACGCCACCACATGAAGAACGCGAAGCCCGCGAACACGACCCACTCGATCGCGTAGAACAGGTTCAGGGCGTGCACGGAGGTGTCCGCGGGTTGCTGCTGGATCTGCAGGGGTTCGAGCCCCTCCCCCATGAGCCCGGCCGACGCCGCGAGCGTACCCTCTCGGGTCACGGGCGCCGGTTCCGCCGCGGGGTTCTCCGCGAACGCGGCCACGAAGCCCGAGTACAGGGGCGCGTCCCACAGGTTGCTCAGCTGCGCGGAAGCCACGGACGCGACCTGCCCGGCCGGCACGTTCTCGCTCGGCAGCGGGGAGTCCGTGGGCAGGAGTCTGCCGATCACCCGGATCTCGCCCGACGGCGCTCGCGGCACCCGGTCGGCGGAGGCCACCCAGCCGCGGGCCACCGCGATCGAGACGTCGGAATCGGCGGCGTCCCAGCGCTGTTGCGAATCGGGGATCGCGAGTTGGGTGACCACCCAGTAGCCGGGGTTGCCGTCCTGCAACCGTCCCGGGACCAGCACCGTGGAGTCGGGGACGTAGCGCCCGACCGCGGACACCACGTGATCGGCTTGCTGGGCGGTCGTGGCCTCCCCCGGGGAGACGACGTCCCGCAGGGCCGAGACCCGGTCCTTGGCGGGATCCACCACGGTGGAGGACTGCAGGGAAGCGTTCAACTGCCACATGCTCAGCACCACGAACAGTGCCGCCACGAGCAGCGCGACCGCCAGGGAAGCCAGGGAGCGGGGGCGCAGGGCGGTCTTGAGCACCCCTCAACCCTAGTGCTCCGGGCTGGACGTTTCCCAAATCAGCGGGGGGTACGGGCAGCCCCGATCACGGGACGGCCACGGGTCACGGGTCCGGAGCGGCCGCCGGTTCCCGCGCCGGGCGCGCGGGCGCACCCGCGGCCCGGCACGGGCGGATCAGCTGCGGATCACCACGTCCGCGCGCTGGAACTCCTTGAGCTCGGAGTACCCGGTGGTGGCCATGGCCCGGCGCAGGGCACCGATCACGTTGGAGGAGCCGTCCACGTGCCGGGAGGGCCCGTTGAGCAGCTCGCCCAGGGGACCCACGGTCCCCACGTGGGTGCGCACACCGCGCGGTGAGTGCGGGTTGTGGGCCTCGGGACCCCACAGCCAGCCCTGACCCGGGGCCTCCTCCGCGCGGGCCAGCAGGGTCCCGAGCATCACGGCGTCGGCGCCCATGGCGATGGCCTTGACGATGTCACCCGAGGTGCCCAGACCGCCGTCGGCGATCACGTGGACGTACCGGCCGCCCGATTCGTCGAGGTAGTCGCGGCGGGCCGCGGCGACGTCGGAGATGGCCGAGGCCATGGCCGCGTGGATGCCCAGGATGGATTCGGTGCGCAGGGACGCGCCGCCCCCGAAGCCCACGAGCACGCCCGCCGCACCCGTGCGCATGAGGTGCAGGGCCGGGGTGTAGCCCGCGGCGCCGCCCACGATCACGGGAACGTCCAGGTCGTAGATGAACTTCTTGAGGTCCAGGGGCTCCTGGGTGCGCGAGACGTGCTCCGCGGAGACCGTGGTGCCGCGGATCACGAACAGGTCCACGCCCGCCTCGAGCACGGTGCGGTAGTGCTCCACGACGCGCTGCGGGGACAGGGAGCCGGAGACGATCACCCCGGACTCGCGGATCTCGGCCAACCGGGCCTTGATCAACTCGGGCTGGATCGGGGCGGAGTACAGCTCTTGCATCCGCCGCGTGGCCTGCGGCAGGTTTTCAGAGCTGAGGTCCGCGATCTCGTCCAGGACGGGCTGCGGGTCCTCGTAGCGGGTCCACAGGCCCTCGAGGTCCAGCACGCCCAGACCGCCGCAGCGGCCCAGGGCGATCGCCGTGGCCGGGGACATCACGGAGTCCATGGGCGCACCCACCACGGGGATGTCGAAGTTGTAGGCGTCGATCTGCCACGAGGTGCTCACGTCCTGCGGATCGCGCGTGCGTCGGGAGGGCACCAGGGCGATCTCGTCCAGGCTGAACGTGCGGCGTGCCCGCTTGGAGCGCCCGATTTCGATGTCGTAACTCACGAGGGATCCTTTCACCGCGCGGAGAGCGCGGGGGCTGGCGCGATCAGCGCTTGTAGTTGGGGGCTTCCACCGTCATGGTGATGTCGTGCGGGTGGGACTCCTTGAGCCCGGCCGGCGTGATCCGCACGAACCGCCCCTTGTGCTTGAGCTCCTCGATGCTGTGCGCGCCCACGTAGAACATGGTCTGGCGCAGCCCACCGTCCAACTGGTGCAGCACGGACGCGAGCGGCCCGCGGTAGGGCACCTGGCCCTCGATGCCCTCGGGGATGAGCTTCTCGTCGTCGGCCACGTCTGCCTGGAAGTAGCGGTCCTTGGAGTAGGACGTGTTCTTGCCGCGCGACTGCATGGCCCCGAGCGAGCCCATGCCGCGGTACGCCTTGAACTGCTTGCCGCCCACGAACACGAGTTCCCCGGGGGACTCGTCGCAACCGGCCAGCAGGGAGCCGAGCATCACGGAGTCCGCACCGGCCACGAGGGCCTTGCCGATGTCCCCCGAGAACTGCAGACCGCCGTCGGCGATCAGCGGCACGCCCGCGGGAATGGTGACCTGGGCGGCCTCGTTGATCGCGGTGATCTGCGGGACGCCCACGCCCGCGATCACGCGGGTCGTGCAGATGGAACCCGGGCCCACGCCCACCTTCACGGCGTCCGCGCCGGCATCCACGATCGCCTGGGCGCCCGCGCGGGTGGCGGCCTGCCCGCCGATGATGTCCACGTGGGCGGCGGCGGAGTCCTTCTTGAGCCGGGCGATCATGTCCAACACGCCCTGGGAGTGGCCGTTGGCGGTGTCGATGAACAGGGCATCCACGCCGGCCTCCACGAGCGCCATGGCGCGCTCGTAGCCGTCGCCGAAGAAGCCCACGGCGGCACCCACGCGCAACCGGCCCTCGTCGTCCTTGGTGGCCAGCGGGTACTGCTCGGCCTTGGTGAAATCCTTGACCGTGATCAGCCCGGTCAGCCGGTCCTGGTCGTCCACGAGCGGCAGCTTCTCGATCTTGTGCGTGGCCAGCAGCTTGTGGGCCTCGTCGCGGCTCATCCCCACGTTGCCCGTGACGAGCGGCATGGGGGTCATCACGTCCCGCACGAGCCGGGTCTCGAAATCGCTCTCGGGCAGGTAGCGGGTGTCACGGTTGGTGATGATCCCCAGCAGCTTCTGGGACTCGTCCACCACGGGCAGACCGGAGACCTTGTAGTAACCGCACAACCGGTCCAGTTCCGCGAGGGTGGCCTCCGGGGACACCGTGACCGGGTTGGTGATCATCCCGGACTCGCTGCGCTTGACGCGGTCCACGTGATCCGCCTGGTCCTGGATGGACAGGTTGCGGTGGATCACGCCGAGCCCACCCTGGCGGGCCATGGAGATGGCCATGGCCGATTCCGTGACGGTGTCCATCGCGGCGGAGAGCACGGGGGCCTCCAGCGTGATCCTGCGGGACAAGCGGGTCTTGGTGGACGCCTCCGACGGGATCACGTCCGTGTTGCCGGGAAGCAACAACACGTCGTCGTAGGTCAGTCCGGTGAAGCCGAACGGGTCGTCCATGAGGGCCGTGGGCACGGGTTCAGACACGAATAATCCCTTTCACGCGAGAATGTCCCCACCAGTCTACGGCGCGCGCCGAGGGCTCACTCCGTGTCCGCCCCCGGTGTGACCTGGACCGCGCGGACCAGGGTGTCGTGCAACAGCGGGGCCATGCTGCGCGTGTAGTCCCACGTGAGGTGGTGGGAGTCCAACCACACCGCCACGTTGCCGATCACCGGGACGCACTCGCCCCGCGGGCAGATCAGCGGCGTGGGGTCCACGCCCACGAATCCGGGGATGGTCTCGAGCGCCTCGGCGGGGTTGTGGTCCCCGAGCACGACGTCGCTCGAGACCGAGCACAACGGGTCGTCGGGGCTGCGTTCCTGCGCGCACCGGGTCGGGTCGAAGTCCAGCCGGGGGTTGTCCCGGAACCCCACGACCGTGATGTCGTCGGCCGTGAGCTCGTGGACGATCTGTTCGAGACCGATCACCACGTGCTCGTCCTCCCCGGACATGAGCTCGGACCGGGTGGACGTGGTGATCACCACGTCCGGTTGCATGGCCTTGAGGTATTCCAGGGCGGCCTCGTTGCCCTCGCGGCACGCCGCGGACTGGCCCTCCACGCCGAAGCCGCAGCCCGGTTGCAGCACGGAGATCAGCTGCCAGTTCTCCTCCTCCGCCACGGGGATCAGCGCGCCCATGTACTGCTCCATGTGGGAGTTGCCCACCACGGCCACGACCTTGTCCGGGTCCCACACCTCCGGCGTCTGGCGGCAGAACCCCTGGGCCGTGGCGTTCAGGCTGCGGTAGAGCCCGCTGCACTCCTGCGGCAGTCCCACCCACTGGTCCCCCATGGACTGTGGCAGGACGGGGGCGTTCGGGTCCCCCGTGAACTCGAACGCCGGGTCGAGCACGCGCGCCCCCGGGTTGTTCCGTTCCGCCTGCGCCTCGAGTTGCGCCTCGCGGTGCCGGTCGACGGCGGCCCAGCCCGCGGCGGTCGCGGTGACCAGTCCCATGCACACCACGATCACGAGGCCCATGCGCCACTTCCGGGCCTCGGGCCACGCCCAGCGCTTCAGGGGCGTTTCGATCCAGCGGGTCAGCAGCAGTGCCAATACGACCGAGAGCACCACGAGCGCCACACCGGAGCGCGGGCCCGCCTCGGGGCGCTCGCGGATCACCAGGTAGGCGATCAGCAGCGGCCAGTGCACCAGGTAGAGGGCGTACGCGGCATCCCCCAGGCGCACGATCGGACCCCACGAGAGGAATCGGTCGAAACCGATCCGGGACCCGGACTGCCCCGCCAAGATGATCGCCGCGGCCGACAGCAGCGGCCACAGGGCAATCCACCCCGGGAACGCGCCTTGCACGTCCACGAGCACACCGACCGAGACCATGCTCACGAAACCGAGCCAGCCCAGGGCCACACGCAGCACGCGGCCGGGGTGCAGGTACGGGATCGCGAGCGCGATGAGCGACCCCAGCGCGAATTCCCACAACCGGGCGCGGGTGTCGAAGTACGCGAACTCCTGCTGGGTCGCCGTCGTGACCACCGAGAACGCGAGCGAGGCGGCGAACACGAGACCGAAGCACACGGCCAGCACGGGGATGCTGTTACGCCCCGTGCGCCGTTTGACGAACCACGCGAGCGCGAAGATCAGCGGCCACACCAGGAAGACCTGACCCTGGACGGACAGGGACCAGAAGTGCTGGAAGGGAGAGGCGGTCGAGTGGTCCGCCGCGTAGTAGTTGACCTCGTTCGCCGCCAGGGCCCAGTTCTCGAGATACAGGATCGAGGCCACGCCCTGGGACCGGAACTCCGCGACGTCCGTGCGCGGGAACACGAGCCAGATGAGCGCCAGGGTGAACAGGATGATCACCGTGGCCAGGGGCAGCAGGCGTTTGAACGTGTGCAGCCAGTACCGGCCCAACCCCAACGGTCGGCCGCCCTCGATCCGCCGCACGAACGACAGCGTCATGAAGAACGCCGAGATCAGCAGGAAGATGTCCACACCACCGGACACCCGGCCCATGAATACGTGATAGACCACCACGAGCAGCACGGCCACGGCCCGCAGCCCCTGCACCTCCGGGCGGAACCCCGAGAACCGGGCCACCCGGGCCGCGGAATCGGAGGATCCCGGGGTCGCGGACGCGGTCGGTGCCCCGGCGGAGGCCGCGTCCCCCCAGGGCGCGGGCGCGGAGGACGGCGCGGCGGTGGCTGGGGTCTCGTCACGGGGAAGCACGCAGGCCATCGTAGACGTTTCCCCCAGTCGGGTGGCAGGCCGGACTCAGCGGGGCACGTCGAGACCCGCGCCACCGTCCGCGGTCATCGCCTCCGCGGTGCGCTGCGCGAAGATGGGCGCGGTCGTGGCCGAGTACATGCCCGTGATGTGGTCGTCGTCCAGGTACACGTACACGTTGCCGATCACCGGGCGGCACTGCTCGCGCGGGCAGATCACGTCCGTCATGTCCACGGCCGAGAACCCGGGCAGCACCTCCGCGAGGGTCTGCTGCGGGTCCTCGGTGCCCAGCATGGGGTGGGTGCCCACGCACTGCGGGGCGTCCTCCCCGTGCTCCACGGCGCACTCGGACGGTGGCTGCGAGAAGCGGGGGACGTCGCGGATGCCCACTACGTCGATGCCCTGGGACACGAGGTCCCGCACCCGGGTCTCCAGACCGGCCTTCCAGAACTCCCCGTCCACGTTGGTGAACGTTCCCTGGACGAACATGAGACCGGGGTGCACGGCGTCCACCATGGGCTGCGTGCCCTCGAACCATCGGTCGCACGTCTCGAACGGGGGTTGCTCCTCGGCCACGGTGTAGTAGCACCCGGGCTGGATGTAGTTCACGACCCGCCAATTGTTCGCCTCGGCCAGAGCGGTGATGGCCGGCAGCCAGTGTTGCGCGTGGCTGTTACCCGTGACGAGCACGGTCTCGGCGGGGTTCTCCGCGGCCCTGGTCTCGTGGCAGAACTGGCGGAACTGCTCGGGCAGCTCGATGTCCTCGGGGCACGCGCCGCCCAGTTCCGCCGCGCTGCGGGAGAGGTCCTCCGGCAACGGCAGCGCGGGTGCTTCCGGGTCCCCCGCGAACTGGAAACCGGGCAGCAGGGACACCGCGCCCGGGTTGTTCTCGGCCGCGTTCCACGTGAGCTGTTGCGTGCGGTGGCGTTCGACGGCGCTCCAGGCCCCCGCGGTCGCGACCACGAGTCCCATGCACACCGCGATCACGAGCCCCATGCGCCACTTCCGGGCCTCGGGCCACGCCCAGCGCTTCATCGGCGCCTCGACCCAACGGGTCAGCGCCAGGGCCAGCACGACCGAGAGCACCACGAGCATCACACCCGAACGGGGGCCGGCCTCGGGGCGCTCACGGAGCACCAGGTAGCTGATCAGCAGCGGCCAGTGCACCAGGTAGAGCGCGTACGCCGCATCCCCGAGTCGCACCACGGGGCCCCACGAGAGGAACCGGTCGAAACCGATCGGCGATCCCGTCTGGCCGGCCACGATGATGGCCGCGGCCGAGAGGAGCGGCCACAACGCGATCCAGCCCGGGAACGCGCCCTGCACGTCCACGAGGATGCCCACCAGGACCATGCTCACGAACCCGGCCCAGCCCAGCAACACCCCCAGGCCCCGGCCCACGCGCAGGTAGGGCACCGCCAGGGCCAGCAAGGAGCCCAGTGCGAATTCCCACAACCGGGCGCGGGTGTCGAAGTACGCGAACTCCTGCCGGGACGCCGTCGTCACCACGGAGAACGCGAGCGAGGCGACGAACACGAGGCCGAAACACCCCGCCAGCACGGGTACGCAGCTGCGCCCGGTGCGGCGTCGCCACCACCACGCGAGGGCGAAGATCAGCGGCCACACCAGGAACACCTGACCCTGAACCGACAGGGACCAGAAGTGCTGGAAGGGAGAGGCGGTCGAATGGTCCGCGGCGTAGTAGTCCACCTGGTTGGCGGCCAGCGCCCAGTTCTCGACGTACAGGATCGAGGCCACGCCCTGGGACCGGAACTCCGCGACGTCCGTGCGCGGGAACACGAACGCCACGAGGGCCAGCGTGCCCAGGATGATCACCGTGGCGAGCGGCAGCAACCGCTTGAAGGTGTGCAGCCAGTATCGGACCAGCCCCAGCGGACGCCCACCTTCGATCCGGCGCACGAAGGAGAGGGTCATGAAGAACGCCGAGATCAGCAGGAAGATGTCCACGCCACCGGAGACCCGGCCCATGAACACGTGGTAGACGACCACCAACAGCACGGCCACCGCACGCAGCCCCTGCACCTCGGGACGGAATCCCGAATACCGGGCCACCCGGGTGTCCGAGGCGGAGGAGCCCGGGGACGCGGAGGCGGTGGGCGTCCCGGCGGAGGAGACGTCCGTCCACGGGGCGGGGGCCGTGGTGGGTAACCCGGGGGCCTGCGGAACTGTCGTGAGGGATCGATCGGGGGGAAGCACGCAGGCCATAGTAGACCTCCCCCGCCTGACAAGGAGTTACTCGGGTAACGCGATCCCCGTGATCCCGTCCTGCTGCAGGGCGTCCGAGACCCGCTGGGCGAAGCTGTGGGAGGCTGAGGCCGCGTACATCCCGGTGAGGTGGTCGTCGTCGAAGTACACGATCACGTTGCCCACGGCGGGCCAGCACGCGCCGTCGGGACACACGACGTCGGTCATGTCCACGGGCGCGAAACCCTCCAGTTCGGAGCCCAGGTCCCGCTGGGGGTCGGGGGTGTCGAGCATGGGGTGCACGATCTCGCACTCCGGGGACTCGAGGCCGCGCAGCGCGGCGCACTCGGCCGGGGCGTCGTGGAACCGCGGGGTGTCACGGATGCCCACCACCTGGATACCGTCCGCCACGAGCGCGCGCACGCGGGTCTCCAGGCCCGGTTTCCACGTCTCCCCGTCCGGCTCGCTGAAGGTGCCCTGCACGAACACGAGGTCCGGGTCCGCGGCGGCGAGCATCTCGTCGCTGCCCTCGAACCAGGTCGCGCACGCCTCGGCGTCCTCGAGTTCCGCGGCCACCGTGTAGGAGCACCCGTGTTGGATGTAGGCGAGCACGCGCCACCCGTTCGCGCGGGCCAGGGGTTCGAGCGCGGGGACCCAGTGCTGCATGTGGCTGTTGCCGATCACCACCACGGTGCGGGCGGGGTCCTCCGTGGCCACGGGCTCGCGGCAGAACTGCCGGTACTGCTCGGGCAGCTCGACATCCTCGGGACAGCCCCCACCCAGGTCCGCGGCGCTGTGGGGCAGTTCCTCGGGGCGCGGCAGCGCGGGCGCGGTCGGGTCGCCGTGGAACTCGTAGCCCGGCAGCAGGGCGACGGCGCCGGGGTTGTTCGCGGACGCGTTCTCCCCCAGGCGCTGGTTGCGCTGCAGCTCCGCCCGTTCCCACGTCCCGGCGATCCCGGTCACGAGCCCCACGCACACCGCGATCACGAGTCCGGCGCGCCACGACCGGGCCTCGGGCCACGACCACCGTTTCAGGGGTTCTTCGAGCCAGCGCGTGAGCAGGAGGGCGAGCGCGATCGAGGCCAGCACGAGGGCGGTTCCCGCGACGGCTCCGGCGTCCGGGCGGTCGCGGATTACCAGGTAGGTGATCAGCAGGGGCCAGTGCACGAGGTAGAGCGCATAGGCCGCGTCCCCCAGTCGCACCACGGGGCCCCACGAGAGGAACCGGTCGAAACCGATCGGCGATCCCGTCTGCCCCGCCACGATGATCGCCGCCGCCGAGAGCAGCGGCCACAGCGCGATCCACCCGGGGAACGCGCCCTGCACGTCCACGAGCACGCCCACCGAGATCATGCTCACGAATCCGAGCCACCCCAGGAGCACCCCCGCGACCCGGCCGACCCGGACGTACGGGAGCGCCAGGGCCAGCAGGGAACCGAGCGCGAACTCCCATAAGCGCGTGCGGGTGTCGAAGTACGCGAACTCCTGCCGCGACGCCGTCGTGACCACGGAGAATGCCAAGGAGGTGGCGAAGACGAGACCGAAGCAGCCCGCGAGGACGGGTACGCAACTGCGGGCGGTGCGACGTCGCCACCACCACGCAAGGGCGAAGATCAGCGGCCATACGAGGAAGACCTGGCCCTGGACGGACAGGGACCAGAAGTGCTGGAACGGGGACGCGGTCGAGTGGTCCGCCGCGTAGTAATCCACCTGCTCGGCAGCGAGCGCCCAGTTCTCCATGTACAGCACGGACGCCACACCCTGCGAACGGAACTGGGCGATCTGCCTGGCCGGGAAGAACGCCCACAGCGCGGCGAAGGTGAGCAGGATCGTGAGCGTGGCCAGGGATAACAGGCGTTTGAACGTGTGCAGCCAGTACCGGCCCGGTCCAAGAGCCCGGCCACCTTCGATCCGGCGCACGAACGACAGCGTCATGAAAAAGGCGGAGATGAGCAGGAAGATGTCCACGCCGCCGGACACCCGGCTCATGAACACGTGGTAGATCACGACCAACAGCACCGCGACCGCCCGCAACCCCTGTACCTCCGGGCGGAATCCCTAGTACCGGGCCACCCGGGCAGTGGCATCGGCGGGGCGCGCGTCCCGCGGTGCCGCGGGTCCGGTACGGGGGTGGGCGCCGTCATCCGCGGAGGTGACCGCGGAAGCGACCGCGGCGCCGGTCACGGAACCGGCAGCGCTCGACCCGGGATCGTGCGACCTGACTCGTGCCACTTGAGAGCTCCTGGCTGACTTGGCCGGTGTTGTCGCTGGTCAGGGTCCTGTGGCGGGGGTCGGCGACACACTAATCGGGTGGGTAGGGTCGGACCGTGGTGTTCGTGCGTAAGGTCCGGACGGCGTCGGGGGCGACGGCGGTGCAGATCGCTGAGCGCCGGGGCGGGCGGGACAAAGTCCTCGAGCACCTGGGCTCAGCGCACACCGAGGCCGAGCTGACCGCGCTGTTGGAGGCCGCCCGGGTGAAGATGCACCCGGGTCAGGGCGAGCTCGACCTGAGCGCGGGCGCGGTGCCGGCGGGGCAGTCGGTGATCACCGGCAAGTGCAGCGCACTGCTGTGGCACGTGCTGACCAGCGCGTACGCCAGGTTGGGGTTCGATGCCCTGGGCGATGAGGCGTTCAAGGCGCTGGTGCTGGCGCGGATCGTGGAACCCACGAGCAAGGCCGACTCGCTGCGGGTGCTGGACGAGCTCGGTGTGCCGCACGCGTCGCTGCGCACGATGTTCCGGTGCCTGGCCCGGGCCCAGGAACGCGGCTACCGCGACCAGGTCGCCGCGGCGTGCTTCGCCCACGCCG
>NZ_JROM01000061.1 GCF_000786655.1 Kocuria marina | reverse complement strand
GCGCAGCGCGAACCCCGCTCGCCCCGTACCTGGCAGAGATTCCGCGATGCCTAGTGCTGCCCACCGATCCGCGTCACGGTGACCCGCAGCTGACCAAGGCCACGGCCCTAGAGGTCGCAGGAGCCGCCACGCGCGCCGCTGGCCGCATGGAATCCTTCGAGCACGTAGACATGGCCCTCGAGCTGTCCAAGGCCGCTATGCGCGCCTACGAGGCCGCGTGCGACTTGCTGAGCACGCATCCCGGAACCACACCCGCAGAATGAAAATGCCCCCCGGCCGCTGGCGGATGCCAGGAACAATGGGCCGGGAGGCCACACCGAAAGGACGATGCAATGCCCAAGACTATCCCGCGCGGCGCGCACCTGCACGGACTGAAAGAAGCCGCCGCCGTGGTCGGCATGACGCCCCAGGGCTTCATCAAGGCCGGAACACCCGAGCCAGACGTGTGGATCAACGACACGCGAGGATGGACCACGGAGACCCTGCACGAGTGGCAGCGCACCCGCCCCCGCGGACGCCGCACGCTCACGGACGAGCTGCGCGCGCGCATCCTCGCGATGCACGAGGAAGGCCGCAGCATCGCGGAGACCGCCGCAGCCTGTCAGGTGAGCAAATCGACGGTGGCGCGCGTGCGCGCCGACGCTCGCGCGTGAATCCTTACTACGCCCGCCTAGCTGGCATCGCCATGTCGGTTCACGGGCTGAACCGGGACAACTGGCAGCAGCTCGCCCGGTGGGCCGAGTACGCGGCCGCCCAAAGACTCACCAACCGTGGCGTTCTGATCACCGGAGACGGCCGCCTACATGCGGAGACCGTGTTACCTCCACCCCCACCACCGGACCACATGGGCGGCCGCTCCGCCCTGCCCCCGCCTAACCCGCCGTGGCAGATCGTCGCGGCGACGTGGCGCGGGCCGGGGGAGGCCCCCACCCCGCCCCGAGCACTCGCTACGGCATGGGACCGGATCAGGGACACCACTGGACTGCCCACGGCGCACATCCTCTATCACGAGGTGTGTACCGGCTGGGCTGGCTCCGACGTGGAGCAAAACCCGTCACAGTAAGGCGGTTCCGCACCCCCTGGTTATGCACCAAATTTTGCTACACCCAGCACGGGCGAAACTGACCCCGAGGGCAGGCGCGGGGGGAGTGGTGCAAAAACGACCAATTACTCTCTTTCGTGGCTGCGACATGCGTAAGCCCCGGACGCGCAAAATGCCCGGGGCTTACTTCCGGGGTCACAGCGCCCCGGGCGGTGACGTTGACCCCGCCGCCGCACCACCGGTCAAGTCCCGGGCAGTGGTGTAACAGGGTGATCCTTCGCGGGTGGGTTCAGGCGGTGAGTGCGGGCATGGGTTCGTGTCCTGGCTCGGTGGGCGGGTCGGTGAGGATAGCGGCACGTGAGCGGGCGAGGACGTCGAGCCCGAGGTAGCGGCGTCCTTCGGCCCATTCATCGGTTTGCTCGGCCAGGACGGCGCCGACGAGGCGCACGATCGCGTCACGGTTGGGGAAGATTCCGACGGAGTCGGTGCGCCGACGGATTTCGCGGTTGAGGCGCTCGGTCGGGTTGTTCGACCAGATCTGGGTCCAGATCTCGTTCG
>NZ_JROM01000060.1 GCF_000786655.1 Kocuria marina | reverse complement strand
GACCTGACTCGTGCCACTTGAGAGCTCCTGGCTGACTTGGCCGGTGTTGTCGCTGGTCAGGGTCCTGTGGCGGGGGTCGGCGACACACTAATCGGGTGGGTAGGGTCGGACCGTGGTGTTCGTGCGTAAGGTCCGGACGGCGTCGGGGGCGACGGCGGTGCAGATCGCTGAGCGCCGGGGCGGGCGGGACAAAGTCCTCGAGCACCTGGGCTCAGCGCACACCGAGGCCGAGCTGACCGCGCTGTTGGAGGCCGCCCGGGTGAAGATGCACCCGGGTCAGGGCGAGCTCGACCTGAGCGCGGGCGCGGTGCCGGCGGGGCAGTCGGTGATCACCGGCAAGTGCAGCGCACTGCTGTGGCACGTGCTGACCAGCGCGTACGCCAGGTTGGGGTTCGATGCCCTGGGCGATGAGGCGTTCAAGGCGCTGGTGCTGGCGCGGATCGTGGAACCCACGAGCAAGGCCGACTCGCTGCGGGTGCTGGACGAGCTCGGTGTGCCGCACGCGTCGCTGCGCACGATGTTCCGGTGCCTGGCCCGGGCCCAGGAACGCGGCTACCGCGACCAGGTCGCCGCGGCGTGCTTCGCCCACGCCGCCGGGCACGGGGACCTGTCGCTGGTCCTGTACGACGTAACCACCCTCTACTTCGAGGCCGAGCAGGAGGACGAGCTGCGCAAGGTCGGCTATTCGAAGGAGCGGCGCGTGGACCCGCAGGTCGTCGTGGGGCTGCTCGTGGACCGTGCCGGGTTCCCGCTGGAGGTGGGGTGCTTCGAGGGCAACAAGGCCGAGACCGCCACGATCCTGCCGATCATCGAGCAGTTCCAGCAGCGCCACAACCTGGCCGACATCGTGGTGGTCGCCGACGCGGGCATGCTCTCCTCATCGAACCTCAAGGAGCTGGATGCGGCCGGGTTGCGGTTCATCGTCGGCTCGCGGGTCACCAAGGCCCCCGGCGACCTCGCTTCTCATTTCCGGTGGCACGGGGATGCGTTCACCGACGGACAGATCATCGACACCATCACTCCACGGGTGGCCACCACCAAGGCGGCCTCGGTCAACGATGTCACCAAGCGCGCCGAACCCGTGTGGGACCCCGCGGTGCACGATCGGTCGTGGCGGGCGGTATGGGCGTACTCCGTCAAGCGCGCCGCACGGGACCGGGCCACCCTCACCCTGCAGGAGAACCGCGCCAAGGCGGTCATCGCCGGCGAGAAGCCAG
>NZ_JROM01000006.1 GCF_000786655.1 Kocuria marina | reverse complement strand
ACGCGTTCTATGCTGTCCAAGCCGACCGCGAACACCTGGTCGGAATCAAATAGCGCGAGTCTCCATCAGACCCAGGGCGCTTCAGGTGGCCGACGAGGTCCCAGCAGCCTGAGTTCCCCCGGCAGGGGCCGTAATCCCTACAGGATCGCTGGGCACACCAGTCTCGGGAGTTGGTTTGGCGGGCGCCACTCGTGCCGGGCGTATGGGTTCCTCATCCTTGTCGTTGAGGATGCCGTCCCCGTCGATGTCCGGGTCTTCCTCATTGAGCAGGCCGTCCCCATCCATGTCCGGATCAACCTCATTGATGAACTTATCGCCGTCGAGGTTGTCGTCAGCCTTGTTGTCGATGCCGTCCCCGTCGAGGTCGGTGTCATTGATGTCGAGGGTGCCGTCGCGATCGGTGTCCCGTTTGGTGTCCGGAACCCGGGGCGCCACTCCGGGCAGGAGCTCCTTCTCGCTCCCAGTGTCCGCAGACGGTGACGGTGCCGGTTGGGGTGGTGCCGTTGTGGGGCCGGGCGGGGCAGGAGCTGGTGCCGGTTGGGCGGGTTTTACGGGTTTGGTCTGGATGGCCGTGGGCTTTTGCGCCGCTGACGGTGGAGGGGCCGGTGTGGGGCTGGGTTTCGCAGGAGCGGAAGGCTCGGCCGTGGGTTGGGGCTCCTTCGTGACCTTCTTGGTGGCAGCGGCCTTCTGCTCGGCAGCTTCTTCGTCCGAGGCGGCCTTTTTCTTGGCGGTGGTCTCGTCATCCACGGGGGCCGGCACGGGCACCTCCAAGGAGTACTTGCTGCGGGAGGCGGGAATGACGCGGAGACCGTCGACCCAGTCGAAGGACTGGGGGTCCACGGCCTGCCCGTCGACCCAGGTCTCGAGGTGCAGGTTTGGTCCCGTGACTCGGGTTCCGGTGGCACCGACGGAACCGAGCTGCTCGGCTGCGGCCAGCCGGTCACCGGTGGCCACCCTGACGTCCTCGAGGTGGTTATAGGTGGTCCTCAGTCCGTCCGCGTGGGTGACCTCCACACGGTTGCCGCCCCAGACGTCCCAGAACACGGCCGTCACCTCGCCCTCGGCGGCCGCCACGACCGGCAGCCCTGCGGCTGCGGAGACGTCGGTGCCGTTGTGGAACTCGCGGTCGCCGCGATCGGGGGCGATCCGCCACCCGAAGGTTCCCCCGGTCAGGACGGCCCCGGGAGTGGTGGGGGCGATGAGGGTGTTGACGGGAAGCTCGCCCGAGTACAGCCTCGGTGCATGTCGCCCCGGGCGCACCGTCGAGGCCGCGTTCCGGGCGGCGTCGCCCGGCCCGGTGCCTTGGCGCCAGGACCCGTTGCCTGCGGCGCCGTCACGGACGGGCGAGGTGGAACGGTTCTGCCGCAACGGTGCCGCCGGAGGGTGCTGCCGCTCCTGACCTGACGCGAAGAGGCTCCACCCGCTGTCCGACCGCTCCGAGGAGGCCGAGGAGCCCGCCGACACCCCGAAGGCAGCCCCTCGTTCTTCGCCGGCCCCCGGAGTGACGCCCGAGCTGACGGCCACGCTCAGCGCCACGAGGGCCGAGAACGCGGCGAGGGCGCTCACCGGCGAGGAGGCGCGGTGACGGAGGTCGGGCTTGGCAGGGCGGCGAGAGGAGTCACGGGGCATGATGGTGTTTCCCCCAGGACGTCGCGGGCAACGACGGAAAGATCGAGCAACGGACCGCAGGCATCAAACATTGGTGTGCGCGTAGGAGCACGGACAATCCTCCTGAGGATACGTCTTCGCTCCCGTTAATGCGGTGTCGTGCGGGCACGCAACGCTGTATGACGCGCAGAGCTGCCGCCCTCCGATTCGAGGTTCCTGAATCGGTGGCAAAGTGGCGCTGATGTACCTCATGTGACGCGGTAGATCTCGGTGTCAGGGCGCCGAGTCATGGGTCAGGTGTTGCCGTGGCAGCCAGGGTGGTTCGCGCCTGTGGTCAGTCGAGCAGATTGGTGAGGCCGGGGGCGAGCAGCAAGATGGTGGGCACGATGATGAGCGCAGCGGCTGCGCCGATGACTGTTGCCTTTTGTCCCGCCGGCACGGGCGTGGCCTCCAGTCGCAGGATGCGATGACGGGCGTCCTCGGCAGGGGCCGCGCCTGTCCAGGTGCCTTGGAAGCGGTGCGAGGGAGCAGCGGATCCACCGGTGCTGACAAGGGCGACGGCTCGGGCGAGGGTACGGTCGTCGACGCTCCGGCGGGCGCGGTCGTCGGCGAGCATCTCGACGAGGAGCCCGACTTCGCGGTGAGCGCGGTCGGCGATGGGGAACCAGGGCAGGGAAGCCTTCCAGGCGCGGAATAGCATCAGCACGATGTCATGGCGTTGGGTGGCATGTGCCTTCTCGTGCTCGATCACCGCGTCCAGCTCGTTTTCATCGAGCAGTGACAGCAATCCGGCAGAGAGGACGGTCATCGTGGTGAACGCCCCCGGGAGGCAGTAGGCGACAGGGGCGGGGTTGTCGAGGAGCCGGGTGCCGGGGGCATCGGGCAACGGTGTGCTCAGGAGCAGGACCAGCTGGGCATGGCGCCGGCGATCGCGTTCGGCGCGCACAATCGTGACCATCAGGTTCAGCAGCAGATGCCCGCCGAGCAGAACTGCTCCGGACAGCGCGAGGATGTGCATCGGGCCTGCGGGCACCCATGGCTGATCTCCCAAGAAGCTAGCGGCGAAGCTGATGCCGCCCGTGACCAAGTCCGGCCCAAAAGGGGCCAGGCCGAAGGTGAGCAAGGCCCCGAGCATCGACAGCCCGCCGGCCAGGGCGACGGCCTGCCAGAGCACCAGTGCGGTGGCGGGGGCGCGGGTCGGCCACTTGGCGTGCGAGAAAAGGATCGGGACGGGCCAGGCCAGGGCGAGAGCAAATGCCGCGAGGCCGATCGAGGCGCTGATCACATGGACTCAGTGGTCGTCGAGGAGGCGCCGCAGAGTTTGTGCCTCCTCGGAACTGACGCCCCCGACGAAGCGTTCGAGTACGGCGGCCCGGTCGTTGGCTGTTCCGAGGACCTCGTGCATGAGGGAGGCCATGTGCTCTTCGCGGGACGCTGCGGCGTGGTACCGGTGGGGGCGGAAGGTGCGTTCCCGTGTGACGAAGCCTTTGCGCTCCAGGCGGGACAGGACGGTGAGCACGGTGGTGGCGGCGCGGGGGCGACCGCTGTCGGTGGCTAGGGGGAGCTGGTCCTGGAGGTCGTAGGCCGACAGGGGGGTGTCCGCCTGCCAGAGGATCTCCATGATGGATCGCTCCAGGTCACCTAAGGAGGTTGCACGTTTCGATTCGTTGGTTGCCACCAGCTGATTCTAGCGGACCGACCCACGTGTTCTACAGTGGTGTAGAAGTAGTTCTACGACTCGTAGAACTACTTCTACACCACTGTAAAAAGGCTTGGGGGACAACCCATGGATCCGTTGGAGATCGCCCGGTGGCAGTTCGGGATCACCACCGTCTACCACTTCGTGATGGTCCCGCTCACGCTCGGGCTGGGTCTGCTGGTGGCGCTCATGCAGACGATGTGGGTGCGCACCGGCAACGAGCGTTGGCTGCGGATGACGAAGTTCTGGGGCAAGCTCTACCTGATCAACTTCATCATGGGCGTGGCCACCGGGTTGGTGCAGGAATTCCAGTTCGGGATGGCCTGGAGCGAGTACTCCCGCTTCGTCGGCGACGTCTTCGGCGCACCGCTGGCGATGGAGGGCCTGCTCGCCTTCTTCTTCGAGTCCACCTTCCTGGGCCTGTGGATCTTCGGCTGGGACCGCCTGCCCAAGAAGCTGCACCTGGCCACGCTGTGGACCGCGGTGCTCGGCTCCGTGGTCTCGGCCTTTTTCATCATCGTCGCCAACTCCTGGATGCAGCACCCGGTGGGCGTGGAGATGGTGGACGGCCGCCCGGTGATGAACGACGTGTGGGCGGTGCTGACCAACAACACGGCCCTGGTGGCCTACTCCCACACCCTGGCCGGAGCGGTGGCAGTGGGCGCGGCGTTCCTGATCGGGGTTTCCTGGTACCAGCTGTGGCAGCGCCGCCGGGACAACATCGACACCGTCGACGACTCCGGTGCCGTGGTCGTGGGAGAGCGGGCCGATATTCCCGGGCGGGACCGGGTCGACCACGCGGTGTGGCTGTCCAGCCTGCGCATCGGTGCGGTGGTCGCCGCCGTCGCCTTCGGCGGGGTCGCCGCCACCGGGGACCTGCAGGGCAAGCTCATGTTCGACCAGCAGCCGCTGAAGATGGCCGCCGCTGAGGCGGCCTGCCACGATGGCACCAGCTTCTCGGTGCTGGCCGTGGGCCCGCTCGGAGCCCAGGACTGTGACCAGGTGACCAACGTCATCGAGATCCCGGGCCTGCTGTCGTTTTTGGCCCACGGGGACTTCGACACCGAAGTCAAGGGCGTGAACACCCTCATCCCACAGTACGAGGCCGCCTACGGCACCCACCTGCCTGAAGACCCCATGTACGGCGAACGGGCCGGCCAAAAGATCGACTACCTGCCCCTAATGGAGGTCACCTACTGGGGGTTCCGCCTGATGATCGGCTTCGGCATGCTCGCCGCCGGCTTCGCGGCGCTGACGCTGTGGCTCACCCGGAAGGGCACCGTCCCGGCTTCCAAGCCCTTGATGTGGGTGGCGGTGGCCTCCATCCTGGCACCCTTCGGGGCCAACATTGCCGGGTGGGTGTTCACCGAGATGGGACGGCAACCGTTCGTGGTCGTCCCGAATCCCAACCCCAGTGGTGTGGACGGGGTGTACATGTACACCGCCGCTGCCGTCTCCCCGGGAGTCAGCGGGGAGGAGATCCTTTTCTCCCTCATCACCCTCGGGCTGATCTACGCGGTCCTGCTGGTGGTGGAGACGAGGTTGCTCGTGCGCTACGTGCGCGGCGGGGTCGCCTCGGCCATGCCCGAGCTCGCCCACCACGAAGATGACCCCGCCCATCCCGAGGGCATGACCGGTCGGCGCGATGACGTGCTGGCCTTCGCCTACTGAGCCCGACGACCACAGAACGGCCCCTGACATGGAACTGCTTCCCACTCTCTGGTTCATCGCCATCGCGGTGCTGTGGACCGGGTTCATCCTCCTGGACGGCTTCGACCTGGGCGTGGGGATGCTCATGCTCACCAGTACCCGCGATGAGCGCCAGCGCCGGCAGATGCTCAATACCATCGGCCCGGTGTGGGACGGCAACGAGGTGTGGCTGATCACCGCAGCCGCCGGGCTCTTCGCCGCCTTCCCCGACTGGTACGCCTCCTTGTTCTCTGCCCTGTACGTCCCCTTCGTGTTCGTCCTGGTCGGGCTGATTTTCCGGGCGGTGTCCATCGAGTACCGCGGCAAGGTCCACAGCGACCGGTGGCGGCGGTGGGTGGACCGGGCCCTGGGCGGGGGATCGTTCCTGGTCGCCTTCGGGCTCGGTGCTGCCTTGGCTTTGACCACTACGGGCCTGCCGCTGAACGCCAACGGCGACCGCGTCGGCGGGGCCTTCGCCTGGTTCACGCCCTACGCGCTGCTCGGTGGGCTGGCGCTGGTCGGTTTCTGCCTCGTGCACGCCTCGGCCTTCCTGGGACTGAAGACCGAGGGCCCGGTCCGGGTGCGTGCCCGCCAGTTCCTCCTCCGTTTCGGCCCGGCCGCGCTGGTGCCGCTCACCGTGTGGGTGTTGGCCGTTCAAGTGCTCCACGACAAGGCCTGGACCTGGCCCCTGGTCGGTGCCGCGGTCGTCGCCGCGCTCTTCGGGTGGACCAGCGCCCGCCTGGGCCGGGAAGGCCGCGCCTTCGCCGGCTCCGCCGCACTGCTGTTCTGCGGCCTTACCTCAATCTTCGCCAACGCCTACCCCGTGGTCCTGCCCTCCACGATCGACCCCGCCCACCACCTGACGGTGGCCAACGCCTCCAGCAGCGACTACACCCTGGGGGTCATGACCGTCGTGGCGGCCATCGGCTTGCCCTCGGTGATGCTCGCTCAGAGCTGGAGCTATTGGGTGTTCCGCCGGCGCCTGACCACCGGCCATCTTCCCGCCCCCCACCCCGTCCTTCCCGCCGTTGCCCCGAGCCGCGCCGCGGGTACCCGACGTGAGGGTGTGCCGGGGACGGGCACGGACGGGAACCAGCAGGCATGAAACGTCCCCCGCTGGGCCCCGGTGGTGCTGCCACAGTCTTCACCCTCGGCCTCCTCGGAGCGCTCAAGGCTCTGGCTCTGATCGGCATGGCCGAAGCCCTGGCCCGCGGCATCGTCGGGGTCATCGCTCATGACACGGCGGCCTGGCAACGGGCTCTGCTGGTCGGGGTCGGTGCCGGGCTGCTGCGTGCCGCAACCACCTGGGCCACCCAGGTCGTCGCCGTCCGCGCCGCCGGTCGGGCGAAGCGGGGGCTGCGCCGAGAACTCGCCACCCGCCTCCTGGCCGGGGGCGGCCACGACGTCGGCGCCACGACCACTGTGGGCACCATCGGCCTCGACGCCCTCGACGACTACTACGCGCGCGTGCTGCCCTCGGTCACCGCCGCCACCACCGTGCCTCTGCTGGTCGGGGCGCGGATCCTGGCCGCCGACTGGGTCAGCGCCCTCATCATCGTGCTCACCGTGCCCCTGATTCCGGTGTTCATGGCACTGATCGGGCTGCACTCCCAGGACAAGGCTGAGGAGTCCTCCGCCGCCCTTCAACGACTCTCCCACCACCTGGTCGAACTCGCCCGTGGACTGCCCGTCCTCGTGGGCCTGGGACGGATCGAGGAGCAGGCTGCGGCGCTGCGCGATGTCTCCGAGCAGCACCGGCACACAACCATGGTGACCCTGCGCACCGCGTTCCTCTCCGCGCTCGTGCTCGAGCTGATCGCCACGCTCTCGGTCGCCGTCGTGGCGGTGTTCGTCGGCGTGCGCCTCGTCTACGGTGACCTCGACCTCCTGGTGGGACTCATTGCCCTCATCCTCGCCCCCGAATGCTTCGCCCCCTTCCGCGACCTCGGCGCAGCCTTCCACGCCTCCCAGGACGGCATGGCAGCCTTGCACTGCTCCCGTGAGATCGTCGCCGAGCCCCCGGCCCCCGACATCCGCAGACCGACGCCACCGGAATCGAACCCCGCAACGATCAACCCCCAGCCGGACACCCCAGCGGACCAGGCACCCGCGGTGCGAATCAGTGGCGTGGTCGTGCGCTACCCAGGACGGCCCTCCCCAGCAGTATCCGGTCTCGACGCCGAAATCCCTTCCGGAACTATCACTAGCGTCGAAGGCCCCAGCGGCAGCGGCAAATCCACCCTGCTCGGGGTCCTCGCCGGAACCATCGAAGCCCAAAAAGGAACCATCCACGGGATCGATCCGGCTGCAGTGGCCTGGGTGCCTCAGCACATCCACACCGTCGGCGAGACCGTCCTCGACGAGATCCAGCTCTACGCCCACGACACCGCTTCCACCCACCACGCCCTCGCGCGAGTCGGACTGACCGGGCTGGCCGAGGCGGACCCGAACCAACTCAGCCCCGGGGAACTGCGCCGCCTGGGCCTGGCCCGGGGCCTGGTCCGCATCACCGCCGGGGCCCGGCTGCTGCTCCTCGACGAGCCCACCGCCCACCTCGATCCCACCAACGCGCACCGCATCAGAAACCTCATCGACAACCTGCGCGGCACCACCACCGTGATCCTGGCCTCCCACGAAACCGAGATCACCGCCCTCGCCGACCAGAAAGTGCTCCTGGGGCAGCCCGCCAGCCCCCGCGGGGAGGGGGCGCATCGCCAGCCAGGAACCACCGCCCCGGAGGAGCAGCAGGCCTCCGATCGCCAGGGCGAGGCGTTCACTTCTTCACTCGCCGAGACCTCCGGTGGTGCGTTGGGCGAGCTCAGGGCGTTCCTCGCCTCCACTCGCTGGCGCATGTTGGGGGCAGCGGCCCTGGGGACGGCCTCAGCCCTGTTCGCCGCCGCCCTCACCACGCTGTCGGGCTGGCTAATCGTGCGCGCCAGCGAGCAGCCGGGAATCATGTACCTGATGGTCGCCATCGTCGGCGTCCGCTTCTTCGGCATCGGCCGCGCCGTGCTGCGCTACGCCGAACGACTGGCCACCCACGACGCCGTCCTGTCCGCCACCACCGAGCTCAGGTCCCGGATCTGGGCCGGGCTGGCCGCCCGAGGCCTGGCCTCCCGGGTCCTAGCCACCGGTGGGGCGGCCCTGGAGCACCTGGTCGACGCCGCCGACCGGGTCCGCGACCTGGCCCCCCGGGTCCTGCTGCCACCGATGGCCGGGGCCGGCACCGCCCTGGGGGCTGTCGTCGCCGTCATGGCCCTGTGCCCCAGCGCGGTGCCCACGCTACTGGTCGCCGTCCTCGGCGGGCTGCTCGCCGGGCCCGTCGCGGCGCTGCTGGCCGACCGATCCGCGGCCCGCCACCTCACCGTCGTGCGCTCCAGCGTGATCCGCCGCTTCGCCGCGATGGTCGCCGCCTCCGACGAGCTGCGCGCCAACGATCGAGCCAAGGACATGCTCGCCCGGCTCGACGACCTCGAGCAGTCCGCGGACACCGCAACCCGGTCCACTGCCTGGGCGCGGGGCCTGGGCGAGGCCGTCGTGGTGCTGGCCTGCTCCCTCTCCTCCGTGCTCATGCTGGCAACCACCGTCGAAGCCCGGGCGGCAGGCACAATCTCCGCACCGGTCGTCGCCGCACTCGTGCTGCTGCCCCTGGGCCTGATCGATCCGCTGCTCGGCGCGGTCGATGCGGTACAGCAGTGGCCCGCGCTGGCCCAGTCGCTGCGCAAGGTCCATGCCGTCACCGCCACAACCACCCGCCATAAGCGACCTCGGCCCCCCGCCGGGCTGGTTCCGGCTCAGGTCCAAGAGCTGACGCTGGCCGACCTGGCCGTCACCTGGCCGCAGGCGCCGGCCCCGGCATTCCGCCACCTCCAGGCCACCGTGCGCCGGGGCCGGTGGCTCGTCGTTGAAGGTCCCTCCGGCTCAGGCAAATCCACCCTGCTGGCGACCCTCCTGGGCCACTTGCCCGCCGCGGAGGGCTCATGGCAGGTCAACGGCTCCGACAGCACCACCTTCGACGCCCGGCAGCTGCGGCGACGCTTCGCCTGGTGCCCCCAGGAGGCACACCTGTTCGACTCCACCATCCGCGGGAACCTCCTGCTCGCCCGGGGGAAAAACGATCGGCCCACCGATGAGGACATGCATGAGGTCCTTACCCGCGTGGGCCTGGAGTCCTTCATGGGTGGATTGCCCCAGGGCCTGGACACACCAGTCGGCCCGAGCGGAGGGAGCCTCTCGGGAGGCCAACGACAACGCATCGCCGTCGCCAGGGCGCTGCTCACCCGCGCCGACGTCCTGCTCCTCGACGAACCCACCGCTCACCTCGACGCACCCGCTGCCCACTCGCTGATCTCCGACCTGCGCTCAGCACTGTCCGACCGCATCGTCGTGCTCGTGACCCACCACGCCGAACAACGCACTGGAGCAGACGTTCGCCTCCACCTGCCAGGAGCGCACCAGCACTGCGCACCACAGCCCAGTGACCATGCACAGACCAGTGACCATGCGCAGGCTAGAAACGGCGACCGGTCACTGACGCGTGTTCCCTGACCGTCCCGCCAACGCAGAAAATTCCAGGCGTCCCAGATGGGATACAGCCCTTCCGGGGACTCTGCTCGACCCGTCCTCAGCGCCGGCGCCCGGCTGACCTGCGCTGGCACGGGTTAATCCGGAAGGCTCCGAGAAGACGCCATGGCGAGTAGGACCATCCCGTGACGAGACACCGCTCGGCTCCCTCACGCTCCCGGGGCGATGGAGGTGTCGGTGCTCGCTGTGGCGTCTTCGGCGGGCGGCACGGTGGCGCGGCGGGGTGAGCGGCCCAGATCTACCACACGGTAGATCAGACCCGCCACCAGACCCCCCAGCAACGGGGCAACCCAAAACAGCCACAGCTGAGACAGGCTTTCAACACCCCCGATAACCGCGGTGCCGGTGGAGCGGGCCGGATTCAGCGACCCGCCGTCGAAAGGCGCCAGGATGGTGAGCAGGAAGGCGAAGCTCGCCCCGATCGCCACCGGGGCCAGGACCGCGTTGGCCCGTGGGGCTGTCGAGCCCAGGACCACGAGGACGAACAGCGTCGTCGCCACGAACTCGACCAGAAGCACGGTGGACCAACCGGCTTGGGAGGTGGAGTTCTCCCCGTAGCCGTTGGCCACCGCCCCCAAGGCCTGGGCGGTGGTGGAGGCATCAATCAGTGTCATCAGCACCGCCCACAGCATGCCCACCGCGACCAGCGCCCCGAGCACCTGGGCCACCACGTAGCCGAGGGCGACCTTGGCCGGAGTGCGCCCGGACACGACCGCTGAAGCGCCCTGAGTTTGTTGGAGGCTCCTGACCTTGGAAACGAGGATGGAGTTATGCCGAAGGAACTGGCGAATGGGAAGCCGACGACGCGTCGCTACTCGGACGAGGAGAAGGCCGCCGCGGTGCGGATGGTGAGGACGCTGCGGGCCGAGCTCGGGGTCACGC
>NZ_JROM01000059.1 GCF_000786655.1 Kocuria marina | reverse complement strand
ATAACCGCTGAAAGCATCTAAGCGGGAAGCTTGCTCCGAGATGAGATTTCCTGACCCCCCCTTGCGGGGGTGTGAGGTGCCCAGTAGACGACTGGGTTGATAGGCCAGATGTGGAAGCGTTGCAAGACGTGGAGCTGACTGGTACTAATACACCGAAAACTTCTACACACACAATTTTCATCAGAGTGTGGTGTTCGCGTCCACCATGTGGTTGACCACCAACAACCCCCCACCCCCACCGGGTACACCGGTAAACGGGGTGGGCCAGGGTAGTGGTTGGTTGATCGTGATAACAGAATAGAGCTTGGTCCACACGAAATATCGGACCCCAATAGGTTTCACCACCCCTACACACACGGTGCTAGTACCAGCACGTGGGGGTTGGTGACAGGGTTTCCGGTGGTTATAGCGTGGGGGAAACGCCCGGTCCCATCCCGAACCCGGTAGCTAAGACCCACAGCGCTGATGGTACTGCACTCGGAAGGGTGTGGGAGAGTAAGACACCGCCGGAATCACACAAGAAAAGAGTGGTTGAGGCCGCACCCCCGTGAGGGGTGCGGCCTCCCACCATTTAACGCACCCATTCATGAGCACCGGCAGCACCGGCGCGAACACCAAGCCCACCCGCTAGCAACAAGACGAGCCCCCAGGCAATATTCCTTGGGGGCTTTGCCGGCTCTTCACAATTCGGGGTGTAGGTGTGGTCTGAATCCGCCGGCTTCGAGGAGTGCGCGGGCTATGTAGTTGGTGAGGTTGCGGAAGCCGAGGGCCAGGCCACGCAGGTGCTCGAGGCGACCGTTCACGGCTTCGGTAGGTCCGTTGCTCGTGCGCGGCCGGTCGAAGTAGGCCAGGACGTCGCAGGCGCGTCTGGTCAGGGTGCGGCCGAGCTTGCGCAGTTCTACCAACGCCTCAGGCACACTGTCGGCGAGGGCGTCGATCACGGAGCTCATCTCGACGCGGCCGGCTGCCCGGTCGGGGTGACGGTAGGCGGAGATCATCCTCTGGTAGATCCCCCAGGTGCACTCGACTTGCACGTGCCGGTCCCCAGCGAAGAGCTTGTCAAGGCGCTCGTGCTGGCGGTCGGTGAGCAGGTCAGCCCCGGTGTGCAGGGTCCGCCGCGCGGTGTAGAGCGGGTCGCCCTTGCGTCCGCGGTGTCCGTGCAGTTCCTGCTGGACTCGGCGGCGGCACTCATCGACAGCGTCCCCGGCCAACCGGATGACGTGGAAGGGATCCATAACCGTGACGGCGTCCGGCAGCTCCTCGGTGGTGGCGGTCTTGAAGCCCGCGAACCCATCCATAGCCACGACCTCGATCCCATCGCGCCAAGCCTGCTCCCGCTCGGCCAGCCAGTCCTTGAACGCCTTCTTCGACCGACCTTCGACCACGTCCAGCAGGCGTGAGGGCCCGGTGCCGTCCCGGACCGGGGTGAGGTCGATGATCACGGTGACGTACTTGTCACCGCGCCGGGTGTGCCGCCACACGTGCTCATCGACCCCGACGACCTTGACACCGTCCAGGCGGGTCGGGTCCTCGATGAGCAGACGCCGGCCCTCAGCCAGGACCGCGTCGTTGGCGGTGTTCCACGCCACGCCCAGTCCTTCGGCAACTCGGGCCATCGACAGGTGGCCGACGACGATCCCGACCAGACCCCACCGCAGGCCGGCGCGGGAGATCTTGGCCCGCGGCGGCGCCGCAGCGGTGGTGTCCTGACGCCACACGTGCGAGCACTCCTTGCAGCGGTAGCGGCGCACGGTGAGCACCAGCGTGGTAGGGCGCCACCCGAACGGCTCGTGCGCCAACTCCCTGCTCACCGTGTCACGGGGCACGCCCTGGCAGCCGCACCGCCTGCACCAGTCGTCCGGCTCCACGACCCGGCACGCCAGCACGGACCGGTCAGGCTCGAGCAGCTGGCCGGTGACCTCCAGACCGAGGCCGTCGAGGCGGGTGAAGGTAGTCAGGTCAGGGCGCGTGAAGGTAGCGTCAGGCACGTCGAGGTCTTCCGGACGGGTTGTGTGAGAACTCCCATCATCGGAAGACCTCGACCCTCACCCCGACACCGACGCGCCGCCCCAGGTCGCACCACAGCTACACCCTCATCTGTGAAGAGCCGCTTTGCCATGCCCCCGGGAACATTCCCGGGGTCCTTTAAATATCAGCCCCCAGCGACGAACTGCTGGGGGCTTTGTCATGTCCAGGGGGGTGTGATGTGGGGTGGAGTAAAAACACCCCGGGGACCTGCTGGGGTGCTTTTGCTCCACTAGAACGGGGGCGGACGCGACGGTGGCCGGGTGACCATAGTGGGCGCGATGGGCCCCGCGATCTGGACTCAGATCCATCCTTCATCCCACGCGCGCTGCACGGCCTCCTGGCGGGTGGCCACATGCAACTTGGCCAGCGCCGAGGAGACGTAGTTACGGACCGTACCTGGCGCGAGGTGGAGCGCCACGGCGACGTCCGCGAGGGTCGGCTGCTGCGCGGATTCACGCAGCACATCAAGTTCCCGGTCACTCAGAGGACATGCGGAGCCCGATAGCGCACTGGCGGCGATTTCTGGATCCACGTACCGCTTGCCGGCCGCGATGTCACGCACCACCTGGGCCAGCTTCTCGGAGGGCGTGGACTTGGGGAGGAACCCGGACACGCCCGCACACAGGGTGCGGCGCAGTACTCCGGGACGGGCGTGGCGCGTGACCATGAGGATGCGGGTGTCCACCGAGCTCACGATGCGCTGCGCCGTGTCCACGCCATCCGTGGGCGGCATCTACAGGTCCAGGTTGCACACAGTGGGGGAGTGCTGCTGAGCCGCCCGTAGAGCCTCGGCCCCGTCTGCGACATCGGCCACCACGTCGAAGTCGTCCTCGAGGCGCAGCAGGGCAGCAAGGGCCCCGCGGATCAGGTGCTCGTCGTCCGCGAGAAGGATAGTGATCCGCTCGTCATTCATGGTCGTCTCCTGTCATGCGCACGCGCGCGGTCAGGGTGAAACCGGCGTGCGCGGGATCGAAGGTGTACGTGAGCGTGCCTCCCAGCGCCGACAGTCGTTCACGCAGCCCCGCCAATCCGTTCCCGGTGGAGGCGTCCGGCGTGGATTCCGAGGACGGGGACGCGCCGTCGTTGTGGATGACGAGTTCGAGATGAGCGCCCCCGCCCGGCAGGCGTCGCCGCCGTGCGGCACGATCGGTGGGTGCGGCGTCGTCGTCACGACCCGTGGACGAGATCAGACGCAGCGAGATCCGCGCGGAGGAGGCGTGGGAGTGCCGCAGGATATTGGTCGTGCCCTCCCGCACAACGAGGCCCAGCACATTGCTCGTGACGGTGTCACCGCGGCCGTCCTCGATGGAGTCGGGGAAGGGTCGTGAGCGGCCGGCCCAGGTCCGCAGCATCGGGGGCAGGTCCACGCCCGTGTGGATCCCGGCCGCGCCGAGAACGGAGGACGCGTTCTCGAGCTCGTCCACGAGAGTGGTGGAGCGATAACCCTGGACCAGGGAGCGTGTGTCACGCAGGGCTTCCTGCGCGCCTGCGAGAGCCGCGAGGACCTGGTCGCGGGCGGCGTCGTACTGCTGTTTGCCGAGCAGGCGGGCCGCGAGATCCGTGGTGAGGCTGATGACCTGCAGGTGATGTCCCTGGACGTCGTGCAGGTCCGCAGCGAAGCGCAGCCGCTCGTTCGCGATGGCCAGGTCCGCGGCACGGCGCTGAGCGGCCTCCAGCTGTAGCATGACGCCCCAGACCCACAACGAGGAGGGGATGGCGAGCAGGACGATCCCCGCGTACTGGATGGTCATGGCGACGTCCATCGGGGTCGGGTCCACCACCCCCATGGCCCAACAGACCAAGAGGTACACGGGCGGGATCGCAGCGGCCACGAGGAACAACCAGCGCCAGCGGTGCTCGGGCTGCAGGCCGGCCGTCATGACCACGACGGCCAGGGGGAGTGCGGCGTAAACCCCTCGGGGGCCGACGCTCGCCGCGAGAACGGCGCACACAATCCCCAGGATGGCAGCCACACCCATGAAGGGAGTCAACACGGCCGCCCGACTCACACCCCGACGAATCCGCAACAGCCCTGCGGCCCAGCACAGCAGGCTCGTCACGCCGATGATCCCCGTCGTGACGTACGCGGCCGCCGATGGCCTGAACGCGATGGCCGCGAAGTTCAGGAAGAACACGTAGAGCAGGATGCCCACCAGCGTGAGGTAGGTGCTCCACCACACCAGGCTCATGTTCCGGCGTTGCCGCGCGAGGTCGAGCGGGACTGTCCGATAAACGGTGTGTGGGGCCCGGCGGTTTTCATCAGTGAGTGGTTCTCTCGAACCGTCCGGCGAAGGTGATCGCGAACGCGTTCAGCGCCGGCTTCCACCTCATCACCCAGCGTGCTCTACCGCCGCCGGTCGGATCAAGAGATCTGGTGACGAGGTAGAGGCACTTCAGCGCAGCAGCCTCGTTCGGGAAGTGCCCGCGCGCCCGCACCGCCCGCCGGTAACGGGCGTTGATCGACTCGATCGCGTTCGTCGTGCAGATCACCCGCCGGATCTCCACGTCGTACTCCAGGAACGGCACGAATTCCGCCCAGGAGCTCTCCCACAGCTGCACGATCGCCGGATACCGCTGGCCCCACTCGGCTTTGAACTCGGTGAACCGGTCCTTCGCCGCTTGTTCTGAAGGCGCGGTGTAGACCGGCTTGAGCGCCTTGGCGATCCCGTCGCGGTGTTGGCGGCCGGCGTAGCGGAAGCTGTTGCGGATCAGGTGCACGATGCACTGCTGAACCACCGTTTGCGTCCAGGTGGTGTTGATCGCCTCCGGCAGGCCCTTGAGCCCGTCACAGACGGCGATGAACACGTCCTCGACGCCCCGATTCTTCAGCTCGGAGAAGACCTGCAGCCAGAACCGAACGCCCTCGGCGCCGTCACCGGCCCAGATCCCGAGGATGTCGCGTTCCCCGTGCACGGTGACGCCCATGACGACGTAGAACGGGGTGTTGCGCACCTGCCCGTCGCGGACTTTGACCACAATCGCGTCGACGAAGAGCACCGGGTAGAGCGGGTCCAGGGGGCGCGAAGACCACTCGGCCAGCTCACCGGCGACCTTCTCGGTGATACGGCTGATGGTGTCCTTGGAGACCCTGGCCCCGTAGACCTCCTCGAAGTGCGCCGCGATCTCCCCGGTGGTCAGCCCGCGGGCCGACAGGGAGAGGACGATCTGATCGATCCCGTCCAGGCGCCGCTTGCGCTTGGGCACGATCACCGGCTCGAAGGACCCGTCCCGGTCCCGAGGCACCTCGATCTCGACGGGGCCGATCTCGGTCAGCACGGTCTTCGACCTCGTGCCGTTGCGCATGTTGGCCGCGATCGGGGTCTGCCCGTGGTCGTGGCCCAGGTGTTCGGTCAGTTCGGCTTCCAGGGCGGTTTCCAGGACGTTCTTCATCAGCTGGTTCAGCAGCCCGCCCGGGCCGACCAGGCTCACGCCTTGCTCCTTCGCCTGGGCCAGCAGCCGCTGGGCGAGGTCCTTCTGATCGATGATCTCTCCCGTCACGGGATCGATCATCTCCTCTGTCCTGTCTGTCGTGAAGTCGGTCACGGCCGTCTCCTTTCGGATCACGCCGGACCCTCACACACCGTTTTTCTTACAGTCCCGGTCGAGCTCGTGCTGTTCTGCGCCGTGGACCGGCGCGGACGTAGGGATCGCCGACATGCCTCCACCCTAGGGGCCGGGTGACCCCGGTATGACACGTGTCATGCGGGCTCGTGACATCCGGGCCCGAGGTCGTGACGGATGCTCACTGCCGCGAACTGTTCCCACGCGGAAGAGTGGTGACCAGTAGGCCACGAAGGCCCGGAAGAAAGTCATAGTAAGCAGGGGCGGAACACCTGCGGACGGAGAGGACACACGATGGATTGGTTGCAGGAGAACGTGGAAGCAGCGGGCGGGACCGTTCAGGCCCTGTTCCTGATGCTGGGCGGGGCCATCCCGTTCATCGAGTCCTACGGGGCATCGTTCGTGGGGGTAGTGGCAGGGATACACCCCGTGATGGCGGTGCTGTTCGCCGTCATCGGCAACATCATCTCCATGACCGTGCTGGTCCTGTGCGCCGAACAGGTCCGCAGGCTGTTCACACGTAATCGCGACGAGCGCAAGGAGCCGAGCAAGCGGCAACAGCGCTTCGTGAAGATGTTCGAGAAGTACGGGGTCGCCGGGGTGTCACTCCTGGGCCAGGCCGTCCTACCGAGTCAGATCACCTCTTCCATGATGGCCGGCGCGGGTGTGGCCAAGGGGAAGATCATCTTCTGGCAGTGCATCTCGATCGTGCTGTGGGGCATCCTGTTCGCGGGCCTCGCCGTGGCGGGGGTCTCCGTCATCACCGGCATCTCGTGAGCGGGCCCGGCAGGCCCACGACATGACGACGGCGCGTCGCACGGTGCGACGCGCCGTCGTCGTAGGTCGAGCGGACGACCTGTCAGGCCCTCACGAGGTGATCAGACGGTCGACTCCGCGGGGGCGTCACGCAGGTGCCCCTTCTTGTCCTTGAGCATGCGGTCCATGATGGCGGCGATGGCGCCGTCACCCGTCACGTTGCACGCGGTACCGAACGAGTCGATGGCCACGTAGGTCGCGATCATGAGCCCCACGGCGGTCTCGTCGAAGCCCAGCGTGGACTGCAGGATACCGACCGCGGCCATGATCGCGCCGCCGGGGACACCGGGCGCGGCGACCATGGTGACACCCAGCAGCAGGATGAACCCGATGTACTGCCACGTGTTGATGGGCATGCCCGAGATGGTCATGATCGCCAGGGAGAACAGCACGATCTTCATGGTCGATCCGGACAGGTGGATCGTGGCGCACAGCGGGATGGTGAACCCGGCGACGCGATCGTCCACCCCGTTGCGCTTGGCGCACTCGAGGGTCACGGGGATGGTGGCCGCGGACGACGACGTGCCCAGTGCGGTGGCGTACGCCGGGAGCATGTTCTTGAGCATCACGAACGGATTGCGCTTGGCCACCACACCGGCCACGCAGTACTGGATGAGCAGGATCACCACGGTCATGATGAACGCCAGGATCACCACCCGCAGGAAGGTGGAGATCACCAGGACGATCTGCCCGTTCATGGTGAGGCTCAGGAACATCCCGAAGATGTAGACGGGCAGCAGCGGGATGATGATCTTCTCCACGATCCGCATCACGATCGTGCGCAGCTCCCCGAAACCCCGGTGCAGGGCGTCGCCCTTGACGAACGTGATCCCCACGCCGATGCAGAACGCCAGGATCAGGGCGGTCATGACGTCGAACACGGGTGGCATGGTGATGTCGAAGAAACCGGTGAGGGCGTGGTCCGCCGGGTTCTCCAGCCCGTTGACGGACCTGTCACCGCCCAGCAGCCACGGGTAGCTGGCCTTGGCCACGAGGAACGCCAGGAGACCGGCGAAAATGGTGGAGCCGTAGGCGATGGCCGCCGTCACGGCCAGCCACTTGCCGGCACCGCGACCCAGGTCCGCGATGGCCGGGGTCACGAGGCCCACGATGATCAGGGGGATCAGGAAGCCCAGGAACTGGCTGAAGATGCCGTTGAAGGTCATGAACACCCGGGCGAGCCATTCCGGGAAGAACAGGCCGAACACGATACCCAGGACGATGGCCACGAGGACCCGCAGCAGCAGGTTTTTGGAGAGGGATCTCAAACGCATGCTTCATTATGTATGGCGCGCGCCCTCCCACTGTTCACGCCGACCTCCGATCCTCGCGCGGCGCCCCGTTCGGGTGTCACATCCGGCCCGCCCCGGCATTGGGAGCGGCTCGCGCACCGTTTGTAGAATGCTCTTCTAGAACATCGGGCGGTGCCAGATCCCGCCCCCGCACCATGGCCGCAGGCCGCAGTAGGAGACACCCCTTGAGCGAATCTGAACAGCACGGTTCCCACGATCGTTCCGATCGTCGACGCGGCGGGGGTGACCGCGGCGGCCGGTGGGGCCGTGACGAGCGCGGTTCCTCCCGGGGTGGGGGCGAGCGCCGGTTCTCCCGGGGTGGGGGCGAGCGCCGGTTCTCCCGGGACGACGGCGATCGTCGCGGTGGCGATCGCTCCTCGTACCGCGGTGGTCCCGGGGGCGCGGGTCGTTCCCGTGATCGGGACGGCTTCGGAGGCCGGGGCGGCGGCCGCCGTTCGTCGGGCGACGACGCTCGGGGCGGCTACCGGGGCCGAGACGAGCGCGCGGGGGGTTACGGCGGGCGCGGTGGCGAGCGCCGTCGTGATGACCGGGGCGGCTATCAGCGGCGCGACGACCGGCGGGACGACCGCCGCGATGACCGTCGTGACGGGGGCGGGCGACGGGACGAGCGCACTGGCGACCGCGGCGACTACCGGGGACGCGATGGGCGCGACGACCGGGGCGGCTTCCGTCGCGACGACCGACCGCAGGACGGCCGCGGCCCGGGCGAGCGCGCCGGTGGCTTCCGGCGCGATGACAACGATCGCGGCGGCGAGCGTCGCAGCGATGACCGGCGAGGAGGCTACCGCCAGGAGGACGACCGGCGCGGCCCCCGCGACGGCGCTCACGGGCGGGAGCGCGGCGGGTACGACCGCCGCGACAGCGGGTACGGACGTCGGGATGATCGCGGGGATCGGGTCCGGCGCGAGGGTGGCTACGGGCGTCGCGACGACCGCGGTGACCGGGATCGCCGGGACGGGGGCTACTCGGGCCGGGGCGCTGACCGCGGTGACCGGGCCCGCCAGGGCGGTGGACGTGGTTTCGGGGCGCGCGACGATCGTCGTGGGCACCGTGATGATCGCGGCGGCGCGCGCGGTTTCGAGCGCGACGACCGCCGGGACGCCCAGCCGCGGTTCGTGGCTCCGGACGTCGACGCGGATGTCACGGGTCGGGAGATCGACCGGGCCATGCGTCGCGAGCTACAGGCCCTCGAGGCGAGCAATGCCGAGCGGGTGTCCAAGCACCTCGTGATGGCCGCTCGCTACCTCGACGACGATCCCGAGTTCGCGCTCGAACACGCCAATGCCGCGGTGCGCAAGGCGGGCCGGATCGGCGCCGTGCGCGAGGTCGCGGGCATCGCGGCGTACGCGGCGGGTGACTACGCGCTCGCGTTGAAGGAACTGCGCACCCACCGGCGGATCTCCGGTTCGCAGGCGCACCTGCCCCTGATGGTGGACGCCCAGCGTGCCCTGGGTCGGGTGGACAAGGCCATGGAAGAGGCCGCGTCGGACGCCGCCGAGTCCTTGGACGCGGAGGGCAAGGCCGAGCTCGCCATGGTCGTGTCCGGGATCCACGCCGATGCCGGCGACGACCAGGCCGCGCTCACGGCGCTCGAGATCCCGCAGCTCGACAAGAACCGCGGGTTCTCCTACAGCCCCAAGCTCTTCCGTGCGTACGCGGACGCCCTGCGTGCGGTGGGCCGCGACAGCGAGGCCATGTCGTGGGATCGTCAGGCCATCGTCGCGGAGGCCGCGCTCGGCATGGGCCAGTTCTCGGAGCCCGAAATCGTGGACCTCGGGGACGACCTAGATGACGAGGAGGCCCGGCGCACCGTCCGGGAGGCCCAGAAGCGACACAGCGCGGACCGCCCCAGTGATGACGCCCCCGAAGTGAGCACGGACTCCGACGAGGAGGCGGCCCCTGCGCCGGAGGAGACAGCGCCGTCGGACGACGCGGCTGCTCCGGGTGACGCGTCAGCCGACAACCACGCACCCGCCGAGAGCGCCGACGGCGAGCACGGGACGGACACCGGTCATGACCGCAACTGATCCCGCCCGCGAGGAGGGGAGCGAGGACGCGACGCTCATCGAACGGTTCGACGCCTTGCTGTGCGATCTGGACGGTGTGGTCTACGCGGGACCGCACGCGATCGACGGCGCCCCGGAGAGCCTCAAGCGAGTGAAGGACTCGGGGCGCGCGGTGATGTACGTGACCAACAACGCATCCCGATCCCCCGAAGCGGTGGCCGAGCACATCTCGTCCCTCGGCGCTCCCGCTCGGACGCAGGACGTGGTGAGTTCCGCCCAGGCGGCCGCGGCTTTGCTGGCGGAGCGGCTCCCGCGGTCGGCGAAAGTGTTGATCACGGGGGCACAGGCGCTCGCGGACGAGATCCGCGCCGTGGGATTGACCCCCGTGACCTCGCAGGACGAGCAACCGCAGGCCGTGGTGCAGGGCTTCGACCCGCACATCGGATGGGAGCACCTCGCCGAGGCCGCCTTCACCCTCGCGGACGACGCCGTGCTGTGGTGCGCGACCAACACCGACCGCACCATCCCCAAGGAACGGGGGATCGCCCCCGGCAACGGGACGCTCGTGGCCGCTGTTGCCGCGGCGTCGGGCCGGGAACCCGTGGTCGCGGGCAAACCCGAGGCCCCCATCTTCCGCGAGGCGGCCGAGCGCGTCGGCGCCCGCAACCCCGCAGTCGTGGGGGACCGGCTGGACACCGACATCCTCGGGGCCAACAACGCGGGCATGCCCGGGATCGAGGTGTTCACGGGGGTGGACTCGCCGCGTTCGGTGCTCGCCGCGTGCACGTCCCAGCGCCCCACCTACCTCCTGGGGAACCTGCGTGAGCTGTTCGAACCGTATCCCCGGGTGGACGTCACGCACGACGGCGACCGGTTCCGCGCGCGGTGCCGCGAGGCCGTCGCGGCGACCGACAGCACCGCCGTGACGGTCACCGCGCCTCGCGACAGCCTGGACGGTTGGCGCGCTGCATGCGCCGCGTGGTGGGCCGCCCATCCCGACGTCGACGTCGCTCACGAACCGTCGCTGACGTGGCAGGACCCCGCGTGAACGAGGAACACCCCGAGCCCCCGCACACCGGCCTGGACCCCGTGGACCGCGTGCTCGCGCGTGAAGCAAACATCGCCGCGCTCCCCGTCACGGAACAGGCGGCGGCGTACGAGGTCCTGCACGAGGAACTAGAGCGGATCCTCAACGCGTCGCCGGGTTCGTTGCCCGCCGGGCTCACCGACTCCGTGACGGAGCCTGGGTCGGACGCCGCGGGGGAGCGGGAGCACCCGTGAACGATCGGCTCGACCGGGCGCTGACCGCGCGCGGTCTCGCCCGGTCCCGCACCGTGGCCGCCGCTCTGATCAAGGCCGGGCGCGTGAGTGTGAACGGGTCCGCGGCCACGAAACCCTCCGCCGTGGTCACCCCGGAGGCTACGCTCGAGGTCGCGGCAGCCGAGGGCGAGGAGTACGTGAGCCGCGCCGGGCACAAACTGGCCGGCGCGCTCGAACGGTTCCCGGACGTGTACCCCGCGGGCAAGCGCTGTCTGGATGCGGGGGCGTCCACCGGAGGGTTCACGGACGTCCTGTTGCGCCGTGGTGCGCGCGAGGTCGTGGCGGTGGACGTGGGGCACGACCAATTGGTCCCCGAACTGCGCGCGGACCCCCGCGTCCGGGTCCACGAGGGGCTCAACGTGCGCTACCTGGATTCCGCCGAGATCGGCGGCCCCGCCCAACTCACGGTGTGCGACCTCTCCTTCATCTCCCTGACCATCGTGGTCCCGGCGCTCGCCGCGGCCACGATGCCAGGCGGGGATCTTCTGCTCATGGTCAAGCCGCAGTTCGAGGTGGGCGTGCATGCGCTGTCCCGCACCGGCGTCGTGACGTCCGAAGCCGCGCGGGAGGCCGCGGTGGAGCGCGTGCGGGAGTGCGCGCGCGACGTCGGGCTGGAGGTCCTCGACACGGCGCCCAGTCCGCTGCCGGGCCAGGACGGCAACGTGGAGTTCTTCGTGTGGTGCCGCAGCCCGAAGCACTGACCGCGTCGGGACGCTCGCGTAGTGTTGGCTGAGTCAGCCCACCGTGGGAGTCGATCGCAGGAGGATGGTCTTCAGCTCGTGAGCCGGAAAATCTTGGTGATGACCCACACGGGGCGGCACGAGGCCAAGGAAGCGGCCCGCCAGTCCTGCGAACAACTGCACGACGCCGGGCTCGTACCCGTCCTCTGCCGCCCGGACCTCGAGGCCCTACGTGCGGACGGGTCGGACATGGCACCCGTGGAGATCCTCGAGGAGGACGTGGCGCTGCGCGAGATCGAGATCGTCATGGTGCTCGGCGGTGATGGCTCCATCCTGCGCGCGGCGGAACTGGTCCGCGGGGTCGATACCCCTCTGCTCGGGGTCAATCTGGGCCATGTGGGCTTCCTCGCCGAATCCGAACGCTCCGGGCTGAGCGAGACCGTGGAGGCCATCGTGGACGGCCGCTACACCGTGGAGCGGCGCATGGCCCTGGACATCACCGTGTGGGAGCAGCGCCGAAAAGTCCTGCACACGTGGGCGCTCAACGAGGCCTCCGTGGAGAAGGGCAACCGGGAGAAGATGATCGAGGTCGTCACGGAGGTGGACCGCAGGCCGCTGTCCACGTTCGGGTGCGACGGCGTGGTCATGGCCACCCCCACCGGATCCACGGCCTACGCGTTCTCCGCGGGTGGTCCCGTGGTCTGGCCGGAGGTCGAGGCCCTGCTCATGGTCCCGCTGTCCGCCCATGCCCTGTTCTCCCGCCCCCTCGTGATCTCCCCGCGCTCCATGATGGCCGTGGAGGTGCTCACCCGCACGGATGCCCGCGGTGTCCTGTGGTGCGACGGACGGCGAACCGTGGACCTGCCCCCGGGATCGCGCATCGAGGTGCGCCGGTCCGAGAAGTCCGTGAACCTGGCCCGCATGCACGCGACCCCGTTCTCCGAACGCCTCGTCAAGAAGTTCGAACTGCCGATCGCCGGATGGCGCGGTCCCATGCCCAAGGAACAGCTCGAGGCCCTCACCTCGGCCCTGTCTGTCGTGCAGCCCACCACCAAGGTGGTCGCTCAGGACGAGGAACAAGTCAAGCTCAGCGTGGGCCGGGAGATCCCGCACCACAACGACGCGCCCTGGCTCGATGGCGGCTCCTCGACCGGTGAGCGGACCGGCGACCGACCGGACGGGAGCTCCCGGTCATGATCGAGGAGATCCACATCCACGACCTCGGCGTCATCACGGACGCCGTGCTGCCCCTGGGCCCCGGGTTGTCGATCCTCTCGGGCGAGACCGGCGCGGGTAAGACCATGGTGGTCACCGCGCTCGGCATGCTGCTCGGCAACCGGGCGGACGCCGGATCCGTGCGTTCGGGCAGCGCCAAGGCGCTCGCGGAGGCCACCGTGCGGGTGCCGTCGGATCACGCGGCCGTGGCTCTCGTCGAGGAGTCCGGTGGTGCGGTGGACAGCGAGACGGTCAATGGCACCGAGGAGTCCCTGGTCCTGCTCTCCCGCACCGTCTCGGCCGAGGGGCGCAGTCGCGCCCATGTGGGCGGCCGTTCCGCACCGGTGGGCACGCTTGGCGCCGTCGGCGAGACCCTCGTGGCCGTCCACGGGCAGTCCGACCAGCTACGCCTGAAGTCCCCGGCGGCCCAGCGCACGGCGCTCGACGACTACGCCGGCGCGGACGTTGCCGAGGAGCTCGCCACCTACCGCGGCAAACTCGCGCGCTACCGGGAGGTCGTGGCCACGTTGCGCGCGGCCAAGGAAAACTCCCGCGAACGCGCGCTGCAGGCCCAGGCACTGACCACCGCGCTCGAGGAGATCGACGCCGTGGAACCCGTCCCGGGCGAGGACGCCCAGTTGGACGCGGAGAGCGAGAAGCTCACCAACCTCGAGGCCCTGCGCGGTGCGGCACTGTCCGCCCACGGGGCCCTGAGCGGATCCGATGCGGACGACGAACCGGACCTCAACGCCGTCGCGCTGCTGTCCCACGCGCAACAGGCCCTGGACCTCGTGGCGGAGTCCGACCCCGAACTCGTGGCCCTGGCCACCCGGGTGCGTGAGCTGACCGTGGTCGCCGCCGACGTCGCCGCGGACCTCTCGGGCTACGCGAGCGGTCTGGACGAGGACGGCCCCGCGCGGCTCGCGGAGGTCGAGGCCCGCCGCAGTGCCCTGCGCGCGCTGACCAAGAAGTACGGTGCGAGCATCGACGAGGTGCTGGCCTGGGCGGACGAGGCGCGGACCCGGCTCAAGGGGCTCGTGGTGGACCCCCAGCGCGAGGAACAACTACGCGCCGAGGGCGAGAGTCTGCACGCCGCCCTCGAGAAGCACGCGGCCAGGCTGTTGGAGTTGCGCCGAGCGGCCGCCGAGAAACTCGCCAGCGCCGTGAGCGAGGAACTCAGCGCGCTGGCCATGCCCAACGCGTCCCTCGTGGTGGCGGTGGAGCCGTCCGAGCGGTTCACGGACGACGGCAAGGACACGATCGAGTTCATGCTCGCGCCCCACCCACAGGCCACGCCGCGCCCGCTCGGCAAGGGGGCCTCCGGCGGTGAGCTCTCGCGCATCATGCTCGCGCTCGAGGTCGTGCTCTCCGAGGTGGACCCGGTACCCACGTTCGTGTTCGACGAAGTCGATTCCGGCGTGGGCGGCAAGGCCGCCGTGGAGATCGGCCGGCGGCTGAAGATGCTCGCCAAGAACGTGCAGGTGCTCGTGGTGACCCACCTTCCCCAGGTCGCTGCGTTCGCGGATCAGCACATCCTGGTGACCAAGTCCTCGGACTCGAGCGTCTCGGACGTGAAAGTGCTCACGGACGAGGAACGCGTGGTGGAGCTGGCCCGCATGCTCGCGGGCCACGAGGACTCCAGTGCGGCCCGCGAACACGCGCGAGAACTCATGCGGGACGCCACCGCATGACCGACGACCCCCAACGCCCCGACGAGACACGAATGGTAGGCTCGAATCCCGTGGTGAATGCTCAGGACGCCGCCCACGAGGCAGGCACAGAAAAAAACGACGGCAAGGTGACCCGGCAGATCTTCGTCACGGGAGGTGTGGCCTCGTCCCTCGGCAAGGGGCTCACTGCGTCCTCGCTCGGAATGCTTCTGCGTTCGCGCGGCCTGTCCGTGACCATGCAGAAATTGGATCCGTACCTCAACGTGGATCCCGGAACCATGAACCCCTTCCAGCACGGTGAGGTCTTCGTCACGGACGACGGCGCCGAGACGGACCTGGACATCGGTCACTACGAGCGTTTCCTGGACGAGAACCTGGACGCCTCCGCGAACGTGACCACCGGTCAGGTGTACTCCACGGTGATCGCCAAGGAACGCCGCGGCGAGTACCTGGGTGACACCGTGCAGGTCATCCCGCACATCACGGACGAGCTCAAGCGCCGGATGCGCCGCCGCGCCGAGGACGAGAACGCCCCGGACATCATCATCACCGAGATCGGCGGCACGGTCGGTGACATCGAGTCCCAGCCCTTCATCGAGGCCGCACGCCAGGTGCGTCAGGACGTGGGGCGGCGCAACGTGTTCTACCTGCACGTGTCCCTGATCCCGTTCATCGGCCCGTCCGGTGAGCTCAAGACCAAGCCCACCCAGCACTCCGTGGCCTCGCTGCGCGGTCTGGGTATCCAGCCCGACGCCCTCGTGCTGCGCTGCGACCGGGACGTCCCGGACGCCATGCTGCGCAAGATCGGTGCCGCGTGCGACGTGGACCTGGACGCCGTGATCTCGTGCGCGGACGCCCCCAGCATCTACGACATCCCCAACACCCTGCACAGCCAGGGCCTGGACACCTACATCCTGGACTACCTGGGTCTGGACTACCAGGACGCCGATCTGCGCCAGTGGTCCCGGCTGCTCACCGCGGTGCACGAGCCCGAGCACCACGTGACGGTCGCGCTCGTGGGCAAGTACATCGACCTTCCGGACGCGTACCTGTCCGTGTCCGAGGCGCTACGGGCCGGTGGATTCGCGAACAACGCCCGCGTGCACATCAAGTGGGTCGCCTCCGACCTGTGCGACACCCCCGAGGGCGCCCAGCGCGAACTCGGTGACGTGGACGCCGTCCTGATCCCCGGTGGCTTCGGCATCCGCGGGCTCGAGGGCAAACTCGGTGCCCTGCGCTGGGCACGCGAGCACAAGGTGCCCACCCTGGGCCTGTGCCTCGGGTTGCAGTGCATGGTCATCGAGTACGCGCGCGACGTCGTGGGTCTGCCCAACGCGTCCTCCACCGAGTTCGACCCGGACACGGACACCCCGGTGATCGCGACCATGGAGGAGCAGAAGCAGTTCGTGGAGGGCGCCGGTGACCTGGGCGGCACCATGCGACTGGGGCTCTACCCCGCCGCGCTGGCCGAGGGTTCGGTCGTGGCCGAGGCCTACGGCGCCACGGAGGTCTCCGAGCGCCACCGCCACCGCTACGAGGTCAACAACGCGTACCGCGATGCCCTCTCGGAGGCCGGGCTGCGGATCTCGGGCACGTCCCCGGAGGGCACGCTCGTGGAGTTCGTGGAACTGCCCCGCGAGGAGCACCCGTACTACGTGGCCACGCAGGCGCACCCCGAGCTGGCCTCCCGCCCCACCCGCCCGCACCCGCTGTTCGACGGTCTGATCAAGGCCGCCCTGGAGCGCCGGGGCGTCCAGGCCAAGGGCTGAGTCGTGGAGTACACGAGCATCACCGCCGACCAGCTCACGGACCGCCCGGATCCGCACACCGTGGAGGATTCGCGGACCGTCTACGACGGCGCCATCTGGGACGTGTGCAGCGAGTCCTTCCGCATGGCGGACCAGGAGAAACCACTCACCCGGGAGTTCATCACGCACCCGGGGGCGGTGTCCGTGGTCGTGCTGGACGAGCACGAGCGGATCCTGCTCATCAACCAGTACCGTCACCCCGTGCGTAAGCGGATGTGGGAGATCCCCGCGGGACTGCTCGATGTCTCCGGGGAACCCGCGCTGAAGGCGGCCCAGCGCGAGCTGGGGGAGGAAGCGGATCTCACGGCCCGGACCTGGCACACGCTCGTGGACTTCGACAACTCCCCGGGGTCCTCGGCGGAGGCCAACCGGATCTTCCTGGCGCGTGACCTGGGCGAGGTCCCCGAGTCCGAGCGGTTCGAACGCGAGGGCGAGGAGGCGGAGATCGTGGCCGGTTTCGCGGACCTCGACGACGCCCTGGCCGCCGTCATGGCCGGGCGGATCACGTCCCCCACGGCCACGCTCGGCATCCTCGCGACCCACATCGCGCGGTCCCGCGACTGGACCACGCTGCGCGCCCCGGACGCCGAATGGACCTCGCGGCCCCAGCACGAGGGGTGAGCGACTCCCTCGAGCCGGACGGCCCCGTCACCGAACCCCTGCCCGTGGTGCAGGAAGGACCGCGGGACCGGGCGGGAGCGGCGTCGTCGTCGGATGCCGCGAACGGGGCGGAGGTCGCCCCGGAGCTGCGGCGTGCCGTGGCGCGCTACCTGGACCACCTCGTGGTGGAGCGCGGGCTCGCCGCGAACACGGTAAGCGCGTACCGCCGCGATCTCGCGCGCTATCTCGAGCACCTCACGGCGAGCGCCGCGCACGTGCGCGTGCCGCGGGACATCACGGCCGATCACGTGCGCGCCTTCGTGCGGAGCATCCGCGAGGGCGACGCCGCCCACCCGGCCCTGTCCGCGCGCAGCAGTGCGCGGGTGCTCGCGGCGGTGCGGGGGGCCCACGCGTTCTGGGTCACGGAGTCGAGCGTGGACACGGACGTCGCGTCCCGCGTGAGCCCGCCCATGCCGCCGCAGCGGCTGCCCAAGGCCATCGGCGTCACGGAGGTCGAAAACCTCCTGGCCGCCCCGGACCCGGACACCCCCGCGGGACTGCGGGCCCGGGCGTTCCTCGAACTGCTGTACGCCACGGGGGCGCGCATCTCCGAGGCCGTCGCGCTGGACGTGGACGACCTCGCCGGTCTGCACGACGAGGACCTCGCCCTGATCCGCGTGACGGGCAAGGGCGCCAAGCAACGGCTCGTGCCCGTGGGGTCGTTCGCCGTGGCGGCCCTGGACCGCTACCTTGTCCGGGCCCGCCCCGAGTTGGCGCGGCACGGTCGGGGGAGCCCGGCGGTGTTCCTTAATGCCCGGGGCACGCGGATCTCGCGGCAGACGGCGTGGAACATGGTCAAGGACGCCGCGCGCACGATCCACCAGGAGGAGCGGATCACGCCGCACACGCTGCGCCACTCGTTCGCCACGCACCTGCTCGAGGGCGGCGCGGACCTGCGGGTCGTCCAGGAGTTGCTGGGTCACGCGTCCCTGGCCACGACCCAGATCTACACGCGCGTGTCCGTGGAGTCTCTGCTCGAGGTCTACGCGACGTCCCACCCGCGAGCGCGCTGAGCCGGCCGCATCGACGCCTGTTCGCCCGTAGGCCTACCCCGCGTCACGCGCAACACCTATCGTAGCCCCATGCGAACCGTCACGCGTCGCCCGGCCCTGCTCACCGCCCTGTTGGCCGCGCTGCTGCTCGTGGGTGGCATGGCACCGGCCCACGCCGGGGCGGGGATCGACAACGAGTACCGCGCCCTGCCGAATCCCGGCGCATGGCTGGGCAAGCCCACGTCCGCCGAACGCTGTGGCCTGCGGGACCGCGGCTGCTACCGGCAGTACCAGAAGGGCACGATCCACTGGACGCCCGCCACGGGTGCGCGGGCCCAGCGCGGCGGGATCCTGGCGAAGTGGCGCGCGGAGGGATTCGAGCACGGGGCGCTGGGGTACCCCGTGACGCGGGAGACGTGCTCGGGCGGTACGTGCGAGGTCCGCTACCAGCGCGGCCGGATCACGTGGACCGCCCAGGGTGGCGCCCGGGTCCACCGGGACATCGACAACGCCCGCAGCGTGTCCGTGGTCGTGAACAAGAAGCGCCCGCTGTCCCCGCGCAATTACGCCCCGGCACCCCTGCGGTCGGTGGGCGGGGGAGTCCTGCTGCGCGACGACGCCGCGGTGGCCTATCAGCGCATGAGCCGGGCCGCGGCCGCCCAGGGGGTCACGCTGGTGCCGGTGAGCGGGTACCGCGACTACAGCACGCAAGCGCGCCTCTACCGCGAGTACACGGCGCTGTACGGTCAGGGCACCGCCGACACCATTTCCGCGCGTCCCGGTCACTCGGAACACCAGACCGGCCTGGCGATCGACGTGGGTGCCCCCGGGGCCACCTGCGGCCTGCTCCCGTGCTTCGGCACCACCCCGCAGGGCAGGTGGGTCGCCGCGCACGGGCACACCTACGGGTTCGTGGTGCGCTACCCGAACGGACACACCGCGACCACGGGCTACGCCTACGAACCGTGGCACCTGCGCTACGTGGGACCCACCACGGCCAGGAGCGTGAAGAACAGCGGCTCGGCCACGCTGGAGTCCTACATGGGTCTGCCCCGGGCACCGAGGTACTGACGACGACGGCCCGTCACCCCTTCTGAGCGGAAAGGAAACGGGCCGTCGTGGTGTGCGCGGCTCAGGCCACGTGGCGCTCGTCCGGACCGTTGTAGTCGGAGAGCGGGCGGATCAGCGAGTTGTTCGCGCGCTGCTCCATGACGTGCGCGGTCCAGCCCACGATCCGCGCGGCCACGAAGATGGGCGTGAACGCGGGGATGTCGAATCCCATGAGCCAGTACGTGGGACCCGCGGGGTAGTCCAGGTTGGGCTTGATGGACTTGGCCTCGTCCATGGACTTGGCCAGACCGTTGTAGAGCCCCAGGATCTCGGGCCGGTCGTAGTGCTCGAGCATGCGGAACAGGGCGTCCTGCATGGTGGGCACGCGGGAGTCACCGTGCTTGTACACGCGGTGGCCGAAGCCCATGACCTTCTTCTTGTCCGCGAGCGCCTGGTCCATCCATTCCTTGGCGCGCTTCTCCGCTTCCTCCGCGGATTCGTCCTTGCGGATCCCGAGCTCCTCGAACGTGTGCATCACGGCCTCGTTGGCGCCGCCGTGCAGGGGGCCCTTGAGGGCGCCGATCGCACCGGTGACCGCGGAGTGCAGGTCCGCGAGCGTGGAGGTGATCACGCGCGCCGTGAACGTGGAGGCGTTGAAGGAGTGCTCCGCGTACAGGATGATCGACACCCGGAACGCGTCCACGACCTCCGGGGCGGCCTCCTCACCGAAGGCCATCCACAGGAAGTTCTGGGCGTAGTCCAGGTCCTCGCGGGGGTCCACGAGCTCCTGGTCGTGGCGGCGGCGCTGGTCGTAGCAGACCACGGCTGGCATGACGGCGAACAGTTCCTGTGCCTTGCGCAGTTCGGCCTCGGGGGAGTTGTCCTCCGCCAGAGGGTGCTGCGCGCCGATCACCGAGGCGGCGGTGCGGCACACGTCCATGGGGTGGCACGTGGTGGGCAGTTCGTCGATCACGCGCTTGAGTTCGGGCGTGAGCGCCCGGTGGGAACGCTCGAGTTCCTGGAACGCGGTGAGCTCGTCCTCGGACGGCAGCTCGCCGTTCCACAGCAGCAGCGCGACCTGTTCCGCGGAACAGTTCTGCGCGAGTTCCTGCACCGGGTAGCCCCGGTAGAGCAGGGAGTTGGTCTCTGCATTGACCTTGGACACGGCGGTGGTGTCAGCCACCACCCCGGCGAGTCCTTTGTGGATCTCGGTATCGGCCACGGTGATCTCCTTCGACGATCGGGCTCGTGCACGGACTGAGTGTTCCCACCACACCACACTTGGCGTGGTGGGAACAGAGGGGGTCAGGCGTCCGGGGTCTCGGGGACCTCGAAATTGAACACCCCGGAGTCGAACTGGTTGTACCCGGTGTAGTCCACCAGTTCGTACAACCGCTTGCGGGTGAGCATGTTCTCCACCTGCGCCTGCTGGGTGCCGTCCTCGCGGATGGTGGTGAGCAGCCGCTCCATGGCCCCCAGGGCCTGACGTTGCAGGGACACGGGGTAGATGATCATGGACACCCCGGCGCCGTGCAGTTGCTGGGTGGTGAACAGCTGGGACTTCCCGAACTCGGTCATGTTGGCCAGGATCGGGACGTCCAGGGCCTCGGCCATGCGCTCGAACTCGGAGAGGTCCGCCATGGCCTCGGGGAAGATCACGTCCGCGCCGGCGTCCGCGAGGGCCTTGGCCCGGTCGATCGCGGCGTCGAGACCGTCCACACCGCGCAGGTCGGTGCGGGCCATGACCACGAAGTTCGGGTCCCGGCGGGCCTCCACGGCGGCCTTGATGCGCTTGGTCGCGGTGGCGGTGTCCACCACGTTCTTCCCGTCCAGGTGGCCGCAGCGCTTGGGGTTGAACTGGTCCTCGATGTGGCAACCGGCCAGGCCGGCGTCCTCGAGCTCCTGGACGGTGCGGGCCACGTTCATGGGCTCACCGAATCCGGTGTCCGCGTCCACGAGGCACGGCAGGTCGGTGCTGCGAGCGATCTGACCGGCGCGCGTGGCCACCTCGGTCAGGGTCGTGAGACCGATGTCCGGCAGACCCAGTTCGTTGGCGAGCACGCCGCCGGAGATGTAGACGCCCTCGAAGCCCTGCTCCTGGATGAGCTTGGTGGACAGGGGCGTGAACGCTCCGGGGAACCGGGCGATCTCCGGGGCCGCGAGCAGTTCGCGGAACCGCTCGCGCTTCTCGGCGGGGGTCGCGGTGGTGTACAGCATGATCAGAAGATTCCCTTCGCTGAGGTCTCCAGCTCCACGGCGGCCGTGATGTTCAGCTGCCCGAGCTCCCCGGCACCCAGTTCGGGGACGCGCTGGACGACGTCCAGGAAGCGCTCGATCTCCTCGGGCGCCACGATGCCCTCGGCCAGGGTGCGGAACTTGGTGATGTACTGCTCCCGCGCGAACGGGCGGGCGCCGAGCGGGTGGGCGTCCGCCACGGCGATCTGGTCCGTGATCATGGTGCCGTCCGTGAGGGTGATCTCCACGGAACCGCCGAACGCCTTCTCGGAGATGTCCAGGGAGTGGTAGCGGCGGGTCCACTCCGGGTCCTCCTGCGTGGTGACCTTGTGCCACAGCTCCACGGTGTCCGGGCGGCCCGCGCGCTCGGGGGCGTAGGAGTCCACGTGGTGCCACGCGCCGTCCTGCAGGGCCACGGTGAAGATGTAGGGGATCGAGTGGTCCAGGGTCTCGCGGGACGCCGTGGGGTCGTACTTCTGGGGATCGTTGGCCCCCGAGCCGATCACGTAGTGCGTGTGGTGGGAGGTCTTGATGAGCACCGAGGCCACGTTGGCGGGGTCGGTGACCTCCGGGTGCTCGCGGTGCAGCTTGCGGGCCAGGTCGATCCACGCCTGGGCCTGGTACTCCGCCGAGTGCTCCTTGGTGTAGGTGTCCAGGATCGCGCGCTTGGCCTCACCCGGGGCCGGCAGGGGCACGGTGTACCGGGCCTCCGGTCCCGAGAGCAGCCACGCGATCACGCCGTCCTCACCCTCGTAGATGGGGGTCGGGGAGGTCTGCCCGCGCATGGCGCGGTCCACGGCCTCGACGGCCATCTTCCCGGCGAACGCGGGGGCGTGGGCCTTCCACGTGGAGATCTCGCCCTTGCGGGACTGCCGGGTCTGGGTGGTCGTGTGCAGCGCCTGACCGATCGCCTGGAAGATCGTCTCGGTGTCCAGACCGAGCAGCGTGCCGATGCCCGCGGCGGCGGAGGGGCCGATGTGCGCGATGTGGTCGATCTTGTGCTCGTGCAGGCACATGCCCTTGACCAGGTCCACCTGGATCTCGTACCCGGTGGCGATCGCGCGCACGAGGTCCTCGCCCGAGCTGCCCACGTGCTGGGCCACGGCCAGGATGGGCGGGATGTTGTCCCCGGGGTGGGAGTACTCGGCGGCCAGGAACGTGTCGTGGTAGTCCAGTTCGCGCACGGCCACCCCGTTGGCCCACGCGGCCCACTCGGGGGAGACCGCGGCGTCGTCGTCCGGGGCGCCGTAGAGCAGCGCGCCGCCGCCCGAGAAGCCGCCGCCGGGGACGACCCGGTGGCACAGGGCCTGCGAGCGCGCGGAGACGATGGGCCCGCGGTTGAGGGAGGCCACGGCCACGGACGCGTTGTCGATGATCCGGTTGATGACCATGTCCACGACCTCGGGCTCCACGGCCACGGGGTCGGTCGCGACGCTCGCGAGCTTGTGGGCGAGCTGCTCCTCGCGGGGCAGTTCCTCCTTGGACGAGTACGTGCGCACGGTGTGTTCGACGGTCACGGGCGTTCCTTTCGCTGCGGGTTTCTCTGCGGGTGTCGGATGTCGGTTCGCGGGGCGTTCGCCCCGGTCAGGAGGCCTCGGGACGGGCCACGGCGAGCGCGGGGGAGCCGAGGGCCTTGCTCAGGGCGTTCTTCAGGTGCACGCGTGTGGTCGCGACGGCCAGGGGTGCGTCCCCGTGCGCGATCGCGCGGGCGATCGCCTCGTGTTCGGCGGCCGCGGCGGCCAGCCGCTGCGGGTCGGAGGTGGCGAGCCGGCGCACGCGCGCGAGGTGCAGGCGCACGTTCGCGAGGGCCTGCTGCAGGTAGGGGTTGCCCGCGGCGGCGTCGATCTGTTCGTCCATTCGGTCCACGAGCTCGTAGTAGGCGGGGTGGTCGGGATCGTCCGAGAGCCGCTCCGCCGCGTGGGACAGTTCGTCCGCGAGCGCGCGGAACGTCTCGGGGTCGCCGCGCTGGGCGGCGAGCTCGGCGGCCCGGCAGTCGAGTGTGTCGCGCAGTTCGTACAGGGCGCGTACGTCGTCCGCGGACAGGGCGCTGACGACGACGCCGCGGCCGCTGTGCGGTTCGGTGAGCCCGTCCGCGGTGAGCCGGGACAGCGCTTCGCGCACGGGCGTGCGGGAGATGCCGAGGCGTTCGGAGAGGTCCACCTCGCCCAGGACCTGCCCGGGCACCAGGCGCCACGACACGATGTCCGCGCGCAGTTCGCGGTAGGCACGCTCACCGGCTCGCATGGCTCCTCCTGAGGATCGAAAGTTCCCCCAGTGTATACACGACGCCGGGGAGAGCCAAGCATTCCGCGGGAACATCCGGGGAGTTGCGCGTCGTGTGTATACAAAGCCCTTGTTCCCTATGATCCGGGCCACTATCCTGGTGTCACCGATCCTCACCCCAGACCACCCGCGGAGGAAGCCATGTCCGAGGCCACGTACGCATCCGTCTACCGTTCCAGCGTGGAGGACCCCGAGCGGTTCTGGCTCGACGCCGCCCGGACCGTGGACTGGGTGAGCCCGCCCACCCGGGCCCTCGACGACTCCGCCGCACCCCTGTACCGGTGGTTCCCGGACGGGGAGCTGAACACGTGCGTCAACGCCGTGGACCGCCACGTGGCCGCGGGGCACGGCGAGCGCACGGCCCTGATCTACGACTCCGCCGTGCTGGACACCCAGGAACACATCACGTACGCGCAGTTGCAGGAGCGCGTGGCCCGCTTCGCCGGTGCGCTCGCGGCCCAGGGCGTGACCAAGGGTGACCGGGTGCTGCTCTACATGCCCATGATCGCCGAGTCCGTGATCGCGATGCTCGCGTGCGCGCGATTGGGTGCGGTGCACTCGGTCGTGTTCGGGGGTTTCGCGCCCAAGGAACTGGCCAGCCGCATCGACGACTCCGCGCCGGTCGTGATCGTCACCGCGTCCGGTGGCGTGGAGCCCAAGCGGCGGATCGAGTACCTGCCCGCGATCGAGGAGGCCCTGCAGTTGAGCGACCACGCGCCGTCGGCGGTGCTCGTCCACGAACGGGACGGTTTCGTCACGACCGTGGCCGAGGCCCGCGAGCGCGCCGGGGACGGTCCCGCGTGGCTGTCGTGGGCCGAGGCGCAGGACGGCGTGACACCCGCCGATCCCGCCACGGTCAAGGCCACCGACCCGCTCTACATCCTCTACACCTCCGGTACCACGGGCACCCCCAAGGGCGTGGTGCGGGACAACGGCGGGCACGCGGTGGCCCTGACCTGGTCCATGGAGAACATCTACGGCATCGAGGCCGGGGACGTCATGTGGACGGCCTCGGACGTGGGCTGGGTCGTGGGCCACTCCTACATCGTCTACGGGCCCCTGCTGGCCGGGGCCACCACCGTGGTCTACGAGGGCAAACCCGTGGGCACCCCGGACGCCGGGGCCTTCTGGAAGCGCGTGGCGGAGCACGGGGTCAAGGTGCTGTTCACCGCGCCCACGGCACTGCGCGCGATCCGCAAGGCCGACCCGCAGGGCGAGCTCGTGGGCGAGTACGACATCTCCTCGCTACAGGCGCTGTTCGTGGCCGGCGAGCGCCTGGACCCGGAGACCCACCGCTGGGCCTCGGACGTGCTCGGGGTGCCCGTGGTGGACCACTGGTGGCAGACCGAGACCGGGTGGGCCATCTGCGCCAACCCGTTCGGGATCGAGAAACTGCCGATCGTGGCGGGCTCGCCCACGGTCCCGGTGCCCGGGTTCAACGTGGAGATCCTCGATCCCGTGGGCGAGCCGCTGGGGCCGGGGGAGGAAGGCAACATCGCGGTGCGCCTGCCCCTGCCGCCCGGTACGCTCGCGACCCTGTGGGGCAACGACGAACGCTTCGTGTCCTCCTACCTCGCGGCGTTCCCGGGCTACTACGCCACGGGGGACTCGGGCTACATCGACGAGAACGGGTACGTGTTCGTGATGGGCCGCACCGACGACGTCATCAACGTCTCCGGGCACCGGTTGTCCACGGGGCACATGGAGCAGGTCGTCGCGACCCACCCGGACGTGGCCGAGTGCGCGGTGATCGGCGTGAACGACCCGCTCAAGGGTCAGCGCCCCAGCGGGTACGTGGTGCTCAAGACCGGCTCGGACATCGAACCCCGGAAGCTGCGCGAGGACCTCGTGGGCATGGTGCGCTCGCAGATCGGGCCCGTGGCGGACTTCAAGGACGTGGCCGTGGTGGACGCCCTGCCCAAGACCCGCTCGGGGAAGATCCTGCGCAAGACCATGCGTCAGATGGCGGACGGGGAGAAATACACGGTGCCCTCGACCATCGAGGACGACTCTGTCCTGGAGGCCCTGCACGCCGTGCTGGCCCCGCGGGAGCAGGCGTAGCGGCTCGCGCGGTCAAGGACCGCTCGCAGGGTGTTGCCACCCGCCGTCCGGTGACTCGGCAGGTGCGGTGGACGGGGGCCCAGGCACTCGCCCTGAGCACGAGCAGACGGCTCGTGGCTCTGGACGTCCTGCGCGGCCTGGCGATCCTGGGCACCCTGTTGACCTACACCTGGCTCTTCTCGAGCTCGTCCATAAGCAGTCTCACGGCCCTGGTGGTCGCGGCGGTGCCGGCCACGAGTCCCCAGGCCTAGAAGATCTGGCTCTGGATCGGCCTGGCGCTGCACGCCGTGATGATCACGGTGCTCACCCTGCTGCCGGGCCAGTCCTCGAGCCGTTCGTCCATCGGCGCCGGCGATCCTGGGCGCCGTCGGCAACGGCGGCGGTGGACTGCGCAACACCGAGTCCTACTGGGGGATGGTCGCGGAGCGGCTGGAGACCTTCGTGGCCGGGCGCTTCGAGATCCCCATCATGTTCACGATGGGTCTGGGCCTGTTCCTCGTGGGCGCCTTGGGGTTCCTGGTGGGCCTGCCCTGGACATCGCGTGCCGCACCCCGTGGGCGGAAACCATGAGCTCCCTGTCCCGTTAGGGGACCTCGTCCATGGTGGCCTTCGGCGTGCTCGGGCTGGTGGCCGCGTTCTACGCGCGCCGTACCCGCACCGGGGCCGTGGGCACCGGGCTGAGCTGGGTGGGTCGGATGGCCATGACGTGTTACGTGCTGCAGAACCTGATCTTCTCGGTGATCTTCTACGACTTCGGTCTAGGACTGGTCGGCAAGCTGCCCGTGGAATGGAACGCGTGGGGCACGCTCGCGGTGTACGTGGGTGTCGCCTTGTTCCTGGTGTTCGGCTCCGGCCTGAGGCTGCGCCGTTTCTCGCGGGGCCCCTGAAGATGCTGATGCACCGCGCGCACCGCGGGCTCGTGGCCAGGGTCCACGTCCCGCTCGCACGACGACGCCGCGAGCGCCGTCGTGCCCGCGCGGAAAGCAGCGCCGTGACCTCCGAGTAGTCCCCCCACGATCGATCGATCACCGTACGGGTGGCGCCGCTGAGTTCAGCGGCGCCACCCGTATTCCAGTTCGGGGCGCCCGGGTGTGCCGTGGCGCGCCCGCCGGTCCACGGAACCCGCCGCGCACAGGTGCTCGAGGTAGCGCCGTGCCGTGACACGGGACAACCCCACTTCACGGGCGAGCTCACCCGCGGAGTGGTAGTCGGAGGCCTCCCGCAGGAAGCCGGCGACCGCTTCGAGGGTGTCGGGAGCGAGACCCTTGGGCGGCGCAGAAGCGGGGCGAGCAACCAGGGCGGCGAAGATCCGGTCGAGCTCCGCTTGCTCGATCGCGGCGTCGTCCGGCGTGGCCGCCGCGAGCACCCGGTGGTACGCGGCGTAGGCCTCGAGCTTGCGCCGCAGCTCGTCGAACGTGAACGGTTTCACGAGGTAGCCCACCACCCCCACCGCGGTGGCGTCCCGCACCGTGGCCACGTCCCGGTGTGCGGTGACGATCAGCAGGTCCACGGCCGCGCGCTGTGCTCGCAGGGCCCGGGCCACCTCGAGCCCGGAGATGTCCGGGAGCGTGAGGTCCAGCAGTACGAGGTCCACCGGGGTCGACGACGCCGCCCGCTCCCGCACCGCGCGCACGGCCGCCGTGCCGTTGCGCGCGACCCCTGCCACCTCGAATCCCGCGCACCGCGCCACGTACTCGGCGTGCGCGGAGGCGGTCAGGGGTTCGTCGTCCACCACGAGCACGCGGATCATCGGTTCTCCTTTCGATCGAGGGCGGGGTGCTGCGCGGGGATGTCCACCGAGAACACTGCGCCCGCCTCGTGGGACACCGTGAGTTCGGTGCCCCAGCCCTCCACCGCCCGGCGCACGACGTCCAGGCCCACCCCGCGGGGTGCGTCCGTGGCCGGTTTGGTGGTGACCCCGTGGTCGAAGAGCCGCTCCCGCACGTCCGGTCGGATGCCGGGCCCGTTGTCGGCGACCGTGAGGTGCACCAACCGCCCGTCTCGGGACGGCACGAGTTCCACCTCCACGGTGGGCGGCTCCTCCTCGCCGGGGCGGTCGGTGGGGTCGACGCCGCTGACCGCGTCCACGGCGTTGTCCACGAGGTTGCCGAGCACGCTCACGAGCTCGGACGGGTCCACGGCGAGCGGCGGCACTTGTCCGTGGGTCACGACCACGAGTTCCACGCCGCGTTCGTGTGCCGTGGCGGTCTTACCCGCGAGCAATGCCGCGACATACGGGTCCTCGATCTCCCGTGCGGTCTCACCCAAGCGCACGGATCCCTCGAGAGTCGAGGCCGCGAAGTCCCGGGCCTGGGGATAGCGCTCGAGTTCCAGCAGGGAGACCACGGTGTGCATCCGGTTGGCGTGCTCGTGGGTCTGGGCGCGCAATCCGGCGGCCATCGTGCGCACGGTGTCCAGCTCACCGGACATCCTGCTCAGCTCCGTCTGGTCCTGGACCATCAACACGCGCAGTCCCGAGTCCTCCGAGACCCGGGTGCACGAGGCCACCAGGGTGCGTCCCGCCACGGTGCAGCGTTCGTCCGTGAACGTGTCCGCCCGGGCGAGCAGCTCGGCCACGGCCGGGGGCACGGGCTCGGCGGCGGGGCGGCGTTGTCGTACGGCTCGAAGCGGGTGTCCTCCGGCGAGGAGCCGCGCTGCTCGCCGGGGGTGACGCCGAGCAGCTCACCGGCGCGCGTGTTGCTCAGCACCGGGCGGTCGGCGGGGTCCAGCAGCACGAGCCCTTCCCGTGCGCGGGACAGCACCGCGCGGTTGAGCGCGAGACCGCGCACGAGGTACTCGGGGGAGCGCCCGTCCGTGACGCGGTTGAGGTAGCGCGCCACCAGGACGCAGACCACCGAGGCCGCCGCGAGCAGCGCACCCACGATCAGGGCGAGTCCTGGCAGCTCGTGGCGGCTCTCCGCGGCGATCCGGTTCACGAGCACCCCCGAGGACACGAATCCGATGATGGTCCCGTCCCGGTCCCGCACGGGCGCGATCGTGCGCACGGAGGGACCCAGCCGACCCACCTCGGTCGCGGTGTGCACCTCGCCGCGCAGCGCCTGCGAACGGTCGCCCAGGTACTGCTGACCCACGAGGCCCTCGTCGTGGTGGGTGATCCGGGTGCCGTCCGGGGTCATGATCGTGATGAAGTCCACCGCGGTGTCCCGTTCGAGGGCGCTCGTCAGCTCCTGCAGCCTCGGGTGGGGGTCGGAGGAGAGCAGTGTGTCCCGCACGAACGGATCGTCCACGAGTGTTCCCGTGGCCACCCGCGTGACCGCCTGGGCCTGCTCCGTGACCCGAGTGTGGGTCTGCCACACCATCACACCGGCTACCACGAGCGAGATGACCACCACGAGCCCCAACTGCAGGGCGAGGAAACGGCGGGCGAGGGACATGGCGGCTCCGAGCGAATGGTGCGGGTCGTACGGGCGGGCAGCGGGAGGTCCGCTGCGGGCACTGTGATCCCGGTCATGAACGATATGACCACAACGCGACGCGGGCGCGGATGGTGCGTGAGGCTGGTCACCATTCCACCACCGAACCACCTCCGACCCGTCAGGAGACACCATGTCAGACACGCGCGTCCGGGGCAGCGTCCCCGGGGGAGCCCGCGCCGCGGGCGGCGGTCCGCGGAGGAAGGACCGTACCCACTGCCTCTACATCTTCGTGATCGCCGGCGTGGTGCTCGGCGCGCTGATTGGGTTGTTGTTCCCGGACGTCGGTGTGGCGCTGAAGCCGCTCGGCACGGGGTTCATCGCCCTGATTAAGATGATGATCGCGCCGGTGATCTTCTGCACGATCGTGCTCGGGGTGGGGTCCATCGCCCATGCCGCCACGGTGGGCAAGGTGGGTGGGCTCGCGCTGACCTACTTCATCGTGATGTCCACGTTCGCGCTCGCGATCGGTCTGGTGGTCGGCAACATCGTCCAGCCCGGATCCGGACTGGACCTGGCCAACGCGCACTACGACTCCTCGGGGCTGGCCTCCGGGGGAGACCACTCGGCCGAGGGCGGTGCCGTGGGCTTCGTGCTGGGCATCGTCCCCACCACGCTGTTCTCCGCCCTGACCTCCGGGAACATCCTGCAGACCCTGCTGGTCGCGCTGCTCGTGGGCTTCGCACTGCAGGCCATGGGGGAGTCCGGCAAGCCCGTGCTCAAGGCCGTAACCTACATCCAGGCGGTCGTGTTCCAGCTGCTCATGATGGTCATGTGGCTCGCACCCATCGGTGCGCTCGGGGCGATCGCCGCGGTGGTCGGTGCCACCGGCATGAAAGCCATCGTGTCCATGATTGGGCTCATGCTCGCGTTCTACGTCACGTGCATCCTGTTCATCGTGGTGGTCCTGGGGTTGATCCTCAAGCTCGTCTCCGGGGTCAACATCTTCTCGCTCATGAGGTACCTGGCCCGCGAGTACCTGCTGATCTTCTCCACGTCCTCCTCCGAGGCGGCCCTGCCGCGGTTGATCGCCAAGATGGAGCACCTGGGTGTGTCCAAGCCGGTCGTGGGTGTGGTGGTGCCCACGGGTTACTCGTTCAACCTGGACGGCACCGCGATCTACCTGACCATGGGCGCGCTGTTCGTCGCGGACGCCATGGGCAAGCCACTGGCGCTGGGGGAGCAGATCACGCTGCTGCTGTTCATGATCATCGCGTCCAAGGGTGCGGCCGGTGTCTCCGGCGCGGGCATCGCCACACTGGCCGCCGGCCTGCAGTCCCACCGCCCGGACCTCGTGGACGGCGTGGGGTTGATCGTGGGGATCGACCGCTTCATGTCCGAGGCCCGCGCCCTGACCAACTTCTCCGGTAACGCGGTGGCCACCCTGGTGCTGGGCACGTGGGTCAAGCAGGTGGACAAGGACCGGGTGCGCCGGGTGCTCTCGGGTGCCGAGCCCTTCGACGAGGAATCCCTCACGGTGGACCCGCACCTCTCCTCCGGCGCCCGGGGGCACGCAGCCGCTGCGGGGGCCGACGCCGCTCCCGTCGCTGCGGTTCCCGGCGCACCCGGGGCGGGACGCACCTCCCGGGACGTCGCGGCACCGGGGTCCGGTGCCGCGACCGACCGCCCGGAGGACGAGCAGTAGCCCCGTTAACTTTTTCCCAGCTCCTCCGTCCAGCAGGATGGAGGGGTGTTGGCCGGCCGGTCCTCGGCATGATCGTTTGCCCCCAGTCGTCGATGATCCGGGGGGTGTTGTCACCGAGGATCGCTCCGGTGGTCGCGGATCGCTGATAGAGGCGGGATCTCCTGTGGAGGACCTTCGTAACGTGGATGCCGAGCGTGACCACCTCCCGGCCGGCCAGCACGAGCAGATGCCAGTACGAGAGAAGGGATGGGTCCATGTCGGAGCGAGCAGCCCGGCGGTGTTCGTCGGCCTCGACGCCGGCAAGTCCGACCACCACGCCGTGGCCGTGACGGCGGCCGGGAAGACGGTTTACGACAAGGCCCTGCCCAACGACGAGGCCCGGTTGCGCGCGATTCTCGAGGAGCTGGCCACCGCGCACGGGCCGGTGCTGATGGTGGTGGATCAGCCAGCCACGATCGGGGCGCTGGCGGTGGCCGTGGCCCAGGCGATGGAGTCTGTCACCGTGGCTTACCTGCCAGGACTGGCCATGCGCCGGATCGCGGACCTGCACCCGGGTACGGCCAAGACCGACGCCCGTGACGCACTGATCATCGCCGAGGCCGCCCGGACCATGCCGCACACCCTGCGCGAGATCCGCGTCGATGAGGCCCAGATCGCTGAGCTGGCCGTGCTGGCCGGCTTCGACGACGACCTCGCCGCCCAAATCACCGCCACCTCGAACCGATTACGCGGGATGCTCACCCAGATCCACCCCGCCCTGGAACGGGTCCTGGGGCCGCGGGTGGGCTACCCGGCGGTGGCCGAGCTGCTCACCCGCTACCCGACCCCGGCGAAGCTCGCCGCCGCCGGACGAGGTCATGTGAGGGCGCGGCTGCGCAAGCACGCACCCAGGTTGGCCGAGACCCTCACCGAGGAGATCTTCACCGCGTTGGGACAGCAGACCGTGGTGGTGGCCGGCACCGAGGCCGCCGCCACCGTCGTGCCGATCCTGGCCGGGCAGCTGGCCGCGCTGACGACCCAGCGGGCACAGGTGGCGAGCCAGGTCGAGGTCCTGGTGGAGGCCCACCCTCTTTCCGAGGTCCTGACCTCGATGCCCGGCATCGGTGTCAGGACCACAGCACGGATCCTCACCGAAGTCGTGGGCAAGGACTTTCGCCGATGCCGGGCACCTGGCCTCCTACGCCGGAATCGCCCCGGTCACCCGGCGGTCGGGGACCTCGATCCGCGGCGAGCACGCCCCCCGCGGTGGGAACAAGAGGCTCAAACGGGCCCTTCACAGATGAGCATGGGTAGCGGTGTGCGCGTGGGCGTCTCGAGGGGTGTGTTGTGAGGTCTGGGTAGAGGTCGAGGTCTCCAGGATGGGTAGCGACCAAGCAACCCGATCCATGAAGGCCTCGACGTGTCTCATGCTATCTGCGCGCCGGCGTGCGCGCTCTTCGACCTGCCCGACGTCCATGTCAGGGCCGTGGAACGCGGACCACGCTCGTTCACCGTGGTGGTGGAGACTTTTCCGACGCTGGTGGGGTGCCCGTCCTGCGGGGTGCTCGCCACCGGCCACGGCCGCCGGGAGGTCGTGCTCCACGATCTGCCCTGCGCTGGGGTGCCCGTGCGGGTGGTGTGGCGCAAGCGGATCTTCAGGTGCCGGGAGGACGCCTGCGAGGTCGTGACGTTCAGTGAGGTCCACGAGCTGGCGGCACCGCGGGCC
>NZ_JROM01000058.1 GCF_000786655.1 Kocuria marina | reverse complement strand
GGGGGGGGGGGGGACATGCCAGCCGACCCGGCGAGCGCTGTCCGAGGGCGCACTTGGCGAAAGCAGCGAACCCGACCCACCGGATACGGGGCCCGCCCGCGGGCGTCACCCCGCGGCGTCGTCCCCCGACACCCGCTCCACGACGGCGCTCGCCACCGCCTCCGCCTCGCGCTCCGGCAACCAGTGGGACGCGTCCAGCTCCACGAACCGGTAGGGGGCGGCCACATAGTCGGCGGTGTGCTCGGCGGCGGTGCGGCCGAGTGCGAAATCGCGATTGCCCCAGACGAACGTGGTGGGCACCCGCACGAACGCGGCGGCGTTGGAACCGCGTGTGAGACCCGATGAGCGCACGGTGGCGCGATACCAGTTGATCGGGCCCCGCATGTCCCGCGGTGTTGCAAAGCGTTCGTCGTAGTGCTGCGCGGCCTCATCGGGCACGCCGGAACGGCGTAGCAACGAACCCGCCCGACCCGCGAACACCAGTTCGGGGAGCTTCGGCACCTGGAACGCCCCGATGTACCACGACCGCCTCAGCTGATCCGGCGTGCGTAGAGCCCGTCCGAGTGCGGAGGGGTGGGGTGTGGACAGCACGGTCTGGGAACTGACGCGCTGCGGTTCCGCGATCGCCGTGTTCCACGCGATCGCCCCGCCCCAGTCGTGACCGACCAGGTGGAACCGTTCTGTTCCAGCGGCGTCGGCCAGCGCCAGGACGTCCGCGACCAGTTCCGGCTGGGCGTAGGACGAGACCGCGGAGGGGCGCGCCCCCGGCGAATACCCGCGCTGATCCGGGGCCAGCGTGCGCAGCCCCTGGGCGTGCAGCAGCGGTGCCACCCGGTCCCAACTCGTGGAGTCCTGCGGGAAACCGTGCAGAAGGATCACCACGGGACCGTCCGCGGGTCCGCCGTCGCGCACATCGAAGCGCAGACCCTCTCGGGTGAAGTGCGTCAGTTCAGCCACGTGAGTACCTCCGGTGACGGATCAGAAGAAGCCGATGATCCGGCCCACGATGGCCAGCACGATGAACAACCCCACGAGCACCGCCAGGACGACCAGGGTGACCTTCCCCTTGGAGCTGTCCCCGGGATGATCGCGATCCAACTCGTTGTTGGTGGGCCCCACCCCGAGTCCCTCGGCGGGCGGGGTGTCCCTGTCCACGCTGTAGCCGGAATGTTCGTTGGCCGCCGCGGCCGCCTTGGAGCGGTTGGGCTCGGATTCTTCGGGATTGATGTCTGCCACCGTGACCCACTTCCTGGGTGTTCGTGCGGAACCTGTGCGAGCAGTCTAACAAGCAGGCTGATGAACCGACTCGGTGCGGCCCACGGAATTGCACGTCCCACCTCGGGCGACGCCGCGTCGTCGTGCCCTACACGTCCCGGTCGTAGTCCCGCGGCCAGGCCTGGCCCCGGGACGCCTCCACGTTCTCGTTGAAGCGGCGGGTGAGGGTCGCGAGGGTCGTGATGTCCTCGGGTGACCAGTCCGCGAGGAAGCGCCGCGAGGCCTCCCTGCGCGCCCGGAACTCGTCCGCGAGCCGCCGCGCGCCCTCTTTGGTGGCCTGGTGCTTCCGGGCGACGCCGCCCTCCGGATCCTGGATGCGCTCGATCAGACCACCCTTCATGGCGGCCGCCACCTGGCGGTGGACCGTGGAGATGTCCAGGCCAAAGGATTGCGCGAGCTCGGCCACGCTCATGGGGCCGCCGGCCTGTAAGCGGGCCAGCAAAACCGTGGAGCTGCGGTCCAGCGACTCCGTGCGGGAGTGGGGCGGCGCGCCCTGAAGTGCGTAGCGGGAGAGCAGCATGTGCTCGTAGACCAGTTCGCTGAGGGAGTCGTCGCTTTCCACCCGTCCATCCTTTCATCCCGGGCTGGATCGTCGCCCGACGGCGCTCGCGGCCCGGGGGCGTTCGTGGCCCGATGGCGCTTGCCGCCCCACGGCGCTCGAGGCCGCAGCTGCTCGGTAGCCGACGGCGCTCGCAGCCGGGGGTGCCGCGGCCCACCGCTGCGAGCGGCGTCGAACGCTGCGCCCAACGCGCCGTCGTGCGGCACGAACCGGGCGGCCGCACCCTATTGTATCCTGCAAATTGCATGTTACAATTTTGCATCGTACAAACCGCGCCTACCCAGGAGATTCCCCCGTGTCTCACGACACCAAGGCGCCCGTCCCCACGGGCCAGACACCCGCCGTCGCGCCGGGAGCGCAGCCGGCTCCCGCCACCGCCGCGGTGCGTGAACCGCTGCTCACGCCCACGTTCGTGCTGGCCTGGGTGGTCAACTTCTTCCAGTACCTGATCTTCTACATCCTGGTCACGACCATGGCGCTGTACGCCGTGCGCAGCTTCGCGGCCTCGGATGCCGTGAGCGGTTTCGCCTCGAGCGCGTTCGTGGTGGGAGCCACCCTGGCGCGGCTCGTCTCCGGGTACCTCGTGGATGTCCTGGGTCGGCGTCGGATGCTGTTGATCGCCCTCGTGGTGGTGGTCTTTGCGTGCGCGCTGTACCTGCCCGCCGGGTCGCTACCGCTGTTGATCACGGTGCGCATCGTGCACGGCTTCGGCTACGCCTTCGCGAGCACCGCGACCATGACGATCGCGCAGTCCGTCATCCCGGCCTCGCGCCGCGGTGAGGGCACGGGGTACTTCGCATTGGGTGCCACGCTGGCCACGGCCATCGGCCCCGCCCTGGGCCTGTTCCTGGTGGGCTCGTTCGACTACACCTGGATGTTCTGGACCACGCTCGTCACCGCGGTGCTCGGTCTGATCCTGGGACTCTTCCTGCGCGAACCGCTCGCCCAGCGTGAGGCCCGGGCGCAGGCGGCGCACGACAAGACCAAGACGCGTTTCTCGCTGAGCGACGTCGCCCATCCCGCCGTCCTACCCATCGGGTGCTTCATGCTGCTCGTGGGCCTGTGCTACGCCGGTGTGATCACTTACCTCAACGCCTACGCCGTGGACCGCGGGGTCACCACGGGCGCGGGCCTGTTCTTCCTGGCCTACGCGGTGGCCATGCTGATCATGCGTTTCGTCCTGGGCAAGGTGCAGGACCAGCGCGGTGACAACGTGGTGGTCTACCTGGGTCTGATCTGCTTCGCGGTGGCCCTGGGCATCCTGGCCGTGGCGCACCAGGACTGGCAGGTCGTGGTCGCGGGCGCGATGACCGGGCTCGGCTACGGCACACTCATGCCGGCCTCGCAGGCGATCGCCGTGAGCGCCGTGCCTCCTCACAAGCTGGGCACGGGCATCTCCACGCTGCTGCTGCTCATGGATGTGGGTGTGGGTCTCGGGCCCATCGCCCTGGGCATCCTGCTCTCGGCCACGGGTTTCGGCACCATGTACACGGTCCTCGCGGTGGTCGTGGTCCTCGCGGCCGTGTTCTACTACGCGGTCCACGGTCGCCACGACGTCGCCAAGCACGGGCGCCTCGTGGCCTCCGAGCAGTAAGTTCCCACCAAGAATTCGACGACGACGGCGCGCGGCCAGGTGGCTGCGCGCCGTCGTCTCATATCCGGGGTGGGCGGGGAGCTTGATGGTGCCTACTCATGCGGGAGCGGGAATCTCGTGAGGGCCCGATCGACGAGATGTTCCGTGCGTTCCTGGATCTCCGCAGGACCCCAGGACTCCTTCGTCGCGAGGTCTGCATTCAAAGGGATGCCATTGCGATAGCCGATGAAATTGCCATTGGTGTCCCGGTGATCGCGCTTGTCCAGGAATCCCCTGTTGCCCAGGTTGCTGTTGTAGACGCTAAAGGTCAGATTGCCCAGCTTGTGGGCATAACCGGCTTGGGCTTGGGCGGCTGCATCCGGGCCACCAAGCATGTCGGTCCACGCGTCGGGGAGGTTCTCGCCCTGCGGCAGGATGTGCTCGATGGTCCACACGTACTTGCCCGACTGGCGCTCCCACAGGTCCTTGCGGTTCTCGTCGGTCATGCCCTGTTCGGAAAGGGAAGTCAGGACGAAGCGTGCTGCGTCCACGTTCTCGGTGTAGAGGTCTTGCTCCAGGCGGGAACGGAAGGTTTCGTCATCCGACGAGTTCCGACGCAGGGCGTTAGCGATGACGCGGAGGACTTCGGCACCTTCCTTGTCCAGGGAGTCCTTAATAATGCCCATGAACATGCGGGGTAGAACGTACGTGGCCGGGTAGCCAGTGACGTTGCGTCGTGCGAAGAAACTGACCAGCATGTCGGTCACGATCGTCAGGTCCCGCTCCGCGAGGTTCTTGTCCTCCGCGTGAGCTTCCAGCCAGAGCAGCAGAACGTACGAGGGCGCTGCCTGCACTCGGTTGAGGTTCTGGTAAGCCAGGTCCAAACGGGTGGGATCGGGCCGTTTCCTGGTGCAGGCAATGCGGCCGAACAAGGCACTGGCCTGTACGAGCTTATTGATCTGCCCCGTGAGATCACTTTTGAAGAGGGTCTCGAAGATGTGGATGAGGTTCTTCTTGGTGGCCACGCTGGCATTGGCCACGGGCGGTAACTCCGAGATGAAGGCGTTGTAGTAGTGCCGGAGGAACCGCTCGTGGTTGTTGTACGAGTCGCCCAGGTTCCGCAGCGTCCCGTCCCACCGGGTGAAGGCGTCCTGGACGTCCATCTCTCCGCGGGCGTCCGAGAGTGCCAAGAACTGGTTCTTGATCAGATCCACGGGGGACAGCGGGAGACCGCGATTGTTGAGGGACTCGAAGAGTGTGAAGGCGTCCGAAGCCGTGGACACCTCGATCTTCACGATGATGGCGTTGTTGACGGCGCTCATCATGCGGTAGGCGGCTTCCGGCGGCGTCATGGCCGGGGCATCCGGGTCACCGGGTTCCTCCGCGAGTTCCAGGATGGCCCCGCGGAAGTGATTGAAGCACCTCACGATCCTACGTAGGCCGCAATACGGCGATTCCACTTCGTCGACGGGCAAACCAGCTTCGTGGAGCATCCAGTGATAGTCCTTGCGGTTCTCGCCCTGGGTCTGCAGGACGAGCCGCGGGGCCTTGGTGCCGGCAATCACGAGCTGACGGTCCAGGCTCTGAACACCGAAATTCTGATCGAAATCCAACTGCTCACGGTGCTCCACGAGCACGCTGTAACACGCGGCCAGCAGGATGGACAGCGTGGTCAGGCGCTGCTGACCGTCGATCAGTTCGAGCCGCGGGTTCATGGTGTCCGTGGAGTTGTTGAGCGTGATGATGGTGCCCAGGAAGTGCTGACCCTCCGCCTCCAGTAGATCCTGGAACAAGTTCTCCCACTGCCCGCGCTGCCACGAGTACTCCCGCTGATAGGGCGGGATGACGTAGGTCAGATTGCTCTGGGCATCCAACAGCGTCCGAACGGGGTACTGCGTCGCTGACTGAATCATGGGCTCACAGTACAAGTGATCGGGGACACGTATAGGTGAGTGGAACCAACGTCCCTGGTGCTCGCTCACGTGGGCGGACGGGGGCGCCGATCACAAAGGGTCGCTTCCGACCTAGCATGTGTTTGCATTTGTAGACTGCGAAGTAACTGCCCTTCCACACGGAGTCGTCGATGACCGATCAAGCCCTAGACATTGCCCCCGGAGCCATAGTCGAAATCCGGGACGAGCAATGGCTGGTCTCCGCCGTGGAGCAGACAGCGGACGGCGATCTCCTGACCGTTCGCGGGGTGAGCGAACTCGTGGAGGGGACCTCCGCGCAGTTCTACACGTCCATCGACACCGTCCGTACCCATGATCCGGCGCAGACCAAGGTGGTCGCGGACACCAGTTCCCACTACGCACGCTCCCGGCTGTGGTTGGAGTCCACGCTGCGGAAGACGTCGCTGCCCATTTCCGACCCGCAGCCCGTATTGACCTCGCATGCGCTCGCGGATGCGCTGACCTACCAGCGTCAGGCCGTGGAGAAGGCCTTGGAACCGGAGCGCTTGCGGACACGCCTACTGATCGCGGACGCGGTGGGTTTGGGTAAGACCCTGGAGATCGGGATGATCCTCGCGGAGTTGATCCGCAGAGGGCGGGGCCGCAGGATCCTGATCGTCACGCCGCGTCACGTGTTGGAACAGATGCAGCACGAGTTGTGGACCCGGTTCGCCATCCCCTTCGTCCGGTTGGACTCGGAAGGGGTGCAGAAGGTCAAGCAGAAGCTGCCGGCTACCCGCAACCCGTTCACGTTCTTCGAGAAGGTCATCATCTCGATCGACACCCTCAAGCAGGACCGGTTCATCCACGACCTGCGCAAACACCACTGGGATGCCGTGGTGATCGACGAGTCCCACAACGTGACCAATCAGGCCACCCAGAACAACCAGCTGGCCCACATCCTGGCCCCCAATACGGATGCTCTGATCCTGGCCTCGGCGACACCGCATAACGGGGACAACAAGTCCTTCGCCCAGCTGCTGACCCTTCTGGAACCCACGAGCGTCAGTGCGCAGGGCGATATCAGTAAGCCGGCGGTACACAACCTGATGATCCGCCGTCACCGGTACTCGGAAGCGGTGGCCCACGAGGTAGGGGACCGGTGGGCCGAACGTAAAGAGCCGCGCCACATCGCCGTGGCACCAAGCCCCGAGGAATTCGCGGTGGGGGAGGAGATCGCCACCACGTGGACGCACTCCCAAGGGGCCCCGCCCGTGACGGGTAAGGGATCCCGATTGTTCCCGTGGACCCTGGCCAAAGCGTTCCTCTCCTCGCCGGTGGCCCTGGAGGCGACGATCGACGCTCGGCTACGCACGCTCGAGGACAACGCCGCCGCGGGCGCGGAGCAGGAGGCGCTCCTGCGGTTGCGCGACCTCAACACGGCATGCTTGCCCGAGACCGGCTCTCCCCGCTCCGGGAAGTACCAGGAACTGGTATCGCAGTTGCGGAGCAAGGACGTTGGTCCCCGGTCGGCCGAGCGCGCGGTGGTCTTCGCGGAACGCGTCCCCACGCTGGAATGGCTGCGTGAGCACCTCACCCGGGATCTCAAGTTCAAGTCCGGCCACGTGCGTGTCCTGCACGGCGGTCTCACGGACGTGGAGCAGCAGGAACTCGTCGAGTCCTTCAAGCAGGCGTCGAGTCCCATTCGCGTGCTGGTCACGGGGGACGTCGCCTCGGAGGGCGTGAACCTGCACCTCCAGTGCCATGAACTCATCCATTACGACATCCCGTGGTCGCTCATCCGGATCGAGCAGCGTAACGGACGCATCGACCGTTACGGACAGCTGCATTCGCCGCAGATCACCACACTCCTGTTGGACATGGAGGGAGCCGGTGGATTCTCGGGTGACATCCGCGTGATCACCCGCCTGATGGAGCGCGAGCGCGAAGCCCACGAGAAGCTGGGCGACGCCGCCTCTCTCATGGGCTCGTACTCGGGTGACGCTGAGGAGAAGGCCATTACGGAGGTCTTGCGGGGCGCCAAGGACTTCGATGCCGTGGTTCCGTACCCGGAGGCAGCGGCGGAGCACCACGACGACGATTGGCTCGCCATCCTGACGGAGGCTGCCGCTCAGGAGCCGGCCCACACTGCTGGGGGAGAGCACCCCGCGGGCATCGCCCCGTCGGATCGCCGGGGACAGGGAAGTACCACGGGGCTGTTCGGATCGGACGTGGATTATCTGCGCGAAGGGCTGACCGAGCTCTACGGTGAGCCGGACCGACCGCGGGACAGGGGAGGTGTGGGTCTCACGATCGAACGCAACAACGCCGGCAGCATCCAGTCCATCACCTTCGAGCCCAGCCCGGATCTGCGTCAGCGCCTCCTGGCTCTTCCTCAGTCGTATCTGGAGGACCGCGGTGTGCTGGATCGGATGCGTCTGACACCGGACCGGGCTACCGCGGAGGCCCGCCTCACGGCGGCGCGCAATGACGCCAAGGGCACCTCGTGGCCGGACACCCACTATCTCTCCCCGCTGCACCCGGTGCTGGACTGGGTCGCGGACCGATCCCTGGCCCACCTGGGCCGGGACGAGATCTTCGCCGTGCAGGGGTCGGTGCAACAACCCACGGTGGTGCTGCAGGGCATCGTGACGAACCGCCGCGGTCAGAACATCGCGGTGTCCCACATGTCGGTGCAGTTCATGGGCAACTATCCGTTGCCGCAGATCAACTCCTCCCCGGCAGAATTGTTCCAGGACCTGGGCCTGAACCCCGACACCATCGGTGTCCCGGTCCATGAACCGGAACAGTACGAGCCGCTCGTCCCCCTCGCGGTGCAGGCCGCCAGGAATCTCATGGACGAGGGTGTGGCGGTGGCCGCGCGGGATGCCGCGGAGCAACGCGCGCAGGACTGGGTCCAGCGCATGGACGAATGGGAACGCGGTGCCGAGGGTGTGGTCGCGCAAACGCAGTTGTTCCGGCAGTCCCGGGCAGCGCTCGAGGGAGAACGTCGATTGGCGCAGGACATGTTGCCGGACCGCACGTACGTGCGCCCACTGCTGGTGGTAGTTCCCAAGGGAGGGGAGTGATCATGCCGGCCAGTGATGCCCTGGTGGTGGTCAACGATTGGATCAGCGAGTTCTACTTCACAGCGGACGAGAACTCCGGGACGTTCTTCGCGGAGACCAAGAAGCTGATCAAGGAGTGGAAGCAGGAATCGGAGGCCTCTCCCGCGTGGCGCAGCCCGTTGGAGCGGTTCACGAGTTCTCGCCAGCACATCCTGTCCGAGCTGATCGCGGTGCACGCCAGCGCGGCGGACCTTCTCGACACCGCCTCGGTGCAGGATCGGCGGGAAGAACTGGGGCGGGCGACGTCGGCGTCGGCGGAGCTGCTGCGCAGTGTCCTGGGATATGACGAATCCCCGCACCGCGGTGGTGGCGCCCTACGCTGGTACTCGCCCCAGGACACCACGGACCCCAGCATCGCGATGATCGATGCGTTGGCCGCCGAAACGGCCGAGGAGCTGCTGTCCAAGCACCACGGCGTCCTCACGGAGGACGTCACGGTGGATGAGGAGTCCGGGGAGTCGATCTCCGGGGTGAGCGCGCTGCTGTCCGCGCTGGTGTCCCAGGACCAGCCGCCGCGATACATGCTCGTGGTGGCGGGGCGCACCGTGGTGCTCACGAGCGAGGACGCGTGGCCGCAGGGGCGCTACCTGGCCGTGGACGTGCAGACCGTCGCCGAGCGCGGGGACGCCAAATCCGGCGGCGAGATCCAGCGCATGCTCGCGTGCATCTCCGCGCCCGCCGTGGCCCCGGATGCGAACGGCACCGTGTGGTGGGACGCGCGCCGGGAGGAGTCCGTGCGCAATGCGGTGGGCGTTTCCAAGGACCTGCGAGACGGTGTCCGCGAGTCCATCGAGATCATCGCGAACGAGGTGGTCTCCCGCCGCAAACAGCAGGGTCTACCGCTCCTCCCGGATGACCAGGCTCAAGTACTGGCCGTCCAGTCCCTGCGCTACCTCTATCGCATTCTGTTCCTGCTCTACGCGGAGGCCAGCCCCGAGCTGGGTGTGGTGCCGGCGGGCGATCCCGAGTACGAGGCGGGGTACTCGATCGACCGTCTCCGGGAGCTCACGCTCAAACAGCTCACGTCCCGCTCGGAACAGGGAACGCACTTCTACTCGTCCCTGCAGGTGCTCTTCGAGCTGGTGGAGCGCGGCCACACACCGCGGGAATGCGGGGACGACGACGCCGCGCTCGCCGCGCGCGAAGGCCTCACCTTCGAGGCGTTGCGCTCCGATCTGTTCCGCCCCTCCCGCACGAGCCTGATCGACGAGGTGCGCCTGGGCAACAAGGCACTGCAGAAGGTGCTGCAGAATCTGTTGCTCACCAAGGAGCGCAGGGGCCGGGACCGCGGGTTCATCAGTTACGTGGCCCTCGGTATCAACCAGTTGGGCGCCGTGTACGAATCGCTCATGAGCTACACGGGTTCCTTCGCGAACGGGACCCTGGTGGAGGTCGCGAAGCGCGGCGATCCCTCCGAAGGCTCGTGGGTGGTCCCCGAGGACCGCGTGGACGAGGAACTGCGCGAACACGTGGTCATGGTCGAGGACGATCTGGGCCGCGAGGTGCCCCGCACCTACCACTTCGGTGAGTTCGTGTTCCGGCTGTCCGGGCGGCAGCGGCAGCAATCGGCCTCCTACTACTCGCCCAAGGTGCTCACCGAGTTCACGGTGCAGCAGGGCCTCGAGGAACTGCTCACGGAGGACCTCTCCGCGCAGGACATCCTGGGGTTGTCCGTGTGTGAGCCTGCATTGGGTTCCGGCGCGTTCGCCATCGAGGCCGTGGGACAGCTCGCTTCTGCGTACCTGGAACGGCGGCAGGCCGAGCTCGATCAGAAGATCGACCCGGAGGACTACCCGGCGCAGCTGCAGCGGGTCAAGGCGTATATCGCCCTGCACAACGTCTACGGCGTGGACCTCAACCCCACGGCCGTGGAGCTCGCGGAGGTGTCCCTGTGGCTGGACACCATGTCCCGTGGGTTGAAGGCGCCGTGGTTCGGACTGCGATTGCGCTCCGGCAACTCCCTGGTGGGTGCGCGCCACTCGGTGTACGACACCTCGGTGGTCGAGAAGTCCACGCCCAAGGTGCGGATGACGACGACGCCCCGCCACGTCTCCCTGGACCGCACCGTGGATGCCAGCACCGGGATCTTCCACTTCCTGCTGCCCGCCGAGGGCTGGGGCGCTGCCGGGTCGAACAAGGAGATCAAGAAGCTCGCACCGGAACAGGCCAAGGCCCTTCGGGAGTGGGCCAAGCGCGTGCACCGCAAGCCCACCAAGGCGGAGATCAAGGAACTCACGTCCCTCACCGAACGCATCGACGACCTCTGGCAGCTCGCCCGACGCCGCATGGTCGAGGCCGAGCGACAGTCCCGCCGGTCGGTCGACGTATGGGGCGCGGACCTCGAGCCGGGCGGTTCGGTCTCGCGGGAGGAGATCGAGGCGTGGCTCGAAGATCCCAACTCCGCGTATCGTCGGCTGCGGCTCGTCATGGACGCATGGTGCGCCATGTGGTTCTGGCCGGTCACTCTGGACCAGGACGCCCCGCAGCCACCCGAGTTCCAGGAGTGGCTGGAGGTGATCCGGCGGATCACGGGTCACAAGTTCACCGGACGCAAGGGCAGGCAGGCCGAATACTTCCGCAGCAGCGCTGACGAGTGGGAAACGCTGGAGGGCATCGAGTCGATGTTCCCCGCGGATGGTACCGTGAACATCGACCGCTTACTCTCGGAGACCCCGTGGTTGCGCGAGGCGCAGCGGATTGCCAAGGAACAGCGGTTCTTCCACTGGGAACTCGACTTTGCGGCGGTGTTCTCCCGCGGTGGTTTCGACTTCCAGGTGGGAAACCCGCCGTGGGTGCGGCCCCGACCTGACGTGGCTGCGCTCCTGGGGGAAAGCGATCCGTGGTGGACCCTCACGGAGAAGCCATCAGAGAAGGCGAAGAACGCTCGCCGCCCTTACAGCTTGGGGATGCCGGGAGCGGAGCCAATTCTTCTGGCCGGTCTGACGGACACCGCCGGTCTGGCGGAATATGTTGGCTCGGCCAGTGAGTACCCCGAATTGGCCGGCACGCAGCCTGACCTGTATCGAGCGTTCATGTCCCAGACGTGGAGGCATTCGTCGCTGCGGGGCTCCACAGCACTAATACATCCCGCCTCTCACCTGACTGACGCGAATGGCTACGCTCTGCGACGGCTCACGTACAAACACCTCATGCGCCACTGGAATTTCATCAATGAACTACAATTGTTTTCCGAGGTGCACGATCTTGTTTCTTATAGCGTGAATGTTTATGGACGTGCAGGATCTCCTGGATTCTGGAATGCCGTTTCCATGTACCATCCCACTACGGCCTTGGCCTCTATGGTCCACAATGGTGATGGGGGCGAACCCGGATTCAAGGATAAAGATGGAAAATGGGATCTGCGTCCGCATTTGTCCCGGCTTGAATTCGTCGATCGTGGCGTTCTAGAGACCTGGCATGCCCTGATGGAAGGTGGGTCCGCAGACGTCCCCGTCGAGGAAAGCCGCATGGTTTTCTCGGTGAATCGTTCCGCTTCAGACACCCTGCGGCGACTCGCGGAAGTACCCACATTACGTCACTGGGAACTCGGCTTCAGCCGTGGCTGGGACGAAACCTTTGGGCGGCGGGACGGGTACTTCGAGTCCCGGTGGGGGCGTGCGCAGTCCTGGGATGATGTCATCCTGCAGGGCCCGTACTTCCACGTTGGAAACCCCTTTTATGCGTCGCGGAATCCCACGATGCGGGGCAACCAGGACTACTCCTCGGTGGACCTGGAAATGCTTCCCGGGGATGCCCTTCCCGTGACCGAGTACAAGCCCATTTATGAGCATGCCGTGGATGGCTCCGTGTCCACGTCGCGATACGATCTGGCCTACGGGTCGTGGTCGGTACAGGACCCCCACAATCTCAGGGAGCAAATGCTCACCCCGGTGCGGGATCACTATCGCGTAATGTGGCGCGCCATGGCGGCGGGCACGGGAGAGCGCACATTGATTCCCGCTGTATATCCGCCCGGAACGTCATCGGTCAACTCCGTGTTTGCGGAGGGATACCCTGAGTCCCCTCAAAGGCTGATCCTGGCGGCGGCCAGCATGTCGACTTTGATTTCCGATTTCCTTGTCCGTGCGACAGTGGGAAGCGGCATTTATCAAACCGCGGTGGACCGGCTTCCCCTCATCCCCGAAGATCACCCCCTGGCCCCGGCTGCGGCCCTGCGCATACTTCGGCTCAATTGCCTCACCGAGGCGTACGCGGATCTCTGGGAGGACTGCTGGGACCCGGCCATGGCGGAGGACTCGTGGACCGGTGGCCGGGATCGCCCCGGCCGGCCCGCTCTGGGGGATGTCAGCGCTCACTGGGACACGGACACCCCTTTGCGGATGGACGAGGACCGACGGCGAGCGCTCGTGGAGATCGACGCCATCGCGGCCCACGTGACCGGGATTCCCATCGACGAGCTGTGCACGCTGTATCGCACTCAGTTCGGGGTTCTGTACACGTACGAGCGCGGCGAGGACAAGCGGGGCAAGGTCTACGACGATGACGGTCGCCTTCTCCCCTCTTCCCTGCGCACGGCGTGGAACAAGGCCGGGCGACCCGAGCGAGGCATGAGCGAGGCGGACCGCACATACGTGAATCCAAGTGGTCGCGACATCACCGCCCCCGAGCCTTTCCGCATCCTGGATCGGGAAACGGACATGCGTGAGGCCTACGCGGCGTTCGCCGAGCGGATGGGTCGGGGCGCACACGAAGGAGACATTGAGGCATGAGTGAGCTGCTTCCCTCGCTGCAGGCCGAGGCCGTGCAGTCGGCCCTGGTGGAATACGTCACCACGGCCATCGAGTTCTCGGACCGGTACGCGCGGGATGCGTTCAGCTCATTCTTGAGTGATGAGGACGAGGGGATCTTCCGGGGTCCGTTCGTGCGGACTCGGCTGCCGTTCCACACCGATCCCGGCACACCGCCCCTCGATGTCCTCCCCAGTTGGTTTCAGCCGTACGCCCACCAGGCGGAAGCATTCCGGCGGCTCACCACGGATCCCACCATGGCCGGGCCCCGGGACCGGAGGGGTTTACGGATCCCCGAGCCCACCATCGTGACCACGGGGACGGGTTCCGGAAAGACTGAAGCCTTCCTCTACCCGCTGCTGGATTACGCGGTGCGCGCTCGGGCTCAGGGCGTACACGGCATTAAAGCAATCATCCTCTACCCCATGAACGCGCTGGCCAATGACCAGGCGGGACGGCTCGCGCGCATGATCCACGACAACCCGGCGTTGCGGGGTGTCACGGCGGCCCTCTACACGGGTGAACACTCCGGGGCGCCGCGCACCCTCATGACCGAGGACGGGTTGATCGAGGATCGCCACACCATTCGGTCCATGGCCCCGGACATCGTGCTGACCAACTACAAAATGTTGGATCAGCTGTTGCTGCGCTCGGCGGATCGTCCTCTCTGGGAACAGTCCGCCGAGTCCCTTCGCTACCTGGTCCTGGACGAGTTCCACACGTACAACGGTGCCCAGGGAACCGATGTGGCCATGCTCATCCGACGCCTCCGTCTGGTCCTGGATCGACTGGCCCCGCAACGCACCGCCATGATTCCCGTGGCCACCTCCGCCACGCTGGGTGACGACAGCGACATCGCCCCGGTCGCCGAATTCGCCGGCACCATTTTCGGCACGGAGTTCCTCCCGGGATCGGTTGTAACGGAGCGTCGCGTGACCCAGGACGCGCTGCAGCGCTCCGCCCTCGATCGTCTGAACATCACGGGCTTGCAGGCCCAGGAGCGCCCCACTCTGGGCCAGCTGCACGAGGTCTTCGAGCTCCTCCCGATTAATAGGGGTGGACTGGTTCCGGACCCCGCGGAACTCACGCGTCGGATGATGCACGTGTTGTGGGATGGGGTGGGTCACCAGGACGCTCCGCTGGATGCGGCCACCGAACGCGACTTGTTCCTGGCCCATCCGCTGGTGAGCCGGCTGTTGGCCCTGGCCACGCGGGCCACACCCGTGCGGGAGCTCAGCGCGGCACTCGTGCCGCATCTGGATCCGGCCACCACCGGCCCCCGATTCCTGGAAGCCTTGGGCGGCGCGCTGTCCCACGTGCGCTCCCGGGCTGAGCGCAATAGTTTCCCGAACGTGGAGGTCCACCTCTGGACCCGTGAAGTGTCTCGCGTGGACCGCGCGGTATCTCCCGCGGTGGCCTTCGGCTGGAGTGATGACCGCACCGTGCACGACGGCAGTTACCTGCCTGCCATCTACTGCCGGCACTGCGGGCGGACCGGGTGGGGCATCGCGCTCACCGGAACCGACGACCTCGTGGTCAAACCCCAGGCCATTCGGGAGGCGCACGTGCGCTTCACCGGACGGTTCCGCGCGCTGATCTCCATGCCGGGTGCGGAAGCCGGGGACGACGACCGGGTACGGTTCCTCAACCCGGAGCGTCGCACCATCGAGGACACCCTCCCCGAGGAGGACGCGGGCGACGTCGACAGCCTGCCCGTGTTCATGCACGTGGGGCTGGAGGCGGACAAGAAGTCCATTGATGACATGTGTCCCGCGTGCCGTGAACCGAACGGGATCCGTTTCGTGGGGTCGCGCACCGCCACGCTGCTGTCCGTGGCGCTGTCCAGTCTGTTCGGGACGGCCGGGCTGGACCTCAGCGAGAAGAAATCCTTGGTGTTCACGGATTCAGTCCAGGACGCGGCGCACCGCGCGGGTTTCGTGGAGGCCAGGTCCTACTCGCTGGCCCTGCGCTCGGCGATCGAATCGGCGCTTACGGAGGATCCCGCTCCCGTGCGGGACGTGGTGGCCCGGATGATGGCGGCGGCGCATACCCCGGAGGAGCGCTACCGCCTCCTGCACCCGACCATTGCGGAGAACCCTCCCGTGCGCGGCTACTGGGATGACTCCAAGGACCGGCACCGGCGGCGTCGTGCCGCGGAACGCGTGGCCACCCGCCTGGAATTCGACCTGGAGCTGGAAGCCGGTCTGGTGGAGTCCTACGGCCGTACCCTGGCAACCACCGGTACGGCGGCCGCGTCCGTGCTCGCGGACGAGGACGAGCTGCGCTCGGTGGGCGGTGACGTCCTGGAACGGGCCCTGCAACAGATGACGCTCGACGTGACCGGGCAGGGCGCGACCGATCCCGTGGTGAGCGTGTGGGTGCGCGGAGTGCTGGAGCGGTTACGCACGGACGGCGCCATCGCCCACCCGTGGCTCGAACCGTACCGCGCCAAGGGTGGCCTGCGGTACAACATCTGGGGAGGGCGCCGGCCCAAGGATGTCATGCCCGCGTTCCCACCGGCGCGTCGATCACCCGCGTTCCCGGCCACGGGCAAGCGTAAAGAAAAGACGATCTTCTCTGACCCTGCCAATTCCACCAGCTGGTATGCGGACTGGACCTCGCGGTGTCTCGGGGTGGATCGTCGTAGCGCGGGGCACCTCATGAAACCGCTGTTCACCGCGTTGGGCGAGCACGGCCTGACGGACACCGTGCCGGTGATCCAGCGGGGCATCACCATCTCCGAGAGCTACGGTTTGCGCCCCGAAAAGCTGATGATGGCGCGCATTCCCGAACCCGCGGCCGTCCTGCGTTGCCCCGCATGCGGGGAAGTGGTCACGGGCCTCCCGGGCACCCTCAGGGCAATGTCGGGTGGGCCGTGCCCCGCGTACCAGTGCAAAGGACATCTGCGCGAGGACACACTGCGCGGCAGCTACTACCGCAGCCTGTACCGCGGGGACATGCGGCGCGTGATCGCCCGCGAGCACACGTCCCTCCTGCAAGCGCAGACGCGCTTGCAGTACGAGAACGAATTCAAGAACAGCGAGTCCACGCCGGGCGCGCCCAACGTCCTGGTGGCCACACCCACACTGGAAATGGGCATCGACATCGGTGATTTGTCCACCGTGATCCTGGCGTCCATTCCGGACACCGTGGCTTCCTACCTGCAGCGGGTGGGTCGAGCAGGACGCCTGACCGGCAACTCCCTGGACCTGGCGTTCATGACCACGCGGGGCAAGGGCTCCGCATTCATCGAACCGGAGTTCATGCTCAACGGAGCAGTGCGCCCGCCGGCGGCATACCTGTCCGCGGAGGAAATCCTGCACCGGCAGTACACGGCGTTCCTCATGGATCGCATGGCGGGGGATGACGGTATGCCCGATCCGGCCCGTGCGGCTTCCGTGATGAAATCCAGTGAACCGGGGACGTTCCTGGGCAGCATGCTCGCGGATGCCCGCGAACATTCCCAGCAGCGACTCGATGAGTTCCTCTCCGCGTTCCAGGTGGGGGACGAGCCGCGCCGGGGCATGACCGGGGAGGCTGCGGCTGCCCTGCGCGAATGGGCCACCTGGCCCACCACCGGCGAACCCAGCGGTCTGGAAATCGCGGTGCGCTCGTCGGTCCAACGTTGGTGGCATGAGAAGAACGAGCTGCGGTTCCGCAGGCAACGCGTGGAGCAGCGGCTCAAGGCCATCGCGGAGGGCACGCTGGTGATCACCGCAGACGATGACGGCGAACTCATCACCCAGTTGAAGGGACAACAGCAGCTCCTGGACGAGCAGGAACGGAAGCTGGGGGAGGTCGAGGACCCCGAAGCGCGGGCCCGCGAGGAACGCCGCCTCACGGGAAGCCAAGCCCGCTTGCGCGCCGAATCCTCCCAGCTGAGTCATGAGCACTGGATCGGTGTCCTGGAGCGGTTCGGGATCCTGCCCAATTTCACACTGTTCGACGACGCCGTGAGCCTGGAGGCCACTCTCACCTATCGGGACGAGCACGACAACTGGAAGCACATTCCCGCTGAGTACGAGCGTTCGGGTTTCACCGCGTTGACCGAGCTTGCGCCCGGGAGTCACTTCTATGCCGGCGGCCACGAGCTGGAGATCGATGCGGTGGACGTGGGTAGCGACGGCGCCGGTGTGCGGCGCGTTGCCTTCTGCCCCGACTGCGGTCACAGCCAGGAGATCGCGCCCACGGAACGGTTGGACGCGTGCCCCAAGTGCCACCGGCCGGGGATCGCGGATGAGGGCCAACGGCTGCACGTGGTGGAACTGACCAAGGTGTCCTCCACCATGGAGCTGAACCGCGCCAAGATCTCCGACGCCTCCGACGACCGGACCCGGACGAACTACGACACGTTGACCATCCCGGACTTCACCGAGGCGGAAACCCGCGCGCAATGGTCCATCAGCGGCACCGGTGTGGGTGTCACGTTCCGCCGCGGTGCGCGCCTCACTCGGCTCAACGTGGGCAAGCCGCGTGAGGGTGCCCTTGAACCCGTGCTTGCGGGGCGCCGGCAAAGGATCGGCGGATTCGTAATCTGCGCGGTGTGTGGCCACCTGGACCAAACCCTGGGGGAGAACCAGCCGCAGGAACACCAGGGGTGGTGCACCCAGCGGCGTGTGGAGAACCCTGAATCGGTGTCCGTGGTGCTGGCCCGTGAACTGACCACCGAGGCCATCATGATCAGCCTCCCGCCCTCCATCACCGACGACAGCTCCGGGCGCTCGCTGTGGAGTTTCTTCGCGGCCCTCATGCTGGGGCTGCGGGAGCGTTTCGGCGGGGAGATCAATCACCTGAACATGGAGGTGGTCCCGGACGTCACGCGCAATAATGCGGACTCGCTGCTCCTGTTCGATTCCGTTCCTGGCGGAACGGGTTACCTGGCGGAACTCGCATCCCCGGAATCGTTGTGGCAGCTGCTGCGAGCGGCGCACGACTACCTGGCAGAGTGCGTGTGCCGCGAACGGGAGGAAGCCGCGTGTTTCCGCTGTCTCATGCCGCACGTGCGTGCCTCCCAGCGCGAGAATCTGAGCCGACGCCGCGCCGTCGAGATCCTGAGCACCGTCCTGGGCTCGCAGACACCTGGCGAGGACATGTCCTGGCGGGTGGAGGAGGGCAGCGCCCCCGTGGGGGACGACTTCGAATCGCAGCTCGAACACCGGTTCCGCAGGGTGTTCCGCGGCGCAGTGGGTGCGCTCCCGGGAGCGCAGGTCACGGACACGGTGAGCGACGGCGGGAAGGGTTTCTCCGCCGTCGTGGGAGACGTCCGGTACTCGTACGCCTCGCAGGTCCTGTTGGGGGACACCCAGCCGGACGCGCTCATCACGTGGCCCGCGCAGCACGGGATCAGGGGAGCGGCCATCTACCTGGACGGCCGGGAGTTCCACGCCTCCCTCGCGCACAACCGCGTGGGAGACGACGCCGCCAAACGCCGTGGTCTGCGCGAGCAGGGATACCTCGTGTACGCCGTGACGAGCGCGGACCTGGACGCATTCGAGGCCGCACAGCGCCAAGAACCCGCGGAATCGGTGCTGGAAGGCATGTGGCACCCGAACATTGCGGCTGCTCTGCAGGGTCGCAGGGTCGTGGACGGGGACGACCTCGCCTATCTCACGGCCAACCCCGTGGACCAATTGCTGGCCCTGTTCCAGGGGACCGGCAGGGACCCGCTCAAGCGTGTCCTCACCGTGAGCCAGAAACTCAGCCTCCTGCTCTTCCAGGGGCAGTCCTCGCCGGTAAGCCCCCAGGCGCTGAACGAACAAGCCCTCGCCATCCTGGACACGCCGAGCGGCGAGGAACCGGCCATCCCGCCGCAGCAACCGACGGTCCCCGGATTCGTACGTCGGACGGGCCCGCTCGTGATCCTCGGGACCATGAAGGACAAAGACAGCCAGTTGGCAGTGGTGCTGGATGACCGGGAGGAGGCCGTGGCGTCGCCGTACTTCGCGGACGCGTGGCGCCAGTGGCTGGCCCTGGCGAATCTGCGCCAAGCCATGGAACCCGGGGCCACCTCGATCCTGGAGACCCGCTCATCGCTGTCCGAGTTCACCCGGGAGCAGCAGGACGAGGAGAACTCGTGGGTCGAGTTCCTGTCCCACGTCTCCACGACACCGACGGCGCCCGGAGTTTCGAGCCTGGGTCCTGCGGACATCACCCCGGTGCGACAGGCTGTGGAACTGGACCCGCAGTGGCGGCGCCTGGTGGATGACGCCCTGACACAGGAAGAAGCACAAGTGCTCACCTTCGCGGGCCAGCGCGGACTGCCCGTGCCCCGCGTGGGTGATGAGATCGAGGGCTATCCCGTGGACCTGGCCTGGCCGGAACTGCGCGTCGCATGGCTCTCCGAGGAATCACTCGTCTCGGAGTTCACGGCGGTGGCTCCGGACGGTTGGACGGTCATGGGACCGGACGTCGCCACGGTCCGGGAGGTCCTGGCAACCGGCGGACTCACTGATGGAAAGACGGTGGAACAATGACGACACCAGACAAGCAGCTCATCCTGGACCGCGGCTTCGCCGACAGTTACGACAAGTCCATTGCGGGCAAGGTCACGGCCACCATCGAAAAGCTCCACAAGGACACGACCACCAACGGCCTGCACATCGAGCCCATCCGCAACAGCGCCGACGATCGCGTCCGCACCGCACGCGTGGACCAGTTCCACCGCATGGTCATGTTCGATCTGGGTGGCTTCCTGCTCCTCTACGGGGTGTACGCCCACGACGATGCCTACGAGGTTGCGGCCAAGACCTACGTCCGCGTGAATCCCATGAACGGCGCCGCGGAGATCCGCCGCATGGAACCCACCTCGGCGCGCGGCGAACGCCACTACACGGACGCCGAGCTCAAGGCCCTCGTGGAAGCCCGAGCCGCCGAAATGGTGGCATTGCAGCAGGAACAGCCGGCGGCGTCGTCGAACCCCACGCCTACTACGAGCCCCAATCCGCTGGGGACCTTCTCGCGGGAGGAACTGGCCGGGCAGCTGGGGGTGGATGAGCCCGTGGCCGAGGTCGCCGTGAGCGCCGAGTCCGATGATGAGCTCGTGGCCTTTCTGGGGCGTGTGGGCGGCTGGCAGGGTGACGCACTCCTGGACCTCGCGACCGGAACCCCCCTGGAAGAAGTGCGAGAGCGCTATGCCGCGGGCGAGGACACCGCCGCCGGCGGTACCGAGGTGGGCGTCCCGTCCGGGACCGACGCCGTGGTGCGCGCAGTGACCACGCCGCGTGCCGCGTCCCGCTTCCACTTGATCGAGGACGACGCCGCTCTGGAAAAGGCCCTGGCCAGCGGCGACTTCGAGGCGTGGCGGCTGTTCCTGCACCCCGACCAGCAGGAATACGTGGACAAGCGGACGTATGGCCCGTTCAGGCTGTCCGGCGGTGCGGGGACCGGAAAGACGGTAGTTCTCGTACACCGGGCCGTGCGCCTGGCGCGGGAGAACCCCGGGGCTCGCATTCTGGTGGTGTCCTACACGCGCAACCTGGTGGACATGATCGCGCAGCAGATCCGTTCCCTGGATCCGGGTGTTCGCATGGCCGGGCAGCTCGGCCAGCCGGGGATCAGCGTGATGACCCTGGACCAGGTGGCCCACCGCGTACTGAGCGAGGCGAACGGATCAGCGGCGCTGTCCGAGGCCATGGAGGAGGTCGTGGGTTGGGGTGTGAAGCGGACCCCCGGGTACCGCAACTCCGGGGCCTACGGCGTGAGCCCCTGGGACGAGGCGATAGAAGCCGTGGGATCCGAGCTCCCGGCCCGACTGGCGGTGCCCGCGTTCTTCCAGTCCGAATACCAGGAAGTGGTGTTGCCGGGTCACATCACCGATGAACGCGCCTACCTCCGCGCACCCCGTGTGGGCAGGGGGACGCGGCTGGGCCGCAATCAGCGGCGTGCAGTGTGGGCTGCCGTGCAGCGCTACCGCGCCGAGGGGCTGGCGTCGCAGGCCATCGACTGGGACGAAGCCGCGGCCGTGGCCGCCGCCGTACTCCACCGTTCCGGGGGCATCGGGGTGGCCGATCACGTTCTGATCGACGAAGGTCAGGACTTCACCCCCACGCGCTGGCTCTTGGCCCGAGCGTGCGTACCGGAGGGCCCGGACGACCTGTTCATCGCCGAGGACTCCAATCAGCGGATCTACGGTCAGCGCATAGTCCTGGGGCACTTCGGGATCAAGGTGGTGGGCCGGTCGCGGCGACTGCGTCTGAACTATCGCACCACCGAGCAGAATCTGGACCTGGCTCTGAAGGTCCTGGAGGGCGGTGCCTACAACCTGGACGAGGTCGAGGACGAACAACTGGACCACAGCCACGAGCGGTACATCTCCAGCCGATCCGGGCCCGCTCCCGTCCTTCTGCCCGCACGGGACCTGGCACACGAGTACGAGCTAGCGGCCCGACTGCTCAAGCAGTGGCTGTCCGAGCTCTCCGAGGACGGCCTCGCGGCGAGCACCCTGGGGATCCTCACGCGCACCAAGAGAGAACGCGACGCCCTGGTGCGAACGCTCGGGGAACACGGAGTGCCGGTGGCCCCCGTGGACACGCAGGACATCCCCGCCGGGACCCCCGCGGTCATGACTCTGCATCGTGCCAAGGGGACCGAGTTCTCGCGTGTCCTGCTCTTCGAGGTCAGCGAGAGTGCGATCCCCAAGTTCTTCCCCGGGAGCCAGTACGACGAGAAAGCACACCAGGACAGCGCGCTGCGTGAGCGCTCACTGCTCTATGTGGGCGCCACGCGTGCTCGGGATGTCCTGGCGATTTCGTGGAGCAAGAAGGCGAGCCCGTTCTTGCCCACCGTGGATGAGGTGCACGCATGACCATGTGGGGACCCACAACGATGAACTCAGCGAAGAACTGTTGTCCCAGGGGATTCTTCTCGATCGGGTGGGAAGTCGCGGATCCCCCGATAATCGGCGATGACTCGGATCGCATCAAGGAGTTCTTCGCCGCGGACTTACCCGGGGCCAAGCCCCGGGCCGTGGCGAGCTGGGCCGGACCGTGCGCCGGTTCGCATTCGACATGGCGGTAGGGAGCATCGTCATCTTCCCCGGCAGAGCGGACCGGACCCTGTCCAGGACGCCGCCCCCACGGAAGCGGAGCGGGATGAAGAAGCGAGCGATTCCCTGCCCACGGCGGAGCAGATCCAGGAGAACACCAATGACTTCATCACCCGGACGCTGCTCGAGGACCTGACCCATGAAGATTTCGAGTACTTCGTGGCAGATCTGCTCCCTGCCATGGGGTATCAGGCACGCCTCAAAATCCCCCTCAAAAGGATCTATGTAGTGGACGAAAAGATTTCCTAGACTGCTGACAGTTTCAAACTCAACAACTTAATCATCGAAAGCGATCCCCCCAATGCGCGCTTCTCGCACCTATGAAACAGCCCTCCAGGCCGGAGCGGTCCTTGCCCACGTCCTGCGTCCGTTCGTGGAAGATCATGCCCCCGTCCCGGGTGATCCGGAATCGTGGGTCGAATTGATTTCCCGCTCCGACCTGCAGCGACTCGGACGACATGATGCGGAATATGCGCTCGATGATCCCCGAGTGATCCTCAAGACGATCATCTTCCACCCGGAGCAGTTCAACGGAACGTTCTCCAGAACCGACATCGGCTGGGCCAGCGAGGCGCTGCGCGTACTCCACCTGGCGAATTCGGCCACCACGAATATGTCCTCCAACACCGTGGTCGAGGGTCTGGAAGCCATGGAACTGCTTCTCGACGTCGTGGGTGCCGAGAAAGCATCCCGGCGGATCTCGGAGTTGGCCGACGGTGAGACCTTCGAGTACGCCGAACTGTTTCGGGGCTTGGAACCCGCGTCGGCCCGGCCGGCGGACGTGGTCGAGGCGCCGGGGCAGGAGCCCGACGCCGATGACACTCCCGAAGGCTCTCAAGCCGACGCCGCGGCGTCGCCCGCCAATTCCCCCGCCTCCTTCCCTGCCCCGGAGCCATCGCCCGAGGTCGATACCCAGGCTCTGGATCCGAACAGTCCGGCGCCGAGTGTGGAGATCCAGAATGAGGAAGCGCCCGCCATCGAACAGGACACGGATTCGTCCGACGACCGTCCGACGGACACCGAGCGGGGTGACCAGGATGCTGGAGAGCCGGGCACCCGGACTCCGGACGAGGAATTGCTCGAGAATCTCATTTATTACCGGGATTCTCAGCCGGGCTGCCGCACCGCGCATTTCACCAGCGGTCCCGTGAGGGTGGAGGTCCGCTATCGCGAGGCGCTCAATTTCGCGCTGGTCCACAACAACGTCAGCCCGATCGTCCAGGTCTTGGTCGGTCACACCGACGGCGAGAACAGTCATCGAGTGGAGGAGATCGTGGTGTCCCTCGGGGATGACTCCCATCCCGTGTCCGCGGATCCCCTGCGCATTGAAGCGATCACGATGCCGCCGGTGAAGGAACATCGCGACTACGGATTGCAGGAACAGGCCGGAGCGGACCTCGCATGGCATATTCCTGCGCGTCAGTTCGCCGACATCGACGAGTCGACCCAAACCACCTTGCGCATCAACGCGGTGATCGACGGCCAGCGCGAAACCCAGACCCATGCCGTCAAACTGCTGGCGCGCAACGAATGGTATGCGCAGTCGATTCCGGAATTGCTGGCCGCATTCGTCACCCCGAACAGCAAGGCGCTCGTTCCCGTTCTGCAGCGGGCCAGCGAGATCCTCCAGGAAACGACCGGGTCCTCCTCGCTCGAGGGCTATCAGACGGGTTCCGAGCGCGCGCGGTCCATTGCGGCGGCGGTGTATCGCGCCATTCACGAACTCGACCTCACCTACGTGAATCCGCCGGCGTCCTTCGAGGAGACGGGGCAGAAGATCCGCAGGGTCGAGGAGGTGATGGAGGACCGGATGGGAACCTGTCTGGACCTCAGCGTCCTTTATGCCGCGGCCCTCGAGCAAGCGGGGCTGAATCCGGTCATCGTTCGAGTCCCGGGCCACGCATTCGCGGGCTTCTTCGTCGAGGACTATCAATTGTCGGAACTCGCTCTGACCGAACGCGGGTTGATCGAGAACGTGGTCCGCAGTTCGCTCCTGGTGCCCGTGGAGATGACGATGGTCACGGGGTCCGCGGCCACCTCTTTCGATGACGCTGTCAAGGCCACCGAAAAGCACTTCGACGGCGAGATCTACTACGTACTGGACATCGCCGCTGCTCACCGTCGGATGAAGCCGCTACCCCGGTTCCGCACGAACAACGTGGGGGACGTGGTGGAGGTGGTCCAGGATCGTCCGGCACCCACACCCATCCCGCTGACCGTTCCGGAGCGGGCCGAGGAACCGGGGTCGTACCGCGAATCGGAGGAGAAGAACTTCCCGCCCAGAATTCGTGCGTGGCGGCATTCCCTCCTGGATCTGTCCCTTCGCAACCCGCTGCTCAAATTGCCCAGCCGGGCCATGTCCTTGGCGGTCGCGGAACGTTCTCTTGCGCAGTTCGAGGACATGCTCGCGGCCGGTCAGAAGCTGACCCTTCGTGCGCAGGACGACATTGCGGAGTTGGAAGTGGCGGCGGGCCATCACTCTGCCCGTGATCTCGGGGACGACTCCCTGGACCGTATCCTGCTCTCGGAAAAAACCTTGTACGCCGGTGTTTCGGTATCGAGCTACCCCGCCCGGATGGACAAACTGCGGCGGGATGCACGGCTGGGCCTCGACGAATCGGGGGCGAACAGCTTGTTCGTCACCCTGGGGGCGCTGTCCTGGAAAACGTCAACGGGTCAAGATGCTCTCGCTCCGCTCTTCCTTCTCCCCGTCCGCCTGGAGGGTGGTAAGAAGCAGAAATTCAGATTGTCCATTGACGAGGGTGCCAAGGCCGAGCCCAATTGGTGCCTCATCGAGAAGCTCCGCGCGGAATTCAATCTCAGCATCCCGGTACTGGAAGAGCCTCCGGAGGATGATCACGGGATCGATGTCCCCCGGGTGCTGCGCGAGATCCGCTCAGCACTCGCGTTGAAGAAGGTCTCGTTCCACGTGCAGCCGGATGTCCGCCTGGCCATCCTGCAGTTCGCGACAGTGGAGATGTGGCGGGACCTTGGGGAGCACTGGCAGGAATTCCTGCACAATCCCGTGGTGCAACACCTGGTGGAAACGCCCGTGGAGAACTTCGAGGACCCGGTGGCGGCTCCCGAGATCACGGAGCTGCTGGAAGCCGATGCGGTGCTTCCCGTGCCCGTAGATGGTTCACAGCTCGAAGCCATTGCGTGGGCCAGTGCGGGGAAGACCTTCGTTCTGGAGGGCCCTCCCGGTACCGGGAAGTCGCAGACCATCACGAACATGATCGCCGACAGCCTGGACAAGGGGAAGAAGGTCCTCTTCGTCGCGGAGAAGCAAGCCGCCCTCGAGGTGGTGCGGACGCGGCTCGAGCGCGTGGGTCTTGCCCCGCTCACACTCCAGCTGCACGGTCGTAAACAGTCCGTGGCAGATGTCCGTCGACAGCTCCTCGAATCCTGGGAAGCCGAACCGATGGGCAACAGTGCATCATTCGGGGCACTCAAACAGGACTTCCGCCGTTCCATCGAGTCCCTGGCCGCCTACCCCGAGAGACTGCACGGCGGTTCCATCGCTGCGCTGTCCGTGTGGCAGGCCCACCAGAATTATCTGGGTCTGGCCCATTACCGGGGACAGGCGGATCGCGGGTCCGATTTGGACGGGGTGCCCATTCCGCCCCGCATTATCCGGGACGCGGCCGAGGCGGACCGGATCTCCGCCATTGCGGGCCGGGCCGAAAAGGCGCTCAAAACACTGGGTACCCACCGGTTCGTGGAGGACCCGTGGCGGATCGCCGGGCCGGAAGCAGACGCCGCGGACACCGAAACGACCGGTCCCGGGGTCATGTATGTCGTTCGAGAATTCCTGGCCCAGCACGACCGGTTGACGGACCAGGGTAAGGAGCTCTTCCGGCGCTACCCCGACCCCGAGTCGTGGACGACGCTCACCGATTGGCTCGACCAGGTCAGAGCCGGACGCCACATGCCGCTCGCGGATTATCGTGAAGTGACCGATCGGGTTCCGGACTGGAGCGCCCAGATGGAACTGCTCCTGGCGGACATTCGACAATTTGCCACCGAACTGGGTGACTTCGCGGCGGCGCTGCGCCCTCATGCGTGGGGCGTGGACACGGCTGATCTCCAGAGCAGGATACGAGAAGCGGAGAAAAAACTCTTCGGCAAGAAACGGCTGCTGGCGGATCTCCAACAGCACGTCGAAGGGCTGGTCGTACCGTTCGCCCTGAACCGTGTCGAGGATCCCCGGGGATTCCTCAACCAGTTGAGTTGGGTGCAGGAGCGCGCCCAGAAAATCGACATGGATGCGCAGCGACTACTGCCCCAGCGGGTGACGTGGACCATTCGTGACCCCCGGCAGGTGGGTGTGCCGGAAGAAGTCCTGCAGCGCTCCCGGGGTGTGCAGCAGGTCCGGGACCTGTTCACGGATCAGGATCTCGATCTCTTCGAGCGGGGGGGCGATCCTGTCGACATGGCCGCCTACCTGCGGTCCTGGAATTCCATGATCGAAGCGCTCGACGCCGACTCCGAATCGCTTTCCGTCTGGCGCGGCGATGACGATCTGCTGACCGCCATCGACCGCAATGCGAACGAATGGCGCGAGCAAGCGGAACGGGATCGTAGTGCCGGATTGCGCCGGTACCAACGGGCGCTTGCCGCCCTCCGAGAGCTGGAAGCCAGCGGTCTTCACGATCTAACGGATGCGCTGTCCCAGGGTCGTATCGGCGTGGAGGATCTCGCGGCACGGCTTCGTTTGCGAATCGCGCGTGAGCAGTTGGCGGATCGGATGGATGACACCGACCTGCTGCAATTCGATCCGAACGATCGCTCGCAGAGGGTCGAGGAGTACAAGTCACTGAGTAACCGTGTGCGCGTGGGTCTTCGCACGGAACTGCCCTCAAGACTCCTGCGGCAGCGAGGGCTCGACAAGGACCGGCCCACCTCAGCCCAGTCGCAGCTCCGCCGTGAACTGGACAGGAAACGCGGAGGCACCATTCGTCAGCTCATCTCATCGTCGGGTGATGCCGTCCTCGACGTGACGCCGTGCATGTTGATGAGCCCCTCGAGCGTGGCCAAGAACTTGCCCGTCGGTGCCATCGAGTTCGACCTGGTCATCTTCGATGAGGCATCGCAGATCAAGGTGGCGGATGCCATCGGATCCCTGGGGCGCGCCAAGTCCGCGGTGGTGGTGGGCGATTCGCAACAGATGCCCCCGTCATCCATGTTCGCGTCCGGTTCCTCGGACGACGACGGCGGTGAGGCCCAGGATGCGGTGGTGGCCAGCGATCAGGAATCGATCCTGTCCGAAGCAGTCAGTGCGAACCTGGACCGCAAGATGCTCACGTGGCACTACCGCAGCCAGGACGAGTCCCTCATTGCGTATTCGAATCGCCGTTACTACCAGGGTGAGTTGTCGACCTTCCCGGCGCCCCCGATCGAACGGCCCGGGTTCGGCATCGCGCTCAAGCGGGTGGACGGCCACTTCGACGGAGGTGGTCGGCAGGCCACTCGTACGAACCAGGTGGAGGCGCAGCTGATCGTCGCGGACGTGGTCCGCCGTCTCGAGACCGACCCGGACACCTCGATCGGTGTGGTGACCTTCAACAAGCAGCAGCAGACACTCATCCAGGACCTTCTCGAGGACATGGACGACCCAGCCGTCCGGGAGGCCTTGGCCAAGGATGAAGACGCGCTCATCGTCAAGAATCTGGAGAACATGCAGGGGGATGAGCGGGACGTCATTCTGTTCTCGCTTGCCTTCTCACCCGATCCGGAGACCAAGAAGCTGCGCCTGCAGTTCGGCCCGTTGTCCGCCCAGGGTGGGCATCGCCGGCTGAACGTGGCCATCACCCGCGCGCGGCGCGAGGTGGTGATCTACAGTTCATTCGATCCGGAGCACATCGATCTGCAACGTACCGGTTCCGAGGGCATGAAACACCTGCGGGAATACTTGATGTTCGCTCGCGAGAACAGCGGAATCCCCGGGGGCGACGCAGGGACCCGGACACGTGAGTTGCACCGCCAGGACGTTGCGGCAGCGTTCCGGGAACACGGGTTCGAGGTGCGTGAAGAGTTCGGGATGTCCAAGTTTCAGGTGGACCTGGCGGTCCGTCCCCCGAACACCACCCGGTGGTTCGCCCTCATGCTCGACGGCCCCGCATGGGCTCGGCGGTCCACGGTTTCGGACAGGGATGCCGTGCCTGCCCAGGTGCTCACGCGGATGGGATGGGCGGATGTCATCCAGGTCTGGCTGCCCAGTTGGTGGCAGGATCGCGAGCAGGCCATCCAAGCCGTCCGAGACCGTATGGAGGCGGCGGACGAGAAGCACGACGAGGAGCCGGCGGACGCCCAAGAGAGTCTCGTGGCCCCTGAACCCGAGTACGTTCCCCAGCCGGCCCCGGAATCCGAACCGGATCTGGCGCCCGAACCGGCACCGGAGGCCAAATCAGAGCCGGAGGATCGGGATGAATGGCCTTATGCAGAAGAGGCGCCTGCAGCCGAGGAGCACTACGAGAGGGTGATGTCATCCGTGGCACCGGTAGTTCGCGGCGCGCGCGATACTGACCTCGCGGCTGCCGTCGAAGAACTCAACGGTCCGTTGGCGGATCACTCCGCGCCGATCGTCGTCGAGCCATTCCGTTCTGCGGATCAGCCCACGGTGGGTGAATTGAGCGTGTTGGATGCGCTGGCCACCGGTAGTAACCGGCGACGGGTGGCCGAACAACTGGTGGATGTCATCGAGGTAGAAGGGCCTGTGCTCGGGCACGTCCTGGCATCCAACGTTGCGGGGCGGTTCGGACTCGGGAAGACGAGTAATGCTCGACGACAAGAGATTCTTCGATGCGTCCCCCGGGACATGCCCACAACCCGCTCCGCGGGTGAAACCTGCTACTGGCCGCGCGAGATGGATCCAGCAATGTGGAGGGTGGTGCGTGTCGAGGCAGAGGGCGGAGCACCGCGTCAGATCGTGGACATCCCACCGCGGGAGATTGAGAATGCGGTGCTCCTAGCCGTCCACCGTACGGGGCAGCCCGTGTCCATGGATGACGTCGTCTCGGGGACCAACGAAATCATCGGATACAAGCGCCGCGGGAATCGGATTACGGACGCCTACAAGCAGGCGGTCACTCGACTCCTACGTTCAGGAGAGTTGTTGCGTGACGGGGACCGGTATCGCCTCAACTCCTGACGTCGCGTGAGCGACGACGGCGCGCGGCCAGGTGGCTGTGCGCCGTCGTCGTACACCTGTCCCCGAGCGCCACCACCGGTGCGACGGGCCACCCCACCCCCCTCGGTACGCTGTCGTTGAACAATTCCGGGCCGACATAGGACTCCCGCTATGACATCCGTTGCGCATCGTGGTGTGGGATGAGTGCGCCCGCGCGCGTCATCGCCGGTTCCACGATTGCGGCACTGGGAGGTTGGCTGACGCTGACATCCGCGATGATCGAGTTCCAGCAGCGCGTCGGGCCGTCGTTCGTCACGATGTACCTGTTCTGTCTGACCCTGGCTCCGGCACTCCTCGCCAGGCCGTTGCTGTCGATGCTTTCCGGCCGGCCAGTGGGCGTCATTTGGTTCGCGTGCGTAGCGGCGCAGGCGGCCCTTGCGGTCGGGGTCTTCGCGCTGAGCGAGAACAATGCGTGGGTGTTGCTCCTGTTGGCGCTGTCGGCGGTCTTCCAGAATGCGGCCGCATCCTCTCTCATGGATCTGATCGGCCGGAAGATACCCGCTGATCGCACGAGCGGAGTGATCACGGCGGTCTCGAGCGGGTCCAGCCTGGCCATCGTCCTGGGACCCGCGGCGGGTGGCATCGTCCTGGGTCTGTACTCGTTCGAGTCCGTGCTCCTGGTCCAGTTCGCGTGCCTCGTGTGCGCCATGGCCCTGGTCCCCTGGATCGGCACCGTGTCGCGCAACTCTACAGGTTCCACGTCCCGGGGTGCGACCTTCCTGCGGCCACCCCACGCCCTGGCTGGTGCACCGAGAGCGAAGCCATTGATCGGCCTGTGGGTGATCTTCGTGGTCTACGGCGTGCTCATCGACTCCTTGGAGATGCCCGTGCTCGTCGACGTGCAGGGACTGTCACCGTCCCAGGTCGGGATGTACATCTCCCTGTACGGGATGGGCGGGGTCCTGGTGTTCGCTGCCGCGACGTTCTTCAACAAGTCCACGAAGGACTCACGAACCGTGGTGGTGCTGGTCCTCGGCACATTCGTGTGGCTCTTCAACCCGCACTCCGGTCTCGCGTTGCTCGGATTCATGCTGTGCGGTCTCGGGTACTCGCTGGTGAACAGCAGTGTGCGCAACGTCTATGCCGAGATCCTGGCGAGCAACGAGGACATCCCGGTCAGTGACGCCTGGGCCTGGCTGTTCCAGGTCAGCCTCACCATCAGTGCCGGCGGGTTCCTGCTCTCCAGCGTGTTCTTCCACGGCAGTGGCAGCGTGGGTTTCCTGGTCACCCTGCTACTCGCCGTGTGCGCTCTGCTCCTACTGAGTGGGTTCCTCCTGCGCCGCAGCATGTCGAGCGCAGAATCCGATTGACGAGGCCGAGGCCCCGGCCGATCGCGCGACTGCCATCAGATGAGCTCATGCGTCCCCGGCGCCCCGTAGCGTCCACGAAGGCCCGCACGCCCGCTTACCTGGGCAATCCCTGGCAAATCCAATGAATTGGAATATTCTGGGCGTGACTTCGCGCACGGCACCCGCGGAGTGTGTTCATCCCCCCAACACACGGAGCCCCCTCGTGACCTCTGCGCAGCCCTCCATCCTCGTGGCGGACGACGACCCCGACATCCGGGACCTCGTGGTCTTCAAACTCGAACAGGCAGGGTTCGCCGTGCGGGCCGTCGTGGACGGCAGCGCGGCTCTGACCGCACTAGAGGACCTCACCCCGGACCTCGTGGTGCTGGACGTGATGATGCCGGGGCTCAGCGGCCTGGACGTCCTGCGCCAGATCCGGACCATGGACCGGCTGGACGGGGTCAAGGTGTTGCTGCTGACCGCGCGCGCCCGGGACACGGACGTGGACGACGGTTACAACACCGGTGCCGACGACTACGTGACCAAACCCTTCAGCCCCCGCGAGCTGCTGCACCGGGTCAACTCGATGCTCGGCCGGGGGCGGTGAGTGGGCGATGGCCACGCAGACCATCGTGTCCCCCCAGCTGTTGTCCGGGGTGTTGTGGGTCCTGGTATGGGCGGCGATCTTCCTGCTCGCCCTGGTGCTCGGTTCACGCACCGGCCGGTTGTGGCGGGAACACCGGGAACGCCAATTGCTCGGTGAGCTCAGGCCGGCGATGCTCGAGGTCGCCTCGGGGGAGGACGACGACCGCTCCGCGCTGACCCAGCTGACGTCGGTGGCCCCCCGGCGCACCCGCGTGGTGGACCGCGCGGTCTCCGCGATGCTCTCCAAGGTCAAGGGGGAGCCGGCCCGCGCGCTGGCCGAGGTGTTGCGCTCGCACGGCCGCTCGAGCTGGGCCCTTCGCGGGCTGTCGTCCCGCCGGGCGATCCGCCGCGCGTACGCCGCGTGGACCCTCGGGCTGATGCGGGAGCGCGAGTCGGGCGGCAAGATCGTCCCCCTGCTCCAGGACCGTTCCATGGACGTGGTGGTCGCCGCCGCGCGCGCCCTCACGCTCATCGGCGACGGCGCAGCCGCCCGACCCGTCGTACGCGCGGTGGCCCCGCGACGTCGCCCGCGCGGGCTCCCGAGCTGGGTGGCCGTGGAGTCCCTGTGCACGTTCGACGAGCCCGTGGCCGGGGTGGTCGTGGAGGCGACGACGCACCCGCAGCCTTCCGTGCGCCACGTCGCCGCCACGGTGATCGGCTCCCGCCCGCTGCCGCAAGCGGCACCCGTGGTGCGGGAACGCATCGCCGCCGAGGAGGACCCCCGAACGCTCGCGGCCCTCGTGGAAGCGCTCGGCAAGATCGGGGGCTCGAGCGACTTGACGCTGCTTGCGCGCTTCGCCCGCCACCCGGACGAGACCGTGGCGCTCGCCGCCGTGGACGCCCTCGAGGCGATCGGCCTGCCCTCCTCGGTGGAGGCGCTGGCTCCCCTCGTGGCGGACACCCGCCCGCGACCGTCGGAACGGGCGGCCGTGGCGCTCACGGAACTGGGCCCGCGGGGCCGCGAGCAACTGCGGGAGTTCGCGAAGACCCCGGGCCCCGCCGTGCAACCGGCCACCTACGCCCTGCAACTGACCGCCATGAGGAGCGCCACGCGTGGACTGGATTGAGCTGTTACGCACCGGGGTAGCCGCGGTGCTCGCGTTCGTGGCGTGGCCCGTGCTCGTCTACTTCCTGCTGATCAACTCCTCCTACCTGGTGATGATCGTGCTCGCCGCGGTGGACTTCGTGGCCTACCGCCGACGGATCCCGTTCGCCGGGCGGGAGGAACTCATGCGCTCGCGGACCATGCCGGGGATCAGCGTGGTCACCGCCATGCACAACGAGGAGATGGGGATCCGCGTGGCCGTGGAATCCTTCCTGTCCCTGCAGCACCCGCACCACGAGGTCGTGGTGGTGGACGACGGCAGCAGCGACAACGGCTTCGAGGTGCTGCGCAAGGCCTTCGACCTGGTGCCCGTGGCCCGCCGCATGCCCGAGGACGTCCCGGTGCGGGAGGCCCCCACGAGCATCCACGTCCCCCGGGACGGGCGGACCCGGCTCACGGTGGTGCGCAAGGCCAACTCGGGCCGCTCGGACTCGATCAACGTGGGCGTGAACCTGGCCCGCGAGGACCTCGTGCTGTTCGTGGACTCGGACTCCATCCTGGATCCCGGCTCGCTGCTCGCGGTGTCCCGGCCGTTCATCGAGGACCCGATCAACATGGTGGCCGCCGGCGGAGTGATCCGCGCCGTCAACGGATGCCGGGTTAAGGGCGGTCGTGTCCTGGAGGTGCGGATGCCCGGCAGCCCCCTGGCGGACATCCAGGTGCTCGAATACCTCCGGGCGTTCCACCTGGGCCGCGCCGGGTGGTCCCGGATCAACGCGTTGCTGCTGATCAGCGGGGCGTTCGGGGTTTTCCGCCGGGACGCGCTCGTGTCGGTGGGCGGATTGGACGCCAACAGCATCGGGGAGGACTTCGAGCTGGTCATGCGGTTGCACAGGACCTTCCGGAAACAACGCAAGCCCTACCGGGTCACGTTCCTGACCGAACCGATCTGCTGGACCGAGGTGCCCAGTACCGTGCCCGTGCTGCGCCGACAGCGCTCCCGCTGGCACCGCGGTCTGTGGGAGACCCTGTGGGCCTACCGGGGCATGCTGTTCAACCCCCGCTACGGCCGCCTGGGACTCGTGGCGGTGCCGTACTACTGGCTCTTCGAGCTGATCGCCCCGCTGCTGGAACTCGCCGGACTGGTACTGATCGCCCTGGGCTTCGCGCTGGGACTCGTGTCCTGGCAGTACTTCCTGCTGTTCATGCTCGTGGCCTACGCGTACGCGATCATCGTGACGCTGGCCGCCGTGACCGTGGAGGAGCTGAGCTACCACAAGTACCCCCGCTGGCGGGACCTGGGGGTCACCCTCGTGGCCGCGGTGCTCGAGAACGCGGGATACCGCCAACTCACGGCGTGGTGGCGCATGGAGGGCTGGTTGGCGGCCCTGACCCGGCGCGAGCAGAAGTGGGGCACCATGACCCGCTCGGGCTTCACCGAGGTGGACGGATGAGCGCCCGCTTCCCGGCACTGGCCCGCGTGCGGGACGGCGTCCGCCACCGCGGGGTGCGCGCCATCCTCCTGCAGGTGCTCGTCCTGCTGTGCCTCGTGCTGGTCTTCACCGGCGCCACCGCGCTGTGGGGCCTGCACACGGTGCAGCTGAACGTGGCCACCACGCGCACCACCATCACCCCCCTGGTGGATGCCACGCACCAGGTGGAGGCCACGCTGCTGCGCGCCCAGACGGCCGCGCGCGGCTACGCGGTCAGTGGAGACCGGACCTTTGCGCGGGAGTACGCGGAGGCCACGGCGGACCTCACCGGGGCCCAGGAGGTTCTGGGCGAGGTGGCGGCCGGACGGGTGCCGCAGCTGCGGTCCCTGAACGAGTCCGTGGACACGTGGCTCGGCCTGACTCGGGAACCGGGGAGGGACACCCCGCGGAGATCCATGGACCTCTCCCGCACGGCACCCGCCATGGACCGGGCCCTCGGCACACTGGAAGACGTCAGGGCGGAGGTCTCCAGCCTGCGGGAGCAGCGCAGAGCGGACCTGAACCGGTCCATGACCCTGGCCGCGGCCGCCGTGGTGACTGCCGCGGTGCTGTCGATCGCGGTGACGCTCCTCGCCCTGCGCCGTGCGGACCGCGCCCTCGGGGCACCGCTGCTCACGCTGCAGCGCACGGTGGCGAGGCAGCGCGCGGGCGACCACGACGCCGTCGCGGACACCTCCCGCGGCGCTGTGGAGGTGGTGGATCTCGCCGCGTCCTTCAACGCCTTCACCCGCGAGGCCCGGGACGTGGTGAAGCAACGGGAGCGCACGCTGGAGCAGCTCACGGAGCTCGACCGTCAGAAGTCCGTGTTCGTCTCCACCACCAACCACGAGCTGCGAACCCCGCTCACGTCCATCAGTGGCTATGTGGAGATGCTCCAGGACGGGGATTTCGGCGGCGTCGGCCCGGAACAGGCCCGCGTGCTGGAAGTGGTGCGGCGCAACACGGAGCGGCTGCGGCTGCTGATCGAGGACCTGCTGCTGATCAACAAGCTGGACCAGGACCAGGAGAACCGCTCGGCGCGCCACCGTGTGCTGGACCTCGCAGAGTGCGTGTCCGGGGTGGTCACCAATCTCGTTCCCCAGGCCGTGGCGGGCGAAGTGACCGTCCACGCGGACACGGACGGTTCGTGGCCCGTGTTCGGGGACCGCGACCGTCTGGAGCGGGCCGTCACCAACGTGGTGGGCAACGCCATCAAGTTCACCCCGCCCCACGGCGCCGTCACGCTGACGCTGGAACACACGCCCGGTGGCACGGGAGTCCGCCTGACGTGCACTGACACCGGGATGGGCATTCCCGAGAAAGAGGTCGGGTCCCTCTTCACGAGCTTCACCCGGGCCTCCAACGCCACGGCCCAGCAGGTGCCCGGAACGGGACTGGGGCTCGTGATCATGCGCACCATCGTGGAGCAGCACGGCGGCACGGTGGGTCTGCGCTCGGTCGAGGGGGAGGGGACCACGGTCACCCTGGATCTGCCCTTGGCTCCTTCCGCGGACGCCGCAACCGCTTGAGGATACCCCCAGATGGTATATAGGGTGGGGTGATCGTTTCCCGGGATCGTGACGGCACGCGGTGGTGTTCGCCGTGATGGTCGCCGATCCCGGGGGCGCCCCGGACTCTCCCGAAAGGATCACTGCCGTTCGTCGTCTTCCCGTCACCCTGGCCGGTCTGCTCATTCTCGCGGGCGCCACCGCGTGCTCGTCGGCGCAGGATGAGCAAGCGCCCCCGACGACGCCGCACGCGCACTCCACGGCAGAGTCGCCCTCGGTGTCGTCGTCCCCCGCTGCGAGTGCGTCCCCCACGACGGGCGCGTCCGGGACGGGTCACGCTCACATGCACGAGCACGCGATGGATGGCGGGCCCGCACCGGAGGGGATCACCCCGGCGGCGAATCCCACGTATCCCGTGGGCAGCGAGGTCACGCTGACCGCGGATCACATGCCCGGGATGAAAGGTGCACCCGCCACCGTCTCGGGTGCCTACTCGACCACCGCGTACTCCGTGAACTACGAGCCCACCGACGGCGGGCCGGAGGTCACCGATCACAAGTGGGTCGTCCAGGAGGAGATCCGGGACGCCGGTTCCGAGCGCCTGCCGGACGGCGCGTCCGTGACGATCGAGGCCGACCACATGCCCGGGATGAAGGGCGCGCACGGGACCATCGAGTCCTCGACAACCCAGACCGTCTACATGGTCGACTACGAGAGCGACGGGATGACCATGACCAACCACAAGTGGGTCGTGGAGGACGAGCTGCACGCGCGGGACTGAGCATGACCTCGGGGTGGGTGAATCCGCTGCGCGCGAAGCCCTCGTGTGCCCGGATCACGAGCATGCCACACTGGCGGGATGACTAGCACCGAGAGCGTCGACAGCACCCAGATCCAGCTCGTGTCCCGCCCGGAGGGCTGGCCCACCCACGAGAACTTCCGCACGGTGACCGAGCAGTTGCCGCCCCTCGAGGACGGCCAGGTGCGGGTCCGCAACGAATTCCTGTCCGTGGACCCCTACATGCGCGGGCGGATGCGGGACGAGAAGAGCTACATCGAGCCGTTCGCACTGAACGAGACCATGACCGGCGGTGCGGTGGGTCGCGTCGTCGAATCCCGCGCGCAGGACCTTCCGGAAGGCACGCCCGTGCTGCACCAGCTGGGCTGGCGGGACGTGGCCCAGGGCCCGGCCAAGGCGTTCACCCCCGTGCAGGAGATCGACGGTGCCCCGCTGTCCGTGTACCTGGGGATCTTCGGGCTCACCGGCATGACGGCGTACACCGGGCTCACCCGGATCGCGCGGCTGCGTGAGGGGGACCGGGTGTTCGTGTCCGGGGCGGCGGGCGCCGTGGGTTCCGCGGCGGGCCAGATCGCGTCCCTGCTGGGCGCGTCCCACGTGATCGGCTCCGCGGGTTCGGACGAGAAGGCCGAGCTGTTGACCGAGAAGTACGGGTTCGACGCCGTGATCAATTACAAGGAGGCGCCCATCCGCGAGCAGTTGGCGCGGGTCGCGGGGGGACAGCGGCGTCGACGTCTACTACGACAACGTGGGCGGCGACCACCTGGAGGCCGCGCTGGACGTACTCAACCGGCACGGGCGCGTGGCGGCGTGCGGGGCGATCAGCCAATACAACGCGACCGAGGCGCCGTGCGGCCCGGACAACATGGGCAATCTGATCAAGAACTCCCTGACACTGGAGGGCTTCACCATGGGCGACCACATGGACGTGGCCGCGGAGTTCACCGAGAAGATGACCGGGTGGTTCCGGGAGGGCCGCATTCGCTACGACGAGACCGTGGTGGAGGGCCTGGAGAACGCCGTGGACGCGTTCCTGGACATGATGAAGGGCGAGAACAAGGGTAAGATGGTCGTCAAGTTGTGAGACGGGGTATCACGCGCGCCACGCGACTCGGGCGCCCGCTCAAGTGACACCCGGGCGGCATCCCCGAACCCCGTTGACACGTGCTGTGCGGTTGGGGATGCTCGGGACACGGCGCCGTCGCCCGAGCCCGCGGGTACGGGACGGCGGAGCGCACACAGGTGGGCACGCGACGTCGAACCGGGCGACTCCCGGACACCGCGCCGCGGCGCACGCGAGACGAAGGAGCGAAGTCATGGGCAACGATCAGCGGGACGACTCGGTCAGCCAGGTGGACTCGGACGAGCAGAAGCAGAAGGCCGCCGAGCAGGCGGATTCCCCGGAACAGCAGGAATTCTTCGAGGAGCAGGCCGGCGCGGAAGAGGACTCGCAGGGCTACGGCCACTGAGCCCACTGGGCCGCCCGCACGTTCGGGCATCAGCTAAAGAACGGCCCCGCGTGAACTCACGCGGGGCCGTTCTCCACTGTCGACAGTCGACTGACGGACGAAACTTACTTGCGCTTGTTCTCGAGGGTCTGCTCGTACTGGGCGAGAGCCAGGCCCACGCTCATGAAGGTGGGCGCCCAGTGGCCCACGAAGATGCCCCAGCGGTCCGACTGGGCCTTGGAGTCGTCGCTCTTGAGACGCGAGATTCCCCACGACACGAAGGACAGGGCGATCGAGCCCATGCCCGCGGTGTAGGCGTACTCGGAGCGGATACCGACGTCGTGCAGGGTCTTCATGATCATGGTGTGATCTCCGTTCTGCTCTGCTGAGCGTGTGGTTCTCGAGCGGGTTTGGGTACCTCCACCGTAAATCCTGGGGGACCAAATAGTAAGGGGGGTGATGGATCGGTTTTCGCCCGGTCTTCATGCCCTTTCCCGCCACTTTCCGCGCCCGCTCCGGGGCGGGGCTCGGCGCCCGGGCCGCGCGCCGTCGCGCGGACGTGACAGGCTGGGGCCATGACTGATTCCGCTGCAACAGTGCTCCTGGCCGGCTGCGGGGACGTGGGGACCGCCCTGGGGCTGCGCCTCGCCGAGCCCGGCGTGCGCGCGGTGGGCGTGCGGCGCCGCGCGGACGCGCTGCCCGGGCCCATCGAGCCGGTCTCCCTGGACCTCACTGACCCGGGGGACGCCGTCCTTCCCGCGGTCGACGCCGTGGTGATCACCCTCACCGCCGACGGCCGCGACGCTGCCGCCTACGAACGCACCTACCTGGGCGCCTTGCGGGGTCTGCGCCGGGCCCTACCGTCCGACGCCGCGCCGCGCGTGGTGCTCGTGTCCTCCACGGGCGTGCTGGGTGGCGCCGACGGCGAGGTCGTCACCGAGGCCACCCCGCCGGCCCCCCAGCGCACCACCGCCCACGTGCTGCTCGCCGCGGAGGAGCTCGCCGCCGAGCTCTTCCCGGACCTGGTCATCGTGCGCCCCGCGGGGATCTATGGTCCCGGGCGCACGTCCCTGATCGAGCGGGTCCGCACGGGCGCGCCCGTCACCCATCGGCGCGTGACCAACCGGATCCACCGGGACGATCTCGTCACGGTCCTCACCGCCGTGCTCGACGCTCCCGAGCCGCCGCGGTTGCTGCACGCCGTGGATCACGACGCCGCTCGGCTGGGTGACGTCGTCACGCACCTCGCGGGGCGGCTGGGGGTGGCAGTGCCTCAGGACAACTCGCCCGCGGGGGACGGGCCGCTCGGCAAGATCATCGACGGGGCGCTCGTGCACTCCCTGGTTCCTCGCTCCCGGTGGCGCTACCCCACGTTCCGGGAGGGGTACGACGCGCTGCTGGGCGCGGCGGCGTCGTCGTCAGAGGACCGCGACGTCGCCGAGCGTGACGGCGAGACCAGGCGGGACGCGTCGTCGGACGCCTCTACCGAACCGCGAGGCACGTGAATGGCCGCGGAGACCCACTGGCTGCTGCCCATCAATCCGGCCGCTCACGGAGAGCACATGCCCGCCGACTGGCGCACCCGCGCGGATGCCACGGCGGTGTGGGAGGCGATCGGGCGCTCGCAGCCCGCCGATCGGTGGTGCCTGCGCACGGGCTACCGGACCATGGCGGCGGGGGACGCGATCTGGGCCTACCTGTCCCAGCGGCAGGAGCTGTGCGCCACGGGCACCGTGCGGGAGGTCGTGCAGGAGGGCGACGAGTGGTTCGTGCTCGTGGACTGGGATGCGGAGCGGACCACGCGGCTGTGCCGGAACCCGATCCCGCGCGAGGTCTTCGGGCAGGTGCCCATGTCCGTGAGTCGGGCGGGGAAGGCCGCGGTGGGGGCGCTGCGGGCGGCATTCACGCGGCCGGATTGAGAGAACTTCGCTAATACCTCACGAGTAGGTACTTTGGGGACCCTCCAGGGAATACGACACTTTGTGACGAAAACCTGGACGTTGCCCCCGGTGAGTAGTTGAGTATGAGGAGTCTTTTTCGATTCCTCATCTCATCTTCCCTTCCTCCGAACGCGCCCTCTTCCCGGTGCGCGGGAAACTGGTACTCACATATGATCCTCACCGGACTTGTCATCGGCGCGCTGCTGGGCATCGTCATGCAGCGCGGCCGCTTCTGCGTCACCGGCATGCTGCGGGACATCTTCCTGCAGAAGTCGTGGCGGACCTTCGCCGCGCTGCTCGTGGTGATCTCCGTGCACGCCATCGGGCTCACCGCCTTGACCTCCGCCGACGTCATCTCCCCCAACTACCCCTCCTTCGCGCCCCTCGCGGTGATCGTGGGCGGATTCATGTTCGGCATCGGCATCATCCTGGCCGGCGGGTGCGCCTCCGGCACGTGGTACCGCTCCGGCGAGGGCCTCGTGGGCTCGTGGGTCGCGCTGGCCATGTACGCGCTGTCCGCGTCCGCGATGAAGACGGGCGTGCTGAGCGGTTTCAACGCCGGCATGAAGAGCTGGGACACCGGCCTGACCACCATCCCGGGTGCGCTGGGCGTCTCGCCGTGGCTGTTCGTCGTCGCCCTGGCCGTGATCACCGCGCTCATGGTGCGTCACTTCCTCACCCGTGAGAAGAACGCGCCCAAGCCCGCTCGCCTGGGCAACCGCGCAGCCTGGAAGCGCCCCCTCCACGTGTACACCGCCGGTGCGCTGATCGGTCTGCTGGGCGTCATCGCGTGGCCGCTGTCCGCCGCCACGGGACGCAACGACGGCCTGGGGATCACGACCCCCACCGCCAACTCCCTCAACTTCCTCGTGACCGGTGATCAGGACCGGCTCGACTGGGGCGTCATGCTCGTGCTCGGCATCCTGGTCGGTTCCTTCATTGCGGCCAAGGCCACCGGTGAGTTCCGCATCCGCGTGGCGGACGCCAAGACCACCGTGCGCTCGATCGGCGGCGGTGTCCTCATGGGCGTCGGCGCGGCGCTCGCCGGCGGCTGCACCGTGGGCAACGGCATGGTCCAGACCAGCCTGTTCACCTTCCAGGGCTGGATCGCCCTGCTGTTCATCGCACTGGGCGTGGCCGTGGCCACCAAGATCTGGCTCAAGCCCTCGCAGGCCCGCCCCGCCGTGGCCGGCTCGGACGAGACCTACACGACCGACGAGAGCCTGGACCACACCGTGGACTCCGCGACCCCGTCCGGAAACTTGATCGACGCCGCTCCGTCCGCCGTTCCCACGGCCCCCGCGGCTTCCGGGGCCAACGGCACCAACGTGTTCGCGGGCTTCTCCGCCGCGCCCTCCGCGCTGATGGTCAAGAACCCGGCCAGTGCGCCGTCCAAGAAGCTCAAGGACCTGGGTGAGGGCTACTACGCGCTCGACTCGCTCGGTGCCGTGTGCCCGTTCCCGCTGATCGAGGCCAAGGACGTCATGAAGACCCTGGACTCCGGGGACCACCTGGTCATCGACTTCGACTGCACCCAGGCGACCGAGGCCATCCCGCAGTGGGCGGCCACGGACGGCCACGAGGTCACGGACTTCGTGGAGAAGGGTGACGCCAGCTGGCAGATCACGCTGAAGAAGGGCTGATTCCGGAGCTCGGCCATTGATGACGGCGCCCCGTCACCACGTTCGGTGGTGGCGGGGCGCCGCGCGTGTGTCAGGGCTGAGGGAAGCTCGTCTCGGGGCGATGTTGGAAGCCACAGGAAATCATGTATTAGACCGCTCACAATGATCGCGTCTTGCAATCCGCCCACTCCGGCATCCGCGCTCCAGCACGTCGGAGCGCACTTGTACAGTACTTCGCAGGCGCCTCATCGAGAACGCGTGGTGCCAAGAACGGGCTCACCTAGTAGGAGCCGTTATGACCGTCAAGGAGTTCCATATGACTGACCCCGTAGCACTCACGTCTGTCGAGCTCTGCGCCGGGGCGGGCGGCCAGGCTCTGGGCCTAGAACAGGCTGGCTTCTCTCACGTCGCAGCCATCGAAAATGACAAATGGGCCTGTGAGACCCTGCGAGCTAACAGAGATCACCCGGGGGTGCCTGCGGACCACCGATGGCGCGTTCAGGAACGAGATCTACATGACGTGGACGGCTTGGACTTCGATGGGGTTGATTTGATCGCAGGAGGCGTGCCTTGCCCCCCGTTCTCCATCGCGGGCAAACAGCTAGGCGCGGATGATGAGCGAGATCTGTTCCCCAAGGCTCTCGATATTGTGGCTCGGGCTCGGCCGCGTGCGGTGATGCTGGAAAACGTCCGTGGTCTGTCCCAGCCCCGTTTTGCTACGTATAGGGCGCAGATCATCGACAGGCTGCGTGACATGGGATATGAGTCAGACTGGAAGCTGTTGAACTCTTCAAACTACGGCGTGCCGCAATTGCGTCCTCGGTTCATTTTGGTCGCCTTCCGCGGATCGAAGCTGAAAGATTTCCAGTGGCCCGACCCAAAGCCGGTCACGACAACTGTCGGTGCTTCGATAGCCCATTTGATGGGAGCTAACGGATGGGAGGGCGTGGAGGCGTGGTCCCAGAAGGCAAATGGGATCGCCCCCACCCTAGTGGGTGGCTCCAAGAAACACGGAGGGCCGGATTTAGGGCCCACTCGTTCCAAGCAGGCATGGGCCAAACTCGGGGTGAAAGCTTCGTCCATTGCTGAGACAGCGCCCAGTGCGGACTTCCCTCACGACGATCCGCCGCGGCTCACAGTGCAGATGGGGGCAGTCCTTCAAGGGTTTCCTGAAGATTGGAAATTCTCGGGAGGTAAAACCGCCGCATGGCGACAGGTGGGGAACGCGTTCCCGCCCCCAGTGGCCCGAGCGGTTGGACTGAACATCGCGGCTGTACTCACCACGCAAGAGCGCGATGACAAACCCACTGAGGGTCATCGTCTCGCTCAGGCGCGCGACATCAGGGTGCCGGTTGTTCAATAATGTGCATCTGTGACCTCTAAGTCATGCGGGGTCAAATTTTTCGTCCTAGTGCATACATATCGCGAGGTTAAACGTGCCGGAAAATATGAATCGGGAGTATCCGCCTGAGGCCTACGCGCCCGACGGCAAACTGTGGTGGGACCGCAAGTCTGGCGCTGGTCCCAAAGGAGCCACAGGGAATAAGCCGCGGGCGGCTTCCTGGCTAAAGTTTAACGTCGCCGTGGGCGATCGATTCTCTATGGATGAGATCCGTCAAGCTCTGGGGGTGCGTGACGAGCACTTTCAGCGCAGGATTCGTGAACTGCGTACATGGGGATGGGTAATTGACGGCATGAAGGACATGCCTGGGCTCAATGCGGAGTACCTGATGCGCCAACATGGCTGGTGGCCCGGATCTCTCGACTCCAAGCCCGATGACACCAGCAGTATTGATCCGCATACACGTCGCAAAGTGCTGGAGCGGGATGGATCCCGCTGCACGATCTGTGGCGTGGGTGCGGCAGAGAACTATCCTGAGCCGCCTCGAAACCCGGCGCGCATGACGATCGGTCACGTTATTCCTGCCCAGCAGGGTGGTAGCAACAAGCTTGACAATCTTCGTTGTGAATGTGCTAGATGCAACGAAACAGTTCGGGCTGAGAGCGGCTCAGGAGAATCATTTGACGATCTCCTTGCGAGTGCGCGCCGCCTCCCTGCAGCGGACAAAAAGACGCTACTGCGATGGCTCCGACAGAATTCGCGTGAGCGTTCTGACTTGGACGCCGTCTATGATCGCATCCGTTTGGCTGCGCCAGGGGTGCGTGACCAAATTACGCATTGGCTAGGTGAAAGGATTTCTCTGTAGGGATCATCCCGCGGTGACCTGTTGTAGTACATCCGCACAGTATCGTGCATGACCAGGTGATCTTGTAGACGGTTCTCTCGTGCCGTTGTCTGTCGGCTCGGGGCTTACCAACTTGGAGTGGGGACCTTCTTTCGTACCTCTTCCATGCATCTGGGAAAAGATCGTCCAGATTCACATACTTCTACGGTGCTGAAATAGCGTCGCTTTTCTCCCTCGCTCTATCCCGGATTCATGGACCTCGGTGCGTCCATGCCCGGATCCACCCGCGCAGGTCCGTCGGTGGAGGGGCGAATGTTTACGTCGAAGATCTCCGTGGGGAGATACACGGTGGCGCAGGAATTGGGGATGTCCACGACCCCCGAGAAGCGGCCCTCGATCGGCGCCGCCCCCAGAAGTAGGTAGGCCTGTTCCTTGGACCATCCGAACTTCGAGAGGTAATCGATCGCGTGCAGGACGGCCCGCTGGTATGCGAGCTGGGAGTCGAGGTAGCGCTGTTCGCCCTCGAGGGTGACGGAGGTACCCGAGAACGCGAGCCATTCCGAGTACACCGGACCGTTGCGTCCCGGCATGAAGATGGCGTTCTCCGTCACGCCGTAGGTCTCCATGCCGCCCTTGATCACGTCCACGTGGAGGTCGATGAACCCGCCCATCTCGATGCCACCGCAGAACGTGATCTCACCGTCCCCCTGGGAGAAGTGCAGATCACCGACGGACAGGTGAGCGCCCGGGACGAACACCGGGTAGAACACGCGGGACCCCTTGGTGAAGTTCTTGATGTCCTGGTTGCCACCGTTCTCCCGCGGGGGAGCGGTACGGGCGGCCTCCGACGCCACCCGGTCGAAGTCCTCACCCCCGAGGGATCCCAGGATGGCCGAATCCGGCTCCGGGGGCAGGGCCAGGGGAGGCACCCGATCCGGGTCCGTAGCGATCAAATCCCCTTCGCGCTTGTTCCACTTCTTCAGTAGCGCTGCGGACGGAGCCGTGCCCATGAGCCCCGGGTGGGTCATACCGGTGAATCGCACCCCGGGAATGTGGCGGGACGTGCACTCCCCGCCCTGGAAGTCCCAGACGGCCTTGTACGCATCCGGGAACTGCTCCACCAGGAAGCTGCCGCCGTTCTTCTGGGCGAAGATCCCGGTGTAACCCCAGCCCTGCCCGGCGAGCGGTCCTTCCTCCTGCGGAACGGGACCGAGGTCCAGGATGTCGACCACGAGTAGGTCACCCGGTTGGGCGCCCTCCACGGCGAACGGCCCCGAGAGCGCGTGCACCTTGTTGAGGGGCGCATCGCGGATGTCGTCCGCGGAGTCATCGTTCTTGATCGCTCCGTCGAACCATTCCCGGCAGTCGATACGGTAGCTCTCGCCGCGCTTGAGCGTGGCCACGGGCGGGATGTCCGGGTGCCAGCGGTTGTGACCGGTGAGCTTCTGATCCGTGAACGGTTTGGTGGAATCGAGCGGGAAAATTACTTCTGGCATGATCCGGAACCTTTCTGATGATCCCCGCGGGGAGCTCCCGCGGGGTCGAGCGGGATACTCAGGGCCGCGGCAGTTTCAGGTGCCGTGGGTCGCGGGACACGGCCGGTGGGGCTCCTCGTCCTCCCGTCTGCCGGGGGACGGAGCTGACGACGTCGGGCGCTTCAGCCGAGCGGGCGGCGTCGTCAATGGCGCGGGCCCGCGGGGAGTTCGCGCGGGACAACCCGGCCACGGAGAAGACGCGGCGGGCAGTCGTGCCGCACGCGGGGCACTCCCGGGAGCGGGGCACATCCGTCATCGCGTGGTGCGCCTCGAACGGCCCGCAGGTCTCGCAGCGGAATTCGTAGACGGGCATGGGATGCTCCCTTCACGCGTGTGAGCCACGATACAGGCGGCGGGGCCCACCGCACAGGGCGTGCGGTGGGCGCTCGGGTCAGCGCAGTGGACCCGTCACCGACTCCACGGTGCGCACGAGCTGCCCGGACGCGACGTACTCCTCCGCGGCCTCGATCTCTGGGGCCAGGAAGCGGTCCGGGCCCGGCGTTCCCACGCGGCCGTGCAGTTGCTGCAGCACCGCCGACGACGCCGCCCCGGGTTCCAGGGGTGCGCGCAGGGCAATGGCCCGGGTCGCGGTCATCAGCTCGATCGCGAGCACCCGGCGCAGATTCAGCACGGCCTGGCGCAGTTTGCGGGCGGCGTGCCACCCCATCGACACGTGGTCCTCCTGCATGGCCGAGCTGGGGATCGAATCGACCGAGGCCGGCACGGCCAACCGCTTCATGTCCGAGACCAGGCCCGCCTGCGTGTACTGGGCGATCATCAGACCGGAGTCCGTCCCAGGGTCCTCCGCAAGGAACGGGGGCAGGCCGTGGGAACGGGCGGGGTCCAGCATGCGGTCGGTACGCCGCTCCGACATGGACGCGAGATCCGCGATCGGGATGGCCATGAAGTCCAGTACGTAGGCCACCGGGGCGCCGTGGAAGTTCCCGTTGGAACTCACGGTGCCGTCGTCCAGGACCACGGGGTTGTCCACCGCCGCCGCGAGTTCCTGCTGGGCGACGGACAGCGCGTAGCGCGCGGTGTCCCGGCTGCCGCCGGCCACCTGGGGAGCGCAGCGCAGGGAGTACGCGTCCTGCACGCGGTCGTCGCCCAAGCGGTGGGAGGCCACGATGCCGGACCCCTCGAGCACCTTGAGCATGTTCGCGGCGGCGTCCGCCTGGCCCGGGTGGGGACGCAGGGGTTCATGCAGTTCGGGGATGAACACGCGATCCGTACCCAGCAGACCCTCCACCGAGAACGCGGCGGTGATGTCCGCGGCGGTCAGCAGGTGCTGCAGGTCCGCCAGCGCCATGATGAGCTGGCCCAGCATGCCGTCCGTGCCGTTGATCAGCGCCAGGCCCTCCTTCTCGGCGAGGGTCACGGGCTCGATCTCGGCCTCGGCGAGCAGCTCGGGCACCGGGCGTTCGGTGCCGTCGGGTCCGACGGCGCGGCCCTCGCCCATGAGCACGAGCGCGCAGTGGGCGAGCGGCGCCAGGTCACCCGAGCAGCCCAGCGAGCCGAACTCGTGCACCACCGGGGTGATGCCCGAGTTGAGCACGGCGAGCATCGTCTCCAGGGTCTCCACGCGGATGCCCGTGTGCCCGGACGCCAGGGTCTTGGCGCGCAGGAACATCAGCGCCCGCACCACCTCCCGCTCCACGATGGGCCCAGTGCCCGCAGCGTGGGAGCGCACCAGGGACTTCTGCAGCCGCGTGCGCTTCTCCAGCGGGATGTGCTTGTTGGCCAGCGCCCCGAAGCCGGTGGAGATCCCGTACGCGGGCACGTCCGACGCGGCCAGGGCGTCGATGTGTCGGCGCACCTGTGCGACGTGTTCGCGGGCCTCGGAGGTCAGTTCGACGCGCGCACCGTGGCGGGCCACGGCGATCACGTCCGCCACGGTCGTCCCGGAGGAACCGAGCAGCACGGTGGCGGGCGTCTCGTTGTCGGCGTTGATGGTCATGTGAAGTGTTCCCTTCGGTGGGAGGTCGTGGCTGGGGGTGCAGATGCGGTCGGTGCGTGACTAGGTCAGCAACCGCACGAGGGGTGTGGCGATGAGGAGGCCTGGCGTAGGAGCTCGGGGAAAGCGCAGTCAGAGCTCCCGGCGGCCCGCCCGCCACACGCCCCAGGTGAGGGGCATGCCGGGGCGGTAAGCCAGGTGGACCGCGTGCGGGGCGTCCAGCACGTGGAGATCCGCGCGCGTTCCCACCGCGATGTGGCCCACGGCGGGCCGCCCCGGTGCGGAGACATCCCGACGCAACGCCTTCGCGCCGCCCAGGGTGGCCGCGCGGATCGCCTCGTCCACCGTGAGGTGCATCTGCAGCACCGCGGTGGCCACGCAGAAGTTCATGGAGGTCGTGTAGCTGGTCCCGGGGTTGCAGTTGGACGCGATCGCCACAGTGGCGCCCGCGTCGAGCAGCTCACGGGCCGGAGCCAGCGGTGCTCGGGTGGAAAGGTCGCACGCCGGCAGCACGGTGGCCACGGTGTCCGAACCCGCGAGCGCGGCGATGTCCGCGTTCGAGAGGAAGTTGCAGTGATCCACGGACGCGGCACCCAGCTCCACGGCCAGGGCCACGCCCTCACCGGGGCCCAGCTGGTTGCCGTGCACCCGCAGTCCGAGCCCCGCGTCCCGGCAGGCTTCCAGCACCATCCGGGATTGCTCGGGGGTGAACGCGCCGCGCTCGCAGAACACGTCCGCCCACTGCGCGTACGGGGCCACGGCCTCGAGCATGGGCCCGCACACCGTGGCCACGTACTCGTCCGGGTCCACACCCTCGGGCACCAGGTGAGCGCCCAGGTAGGTGACGTCGTCCGCCGCTTCCGCTGCGATCCTGGCCGCGCGCAGCTCTTGCTCCACGTCCAGGCCGTAGCCCGTCTTGGTCTCGAGGTACGTGGTGCCACCGGCCACGGCGTCGGCCACCCGGTGGGCGACGAGACCGCGCAGGGTCTCGTCGTCGGCCTCCCGCGTGGCCCGGGTGGTGACGCCGATGCCTCCCGCCGCGTAGGCCTGCCCGGCCATCCGCGCCGCGAACTCCTCGCCGCGATCCCCGGCGAACACCAGGTGCGTGTGGGAATCCACCCAACCCGGCAGCACCGCCCGGCCCTCGAGGTCCACGGCGCGGTCCGCCGCGGGTGCCTCGGCGGCGGGCCCCACCCAGGCGATCACCCCGTTCTCGACGACGACGGCGGCGTCCCGCAGCACGGCATCCTCACCTCGAGCGGGGTCCACGGTGTGCAACTCACCGATCCCGGTGATCAGCTCGGATCCTCCCGTTCCCGGGCCGGGGGTGGACGGCCCGGCACCCGGGTGACCGTCCGCGCTCCGGCCGCGAGCGACGTCGTCAACCGCACTGGGGGAGGCGGCGGGGCGGGGCGAGGTGTGACGCTCGTTCATCGCTGCGCCTGACGGGTGGCCTGCAGGTCGTTGTGCATGGGAATGTTGACCCCGCGCTCGTCGGCCACCTGGACGGCACGCTCGTAACCCGCGTCCGCGTGGCGGATCACCCCCATGCCGGGGTCGTTGGTGAGCAGGCGCTCGAGCTTCTGCGCCGCGAGATCGGTGCCGTCCGCCACGGAGACCTGACCCGCGTGGATGGAACGCCCGATGCCCACGCCACCGCCGTGGTGGATGGACACCCACGTGGCACCGGAGGACGCCGCGGTGAGTGCGTTGAGCAGCGGCCAGTCCGCAATGGCGTCCGAACCGTCCTTCATGGACTCGGTCTCGCGGTAGGGGGAGGCCACCGAACCGGAATCCAGGTGGTCGCGCCCGATCACGATGGGCGCGGAGACCTTGCCCTCCGCCACGAGCCGGTTGAACAGCAGACCCGCCTTGTGGCGCTCGCCGTAGCCGAGCCAGCAGATCCGCGCGGGCAGGCCCTCGAACTCCACGTGCTCCTGGGCGGCGTCGATCCATTCGTGCAGGTGCTTGTTGTCGGGGAACAGCTCCTTGATCGCGGCGTCCGTGACCTCGATGTCCTTGGGATCACCCGACAGCGCGACCCAGCGGAACGGGCCGAGACCCTCGCAGAACAGCGGGCGGATGTACGCCGGGACGAAGCCGGGGAACTCGAAGGCGCGGGTGTACCCGGCGTGACGGGCCTCGTCGCGGATGGAGTTGCCGTAGTCGAAGACCTCGGCGCCCTCGTCCTGGAACTCCACCATGGCCTGGACCTGCGCGGCCATGGCCTCCTGGGCCTTCTTGGTGAACCCGATGGGATCGGCCTTGGCCTCGGCATCCCACTGCTCCACGGTGAACTCGGTGGGCAGGTAGGACAGGGGATCGTGCGCGGAGGTCTGGTCCGTGACGACGTCCACGGAGATCTCACCCGCGCGATGACGCCGTAGCAACTCCGGGAACACGTCCGCCGCGTTGCCCACGTAGCCCACCGACAGCGCGCGACGCTCAGCCTTGGCGGCATTGACCTTCTCCAGCGCGGCATCCAGGTCCGTCTCCACCTCGTCCAGGTAGCGCTTGGACTGGCGCCGCTTCAGGCGGGTCTCGTCCACGTCGACGACGAGGCACGCGCCCCCGTTCAACGTCACGGCGAGCGGCTGCGCGCCTCCCATGCCGCCGCACCCGCCGGTGATGGTCAGGGTCCCGGCCAGGGTGGGTTCGTTCAGGCGGCCGTCCTCGTACATCTTGCGGGCGACGGCGTAGAAGGTCTCGTACGTGCCCTGCAGGATGCCCTGCGTGGCGATGTAGATCCAGGACCCCGCGGTCATCTGGCCGTACATCATGAGGCCCTCGTCCTCGAGCTTGCGGAACTCGGGCCACGTGGCCCAGTCGCCCACGAGGTTGGAGTTGGCGATCAGCACGCGCGGGGCCCACTTGTGGGTGCGCAGGACACCCACGGGCTTGCCGGACTGCACGAGCAGGGTCTCGTCCTCCTCCAGCTCACGCAGGGTCTCGATGATGGCGTCGAACGCCTCCCAGCTGCGGGCTGCGCGGCCGGTGCCTCCGTAGACCACGAGATCGTCGGGGCGCTCCGCGACCTCCGGGTCCAGGTTGTTCATGAGCATCCGCAGGGGCGCCTCGGTCTGCCAACTCTTGGCACTGATCTCGGTACCGCGTGGCGCGCGGACGGGGCGGGCATTGGGTAGTGCCATGGGTGCTCCTCCAGGGGCGAATCGGTCCGGACCTTGCGGCGCGGACGGGGAATGCATCCATGGCACCACGGACAGTGATGCCGATCACGGGCCCTGGAAGGGGTTGTGTCTGGGATACCAGACGCCCGGGTTCCCTGGGAACCACCGCCGTCGGCGGGAGGGTCAGCTCAGCAGGGACAGCCCGGCCGCGAGGGCGAAGCCCAGAACGGTGATCAACCCGGCCAGCTCCCCGGCCTTCTCGCGCGCTTCCGGTACGAGCGAATCGGTGAGCATGACCAACAGCGCGCCGGCGGCGAAACCGTTGACCGCTGCCCGCAGCGACCCCGTGGCCAGGTCCGCGGCGAGGAAGCCGCCCAGGGTGGCCAGGGCGCACACCGCGGTGACCCCCGCCCAGAGCAGCAGGATCTTCGAGCGAGGGGTGCCGGAGGAACGCATGTCACTGGCGGAGCCGATGGCTTCGGGCAGGTTGGAGACGAAGATCGCGATGAGCAATGCCACGCTGACTCCCTCCCCGGCCGCCAGGCCGATCCCCAGAACGGCTTGTTCGGGGATCCCGTCGAGGAAGGCACCCAACGCCAGGGACGTACCGCCGGCGGCCCTGCGTTGTCCGCGGGATGAGGACGTGGTGGTCCGGTGGTGGAACAGGCCGTGCATGGAACCACTTGTACCGGCGTTCTCCACGATCTTGTTGGCGGTGAAGTAGACCAACGCGCCGATCGCCAATCCCACTCCCACCGCGACCGGGCCGCCGGTGCTGAGACCCTCCTCCGCGAGTTCGAAGGAGATGCTGGCGATCAACGCGCCGCCGCCGAAGGCGAGCACCGATCCCACGAGGCGGTCGGGCCACTTCCGAAGCACGCCCAGGACAGCGCCGATGAACAGCGAGACGGCGGCGACGAAACCCCACAACAGTGACATGACCATGGGAGTAATTCTTGTCGATTAGGGCGACGAAGTACCAGAGCCATTTCCCGGTCCCTCCACGGTCGCGAGGGGACGTGGCTGCGGCCGGGGGCACCGACGCATGCCCGCCGACGGTCAGTGGTCCGTCGCCGGTGCCGCCCCGTGCAATCGCCTGGTCAGTGTGTCCGCGGTGCGCCGTAATTGTGCGACCAGCTCCGCCCGGCGGTCCTCGTCCGTGCGGTGGCCCAGGAAGGTGAGGGTCACGGCGGCCACCGGGAGGCCGCGGTGATCGTGCGCGGCAACCGCCACGGAGGCGAAGTTCGGCGTCACATCCCCTTCCTCGACGGCCCAGCCGCGGGCGCGTGTGCGCTCCAGCTCGGCGCGCAGCTGGGTCGGTGTCGTGATGACCGTGCTCTCCCAGCGGGAGGCGAACGATGCCCGATCCGGGTAGAGCGCCCGCACCTGGGCGGCGGGCAGATCGGCCAGCATCGAGCGCCCGCTGGCCGTGAGGTGCGCCGGGACGCGCACGCCCACATTGGTCACGAGCGACGGTTTGTACGGCGCCCGCTCCTCGACCACGTAGACGACGTCCCGGCCGTGCATGACGGCCAGGTGTGCGTTCTCGCCCACGGTGTCCACGAGCGAACGCAGCAGCGGCTCACCCAGTCGCGCCATGGGGTCCTGCCGGGTGTAGGCGGAGGAGAGCTCGAAGGCCGCGATCCCCAGCCCGTACAGCCGCTCCTCGGGCAGGTGCACCACGAACCCCTGCTCCGTCATGACCGTGAGCAGGTGGTACACGGAGGAGCGGGGCAGCTCCAGGGCCGTGGCGATCGACGACGCGGACACCGGGCCCCGGCGTGAGGCCAGGAAGCGCAGGATCCGCAGTGTGTTCTGGGCTGCGGGCACCTTGGTTCCGGCCATAGGGCTCCCCTTCCGGTGGTGAGGCTTCTCAACGTCTTGTCTGGAATACCAGACAATATCTGTTCCGCGAGTACCCCGTGATTCCCGGTGGTGGGCTTGGGTGGAGGGAATCGTAATTCAGATCACACGCGAACACTGCGTTGCGCCTGGCGGGTGGCATCGCGGGGAAGGACGCTGCATGACGAGCACCCGAATCACACCACCGGACCCCTCCGTGTGGCGCGGCAGGACCGACGGTGACACCCCCGAGCACGCGCGTTGGCACCAGAGGATCGCCGACGACGCGGCGACGTCCGCCGGGAAGGACGCGTCCGGCGTCGAGCTCATCGGTTTCTCGTGCGACGAAGGCGTGCGCCGGAACAAGGGCCGGGTGGGAGCGTCGAAAGGCCCCGACGCGCTGCGAGCCGCGCTCGCCCCGCTGGCCCTGCACGCGGACTTCGTGGTGCACGACGCGGGGACCGTGTTGGTCCCGGACCGGGATCTCGAGGACGGTCAGGACACCCTGGGCCACAGCGTGGCGGCCCTGCTGGACACGGGCCATCCCGTGGTGGTCCTGGGCGGTGGGCACGACACCGCGTGGGGCAGTTACCTGGGCCGCACCCGCAGTCAGCGCCTCGCCGGCAAGCACGTGGGCGTGCTGAACCTGGACGCGCACTTCGACCTGCGAGACGCGGACGAACCGTCCTCCGGCACGCCGTTCCTGCAGATGGCCCGTGCGGATCAGGCCGCCGGGCGGGAGTTCGACTACACGGTGCTGGGGATCAGCGAACCCAACAACACCGGGGTGCTGTTCCGCACGGCCGGGGAGCTGGGGGTCGAGTACCTCACGGACGAACAGTGCTCCCTCCGGAACCTGGACGGCGTGCTGGAAACCGTGGACCGCATGCTCGCTCGCGTGGACGCCGTGCACCTGAGCATCGACCTGGACGTGCTCCCCGCTGCCGTGGCCCCGGGTGTCAGTGCGCCCGCGGGATACGGGGTGTCCCTGGAGGTCATCCAGGAGATCTGCCGGCGCGTGGCCCGTAGCGGGAAGCTCGCGCTGGTGGACGTGGTCGAACTGCTACCGGCACTCGATGTGGACGGGCGCACCGCGCGCACCGCCGCTCGGCTGATCACCACACTCGTCCACGACGCCGTGACGGCACCGTGCGACGCACTCAACCACGAGAACTCGGGAGACGATCATGCGTAGGACCACCACCGTTCCACCCGCCGGGCGTTCCTCCGACACGGGCGAGCGCGGCCCGGCCCTGTCCCGTGGGCTGAACATGCGCCACATCCAGTTCATCGCCCTGGGATCGGCGATCGGCACGGGTCTGTTCTACGGTTCCGCGACGGCCATCCAGAAGGCCGGGCCTGCGGTGATCCTCGCCTACCTCCTGGCGGGCGCGGCCGTGTACATGGTCATGCGAGCGCTCGGTGAGATGGCGGTCCGTCACCCCGTGCCGGGTTCCTTCGGGCAGTACGCCGCGCGCTACCTGGGACCCTTCGCCGGATTCGTGACGGGGTGGACGTTCGTCTTCGAGATGATCGTGGTGGCCATCGCGGACGTCACCGCGTTCGGTGTGTACATGGGCTTCTGGTTCCCGGACACCCCGCGCTGGATCTGGGTCAGCGCCGTGATCCTGTTCATCGCCGCGATCAACACCCGTAACGTCAAGATCTTCGGTGAGCTGGAGTTCTGGCTCACCATCGTGAAGGTCGGTGCCATCCTGGCCATGATCACCGGCGGGATCGTGCTGATGGTCATCGGCGTGTCCTTCGCCCCGGGGGAATCCGCGGGCGTGGGCAACCTCGTCGCGCACGGGGGGTTCATGCCCACCGGCGTGGCGGGCCTGCTGGCCGCGCTGGCCGTGGTGGTGTTCGCCTTCGGAGGCATCGAGACCATCGGCATCACCGCGGGGGAAGCGGGGGATCCCAAACGTTCCATCCCCCGGGCGGTCAATGCCGTCCCCGCGCGCATCCTCCTGTTCTACGTGGGCACGATGGTCGTCATCATGTCCCTGGTCCCGTGGACCCAGATCACCGGTGAGGCGAGCCCGTTCGTGCAGATCTTCTCCGCGCTCGGGATCCCCGCGGCACCGACCATCCTCAACATCGTGGTGATCGTGGCGGCCATCTCCGCGATCAACGCGGACACCTTCGGGGCCGGCCGCATGCTGTTCGGACTCGCGGAGCAGGGGCAGGCTCCTCGGGCCTTCATGAAGGTGTCCCGTAACGGGGTTCCCTGGTTGACCGTGGTGGTCATGGCCGTCGCGCTGGCGATCGGAGCCGTTCTCAACGCCGTGATCCCCGAGGACGTGTTCTTGATCATCGCGTCGATCGCCACGTTCGCCACGGTGTTCGTGTGGCTCATGATCCTGCTGTCCCACATCGCCATGCGCCGTGAGATCAAGCAGAAGAACCGGCCGGAGTCGGAGTTCCGCGTGCCGTTGTGGCCCGTGGCTTCCTGGGCCGCCACGGGCATGCTCATCGCGGTGACCGTGTTGCTCGCCTGGTTCCCCGACACGCGGGTGGCCTTCGTGGTCGGGGCGGTGTGGCTCGTTCTCCTCGCCGTCGGCTACGCGCTGTTCGTGCGGGGCCACGGTCGACGTCGCCCGGAACTGGACGACCACACGGCCCTCATCGAGTTGCCGCGGCAGTAGCGCGAGGTGCCGCGACGGTAGGCGAGGGTGCCGGGCCGGCAGGCGGACGTGCCACAACGGCAGGCGGAGGTGTCGTGGGGCGAACGGGTCAGGACCACCCGCGACACCTCACCGCGACCGAGAAGCGCCCTACGGCAACCTCCGGCACAGCTTCTGCGCCAGATCGTGCAGCAACAGCCGGTCCCGCTTGCTCATCTCCAGGCTGTCGAGCAGGTCCTCCTGCATACCGGCGGCGGGCTTCTCGAGGCCCCGACCCTTGTCCGTGAGAGAGATGACGACCGATCGTTCGTCCTCGTCGGAACGGCGGCGGGTCACGAAACCCGCGGCCTCCATCCGGCGCAGCAGGGGGGAGAGGGTGCCGCTGTCGAGCATGAGGGCCTCGCCCAGTTGGTTGACCTTGCGGTGGTCGTTCTCCCACAGCACGAGCAGCACGAGGTACTGGGGGTAGGTCAGTCCCATGTCCTTGAGGGGTTCCCGGTACGCGCTGGTGACCTTGCGGGAGGCCGAGTACAACGCGAAGCACAGCTGCGTGTCCAGGCGGAGATCGGGTTCCATGGGCTCATGCTACGGGACGCGTTGCGGGGGCTCACGGGTTTTACCGAGTGTGGCCAAGATTGCCGTCCGCAACTCAGTTGTGCACCAACGGGTGACTGAGCACAGGAGTACGCTGACACGCACCACAAGTCATGAGACACGAGTCATCCGAAGGACTCTGAAGCCATCCCAGGAGGGATCTGCCATGCGCGGTGTAGTGATGTACGGAGCCGGGGACGTTCGAGTGGAGGACCGTGACGACCCCGTCATCCAGGAACCCACCGATGCGATCATCAAGGTGGTGGCCGCGTGCGTGTGCGGCTCGGACCTGTGGCCGTACCGCGGTGCCCCGGAGGGCAATCGCAGCTTCATGGGCCACGAGTACGTGGGTGTCGTGGAGCAGATCGGCGATCAGGTCACCACGGTCGCGCCCGGTGACTTCGTGGTCGGCTCCTTTATGATCTCCGACAACACGTGCCCCATCTGCACCGCCGGCTACCAGTCCCGCTGCGTCAACGGCATGGGCGTGGGCGGGGAGATCGGCACGCAGGCGCAGTACGCGCGCACCCCGCTCGCGGACGGCACGCTCGTCGCCACGGACGGGCAGCCCGACGCCGATCTGGTCCCCTCCCTGCTCACGGCCTCCGACGTGCTTGGCACCGGGTGGTTCGCCGCAGACGCCGCCCAGGCAGGCCCCGGTAGGACCGTCGCGGTCGTGGGGGACGGCGCCGTCGGCCTCATGGGCGTCCTGGCCGCGCGGCAGATGGGCGCCGAACGCATCATCGCGATGAGCCGCCACGAGTCCCGGCAGAAGCTCGCCCGGGAGTTCGGCGCCACGGACGTCGTCGTCGAACGCGGGGACGAGGGCGTGGCCAAGATCAAGGAACTCACCGACGGGCTGGGCGCACACAGCGTGATCGAAGCGGTGGGCACCCAGGAATCCATGATGCAGGCCATCCACTCCACCCGCCCCGGAGGGCACGTGGGGTTCGTGGGCCTGTCCTTCGACGTGAAACTCCCGGGGCGCGACCTCTTCGGCGGCCTCGTACACCTGCACGGCGGTCCCGCCCCGGTGCGCCGGTACCTGCCGGAGCTGATCCGGTTGATCATGGACCGCACCATCGACCCGGGCAAGGTCTTCGACATGACCCTCCCGCTCGAGGACGCCGCCCAGGGTTACCGGGCCATGGACGAGCGCAAGGCCGTCAAGGTCCTGCTCACGCCCTGACGGCGGACGACGACGCCGCGTACGGTTCCCGAGCGACGTCGCGCCGCGCCGGGGGTCGGGGATTGTTGAACAACTCAGGTAACTCGCGTATACCTATGGCCCGGGTCACACGACGACCCGCCCCCCATCCCCGACACCCCGGAGATCATGGTGCCGCACCGTACCGGAAGCACGTCCATCACACAGTCCACCGACGCGGCGCCACCCGCCGCACACCCCGACCCCCGCGCACAGGAACCGGTGCATCGGCGCCTGGAGACCAACTGGTCCGTCTCGCTGTTCGGGACGGCCGTGGGCGCCGGGGTCCTGTTCCTCCCCATCAATGCGGGGCTGGGGGGACTGTGGCCGCTGCTGATCGTGACCGTACTGATCGGGCCCATGACCTACTTCTCCCACAGGGCCCTGTCCCGGTTCGTGTGCGCGTCCCCCGAGCCGCGCGCGGACATCACGGTGGTGGCCCGCACGAACTTCGGGGAGGGCGCGGGGCGCCTGATCACCGTGCTGTACTTCCTGGCGGTGTACCCGATCGTGCTGATCTACGCGGTGGGGATCACCAACACCGTGGACAGCCTCCTGGTGAACCAGCTGGGCCTGCAGTCCCCGCCGCGCTGGCTGCTCTCGGGTGCGCTCGTGGCCCTGCTCATGCTCGTGATGCTGGCCGGTCAGCGCATCATGCTGATCATCACCCAGTGGCTCGTGTACCCGCTGATCCTGATCCTGTTGGGCGTGACCCTCTACCTGATCCCGTCCTGGGACTTCTCCGTGTTCCACGGTGTCCCCTCCGCGGGGAACCTCCTGCTGTCCCTGTGGCTCGTGATCCCGGTGCTCGTCTTCGCGTTCAACCACTCCCCGGCCATCTCCCAGTTCTCCGTGAGCATGAAGCACACCTACGGACCCCGCGCGAGCGAACGTGCCTCCGTGGTGCTGCGGCGCAGCACCCTGCTGCTCGTGGTGTTCACCATGGGGTTCGTGTGGTCGTGCGTGCTCGCGCTGGGGCCCATGGGCCTGCAGTCCGCCAAGACCCAGAACCTGCCCGTGTTGTCCTACCTGGCGAACAGCCACGGCAGCCCGTTCATCGCCTACCTGGGCCCGGCCGTGGCGCTCGCGGCGATCGCGTCGTCGTTCTTCGGGCACTACATGGGCGCCGCGGAAGGTGCCGTGGGCATCGTGCGCTCCATGGTGGACCGGGACGGTTCCCTGATCTCCGACAAGCGCCTGCGGGCCGCCGTGGCGGCGTTCATCTTCATCACCGGCTGGATCGTGGCCATCGCGAACCCGAGCATCCTCTCCCTGATCGAGTCCCTCGCCGGGCCCGTGATCGCCGTGATCCTGTACCTCATGCCGATGTACGCCATCCATCGGATCCCGGCTCTCGCGCCGTACCGGGGCAAGGCCTCCAATGTGTTCGTGACGGTGGCCGGGTTGGTCGCGGTGAGCGGGATCGTCTACGGCCTGGTCTCCTGACCCGTCCCGCCGGGGGGGCGGTCCGCGGTCTCACTGACCCGAAGCGCCACCCCCGCCCGCGGCACCCGGACCGGCTCCACCACCGGGTGCCGCGGCGTTCTGCGGCGCGGTGCTGGTGTCCACGGGTACGTCGATGGTGAGGGTGTACCCGCCGGACACGCCGCCCGTCACGCGGGGCAGCTGCATGTCCGTCCCGTCGGAGAAGACGTTGTCGCTCGTGAGGCTCACCCGGGACATGTTGGCCGCCGAGTCCGGGTAGCGGGAGTCCTTGTAGACCGCGGTGGCCATTGCCTGCGGGATCGCGATCTGCGACGTCAGCACGGCATTGCCCGCATCCGTGATGGAGCCGATGTCCGGGAACACCTCGAAGTGGATGTGCGGCCAGCGTCCCGCGTAGCAGCCGGGCACCACGGACGTGAACGTCACGGTGCCGTCCTTGCCCACCACCTGCACCCCGCGCAGGTAGGTCTCCTGCGTGACACCGTCCGAGTACATGGAGTAGTTGCCGTCCGGATCACAATGCCACACATAGACGGCTGCCCCCGTCATGGGTCCGTTGTCCTTGACCATGTCCACGATGTTCATGGTCAGGGTCATGGCTACGCCATCCACGGCGGCACCCCCGCCGATGCTGGTGGTGATGTCCCTGCGTTCCACGCCCGAGACCTCCAGGACGTCCTGCCCATTGGAACCGTCCCCGGGGTACGGCCCCGCCGTCTCCTGCGGCATCTCAGTGCTGTAGGTCCGGGTCGCGGTGGGTGAGGGGCTGGCGCTCGCGGGGGTCGACGACGTCGCCCCGCCCTGGGATCCCGCCGTCGAGGTCCCGCCGCATGCAGCCAGCAGCATGACACCGGATCCGGCGCCCAGGATCCCCAGCGCCCGGCGCCGGTTGAGCAGGGTGCCGAGGTCAAAGGCCAGTCCCTGGTCCGCCACGTCCTCGTGGGGGCGGTCCAGGACCCGTCCCTCGAACGTCCCGGCTGCGGTTGCGGGGAGGGTCCCGGAGGCGTCGTGACCCTCATCGTGGGGGTGGCCGGTGCCAGGGCCGCCGGTGTCGCGGTGCCCGGGGTGGCGGCGGCCCGCGTGGGCGCGGTCGGTGCTCTGCGACTGCATGGCGCAGGTCTCGGAGGTGGCCGGGTAGGTGCGGATGCTGCGGCGTCGACGGATCGGGTTCATCACGTGCTCCTTCGGAAGGCGCTCAGTGGCGCGTCGAACCCTCGACGCTACGGAGCCGGGCTGGATCCACGGTCCGACCGGCCTGTGCTGCGCGTGGGGTGTGCCTGCACCGGGGCTGTAGATTGACGGGGAGCAGGCTCCGGGCCCCGCGCAGTGCCGGACGGCCGGGGTGCGGACACGCACGTCCCATTGAGGAGTTCGCATGACCACCGTGGTGTTGTTCCGCGACGACCTGAGGGTCACCGACCACCCGGCGCTGCACGAGGCCGTGGTGCACGGTGAGCCCGTGGTGTGTCTGTACGTGCTGGACGAGGAATCCCCGGGCATCCGGCCCCTCGGCGGTGCGGCGAAGTGGTGGCTGCATCACTCCCTCACGTCGCTGGCGGCGGACCTCGCCGCCCTGGGGGTGCCCCTGACCCTGCGGCATGGGGCGGCAGGGGAGGTCGTGCGCGACGTCGTCCGCGAAACGGGCGCGGACCGCGTGCTGTGGAACCGGCGCTACGGCGGGCCCGAGCGCGCGGTGGACGCCGGGCTCAAGGACTGGGCCGGGGAGAACGGGGTGGAAGCGCACTCCTACGCCGGGAACCTGATGTTCGAACCGTGGACCATCACCACGCAGGCCGGCGACCCGTACCGGGTGTTCACCCCGTTCTGGCGCGCATGCACGAGCGGGCCGCCGCCGCGCGAACCGTATCCGGCGCCGTCGTCCGTGGTGCCCGCCGAGCCCGCCCCTGCCTCCGACGCCCTCGAGGACTGGGGGCTCCTGCCCACCGCTCCGGACTGGTCGGAAGGCCTGGCCCGCACGTGGACCGTGGGCGAGCGCGCGGCCCACGAACGCCTCGACGACTTCCTCGACGAGCGCCTGCCCACCTACACGCGGGACCGGGATGTTCCCTCGAAACCGGCGACGTCGGGCCTGTCACCACACCTGCGTTGGGGTGAGATCAGCCCGCACACCGTGTGGTACACCGCGCTGTCCCGCGCGGAGAACCCGGGGAAGTTCCTCACCGAACTGGGGTGGCGCGAGTACGCCTGGTACAACCTCTACGTCCACCCGGACATGGCCACCCGCCCCATCAACCCCAAGTTCGAGCGCTTCCCGTGGCCCCCGTTGGACGAGGACGCGCTCGCCGCGTGGCAGCGCGGCCGTACCGGGATTCCCCTGGTGGACGCGGGCATGCACGAGCTGTGGGAGACCGGGACCATGCAGAACCGGGTGCGCATGGTGACCGCGTCCCTGTTGGCCAAGAACCTGCTGATCGACTGGCGGCTGGGGGAGCAGTGGTTCTGGGACACCCTCGTGGACGCGGATCCCGCCTCGAACCCGCACAACTGGCAGTGGGTGGCCGGTTCCGGGACGGACGCGGCCCCCTATTTCCGGATCTTCAACCCCGAGACCCAGCAGAAGAAGTTCGACCCGGATTTCGTGTACGTGGACCGCTGGAACGGGCGGCAGGAGGGCGTGGAGCCCATCGTGGACCTCAAGGTATCCCGCGCCCACGCCCTGGAGTTGTTCAAGACCCTGTGAACCTCGCAGGCTCCGTGCCTACCCTGGCCCCATGAAGATCGCAGTGCTGGGTGCCAGCGGGAATTTCGGGTCCGACGTCGCCGACCTCCTCGAGGCCGACGGCCACACCTTGGTGCGGGCGAGCCGCCGCACGGGGGTGGACGTCGTGGCCGGCCGGGGCCTGTCACAGGCTCTGGCCGGTGTGGACGTCGTCGTGGACGCGTTGCATATCAACACGTTCGGTGCCCGCAAGTCCGTCCCGTTCTTCACGCGGGCCGCGTCCCGGACCGTCGAGGCGGCGCGCGAGCAGGGCGTGGGCCGGATCGTATGCCTGTCCATCGCGGGTGCTACTGATCCCCGGGTCAACGGCGGTTTCGGCTACTACAAGGGCAAGGCCGCGCAGGAAAGCGTGTACCAGCAGGCGGGGATCCCCTCCACCACGGTGCGCTCGACCCAGTGGTTCGACTTCATCCCCGCGACCACCGGCCTGGTCGCGCGCGGCCCGGTGGCCCTGGTGCCCACCCTCCTCATGGCGCCCGCGCGGCGTGAGGAGGTCGCGCGGTTCGTCGCCGACGTCGCCACCACCCCTCGCGAGGCACGTCACGAGATCCTCGCGGTGCGCGGTCCGGAGGCGGACACCATGGCGAACTTCGCCCGCCGCATCCTCGCGGCCGGCGGTGACCTCGCGGGCCGTACGCCCAGCGTCCTGAAGGAAGCACCGCTGCTCGGCCGGGCGATCGCCCACGGCGGCCTGATCCCGCAGGACGCGTTCGTCACCTCGCAGCGCTTCGATGAGTGGCTGCGGACGGAGTACTGAGAGGCGGCACCGCAGCGGCCCGTCGTGTGACGGGTCGATGTCGCGAGGACTGCTACCTCGCCGTCGTCAGAGCATGGTGCGTGGGCCTTTAGCGGGCTGGAGGTCAGCCGCGTTCGATCCCGAAGAAGCCGCGCAGCGCCTGCTTGCCCTCGTGGGTCACCGGTTCCCCGGGCCGCACGTAGGTGTCGGGCGTGACGACGACGCGCTGCTCCTCCATCCCGACCGTCCCCTCCCGGGTGTGCTGCACCCCGCGGACCCGGCCGTTGTCCACGTAACCGGTCTTCCGGCTGACCGCCGCCGAGGCGTGATTGCTTACGACGTACGCGGACTCGCACGTGAGCGCGTCCAGCTCATCGAATGCGAAGCCGACTGCCATTTGGCGCATGAGCGTCCCGAGACCCCTGCCTTGGTGTGCTCGGCCGAGCCACGATCCCGTGGTGACCCAGCGGGTGAGGGGGAAGTCCTGGGCCATCACGTCCTGCACGCCGACGAGCTCGCCGTCACAGCGGACGGTCAGCGCCAGGTTCCAGCGATCCGGCGCGAACGTTGACCGTTGCGTCCACCACCAGGACAGTGACGTCGCCGGGAAACCGTCTGGTGTCCCGGGGGCGTACGGTTCCTCGTGCCACGCGCGCGGGAAAGGCATGGGGAGGCCGGAGACCGAGATGCCGTTCTGGACGAGTTCTACGAGCTCCGGGAAGTCCTCGTCCCGGAGCACACGCAGTTCCACGTTCCTGCAGGTGATGCGCAGCCCGTAGGGCGGGAAGATCTCCTCCAACGTGAGCATGTCAGGAAGCGTCCTCAGGGTAGCTGAGCAATGTGGGCTAAGGCCTCTCGGATTCGGAAAGCAAATCGGGGACACCCAGCTTTGAGGAGCGCCTGGTCCAACTGCAGGTGGTTGGACTTGCCACTCCAATACTTTATTTGATTGCGCGCAATGGGAACTACGCAGGCCGGATTCGAATCAGTAACCAGCAAAAAGAAATCGTCTGGATGGATGACCTCATACGGTTCTGTCTCGGGTGTTGTCGTGATGTCATTGGGATCGTTGCATGTGAGGATGATGTCTGCGCCTCCGAAAACGGCCCCCGCGTGGACGTGGTAATCGTGGCGATCCATACCGGTGAAATCGAGATCGGACGGGAAGCCCTGCAGGACCTCATCCATGTTCTTGCGTATCAGCTGCGCCCGCTGGGCGGTTCTATGTCCCGGAGCTGTAGGGCATTTCTTACGCATGTTCGCGATGACCTCCGCGAAGACGTCCTCCGTGCTGTGGACCTGGAACATCGCGGGGTTTTCAAGGCGCAACAAGAAGAGCCAATCCATCAGGGTCTTGCTGAAGAGGACGTTGGCATCGACGAAAACTCTTTGCGTCATGGTCCCAATCTAATGACATCACGGGGGGCACCCTGGTTGAAAACAGGGGTGCCCCCCGTGTCGCTCACGAACGCATGATCTCAGTCCTCGAAAAGCTCGAAATTGTCTGCCGCGTCGAGTGCCCGCAGTTTCTCGAAGGCGTCGCGACGTTCCGTTTCCCGCTGTTCCCGCAATCGGAGGACATCGGAACGACGGAAGCGCGTATGTGATCCGACCTTGAAGGATTCGATCAGCCCCTCGCGGGTCCAACGGAGAAGGGTGGGGCGAGAGACCCCCAGGATGTCCGCGGCCACCGTACTTGTCAGCTCGTCGGGCATTTGAGCAATGCTGACCGAACCGTGCTCGGCAATGGCCGTGAGTGCATGGAGGAGTGTCCTCTGGACCTCGTCCGGGAGTTCCACCTCCCCGCCGTTTGCATCGCGCAGAACCAAGGTTGAACCCTGACGCGCGGGGGCCTGCGCCGCGCGCACGGTCTGGGCCGAGATCGTGATCCGCTCAGTCATGGTGGTCATTGGCGTCTCCCTTCGCGCCGTGCTCGTAAGTATTTAGTTATACCGTAATACTCATTCACATATAAGTAAAATAACCTGCGGGTTCAGCGCTCCAGATCCAGCAGCTTGAGCGCCTCCTCACGCATCTCCACCTTGCGGACCTTGCCCGTGACGGTCATGGGCAACTCCTCCACCACGTGCACATAGCGCGGGATCTCGTGGTGGGAGATCTTCCCCTGCGAGAACTGCGCGATGGATTCCGTCGTGATGGGGGCCGCGCCCTGACGCGCCCGGATCCACACCATGAGCTCCTCCCCGTACTTCTTGCTCGGTACACCGATCACCTGGGCGTCCACGATGTCCGGGTGGGTGTAGAGGAACTCCTCGACCTCGCGCGGGTAGATGTTCTCCCCGCCCCGGATCACCATCTCCTTGATGCGGCCGGTGATCTGCGCGTACCCGTCCTGATCCATGACGGCGATGTCCCCGGTGTGCAACCAGCCGTCGGAGTCGACGGTCTCGCGGGTCTTCTCCTCCTGACCCCAGTAGCCCTTCACGACCGAGTAGCCGCGGGGGTGGAACTCCCCGGCCGTGCCGCGCGGCACGGTCTCACCTGTGGAGGGATCCACGGTCCTGACCTTCACGGGCGGGTGCACCCGGCCCACGGTCTCCACGCAGCGGTCCAACGAGTCGTCCGCGCGCGTTTGGAAGCTCACCGGCGAGGTCTCCGTCATGCCGTAGCAGATCGCGACCTCGCTCATGTGCATCTTGTCGATCACCTTGCGCATGACCTCCATGGGGCACGGGGAACCGGCCATCACGCCGCTGCACGGCGAGGACAGGTCGTAGTCCCCGAAGTCCGGCAGCTCGAGCTCGGCGATGAACATGGTGGGCACCCCGTACAGGCTTGTGGCCTTCTCCTGAGAGACGGCGCGAAGCGCGGCCCGCGGGTCGAGCCCCGGCCCCGACAGGATGATCGCGCTGCCGTGGGACGTGGCCGCGAGGTTACCGATCACCATCCCGAAGCAGTGATACAGCGGCGGCACCACCACGATGCGGTCCTTCTCCGTGCAGTGCCGCCGAGAGAACGTTCTCGGCGGCGCTGCGGTTTCGCGTCTCAGGCGAGCCGACGCGTGACGTCCGCCAGGTGGACGTGGTCGCGCTGGTTGTGCGGCAGGGCCGAGAGCAGCTGGCCCATGGCGCAGGTGTTGCTCACGGCGGCGAAGACCAGCCCCGCGCCGACGGCGCCGGAGAACCATGTGGCACGCGGCGCCACGGTGCTCGTCAGAAGCCCTGCGAGTACCAGGGACCCGGCGGTCAGTCGGACCTGGCGTTCCAGATCCCAGCACCGGTGCGCACCGTGCGTCCGGCGTCGCGCCATGCGTCGATCCCGCCGGTCAGGACGGTTGCGCTCGTCATACCCGCCGAGGCCAACAGCTCCGCGGCGCGCGTTGAGCGGGCTCCGGAGCGGCAGATCACCACGGTGTCGCGGGGTAGTAGCTGCCCGATCTGCCGGGTGTGCTTCTCGGTGAGAGCCAGGGGGGGCGTTGACGGAGCCCGGAATGTGACTGATGCCGAACTCCACGGGGGCCCTGACGTCCAGGAACAGCGGTGCACCCTCATGGGGGTCCTGGAGTTCGGAGGCGGAAACGGTGGCGGGTGAGGACATGGTGTTCTCCTTCTCGAGTGGTTCTCGGACGGGACGGTGCCCGGCTCGGGTGCGGGGTGTCACAGGGTCAGCCCAGGAGCCGGGGCACGCTTTGCAGGGCGGTGTAACACTCCGTGAGCACCAGCAGGCCGGCGAAGTCCAACGACAGCAGGCGCGTGTTGATCCGGTGGCCCACGCGGGCGCCGAGTGCTGGGCCCACCACGGCGGCGCCCGCGAACGGCCCCACGGCCTCCCACTCCAGGTGGGGTAGGACGCTCGTGTGCAGCGACAGGGTCACGAGACTGTTGACGAGGGCGGTGAGGATGAGCGGTAGCCATGAGCGCGGGTCGGATCATACGAGACGGTTCTCGGGGCCGTCGTGGTTCGAGGACGGGCGGGACGAGCGTCGCCGCGTGTTCTTCACGATCATGGCCGCGGCCACGACCACGAGCAGCGCGGAGAACAGCGTGAGCAGCACGGCGTCGTCCATCAGGCCGGACACGTTGGCAGCGAGCACCGCGCCCCCTGTGCCCAGGGCGCCGAAGACCACGCCGATCCCAGGGCGGACGTGGCGGCGCCGGAGATGCGAGACCAGGCCCGAAATCGCACCCGAGATCACGACCACTAGGGAACCCACCGTTGCGTGGGTCGGGGGGAGTCCCAGGGCGAAGGTGAGCAGCGGCACGGTCATGATGGCCCCGCCGCCGCCCAGCGCGCCCATGACGAGCCCCACCAGCAGCCCTGCGATGACGACGATGAGCGCGATCACTCCTGCGGGATGATGACGGTCCTGGGGTGCGCGCCGAAGCAAGCCGCACTCGCTGTAGCACATACTCCCGGGGGTAATTTTGGAGCGAGGGAGAACCGTGTGCGGATCACGCGGTGGGGTGCAGGGGAGGGGGATTCCGGGTGGCCCTCACCGGCCCGTCCCGCATGAAAAGTGAACGTCTAGATTGTGGACAATCTAAATACCGCGACCTACCATCGATTGCGGTCGTACCACCCGGCGTTCAGGGCCGGGGCTCACCGGCCACGGAAAGGACGAGGAATCATCATGAAGGCTATGTATACCGCGGAAGCGCTTGCCCAGGGCGCGGGCCGCAACGGCAGCGTCGCCACCAAGGACGGGTCGCTGCAGTTCGACCTGGCCGTGCCGAAGGAGATGGGGGGATCCGGGAACGGCGCCAATCCCGAGCAGCTTTTCGCCGCCGGGTACGCGGCCTGCTTCCACTCCGCCCTGCAGATGGTCGCCCGCCAGCAGAAGGTCTCGCTCGGTGATTCCGCCGTGGGTGCCCGCGTGCAGATCGGCGACAACGGCGCAGGCGGGTTCACCCTGGCCGTGCAGTTGGAAGTGATCATCCCCGAACTCGAGCACGACGCGGCCCAGGAACTCGCGGACGCCGCGCACCAGGTCTGTCCCTATTCCAACGCCACGCGCGGCAACATCGAGGTCACCGTGACCGTCGTGGAGGATTGACGAGCGCGTCGCACCGCGCCCGATGAGAGCGCACGGCACGTCCCCGGCGTTCTGCGGCCCACTGAGGCCCTGACGGGGCCGTGCCGTGACGCACGGGCGGGGGCCACGAGCCCCACGGCGCCGAGGGGGATGTCACGTCCCCTCGGCGCGACGTCGCCCTCAGACGCTCTCGGGGACGCGCACCTCGGTGCGCAGGGTCGCGGAGCGGCGGTCGGCGAGTTCGCGGCGCACGACCCAGACGACCGCGACGATCCACAGCAGGGCGAGCGCGCCGAGGATCGCGTAGTACGCGGCGTCGCCGGGGAGGCGCGCCTGCACGGCGTCCAGGCGCAACAGGGTACGCGTGTTCGTGAAGATGATGAGTCCGCCGGCGCCGACGGCGAGGATGCGCGGGGCGAGCCAACGCACGAGCCACGCGGCGATCGGCGCGGCCACCACACCGCCGATCAGTAGAGCCAGGACCATGCCGAAGTCGACGCCCTGGCTGCCGAGTGCCATCAGGAACCCGATGGAGGCACCCAGACTGACCACGAACTCGGACGTGTCGATGGATCCGATGACCTTGCGCGGGGCGATCTTGCCGGAGGCCAGCAGGGTGGGGGTGCCCACGGGGCCCCACCCACCGCCGCCGATCGCGTCCATGAAGCCCGCGACCGTGGCCAGGGGGATCAGGAAGAATCCGCGCACCTTGCCCGTGAAGTTCGGGCGCCGCCCGCCGAGCCGCAAGAACCGCCACACCACGTAGCAGCCCAGCAGCAACAGGATCACGGACATCACCGGTGCGGCGGCCTCCCCGGAGAGGGTCAGCAGATGGGCGCCCGCGAACGCGGCGATCCCGCCGGGAACCGCCATGAAGCCTACGACGCGCCAATCGATGTTGCCGAAGCGCCAGTGCGAGAGCCCGGAGGCCAGGGTGGTGCCCACCTCCGCGAGGTGCACTGTCGCGGACACCGAGGCGGGGGTCAGGCCCACGGCCAACAGCAGGGTGGATGAGGTCACGCCGTAGGCCATACCGAGCGAACCGTCCACGAGTTGCGCCCCGAAACCCACCAGGGCGAGCAAGATCAATGTACGCACGGTGCGACTCCTGTGCAGTGGAAGGGGTGAGGTCACTCAGCCTAGGAACCGGGCGGGCGCTCACCCAAGGAATGTTGCGCCGTGCGTCACAACGTGTAGTGCGATGACATCCGCTTGACATCGGCCGGGGGACGTCTTCCCTTGTCAATCGTCAGTACGCTGACGAGGATGGGAGGGTCAGCGATTCCGCCGACCGAGACGTCCAACGAAAGGACAGCACGTGGCAGAGAAAAATCCCGCCAACGCGGGCGAGGAATCCATCAAGATGAGCCCCCAGGAAGAGAGTGCGGCCCTAGGTCAGGAGACCCAGACGGACGCCGAACCCGCCGACGAGGGCGTGGGCGCCATGACGGACAACAAGGGCGACGAGCCCGCCACCGAGAACTGACCTGAACCACTACGCGATCGGCCCGTGGCACATGCCACGGGCCGATCGCGTATTCAGGTCTCCGATGTCCGGCTCAGTCCTCCTCGCCGGGATCCTCGCGGGGGTTGCCGATGTTGTACCGCGGCGGGCGGGTGCGGAAGTTCGCGAGCTTATGCGAACCGTCGCAGAACGGCGCGATCGACGACATGTTGCACCGGCACAGGGCGACGACGCGCCGCGGCGGCTTCTGCGGCTCGGCCCCCGGTTCCGGGGCGATCAGCACGTCACCGCGCACCAAGAGCGGCCCGTCCGGGCACGGGGTGATCACCACGGGATCCTCGGCGTCGTGCGCCACCGAGAGGACGGGGCTCCCGTCGTCCGTGGTGCGTGGATCCTGCTCGCTCACAGGGCCACCCGCTCGGCGACCGGGGCCTCGGAACCCACGGTCTGCAGTCCCGGCATGCTCCCGCGCAGGGAGGTCCGCCCGTCTGACCAGCACTCGAGCATGTGATCACCCATGAGCCCGTCCACGTAAAGGCACGCGGCCGCGCCGAACAGGACGTCCTCGAGCAGCTCGGGCTCGTCCTGGGCGAGCGCCCCGGCGAGGTCACGCGCGGCGATCTGTTCGTGAACGGCGTCGGCCTCCACGTGCTCGTCGTAGTACCAGGTGACGTCCGCGTCGTAACCGAGCTTGCGGAACGCTCGGCCGTAGTACTTGTTGGGGATCGAGGACGTCATCTCGAACGCCGCGAGGTGACCCGCGATGGCCCCGCGCAACCGGCGGTGCAGTCCGAACAGGCTCATGAGGTTCATGGACGCGAGCGTGGGGGCGGGCACGAGGTCCAGGTAGTGGTCCAGGGTGTCGTCCAGGCCGAAACCTCGCATGGTCTGCGCGAAGATCGTGGCGTGCACGCGCTCGGGACGGCCCCCGCCGTACTCGTCCGACTGGATCTCCACGAGCGCCGCCTTCGCGCGGCCCCGCAACCGGGCGATGCCCCACGAGTGGGGGTCCGCCTCGCGCAGCGTGTAGATGGAGCGGTGGACCAGGAACTCGCTCAGGATCTCCTCGCTCGGGTGCCGGGCGAGCCACGTGGCCAGGGTGGGCTTAGCGTCCCCGCCGGTCATCGCGAACATCGTGTCCACGAGCTGCGCGGAGTCGCCGGGCAGGGGATCGGGGAGGGGCACGCGACGGCGCAGCTCGGCCTCGAAACCGGCCTCGAGCACTGTGCGCACGCGCAGCAGCTCGGGATCCCACTCGCGGTCCGCGGTCACGAATTCCGCGGGCCCGTAGTGCAACAGGTAGAGCAGGAACAGGGACAGCTGCAGGTCCTCGTCCGCGAGGACGTCCTGCGACGCGTTAACCGCGGTGGCCGTTGCTTCGGACAGCGCCGCGTACCCGCTCGCCGGGGTCTCCTCCGGGTCGGTCAGGATCTCCAGGAGGGCCGTGCTCACGGGTCCGCGAGCGGTCGGGGTCACGGTTCGGGTGGGGACGGTCGTCATGATGGTGTTCTCCGCTCGGGAAGGTGGGTGCTCGGCGCGGGTAGGGTGTCTCTGAAGGCGGAGATTGCCCGCGGACCGCGGTGGAGCGGTCCGCGGGCAATCGGCGGAAATAGTACGACTACTTCCTATTCATTAGGCCAACATACCCGTGGTCGGGAAACGTTCCCAGACCCGGTGGCTGCCGAGCAGTTCCACCACGGTGCTCAGCACGTCCTTGGCGGAGTCCGCGCTCACGACGCCGGGCGTCTGGGCGATCTGCAGGGCGTCCAGCACGTCCGTGCCGGGGCCGAACGCGGCGATCGCCTTGGCGTGGCGCCACATCTCGTTGAGCAGCAGGCTCACGCGGGGGTCGATGTCACCCGGGCTGGGTGCACCGGCCTTCGCGTCCAGGCCACCGGCCACGGGGTTCACAGGAGCGCCGGCGGTGGCGACCACCACGGCGTCGAACTCGATGGACCGTGCCGTGAGCAGGGTGCGGTGCGCCACGATGCCCGGGGCCACCTCACCTCCCTGGGGTGCGATGACGAGCGGGACCATATCCGCGCCGTCGATCTCGGAGACGAGCGTGGCGAGCTGGTCGGCGTCCGTGTCCGGACCCACGAGAATGCCCACCTGGCGGCCTTCGACGGGCCACGTCTCGCCCACCTGGGTGAGGGCCGGGGAGGCCTGGACGTCCTGGGCAGGAGCCTCGGTGGGCTCCTGCTCGGGCAGCCCCAGCGCCTGGGCCACGGTCTTGCCCAGCGCGGGGTCGATCGCGAACAGGTGGCGCAGCTGGCGGGTGCGGATGTTCTCGTCCCAGCACTTGCCGAGCTCGAACGCGTAGGCCTGCGCGGTGTGCTCGCGCTCCACCTCGCTCAGCGAGAGCCAGAACAGGCGTGGCTGGCTGAAGTGGTCCTCGAAGGACTGGGGCCGCACGCGCTCCTTGACGGACGCGGGGACCGGGGCCGGGTAGTCGATGAACGCGTGCTCGTCCTCGGGAGTCTCCGCCGGGTTGCCGCCGTCCAGCGAGTTGGGCCGGTAGGGGGCCACACCCGAGTGCACCGCACTCTGGTGGAAACCGTCACGCAGCATGTCGTTGACCGCCGCGTGCGGGCGGTTGATGGGCAGCTGGTTCCAGTTGGGCCCGCCCAGGCGGGTGATCTGGGTGTCCAGGTAGGAGAACAGACGCCCCTGCAGCAAGGGATCGTTGGTCACGTCGATGCCCGGGACCAGGTTGTTCGGGTTGAACGCCACCTGCTCCGTCTCGGCGAAGTAGTTGGAGGGGTTGCGGTCCAGGGTCATCAGACCCACGGGCTCCACGGGGACGAGCTCCTCCGGGATGATCTTGGTGGGATCCAGCAGATCGATGCCCTGGAACATCTGGTCCTCGGTGTCCTCGAAGACCTGGACACCCAGTTCCCACTGCGGGTACGCGCCGGCCTCGATGGCGTCCGCGAGGTCACGACGGTGGAAGTCCGGATCCGCACCGTTGATCAGCTGAGCCTCTTCCCACGCCACGGAGTGCACGCCCAGGCGGGGCTTCCAGTGGAACTTGACCAGCACGGTGGAGCCGTCCTCGGCCACCAGGCGGAACGTGTGGACGCCGAAGCCCTCCATCATGCGGAACGAGCGCGGGATGCCGCGGTCGGACATGTTCCAGATGGTGTGGTGCTGGGCCTCGGTGTGCAGGGACACGAAGTCCCAGAACGTGTCGTGGGCGGACTGGGCCTGGGGGATCTCGCGATCCGGGTGGGGCTTACCGGCGTGGACGACGTCCGGGAACTTGATGGCGTCCTGGATGAAGAACACCGGCATGTTATTGCCCACGAGGTCCCATGTGCCCTCGTCCGTGTAGAACTTGACGGCGAAACCGCGGGTGTCACGGGCCAGATCGCCCGAACCGCGGGAGCCCAGCACGGTGGAGAACCGCACGAACACCGAGGTTTCCTTGTCCTTGGCGAACAGGCCCGCGCGGCTGAGCTTGGTGGCCGAACCGTAGCCGCGGAACGTGCCGTGGGCACCCGCGCCGCGGGCGTGCACCACGCGCTCCGGGATGCGCTCGTGGTCGAAGTGGGAGATCTTCTCGCGGAAGTGGTGGTCCTGCAGCAGCACGGGACCGCGGGCCCCGGCCTTGAGGGACTGGTCGGAGTTCGTCAGGCGCGCGCCGTGCGCGGTGGTGAGGTACTCACCCTGCTGGGCCATCGCGGACATCGGGGCATCGGTGGGCGCACCCGTGGGCGTGACCCGCTCGGGGGCACCCTGATCGGGCTTGGGCGGAAGCGGCTGACGGGGAGCCGTGGGCTCCTCGATGGTCGGCTCACCGGTCCCGGGAACTCCCGGGACCTGGGGGGCGTTGTTCTCGCGTGCGGACATGACGATCCTCCTACGAAGCTGACGCACGCCGCGGTCATGGAGTGCGACGTGGTCCTCCCATACTGTCAGCACCCTTGGGGGTGGGCATACACCTGTAGGGAGGCAGTCGCTGTCCTGCGGGGTTATGAACCCGTCAGGGGCTGCGCGCGCGGGCCGCGCGGCGTCGTCGTGAGACAGTGATTCCATGACGTGGACACCGGTGACACTGCGCGGGCGGCTGGTCCGCCTGGAACCCCTCATCCGCGAGCACCTGGACGGGCTGATCGAGGCCACCGAGGACGGGCGCATGTGGGAGCGCTGGTACACGAGCGTGGCGGACCCGGGCGGCATGGCCGCGGCCGTGGAAAAGTGGCTCACGTGGCAGGACGAGGGATTCATGCTGCCCTTCGTGACCGTGCGGCAGGCCGACGACGCCGTGCTCGGGATGACCACGTTCTACGACCCGCAGTGGGGTGTGCCGCGCGTGAGCGTGGGGCACACGTGGAACCGGGCGTCCACCCACGGGACGGGGACGAACGCGGAGTCCAAGCTGTTGCTCATGACCCACGCGTTCGAGGAGCTCGGGTGCCGGTGCGTGCGTTACGAGACGAGCTGGGCCAACCAGCAGTCCCGGACGGCGATCGAGCGCCTCGGTGCCCGGCTGGACGGTGTGCTGCGCGCGGACCGGTTGGAGCGCAACGGGGTGCTGCGGGACACCGTGGTGTACTCGGTGCTCGAGCACGAATGGCCCTCCGTGAAGGCGGGGCTCGAGGCGCGGGTCGCACGACGCTGAGGTAGAGGCTCACTAAAAACGTTTGTTTGCTATTGCGAATCACTGTGGGCGTTCCTACGCTGGGTCCATGGGACCCAAACTCTTTTCGGAGATCTCCCCACTGACCTACCGCATTGCGGTGGAGCGTCAGAGATGGCAGCGGCGCGCGAAGGACCTCGGCAGACGCGGGGCGTTCGCCGCCGAGCGTTCGACCGAGGACCTGCCCGTGAAGGTCTACCGTCACAACTCACTCATCCGGCGCACGCTCGGCAACACCGAGCTGGACCTGCAGGAGGGCAAGGCACGCTCGCTGGAACTGTCCGCGCCGCTCGTGGACGGGATCGTGATCCGCCCGGGGCGGACGTTCTCCTTCTGGCGGCTCGTGGGCAATCCCACGCGTTCCCGCGGCTACCTGCCGGGTGTGGTGATCAACGGTGACCACGCGGACGTCGGGATCGGCGGGGGCATGTGCCAGTTCACCAACCTGCTGCACTGGATGGCGCTGCACTCGCCACTGACCGTGGTGGAACACCACCACCACAGCGGATTGGACCTGTTCCCCGACTTCAAACGCCAGATCCCGTTCGGGACCGGGACGTCCATCATTTACAACTTCCTGGACTACCGGCTACGCAACGACACCGGGCAGAGCTACCAGTTCCGCGTGTACGTGGACGACGAGTACCTGCGCGGTCAGCTGCTCTCGGACGACACCTGGCCGGAGAAGTTCCACATCCGCGAGGACGAGGCGTACTTCTACCGCGTCACGGATCCCGCGACGGGTGAGGAGCAGGTGCGCCGGCACAACGTGGTGCTGCGGGAGACCCGGTCCAAGCGCACGGGCGGCACCTATCGGGACTCCCCGTCCAGCCTGCCCGCCCGCACGGTGATGGGCCAGACGACGTCGCGCGGCCGGGACGGTTCGCCCCACGCCTCGGTGAGGTCGGCGGCGTAATGGCGCAGAACGTCGTCGTGCCCGGACTCCGCGGCGTTGCGCACCGCGGACCACGTGCCCAGGTAGTCCAGGAAGGCATCGAGCGGCCAGGATCGCCGGATAAACAGCGCGGCCACCGGGACCTGCGGGAAGGGGAAGTCGATGTCCCGGTACCCGGTCTCCACGAGGCGGCGCTCGGGCGGCCAGAACGGGCCGATCTCGCGCCAGTAGAACCGCTCGAAACGTTCCCGCAGGCCCGGCTCCACCTCCACCACGCCGTAGCTGATGAGTGCGAGGACGGCGCCGGGGGCCGCGATGCGGCGTGCCTGCGTGTAGAAAGCCGGCAGGTCGAACCAGTGTGCGGCCTGGGCCGCGGTCACGAGATCGGCGCGGCCGTCGGCCACGGGCAGGTCCTCCGCCGTCCCGCGCGCGTAGTCGACGCCGCGTACGGGGGCGGCATGAGCGAGTTGATCCTCACCGGGGTCCACGCCGATCACGTGCGTGAAGTGTTCGGCCAGCAAGCCCGTGAGCTGGCCTGTCCCACAGCCCACATCCACCGCGGTGCCCCGTCGCGGGGCGATCCGTGCCAGTTCCGCGCCCAGCTCCGCGGGGTAATCGGGGCGGTGCGCGGCGTAGTTCCCTCCGCCCTGCTCGAACCAGTTCCGGGTCATGTGGCGGTCCTCTCATGGGATGGCGGGGTCGGGTGTACCGGTCGTTCCCACAAGGTCACACGGCTGCGTACCTCGTCGTTCTCGTACGGCGCTGTCTCGCCCGTGGGCTCGTACCCCAGAGCCTTCCAGAAGCCGACGGCGCTCGCCGCGTTGGTCTCCACGATCCCCAGGCGCAGGGTGGTCACCTCGGGCCAGCCGCTCACGAGGTTCGTGACGGCATCATGCATCGCCCGCCCCAGGCCCTCTCCCTGGTGGTCCTGCCGCACGAGAAGCAGACCGATGTGAGCGTGATGCTCCTCGGGGAAATTGCGGATGACGTCGGCCATGGCCGCCAGAGTAGGCCCGCGGAACAGCCCGACGTCGTACTTCTGTTCGCGTGCGAGGCCGGGCGGGAGCGCGGAAAGGATCTCGGCGGCGTCGCCGGGGAGGGGCGCGTGTCCACTGATCCGGCGGGTGTAATCGGGGGTCGCCTCGAGCAGCGCTTGTAGCGCCGGCGCGTCCTCCGGTCTCAGTCGACGCAGTTCTGCCGGTTCGGCGACGGCGCTCACCCGAGTTCCGGGGTCCGCGCAGGGGAGGTGACCGCAACGGCGTCGGGCACCCGGACGGTGCTGGTCAGGGCGGTGAGGCTGGGCCGGCGCGGGGTGGAACTGAAACCGAAGTCCGGGGCCGGGGTCATGTCCGTGAGGCGGCCCAGGTCCTGGTCGTCCCAGGTGGCGCGGGAGTGGGTGATGGTGTGGAGGTCGTAGGCGGCGTACCACTCGGTGCGGTCGTTGCCGGCCGTACCCAGGGTGCGCACGCCGGGCATCACGCGGTGGGCCACCTGATCGGTGAGCCGGGCGAAGGTCAGCGAGGTGCTGATCGGTCGGGGGACCGTCTGCAGCAGGTACCCCAGGGACGCTCGCGGCCCCACGCTGAAGTGCCATGTAAGCGGCCCCGCGGTGACCGTCCACCGGGAGGCGCGGGAGAAGCCCGTGCGCTGCACGTTCACGGGGACGCGGGTGACGGTGTCGAAGGTGTAGGTGTCGGACACGAAATGCGCGACCCAGTCGTTGGGCGCCAGCAGTTCACGGCGTCCGTCCGGGTGGGCGACCATGACGTCCGCGAACGGGCCCTGCGGCGTGTGGGACCAGCACCCCAGCACCAGACGCGTGCCGGAGGACGTGCCGACCCCGGCGATGTGGCCGGTGAAGCGGTGACGGATGGAGGAGGTCATGGGGCCAGGGTAGGGGAGGGAGAGGTGGTGGGGGAGAAGTTGGCATACGGACCGGGTACGTCACTGCTGCGTGGCAAACCCGGGGGCGACGTCGCACCCAGCCCGAGCGCCGAGGCCACCGTGGGTCCCGGGGTGTCGACGTCGCACGAACCCCGGCGGCGACGGCGTACCGGGCCCCACGTGGACACCCCACCGACCCGCCATTTCCCGCGGCTCACCCCACCGCCCCCGGCTCGTCCCGCGGGATGGCCAGCGTGGCGGCGGCCATGAGTACGGCGGTGACCGCCGCCGCCACGAAGACCCATCCGGAGGCATGGATCACGGTGGCGGGATCGCCCTCACCGCCGCCGGCGCGGATGAGGTTGGTGGCGATGGCGCCGTAGATCGCCACACCCACGGCTGACCCGGCGGAGCGGGCGAACATGTTGAGACCCGTCACCGACCCGCGCTGGTTCCACTCCACCGAGGACTGGGCCATGATCAGTGACGGCGCCGCGGTGTAACCGAGTCCCAGTCCGATGATGAACGCGCACACGGCCATACCGATCACGCTCGGCCACGGCGACAGAGCGGCGGTCAGGGCCGCTCCCACGATCGCGATCGCACCGCCCAGGAGCACGGTGCGCCGGAAGCCCCACCGCATGTAGATCCGCCCCGCCGTGGACGCAGCCACGGGCCAGCCGATGCTCACCGCGGCTACGGCCGCCCCCGCCGCGATCGGTGTGGCCCCGGCCGTGCGCTCCAGATAGGTGGGGACGTAGCTCGTCATCCCCACCAGCAGCGCGCCGATGCCCAGGGAGACCAGGGTGGTGCTCGCGACCACGCGGCGTCGTAACAGCGCGAGGTCGATGATCGGTTCGCTCGCGCGACGTTCGACGGCCACGAAGATCGCCAGCCCCACGACGCCGACGACGCCGCACACCAGGGTGGGCACCGAAAGCCACTCCCACGCGTTGCCGCCCTCCAGCGCACCGAGGATGAGGGCGGACAGGGCGATCGCGAGCACGGCGGCGCCGGTGAAGTCCACCCGGTGCTCCTCGCGCTCGATCTTCTCGTGATAGCTGCGTAGCAACAGCCACCCCGCCACGAGGGCCACCGGGATGTTGACAAAGAAGACCCATCGCCAGCTCAAGAACTGGGACAGCAGCCCACCCAATGTGGGCCCCACGACCGAGGAGACCGCCCACACCCCGGCCACATAGCCCTGCACGGCGGCGCGCTCGGCCACGGTGTAGATGTCACCCACGATCGTCATGCCCATGGGCGCCACGGCTCCCGCACCCAATCCCTGGATCACCCGGAAGACGATGAGCGACGTCATGCTCCACGCGCATCCCGCCAGCACGGAGGAGACCAGGAACAGCCCCACGCCGGTGAGGATCACGGGTTTGCGCCCGTACATGTCCGAGAGCTTGGAGAAGATCGGCACACTTACCGCCTGCGCCAACATGTAGCTCGAGAACAGCCACGGGAACTGGGCGAAGTTGCCCAGGGAACCCACGATGCTCGGTACGGCGGTCGCCAGGATCGTGGCGTCCAGAGCCACCAGGGCCGTGGAGAGCATCACGGCCAGCAGGACGGGACCGCGCTGCGAGCGCAGCCCCACCGAGGCACGATCCACGCCGGAGGTGTTCACGCGCCCCGCCGCGCCACGACCACCCGGTCCCGCGAGTGGCCGGACCCGGCACCGCGTTCCAGGTGGCGCTCGCGGATCTCGTCGGTCTCGATCTGCCACCCCTGCCCGGTCAGATACGCCACGATGTCCTCCGGCATCACGTAATCGGCGGGGTCGAAACCGTGAGGTGTCTCATCCAGTTCGTGATGCACGAACACCAGCCGCCCGCCCGGTGCCACGGCGTCGGCGAACGCGCGCTCCGCCGCGTCGTCGCCCCGCTTGGGCACCGCCGGGTACTGCGCGGACACCAGGTCGAACGGGCCGAGGGGGCGCTCGCCGAACCCTTCCATGAGCCACGTGATCTCGACGCCCGCGGCTTCGGCCGCCGCCTGGGCGCGGTCGACGGCGACGCGCGAGACGTCCAGGCCCGTCACCGTCCAGCCGCGCCGGGCCAGCCACACGGCGTCGGCACCCTCACCGCAGCCCACGTCCAGCGCCGTGCCGGGAGCCAGGTCCGACGTGAGCGCCATCAGGGCGCCATTGGGCTCGCCGCTCCAGATGTGAGCGGCGCCGTAGCGTTCGTCCCAGTCGGCGGCGGTCTCGGGCGTGCGGTGGGGAGCGTGTTCGTGGGTCATGCGTCCCAGAATTGCACCGCGGGCCGATGCGCGCCACGTCGTCCGCGCTGGGCGTGACCAGCCCGGAACGACGCCGTGACAGCCAGGGACAACTGGCGTCTCTATCTAATTGTGGACAACCCAAATGTGAACAACTATGATTAAGCCCGGTCGCCCGAGCACTGCACCCCGGCCCCCGCCTCGGTCCAGCACACGGCCGGTGACCGCGCGTCCGGATCGAACGCCCCGTTCCCCCACGGGGCTCCATACCGTTCGCCGACGCCGCAAACGTGCGGTGAGTCCCGGCACTTGGGGGGTCGGGACTCGCCGATCACGCGACCGTTCGCGACCCGCCGGGGACGACGACGCTCAGCGCGGTTCCCTGTGGAAGCCCACGCAGGCGGCTCCCAGCACCCCCATGATGATGTCCCCCAGCGTGTCCAGGGGCGGGATGTGGATGTCCGGTGTCACGAACAAGAACCCCAACAGTTCCATGACCTCCCACACCACGGCGATCACGAATCCGGCCACCGCACACCACGTGAACCGCAGCGCGGGACGATCACGTACCCGGCCCCGCACCCGGGGGTGGTGGGTCAGAACGCGATTCCACGCCATCCACACCAGGGCGTACAGCGCCACGAAGTGGATGAGGATGTCCCACCACCAGATCCTGCTGTAGAGCTGTTCGGCCGCGCTCACGGCGGCGGTGAGCATGATGAGCGAACACACGGCTCGCGCATGCGGGGTGCGGAACCACAGGAACGCGATCACCTGCCCCAGTCCCGCGAGCAGCAGGACCGCCACGTCCACCCAGCGCCCGTCCAGCGCGTAGTAGCCCGCGGCGATGATCGCGGTGAAGTACATGGCCGACGCGACCATACCGCCCACGCTGTGCGTCCGCACGGGCGTCATCGGCTGCCCCCACGACTCAGGGTGCTGGAGAGAATGCGTCGCCGAATGCGCACCCATGGTCGTTCACCGCGCCAGTTGAGGAACACGGTGGCCATGGCCATGCGCAGCTGCCGGCGGATCCGAGCGGGGGAGACCATGGCCCGCCAGGACACGATCGCGGCATTGCCCGGGTCCATGATCACGCGCTGATCGCGGCGGACGCGGAAGCTGAGGTCGAAGTCGTCGTGCACCCGTGGATCCCGGTGCACCTCGCCCCGGACCTGCTGCCACCACGCCCGGGTGAAGGCCATGTTGGACCCCCACAACGCCCAGTGGCCCAGGGCTGTACCGGCCACCAGGCGGTAGGCCGTGATGTATGCCGCTCCCAGGATGCGTCCGGCCAACCCGTACTGCGGCCCGAACCGCGCGATCCCGGACACCGCCACGGTCGTCTTCCCCCGCGGATCCCGCAGGGCCCGTGACAGCACCGCGGCGTGTCGCTCGACCCAGTCGGGGGAGGGGAGGCTGTCCGCGTCACAGCGCAGGATGAGGTCCCCGTGGGCGGCGTCGTAGCCAGCAGCCGCGGCGACGGCCACTCCGGGCACGGGCTCCCATACCCGGTGCACTTCGGGGTGGCGGTCCAGCACCCCCGGGAGATCGTCGGTAGAACCGTTGTCCACAACGACGATCTCGTCCGGGGTGCGGGTCTGCTCACGCAGGGCCCGGAGACAGCGGTCCAGATAGGAAGAGTCGTTACGAACGGGGATGACCACGCTGCAGGTCATGCGTTGCTCGGTATTCTCCCGTTCCACCCGTCCAGTCTGTCATGCCGCGGAGCGTGCCTCCCGCCGCAGCAGATCACGTTTAATCGCCTCGCCCCACGCGAACCCACCCATAGAACCGTCCGAGCGCAGCACCCGGTGGCACGGGACGAACAACGCCGCGGGATTGCGGGCACATACGGACGCAGCCGCCCGCACGGCCCGGGGGCTGCCCAGCTCCCGCGCGAACTCGGTGTAGGTCAGCGGGGACCCGGGACGGATGCGGCGCAGTGCGGCCCACCCGGCCTGCTGGCCCTCGGTGCCGTGCAGGTCCACGGGCACGGACATGACGGAGTCGAGGTCGCCATCGTAGAACGCGCGAACGGCCTCCAGCGCGGGCACGTCGCCGGATTGCGCTTCCTCCGGACGGAAGGCCGGGCGGATCCGCGCGAGCAGCTGCTCGGTCGAGCTTGTCCATCCGGAGGCCACGACGGTTCCGTCCTCCCGGGCCACTGCCGTGAAGGGGCCAGCAGGGGTGTCAATGCTCTCAACGACATATGTCATGACTGCTCACTTTCCGAGAAGGATGCGGGAGGGGTCAGCGGACCCCACAGATGGGTGGTGGCGTAACTGCGCCACGGGGCAGCGGCCCGGGCCCACTCCACGAGTGCGGGTTTGGTGTCCGGGAGGCCGAGCCGTCGGGCACCGGCGCGCATGGCGCCGTCGTCGATCAGGAAAACGTCCGGGTCCCCGGTGACCCGCATGCGCACGTGGTCCGCGGTCCACGGCCCCACCCCGGGCAGGGCGAGGAGCGCGGCGCGTTGCTGAGCGGCGTCGTCGCCGGGGGACAGCCGCAACTCACCGGAGGCGAGCGCACGGGCGGCACCCAGGACCGCCCGGACCCGCGCGGCCGGCCCGCCCAAGAACCGGGCGCCGTGCTCGGCGATGGCCTCGGCGGTCGGGAACATGTACCGGATGCCCGTGGCGAAGGAGGGCGCGGGCTCTCCCATGTCCCGCGCGCGGGCGCCCAACACGGTGCGGGCCGCGGCCAGGGAGATCTGCTGACCGATGAGCGTGCGGATCAGCGTCTCGTGCGGGTCCGCGGAACCGGCGACCCGCAGCCCCGGGGTGGCCTCGACCAGCGGACGCAGCACCGGCACCCAGGACAGCGCGGCGGTCACCGCTTCCGGATCGGCGTCCAGGTCGAAGAGCCGACGCACCCGGGCGATCAGCACGGGCAGGTCCGCGAGATCCGTGACCCGCGCGCGCAACCGCAACCGCCCCGCGCGCTCGTACACGCGCAGCCAGGCCGGGCCGCCGGGCAGGCTCAGCGCGCGGGTGTAGGAGGCGGGGGTCCCGACCTCCACGCCGTCCACCGCATGGACCGCGAACCACACGAACAGCCCGCGCACGTCCAGGGGCTCGCGATAGCTCAACGCGAGGTCCACCTCGCCCGGCTCACTCGCCGCGCCGTGTCCCGAGGGTCCGGTGCTCGTGCTGCGCGCCCGCAATTGCTGCGGGGTCATGTCGTACACCTCGCGGATCACCTCGTTGCACTGTCGGATGCTCGAGAATCCCGCGGCGAACGCGGTCTCCGCGACCGGCAGGTCCGTCTGCGTCAGTAGGGCGCGCGCCGTCTGGGCCCTGTGGGCGCGGGCGAGCGCGAGCGGTCCGGCGCCGAGTTCCTCGGTCAGCACGCGGGTGAGGTGGCGCGTGGAATATCCCACGCGCCGCGCGAGTCCCAGCACGCCCTCGCGGTCCACGACCCCCTCGGTGATGAGCCGCATGGCGCGCCCCACCACGTCCCCGCGCAGATCCCACTCCGGGGACCCCGGCACGGCCTCCGGGGCACAGCGTTTGCAGGCGCGGTACCCGGCGGCGTGGGCGGCCGCGCTCGTGCGGTAGAAGCGCACGTTCTCGCGGTGGGGCGTGCGCGCGGGGCAGCTCGGGCGGCAGTAGATCCCGGTGGTGCGCACCGCGGTCACGAACTGCCCGTCGAAGCGCCCGTCCCGGGATTCGACAGCCCGGTAGCGCTCGTCGAACGAGGAGTCTTGAGGGGGCATGCGTCCCACGGTCCCACGCCCGGGCGCCGGGCGCTAGCGGATTTCGGACACGGCGGTGGACCGAACCGGTTACTTCACGCGCTCCCACTCGGCGACCGGCCCGGGAACCGGGACGAACAACGGGTGGTGAGGAGCGGCATGGGGATCGATGCCGTCCAGTGCGGATCGCGCCCACTCTGGGTCGCGGTCGAGGACCTTGCGCAGCAGGAACTCGAACTCGTAGCGCAGCTGACCGGTGGTCACGGTGAGCGTGATGGGCTGTGTGCTCGCCTCCCGGGCCAGGCGGGTGCGGTCGAAGTTGTAGCCGCGGCGGTCGGCCTCGTCGGCGACGCCGTGCAGGTACGTGGCCACGGACAGGACCGGATCGCTCGTGGCGCGGAAGCGCTGTAGCTGGGGGTGGCGCGTGTAGCCCTTGGTCTGACCGAGCAGGACCTTCTGGGCGAGCAGGCCCTCCCGCCAGCACGCCACCAGAGCACGACGGTCCAGCAGGGACGGGTGAACTGACCACAGACGCATGGCCCCATTCAATCGCGCACCGCCCCGATAGCTCCAAGCGGACCCCAAGATTCCTCCCGTAGCATGGCGGACACACCCCTGACGACCACGTGCGGAGAACACCTTCATGTCCCTGCCTGCCATCCTGGCCGCCACATCAGCCGACGAGAGTGCTCAGCTCTCCGGTATCGCGGGGTGGGTGGTGGACGTCATGGAAGCCATCGGCGCTCCCGGCGCCGGACTGCTCGTGGCCCTGGAGAACCTGTTCCCGCCGCTGCCGTCCGAGGTGATCCTCCCGCTCGCCGGTTTCACGGCCAGCCAGGGCAATTTCAGCCTGGGCGGGGCCATCTTCTGGACCACGCTGGGGTCGGTCGTGGGCGCGATCGCGCTGTACTGGATCGGCGCCGCACTGGGACGACGCCGCCTGCGCGTGATCGTGGACAAGATGCCGCTCGTGGATCTGCATGACCTGGATCGCACCGAGGAGTGGTTCGACCGCCACGGCAAGGCCGCCGTGTTCTTCGGGAGGATGATCCCCATCTTCAGATCCCTGATCTCCGTTCCCGCGGGGATCGAGCGGATGTCGTTCGGACTGTTCGTGGTGCTCAGCGCGGCCGGGTCCCTGATCTGGAACACCATTTTCGTGCTCGCCGGGTACTTCCTGGGGGAGAACTGGCACATCGCGGAACAGTACGCCGGGGTGTTCTCACGCATCGTGGTGATCGCGGTCCTGCTGTTCCTGGTGTGGTGGGTCGTCAAGCGGATCCGGCGCAATCGTCGTTCGGCTCACGAGGGATGAATCACGGGGCACCTCGAGGGGTCGCAAACTGGGATACAGTTGTCCCCTAAGATGCCCACAATTCTAGATAATTAATGCACTAACAAGGCTTTGACCAGTACGATCGCACGTGTGGCCCGACCCCGAAAATTTGACGAGACCACTCGCAAAGCACTGATTAAGAACACCGCCGAACAGATCCTGGCCGGTGGTGTCGAGTCCGTTTCCCTCCGGCCACTGGCCGCCAAGCACGGCTGCTCCACCACCGCGATCTACACCATGTTCGGCAGCAGGGACGCCCTGATCGATGCCGTGCGGGAGGAAGCGATCGTGAGCTACCTCAGCGCGCACGAGATGGCCGTGCGCACCGGCGAACCCGTGGCGGACATGCGCGCACTCGCCCGCTCCGGCAGACGCTGGGCCCTGGAGTTCCCGGCGCTGTACAACGTGATCCTGGGCAAGGCGGGAGACTGCATCGGCGCCCGCAGGGACGGTTCCACCGGGGGATCCAGCCGCGCGGAGTTCGCGAACACGGCCATGCAACCCATGTACCGACTGGTCCGCGGGGCCATCGACAAGGGGATCTTCCATGACCTCCCCGTGGAGGTCATCGGTGCCACACTCTGGGCGGGCGTCCATGGATGGATCGCCATCGAGATGAGCCGTCCGGTCTTCCCCGACGCGGATGCCGACGCCGCGTTCGACCGTCACGTGCTCGCCCTCCTGAGAGCTTGGTGCGCGCGCACGCCCCTGGGTGAGTGATCCCGGACCCTCACCGTTCCGGGGCCGGTGGGATACTGGCCGCATGAGCACCCTCGAACCCTTCTCGTTCCGTATCGCCGACCGTCTGCGCGGGGTGAATTCCTCCCCCGTGCGCGACCTGTTGGAGGTGGTGTCCAAGGAGGGTGTGATCTCGTTCGCCGGTGGTGTCCCGGATCCCGCGTACTTCGAGGTCGATGACATCAAGGCCGCCTACGAGTGGGTATTCGCGAACCACCCCGCACGCGCGCTGCAGTACGCCTCGAGCGAGGGTGAGCTGGAACTTCGCGAGCAAGCGGCGCGTCGGGTCAGCAGGCACCTGCCCACCACTGCGGACCAGGTCCAGGTGACCACGGGCTCTCAGGAGGGGTTGTTCGTGGTGGCCCAGGCGCTCGTCAACCCGGGGGACGTGATCCTCGTGGAACGGCCCACCTACCTGGCGGCTGTACAGGCCTTCGATCTCAACGGTGCGCACATGGTGGGCGTCCCCACGGACGAGCACGGCGTGGTGCCGGAGGAACTCGAGCGGCTCATCGCCGAGCACAACCCCACCTTCGTCTACCTGATCCCGTCCTTCCAGAACCCGTCCGGGATCTGCATGCCCGTGGAACGACGCCGCGCCGTCGCGGACGTCCTACTGCGCACCGGCACCGCGCTCGTGGAGGACGACCCGTACGGCGAGCTGTGTTACACGGGCGAACCCATGGCCCCCATCGCATCCCTTCCGGGGATGTCCGCGCAGACGATCCTGCTGAACTCGGTGTCCAAGATCATCGCCCCGGGGGTGCGGATCGGGTGGATGCGCTCCGAGGGGCCCATCCAGTTCACGCTCACTGTGGCCAAGCAGGCGATCGGGCTGCAGTCGCCCGTGCCGGACCAATTGGCCGTGGCGCGGTATCTTGCAACCGCCGACGTCGAGGCGCACCTCGAGCGCGTACGTCCCGTCTACGCCGAGCGGGCGCGGGCCATGTACGCGGAACTCGAGGCCGTCCTCCCGCGGGACGCTCACATCACCCGCCCGGACGGAGGCATGTTCCTGTGGGTCCGACTGGGGCACGGGATCGACACCGCCCGATTGCTACCGTTCGCGGTGGAGGAGGGCGTGGCCTTCGTCCCGGGTGCCTCCTTCTATGCGCACGACCCGGACGAGTCCACCATGCGGTTGTCCTTCGTGACCCATGCCCCGGACGTGATCCACGAGGGCGTGCAGCGGCTGGGCCACGCGCTGGCCCGCTACGGGGAGCTGTAGACCTCGACCCCATGGAACACCGCGGCGGATCCGCACGGGCGGCGTCGCGCCGACCCTCCCATTGATCCGACCCTCCCGTTCCTGCGACCGAAAGGATCCCTCATGAGTGTGAAACCCCTTCCCGTGCCCCCGCTGGAGGAGACGCTGCAGCGGATGCTGAGCGCCGTCGAACCCCTCGTGGACGGCGCGGCGCTCGAGCGGACCCGGCGTGATGCGGAAGCGTTCCGGACCGGGGAGGGTCCGCGGTTGCAAGCGGCACTCGAGGAGTTTGCCCGTGCGGAGGACGCCGAGGGGCGCAGTTGGTTGTCCCGGGAGTGGCTGGACGGATATCTGAGCGTGCGCACACCCCTGCCGCTGACCACCAACGTGGGATTCCAGATCACGGGGGACTTTGGCGCCCCGGGGCTGGGCCGGGCGGCCGAACTCGTCTACCGGGCGGCGTGGGTGCATCTACGGCAGGTGCGCGGGGAGACCCCGCAGGAGGTGGACCCCCGCGGTAACGACGTGAGTATGTCCCAATGGGAATGTCTCACGGGCGGAGTGCGGCATCCTCGCGCGGAACGGGATGAGATCCGCAGACCGGAGCGAGCGGCGTCGTCGGGGTCGGCCGAGGCAGCGGAGGAGATCGGCGTGATCCACCGCGGCCGGCTGTACGCGCTGACGATCAGCACCCGGGACCGGCAACCGCTGCCGCTGCGCACGGTGGCCGCGGGGCTGCGCGCGGTCGTGGAGCGGGACGAACCGCGGGAGACCGAGCTGCCGTTCGGGGCGCTGTCCTACCTGGGCAGTGAGACGGCCGCGCCCCTGTTGGAGAAGTTGACTTCGAACGAGGACAACGCGGAGATCTACGACCGGATCAGCCGCATGGTGTTCCTGGTCAATGTCGTGGGGGCACGGGCCGAGGTCGTGGAGCACCTGGAGCGCTGCGCGTTCGAGGTGGGGCAAGCGTGGGCCTACAAACCGATCACATACGAGGTGTGCCTCGAGGATCCGTGGCTGGCCATGCACGTGGAACACAGCACCGTGGACGGGGCTACGATCCTGGCCGTCGCGGGAGCCATGCAGGACGTGACGATCCCGGACGAGGCCGCGCTGCCGGACGCCCCGCAACCCGCCGCGATTACGTGGGAGCTCGAGCCGCAGTTGCGTGACGAACTCGTGGCGCGGGTCGCCCAATACCGCACGGAGGCCGCGCTGCTGGGCGTGCACCGGGTGTTCGTGCCGCGGCTGCACCGCGCCGAACTCCCGTTCAGGATCAGCGACGACGCCGCTCAGCAATTCATCATGTTGCTCGCCCAGCTCGCGACGTACGGGACGGCGCGCGGTGTATATGAAGCGGTGGACATGCGTGAGTTCCAGGCGGGGCGCACCGAGTGCCTCCGCCCCGTGACCCCGCAGGCCACCGAGTTCGCCCGCGCCCTGCTCACCGGTGAGGCGACCGAGGAGCTGTTCACGGAGGCCCTGGACGCACATCGTGGCTGGGTCAAGGCCTGCAAGAACGCCCGCGGCGTGGATCGCCACCTGTTGGGACTCGCCATGATGGCCCGGAAGACGGGGGAGCTGTCCGAGTTCTTCGACTCCCCGGGGATCGCGGCCATGCGCCACGACTTCCTGTCCACCACGTCCATCGGCGGTCCGGACCCGATCGTGCGCTACGCGTTCGCGCCCACCACACCCGAGGGCTTCGGTGTCACGTACACGACCCATACGGACGGCTACGAGTTCTGCGTGAACTACCGCCGGGACTCGAGTGAGGACCTGGAGGCCTTCGCGCACAATCTGACAGTGAGCGCGGAAACGTTCTGGGGATTCGTGAAGGGGCTGGCGGGGTGACGACGCCCGCGGAGCCGCCCACCGTTCGCACCACGTGCGCCATCGTCGGCGGCGGTCCGGCCGGCCTGGTGCTGGGTCTCCTACTGGCGCGTGCGGGTGTGGCGGTCACGGTGTTGGAGAAGCACGCGGACTTCCTCCGCGACTTCCGCGGGGACACCGTGCATCCCACCACTCTGGCCCTGCTCGACGATCTCGGTCTCGTCGATCGTTTCAAGGCCATTCCGCATTCCAGGGTCACCCACGTGGACCTCCCGGACCCCGAGGGCCGCCCGGTGCGCATGGTGGACTTCACCCGGTTGCCGGTGCGCCACCCCTACATCGCCATGGTCCCACAGTGGGATCTTCTGAACCTGCTCGCGGACGCGGCCGCCGCCGAATCCACGTTCTCGCTGCGCGCGGAGCACGAGGTCACCGGGGTGACGTGGGAGAAGGGGCGGGTGAGCGGCGTCGTCGTCGAATCGCCGGAAGGTACTGGACAGGTGGCGGCTGATCTCACGATCGCGTGCGACGGCCGCTGGTCCGTGATCCGCCGCGCCGTAGGGTTTCCGGCGCGGGAACGCGCCGTGGGCTTCGACGTCTGGTGGTACCGCTTGCCCACCGATCGCCGCGTGGGGGAGTCGCTGCTGCCGCGCTCGAACCGGGGGCGGGTGGCCATCGGCATCCCGCGCGACGGCTACATCCAGGTCGCGCAGCTGGGCCCCAAGGGTGCCGACGACGCCGTGCGCGCCCGCGGTCTCGACGCCTTCCGGGCCGACGCCGCGCAGCTCTTCCCGGAGGCGGCCGCCGGGGTGACCGGGATCGGGTCCATGGCGGACGTGAAGCACCTCGACGTGCGCCTGGACCGGCTGCGCCGCTGGCACGCCCCGGGGGTCCTGTGCATCGGGGACGCCGCACACGCGATGTCGCCGGTGGGCGGCGTCGGGATCAATCTGGCGGTGCAGGACGCGGTGGCTGCGGCCCGCATTCTGGCTCCGCTGCTGCGTTCTGGCGGGGCCTCCGGGCGGGCGGAGGCGCGTGCGTTGGCGCGGATCCAGCGACGCCGCATGGTGCCCACGGTGGTCATCCAGGGCATGCAGCGAATCCTGCACGCGGCACTGATCATGCCGGCGATCCGGGGCAGGGACCTGCGGCCGCCGTCGTGGGTCGTGAAGGTCGTGCGGCGGGTCCCGTGGCTCAGTGCGTTCCCGGCGTTGGCGGTGGGCGTAGGACCGCGGCCGGAGCGGGCGCCGCGCTGGGCGCGACGCCCTTCCTGATCACCCACCCACGGCCGGGGCTTCCGGGACCTGCTCATCGGCATGGAACGAATGGATCGAGTCCAGGTCCCGGTCGAAGGCGTCCGGCGAGGCCAGGCGAGTGTTGCGTTCCCGGGCGCGAGCGCCGTCGGGCAGGTGGAGCATTTCACCCACGGTGACGGACGCGTCCACGATCTTGCGGGTACGGAAACGGCGACGCCGCTCGTACTCGGCACGCGCATGGTCCCAGTCGGTCGTACTGGAGAGTAGGTCGGATAGGACGATCGCGTCCTCGATGGACTGGTTGGCGCCCTGGCCGTGGTGGGGGACGGCGGCGTCGACCTCCCGCAGGACAGCGGTCTGTTCGTAGATCCGGACGTCCAACCCCTTGCGCTGCAGATCGATGGCAAGGGTCAGACCGCCGATTCCCGCGCCGATGATGGCGATGCGCTGGGATATGTGAGCTCCTCCCGGGGTGACTGATCTTGAAACTACCCGGGGAAGGGGGTGCGCTGGTCCGGGGCGGGTGAGGTTACGGAGGGGGGGTAGGGGAATGTCCTCTGCGTTCCTCGATCATCGGTGCTGGGGGCGCGAGGACGAAATCGTATATTTATTCCCGATTCATCCTCTTCGCTCGCGTGTATGCGGGAAAATTTAAGGAAATCGCCGATTCACCTGGGTGATGCAGTACGCGCCGGTGTTCCGGCGGGCCCCGGCCAGGAGAATCAAGCTCTCGGACTCGCCTCCGATTATTCCCGAATATAAAGAGAGCACACTGTTGCCCGCGAGAGGCGGCGACGTCATAATGGGGGGCACGTTAGGCCAGTTAAGACCATATTTCCAAGGGTGCGAAATCAATGCGCCCCCTTATCGAATATCCATGCTGTTATTCCCGGCCCGCCACGAGCCAGCAGACCAACGACGACAACGGCAACGCCGGCCTGTGGGGTCTGGCCGGTCTCCTGGGTCTGGCCGGTCTGCTGAAGAAGAACAAGACCGTCCACAACGATCGCCACGTCGACCACACCACGGATCGTCGCCGCGACACCGGGACCAGCACCGTGCGCGACACCGGGACCACCAACGTGGACGGCACCACCCACCCGGGTCGCTGAGACCTCGTTCCATAGGTTCTAGATCCAGGACCTGATGACTGGGGCCCACTCATTCGTGAGTGGGCCCCAGTCCTGTATCCGCAACATCAACTGCAGTGGAACGCGCGCTGTCATGTCGTGGTGTTCACGACCGCGCCCTGAACGCCGCCAACACCCCGCCCACCGTGAACACCACGGTCGCGGCGAGCATCAACAGCAGGGGCGCCGTCCACGCCCCGGTCGCGGTGTTCAAACCTCCGGCCAGGGGTGGCCCGATCGTGGCCGCGAGGTAGCCGATACCCTGCACCCGCGCGGACATCCGCGCCGCCTCGGCGGAGGAGCGGGCTACGCGGGCGACGATCGAGAAGATCGCCGTGAAACCGCCGCCCTGGGCCGCCCCGCCGATGAGCGACCACGCGATGAACCACCCCGGCGCGAGCATCAGGCCGATGGGTAGCGTGATCCACAGCGCTCCGATCAATGCCACCGGAACCCACGCGGGCGCCCGTGCGGCCAGGAGGGGCACGCCGAACGCCCCGATGACGGCGGCCACCTGGAACAGCGACGCCGAGGCCCCGGAACTCGCCAAGCTCAACCCCCGCGTGTCCGCGAGCAGCGTGGGTAGCCACGCCGTCACCGAGTAGTAGGCCATGGCCTGCCCGCAGAACGCCAGCGCGAGCAGCCAGCCGATGCTCCGCACACGCCCCGTCGCGTGAGCGGTGTCGGGTTCCGCTGGCGGCAGCATCTCCGCGGGGGCCTCTGAAGTTTCGGGGGCCGACGGCGCGTGGGGGTTGGGGGCCGCGCCGCGGCCGGGGGCGTCGGGGGACGACGGCGTGTGGGCGGCTGGGGCGGCGTCGTCGCCGGGGCTGCCGGAGCGGCGTCGTGAAAGCAGGAGCCAGTAGCCGATGCCGGCGAGCGCCAGGACGCCCCAGGCCGTGAGGGCCCAGCGCCACCCCAGGGCGGCGGCGAGCGGCGCGGTGCCGAGCGCGGTGATCATGGACCCCACGTTGAGGGCCGCGGAGTAGGCGGCGGTGACCACGGAGACCTGGCGCCAGGGGACGTCGCGGCGGATGATGACCGGGATCACGATGTTGCCGATCGTAATCGACGCCCCGATGGCCACGGTGCCCACCAACAGCAGGGGCGTGGAGCCGAGGGAACGGATGATGGTGCCCACTAGGACACCGATGAGGCAGAGCAGGACGGCGGCCTCGGGGCCCGCGCGTCGGATGACCGCGGAGGCCGCCGGGGTGACCACGGCGAAGAGGAACACCGGGAGTCCCGTGAGCAGCCCCGCCGCGACCGAAGAAAGGCCGATGTCCGCCTGGATGTTCGTGATCACGGGCGTGGGCGCGATGATGGGCCCGCGCAGGCTCAGCGCCACGAGGATGATCCCGGCCACCACCCACGGCAGCCGTGCTCGGATGAAGTGATGCGTGCTCGTGGGGACTTTTCGGTCGATGTGCGTCCCCAGCATCAATATCAGATGGCGCAGCGGCTCGGGGAACGGAACCGTTCCCCGAGCCGCACGGGGTTGCCGGAGGGGGCTCACCCCCTCCGTGAACCCCTCACCCCTCCCGCTGCGCGAGAATGTCGTCGAGCGTCTCGCGCACGGCTTGGCGTGCTGCCACGCGGGAGCTGGCGGCGCGTTGCTGCTCGTGGTTGTCCGCGTCCTCGACGCGCTGCATCTCCTCCTGCTCCCGTTCCTTGGCCTTGTCGCGTGCGGATTCCAGGGCATCCCAGATGCTGTTTTCACTCATGCGTTCATTCGACCACTTGCCACGGGACGCGACAACCGTCTCGCGGCAGCGAATTTCGGACGGACCCCTTCCAGTCTTGAACCCGCCGGAAAGCTCCGGTGTAGGACCCTGGTCACATAAATAATCGCGGCCACTGTTCCGGGTGCTCGTATGAGCGGGTCCCGGGGCAACGGCACCACTTCCCTGATCCAGAGGTTGTCACGTCCAGCACGACCGAAGGTCCCACGGACCATACCGCGGAGCATCCCGCGGCCCGAGAACACGACCCCCGCAAGGCCTGCAAAGCGCTGATCGGCGCCTACGTGGGCACGTCCCTCGAGTGGTACGACTTCTTCCTGTTCGGCGCCACCGCGTCCATCGTCTTCGCGCCCTTGTTCTTCGGCGGTGAGGACCCCGCGCTGGCCGTCCTGCGGATCGTGCAGGGCATGGCGGTCGGCGGCGAATGGGGCGGCGCCACCCTGCTGGCCGTGGAGAACGCCCCTGAGCACAAGCGCGGTTTCTCCAGCGCGGTGGTGCAGCTGGGTTCGCCCACCGGCACCATCCTGTCCTCCATGATCGTGGCCGCCGTGGTGGCCCTCTCGGGCGAGCGGTTCCTCGAGGGCGCGTGGCGTATCCCGTACCTGATCTCCATCGTCCTGGTCGCCGTGGGCGTGTGGATCCGGCTCAAGATCGACGAGACGGACGTCTGCAAGCAGGCCGAGGCCGCTCGGTCGGCGACGCCGCACGAGAAGCAGAGCGCGCCCGCCGGCGACATCCTGCGCGCCGCTCCCGGTCGGCTGATCGTGGGTATCGGCACCTACCTGTTCGGTAACGCCGGCTTCTTCGTGCTGACCACGTTCATGATCAGCTACGTGACCAAGCAGCTCGGTCTGCCCTCCACCGTGATCCTCACGGCCATCGCATGGGGTGCCGTGGCGCAGATCGTGGTGATGTTCATCGCGGGCAAAGTCGCGGACAAGACCTCCCCGTCCATCGTGGTGGCCGTCGGCTACGCGATCGCCGCGCTCGTCGCTTTCCCCATCTTCTGGCTCGTGGACACCCGGGACACCGCCCTGATCACCGTGGCCATGATCCTGGGACTCGGCTTCGCCTCCATTCCGTACGCCCCCGTGGGCACCGTTTTGACCCAGTTGTTCCCGGTCAAGGTCCGCTAGTCGGCCATCGCGCGCACCCCGGAGGGTGCACCCGTTGTGGATGCGGGCGGGCGTTACCTCATGCCGGGGCTCATCGAGTCCCACGGGCATCCCGGAATGTATGCCTGCCTGGCCATGAAGGCGGACTGCAGGCCGTCCGTGACACCGCGAGCGAGCGACGTCGTCAAAGCGATCCGCGAGGCCGCACAGGAAGCTGAGGCGGAGGAGTGGGTGAGTGGGTGGCGATCCACGGGATCGGGGACCGCGCCGTGAGGCAAGTCTTGGACCTCATCGCGGCGTCCTCGACTGCGTTCGTGTAGGAGCTCGGGAATTCGTACATCAATAATTTGGGCCAGGAGCGCATGAACCGCGCCTATCCCATGCGCACCTTCCTGGACCGGGGGATCACGGCGCCCAGCAATTCGGACTTCCCCGTGACCACCGCCAATCCGTGGTTCGGGACCTACGCGTGCGTGACCCGCACGTCCGTCTCGGGTTGGGTCGCGGACACCGTCCAGAACATCACCGTGGCCGAGGCGCTCGACGCCTACACCGCGGAAGCGGCCAAGACGTCGTTCGGGGAGGACCGCCCGGGGCACATTGCCGAGGGGTTCCTGGGCGACCTGGTGCTGCTGGACCGCAACCCCCTCGACGTTCCCGAGTCCGAGCTCAAGGACATCGTCTCGGAGTTCACGGTGTGCGACGGTCGCATCGTGCACCGGGGGCGGGTGTAGCGCCGTTCCGGTCTGTCATGCGGTGACGGCGCGGCGTTCCAGTGCCCGGCCCGTCACTTCACCGTACCTTTGGGCTGCGGCGGGGTGGTGCCCTGCCCCGTGAAGTAGGCGATCACGCGCCCGTCGGCCTCCAGGACGACGTCGCAGATCTGATTCCTGCCGAAGCTCACCCGGCGCGTGGCGATCGCGGTGATCACCTGGCCGCTGTGCGCGGGAGCCGTGAACGTGATCTCGGCGTTGCGCGTGAGGATGGGGGAGCCGGCGGTCGCGCAGCAGTACGCGAGCGTGGTGTCCGCCAGGGTGAACAGGTATCCGCCGTGGCAGACACCGTGGCCGTTGGCCATGAAGTCGGACACGGTCATGGACATGGTCACTCGGCCCTGTTCGATCTCACCGAGGTCCATGCCCAGGTGCAGGGGTGCGGGATCGTTGCGCAGGATCTCGTGCAGGAGTTCACGGATGGCGGTCATGTCGGCGGGGTCTGCGTACACGGTCACCCTTCGGTGCGGGGCCTGGCCGGGCCTGGAGGACCACTCCCGGGTACGGGGTGGGGCGATACGAGAACACTCTAGAGTGCGGCCACCACTGGGCGGGCGCGTCCGATTTCTGACAGGCTGGCAACGGCTCCCGCGTCCCGTCGGTGCCGTCCAATGACCAGGAAGGGGTGGCACGTGAGCCGTGTCCAGGAAGTCAAGGTTCAACGGCCCTTCCGCGCCGTCGAATCGGCCATCGGGAGCCAGGACTTGCCGGAGGTGGCGCGCTTGCTCGCGGAGCTCACGGTGGGGGAGGTCGTGGACCTGTTGGAGCGGCTGGGAGTGCGCCAGCGCGCCGTCGCCTACCGGATGCTGGCCAAGGACCGCGCGGTGACCGTGTTCGAACGTCTCGACGCGCCGCTGCAGCGCGAACTCGTGACGGGTCTGCGGGACGAGGAGGTCGCGGGCGTCGTCGAGTCCCTGGACACCGACGACCGCGTGAGTCTGCTGGACGAACTGCCTGCGGCCCTGGCCACCCGGCTGTTGAAGGGATTACCGCTCTCCGAGCGCGAGCTCACCGCGGCGGTGCTCGGCTACCCGGAGAACTCGATCGGGCGGCGGATGAACCCCTCGTACGTCACGACCCACCCCGACCTGACGTGCGCCGAGAGTCTGGAAAGGGTGCGCGGGGAATTGGAACGCACCCGCAATGTGTACACGGTCATGGTCACGGATCCGCAGCGGCGGCTCCTGGGAGTGACCAGCCTGCAGCGACTCATGGCAGCCCCTCCGGATACCCTTGTCTCACAGGTCATGGAGGAGGCGGACCGGGTGTCCGCGACGGAACCCCGGGAGCGGGCGGCGCGCCAGTGCGCGGCCCTGCGGGTGCTCAGCCTGCCCGTCGTGGACGACGAGGACCGCCTGGTGGGCGTGCTCACCGTGGACGACGCCCTGAACATTCTCGAGGACGCCTAGTCCGAGGACCAGGCGCGGCTCAGCGGTTCCGAGCCGTTACGCAGGCCGTACCTGTCCACCCCCGTGTTCCGGCTCGTGCGCTCGCGCGTGGTGTGGTTGTTGGTGCTCGCGGTCAGCGCCGTGCTCACCGTACGGGTGTTGGAGACGTTCGAGTCCACCCTGGAACAGCTCGTGGTGCTGTCCGTGTTCATCCCGCTGCTCACGGGCACCGGCGGCAACACGGGTAACCAGGCGGCGACATCCCTGACCCGCGCGCTCGCCCTGGGGGACGTGCACACCCGGGACGTCGTCAAGGTCATGCTGCGCGAGATGCGCGTGGGACTGTGTCTGGGGCTGTTGTTGGGCGGACTGGGATTCGTGATCGTGGGGTTGATCTACGGGTGGGACATCTGCGCGGTGATCGGGCTGACATTGCTGGCCCTGTGTACGTTGGCCGCCACCGTGGGGGGATGTATGCCATTGATCGCACGCGCCATCGGGGCGGACCCGGCCGTGTTCTCCAACCCGTTCATCTCCACGTTCGTGGATGCAGCCGGGCTCGTGGTCTACTTCCTGATCGCCCGGGCGATGCTGGGGCTGGCCTAGAGCGGGAGCACCCCCAGGCCGGAGCCATTCACCCCGGTGCCCGGAGCGCCCTGCAACGCCGCAGTGGTCAAGCCCTCCGAGTACACCCCGCTGTCCGTGCTGGGCTTGATCCACGTGCTCAACCAGGTGCTCCCGGCGGACGTCCTGCACGTGGTGCCCGGCGGCGGCGAGGTGGACAAGGCGCTGTCCGAACACGACGGTGTGGACAAGATCATGTTCACCGGCTCCACCAAGACCGGCCAGGCGATCATGCGCTCGGCCGCGGACGGGCTCGCACGACTGACCCTTGAGCTCGGGGGCAACGATGCCGGTGTGGTGCTGCCGGACGTGGACCTGCAGGCCATTGCCGGGGACCTGTTCTGGGGTGCGTTCATCAACACGGGCCAGACGTGTGCCGCGCTCACGCGCCTCTACGTCCACGAGGACGTTTACGACTCCGTGTGCGAGGCGCTCGTCGGGGTGGCGCAGCAGATGCCCATGGGCAATGGCCGTGAGGAACAGAACGTCCTGGGTCCGCTGCAGAACAAGCTGCAGTACGACATCGTGGCCGGCCTGGTGGAGGACGCCAAGCAGGGCGGCGGGCGGGTCCTGATCGGCGGGGACCCCGGACCGGATCAGCCCGGGTACTTCTACCTCACGACCCTCGTGGCGGACCTGCCGGACGACAACCCGTTGGTGGGCCAGGAGCAGAAGGGCTGCGGCAACTCCTCCGGCGACCCTTCTGAAAGCCTTCCTCGGGAATGGTGTGCGGGGGAAGGATGTTGTGGGTACTGACTAAGTACCAACAGCTTTCGACGAAGGGAAACATATGCCCACCCTGTTCGACCCGATCACCGTAGGAAAGTTCGAGCTCGCGAATCGTGTGGCCATGGCGCCGCTGACCCGGATGCGTTCCGACGCGGACGGCGTACCCAAGGACATGAACGTCGAGTATTACTCGCAGCGGGCGTCCGCGGGCCTCGTGGTCACGGAGGGGACGTTCCCGGCCGTGACGAGCCGCGGGTTCTGGGGTCAGGCCGGCATCGAGACCGCCGAGCAGGCCCAGGGCTGGTCCCGGGTGGCGGACGCCGTACACGAGAAGGGCGGCGTGATCTTCCTGCAGATCATGAACGCCGGGCGGGTCTCCCACCCCGAACTCACCGGCGGCCCCCTGCCCGAGGCCCCCAGCGCGATCGGTGTGGACCAGGCGGTGCACGTGCCCAGCGGCAAGCAGCCCATGCCCACGCCCCGTGCCCTGGAGACCGACGAGCTGCCCCGCATCAAGCAGGAGTTCGTCGCCGCGGCCCGCCGCGCGGTGGACGCCGGGATCGACGGCGTGGAGATCCACGGCGCCAACGGCTACATCCTCCACGAGTTCCTCGCCCCGTCCTCCAACCACCGCACCGACGAGTACGGCGGCTCCCCGCAGAACCGGGCACGGTTCGTGATCGAGGTGGCGCGCGCCGTCGCCGAGGAGATCGGCGGGCAGCGCGTGGGGCTGCGGATCTCGCCCGAGCACAACGTCCAGGGCGCGATCGAGGACGACCACGACGACGTCGTGGCCACCTATGACGCGTTGCTCACCGGTCTGCGCGGACTCGACCTCGCGTACCTGTCCGTGCTGCACAAGGACGTGGACGGGGAGTTCGTGCGGGACCTGCGCCGTGGCTTCGAGGGTGTGTTCTACCTCAACAGCGGCTTCGGCGTGGTCACGGAACTCGAGGAGGCGGAGCACATCATGAGCGCCGATCTCGCGGACGGAGTGGTGGTGGGCCGCGAGCTCATTGCCAACCCGGACCTGGTGGAGCGCTGGCGTGACGGGCTGGAGCTGAACACCCCGGACTCCACGACCTTTTACGTGGGCGGACCCAAGGGGTACGTGGACTACCCGTTCGCGAATGTGGCGGCCCGGTAGGCACGGGTTCCTTCAGGAGGGTGGCAGCCGTCTGGACGGACGGCTGCCACCCTCCTGCGTTTCTTGGGTCGTGACTGGCGCCTCAGCCCGGGGACCCTCTGATCCCACTGCTTTAACTGAGTAGATGTCGATTCGCGGGGGTGATGTTGCTTTTGCTCCACTTCGCATTCCCCCCGCGGACGGCATTCGCGACAGGCCCGGCGCGGGTCACGCGTCGAGCAGCATCCGCGCGCCCTTCTCCCCGATCATGGCGGTGGGAGCGTTGGTGTTGCCGTTCGTCACGAAGGGCATGATCGAGGCGTCGATCACCCGAACACCCTCCACGCCGCGCACGATGAGGGTGGTGGGATCCACCACCGCCATCTCGTCCGTGCCCATCTTGCAGGTGCCGACCTGGTGGTGATAGGTCGTGACCGCTCGATCCATGTAGGCGTCCTCGGCCGCCTCGTCCGACGCGTCCGGACCCGGGTAGATCTCCCGCGCACCCCATTGCTCGGCCAGGGGAGCGGACCGGACCATCTCCCGGCCCTGCCGCAGGGACACCCGCAGCGCCTCGCGGTCCCGCGGGTCGGAGAAGATGTTGGGGTCGTAACGAGCGGGATCCGTGCTGCTGGGACCCGTCAGGGTGATCCTCCCGCGTGAGTACGGGCGCACGAGCCCGGTGTGAAGCGTGAACGCATTGCCCGGCCCGCTCATCCAGTCGTCGTACATGGGCACGCAGAAGTGGATGGGCTGGGTGTCCGGGCGGTCCTGTTCTGGGGAGGAGCGCCAGAACAGGTGGGTCTGCGTGACGGACTGTTCCGTTTCCGGGTGGTCGATGGTGCGCGCCGTGGCCTCGGCGATCACCGGGACCAACAGGTGGTCGTGCAGGTTCTCACCCACGCCCGGCAGGTCCACGACCGGTTCGATCCCCACGTCCCGCAGGTGCCCGGCGGGCCCGATCCCGGAGCGCATCAGGATCTTGGGACTGTCCAGCGCACCGGCGCACAGGATCACCTCGTCCGCCTCGATGACCTCGCCGTCGGACGACCCCGGAGCCGTCGCGGTGTCCGTGTCCACTCCGTCCACGTCGGTGTTCTCGCCCGCGTGCAGCTGCACCCCCGTGACGCGGGTCCCGTCCATGACCAGGCGTTCCACCACGGCGCCGGTGCGCACCGTGATCGCGCCCTTCTCCACCCAGGGTTTGGCGTACGCCATGTAGGTGGTGACCCGTTTCCCGTCGCGCACGGTCAGCTGTTCCTGCGCGACACCCTCCTGGGTCCCCGCGTTGTAGTCGGGGTTGAACGGCACGCCCACGGCTTCGGCCGCCTCGGTGATCGCGTCGAAGATCGGGCTGCGGTCGTAGCCTCCCACCACCGGGACGGGGCCTGCGGTACCGCGGGGCGCGGCGTCGTCGTCCTGCGCGAGGCCGTCGTAGGCCTCGAGCGCCTCGAAGACGGGGGCGACGTCGCTCCACGCCCATCCCTCGCACCCCGCCGCTGCCCAGTCGTCGTAGTCGAGCGGGTTGCCGCGCACCCAGATGGTGGCATTGAGGGCGTGCGATCCTCCCAGCACACGCCCGCGCGGCCAGTGGATGACGCGACCGGAGGCGTGGTTCTGGGGGACGGTGAAGTAGTCCCAGTCCTCGGGACCGTGCCACAGCTCGCCCATGCGTGGCAGGGCGGCGATCGCGGGGTTGGTGTCCTGGCCGCCCGCCTCGATGAGGGTGACGCGGTGGCCCGCTTCGGCCGTGCGACCGGCCACGATGGACCCGGCCGTTCCCGCGCCCACGACGACGATGTGGCGGGCGGAGTGCGTGCGTTCGGTCGTGTTCATGGCACCACTATCCACCCCGTGTGTGACCTGCGTTTCGTCCTTCAGTGCGGAGCATTTGTCCGTGCGTGCGCCGCCGTGTGCAGGCCGGGGCCACGCTGGGGCCACGCTGGGGCGGATATTCACCGCATTGCGTCCGCGTGACTCCCACATTGCCCGGCCGCGCATTCGGATCCCCTGCTTTAACTGAGTAAATGTCGATTCGCGGGGTTGATGTTGCTTTTGCTCCACTTCGCATTACCTGGCTGCGTCAACTGGAAACAATGTCTGACCCTTGACCGGCAGTAACGGGCGTTCGGGCTCTACGGATTGCGCTGCAATCACCCGCGGTGCCACGTCGCGGCCGTGACCGACGTGATTGGTGTAAGACCCGCGCGTTCGAGGATGGGTCGGGAATACTCCGTGCAGTCGACCTGGATGAAGCGCTTGCCTCGATCCTGGGCTGATCTGGCGCGCTGGGCCACGAGGGTGCGGTAGAGACCGCGGCCCCGGTGGTCCCCTTCGCAGGCGCCACCCCACAGCCCCGCGAATTCGGTGCCGTCGATGAAATCGATGCGGCCCGAACACACCACGCGACCCTCGTCGTCACGGACGGCCCACATCTCGAAGGATTCCGGGGCGCTGTGCCACCGCTCGATCAGTTCATTCTCTTGCTGACGGATGAGTTCCGGTGGGTCCTGGAACACCCGGCCGGCGAGGTTCTCCGCCTGCCTGATGGCTCCTTCCGTCACCGCTTGTTCCACGGAGTAGTGCGGTGGCACGCCCGGGTCCGCGGCGATCGCGGCGTCGACATCTCCTGCCAGGACCGTCTCGGAACCGTCGACGGTGAAACCGTGATGTCGGAGCCGGTCCAGCAGGTGTGGCAGGGGGTCATGATCGCGGGTCTTCCACTTGATGCTGTCCACACGTGGGTCCGCCGAGTAGCGGGCCACAACCGTCTCGATGAGGTGGTCCAGCTCCGGACCGTCCATCGAGAAGGGTGGATACGTCACGAAGGCGCGCCTGCGCGCGGGGAAGGTCGCGGCGAGCAACGGACCGATCGTGGTCACCTCGGGGGCGTCCGCCATTTCGGCTGTTCCGCGTAATTGGGAGTCGTACATGGCCAAGAGATGGTCCGGGGACATGCGAGGGAGCCTGTCACCCCTGACCGTCCGGATCAACCACTCGTGCCCGTGGGTCATGAGGGATCAATCGTCGGGGGTGGCGTCAGAGGTGAGTCTTGCCCTGAGGCTCATGACCGGACCCCACGACATCACAGCGGCGATACGGGCCGTCATGTAGACGATTCATCCCCACAGCTCGCCGGGGATGAAGGCGCAGAAAGCGAAGACGAGCGCGATGATTCCCAGGACCGGTATGTGGAGGCACGCAACCCCGACCATCCAGCGCGGGGCGTCGGTCCTGAACAACGGGCGGTTCTTGCGCCGGTACCACCACCAGATCGCCAGCCAGAAGAGGCAATACACGAGGGTGGCCAGGGGAATGAAGACCTCGGACACCGTCGCCGTGTCGGTGACGTGTGTGGCGTCCCAGAAGTCCTGTCGGGGCATCGGCATGAGGCATTGTGACACGGGTTCGCTCCACGGGGGTGCGCCGATGGACGGGGGCCCGGCGTGGTGACCATCATCCGTCACTCAACGGGCGGCAGACAGCCCGACGATGCCGGGAGCCATCCGGCCCCCGGGTAGCATCGAGGTGTCGTCAGGGGATTATCCGCGCGTGTGGTCGGGTGCGCGGCGTCGGTCGTACCCAGGAGAATCCGTGAGCACTCGCCCACCCGCCGTCCCCGAACCCGCCCGGGACTCACCGTCCCTCTCAGCTGCGGGCGGATGGCCCTTCCTCATCACCGCGCTGGTGGGCAGGCTCCCCGCCGCCACGGTGCAATTGGGTCTGTTGCTGTATGTGAGCGGGGCCGGTCTGGGCCTGGGGCTCGCGGGGATGACCGTGGCCGCCGCGGGACTCGGTTCCGCCGTGGGCGCGCCCGTGATCGGGCGGTTGGTGGATCGCTTCGGACCCCTGCCCGTGGTGCTCGCGGCCACCGCGGTGCAACTGCTCGGGATGGGATTGTTGCTCGCCGTGGTCCTTCACGACGCGCCCCGGTCACTGATCCTGGTGTGCGCCGCGGTGGTCGGCGCCGCGAACCCCCAGGTGGGAGCCATCGCGAGGGCCCGGTGGTCCGCCCTGGCCATGCGCCGGGACACCCCCGGCCTGGTGGGCAAGGCTCTGGGGTACGAGACCGCGTGCGACGAGATCAGCTTCATCCTGGGGCCCGTGATCGCCGGGATCCTGGTGGGTGTGCTCGGCCCGAATCCGGCGCTCTTGGTGCTCATGGCGTGGGTCGTGGTGGGTCAGGGGTGCTTCATCGCCTACCTGGTGAGTCGCCGCGGCATGAGGGTGGACGCGCAGACGCCCAGCCCCACCGACGGCACCGCCCCACGGATCCGCCTGAAGGCCGTCCTCCCGCCCATGCTCGCGTGCCTGTGCGTGGGCACGGTCTTCGGCTCCACGCAGACCGCACTCACCGCGATCAACGCGGCCCGAGGGACCGATGCCTACACGGGCATCATCTACGGCTTCATGGGGGTGGGCAGCGCCGTGGCGAGCGTGCTGGTGTCCCGGTTCCCGGAGCGCGTGCCGCTCGCATGGCGCGTGGCCGGCGGAGCACTTCTCGTGGTGCTGGTGTCCGTCCTGCTGCTGCCGGTCCCCGGCTCGGTGGGTCTGGCGCTGCTGTTCACGGTGATCGGCCTGGGCGTCGGCTCCATCCTGGTCAGCGCCTACACGCGCGGTGAGCGTGTGGCCCCGTCCCACCGGATCGCGAGCGTCATGACCATGCTCACGACCTGCCTGGTCCTGGGGGTCTCCTTCGGCTCGGCACTGGGCGGGGTCCTGTCGGTCGTGCCGCGGCACGGGTTCCTGCTCACCCTCGGGGCCGGGGTGGCCGCCCTGCTGGTCTCGGTCGCCATCCACGCGACCCGCCCGCCCGGACGCCGCCGGGACGTCTGAGGACGGGGCCGCGCGGCGTCGTCGTCCCCGTGCTCGGACGACGACGCTGCGCAGCCTCCGCGACCCGCCGCACCTGACGGCGGGCAGACGGAAGGCGCGACCGGGGAGCTCCCGACCGCGCCTTCCACGGAATGGCAGTGCGATGACCAGAGCCCGGAATCAGCGGCCCGCGGCGTTGCGCTTGTCCAGTGCCACGACCTCGAGAGCCTCCGTGCGGCTGGTGTGCAGGTCGTCGATGTTGCGCAGCGAACGGGACTTGGTCTCCTTGGCCGTGAGTGCGGCGATCACCGAGATCAGACCGGCGGCGCAGACCACGAGCGCCACGTTGAGCCAGGCGTCGCCCTCGGCGCCGGCCACGGCGGTGGCCAGGAAGGGGGTCACGCCGCCGGAGATCGCGAAGCCGATCTGCGTGCCCAGCGCGAGCCCGGAGACGCGCACCCGGGTGGGGAACATCTCGGCGTAGAAGGACGGCCAGATGCCGTTGGCCATGGAGTAGAACACGCCGGAGAGCACCGCACCCAGGAGGAAGATCAGGACCCAGTTACCGGAGGACACCGCGCCCAGATAGGGGAACATGAGCAGCGAGGAACCGATCACACCCATCACGAAGATGGGCTTGCGGCCCACCCGGTCCGCGAGCAGCGCCCACGCAGGGATGGTGAACAGGGCCACGAAGTTGGCGAGCACGGACACCCACAGCATGGTGGAGCGTTCCAGGCCCACGACCGAGGTCGCGAAGGACAGGGACCACACCAGGAACACCACGTTGACGGTGTTGATCAGCGCGGCGGCGGCGATCCGGATCACGGCGGCCTTGTGGTACTTGAGCATCAGGGCCAGCGGGGTCGCGGGCTTCTCGCCGGGGGTCTCGGCCTGGGCGTCCTCGAAGGCGGGCGGCTCCTCCAGGTGGCGGCGGATCAGGTAGGCGACCAGGACCACCACGGCGGAGATCCAGAACGGGACGCGCCAGCCCCAGCTGAACAGCTGCTCCTCGCTCAGCAGCAGGGTGAACGGGATGAACACGGCGGTGGCCAGCAGGGTGCCGAACTGCGTCCCCTGCAGGGTCCACGAGGTGGTGAACGCACGGTGGCGGTCGTCGGCGTGCTCCAGGGACACCGAGATGGCACTGGCCTGCTCACCCGAGGCGGACAGGCCCTGGATCACGCGGCACAGCACGAGCAGGGCGGGTGCCAACAGGCCCACCTGGTCGTACGTGGGCAGGCACCCGACCAGGAACGTGGCGCCACCCATCATGAAAAGGGTCAGCATCAGGACGAACTTGCGTCCCATCCGGTCACCGAGCGGGCCCATGATGAGCGCCCCCAGCGGCCGCACCACGTAGGCCACGCCCACGGTGCCCATGGCCAACAGGATGGCCACACCCGGGGACGCGTCCTTGGGGAAGAACAAGTGGTTGAGCACGAGCGCCGCCGCGGTGCCGTACACCGCGAAGTCGTAGTACTCGAGCGCGGAGCCGATCCAGCTGGCCAGCGCCGCCTTCTTGGGGGTCTTGACGTTCTCGGGGCGTGCGTCGGTCAGTTGTCCCGACGACGCCGACGCCGCCGGGGCCGGCGGGTGGATCGGCTGATCCGGTCCTGGGGTCGTGCTCATGAGCGGGTCCTTCCGTGGGGCGTCATCGCGTGAGCGATTGCCAAATAATGAAAATCACTTCCGAATACTTGAAACCAAGAATGGTGTGGGTCACACTGTTCGTCAAGTGGTCGAGAAAAATGCCCGTTAGCGAATCAGGAGTTGAGTGTGAGCCCCAACGCATCGCAGCCGCGCGTCGCGGCGTCGGTGGCCCAGGAACCGGCCCAGGAGCCGGAGCAGGAATCCGGCCGGGAACCGGAGCGAGAAGGCGACCGAAAACCGGGCCGGGAGTCCGGGGAGGGTGGGGCCGGTAGCCGGTCCCGGGCCGCTGACCGTTCGGGAACCGTGCGCAAGGGGCTCGCGCTGCTCGAGATGCTGGCCGAGTACCCCCACGGGGCGACCGCCGGGCAACTCGTGGCGGACTCCGGCTACGCGTTCAGCACGTGTTACCGCTTGCTGAGCACCCTCGTGGACGCCGGGTACGCGGAGTACGAGCCCGCGACCAAGCAGTACCGGTTGGGTCTGCTGCTCTTCGCGATGGGACAGAAGGCGGCCACGGCCAGGGGTTACGCCGGCACCGCACTGCCCGTCATGCGGGAGGTCGTGGAGGCGACCGGTGAGAGCTGTCTGCTGGCCGTGCTGGACGGGGACCGTTTCCTCACCGTGCACACCGTGGACGGCCCGCACCACCGCATCACCACGGACCCGGGGGACCGGGGGGAGCTGCACACCTCCGCACTCGGCCGGGTGCTGCTGGCTTTCACCGCACCGGACGTCCGCGAGGACCTCGTGGCGTCCCTCGACCTAAGCACGCGCACGGAGCGCTCGCTCACCGACCGCGAGCGCTTGCGCGCGATCCTCACGCAGGTCCGGGATCAGGGGTGGGCCCTACAGGACCAGGAGCACGACGACGGTATGGCCGCCCTGGCCGTGCCCGTTATGTCCCCAGGTGCTCCCCTCCAGGCGGCGCTCGCGCTCGCCGCGCCCGTACACCGGTGCGATCCCACTGAGCTCATCCAGAACGTCCCCCTGTTGCGGGAGGCCGCGGACCGACTCGCGGTGGTGCTTCCGCAGCGCAGCTGATGTTCGGGTCCGGGCTCCCCGGGCCCTGAATTCGCACCTCTTGACCACGGCACACACTCCCCGGAAGGAGTCCCATGTCCACTCGCAACGAGTCCTACCTGGTGGGTTTGATCGGCGACGGCATCACCCAGAGCCTCACCCCGCCTATGCACGAGGCCGAAGCGGACCGGCACGGTCTGCGCTACCTCTACCGCCCCGTGGACCTGGGGGTGATCGGACGCCCCGGCACGAGCGTGGGGGACCTCTTGCGGGCCGGGCGTGATCTGGGGTTCAACGCCTTCAACATCACGCACCCGTGCAAGCAGCTCGTGCTCGAGCACCTGGACGAGATCGATCCGCGCGCCGAGGCCATCCAGGCCGTGAACACGGTGCTCATCCGGGAAGGAAAGTTCATCGGGTACAACACGGACTGCTCGGGGTTCACCACCGGATTCGGGCACGGTCTGCCCGGCGTGACCGTGGGGTCCGTGGTGCAGTTCGGTTCCGGCGGGGCGGGGTCCGCGGTGGCCGAGGCCCTGCTGTCCCTGGGTGCGCAGCGGCTGTGTCTCGTGGACGTGGACGTGGCCCGCGCCGCTGAGCGAGCGAGCGAACTCGCCGCCCGCTACCCGGACGCGGTGGTGGAAGCCGTCACGGCCGAACGGGCCACGGAGCACATCGCGGCGGCCGACGGCGTGGTCAACGCGACCCCGGTGGGGATGCACCATCACCCCGGGACGCCTTTCGACGTGGGTCTGTTGCGACCGGAGCACTGGGTCGCGGACGTGATCTACCTTCCGCTCGAGACGCCCCTGGTACGGGCGGCGCGGGCTCTCGGGTGCTCGGTGCTGGACGGTGGACACATGGCCGTGGGGCAAGCAGTGGATGCGTTTGCATTAATCACGGGGGTCGCCCCGGACAGTGCCCGCATGCGCCGGCACTTCCTGGAGCTCACCGGCCAGGGCGACGACCCCGTTGCCGTTCCCGCGTCCGCCCCCAGCGGCGACGAGAGCCATGAGATCCAGGAGGGCTCCCTGTGAGGACCAGTATCGCCACGGTGTGCCTGTCCGGAACCCTCGAGGAGAAGATGCGGGCCGCCGCCTCGGCAGGGTTCGACGGGATCGAGGTCTTCGAGCCGGACCTGGTGGTCTCGCCGTCGTCGCCCGAACAACTTCGGGAGCTCGCCGCGGAGCTGGGGCTCTCCCTGGACATGTACCAGCCGTTCCGCGACGGCGTGGAGGTGGCCCCGGAGGCGTTCCCGGATTCCCTGCGCCGACTGCGCGCCAAGTGCGAACTCATGAACCGGCTGGGCACCACGGTGCTGCTCGTGTGCTCGAACGTGGCTACCGGTGTTCTGGACGACGACCAGGCGATCGCTGAGCAGCTGCGGACCGCGGGCGACGTCGCCGACGAATACGGGATCGACCTGGCCTACGAGGCTCTCGCGTGGGGCGCGCACGTCAACGACTGGCGCCACGCACACCGGATCGTGGAACTCGCGGACCACCCCCGGGTCGGGACGTGCCTGGACAGCTTCCACATCTTCTCCCGCGGGGACACCGTGGCCGGGGTGGAAAAGTGCGACCCGGACAAGATCTTCTTCGTGCAGCTCGCGGACGCGCCCCTGCTCCAACAGGACGTGCTCTCGTGGTCGCGCCACCACCGGGTCTTCCCGGGTGAGGGGGACTTCGACCTGGTGGACCTGCTGGGCCGCCTGCACGAGTGCGGGTACGCCGGGCCCGTGTCCCTGGAGATCTTCAACGACTCGTTCCGGCAGGCGGACGTCTACCGCACGGCCGTGGACGGGTTGCGGTCCCTGCGCTGGCTCGAGGACCAGACCGCGGACGCCGTGCGCGACGCCGGCGGGGAACCCGAGCGCGAGCCGCTCGTGCTCACCGATCTGCCCGCTCCGCAGACCCCCGACGACTGGGACTTCGTGGAGCTGCACACCCGGGAGCTCGGGCGCGTGACCCGGTTGCTACATCAGCTGGGGTTCTCCCTGGCCGGGCACCACCGCTCCAAGGACTCGGTCCAGGCGTGGACGCAGGGGCCGGTGCGGATCGTGGTCTCGGAGGACCCGGGGGCCACCGTGCAGCCCACGCGGCTCGCGGCCCTCGGCTTCCAGGTCGCGGATCCCGACCTCGCCGCGTACCGCGCGGAACGCCTGCTCGCCCGGGCCGTGGATCGCGCCCAGCAGCCGGACGAGACCGTGCTGCACGGCGTGCTCGCGCCGGACGGGACGGAGTTATTCTTCGGCCCGCACGGCAACCATGGGGTGCCCCCGTGGCTCGGGGAGTTCGGCGCGGACCAGGACGACGCGGCGTCGGGCGCCCTGATCACGGGCGTGGACCACGTGAACCTGGCCCAGCCGTGGCAGCACTACGACGAGGCGGTGCTGTTCCTGACGTCCCTGCTGAACCTGCATCCCACGTCCTCGCAAGAGGTCGCGGGGCCGTCCGGACTCGTGCGCTCGCAGGTCATGCGCTCGGAGGGCAACACCGTGCGGATCCCCCTCAACGTGGCGCCCATGGCCGCGGAGCAGGGCGCCTTCACGGGCGCGGCCTACCCGGAGCACGTGGCGCTCGCGTGCTCGGACGTCGTCGCGGTGGCACGCCGGGCACGACGCCGCGGGCTCGCCTTCCTGCCCGTGCCGCGCAACTACTACGAGGACCTCGTGGCCCGCTTCGACCTGGATCCTGAGTTCGTGGCCGAGCTCGAATCCCACGGGCTGCTCTACGACCGGGACGAGCACGGGGAGTTCCTGCACTTCTACACGGCCACGCTGGGCGAGGTGTTCGTGGAGGTCGTGGAACGCCGCGGCGGCTACGAGGGCTTCGGCGCCCCCAATGCTCCCGTCCGGTTGGCCGCGCAGTACCGGGAGTTCGGGGGCTGAGCCCGGTCGGTGGCCTGTGAGAGCATGCCGCGCCATGATGGGGCCATGGATACGCCGGAGATTGAACCCACCGCGGAGCCGCCGAGGCAGCACGGGTCAAGGGGTGCGTCGGATCCCGTGCTGTCCCGGCTGGCCCGGGAGGAACCCCTGACATGGTGGAATCCCGCGGTGGACAGCGCCCGGGGGCTGGCGGCTTCCGGGGTGGACCCGGCCTTGGTCGACGACGCCGCGGCGCGCCTCGAGCGGTTCCGGCCCTGGATTGCGGCGACCTTCCCCGAGACCGCGCCCGCGCGGGGGCTCATCGAGTCGCCATTGGACGAGGCCCGCGAATGGCAGCGCATTGAGGATGTCGGGGTGGGGCGGGTCCTGCTCAAACGTGACGACATCCTCCCCGTGAGCGGTTCCATCAAGGCCCGCGGCGGGGTGCACGAGGTCCTGCAGTTCGCCGAGACACTCGCGGTGCGCCACGGCCTGCTGCCGGAACCACCGCGGTCCGGGCCGGACTACACCGTGTTCGGGACCGAACCCTTCCGCCGACTCATGCGGGAGCACCGCGTGGTCGTGGGTTCCACGGGAAACCTGGGGCTGTCCATCGGGATCATTGCCGCGGCGCTCGAGCTGCGGGCCACGGTGCACATGTCCGTCCACGCGCAACAGTGGAAGAAGGATCTGCTGCGCTCGCGGGGAGTGGAGGTCGTGGAACACAGCACCGACTACACGGAAGCCGTCGCGGCGGGGCGTGTGGCCGCCGAGGCGGACGAGTCGGTGCACTTCGTGGACGACGAACATTCGCTGAGCCTGTTCGCGGGGTACGCCGTGGCGGGGGCGCGGGTGGCCCGGCAATTACATGACCTGGGTATCGCGGTGGACACTGAGCATCCCCTGTTCGTGTACCTCCCGTGCGGCATCGGGGGAGCCCCGGGCGGCGTGGCGTATGGATTGAAACGGGAATTCGGGGATGCAGTGCACTGTGTGTTCGTGGAACCCACCCGGGCGCCGTGCATGCTGTTGGGCGTGTACACGGGTCGTCATGACGGGATCTCGGTCGTCGAGCTGGGGTTGGATACCCGCACCGTGGCGGACGGGCTCGCGGTGGGGCGGGCCTCCGGCTTCGTGGGCCGTGCCATGGAAGGACTGCTCGCCGGTTACGTCACGTGCACGGACGAGGCCATGTTGTCGCAGGTCAGAAGCCTGTATGGCGCAGAGGGCATGGTGGTGGAGCCCTCGGCCGCCGCGGCCCTGCACGCCCTGCGGCGCGTCGCCCGCGAGGGAGCGGGGGAGAGCCCGATCAAGATCTCCGACGGGGCCACCCATCTGGCCTGGCTCACCGGTGGTGGCATGCTCCCGGATCACGTGCGGGCGGGATACCTCGCAGGACGCTCCGACAACCGACGCTCCGACAACCGACGTTCCAGGGACTGACGCACTCAACGTCGACCCCTAAAGGACCGACCATCCAAGGACTGGCGTACGCAGACCTGGCGGGGAGGTGATGAGAGCCTCCTCACCAGAAGATGCACACAGTGCAATTACTGTCGTACGATGAAGTATGTGTTGACCACATTGATGTCCGGATGCGCCGAAGACCGTCCGGGTGAGCCCAAGGACAAGCGCGAGGCCATCCGCCTGCGCAATCGGCGGGCCATCATCACGGTGGCGGGTGAACTGGCCACCGAGCTGGGCACCGACCGTGTGACCGTCAACGAGTTGGCCGCACGGGCGGGGGTCTCCCGCCGGACCATCTTCAACCACTTCCCCTCGGCCCAGGACGCGGTGTTCGAGTACCTCTCAGAACTCGTGGCCGGGCTGATCAACCGGGTGCTGCAGGACCTCCCGGAACCGGACACGTCGGAGGCGGGCCACGCGGCGTCGTCGGACGTTTCCCTGGGGGACGTCTACCGGCAGTTGATCGGATCGCTGCGCACCCACACCCTGATCGAGGAACTCCAACCGGTGTTCTCCGTGGACCTGCAGGACACCCCTGCGGCCTCGCTGTGGGGATTCAGGGTGACCCGCACCGCCGTGGACCGTTTGAACGAGGTCCTGCGTGCACGACTGCCGCAGCACTCGTCCTTCGAGACGCACCTGGTGGCCACCACGCTCATCAACTCGTTCGCCGAGTGCCTCGACGAGTGGGTCGCGCGCACCGGGGGCGTGCTGGACGAGCGGGGCCGCCGGATCTGGGACGAACTGTTGGCCACCGCGCTCGGCGTCCTGGGGCGGGGCTTCGATTCCTGATGCGGCATCCCGAGACGAAGCACCCGGGCGAAGCATCGGTCCGAAGCACCTGCCCGACGATCCGGCCCCATCATCGACACGCACCACCGGGACCTGACGGCGAGAGCCGGCGCCGCGGCGTCGTCGACAACCGCACAGCCCCCCACGAACCGACCACCCGCCGACCCGCGCGGCGCACGCACCAGAGAACTTCCAATCCAGTAGGAGAATCCCGTGGCACGACTTCTGTACAGGCTGGGCAAGAGCGCAGCCTCCCACGCGTGGGCGGTGATCTTGGTATGGCTCGCGGCGCTCGCGTTGGCCGTGGGCGGGGTCGCCGTGTCGGGCGTGAACCTGAGCAACGCCATCACGATCCCGGGGACCGAGACGCAGAACCTCGCGGACCGGCTCAAGGACGAACTGCCGGAGGCCAACCGGGGCACGGGGCGCGTCGTGTTCTTCACGGAGGACGGCTCCGAGTTCACGCAGGCCCAGAAGGACGGCATCGCCGAGGCACTGAAGGCCACCGAGGACGTGGACCAGGTGGCCTCCACGAGCAACCCGTTCCAGACGCAGCAGCAGCTGGATGACGGTCGGCAGCAGTTGCGGGACGGCCGCCAGCAGCTCGAGCAGGGCGAGCAAGCGCTCGCGCAGCTGCGTCAGAACCTGCCGCCGGGCGTGAGCGAACAGCGCATCCTGCAGCAGCGCGGGATCGACCCGCAGCAGATCGCCCAACAGAAGGCCCAGCTCGAAGAGAGCGAACGGGCCATGGAACGCATGGGTGACTACCGCGTGGTCTCCCAGGACGGTAACTCCGCGATCAGCGTGGTGAGCTTCTCGGTGGACCAGACCTCGGTGGAATCGGACACCAAGAGCGCAGTGATGGACGCCATCAAGGACCACCCCGTGGACGGTGTGGACGCCGAGTTCTCCCAGGAGATCGCGCAGGACATCTCCTCCCTGGTGGGTCCGGCGGAGATCGTGGGCGTGATCATCGCGGCCCTGGTGCTGCTCATCATGCTGCGCGCCATGGTCCCCGCGGTGCTGCCCGTGTTGACCGCGCTTTTGGGCGTGGCCATCGCCACGAGTGCCACCCTCGCGTTCTCCGGCGTGATCGACATGATGTCCGTGACCCCCATGCTCGGGGTCATGCTGGGCCTGGCCGTGGGGATCGACTACTCCCTGTTCGTGCTCAACCGGCATCGGCAGCAGTTGCGCCGAGGTATGCCCGTGCGGGAATCTATAGGGATGGCCGTGGGCACCGCCGGCACGGCCGTGTTCTTCGCGGCGCTGACCGTGATCGTGGCCCTGGTGGCCCTGAACGTGACCGCGATCCCGTTCCTGGGGCTCATGGGCACGGTGGCCGGTGTGGCCGTGGCGATCGCCCTGCTGTTGACACTCACACTCACCCCTGCTCTGCTCTCCCTCGCCGGACGGCGTGTGCTGCCCAAGAAGGTGCGCGACGCCGCGCCCCGCCAGGAGAACATCGACGAGCACGACGTCCCCCTGCACCTGCGCCACCCCTGGATCACCACCCTGGCGTGCGCGGCCGTGCTCATCGTGCTCGCACTGCCGGCCCAGACCATGCGTCTGGGTCTACCGGACGCGTCCACCGAACCCCAGGACAGCACCCAGTACCAGGCCTACCAACGCATCGCGGACGACTTCGGCGCGGGTGAGAACGGACCGCTCGCGGTGGTCGTGGACCTTCCCGAGGGTCTCAGTGACGCCGAGGCCACGGACAAGATGAACACCGTGGCGGACCGGCTGGCGCAGAAGGACGACGTCGCCAACGTCCTCCCGGGCGTGACCACGGACGACAACACCACCGGCGTGATCCAGGTGATCCCCTCCTCGGGCCCCGCGGACGCCGCGACCGAGGAACTCGTCAACAACATCCGTGACCTCAACGGCGACCTCCAGGCCAGCGAGGACGTCCACGTGGGCGTGGCCGGCACCACCGCGGCGAACATCGACGTCTCCCATTTGCTGGGGGAGAAACTGCCCCTCTACCTGGGCGTCGTGCTGATCATCTCGCTGCTGTTGCTGCTCATGGTCTTCCGCTCCATTCTGGTCCCGGTGATCGCCACGCTGGGCTTCCTGCTCTCCGTGCTCGCGGCCTTCGGTGCCGTGGTGGCCGTGTACCAGTGGGGTTGGGGCGGCGCCGTGTTCGGCGTGCACGATCCCGGGCCCATCCTGAGCTTCCTGCCCACGCTGATGATCGGCATCCTGTTCGGCCTGGCCATGGACTACCAGTTGTTCCTGGTCTCCGGGATGCGCGAGGCCTACGCCCACGGGCACCCCGCGCGCCAGGCCGTGGTCTACGGCTTCAAGGCGGGCCGCTCCGTGGTCACCGCCGCGGCGATCATCATGATCTCCGTGTTCGCAGGCTTCATCTTCGCGGACATGGCCATGATCCGGCCCATCGGCTTCGCGCTCGCGATCGGTGTCCTCCTGGACGCGTTCGTGGTGCGCATGCTCCTGATCCCCGCGGTCATGCGTTTGCTGGGCGGGAAGGCCTGGTGGCTCCCGCGCTGGCTGGACAAGATCCTCCCGCACGTGGACGTCGAAGGTGAGTCCCTCGCCGCGCAGGGTGCCGGGCAGTCCGGCACGGTGTCCGCGGGCGACGCCGCCGAAACCGCCCCCGTCACCGGTCGCCATCGCGCGGTGTCCGGGAAGCGCCGGGGGGATTCCGGTCACGGGCAGCACGTCGGGACCGCCGCCGCCGTGGCCACCGCGGGTGCGGCCGGCGCAGCGGGTGCGGCCGGTGTTTCCGGTCGGACGACGTCGCACGGTCACCGTGCCGGGGCCGGCGAGCGGACCCACGGTCACGTCGGGAACCACCGCACCGCGGCCGATCACCGTGCCACCGACCACCGGGGAACTGCGCACCGCTCGACCGGGCAGCACCGTGCCGCCGGGGCCCCCGTCGGTCCCATGGCCGACGACGATCAGCACCGCGGCGAGACCGCGGGCGCTGCCGAGAACGGCGGCTCCCGCGAGGACGCCGCAACGCCCGGGACCACCGGGGCCCAGCGGCGTCGTGGTCGGCACGCGGCGGCCTCCACGAGCACGTGCATCGCCGAGGACCGGGCCGCGAAGCCGGCTGCGGACGTGATCGTGCGTGCCGCGGACCCGGTGCTGCGCGCCACGAACCAGGCGCTGCGGGTGCTCCCGGACGTACTGGATTCCGAGGAGAAGCTGCTCGAGTCCCTGGCCGTGCGTGGCGAGGAAGCGGCACCGCACAAGGCGATGCACAAGCGCGCGAGCTTCGAGAAGGTCATGGTGGCCGGGTACCCGGTCATCGTCGCGCGGCCCAAGGCGGCCCTCACCCGGGCGGACGCCCCGGTGGTCGTGCACTGGCACGGTGGCGCATACGTGAACCCCATGACCACGGTGCACTGGCGCTGGATCGACGCCCTGATGCAGCGCACCGGGGCCACCGTGGTGGTGCCGGGCTACGGACTCGCCCCCGATCACACGGTGGACGAGGCGCTCGAACTCGCCGATGGCGTGTGGGACCTGGCCCGTTCGTTCGGCCCGCGGGTCTTCCTGTCGGGCGATTCCGCCGGCGGTGGTCTGGCGCTGGCCCAGGCCATGCGACTGCGGGACGCGGACGATTTCGGCGTGGCGGGTCTGATCCTCATGGCCCCGTGGGTGGACACCACGGTGACGAACCCCCAGATCGAGGCGTACCGGGACGCGGACCACATGCTCGGTACCGACGGCGCCCGGGCCGCCGCGCGCTGGTGGGCCGGCACCCGGGACGTCACCGACCCCATGGTGAGCCCCGCGTTCGGCGACGTGCGCGGACTGCCCCGCACGTTCGTGCTGCAGGGTGACCGGGACATGCTCTACCCGGACACCATGGAGTTCGTGGCCGAGCTGGTGCGCGCGAACGTGGACACCACCGCGGTGGTGTGCGAGGGCGGACCGCACGTGTACGCGCTCATGGTCTGGTCCTCCCGCGCGTCCGAGGACCTCGACCACGTGGTGCGGTGGATGAACCGCTGACCCCGCCGTGAACATGACTGTGCCCCGCAGGGTCACCTGCGGGGCACAGTCATGTCATGGGCGGTGAGCCCCCGATTCAGCAGGCCTGTTCCGACCGGGTGGATTCGCCGGTCAGTGCCGGTGAAGGGTCGGTCCTGATCGGCCTTGTTCGGTTCTGGTCAGTCCTGCGACCCCTCGGAGTCCTTCTGCACGTTCTGCGAGCGGTCCTCGTCCGAGCCCTTGTCGTGCTCCAGGATTACGTTGTCGTGGTGTTCCTGGCCGGTGGCCACCTGGATCTTGCGCGGCTGGGACTTGGGGGACACGGGGATGGTCACGGTCAGCACGCCGTTGTCGTACGCGGCGGTGATGTTCTCCGTGTCGATGCCCTGGCCCAGGTTGAGCTGGCGGACGAACGAGTGGCTGCGACGCTCGCGCACGATCCACTTGGTGTCCTTCTCAGCGGAGGGCAGACGACGCTGCGCACGGATGGTCAGCAGCTGACCGTCCACGTCCACGTCCACGCTCGTGGGATCGATGCCCGGCAGGTCCGCGGCGAGGTAATAGTTGGCGTCCTGACGGTAGAGGTCCATGGGCATCTGCTCCAGGCCGTTGCGGCCGGAGAGGACCTGGTTGGCGAAGTTCTGGACCTCGGAGAACGGATCGAATGTAGCCATGACGATTACTCCTTCACTCTGTGACACCGACGTGTTGTGCCCCGCGATCCGGTGATTTCCCGCGTGGAGCCATCACGTTTCTTGAGTCTCTGTGACTCAACAACATCTAATGTAGCAGGCTCTCGGCGGAAGTGCTAGCCATTGACGTACGAAAGTTGAGTGGCACTGACTCAAGCAGCGGGCGGGCCTGTCGCAGCGGCGTCGGCGGCGCGTAGAATCAAGCCATCAGTGACACCCGAACGCTTTGAGGAGGCCCCCGTGCCCAAGGCGAAGAAGAACGGCCGTGCACGCCAGGACGAGATCCCGTCCACGCTGCAACGCTCGGACGAGAAGGCACAGGACACGTTCGCGCAGACCTACGGCTCGGCGCAGGAGGAATACCACGACGACGCTCGGGCGGCGCGCACCGCGTGGTCGGCCGTCAAGCACACCCACGAGAAGGTCGGGGACCACTGGGAGCCCAAGGAGCACAACGGGCCCTCGGACGACAGCGCCGAGAAGGGCGGTCTGAACTCGGAGGACACCGCCGGCGGGGTGGACGCTAATGCCGGCAAGGAGCACCTGTACGAACTCGCCCAGGAGCTGGACATCACGGGACGCTCGGACATGGCCAAGGACGAATTGGTCGAGGCGATCGACAAGGCCAACCGGAAGAAGACGCGCGAGGCCCGCGACTGAGGTTCACCGCTCGGCGGGCTCATACCCTGCGGGTTTGTGACTGCTGGCCTGCGATCGGTGGGTCTACAACTGGCGGGCCAGGAAGACCGAGGCCGTGGTGGCGTCGTGGAAGGAATCCACGGGTTCGTAGCCGCGCTTGCGGAACATCGCGATCCCCTCGGTCATCTCCTCGTTGAGGGAGACCACGGCCGTGGTGGCGCCGAAAGCGCGCACCTTGTTCTCGAGTGCCCGCACCAGGGTGCGCGCGTGGCCCTGTCCGCGGTGTTCCGGGGTGACCCAGATCCGGCGCAGTTCCACGCGGTCATCGTCGAGTTTGCGCACCGCGCCGCACGCGATGACCGAGCCCGTGACCAAATCCGTCATGAGGAAGAAATCCCCGTGCGGCGGAGTGACGTCCTCCGGGGCGGTGACCTCGGTGAGTTCGGGATCGAAACCGCCGTCGATCCGGTTGTTCAACTCGCTGAAGTACGCGCTCAGGGCGCGCAGCGTGTGCTCACTGGCGGCCTGACCTTCCACGATACGAACCGGTGCGGTGACGTTCATCCCACCATGGTGACACCTTGGTGTGCTGTTCACCAGCGCCCGTGTCAGGTAGCTTTCGTTCGTGACCGAGACCCGCCCCGGCCCCAAGCCGCGTATCTCCATCCTGGTTCCCACTCCGCTGCTGATCACGGAAATCACGGAACCGGCTGCGCATCGTAACCGTAGTTCCCACGAGTCGGACGTGCACATGCACCCCGGCGGGCAAGGGCTGTGGGTCGCCCGGATGGCCGGGTCGCTGGGGGCGGACGTGTCCGTGAGCGGGCCGTTCGGCGGGGAACTGGGCTCGCTGATCCGCACCATGCTGGACGGGCTGGGCATGCAGGTCAATGCGGTGCGCTACGGGTACGGCAACGGCGGGTATGTCTACGACCTGCGCGGTGAGGACCGGGAGACCGTGGCCCACATGCCACCCCCGGAGCTCTCCCGCCACGAACTGGACGACCTCTACGGCACCGCGTTCGTGGACGCGCTCGCCTCGGACGTCCTCACGGTCACCGGGGCGGAACCCGGGGACGTGGTGCCGGCGTCGTTCTTCGGCCGCCTCATTCGGGACACGCGGGATGCCGGGACCACCGTGGTCGCGGACCTCAGTGGCAAGCCCGCGCTCGCGGCCGTGGCGGCGAACGTGGACGTGCTCAAGATCAGCCACGAAGAGGTGCGCGATCTCGAACTCGTCACGGAGGACACCGCGGAGGCCCTGGTGAGCGCGGGACACATGCTGCTCGAACGCGGTGCGGGCGCCGTGGTGATCTCGCGTGCCAAGGACCCCGCGCTGCTCGTGGAGAAGGACTCGGTCCGGGAGGTCTCCGCGCCGTCCATCACACCGCTGGACCATCGTGGGGCGGGGGATTCCATGACCGCGGGGATCTCGGTGGGGCTGGCGCGCGGGCTCGAACTCGTGCAGGCCGTGGCACTGGGGGCTTCGGCGGGAGCGTTGAACGTGGCGCGCCGCGGCCTGGGGACCGGCAACCGCACGACCATCGAGAAGTTCGCCCGCGAGATCACGGTGCGCACGCTCTCCTGACGCTTCGGGTACTTGACCTGTGGTTCTCTGACTCGGTGCCACGACCCGGCTTCGGCTCGACGCACCGGGTAGTTCGGCCTGACGCCCAGCGCACCCTGACCGGACGTCGTCGCGGCCAGTCCGGCCCGCGTGAAGCGCGACCGGGCTGGTCCTTCTGGGAGGCCTGACCCGAATAACGGGCTCTGGTCCGCGTGACGGGCGCGTGTCACCATGGTGCACATGCACATCCTGGTCACCAATGACGACGGCATCTCGTCCCCGGGGCTCGCGGTTCTGGTGCGCGCTGCATTGGATCGGGGGCACACCGTGAAGGTGGCCGCACCCGCCGAGGAGTACTCGGGGGCAAGTTCCTCCCTCTCCGGTGAGGAGATCGACGGGCGGATCGCGCTGGTCGCAGCTGCGCCGCCCGGGATGCCACGCGACGTCGACTGCGTGGGCGTCAAGGCCGCCCCGGCGCTGATCGCGTTCCTGGCGTCCTACGGGGCGTTCGGCCAGCGGCCCGATCTCGTGCTCTCGGGGGTCAACCTGGGCGCGAACACGGGCAAGGCCACATTGCATTCCGGCACCGTGGGGGCAGTCCTGACGGCCGCGTCCCACGGGATCCCCGGCATCGCGGTGTCCATCACGTCCGGCGCGCCGCAGCACTGGGACACCGCACATCTGGTCACCCGGTTCGCGCTCGAGCGATGGGAGACCCGCCCGTTCGACGAGTGGATCCTCAACATCAACGTCCCCGACGTCGCCCCCGAACGCCTCCGCGGCCTCAAACCCGCGCGGTTGGCGGGCTTCGGCGCGGTGCAGGCGCAGATCGGCCGCGGGGACGAGAAGCACATCGCCGTCACATACAGCGCCGAGACCGGCCCGGAGGAACCCGACAGCGACCACTACCTCCTCACCCACGGCTGGGCCACGGCCACCCTGCTGCGCGCCCCGGTGGACGACCCCCACCAGACCCTGCGCACCATTGCACCCGACGCGCTGGGCATCACCCCCCGCGATCCCTCCGCCGACGACGCCGCACCGGGCCCCCTGGGCGACGTCACCGTGGACGCCGCCACGGTCATGCGCCGCACGTGACCCGGCGCTCCTGCTGCCGCGGCGTGGAACACGGTGCCACGGCGATATCCCAGTGACCCGCCGCGGCAATGCCCCGCTGACCCGTCCCCGGGAATGCCCGCCCATGTGGGTCTCGCAGATTTTTGGGCACGGGGAAGCCAGTATCAAGATTCTGGGCGAGCGGAAGCCAGTATCAGGGCGGGTGAGTGGCTTTGGACTGCCCCAGAAATCGCCGGTGGCGTGGGAGTTCCCCAAAGTGCGCGGATGGCCTTGGGGTGCCTCCGAAGTTGTGGCCGACTGAGCTACGTCGACGGGATGCCCCACCTTCGAGAACTGGCCGTTCGGCCATTGCGAGGTCCCCGCGCCCGCTGGGAGTGTGGAGGTCCGGGACCGTTCCGGAACGTTGCACGAGGTGAGGTGTTTGTCGTGGCCGCCCATGATTCCCGAGCAGTCGGCGCCGCTCCCGAGGTGGAGCGTGCCGCCGAGCGACGGCGGGAGATCCTCACGGCGGACCCCTACTTCCCACATACGGCGCCGCGCGCGATCGTCGTATGGCTCGTGTACTTCTTCGGATTCCTGGGGCTCTCCGCTCTGCTCGTCCTCGTGTGGCCCAACCGCGAGTTCGGGTGGTACTACGTGGTCGTGACTGCCGTGAATGCCACGGCAATGGTGGGCGTCCAGTTCCTGATGCGGCGGTACAGGGTCACGGTCCTGGAGAACGCGGGCAGGCTCAGCAGGGAGCACTAACTCCCACCGGCCGACCCAACCGTGGGCGCGCGAGGACGTGGGCGTCCAAGTTTTCGGGCACGCGGAAGCCACTATCAAGATTCTGGGCAAGCGGAAGCCAGTATTTGGGCGGGTGAGTGGCTTTGGGCTGTCTCAGAAATCGTCGATGGAGTGGGGGCGCCTCAAAGTTCGCGGGTGGCCTTGAAACGCCTCGAATGTCGTGACCGCCCTAGATGCGAGCACCTGCAGGTGCTCGCGTGAACTTTGAGGCACGCGGAAGCCAGTATCAAGATTCTGGGCAAGCGGAAGCCAGTATTTGAGCGGGTGAGTGGCTTTGGAGTGCCTGAGAATCCGTGGTGGACCTCAACGTGCCTCACAAGTTGCCGGTGGCCTCGGCGTGCCTCACGATTCGCCGCCGGTGGCACATGCGCCGCTGGACACGGCACACAGCGCCGGGAGGGCATGCAGCCGGGCCAGGGGAGCGAGGTCCGTGACGTCCTCGGCCCCCGCGAGGGGCTGCCACCGCAGTTCCACGATCTCCGCCGCAGGCACGGGGGTGTCGGTGAGCGGCACGGTGCTCACGAACACGTGACTGTGCAGCCCGTGACCGGGTTCGTTCGCGGCATCCGAGTGCCATTCCCCCACGGGGCGCAACTGCTCCGGGGTCAGCGAGATCCCCAGTTCCTCCCGGACCTCGCGGATCCCGGTCTCCAGCGGTGTCTCGTCCCCCTCCGGCTTGCCCCCGGGGAACATGAACATCCCGGTCGAACGCTTGCGCACGGTCAGGACCGCCCCGTCCGAGGCGCGCCGCAGCACCACACCGGTCACCTTGATCACGGGACGTGAGGGGGTCCTGTCGGCGCTGGTGAGGGGACTGGCATCATGGGAATCCGGCACGCCCCCACTATAAGGAGCCACGATGACGAACCCTCTGCACGATCTGTCCGTACCCGTGGTGCAGGCGCCCATGGCGGGTGGCCCCTCGACCTGCGCGCTCGCCGTGGCCGTAGCGGAAGCGGGCGGACTGGGGATGCTGGCCGCGGGTTACAAATCCGCGAGTGCCATGGCGGAGGAGATCCGTGAGGTCGCCGCACGCACGGACCACTTCGGGGTCAACCTCTTCGTCCCCGAACGGGACCCCTCCGATCCGGAGCAGCTTGAGGCATACGCGCGAGCCCTCGCCCCCGTGGCCGCCGACCTGGACGTCCCCGCCCCGCAGCCGGGCCCGTTCACGGATGACGACTACCCGGCCAAGCTGGATCACCTCGTGGCCAACCCCGTGCCCCTCGTCTCGCTCACGTTCGGACTGCCGGGAGCGGCCGACGTCGCGCGGTTGCGTGAGGCGGGCAGCGTCGTCGTCCTCAATGCCACGGACGCGCGGGAAGTCGAGGCCGCGGCGGAACTCGCACCGGACGCGATCGTGGTGCAGGGACGCGAAGCGGGCGGACACCGGGCCACACACGGCCAGGCCACGACCCCGGAGGGCATCAGCACCGCGGAACTGCTCGACCAGGCGCGTGAGTTGAGCGAGATCCCGTTGATCGCCGCGGGCGGGATCGCGAGTCGCGAGGACGCCGCGGACCTGCTCGGCCGCGGAGCCGTAGCGGTGCAAGTGGGCACCCTGTTCCTCACCGCGCGGGAAGCGGGGACCAAACCCGCCCACCGGGAGGCCCTGCTGAACGGCGGGGGCAGGGACACCGTGGTCACCCGGGCGTTCTCGGGCCGCTGGGCCCGCGCCCTGCGTAATGGGTTCACCGACCGACTCGGATCTGCGCAGGTGAGTGGCTACCCGCAGGTGCATTACATGACGGCGCCGCTGCGGGCCGCGTCCGCGAGCGACGCCGAGGGGCTGAACCTGTGGGCGGGCACCGGTTTCAGCGCGTGTCGGGACACGAGCGCGGCGGAGATCGTGGAACTCTTCCGGGGGTTGTGACCCACTGCCGCGGGACGGTACCCGAGGGCTAGCGTGGGAAGGACAGCACACCCGCCCACCCCGGATCGACCGCGCTCGGTACGCCCAGGGCGCGTGAGTATCCGGGTGGCGCACCGCCCACCCACGGAGAGCCCATGCCCACTCGGAAGATCGTGGCCGCCCCGGCCAAGTCCGCGATGTTCCTGGTCCTGACCATCGAGGAGGGATCGGAGGCGGGGGTCGCGGACATCCTCACGGACGTCTCGGACCTCACCAAGGCGGTCTTGTTCCGCGTCCCCACGAGTGACCTGTTGTGCGCGGTCGGTATCGGCTCCGATGCGTGGGATCGGCTCTACGATGCGCCCCGCCCCAAGGACCTGCACCCGTTCCCGGAGATCGTGGGTCCTGTGCACACGGCGGTGTCCACCCCGGGGACCTGCTGATCCACTTGCGCGCGGTCTCCCAGGACATGTGCTTCGAGCTGGCCAAGCACCTCATGAAGCGCCTGGGCCCGCACGTGGACGTGGTGGACGAGGTACAGGGCTTCACGTTCTTCGAGGAACGCGATCTGCTGGGTTTCGTGGACGGCGCCGCGAACCCGGAGGACGAGGACGCGTTCACGGTCGCGGTCGTGGGTGACCAGGACCCGACCTGCCGCGGCGGCAGCTACGTGCACGTGCAGAAGTACCTCCACGACATGGGCGCGTGAGAGGCACTGTCCGTCACGGAGCAGAAGCTGGTGATCGGGCGAACCAAGCTCGAGGACATCGAGCTCTCGGACGAGGACAAGCCCGCCAACTCGCACGTGGCCCTCAACGACCTCGACCACGTGGACGGCCGGGCCTGCGAGATCATACGTGACAACGTGCCGTTCGGTCGCGTGGGCACCGAGGAGTTCGGCACGTACTTCATCAGCTACGCCGCGGATCCGGGCGTCGCGGAGACCATGCTCGAGAACATGTTCCTGGGCGACCCTCCGGGCACCTACGACCGCATCCTGGACTTCTCCACCGCGGTCACGGGGTCCCTGTTCTTTGCGCCGCCGCGCTCGTTCCTGGAGGACCCGACCACGGTGCCCCCGCGCGACGGTGCCCCGGACGCGGACCCCGCGGGCGCCGAGTTCTCGGCACTGGGAACAGGACACGTGAGCGACCTGGCCGCGGACATCCAGGGCAACGCGCCCGCGAGCGACAACGACCCGGTGACCGCACCGCAGGACGTTCGCGAGTTCCCGGACGCCGTGGCCCGCGCCAAGACCGAACTGCGCCTGGGCCTGGACGCCGCGATCGGCTACTCGTCCCACACCGCGGAGACCGTGGACCTCTACTTCCGGGAGACCCTCACGTTCCGGGTCAACACGTCCGAGGCGAGCGTGGTCATCACCCGCTGAGCCCGGCCCGGACTTCGTCACGGCTCACAGGGAGTGCCCCCCCCGGGGGCCGGGTCAGTTCTTGCGCAGAAACTTCCCGAAGAACTCGGTGAGTTCGTCGGTCGCATCGAGCGGCAGGACCGCGGCCACGTAGTGATCCGGGCGGACCACCACGACGGCGCCGTCGCGGCTGATCGTGCGCACGTCGAAGACGTCCTCGCCGGGGATCGCGGCGTAGACGCGCTCCCAGTAGTTCAGCTCGAACGGGCCCACCTGCGGCTTGAACGCGCGCGGCACCTTGGTGATGTCGACGTCCGTGTAGGGCTGCTGGTAGGTGACGTCCACGTCGAAGAGGGTGGCATCGCCGTCGTCATCACGGCGCAGCGCCACGAGCGGGGATGAAGGATCGTTCTGCCACCACTCGGCGAACGCGGTGGTGGGGGAATCCGCCCCGGCCACGGCGCTGTCTGCGAAGACGTGGATGCGCCAGCGCCCGTCCGCGGTGGCCTCGTGACCCTGGTGCACGACCATGGAATCGCACACGCGCTGGACGCGAGCGGACTTGAAACGCTTGCCCACGGGGTAGCCCTCGGCGAGGTCCTGGTGCTCGGTGCCCGCGGTGATCAGGGACGGCTGGTACTCGGTCATGAACCCGGCCGGGAATTCCGCGGTCTTCACGTAGAAGTCCTCGAGGTACTTGGGGTCCGGCAGCTTGTCCTGCGGGGTGGCCATGAGGGTGGACCACTCACGGTCGAAGTCGATCAGGTTCTTGGCGATCACCTGACGCTCCTCGGAGTAGGTGTCCAGCAGCGACTGGTCCGCGCGCCCGGAGAGCACGGCACCCAGCTTCCAGCCCAGGTTCCACCCGTCCTGCATGGACACGTTCATGCCCTGACCGGCCTTGGCGGAGTGCGTGTGGCACGCGTCCCCGGCGATGAACACGCGGGGGCAGCGGGTGCCGCGGTCCTCGGTGTCGACGTCGTCGAAGTGGTCCGTGAGGCGGTGGCCCACCTCGTACACGGAGGACCACGCCACGGACCTCACGTCCACGCTGTACGGGTTGATGATCTTGTTCGCGCGGCGGATGATCTCCTCCACCGGGGTCTTGCGGATCTCGTGGTTGTCGTCCTCGGGGACTTCGCCCAGATCCACGTACATGCGGAACAGCAGCCCGCCCTCGCGCGGGATCAACAGGATGGAACCGTTCACGGAGTTGATCGCGCACTTGGTGCGGATGTCGGGGAAATCGGTGTTGGCGAGCACGTCCATGACGCCCCACGCGTGGTTGGCGCCCTGGCCGCTGAGCTTGCGACCGATCGCCTTGCGCACGCGGGAGGACGCGCCGTCGCACCCGAAGACGTACTTGGCGCGCACCGTGCGCTCCTCGCCCTCGCGCTCACCGGCGGCGTAGCGCACGGTCACGGCCACGGGGTACTCCTGGTCCTGGTCGATCTCCAGGTTCACGAACTCGATGCCGTAGTTGGGGGTGATCCGGGCCGGGCCGCGTTCGGCCGAGCGCAGGAAGTAGTCCAGCACGCGGGCCTGGTTCACGATCAGGTGCGGGAACTCGGACACGCCGTGGGGGTCATCCGCGGGGCGGCCGGTGCGCACGATGTTCTGCGGGTTGGTGGGGTCCGGGTTCCAGAAGCACATCTCGCGCAGGTGGTAGGCCTCCTGTGTGATCTCCTCCGCGAAACCGAAGGCCTGGAAGGTCTCCACGCTGCGGGCCTGGATACCGTCCGCCTGGCCGATCTCCAACCGGTCCGGACGGCGCTCGATCATGCGCGTGTTGACGTCCGGGTACTGGGACAGCTGTGCCGCCGCGATCACACCCGCCGGTCCCGTGCCCACGATCAGCACGTCCATGGTGTCGGTCAGGTCCGCGGGACGGTCCACGCCGTAGCCGCGGGGCTCCTCGATCCGGGGATCCTCGGAGACGTATCCGTTCTGGTGAAATAACATGCCTTCTCCTGGTTTGTGCGGTGATCTCGCAGGGCGTTCCCGCAGGGTCCGGGATCCGGGTCCGAGTCGCGGACGTGCCGCGGGGCGGCGTCCGTGCTGCGCGGTTCCACCGGTGAGATCCGTACGGCGGGTGCGGGCCACGTTGCCCGCCCCGGGGTGGTTCGGTGGGGTCGAAAGGGTGTGCCGCAGGTCATATATGATCTGTGTTCCGGGTAACAATCCCGGTTCCATTGTCTTTCCGGGTACACGGGAACTCGGAACCGAGAGGTCGTGCGTCACTTTGTGACCGGGTCGCGGCTCACACCATGCGGGTGCGGGAACCGCGCAGCGGACTCACCGCCTGCTCCGCCTCGTGGTCCGGACCCAGCGGGATCCCGCTGCGGTCGCGCAGCAGAAGCGTGGCGATCAGACCCACGAGGGTCATGGCGCCCAGGTAGATCGCAATCGCGGCGGTGCCACCCGTGGCCTGGCGCAGCGCCTGGGCGATGGTCGGGGCGAACGCGCCGCCCAGGATGGACCCGAGCGCATACGTGATGGACACCCCGGAGTACCGGATGGATGCGGGGTAGAGCTCGGCGTACATGGCCGACTGCTGCCCGTAGGTCAGGCCGAGCCCCACGCTGAGGATCGCCAGCGCGAAGAACAGGGACAGGGCGTCCCCGCGATTGACCGTGGGGAACAGCAAGGCCACGCCCACGAGCTGGGCGATCCACCCCACGATGTACGCGGTACGCCGCCCGATCGCGTCCGAAAGCGCCCCGGCCACCACGGTGAACGCGAGCCACACCACGGCGGAGCCGGTGACGGCGAGCAGTACGGTCCCGCGCTCCAGCCCGATGGGCCCGGCAGGGTTGGAGGCGTAGTTCTGAATGAACCCACCCGTGGTCATGTAGCCCACGGCACCGTTGCCGGCGAAGACGAGCGCGGCCACGATCACCACGGGCCAGTGCTTGCGGAACAACTCGGGCAGCGGCGCCTTGGTCTGGGCGGCACGCTGGGAGATCTGCGCGAACACGGGGGACTCCTCCACACCGTGCCGGATGAAGTAACCCACCACGATCAGCACCACGGACAGCAGGAACGGGATGCGCCAGCCCCACTCGAGGAAGGCGTCACCCGGGGCGATCACCGTCATCAGGGCGAGCACGCCGTTGGCGAGCAGCAGCCCCAGGGGGACACCCACCTGCGGGCTCGCGCCGTAGACGCCGCGCCGGTTCACGGGTGCGTGTTCCACGGACATCAGGGCGGCGCCGCCCCATTCACCGCCCGCGGAGATGCCCTGCAGGATGCGCATTAACACGAGCAGGACGGGGGCCATGTAGCCCGCGGTCTCGAACGTGGGCAGCACACCGATCAGCGCGGTGGCCACGCCCATGGTGATCAGGGTGATCATGAGGATCACCTTGCGCCCGTACTTGTCTCCGAAGTGCCCCGCGAGGAACGCTCCGAGGGGGCGGAAGAGGAAGCTCAGGCCCACCGTGGCGAAGGCCACAAGAGTGGCCGCCTGGGGGCCCATGGGCTCGAAGAACAAGTGGTTGAACACGAGTCCCGCGGCGGAGGCGTAGAGGAAGAAGTCGTACCACTCGATACTGGTACCGATGATGGTTCCGGCCACGACCTTGCGCTGCTCACGACGCTGCGTGGCACTTCTGGCCGTTGTTTCGTAGGTGGTGGGATCGTGGGTCGCCATGCGTGACTCCTTCGTCCGGCGAGTCCGGTTCTCTGGGATGGGTGCGCCGCCCGGGTGTCCCGGGGGAAGATGGTGTGGTCCGCGCCACTTGCTCAGAATACACAAATAATATACGATTTCAAATAACATTCTGACGATGACGAGGAGGCGGTCGCCGTGACCGAGAACCCCCAGAACGCTCAGCAGGCTTCATCCGGAGCCCCTGGACAGCCGGTTCCCGTGCACCCGGGCAAGATCATCGCGGTGCACGTGGCCTACGAGTCCCGTGCGGCGCAGCGCGGTCGCAAGCCCGCCGTCCCGTCCTACTTCCTCAAGCCCGCGAGCTCGCTGGGTGGTTCGGGCACCGCGGTGGAACGCCCCGCCGGCACCGAGCTGCTCGCGTTCGAGGGCGAGATCGCCCTGGTGATCGGGACGCCCGCGAAGAACGTCTCCCTCGAGGACGCGTGGTCCCACGTGGCCTCCGTGACCGCCGCCAACGACTGGGGCCTCTACGACCTGCGCGCCGCGGACAAGGGCTCCAACCTGCGCAACAAGGGCCGCGACGGCTACACCTCGCTGGGTCCCGCCCTGATCGACGCCCGTAAGATCTCCCCGGAGCAGCTGCGCGTGCGCACGTGGCGCAACGGTGAGCTGGTCCAGGAGGACACCACCGCGGCGGAGAACATGATCTTCCCGCTCGCCCAGTTCGTGGCGGACCTCTCCCAGCACCTGACGCTGGAGGAGGGGGACGTGATCCTCACGGGCACCCCCGCCGGTTCCTCGGTCGCTCAGCCCGGGGACGTCGTGGAGATCGAGGTGGACGCGCCGGAGGTGGCGGGAGCGCCGTCGTCGGGCCGCCTGATCAGCCACGTGACCGAGGGTGATGAGAGCTTCGACGAGGGGCTGGGCGCCATGCCCGCCGTGGACGACAAGCAGCGCGAGGAGGCGTGGGGTTCCCGCGAGGCCGCCGGGTTGCCGGAGGCGGACGCCAAGGCGCTGCCCGACGCGCTGCGCGCCAAGCTCGCGAAGGCGCCCACGGCCGGGCTGTCCGCCGAGCTGCGCAAGCGCGGGCTCAACAACGTGGTGATCGAGGGCGTGTACCCGCAGACGCCCGGCACCACGATGGTCGGCACGGCCAAGACCCTGCGCTTCGTGCCCAACCGCGAGGACCTCTTCAGGTCCCACGGCGGCGGGTACAACGTGCAGAAGCAGGTCTTCGACACCGTCGGGCCGGGTGAGGTGATCGTGATCGAGGCCCGCGGCGCCGCCGGTTCCGGGACGCTCGGTGACATCCTCGCGCTGCGCGCCAAGTTCAACGGCGCGGCCGGTGTGGTCAGCGACGGCGGTGTGCGCGACTACGCGGCCGTCGCCGAGATCGGGCTGCCCGTCTTCGCGCAGACCGCGCACCCCGCGGTGCTGGGCCGCCGGCACGTCCCGTGGGACCAGGACGTGGCCGTGGCGTGCGGCAACGCGACCGTGCTGCCCGGTGACGTGATCGTGGGCGACGACGACGGCGTGATCGTGATCCCGCGCGAGCTCGCCGAGGACGTCGTGGACGCCGCCCTGGCCAAGGAGCACGAGGACGGCTGGGTGGCCGAGCGCGTGGCGGAGGGCAACCCCGTCAAGGGACTCTTCCCGCCCACGGGGCAGTGGAAGGAAGAGTTCCAGCAGTGGTTGGCGGAACACCCCGCCTCCGACGACTGACCGAGACCCCCATCGAACCGAGGAATCCATGACCACCACCACGGCCACCGGGGCCCCCAGCAAGGCACAGCGCGCCTACGACTGGATCAAGAGCCAGATCATGACCCAGGCCTTCTCACCGGGCTACCGCCTGGTGCTCGCGAGCATCGCGGAGACCCTGGACATGTCCGTGGTGCCCGTACGCGAGGCCATCCGGAGGCTCGAGGCGGAGGGCCTCGTGACGTTCGAACGCAACGTGGGTGCGCGGGTTTCCATGGTCAACGGCGAGCAGTACCGCTACAGCATGGAGACCCTCGGTCTGCTGGAGGGCGCGGCCACCGCGCTGTCCGCCGAGCACATGACCGCTGCGGACCTCGCACACGCCCGCCAGCTCAACGTCTCCCTGGAGGCGTCCCTGAAGAACTTCGACCCGCAGGCGTTCACCGAGACCAACCACGAGTTCCACCGGGTGCTCGCTTGCCGGTGCCCCAACGAACGTCTCAACGACCTCGTGATGGTCGAGTGGGAACGGCTCAACCACCTGCGCACCTCCACGTTCTCGTTCATCCCAGAACGTGCGCGCGCCTCGGTCAACGAGCACTACCACATCCTGCACCTCATCGAGACCCGCGCCCCGGCCGACGCCGTGGAGCGCGCCGTGCGCCAGCACCGTTCCGCGACCCTGCGCAGCTACCTCAGCAGCCGCGCCGACACCCACGAGGAGCCGCAGCGCCGGAGCTCGTGAACCACCGACCCACCCGTACCGATCGGGCCACCGGCCGGGCGCGCCCGGTCCATCAAGAACACGCAATCAGAAGCAACCCGTCAGAAGTCATCGACTGGAGGAGTCATCCCATGGCAGCTCTGCAGGACACCAAGCCCGAGAACCTTCCCGAGTCCATCCGCCACTACATCAACGGCGAATGGGTGGATTCCGTGGACGGGGACACGTTCGACGTGCTCAACCCCGTGACCAACGAGCCCTACATCAAGGCCGCCTCCGGCAAGAAGGCGGACATCGAGGCCGCCGTGGCCGCGGCCAAGAAGGCGTTCGACGAGGGCCCGTGGCCCAAGATGTTGCCCCGCGAGCGCTCGCGGGTGCTGCACAAGATCGCGGACATCGTGGAGTCCCGCGGTGACCAACTCGCCGCCATGGAGTCCTACGATTCCGGTCTGCCCATCACCCAGGCCCTGGGTCAGGCGCGCCGCGCCGCGGAGAACTTCCGCTTCTTCGCGGACCTGATCGTCGCCCAGATCGACGACGCCTACAAGGTTCCCGGCCGCCAGGTGAACTACGTCAACCGCAAGCCGATCGGTGTGGCCGGGTTGATCACCCCGTGGAACACCCCGTTCATGCTCGAGTCCTGGAAGCTGGGTCCGGCCCTGGCCACGGGTAACACCGTGGTGCTCAAGCCGGCCGAGTTCACGCCCCTGTCCGCGTCCCTGTGGCCGGGCATCTTCGAGGAGGCCGGCGTCCCGGCCGGTGTGTTCAACCTGGTCAACGGGTACGGCGAGGAGGGCTACGCCGGTGACTCGCTCGTGAAGCACCCGGACGTCCCGCTGATCTCGTTCACGGGCGAGTCCCGCACCGGGCAGATCATCTTCGGCAACGCCGCGCCCTTCCTCAAGGGTCTGTCCATGGAGCTGGGCGGCAAGTCCCCGGCCGTGGTGTTCGACGACGCCGATCTGGAGGGCGCAATCAACGCCACGATCTTCGGCGTGTTCTCCCTCAACGGCGAGCGCTGCACCGCGGGTTCGCGCATCCTGGTCCAGCGCGGGATCTACGACGAGTTCGTGGAGCGCTACGCGGCCCAGGCCAAGCGCGTGAAGGTGGGTCTGCCCTCGGACCCGTCCACCGAGGTGGGCGCGCTCGTGCACCCGGAGCACTACGAGAAGGTCATGTCCTACGTGGAGATCGGCAAGCAGGAGGCCCGTCTGGTGGCCGGTGGCGGCCGCCCCGAGGGCTTCGAGACCGGTAACTACGTGGCCCCCACGGTGTTCGTGGACGTCAAGCCGGACGCCCGGATCTTCCAGGAGGAGATCTTCGGCCCGGTCGTGGCGATCACCCCGTTCGACACCGAGGAAGAGGCCCTCGAGCTGGCCAACAACACCAAGTACGGCCTGGCCGCCTACATCTGGACGAGCGACCTCAAGCGCGCCCACAACTTCGCGCAGAACGTGGAGGCGGGCATGGTGTGGCTCAACTCCAACAACGTGCGTGACCTGCGCACCCCGTTCGGCGGCGTGAAGGCCTCCGGGCTGGGCCACGAGGGCGGCTACCGCTCGATCGATTTCTACACGGACCAGCAGGCCGTGCACATCAACCTGGGCGAGGTGCACAACCCCGTGTTCGGCAAGCAGGAAGACGCCGCCGAAAAGATGGACGCCTGAGCGTCCCCCTCCTCCTACAACCCGGTACCACCCACGAGAAGGACACATCATGACGAATCCCGCTGACCGGACAATGACGTCCTCGGGCTTCTACGTTTCGCAGGAAGCTCCGATCACCACCGACAACCCCGTCAAGACCCCGTCCGTGCCCGCGCCGGACATCCTGCGCTGCGCGTACATGGAGATCGTGGTCACCGACCTCAAGCGTTCCCGTGACTTCTACGTGGACGTGCTCGGCCTCACGGTCACCGAGGAGGACGAGAACACCGTCTACCTGCGCTCGCTCGAGGAGTTCATCCACCACAACCTGGTGCTGCGCCAGGGCCCGGTGGCCGCCGTGGCGGCGTTCTCCTACCGCGTGCGCACCCCGGAGGACCTGGACAAGGCCGAGGCGTTCTACCAGGAGCTCGGCTGCCGCGTGGAGCGCAAGAAGGACGGCTTCGTCAAGGGCATCGGTGACTCCGTGCGCGTGGAGGACCCGCTGGGCTTCCCGTACGAGTTCTTCCACGACGTGGAGCACGTGGAGCGTCTCGCGTGGCGTTACGACCTCTACACCCCCGGTGCCCTGGTGCGCCTGGACCACTTCAACCAGGTCACCCCGGACGTCCCCCGCGCGACCAAGTTCATGCAGGACCTGGGCTTCCGCGTGACCGAGGACATCCAGGACGAGGAGGGCACGGTCTACGCCGCGTGGATGCGCCGCAAGCCCACCGTGCACGACACCGCCATGACCGGCGGCGACGGTCCCCGGATGCACCACGTGGCGTTCTCGACCCACGAGAAGCACAACATCCTGGCGATCTGCGACAAGCTGGGTGCGCTGCGCCGCTCGGACATGATCGAGCGCGGCCCCGGCCGCCACGGTGTCTCCAACGCGTTCTACCTCTACCTGCGCGACCCGGACGGGCACCGCGTGGAGATCTACACGCAGGACTACTACACGGGTGACCCGGACAACCCCGTGGTCACGTGGGACGTCCACGACAACCAGCGCCGCGACTGGTGGGGCACCCCCGTGGTCCCGTCCTGGTACACGGACGCCTCCCTCGTGCTGGACCTGGACGGCAACCCGCAGGAGGTCGTGGCCCGCACCGAGGAGTCCGAGCTCGCCGCGACCATCGGCGCGGACGGCTTCTCCTACACCCGCCCCTCCGAGGGCGAGGAGTCCATGCCCGAGTGGAAGCAGGGCGAGTACAAGCTAGGTCACCAGCTCTGACCATTCGGCTTCCACCACCGACGACGACGCCGGGACGTTCCGTGCGCGGGGCGCCCGAGCGGCGTCGTCGCCGGTGATACCCGACCAACGCGAGGGAGACACCATGCTGGAGAAGGAACGCATCACTAAGATCGCGGACGATCTGGCCGCGGCCGAGCGCGAGCGCACCATGATTCCGCGGCTCACGCAGCAGTACCCGGAGATGACCGTGGAGGATTCCTACGCGGTGCAGAACGAGTGGCGCCGCCGCAGCGAGGCCGCCGGACGTCGGCTGGTGGGGCGCAAGATCGGGCTGACGTCCAAGGTCATGCAGGAGGCCACGGGCATCACCGAACCGGACTACGGGGCGATCTTCGCGGACCAGGTGTACGAGAACGGCTCCGTGATCCGCCACGACCAGTACTCCAACGTGCGCATCGAGGTGGAACTCGCCTTCGTGCTCCGGGACGAGCTGACCGGGCCGAACGTGACCATCTTCGACGTCCTGCGCGCGACCGAGTACGTGGTCCCGGCGCTGGAGATCCTGAGCTCGCGCATCGAGATGGAGGGCCGCACGATCGTGGACACCATCTCGGACAACGCGGCCCTGGGCGGAATGGTCTACGGCGGCAACCCCGTGGCCCCGGACGCCGTGGACCTGCGGTGGGTCTCCGCGCTGCTGTACCGCAACGAGAGCCTCGAGGACACCGGCGTGGCCGCGGCCGTGCTCAACCACCCCGCGAACGGTGTGGCGTGGCTGGGCAACAAGCTGGCCGCGCACGACGACACCCTGCCCGCCGGGAGCATCGTGCTGGCCGGTTCCTTCACCAAGCCCATGTGGGTCCACCCCGGGGACACCGTGCACGCCGATTACGGAGATCTGGGGGCCATCACATGTCGGTTCGAGTGAACGATCTGCTCCACGCGTTCCGCGCGGAGGACGCTCCCAACCTGCCCGGTGTGCTGCCGAGCCTCAAGGACCTCTTCCCGCTGGCCTCCGGTGAGCAGCCCGTGATCGGGATGTTTCACTCCTCCGGGGATCCCGCGGCCGCGGAGATCCTGGCCGGGACCGGTTTCGACTACCTGCTGATCGACGGCGAGCACTCGCCGCTGTCGCTCGAGACCATCCAGTCCGTGCTGCGCGCGATCGCCGCCTACCCCACGCTCGGGGTCGTGCGGGTCCCCGAGAACAGCGAGGTGCTCATCAAGCAGTACCTGGACCTCGGGGCCCAGTCGCTCGTGGTGCCCATGGTCGACTCGGTCGAAGAGGCGCAGGCCGCCGCTCGGGCGGTGGCCTATCCGCCCGGGGGTGTGCGCGGCGTCGGCTCCGCCCTGGCCCGCTCCGGCCGGTGGAACCGGATCCCTGGGTACCTGACCCGGGCACGCGAGACCATCACGCTGATCGTTCAGGCGGAGTCCGCTGCTGCCGTGGAGAACGCCGCCGCGATCGCCGCCGTGGACGGCGTGGACGGTGTGTTCATCGGCCCGTCGGACCTCGCCGCGTCCATGGGGTTGCTCGGTCAGCAGACCCACCCGGACGTCGTGGCCGCCGTGAAGCACGTGATCCCGGAGGTGAAGGCCGCAGGCAAGTTCGTGGGCGTCAACGCGTTCGCCCAGGACCAGGCGCGGGACTACCTCGCTTCGGGCGCGGACTTCGTGAACGTGGGCGCCGACGTCGCTCTGCTCGCCGCCGGCAGCAAGGCCCTGCTGGAGGCGTTCCGGAAGTAGCCGCCGAGGGCCGGCGTCGCGCCGCAGCTCTCGGGCCCGGCAGGCCATCCGCGCACTTCGAGGCACTCCGAAGCCACCGGCGATTTCTGGGGCAGCTAAAGCCAGGCACGATTTCCTAGGCACTCCAAAGCCACTCCCTCGCCGGATACTGGCTCCAGGGTGCCCAGAATTTCGATCCTGGCTTCCGCGTGCCCAAGAATTCACGCGGCACCCATTCGGGCGCCCCTCAGGGACAGCCCCAACATTTGAGGCACGCCGAAGCCCGCCGGAGAAGTTTCAGGCACCGCGAAGCCCGGGAACGTGGTGTTCCCGGGCTTCGCAGTGCCTGGAATGTTGTGTGTCAGGCCAATCGCATGTCAGTCCATGGAGATGCTGTGCAGCATCGCCTGAATGGCGGGGACGTCCGGGTGTGTGGCGACCGTGGTGTTCAGGATGTCGACCAGTTCCTCATCGGTGACGAACCTCCCGGTCGTGTTGACCGGGCCGGTGGAGAACTCGACCCACAACTCGCGACCCGTCTCGCCTCCCGCCAGGCTCACCAGGCCGGAGGAGTTGACCTGTGAGAGGCCGAAGAGCACGGTGTCGTCGCCCGGACCCTTGTCGCTGCGGAGGTACGCGGAGTACGTGCTCACCTGCGCGCCGATGTCCTCGGACAACGGTGTGGTCTCACCGGGCACCGTGTAGCGGGGGGACGTGAACCAGTCCTCGCGCAGCGGTCGCACGTCCGTGGTGGCGATCCGACCCATCGCCTGGCCCGTGGGGCTCGTGAGCTCCAAGTACCCCTGATCCGTCTTCGCGGTCCACGAGGCGGGATACTTCATGCTGAAGGCCCCGTCCGGCGCGGTGTAGGTCTCGGTCAGGGCGATCGTGTCACCTGTCTGGCCGCCCGGCGCGGGCTCGGCCGGTGCAGTGGTAGCGCCGGGCGCCCCGACCGGCTCGGAACTCGCATCCGGCGCGGAGGGCGTGGACGGTGCGGTCGTTCCGGAGTCCCCGGGCTGTGTCGCCGACGGCGCGACGGACCCGGCGGGCGACGTCGCCGACGGCGCGGTGGAGCCCGCAGTCGACGTCGCGGTCCCGCCCGATTGCGGCGGTGCGGTGCTGTGCGTGGTGGTATCGGAGCTCGTGGGGGTGGCCGCGCCGTTCGAGGCAGTGCACCCCGTCAGGGCGAGGGCGGACGTGATACCGAGGGTGATGGCCCAGTTGCGGGCTGTGTTGTGTGTCATGGCTCCAGCGTGGATCCGAGCCATAGGGTTTGCAATAGTGAACCGGAAAGTGTGATGCACTTGTGGTGTAGTTCACCTAAGTGTTTGCCGTTGTCGCACGGGTGTTCTCGAGTGATGGGATCGGCGTGCCCACTCGGATCACCCCGCGAAAAAACATCAGTGCGGTCATCCCGGCAACCCACCGGAATGACCGCACCGGCCACTCTCCCCGCGCTCTTTGCCCCGCCTCGACGAACTGCAGGCGGGTCGTCCCTAGTGGACGGCCCGGATGGACTTGAGGATCGCGTCCACCGTGCCGGCCTCGTCCGTCTCGTTGATCTGATTGACCAGCTTGACCCCTTGGCTCTGGGACAGGGGTCGGTTCCCCTCGTTCACGGGGGCGTAGTAGAACTCCGCCCACAGCTCGTCCCGTTTGTCCCCGCCCGGGAGGGACACGATGCCCTGGCCACCGGACTCCGTGAGCCCCCACAGGATCGAGTCGGTGCGCTCACTACGCGGCGGGGCCGGGACGTAGGTGGAGTACGTGAACACCTGGGTGCCCACCTGCTTGCTCAACCCGGTTTCCTCCCCGATCAGGGGGTGGGTGGGGCGGGTGAACCAATCGCCCTTGGGGGGGCGGACCTTGGTGGAGGCCACCTTGCCCTGGACCTTCCCGTCCGGGCTGGTCAACTCCAGGTACCCGTTGTCCTTCTGGACCTTCCAGGACTTGGGGTACTTCACCGTGAACAATTTCGCCGGATCCGTGTACGTCTCCGTGAGCTCGTAGACGTCCGCGCTGTGGTCGGCATCCGGCGTGGCACTCGCCCCGGCTTGCGGAGTGCCGGACTGCGCCTCACCGGACGGCGAGTCACCGGACTGGGGCTGTGTGCCGCTCGCGTCGGTGCTCGTCTGCTCCCCGCCCTGCGGGGTGCTCCCCTGGGTGGCCCCGGCGGCGTCGTTGCCCGGGCCGGAATCGTTGCTGGACCCGCATCCGGTCACTGCGAACGCCCCGACCAGGGCAAGGGTGGTCAGCCATGTCCGAGGTGATGTCGTCTTCGCCATAGCAAACAGACTGACAACTTATCCGGGTCGCTGCAATGCCACATCCGCGTTGTTAATCAACCCGTGATTTTTCATTTTCATAGAACGCAGTTCCGTCCTCGCGCAAACCTGCGGTGACATGGGAGAACGCGGTTCATGGCGGCGTCGAACTCTTAAGGGGACAACACTGTTCCTTTTGGGGGACAACGAGCGAAGTGTCCATGAACATTGCGGCGTCAGCGCGTGGGGGAGCCGGGTCCGAGCGGGATGCCCAGACCCCACCAGGCCAGGAAGAACAGGAACCACACCACGAGCATGGCCAGGGAGAGGGGCAGCACCATGGACATGAGCGTGCCGATCCCCGCCTTGGGGTACCAGCGCTGGATGAAGCCCAGGGTCATGGCGAAGAACGGGTTCAGCGGCGAGAGCACGTTGGACGGGGAATCCCCGATGCGGAACAGCATCTGCGTGGTCTCCGGGGGGATGGACAAGTACATAAACATGGGCACCAGCACGGGTGCGGTGAGGGTCCACTGTGCGGAGCCGGACGTGATGAACAGGTTGATCACGGAGATCAGCACCACCATGCCCGCGAAGAGCACCACGGGCGGGACCCCGGCGGAGCCGAGCACCCCGGCGGTCTTGATGGCCAGTACGGTGCCCATTTTGGACCAGTCGAACCACGCGATGAACTGGGCGGCCGCGAAGAACAGCACGATTAGGGGTGCCACCTGGGTGATCGCGGAGGCCATCATGGGCGGCACGTCCGAGGCCTTGTCGATGGTCCCGGCCACGATCCCGTAAGCGATACCGCACACAAAGAACAGCAGCCCGATGGGCACCGCGACACTGCTGATCAGCACCGAGGTCAGGGGGGTGCCGTCCTCCCCGGGGAACGGTGTGCCGGGGATGAACAACAGGGTGAAGTAGATGCCCAGGCCCGCGACGAGCGTTCCCACGGCGGCCCACAGGGCGGTGGTCTCCCGCCGGGACGTGACCGTCAGGGTCTGGGCCGTGAAGGTCTCGGCGTGCTCGCCGTCGCCGGCCTCGGCCGCCCGTGCGGCCTCCGCCTCGGAGCGTTCCGCCGCGTGGTACTTCTTGGTCATCCGGGTCAGGACGGTCTCCGAGACCAGGGTGATCACGAGCGCGAGCACCACGGCGGAGGCCGCGGAGAAGAAGTAGTTGGCGATGGGGGAGACCGTGTACTCGGGATCCACGAGCTGCGCCGCGGACTAGGTGATCCCGCCCACCAGCGGATCGGTCAGGTTGACCACGAGCGAGGCGTTGAAGCCGGCCGAGGACGAGACGAACGCGATCACCGCGCCCAGCACGGCGGAGCGGCCGGCCGCCTTGAACGCCGCCGCGCCCAGGGGGATCAGCACCACCACGATCGCGTCCGAGGCCACGGAACCGGTGACACCCGTGAGCGCGAGCACGAACGTGAGCCATCCCGCCGAGACGCGGGAGACCACGAGTTTCACCGCGGTGTTGATGAGCCCGCTGCGTTCGGCGACGGCCACGCCCAGCAAAACCGTGATCACCACCCCCAGGGGCGGGAAGGAGGCGAAGTTCTCCACGGCGTCGCCCACCATGGCCTGCAGCCCCTCGGACGTCAGCAGGTTGTGAACGGTCTCCACGTCCCCGGTCGCGGGGTTCTGCGCGGTGACACCGGCCGTCGCGAGTACCGCGGACAGCACCGCCACGAGACCGGCGAGAATCACGAAGAGCCAGAACGGGTGCGGCAACTTGTTGCCCACCCACTCGACGCCGTTCAGGAACCGCAGCAGTGCGCCGTCGCGCCCGGACGTTCCCGAGGGCGGTCGGCCGCCGGGCGCGGGGTCCCGCCCCGGGTCGAGGGCGGGCGAGCTGCCGGCCGCGGCGTGCACGGTGGACGAAGGGTCGGTCATGGCCCGGTTCTTCCGTGGTCGGGGACGCGGCACCTGCGGTGCCCGGAAAGCCCGAGACTATCAAGGCCGCGCAAACACGAGCGCCCGGTCGAACGGGTGTTCGACCGGGCGCGCATGCGGGACCGCCGTCAGTTGTTCGGCAGGTCCTTGGGCGTGAGGTAGCGCTCGCCGTCCTCGGTGGTCTCGAGGTCGTAGTCGCGTTCCTGCTCCTGGACGCGCTCCTCGACCATGTGCGAATGCCGTACGGGTTCGATGTCCGGCATCTCCTCGGAGCGCTCGTACTGGGCGTTGCCCTCGTCGAAGACCTCGCCGTCCACGTCCGGGCGGTCGGCGGGGTTCGCAGAGATGTTCGGGTTGGGGTCCCCGGACCTGGGCTGGAACTTCCGCGTCCCGGCCAGCGCCTCCGAATCGACCTCGCGGGCGCTCTGCTCGTCCACGGTGCCCTCGCCCACGTTGGGGAAGCCGGTCTCCTTCAACGCCTTGGGCGGCTTGCCGTCGTCCGCGGTGTGGTCATCACGCACGACGTCGCGGTCGTCACGGACGGTGCGCTCCTCGACGACGTCGCCGCGATCGGTCGCGTTCACCGCGCCGTCGACAGTGGTCGAATCGGTGGTGCCCGCGGGGGCGACGGTGGTGCGACGGACCGCGCCGGGTTGGTCGGGGTCCCCTTCCGCGGAACTCTCATCCGGTTGGGTGTCGCGGCCGGCGCGGGAGTCGTCGTGGCCCTGCACTGTGGTGGGCTGGTCGGGATCGTCGATCTGACCGGCGGACGCGATGGGATCCGGGTTCTCGGGTTGCTGAGTCATGACGTGCCTCCTGTATTGTCCGTGGCGCTAACCACTGTGGTGCTTCCCATCTTGGCACCGAGGTGGGGAAACCGTAAGTACCGTGATGGATGGTTCAGCCCTGAGGGGACGTCTCCACGGGGCGGTCCGTGTGGGAGTACTGGGACCAGCTCCCGGGGAACAGCCGTCCCGTGCCGAGTCCCGCGTGCTCGGCCACGAGGAGGTTGTGGCACGCCGTCACACCGGAGCCGCAATAGGAGATCATGTGGTGCGCGTCCGTGACCCCCGCGCGCTCGAATCGCTCCCGCAACTGCTCCACCGGTTGCAGGGTCTGTCGCTCGGTCAGGTGCTCACGGCACGGGACGTTCACGGCACCCGGGATGTGGCCGGAGCGCGGATCCACGGGATCGGGGGTGTTGCCCGCGAACCGTGTGCGGTCGCGCGCGTCCACGACCAGCGGGCCGTGGACCGCCTCGTCGATGCTCGCGAGCGCGTCGGGCGGCCACGGCACCGGGGTGAAACGTGCCTCGGGGAGGACCGTGCGGCGTCGTTCCAGCTCGCCGGAGCCTGCGGCAGACAGGCCGCCGTCGAGCAGCGCGGCGCGGTGGCCCGTGGTGCGCAGCATCCAGATGAGGCGCGCGGCCATGACGTTGCCGGCGTCGTCGTACGCGACCACCGTGGTGTCGTCGCCGATGCCCGCCCGGGACATCGCCGCGGCGAAATCCTCGGGGGTGGGCAGCGGGTGCCGACCCTTCTCCGGGGAGGCCGGGGCCGCGAGCGCGGTGGCCACGTCCACGAACACCGCGCCGGGCAGGTGTCCCTGCAGGTAGGCGGCCTCCGCGCTGCGTCCGTCCAGGTACATGCGGGCGTCGGCGAGCACCACGTCCTCGCGGTGCTCGCCGAGCCATTCGGGTGACACGAACGGGTCCATGACCGTCTCCTCCACTTCCTGCGACGACGTCCTCCGACGACGACGCCGCGTGCTGTCTCCCAGCCTAGGCCCGGTACGTGCGTCCCTTCACGAGGAACGCGGGATGACCGATAAGCGCCGGTTATGGCAGGAGGTGGTCACCAGCTCTGTTCCTGCTCGAGCGCGGGATCCGGACCCACGGCGTCCCCGGGTCGCGCCCACGTGGCGGGGTCCAGCAGGACGTCCTTGACGCGCAGGACGGCGGGGGACAGCGATTGCTGCGTGCGCCAGCCGACGACGGCGGTCTGTGGCGGCACGCTCTCCCGCACCTTCCGGATCACGCACTTGGCACCCATGATCTCCCGCACCTGCTCGGGCACGAGCGCCACCCCGCGCCCGGCCGCCACGAGCGGGACACATGTCTGTAGCGTGGACACCTCCGTGACGGCCGCCGGGCGGGTCGTGGGGCGTTCGCGCCACACATTGGCCAGTAACTCCGGCAGCCCGGACAGTCCCGGGTAGCGGGCGGGCACGAGCCACGTCTCGGACGCGAAATCTGCGAGGGACACGTAGGGCGGCAGGGTGTCCATGCTGCGCGGCAACAGCACCACGAGCGGCATGGTCAGCAGGGGTTCCAGGCTCAGATCCGCGCCGTGGATCCGCCGCAGGGCGGAGACGTCCGAGGTCAGGACCACCCCCAGATCGATCACGCCCTCGTGCAGCGTGCGCAGGGTGATGTCCGGGGAGGGGTCCCGCAGGTCGATGTCGATGTCCGGGGCCGCGTTCTCCACGATGTTCAGCGCGTGGGGCAGGTGCCACCACTCGAATGCCGGCGCCACGGACAGCGTGACCTGACCCCGCCGGCCCTGGGCGATCGACCGCATGCGCGCTGTGGTGGACGCGAGGTCGTGCAGGATGCGCCGGGCGTCCGTGGCGAGTTGTTTGCCGGCCTCGGTGGGCCGGGTGCCGCGTGCGCCGCGGTGCAGCAGCGGCACGCCGCATTCCTTCTCGAGTTGCTTCACGGTGTTGCTCAGAGCCGGTTGCGTGATCCGCAGGGCCGCGGACGCGGCAGTGAAGCCCTGGTGGTCCACGACCGCGAGGAAGTACGTGAGCTGGCGCGTATTCATAATGTTTCCTTATGTCTGCCTAGAAAAAATTGTCTTGAATCTATGAATATGGTGTGCACCACACTGGAAGGACATCAGGATCGTCCAGTCAAGGCAGGTTTCCCATGTCCATCCAGCGTTCCGACTCAGCGCCCCGGCCGATGGTCTTCGAGCACACGACCCTGGGACAACGTGTCCTGTTCGGCTCGGGCAAGGCCGCCGAACACCTCGCGGCCGAACTCGACCGCCTCGGCGCCACGCGCCCCATGATCATCGCGGGGGAGCACGAAGCGGAGCTGGTCCGGCAGGTCGCCGAGCGTGCGCAGCCCGCCCTGACGTGGAACGACGTCGTCCAGCACGTCCCCGTGGAACTCGCCGAGCGCGCGCGGGACGCCGCACGCGAGGCGGACGCGGACGCGCTCGTCACCGTGGGCGGCGGCTCCACCACGGGGCTGGGCAAGGCCATCGCACTGACGTCCGGGCTGCCCCTCCTGGCCGTGCCCACGACCTACGCGGGCTCCGAGGCCACCAGCATGTGGGGTATGACGGAGGACCGCACCAAGTCCACCGGCCTGGACCCCAAGGTACTGCCCGAGGCCGTGATCTACGACGCCGAACTCTCGCGTTCCCTGCCCGTGGGCCTGTCTGTCGCGTCCGGGCTCAACGGGCTCGCGCACTGCGTGGACTCGCTGTGGGCGCCCAAGGCCGATCCCATCAACCAAGCGCATGCGCTCGAGGGGGCGCGGGCACTCGCGATCGCCCTGCGGGGGATCGTGAAGGACCCCGAGGACATGCACGCCCGTGAGCAGGCGCTCTACGGCTGCTACCTCTCCGCACTGTCGTTCGCGTCCGCGGGGTCGGGGATCCACCACAAGATCGCGCACGTGCTCGGGGGGACGTTCAACCTGCCCCACGCCGAGACCCACGCGACCGTGCTGCCGTACGTCCTGGCGTTCAACGCCCCGGCCGTCCCGGAACTCGCCGGCCGCCTCGCCGCCGCGCTCGGGTACGAGGGCACCGTGGCCGGTGGGGAGGCCCGGGCCGCCAACGACGCACTGGCCGCACTGCGGAAGGACCTGGACGCACCCCGGGCGCTGTCCGACGTCGGCTTCACCGAGGAGGACGTTACCGAGGCCGTGGAGCGCTCGCTCAAGGCCATCCCGGAGTCCAACCCGGTCACGCCCACGACCGAGAACCTCACCGTGCTGTTGCGCGCGGCCCTGCAGGGGGAGAACCCCTCGGTGGTCACGGCCGCGACCGGTGACGCGTCCGACAGCACCGAGAGTGAGGAGCAGTGCCAGCGCGAAGCGCAACTCACCGAACAGGTCCTGGCGTCCTTCGACGAGTCCCCCGACCAGCGCCTCGCGGAGGTGCTGCGCAGCGTCGTGACCCACGCCCACGCCGTCGTGCGCGAGACCCGGCTGACCGAGGACGAGTGGAACGCCGCGATCAAGTTCCTCACCGACGCGGGGAACATCACCACGGACACCCGCCAGGAATTCGTGCTGCTCTCGGACGTGCTGGGCATCTCCATGCAGACCATCGCCGTGAACAACCAGGCCTACGAGGACGCCACGGAAGCCACCGTGTTCGGCCCGTTCTTCGTCCAGGACGCCCCGCGCATCGACCAGGGCGAGGACATCGCCGGAGGTGCCCCGGGCCAGCCGTGCTGGGTCGAGGGAACCGTCAAGGACACGGACGGCAACCCCGTGGCGGGTGCGCGCATCGAGGTGTGGGAAGCGGACGACGAGGGTCTGTACGACGTCCAGCACACCGACGGCCGGGTCTACGGTCGTGCATGGCTCGAGTCCGACGACGACGGGACGTTCCGTTTCTGGGGCCTCACACCCACCCCGTACCCGATCCCGCACGACGGGCCCGTGGGCAAGATGCTGCAGAGCACCGGGCGCTCGCCGTACCGCGCCGCGCACCTGCACTTCATGGTCTCGGCCCCGGGGCGGCGCACGCTCGTGACCCACATCTTCGTGGAGGGCGATCCGCAGCTCGAGGCCGGCGACTCCGTGTTCGGCGTCAAGGACTCCCTGATCAAGACATTCGAGACCCACGACGCGAACGAGCCCACCCCGGACGGTCGCAGCCTGGACGAGAGCTGGGCCAGTACCCGCTTCGACGTGGTGCTCGCCCCCGAGGACGTCTGAGCCCACCTCTTTCCCCTCCACCGCAAGCGCCGTGCCGTCACGGCCCGGCCGGATCGTCCTCCGCCGTGGTCGCGGACGGCACCGAGCTGCCCGTGGACGAGCGGGACGCCGAGCTGTACTACCGTCCGACGACGCGCCCCGGCTCGCGGCTGCCCCACGCGTGGCTCGGGCTCGCTGACCCGCGGGAACCCAGCGTGTCCACGCACGACATCTGCGGGCACGGCCGGTTCACGGTGCTCACCGGGATCAACGGCGCCAAGTGGGCGAACGCCGTCGAACGGGTGGCCGAGGAGCTCGGCATCCCGCTCACGGCCCACGTGATCGGGCCGGAGCAGGAGTACGAGGACCTTTACGGTGACTGGGCCGGACTGCGCGAGGTCGCGGACGACGGCATGGTGCTCGTGCGCCCCCACAACCACGTGGCCTACCGTTCGCACGGGATGGCCGAGGATCCCGCGGCCACGCTGACCGAGACGCTGCGCGCGGTGTTGGGCAGCGGGGAGGGTGCGCTTCAGGGCGGCCGGAGCTCCGTGAGTGCTCGCGACGCTTCCGAGCAGGACTCCGGGGGCGCTTCCGAGCAGGGAACGCGGGACGCTTCTCAGCAGGGGGCCCGGGCATGAACGTCGCACCGCGGCCACTGAGTCGGGAGGACGCCTCCCGTTACGCCACGCGCGTGACCCTGCTGGGGACCTCCGGTGGGCCGCCGTGGTGGGACGGCTCCGACCGGGTGGGCATCTCCACGCTGCTCACCGTGAACGGTTCGCAGTACCTCATCGACTGCGGTGAGGAGTGGGGCCCGTCCTACCGCCGCTGCGGGGAGTCCACTCCCGGGTACCGTGGAGCATGACCAAAAAACTGATGACCGCCCGCCGCAGGGCCCACCGCGCCGCGCTGTTCACCGGATTGGCCCTCACGGGGATGGGCACCCTGCACCTCGTGAAGCCGGAACCCTTCGATCACCTGATCCCCGAACAGCTGCCCGGCACCGCGCGGCAGTGGTCCATCGGCTCGGGGTTCGCGGAACTCGGGACCGCTGCGCTGCTGCTCATTCCCGCCACGCGCAAGGCCGGCGGGGTGGCCGCGACCGCCTTGTTCGTGGGCGTGTGGCCCGGCAACTTCAAGATGGCGTGGGACTGGCGCCACGCGTCCGCCGCGAAGCAGGCGATCTCCCTCGGCCGCCTCCCGCTGCAGATCCCCATGATCATGAGCGCGGTCAAGATCGCAAAGAACGCATAGGTCCCGGGGTCGCCCCGCACCCGCGGGCGGTCGGGTGGTTCCGCGTGGGACGCGCCGTCGACGTCCGCGCGGAGACGACCCCCGCGCCCCGGCAGCACTTCCGGACCCCTGCGCCGCCCGGCTACCGTGACTGACATGCGTATCGCACTCGGCCAGTTGCTCAGCACCCACGACTCGCAGCGGAACCTCGAGCGCGTCCGAGAGCTCGCGCGCCGCGCGGGGGAGGACCGCGCGGACCTCCTCGTGCTGCCCGAGGCCACGATGTTCGCGTTCGGTCGCAGCCTCGAGGACGTCGCCGAACCCCTCGACGGCCCGTGGGCCACCGCGGTCTCCGAGCTCGCGCGCGAGAACTCGGTCGCGATCGTCGCCGGCATGTTCACCCCCGGCGACGGCGATCGCGTGCGCAACACCGCGGTGATCGCCCTCCCGGACGGCACCGTGCGCGGTTACGCCAAGATCCACTTGTACGACGCCTTCGGTTTCCTGGAGTCGGACACCGTGGACCCCGGCGACGAACCGGTCACCTTCTCCGCGGGCGGCCTCACGGTGGGGGTCGCCACGTGCTACGACATCCGTTTCCCGCGCCTGTTCACACGATTGGCGCACGACGGCGCCGTGGTCACCGTTCTCGGCGCGTCCTGGGGTGACGGGCCGGGCAAGGTCGCGCAGTGGGAACTGTTGGCCCGCGCGAGAGCCCTGGACACGACGTCGTACGTGGTGGCCGTGGGACAGGCGAACCCCGAGTCGGTGGGGGAGGAGAACCCGGACAAGGCGCCGCGCGGTGTGGGGCACAGCCTGGTGGCAGCCCCGGACGGCTCCGTGGTGGCGGAGCTGGGAGACGCCCCGGACTACACGGTCGTGGACCTGGACCCGGAGCTCGTGGAGCGGACGCGCAAGGCCATCCCGGTGCTGCGCAACGCGCGCGAACTCTGAGACCCGGGAGGCTGTGCGCGGTGGGTGAACGAGCGCTGACAAGGCTCGCGGCCCGTGCCTACAGTGGGCAGTGGCACGTCATAAGCCCCCTGACTTGTGCGCGTGGACCGTCATATTCGAGCAGTCCGGAGGTCAGAATCATGGCTGATGCCACTCAGAACAACCACCCCGTCCGCTTCGCCGTGGTGGGCGTGGGACAGATCTCCCAGCAGGCGTTCATCCCCGGGCTCTCCCGGATCGAGGACGCGGAGCTCGCGGCCCTGGTGACCTCGAGCCCGGAGAAGGCGGAGGCACTGGGTCAGGAATTCGGCGTGGCCACCTACTCCTACGAGGAGTACCCCGCGCTGCTGGAGTCCGGCGACATCGACGCCGTGTACGTGGCCACCCCCGTCTTCCGGCACCGCGAGTTCGCGGAACCGGCGTTGAAGGCCGGGATCCACACCCTGCTCGAGAAGCCCATGGCCACCTCCGTGGAGGACTGCCAGGCCATCACCGACGCCGCGAAGCAGAGCGGGGCCACCCTCATGGTCGCCTACCGCCTGCACCAGGAACCCGCGACCGTGGAGATGATCGAGAAGGTCCGTGACCAGCAGGTCATCGGTGACCCGCGATTCTTCACCGCCACCTTCTCCCAGGACATCACGGAGGAGAACCACCGCGGTCACTCCGGTTACTGGGGTGGGCCCATCCCCGACATGGGGACCTACCCGCAGAACATGGTCCGCAACCTCTTCCACGACGAACCCGTGGAGGTCTACGCCAAGGGTGTCCGCACCCCGGGCCGCGAGTTCAACTTCGACGACACCGTGGCCGTGACCCTCACCTTCCCGGGTGAACGGGTGGCGCAGTTCACCATCAGCTACGCCTCCGAGTCCGCCGAGCAGTTCACCGTGGCCGGGACCAAGGGCGAGATCAGCGCCCAGCCGTGCTTCGGTTTCGGTCCGGGCGTGGGCATCGAGTACACGCTCACCCAGGAGGGCTCCTCCGAGAGCTTCGCCCACGACCCCGTGGAACAGTTCGGTGGCCAGACCCAGTACTTCGTGGACTGCCTGCGCCGGGGCGAGGCTCCGGAACCGGACGGCGAGGAGGGCATGCTGGACGTGCGCGTGAACGAGGCCGTCCTCGAATCGCTCGAGACTGGCCACCCCGTGACCCTCGAGCCCTATCAGCGGGAACGGACGGTGACCTCCGAGCAGGTCCGCCGCGTCACCCCCGCGGACGAGCCGGAGGACGACGAGCTCGTGGACCAGGTTCCCCAGAACGGCTGATCTCCCGCATCCCGGGTCCCTTGACGAACGGACGGCGCTGCCATGACACACCAGTACATCCATGAGACACGGTTGTCCCAACCCCGGGAGCAGGTCTTCGCGTGGCACGAGCGTCCCGGCGCCCTGCCCCGGCTGACCCCGCCGTTCGGTGGGGGCCCCGACCAGGTGCGCCAAGCGCCGTCGGACGGGATCGAACCGGGCTCGGAAGCCAAGCTGGGGATCTCCGTGCCCGGGACGTTCGGCCTGGTGCACCTGCCCTGGACAGCCGAACACGGTGAGTGGGATCCGCCGCGGTACTTCACGGATCGCATGGTCAGCGGGCCGTTGGGGGAGTGGGAGCACCGGCACGTCTTCGAGGAGACGGAGAACGGCGGGACCCTGGTCCGGGACCAGGTCACGGTGCGCCCACTGCCGGAGTGGGCGGGCAAGCTCAACGACCTGGGTGAGCGCGTGATGACGCCGCAGCTCGAGCGGATCTTCGCCTACCGGGAACGCCAACTGCGTGCCGACCTGGACTTCCACGACCAGCACAACGGGCCCCGGCTCACCATCGCGGTGGCCGGTTCCTCCGGGCTCGTGGGCACCCAGGTGTGCGCGCTACTCGAAACGGGCGGGCACACGGTGCTCCGTCTCAAGCGCGGTGGCGCCACCGGTGAGGGTGTCATCGGCTGGGTCCCGGACGAAGGGGTGCTGAACCCGCACGATCTGGAGGGGGTCGACGTCGTCGTCCACCTGGGCGGCGAAAGTATCGCTACGCGTTTCACGCCCGCGAAGAAGCACGAGATCATGCGCTCGCGCGTGGACAGCACCAACCTGCTCGTGCGCGCGCTGGGCCAGGTGTCGGCCGAGAAGCGCCCGCGCGCGCTGGTGGTCGCCTCCGCGATCGGTTACTACGGCACCGGGCGGGGGGACGAGATCCTCACGGAGGACTCCGCGTCCGGGGACGGTTTCCTCGCGGGGGTGTGCCGGGAGTGGGAACATGCCGCGCACGGGGCCGCCGTGTACGGCATGCGCGTGGTCAACGTCCGCACCGGTCTGGTGCTCTCACCCACGGGTGGCCTGCTGAAACCGCAACTGCCCCTCATGGAGGCCGGTCTGTCCGGGCCCATGGGCGGCGGGAAGCAGTGGCAGAGCTGGATCGGCCTGGACGACATGGCCGGCGCCGTGGCCCACCTTGCGCTGAGCGACGACGCCGAGGGCCCGTTCAACGTGGCCGCCCCCGAACCCGTGCGGCAGAAGGAGTTCGCCAAGACCGTGGCCGGTGTGTTGCACCGCCCCGCGGTGGTCCCCACACCCCTGGCCGGTCCCAAGGCCGTCCTGGGGGCGCAGGCCACCGAGGAACTCGTGGCCGCGAGCCACCGGGTGGACGTGAGCAAGCTCCTGGCCAGCGGCTACCGGTTCCGCAACGAGGACCTGCGCAGCTGCGCCGAGCACATCCTGGGCCGCACCCGCTGAGGTCGCGCCCGCCCGCTCAGATGTGGACGCCGAACACCGCGGGGACCGGGCTCCAGCGGTCGGGCGGTGTCCCTCTCCTCCCCGGGAGCGGATTCGGTATCCTTTTCCCGTGACATCTCAACACAACCGGCCCGCAGCGTACTTCGGTGCGCTCCCCTCGGCCGATGACAAGGAGTCGGACAGTCCCGGGCAGCGCCGCTGCTCCCCTGACATCCGCTCGTTCGGTTCCCCGTTCCCTTCCCGCACCGGTGCGGTGTGCATTGAGGTGAGCTGGTGCTGACGGCCTGGCTGCTCCTCCTCGTCTTCCTCCTGCTGGTCCTCGCCAACGCCCTGTTCGTGGCGGTCGAGTTCTCGTTCCTCACCGTGGACCGCCAAGCGGTCCAGCGCGCGGAGGCCGAAGGCGACAAGCGCGCCAAGACCATCGAGCAGAGCCTCAAGAAGACCTCCACCAACCTTTCCGGTGCCCAATTGGGCATCACCGTCACGAGCCTCATGGCGGGCTTCCTCACCGGCCCCAGCCTGGGCACCCTGCTCAGCGAGGGTCTCGGGTGGACCGGTGTGCCCGACGCCGCTGCGGTGGGTATCGCGACCACCGCCGCGTTCATCGTCGCGACCTTCACGCAGATGGTGTTCGGTGAGCTGGTCCCCAAGAACTGGGCCATCGCGGACCCCCTGCGAGTTACCCACGTGGTCGTGCTGCCGCAGAAGATCTTCATGGTGGTCTTCGGCTGGCTCGTGACCATGCTCAACAGTTCGGCGAACGCGGTGCTGCGCATGCTCGGTTTCACGCCCACGGAAGAAGTGGCCAACGCGCGCACCGCGGAGGAACTTGCGTCCGTGGTGAGCCGTTCCGGACGTGAGGGCACGCTGGACGCCGGCACCGCGGAACTCGTGGCCCGGTCCATCGAGTTCGGTGACCGCACGGCCGCGGACGTGATGCGTCCCCGCCCCCGGGTCACCTTCCTGGACGCGGACGACACCGTGGAGCACATGCTGCTCACCGCGTCCGAGTCCGGTCACTCCCGGTTCCCCGTCACGGGGGAGTCCGTGGACGACATCGTGGGCGTGGTGCACTACACCCACGCGCTCGCGGTCCCGTTCGAGGAACGCGCGGTACTGCGCGTCGCGGACGTGTGCGTCCCCGCGGACGTGGTCTCCGAATCCATGACCCTGGACCCGCTCATGCGTCAACTGCGCAACAAGGGTCTGCAAATGGCCGTGGTCGTGGACGAGTACGGCGGCACCGCGGGCATCGTGACCCTGGAGGATCTCATCGAGGAGATCGTGGGGGAGATCGACGACGAGCAGGATACCCGCGTGCAGCGCTTCCGCCGCACCCGTGACGGCGGCCTGGTGGTCTCCGGACTGCTGCGCCCGGACGAACTGGGCGACGTGCTGCGCGTGGACATGCCCGAGGGCGAGGAGTCCGACACCCTGGGCGGTCTCATCGCCGAGGAACTGGACCGGCTGCCCAGCGTGGGCGACAAGCTCACCCTGGAAGCGATCGACCACATCCACCGCGACGAGGACGACCTGCCCACCAAGGCGCAGATCCACCTGGCCGTGGTGCGCATGGACCAGCACCGCGTGGACCGCATCGTGGTGCACCGCGAAGGTGGCAATCCGGACGAACGGGGCGGTTCGACGTCGTCCACGTCCTGGCGCCCACCCGGGCGGCCGGACCCGCTGGGCGGTGAGAACCGCGATCCCGAGACCGCGGAGGAGTTCCGGGTCTCGCACGGTGACCGTGTGGGCGCCGCCGGTTTCCACCGGGACGAGGACGTGTCCGTGGAGGACCCGCGTGAGGAGCAGCAGCGATGACCACGAGTACCGCCATCATCGTCCTGGTCCTGCTCCTGGCGGGCAACGCGTTCTTCGTGGCCAGCGAGTTCGCCATGGTCTCGGCCCGCCGCGACCAGCTCGAACCCCGCGCCTCGGACGGATCCAAGTCCGCGAAGTACGCCCTCAAGGGCATCGAGAACGTGTCCGTCTCGCTGGCCGCCACGCAGCTGGGGATCACCGCGTGCTCCCTGCTGATCGGTGCCGTGGGTGAACCCGCGATCGCGCACCTGATCGAGGTGCCCCTCGAGGCCGCGGGCGTGCCGTCCGCGCTGCTGCACCCGATCGCCCTGGCGATCGCGCTGCTGATCGTCACGTTCCTGCACATGGTGCTGGGCGAGATGGTGCCCAAGAACATCGCGATCGCCGTGCCCAGCCGCGCGGCGCAGGTGCTCGGCCCGGTGCTGCACGGCTTCGTGGTCGTGTTCCGCCCGTTCATCTGGATCATGAACGAGACCGCCAACCACCTGGTGCGCTGGGTGTTCCGGGTGGAGCCCAAGGACGAGGTCGCCTCGTCCTTCACGTCCGACGACGTCCGCGGTTTCGTGGCCGAGTCCGGCCGTGAGGGCCTGCTCGACAACGACGAGATCCGCTTGCTCACGGGCGCGCTGAACTTCGAGAACAAGACTGCCGCCGACGTCGCCCTGCCCCTCGCGGGCATGCGCACCGTCCCGTCCGACATCACCGTGGCCGGGGTCGAGCAGTTGTGCGCGGAGACGGGCTTCTCGCGCTTCCCCGTACGGGACGTGAACGAGCGGCTCATGGGCTACGTCCACACGAAGGACGTGTTGGGGCTGCCCGAGACCGCCCGGGAGCAGCCGATCCCCGCGGCCATCATTCGCCCCTTCGCGCGCGTGGCCCCGGAGGACAAGCTGCGCAAGGTCACCCGCACCATGCAGGCCAACGGCGCGCACTTCGCGCTGCTCGGCCAGGTGGCCCGGGACTCGCGCACCACGGACGAGTCCGTGTACATCGTGGCGCTCGAGGACGTGCTGGAGGAACTCGTGGGCGAGGTCCGCGACGCCACCTCCAAGGCCGATCAGGACTCCGCCGCATGAGCCCGCGGAAGCTGTACCGGATCGCCGCGACCGCCGAGGCCGTCACGTGGGCGCTGCTGATCCTGGGCATGATCGCCAAGTACGGATTCGGTGCCGGTGACCTCCCCGTGCGCCTGGCCGGGGGGATCCACGGGTTCGTGTTCCTGAGCTACTGCGTCTCCACCGTGGTGGTCTGGACGGACCGGCGCTGGCCGGCCGCCACGGGCGTGCTGGGCCTCGTGCTCTCCGTGGTCCCGTTCGCCACGGTGCCGTTCGAGCAGCACGTGGAGCGCAAGGGCCTGCTCGCGGACGAGTGGCGCGTGGCCCCCGCGGGTCACGCGCGCACCGGGGCCGGCACCACGTCGGACGGACGGGTTGCGGGGGACGACGACGCCCGCGCCACCTCCGCCACCCCCGGCGGGGTCCCGAGCCGGCTGCGTGAGCCCGCCCGCACTCCCGCGGAGCGGCTGCTCGCGGTCATCCTGCGGTGGCCCGTGCTCTCCGCCCTGGCCCTGCTGGTGTTCGTGGTGGCGCTGTTCTCGGTGCTGCTCACCGCGGGCCCGCCCACCGAGTGGTTCTCCTGAGGGGAGCCCCACGGTGGCCCGCTCATCCCCTCGCATGATGCACACCGCAGGTCCTGTGGGACGTGATCGCGGGACTGGTCACCGGCGTGCTCCTGACCCTCGTGGCCTCCTGGGCCCGGCGCGGCGGCACTCGACGGTCTGCGCGGCTCCCGCTCCGCCGACGGCATTCCGACGCCGCGCAGCGCCTCGACGTGCAGGAAGCCACCAAGCTGGAGGAATCCGTCGCGAAGATCCTGCACGTGGGCACGGATGAGCTGGGTGGAGCCTTACTCGAGAAGGCCGGCTACGCGAACCTCCTGGACATCCTGCTTGCGGTGGTGCTGGCCCTGCTCGCGGTGGCCGTGGTGGTCTCCGTCCTGGGGATCGCGTCCACCACATCCCTGTCGGTGCTGGAACGCTCCCGGGAGAACTCCCTGTTGCGCGCGCTGGGGTTGTCCAAGCGGCAGCTCGGGGCGCTCATCCGGCGGGAAGCCCTGGTGATCTCACTCGTGGCCACGGTGGTGGGCCTGGTGGTGGGCTGGCTCTTCGGGATGTTGGGGGGTGATGTCCCTGGTCGTGGAGGGGATGACCGTCCGGCCCGTGGTGCCGTGGGGTGGTTTCCTGCTCATCCTGGCCGGTGCCGTGGTGGTGGCGGTGATCGCCTCCGCGCTGCCGGTGCGCCGGGCCACGAAGCTCAACCCGGTGGAAGGGTTGGCGCGGGTGGACTGACGTGATCGCTCCGGCACGGCGGCGCCCTGAACGGCCCCGCCACAAAGCCCCGGCTGAGTACCGCGAGGTGCTCGGCCGGGGCTTCGTCACGCGTCCCGCGTCAACCGATCCGCGGTGTCCAGCAGGCGCTGCAGGATCTGCTGCTTCTCCTCCGGGTCCTCCGGCAGCAGGCCCATGGACGCCCGTTGGTAGAGGCCGTCCCCCATGCACTGCACGGCCGTGGCGACCATGGGATCCCCCACGTCCTCGAGGACCACCCGGTACCACTCGCGGGTCACGCGCTCGCACGTCTCTCGGGCACCGGGTTCGCCGGACTGCACCATGCGGAACGCCACCATGAGACTGCGGTCCAGGGGACTGTCCTCGTAGAGGGACGTGGCCAGGAACTCCCGCGCGGCACCCCGGGGGGACTGGGTGAGCCGGGTCAGATCCTCGCGGGCCATCTCCTCGCACCGGGCCAGGGCGGCGTCCACGAGTGCTTGCCGGTGGGGGAAGTGGTAGAGCAACCCGCCCTTGGACACCCCCGCCCGGGCGGCGACGGCGTCCAGCGTCGCGGCGCGCTCGCCCTCCGACAGTACGAGGTGCTCGAACGCGGTGAGTAGTTTCTCGCGGGCCACGGGTTTGCGGGGCATGGGTGTTGTGAACCTCACGGTGTGGGAATCATTGCCAGACGGACCACGTTAACTGTACCGTCTAGACGGTAAAAACTTGGCGAGAGGCTCCTGTGAAGGAGCTCGGTACAACGGTGTACGGCTCGCGTCGACACCCTATTCCGCAGCTCTGTTCCCAGGAGGTTCCCACGTGTCCGTGATGGTCGATCAACACCGCAAGGCCGGTGCCCGTGGCTGGGCCGCCCTGGGTGCCCTCATGTTCCCGGTGCTCCTGGTCTCCGTGAACAACACCGCTCTCAGCTTCGCCCTGCCCGCGATTTCCGCGGGACTGCGTCCCACCGCGGCGCAGCTGCTGTGGATCGTGGACATCTACCCCCTGGTCCTGGCCGCCCTGCTGATCCCCATGGGGAGCCTGGGGGACCGGATCGGGCGGCGGAAGATGCTCATCATCGGTTCCTCGGGCTTCGGCCTGGTCTCCCTGGGCGCGGCCTTCGCCCCGAGTGCGGAGTGGCTGCTGGCCGCCCGCGTGGGGATCGCCGTGTTCGGTTCCATGCTCTTGCCCACCACGCTGTCCCTGCTGCGCACCGTGTTCCAGGACGATCGCCAGCGCAGCTTGGCCATCGCGATCTGGACGGCCGGGTTCAGCGCCGGCGCCGCCCTGGGGCCCATCGCCGGAGGCTTCCTGCTCAACCACTTCTGGTGGGGCTCCGTGTTCCTACTGGCCGTGCCGGTGCTGATCGCGTTCCTGATCGTCGCCCCCCTGCTGCTGCCCGAGTCCCGTGACCCTCACCCGGGGCCGGTGGATCCCGCGTCCATCGTGCTCGCGGTGCTGACCATGGCCCCGATCGTGTACGGCATCAAGACCATGGCCACGGGCGGGTCCACCCTGCACGGTGTGCTGTTCATCGCCGTGGGTGCGCTGTCCGGGTTGTTGTTTGCGCGCCGCCAGGTGGTCAAGGACTACCCCATGCTGGACCTGCGCTTCTTCCGCAGCCCCCGGTTCTCGGGCGGGTTGTCCGTGAACGTGGTGTCCAACGTGGCGATGTTCGGGTTCCTGTTCTTCCTCACCCAGCACCTGCAACTGGTCAGCGGCATGGACCCCATGACCTCCGGTCTGTTCATGGTCCCCGGGCTGCTGCTGGCGATCGTCGCCGGGCTCACCGCCGCGAAGCTGGCCTACACGATCGGATTGCGCAACGCCGTGGTGCTGGGTCTGTTGCTCGTGGCCCTGGGCTTCTTCCTGGTGTTCTTCACGGATCAGCAGGCCTCGGCGCTGCCCGTCCTGGGCGGTTTCACCGTGATGAGCGCGGGTGTAGGAATCGCGACCACGCTGTCCACCGACCTCGTGGTCTCGTCCGTGCCGGAACGCAAGGCCGGAGCGGCGTCGGCCGTGTCCGAGACCGGGTACGAGGTGGGCGCCGTCCTCGGCACCGCTGTGCTGGGTGGCGTGACCACCGCGTTCTACCAGACCCACTTGGACCTGCCCGCGGCCCTGGATCCCGCGAGCGCCCAGGCCGCGCACGAGACGCTGGGTGGCGCCCTGGACGTGGCCGCTCAGTCGCCGTTGCAGGCTTCGATCGTCGACGCCGCCACGGCCGCCTTCTCCTCCGGCATGCAGTGGAGCTCGCTCGTGGGCGGTCTCATGGTGCTGGTCGTGGCCGTGGTCCTGGTGCGCGTGCTCCGCACGGACCGTCGCATGCCCCGCACCCACTGACCGGACCGCGGTGCGGTGGCGGTCCTCCTCACACGAGTCCTTCGAGCCGATGGATGCCCGTGACCAGGTCCGCTGTCGTGGGCGCTGCTGCGTAGCTCAGGCGAACGCGCGGGACGTCGGGCTGGTCGGCGTGGAAGTAGGTGCCGGGGGCCAGCGCGGTGCCGCGCGCGAGGGCTGCCGAGACGAACTCGCTCTCGTCGGCACCCCGGGGAAGGTGAAGCCACAGGTGATAACCCCCGCGGGGGTGATCGGGGAGGACATCTGCTCCCAGGGTCTCGACGACCGTGCGGACCGCCAACCGCCTGCGCTGCGCGAGCGCCGTCTGCAGCCGGGCCACGGATCGCTTCCATGCGGACGAGGTCAGTACTTCGAGCGCGGTGTGTTGCAAGGGTGCGGGCACCACCATGGTGTCGATCATGTGGGCCGTGCGCAGTCTCTCGAGCACGGGCCCGCGAGCCGCGAGCGCCCCGATCCTGAGATTGGGCGAGGTCACCTTGGTCAGGGACCGGATGTGGATCACCGTGCCGTCCGATTCGAGCAGGATCAACGGCTTCACGGGCGGGATACCGTCGTCGTGCGTCATGTGCCGCGCGTAGTCGTCCTCCAGAACGAACGCGTCGTGGCTGCGGGCGACCGCGAGCAGTTCACGGGCGCGCCCTTCGGTGAGGCTCACGCCGGTGGGGTTCTGGTACAGGGGCTGGAGCACCACGAGACGGGCCCCGGTGCGGCCCAGGGCGTCGTCGAGGTAGTCCGGGCGCATCCCGTGCGCGTCCAAGGGGAGCGACACCGTGCGCAGACCCGCGGCGCGGGCGGCGGCGAGGGTCCCCGGATACGTGGGTGCCTCCAGGATCACGGGGTCACCCGGTTGGGCCACCGCCCGCATCGCGGTGGACAGGGCGGCCTGTCCGCCACCCACGACCAACACGTCCTCGCGCCCCAGCCCTGCGCCGATGTCCTCCGCAAGCCACATCCGCAGGTCCGCGAGGCCTCCCACGGGAGGGCGCTCCCACGCGTGCGGACTGCGCGCTGCGCGGGTCAGTGCCGCACGCAGCGCCGTCATGGGCAGCAGGCTGTGATGGGCGTAGCCGCTGTTGAGGTCGATCACCCCGGGGCTCGGTGTGGCCAGGGTGTTGGACAGGCCGGGTGAGTGCAGGCGTCGCGCTCCCGGGTTGCCGTCCGCGAGCCCCGGGTTCAGTGCCAGGGCCGCTTCCTGCCACGTCGTATCTCCCGACGACGCCGCGGGCTCCTGTGCCGCGCGGAACGTCCCCGCCCCGGGTCGGGACACCACCAGTCCGCGCTGGGCGAGGAGCGCGAGTGCCCGGGACACGGTGGAGGCGCTGGCGCCGAAACGGGTCACGAGAGCCCGGTGGGACGGTAGCCGCGTTCCCGCGGCAAGTGGTGTGATGTCCCGCGTCAGTTCCCGGGCGATGTCCTCGGAACTGCTACTGTGATTCATGAAAGCTGAGAATAGCGCTACTACTCCCACGAGAGTATCGGTCCGGGGCCCGGGACGGGCCCACGGCCTATGGGGAAATGGCCCCCTTCTCGCGTCCCTGGGCGTCGTCGCCTTCTCCCTGAGCTTCCCCGGCACGGTCTTCGCCCTGGACGGGTTTGGACCCTGGACGGCCACCGGACTGCGAGGCGTCATCGCAGCGGCACTGGCCGGGACCGCCCTGCTGTGGGCCCGTCCGCCCGTGCCCGCGCGTCACGACTGGGCGGGGATCACCGTCGTGGCCCTCGGCTGCGCCCTGGGCTTCCCCCTTCTGACCACTCTGGCGCTGCAGACCACGTCCGCCTCGCACTCCGCGGTGGTCATCGGGGCCCTGCCCATGGCCACCGCCGTCATCTCCACGCTGCGCACCGGGAACCGGCCCTCGTGGGCGTTCTGGTGTGCGGCCGCCGCGGGAGGGGTGGTGGTCGTGGGATTCGCCCTGTTGCAGAGCAACGGGGTACCCGGCATCGGGGATCTCTATCTCGTGGCCGCCCTCGTGGTGTGTGCCGCGGGCTACGCGGAGGGCGGGAGATTGTCCTCCCGCATCCCCGGCTGGCAGGTGATCGCATGGGGTGTGCTCCTGGCTGCTCCCGTGAACCTGGTCGTGACGATCGCCGCTCTGCCCATGGAGCCCGTCCACCTCTCCGCGCGCGGTGTCGCGGGGCTTCTCTACATCGCGGCGGTCTCCCAGTTCCTGGGATTCGTGGTCTGGTATCGCGGCATGGCGCTGATGGGCGTCACCCGGGCGAGTCAACTGCAGCTGATGCAACCGCTCCTGACCCTTGTCTGGGCCGTCCTGTTGCTCGGCGAACCGTTCTCTCCGGATGTCGTGGTGGCCGCGGTGCTCGTCCTCGCGTGCGTGGCCCTGACACAGCGCACCAGAGCGTGACGTCCTGCCCCGTCGATCCACGCCCTGGAAAGCACAGCCCCGTGAAGACCTTCTGCAGGGTGGGGCCGATCAGGCCCCACCCCTCCCGGATCCGCCGGGGCGCCCGTAGAGTGGCCAGCAGCGCCGTCGTCGGACCGGAAGGAACCGGACCGGGCGGCGTGGACCGTCGGCACGAGGAAGTGGGGACACGGGCATGAGCGTACTGGAACTGATCGCGGACGCCGCGCAGCGGCCCCTGGATGCGGCGCGGGCCGCCCTGGAAGGGGCCTCCGCGGACACCCTCAACGAGATGCCGCGCGGTGAACTGAACTCCATGTCCTGGCTCGTGTGGCATGCGGCGCGGCAGCAGGACGCTCAGGTCGCGGAGCTGCGCGGAGCGGAGCAGGTGTGGCGTTCCGGCGGGTGGTGCGAGAGGTTCGGGTTGGACCGCCCGTGTGAGGACTTCGGCTTCGGGGACGACCCGCAGGCCGTGGCGAGCGTGCGCGTGGACGGCCCCGAGTTGCTGCTGGGCTACCTCGAAGCCGTCACGGACACCACGGCCGAATACGCGCACTCCCTGTCGGACGCCGAGCTGGACGAGGTCATCGACGATTCCTGGGATCCGCCCGTCACGCGGGGTGTGCGGATCGTGTCCGCGATCGACGACGCCGCCCAGCACGTGGGGCAGGCCGCCTACGTCCGCGAGCTGGTCGAGCACGGCTGGTCCGGGAAGTACTGAACACGCGGGGATCTTAGTCTTCATGCAACTACATGGACACCCCCGGTTCACCTACACTGGCTGTACTGACTATCGGGCCGCGGGCTAACGGTGCCGAAGTCCATCCCGGGAGACACGATCGCCTCATGACTCGTTCACGCTCACGCGCCGCGGCGGCCAGGAAGCCGTCCATGGCGCTGACCGCCTTCACGTCCTTCTCCATGCTCGTGGCCGTGAGCGTTGCGCTCAGCAATGGCACCGAAACCGCCCCCTGGCAGCCCGCCATGGCTCACGACGCGCAAGGCCCCCAGCGCCCGGGCGTTCCCGCTCCCGACGACGACGCCGCGCGGCCGGCTCAGGCCTCCCTGTTCGCCGTGGTGCCGGACCAGGCGGCGATCGCCGCGTCCCACGACGTGCCGGTGACCGCCCCGGGCACGTTCGTCCGCAATGCGGTGGACATCGCTCCCGGGGGTTCCGGTCCCCGCGCCTCCGGAGCCGGAGGCGCGGGCGCTGCCGGATCCGGAAGCGGTTCGGGCTCGAGCGGCTCCGGGAGCGGCGCGGGGGACACGTCCCCCGTGGCACCGAGCACGCGCGCTCCGGCCACGTTCGAGGGTGAGCTACCCGTCAACACCATCATCGCCCCGGCCCAACCGGTGGTCGTGCTGGACGGCGGCCGGTTCGGATGGCGGATCGCCCCGGACACCAAGCAGAAGGACTTCCACAACGGCACGGACATCTCCGTACCGGAGGGCACACCCGTGGTAGCTGCCCTGGACGGCACCGTCACAGCGGTCTTCTGGGACGTGTGGGGTGGCAACCGGGTGGAGGTCACGCACGCGGACGGCATCAAGACCACGTACAACCACCTCAAGGACGTCATGGTGCGCGTGGGGGACACCTTGCGTGCCTCCGAGCAACTAGGCACCGTGGGACAGACGGGTCTGCGTGTCACCGGCCCCCACCTGCACTTCGAGATCTGGGTTCACGGCAAGGTCGCGGACCCGGAGTCCTTCGACTGGGAGACCGGCAAGGGTGTCATCCCCGCGTCGCGCGCGCCGTATTCCACGGAGGACCAGGCCGCGATGCAGCCTCCCGTGGATCCGCACGCGGAACCCGGTACCGATTCCGGTCCCGCACCGGCCGACGTTCCCGATGCAGATCACGAACGCGTGATGGCACTGGGTCGGAAGACCCCGCCACCGGCAGCGGCGTCGTCGAACTCCGGAAAACCGGCTGACGCGAAGCAGGCGTCCGGCGAGAAGGCCGGGAACGACGCCAAGAAGTCCGCGCCCCAGGCTGCACCGGCCACGAAGGCACCTGCCAAGAAGGGGCCCGCTCACGAGCCAGGGTCGACGACGACGCCGCGCCCGAACACGATCCCGTCCAAGTCCGGTGGTTCCACGGGTGAGCCGAGCGATCCGGGCAAGCAGAAGCTCGACCCGAGCGGCTCCCCGACTCGGAGTGCTACGCCGATCCCGTCGAAGTCCGGTGGTTCCGCGGGTGAGCCGAGCGATCCGGGCCAGCAGAAGCTCGACCCGAGCGGCTCCCCGACTCCGAGTCCTACGCCGACCCCGTCGAAGTCTGGTGGCCCCGCGGGTGAGCCGAGCGATCCGGGCCAACAGAAGCTCGACCCGAGCGGCTCCCCGACTCCGAGTCCTACGCCGACCCCGTCGAAGTCCGGTGGTTCCGCGGGTGAGCCGAGTGATCCGGGCCAGCAGAAGTTCGACCCGAGCGGCTCCCCGACTCCGAGTGCTACGCCGACCCCGTCGAAGTCCGGTGGCCCCACGGGCACCCCGAGTGATCCGGGGGAGACCCTGCCCACCCCGAATCCGTCGACGTCCGGGCTCCCCAAGCCACCGGAGCACACCGAGCCGGGCGAGGATCCCAACCCTCAGTCGAACGTGCCCGGTCTGGATCCCTACACCGCGCCCGTGGATCAGCTGACCACGCTGGAGCAGGTGCAGCAGCGCACGCAGCACCTGCTGGCCACGCAGATTGTGCTGACCCCGGCGCAGCAGTTCGGACCCGCCACGCCACTGAACACCGAGCTGACCTTGCTGTCCCAGCGGTTTACGGATTCCAAGCTGGCCGCCGCGGATCCGACGTTCGCCGCGCAGCTGAACAAGACCCAGCACGCGGTGGCGGCGGCGTCGGCCAAACCGGCGGACAAGAAACTCACCGCCGCGGCCTCTGCCGAGCTGACCGCACTGCAGAAGCTGGTGGCCAAGGCCCCGCCGTACCAGCCTCCGGCTCCCCCTGCCAAAGACCGGTGAGGATCGGGGTTTCACCTCCCGCCCGTAACGGCGGGGATACGCGTGGACCGGCGAGCCCGCTCACAGCGGCGGGCGACACCCCGGTTTTCCAGAAATAGAAGTGCTCACACGAAGGGCCACCCCGCTCGCACGCGGGGTGGCCCTTCGGTTCGCTCGGGTGGATCAGTGGGCGGTGCGCACCCGCATGCCCGTAGCGGGGCGGGTCAGCATGTGGGTCCACGAGAACGTGAGGTCGTCCGGGTCGGTGCCCAGTTCCACGTTCGGGCGGGCCAGTGCCACCACGGCCGCGGACAGGGATGTCACCGCGATCTTCTCACCGGGGCAACGGTGGCCCGTACGGACCTCGGCACCGCCCTGGGGGATGAACGTGCGGATGGCCTCGGCGTCGTCGACCCCCATGAAGCGTTCGGGGTCGAAGGTGCCGGCGCGCTCCCACGAGGCGGGATCGTTGTTGGTGCCCAGGATGTCGATCAGCACGCGCTGACCCTTGTGGATGGGGCAGCCCTTGATCTCGGTGTCCGCGGTGGCCTCGGCGGGGAGCATCGGGACGAACGGGTAGACGCGGCGGACCTCCTGGGCGAAGGCCACGGCCTCCGGGATGTCGAGCAGAGAACCACCCCGTGCCTGGGACGCCTCGTGGATGCGGGCGGCCCATTCCGGGTGCTCCACGAGTGCTGCCCCGGCGAAGGCCGCGAAGCGAGCCACCGCCACGTTGGGGCGGGTGAGGTTCTGCAACTCCACCGCGGCGGTCTTCTCGTCCACGAGGCCACCGTTCTCGTCCACGAGACGCGCCATGTGGGCGAGCACCGAATCCGGGTCGGCGGCCACGGTGCCCGAACGCACACCGTGGATCAGCTGCGTGAACGTGCGATCCAGGCGGAAGCGCTCGAACCATGAGATCGGGTGCGTGGCGGGGCGCCCAAAGGTGTCCAGCAGACGGCTCATGCGGCGGGCCTGCCGGTCCATCTCCTGGCGGCTCCACGGGATCCCGGCCCAGCGGAAGGACGCACGGCCGAAGGCCAGGGCCGTGCCGTCGTAGACGTTGCCGGGGGAGGTCCATTCACGGATGAGCATCTCGAGTTCCTCGGCCACGAACGGCTTGTACTGGGCCACCCGCTCGTCCTCGTAGGCCATGTCCGCCATCTGGTTCTTACGTGCGGCGTGGGCGTCCCCGTCCAGGGCGTGGACGGCACCCGACCCGAAGAGCGGGCCGCGGATGAACAGGGGCATGGCGCCGTGGCGCTTCATGCGGGAGGTGTCGTAGAAGAGGTCCACCCCTTCTTCCCCGCGCACCAGGACCGAGCGCTTGCCCAGCAGGTTCATGCTCACCGGGGCGCCGGACTCCGGGGAGACGCCCGTGCGACGTCGTACGCGCGAGGCGAAGAGGTAGCCCGAGCGCAGGAAGGAGAGGACTTGGTCGGGGCGGGTGCGTCCCGCGGTGGAAGTCATGCTCTGATCGTACGGGTACTGACCTTTCGCCGACTGGGAGGTTTCAACGCCGGGCACGCACCTGCAGGGCGCCCGCGAAGAGGAACGCGAACAGGCCCATGAGCGGGAAGACGAACAGCGCGGTCCGCAACCCGGCGGCATCGGCGAAGAGGCCGATCAGCGGGGGCGAGAGCACGAACACGATGCGCATGCACCAGCTCACCAAGGTGAGTCCCGTGCCGGGTTTCAGGCCGGGGGCACGGTCTGCGGCGGCGTAGGCGTTGGGGACCATGGTCGCGCAGCCGAAGCCCGCGAGGGCGAAACCAGCCAGGGCCACCCACGGTGTCGGCGCGAGCGCCACGGCGCCCAGGCCCACGAAGATCAGTACGCCCCCGATGCGCGTGACCAGCACGGCTCCCAACGCGTCGATCAGCCTGTCCCCTAAAAGGCGACCCACGAACTGCGCGCCCACCAGGCTGACGTAGCCGAGCCCCACCATGCCCACGGGTGCGCCCAGGGCGTCCCGCAGGTAGACGGCGGACCAGTTGGAGCCCACGTCTTCCACGAGCACCCCGGACATGGCGACGACGGCGATCGGCAGCAGCGCGAGCGCGGCCACTCCCGCGCTACGCGGGAGCTTAGGCATCCCGGCGGTGTCCAGGGGGGCGTTCTCGGCCTGGGTGGCGGCGTGTTCCGCGTGGTCGTCGGGGACGGCCCAGCGCATGGCGAAGGCTGCCACGGCCGCGAAGATGACACCGCTGATCAGGAAGTGCCAAGGCAGGGGTAGGTTCATGGCCGCAGCGGCGGTGCCCATGAGGCCGCCGATCACGGCACCCACGCTCCACAGGGCGTGCATGGAGTTGATGATGGAGGTTCCGGCGAGGCGTTGTACTCGCAGTCCTTGCGCGTTCTGCGCTGTGTCCACGAGGGCGTCCAGCATGCCCGCGACGAACAGTCCGATCCAGAACACGGCCACGAGGGGAACGGATCCGGCCACGAACACCGCGGTGGCGAGCAGGATCGAACCCACCACGGCGACGCGCGCCGTTCCGAACCTCCGCAGAATGGGGGCCGGCAGGGGGCCCGCCACCACACCTCCGATGGGGAACGCGATCAGCGCGAACCCGTACAGGGCGTTGGACAGGTCGTACATGTCCTTGATCTCGGGCAAGCGGGGCAACAGGTTGGAGAAGATCGCGCCGTTGGTGAGGAACAGCAGAGACACCGCGATGCGCGCTCGGGTGATCCGCAGGCGGTCCATGGCCGGTGGTGGGGAAGCTGGCGTCACCCCGTCAGGCTACGAGCCGGGGAGGGTGGAGCACACTCGGGGGTGGTGTGTGCGTGAGTCCGCAGGGCCTGAATCCGCGGGGTTCGTAACATGAACATTTTGGGTGAGAAATGCGTGAAAAGTACACCCATAGGGGTGTTTGACATGTATGTCAAAGGCGCGCATTGAGCCATTCGCCCGAAATAATCGGAATCTCCCACCAAGCCAAGGCATCGGCAATATCGACATTTTGCGTCATGCAGAACGTGGATTCGTCCAGGACGCCTCCCTCCCCACGACGCCCCTGGGGGTCGATTTAGGTTGTGCGAGGCCTATGGTTTACTGAGAGAAGCCTCAAGGGTGGGGCTGGACCGAGTCTCCCCGGGCCCCGGTGTGAGAACTCAAGAAGGAGTGAAGAACATGGCAGGCAACCGTTCCGTCGTCTTCCGCGGCGTGAAGAACATGCAGGTTGAGGATCTGGACTTTCCGAAGCTCCAGATGCCCAACGGCAAGAAGGCACCCCACGGTGTTGTCCTGAAGATCGTGGCTTCCAACATCTGCGGTAGTGACCTCCACATCTACCGCGGGTCCTTCCCCGCCCCGGAAGGCATGGTCATGGGGCATGAGATGACCGGGGAAGTCGTGGAAATCGGCTCTGACGTCGAGTTCCTGAAGGAAGGCGACCTGGTCTCGGTTCCCTTCAACGTGGCTTGCGGCCGCTGCCGCAACTGCCGCAACGGTCGTACCGAGGTCTGCCAGACCTGCAACCCGGACGCCGATTCCGCTGCCTACGGCTTCAACCTGGGCGGCTGGGACGGCGGACAGGCCGAGTATCTTTTTGTTCCCTATGCGGACTTCCAGCTGCTGAAGTTCCCGGACCGTGACCAGGCCATGAAGAAGATCCGCGATCTGGCGCTTCTCTCTGACATCCTCCCGACTGCCTTCCACGGCCTCATGGAGGCTGGCGCCAAGCCCGGGTCCACTGTCTACATCGCGGGGGCCGGCCCCGTGGGCCGTTGCGGCGCCGCAGCTGCGCGCCTGCTGGGGGCGTCCTGCATCATCGTCGGCGACCATGACAAGGATCGCTTGGCCCTGATGAAGCGCAACGGTTGCGAAACCATTGACCTCAACGAGGATGTCCCGCTGCAGGACCAGATTGAAAAGATCCTTGGCGAGCCGATGGTCGACTGCGCCGTGGACTACGTCGGCACCGAAGCTCACGGCATCGGCAAGGACGCGGACAAAGAGGATCCGGCCTATGCGATCAACCAGGTGATCGACGTTACCCGCGCGGGAGGCGCCACCGGCATCATTGGCATCTACGGGCCTGACCCCCTGGCGGATTCCAAGGACGAGCAGAACGGCATCTACCCGATTGAATTCGGCAACGCCTGGATCAAGTCCCCGAAGATCACCGCTGGCCAGGCGCCGATCATGCATTACAACTACGAGTTGATGCAGGCGATCCTGTGGGACCGCATGCCGTACCTGTCGGACATGCTGCAGACCAAGGTCATCGGCCTTGACGATGCTCCTCAGGCCTACGCGGACTTCGACAACAGCTCGCAGGAGAAGTACATCATCGACCCCCACGGCATGATCGCCTCCTGATCTTGCTCACCCGGTAGTGAGGCCCTGGCAATTTGCCAGGGCCTCACTACCGCCAGGACGCGCCCCAAGCTGAGGGCGCCTTTTCGTTCTCTCCTATGGCCGGTCAGGAAAACAGCTGGCCGTGAACCCGGTGCCAGGGGTTCCACAGCACCCTCCGCCGACGGCGCGTCGAGCTGGAGGAAGCGGGGGCCACCATCACCTCCGCCGGGCGGCGGGTGCCCATGACCGCACTCATCGCCGTGGGCCTCATCCACGGCGAGGGGTTCCGCCCCGCCCCACAGGCCAGACCATCGACACCGTCTGCTCAACCCGCGGAGGAAGCAGAGAACACTGGGCGTCTACTCGAGCGCGTCCGTGAGTTGGAAGCTGAAATCCAGGAATGGCGCCGGCGCGCCGAAGTTGCTGAAGCACGAGCCGAAGAACGCCGCTGAGCTCTCGACGCCCTGCAAATCGCCAACGAAACCGAGCGCATGGCGCTTCGCATGCTCATCGGGCAGAGCTCCCACATCACGCAGGCTCCTGCTACTCCAGAACCTGTTCGTCCCGCCCGACGGCAGAGCCGGAAACGTCACCGGAACCCGCAGCCCCTGTGGCACCGCCCGAGCCGCGCCGCGGGTTCTTCTCCCGCATCTTCTCGGCCTAAGCCCAGCTACAGGCCCCGCCCGTGGTCCTCCCGGCCTGGGTCGGAACGGCAAAGATGCTGCGCCTGTTCCAACGAATGAAGCGGGGCTACCCGCTGTTGCTGCTGGGGCGCCGGGGGTTGCTTCCGAGGTGCCGGGTTGTCCAGCTCCACGACCTTGCGGATCTGCTCCCACTCCGCGCGGCGGACCGCTACCACCTCGGTCTGTTGCTCCTGCAGCTGACGCACCGCGACCACCGAGCGTTTACCCCGCCCCGCCTCACGGCGCCGCGGCGCCGTCTGCAAACCGTGCTCCAACTCCAGCCGGGTGCACGCGCTCTGGGCCGCACGCCGGTCGTTGCGCCCGTGCCACACCGTCCCCTCGTCACTGACCCGGCACACCACCACATGCACATGGTCATCAGCGTGGCGGACCATCACGCACGGGTGCTCCTCGAAACCTATGGGATGCGAGACGTCTCGTGAGCGCCTACGTGAGGGCATGACGAAAGCGCGAATTTCCGGGTTTCTTCTACCCTCAGCGATTCTCGCAACTATGTATCGTAACCCAGTGACTAGAGTTGTGTACTCATCGTTGGTTGCGAGACACTCGGGGTCGTCATGGGAAAGCTCATCGGTTATGCGCGGGTCTCGACCCGGCGGCAGGATGCCGACCGGCAGGTCGAGGACCTGCTAGCGGCCGGGGTCCGGCGGAATGACCTCTACGTCGATCAGGGGGTGTCCGGGGCCCGGGCCTCCCGGCCGAAGTTCGACAAAGCGATCGCCGCGCTGCATGAGGGGGACACCCTGGTGATCACCACCCTGGACCGGCTGGGCCGGTCCACCCAGAACATGCTCGCCTTCGCCGAGACCCTCAGAGAACGAGGTGCAGGGCTGCGGGTGCTGAGCCTGGGTGGGGGAGACGTGGACACTCACACGCCGATGGGCTCGATGGTGTTCACGGTGATGGCCGCCTTGGCCCAGATGGAGCTGGAAATCAAGCGCGAACGCATCACCGACTCCGTCGCCAAACGACGGGCCGCCGGTCAGGACCTCGGCGGCCGGCGCCCGACCTTTACCGAGTCGCAGATCCGCAGTGCCGCCCACCTGGTCGAGTCCGGCCAGCCCGCCACACAGGTCGCCCGCGATCTGGGCATGTCCCGAGCCACCCTCTACCGACGCATCCGCGACCTACCCGCTGCAACGTAGCGCTCTTGACACAGCCCCTCGTCTGCAAGCGGCAACATGGGGGGCATCCAGACTTATGCCATACATCGGTGCCATGCCAGAAGACTGGAAGACAGGTGCCAAGGTGGGGACGATACTGCCGTCTACTGGCGCCGACTTCTGCGGGCGACTTGGGTGATTGTGACCCTAGCCCCTTTCATTTTGCCCTGTCAGGTGGCGCGGCGGCGATGACGCCAAGCTGCGATGCCGGCCAGGACGGCAGCGACGGCGAGGAAGGGCAGGCCGAGCCGCCAGACCTCTCCCTCGACCTGCGTGGCCAGGCCGATGCAGGAGACGAGACCGGCGACCGGCAAGAAGGACGGGACGCGGAAATGGCGGTGCTGAACGGCATCGCGGCGCAGCACCAGGACGGCGGTGTTGACCGCGGCAAACACCACGAGCAGCAGCAGGACCATGGTGCTGGCGAGAATCTCGAGCGTCCCAGTGAGGGAGAGAACCAGGGAGAGGCCGGTGGTGACGATGATGGCCACCCACGGTGTCCGACGGCGGGGCAGTAGCCGGGCCAGCCCTGCTGGCAGAAGTCCGTCGCGGGCCATGCCGTAGGCCAGGCGGGAGGACATGATGCCGGTCAGCAGGGCGCCGTTGGCCACTGCCACCAGGGCTATGAGGCTGAAGACCACCGGAGGGATGATGCCCGCGGCGGTGACGACCTGCAGCAGAGGAGCGCTGCTCTCGGCCAGGTCAGCCGTCGGGACGACCGCCGAGGCCGCGACCCCCACCAGTGCGTAGACAACGCCGGCGACGATGAGAGCGCCGAAAAGCGCCCGGGGGTAGGACCGGGCCGGATCCTTGGTCTCCTCGGCGATGTTCACACTGGTCTCGAAGCCCACATAGGAATAGAAGGCCAGCACGGAACCGGCGAAGACGGCGGCGAGTGGGCCGTTCTCAGATGTCCCCAGCTCGGTCAACCGACTAAGGTCGCCGTCACCCCGGGCCACCACGATCGCGCCGAGGACAATGACCAGGAGCAGGCCGGAGACCTCGATGATCGTGGCCACCCGGTTGGCGCCCATCGACTCCGAGATGCCCCGCGCGTTCAGTGCTGCGAGCAGACCCAGGAAAACGACCACGACCAAGGTTGTGGGGAGGGTGATGAACTCTGTCAGGTAGTCACCTGCGAAGCCCAGGGCCAGCGCCCCCACTGAGATGATGCCCGCCGAGAGCATGCAGAACCCCACCAGGAAGCCGACGAACGGACCGAAGGCCCGGGTGGCGTAATGGGATGACCCGCCGGCCCTCGGATACTTGGTGGCGAGTTCGGCATAGGAACCGGCGGTGAGCAACGCGAGAACGAGGGCCACCACGAGCGGCACCCAGACGGCGCCTCCCGCGATCCCGGCGATCTCACCGGCCAATACGTACACGCCGGCACCGAGCACGTCACCGAGGATGAACAGGAACAGGCCCGCAGTGGTGACCGTACGGCGCAGACCCCGCCCTTGGGCGCTGGTAGAGGTTGATAACATGAAGCAACAGTAGACCCGGCTGGCCGCCGGGGTACTCAGTTTGCTCAGACCCGCTCCGATACCAGCAGAAGAGTTGAGTCCTGACTGGACGCTCGAGATCCTCGGCACCACCGTTCTGCACCAGGGTATGGATTAGCTGCCCAGGACGATGGTGGATACGAACATCTCTACCCCGCCGGCCAGTTATGTCGACCAGACGTCGGGTCCGTCGATGGATTCGGAGTCGCCCGGCTCGCCCCACTGTTGGAGTCGACTCCGACACAGAGTCGGCTCAGACGGGGAAATACTGCAGTTGGTTAGCCCTTGGGGTGAGGCAGTGCGGCAGTTACCGTGAGTCGAGTCAGGCCGATACGCGGGGAGGGAACACCCTGCCCGCCTAGAGAAGGAGACGCAGTATGTTCATTCATCAGCAGAAGCTCCAGTACAACTCCAGACCGGAGAAGCCTGATGCGGTGTATGCGCGCAAGCTTCAGGAGGTGATCGGGGGCCAGTATGGGGAGATCACGGTGGCGATGCAGTACAGCTTCCAGGCGTGGAACGCGCACATTCCCGGCAAGTACCGTGACCTGTTGTTCAGCACGGCGGCGGAGGAGTTCGGCCACGTGGAGATGCTGGCCACCATGGTGGCCCAGCTGCTGGAGAAGGCGCCGTTGGGTATCACCGAGGATGCCGTCCAGGATGATCCGGCCGTGGCCGCGGTGATCGGCGGGACGGATATGCAGCAGGCGATCGTCTCCGGTGCCGGGGCGCGGCCGGTGGACAGCATGGGCAATCCGTGGACTGCCGGGTATGTCACCGCCAGCGGCAACCTGCTGGCGGACATGACCTCGAACGTGAATGCGGAGATGCAGGGCCGGACCCAGGTGGCGCGGCTGTATCACATGACCGACGATCCGGGGATCCGGGACCTGTTGTCCTTCCTGCTGGCCCGGGACACCATGCACCAGAACCAGTGGGTCGCGGCGGTGCGTGAGTTGCAGGCGGACGGTCTGGAGGAGATGCCGGTGCCGAGCAACTTCCCACAGTCCAAGGAGGCCAGCGAGCACGCCTACACCGCCTACAACTTCTCGGACGGGGAGGCGATGGAGCAGGGATCGTGGGCCTCGGGCCCGACCCCGGACGGCAAGGCCGAGTTCTCCTATCAGCCCGAGCCGATGCCGGGAGTGCCGATGCCGCCTCCCACCCATCCCGATGCCCGGTTCTACGGCACCACGGAGCTGCCGAACATCGTCGAGAAGGCCGCTGGAACCATTCAGGACAAACTCAACAAGGAATAGGCCCGCGGGCGACCTTCGACGGTGTCCCCGGTCGCATCCGGCTGATACCCTCGCGTTCACCCACCCCGCATGTATCAACACATCTACAACCTCTGGAGGCTGCAATGATCAAGTGGCTTCACAGCATGGGAATCAAGTCCGAGTACGCCTACGCGGCCGGTTTCGGCTCCATCGGGATGACGTTCGCGTCCTGGCTCGCCTCGCGCGGCAAGCCCGATGACTCACGGGCACAGTCCGACCGCTGGGGCATCTTCGTCGGCCAGTGGGCACCGACCTTCCTGGCTGTCGGGATCGCCCTGCGGCTGGAAGAGCAGAAGTCTTTGACCATGAAGAAGTGACTCCCTAAGTCACTAGCGCAGGAAGAGCCCGGGGCCGGTCGGTCCCGGGCTCCTCGTGTCGCAGGCCGGAGAAGAGATGATTCGTTCCCGAGATCACGGAGACACTTCATGAGCGCCCCGAGCGGGGCGCCTCCTACCAGTGCCGCACCGCCTACATCTACGCCACCACGGAGAAGGGTGCCAAAACCCTCCGCGCGGAGCTGGATGCCGCGCAGACCGCCGATCCGTCCGTGGCTTGGACGGCCGCGATACGCGGGATCTCTACAACCTGGTGGAGGAGATCGCCCAGAAGGGTGCAGCGGTCGGGTTCGTTTCGGAGCGGATCACCGTGGACTGCCACGGCGCGTCTCCACTAGATTCGCTGATGCTGGGAATCCTTGCGGCCTTCGCGGAGTTTGAGCGGCGCAGGATCAAAGAGCGACAGGCTGAGGGGATAGCGATCGCGAAGGCTAGCGGGAAGTATGCGCAGACTCCCAAGCTGTCGGCAGACGACGTAGAGCAGGCGCGGGCCATGGTCGACATGGGGATCCCCAAAACCGAAGTGGCTGCGCGGTTCAAGGCCGCCAGACGTTCTATACAGCCCTTGGGACTGCTGCACGAATAGGTGACATCTGATCTGTGACGCTGTGAGGCATCGCTAGAAGAATGAACACCGCGCCCGAGCCCCATCCCCAGGAGTTCCGCGACGACGTCGTGAACGCCCCAGGGGGCAGGACAAGGGGCAACGGCGTCCACCAGATGGACTTACCCGCTGGCCTCACCGGATGCCAAAGCGAGGTAGCGGTATACAGTAGCCCGGCTGACCCCGAGCAGCTTGGCGATCTCCGGCGGCGTGAGTCCCGCATGCCGGTACTGGCCAGCCTGGCGAACCCTTTCCGTCTCTGGGGTGACTGCCGGCCGACCACCTCTACGGCCGCGGGCCGCGGCCGCGGCCAACCCGGCCTTGGTGCGTTCGGCAAGTTGGTCGCGTTCGAGCTGCGCGAAAGCGGACATCACTGTGAGCATTGCCTTGCCCATCGGCCCGGTGGTTGCGATCCCCTCGGTAAGGGACCGGAAGTTGATGCCCTGGGACTCGAGCCGGTCAATCAGCTCAAGCAGCTGACGGGTGTTGCGTCCCAGCCGGTCGAGTTTCCACACCACGACCTCGTCCCCGGCGCGGGCGTGCTCGAGCAGCTTGTCGAGCTGGGGGCGCTTGGCCTTGGTCCCACTGACCCCATGGTCGGTGTAGACCTTCTGGCATCCCGCGTCCTTCAGTGCGCGGGTCTGTAGGTCCGCGTTCTGCTCGACAGTGCTCACGCGCGCGTATCCCAGGCTTGCCATCCGGTCCTCGTCTCAATAACTCGACTGTTTTCGGTTTGTTGAGACGATAGCAAATGAGACAGGCAAATGAGACAAAAGGGCACGGTTGTGGCGTTGGTGGGTTGCGTGTGGAGTTCGCCGGTAGGTGGCGTGCTTCTAGTTGTTGTGGGTCATGAGGTTCTTGTCGCGGGTGCGTCGATGAGATGAGGAACGGGCTCCTCGCCACAGGATGGAAGTTCCTACACCGTCCGTCCGTACGAGAGAGCCCGTTCATGACCCACCGTAATGCACCCCTGACCCCGACCGGCCGGCTGCGCATGGTGGCCCGTCACCTCGAGGACGGGATCCCCAAGGCCCACGTCGCCGCCGAATTCCACGTCAGCCGTCCGACGGTGTCCACCTGGGTGGCCCGCTACCTCGAAGACGGCGAGGATGGCCTGGCCGACCGGCCCTGCACCCCTGTCGGGAGTCCGTTCCGCACGGCCCCGGAGGTGGTGGAGCGCATCGACGCCCTGCGCCGGGGCCGGAAGTGGTCGGCCCGGCGCATCTGGCACCACCTGAGCGCCGGCGGCTACGACAACGACCCACAGGACGAGAAGGGCCCCGGGCCCTTCCACGCCCCCGTGACCATCGCGCTGCGCACCGTGGGCCGGTGGCTGGCCCGGCTGGGGATCTCCCGGTTGCGCGACCTCACCCCGGACGGAGAGGACTCCCGCCGGGTCCCGCGGCGGATCACCGCGCACTGGCCCGGGCACATGGTCCACCTGGATGTGAAGAAGGTCGGCAGGATTCCCTACGGCGGCGGGTGGCGTGCCCACGGCCGCGGCACGACCAAGGCCCTGGCAGCCAAACGCGGTCCCGGGGCCAGGATCGGCTACACCTACCTGCACACCGCCATCGACGGGTTCTCGCGCCTGGCCTACACCGAGGCCCTCGACGACGAGAAGGCCACCACCACGATCGGGTTCTTCGCCCGGGCGAGGGCGTTCTTCGCCGCTCACGGGATCGAGCGGGTCCACCGGGTGGTCACCGACAACGGCGCCAACTACCGGGCCAAGGACTTCACCCGCACCGTTGAGGCCCTGGCCTCGAAGCACCAGCGGATCCGCCCCTACACCCCGAGGCACAACGGCAAGGTGGAGCGGTACAACCGGTTGCTCGTCGACGAGGTCCTCTACACCCGGACCTACGCCACCGAGCACGACCGCCGGACCGCGATCGGGACCTGGGTCAATCACTATAATTACCACCGCCCGCACACTGCCTGCGGCGAAAAGCCCCCGGCCTCACGCGTCCCGGCCCGTGTCAATAACGTCATGCCCTCTTACATCTAGGGGTGTCG
>NZ_JROM01000057.1 GCF_000786655.1 Kocuria marina | reverse complement strand
TTAGTACTAGTATGGCCCGGGGGATCCTAGAGACCATTCGCGATTCCATGAGACTCCAAGGGTTCTGCACAACTTATGCACCTCTATTAGATCATTGTGTTCTACGAAGCCTGGACTGCATTACATATTCACAACCAACATGAGAAGAGCGGAATAGATGGCCGGATGTTTGGTGGCTTTGATATATTGTGAGGAGCATTGCGAACCCTAGAGCTGTCCGGTCAAATAACCCCCTCACAATAAGTGTAATGTCATGGGATAATCAAAAGACTAAGGGAGGGCTTTTATAGAAGGCGTGAGGTCATGCTATCCCCCTCTGAAGACGCGGCCGCGATATCCTGCAGATGCATCCAGTACTAGTATGGCCCGGGGGATC
>NZ_JROM01000056.1 GCF_000786655.1 Kocuria marina | reverse complement strand
CGTGGACCTCACTGAACGTCACGACCTCGCAGGCGTCCTCCCGGCACCTGAAGATCCGCTTGCGCCACACCACCCGCACGGGCACCCCAGCGCAGGGCAGATCGTGGAGCACGACCTCCCGGCGGCCGTGGCCGGTGGCGAGCACCCCGCAGGACGGGCACCCCACCAGCGTCGGAAAAGTCTCCACCACCACGGTGAACGAGCGTGGTCCGCGTTCCACGGCCCTGACATGGACGTCGGGCAGGTCGAAGAGCGCGCACGCCGGCGCGCAGATAGCATGAGACACGTCGAGGCCTTCATGGATCGGGTTGCTTGGTCGCTACCCATCCTGGAGACCTCGACCTCTACCCAGACCTCACAACACACCCCTCGAGACGCCCACGCGCACACCGCTACCCATGCTCATCTGTGAAGGGCCGGTAATTCGCCCCCACCCCTGGACGCCGACACCAGCATTCGGGGCATGATGGGACCATCCGTCACCGTCGCGAGGAGCCGCACCATGAGCCCGTCACCGCACACCGTGGGAATCATCGGTCTCGGATCCATGGGCAAGCCCATGGCCGGGCACATCATCCGCGCCGGGCACGACGTGGTGGTCCTGCACCGCAGCCTCCACAAGGCCTCGGGGGCACGCGCGGTGGACACACCGCGGCACATGGCGCGCCAGTGCGACGTCGTGATCCTGTTGGTGCCCGGCGCCCCGGAAATCGACGGCGTGCTGGACGAACTCGTGGAGGGCGCCCGCGAACGCGACGCCGACCACGACCGCCTGGTCCTGGCGATCAGCTCCACCGTCTCGCCCGTGGACATCACCCGCTGGCACCGGGACACCTCGGGTGTCGAGTTCGTGGACGCGCCCATCAGCGGCGGGGAGGCCGGGGCGATCCGCGGGGACCTGTCCGTCATGGTGGGTGGCGACGACGCCACCACGGGCCTGGTCTCGGACGTCCTGTCCTCGTGCGGTCGCCCCGTTCACCTGGGGCCGTTGGGGTCGGGGCAGGTGGCCAAGGCGTGCAATCAGCTGATCTGCGCGGCCGAGATCGTGGCTCTGTCCGAGGCCAGCGTGGTGGCCGAACGCGCCGGCCTTGATCTGGCCACGCTGCTCGACTTGCTCCAGGGCGGCTATGCGGGGTCGGTGATCATGAACGACAAGACCCCCAAACTCGTGGCCCATGATTACTCGGTGTCCGCGCAGGCGGCCTTCGTCCACAAGGACGTGTCCGCCTACTTGGACGCCGCCCGGGCCACCGGAACCAAATCAGTGCTGGGCGGGCCTATTGCGAGCGCCGCTCGGCAGCTCATTGACGCGGGACTGGGCGAACAGGACTCCGCGGTGTTCCAGAAGTGGATTGCGGAGCGCGCCGAGCCGAATCAATGACCATGACCGGCGCTGTGCGCTGACCGATACGACACCTTTAGAAGCACAGAGCGCCGAGCGCCGAGACGGGCTCAGAGCCCGGTGAGAACATCCAAGGCATTGCACAGCCCCTGCTCCCGCCGGACCGCATCGCCCGTGCGCCGCGCCGGCTCCCGGTGGGCGAGGGCCTCGCCCACCGCTGCGGCCAGCGCCTGCGGCGTCAGCTCCCGGTACGGGATCGGGGCCGCCGCGATCCCGAGCCGGTGCAGCTGTCGGCCCCAGAAGTGCTGGTCGACGAGGAAGGGCACCGTCACGGACGGAACGCCGGCGCGGGCCACGGTGTGCACGGTCCCGGCCCCGCCGTGGTGGACGGCCACGGCGGCACCGGGCAGCACGACGTCCAGCGGTGCGGCCGGCACGGCCAGCACGTCCTCGCCCCGGCTGTCCCCCGGCAGCGCCAGCCCACCCCACCCGGTGAGCAGCAGCGTGCGCAACCCGTGGGCGCGAGCGCCCGCGACAATCGCCCGCCCCCGGGCGTGCGGGTCGCCGGCCGCCATGGAACCGAAGGACGCCACCAGGTACGGGCCGCCGCTCAGGAAGGCCGCCACGGCAGGGTCCGGGGCCACCTCGGGCGCGGTCTCGTGCCAGGCCCCGGTCAGGTGCACCCGGTCCGTCCAGTCGGCGGGCCGGGGCAGCAGGTGCGGGCTGACCGCCATCAGCGTGGCACGCGAACCCGCGGCGGGCGACGGCGCCCGGCCGCCGGGCAGTTGTGCGCACGCGCGCTTGACGTCGGCCTGGAACAGCCGTGCCCCGCCCCGGGGCACCGCGTAGGTGCGGCGGTTGAACCGCCCGGGATCCGAGGAGACGGCACCCACGGTGGAGAGCACCGACTCGGGCGTCCCGGGCGCGGAGAACTCCCGGGTGGGTGTGGCCACGGGCACGAACTCGGTCAGCACCCGGGGCACGCCGAGCGCGTCGGCCACCGCCGGCGCGGTGAGCACCAGCGGGTGGTGGACCACCAGGTCGGGGCCGAACGCCAGCGTCTCCCGCACCGCGGCACCAAGCATCTCGCGCATCCCGGGGCGGATCTCGGAGCGGAAGCGGCGCACTGCCGTCCACGGCGAGAGTCCGTGGGTGCGCACCATCCGGTTCAGGTCCATCCCGAGACCCACGGTGTCGATCCCGGACAGCTCCACCCCGGAGTGCTCCGGCGCCCCCAGTCGGACCCGGTGGCCCCGGGCGCTCGCGTAGCGGGCCAGCGCCGCGAAGGGCTCCACGTCGCCGCGGGTGCCGGAGGTCAGCAGCATCAGACGCATTGCTCCAGTCTGCCCTAGCCGCGGACCGGGCACGAACCACCTACGCGGGTGTCCGTGTCCGCGCGCTCGCGTAGGGTGGGCCATAGGTACCCGCGACCCCGGGTGCACCGGTGCCGGAAGAGGAGCAACGCTTGTGTCCCAGGCATCATTCGTGCCCGCCATACGGCGGACGGTCCACATCTCCCGGCCGGTGCTGTGGATCAATGCCTTCGGCACGGGGGTGCTGGGAATGTGGCTGGCGGGCTCACTGTGGCGGTGGGAGGCGCTGCCGCTGCTGCTGTGGCTGACCCTGCCGTTCAACCTGCTCATCTACGGCGTCAATGACGTCTTCGACCAGGACACCGACGCCCTCAACCCGCGCAAGGGATCCCTCGAGGGTGCGCGGATCGGGGCCGGCGAGGTGCGCACCATCTGGGCCTGGGTGCTCATCACCAATGTGCCGTTCGTCGTGTGGTTCACATTCACCCTGCCGCCGGCCGCGCTGGCCTGGATCGCGGTGTACGTCCTGGTCTTCTTGTTCTACTCGGCCCCGCCCCTGCGTTTCAAGGCCCGACCCTGGCTCGACTCGCTGAGCAACGCCGCCTACGCGCTGCCCCTGGTGTTCATGGCCTACGCACTCGACCGAACGCCCGTGTGGCCCGCGGCCGTGGGCTTGATGGCGTGGAGCGTGGCCAAGCACGCTTTTGACGCCGTCCAGGACATCGAGGAGGACCGGGCGGCGGCCATCACCACGACGGCCGTGCGGCTGGGCCCGCGCGGCACCGCGATTTGGAGCGGGTGCTGGTGGGCCCTGTCCACGGTGTGCTTCGCGCTGGTCAACGTTCCGGTGGCCGTGGTGAATGCGCTCATCGCCGGGTGGCTCGTCGGTTCCCTGCTGCGGGACCCGCGTCCGACCACGGGGCACCGGCTTTACCGATACTCCATTGCCTTCCCCTACGTTGCCGGCGCCGTGGCCGGGGTGCAGCTGACGGTCGCGCTGTACTTGGAGGTGTACCCGTGAGCCGCGTCGTCGTTGTGGGTGCCGGAATCGGGGGGCTGACCTCGGCCGCATTGCTGAGTCGGGCCGGCCACCACGTGACCCTCCTCGAGGCCGCCGACCACGTGGGCGGTAAGAGTCGGCGCATCGAGGCCGTCGGGCAGCGGGTGGACACCGGGCCGTCGCTGTTCACGTTTCCGGGCGTGTGGGAGGAGCTGCTGCGCCGCCTCGACGAGCTCGGTGCGGGGCCCGGGGCCCAGGGCGCGGTGGCGCCCGCCGAGCAGACCGCGGCGCTGGAGCTGGAACGGCTGCCCGACGTCGGTAGCTACTACTACCGCGGCGAGCGGTGCGAGCTGCCCGTGCCGCCGGGACACCCGTGGCACGAGGCCTGGACGCGCTTCGCCGCCGAGCACGGCGGGCTCGGCCCGGACATCACGCAGCTGCTGACCACGGACGTATTGGACCGGGCGGCCTATCCGGCGCTCGGCAAGCTCGGCCGACTGTACGGGCGGAAGCTGACCACCCGCGACTACCTCGACAGCCTGACCTGGCTACCGGAGGGCCTGCGCGAGGTCATCGCCATCCACACCCTCAACGCGGGCGTCGGTCCACAGCGCACCCCGGCGCTGTACGCATCCATGCCCGCGGTCATGGCCCACGACGGCGTGTGGTTGCCCCGGGGCGGCGTCTACGAGCTCGTCGAGGCCCTGCGGCGCCTGAACGTGGCCGCCGGGGTCGAGATCCGCACCGGCGAACCGGTGCTCTCCGCGGCCCGGGGCCGGGTGACCACCGCCCGCAGCACGTACCCGGCCGACGTAGTCGTCAGCGGCATCGACGCCCACCGGCTCGGCGGACTGCTCTCCGGCCGGGCGCCCCGCCGACCCCGCAGGCTCAGCTGCTCGGCGGTCGCGGTCTACGCCGTGCTGGACGCCGAGCTGCCCGGGGGCACACCCCGCCACGGCGTGGTCCTGCCGGACCGACCCGCTGAGCTCTACGCCGACTTGGAGGCCAGGACCGAGCCGGAGCAGACCATGGCTTTCGCCAACTACTATCCGGCCGACACCGTCCACCCTGGCAGCGAGCCCACGCTCGCCCTGCTGCTGACCACCCCGGCCAATGGCAAGGCGTATTCCCTGGACGACCCGTTCGTCGCTCGCGAGATCGAGCGCGTGAGCCGGGTCCTCGGGTGGCCACATCCCGTGTCTGACCGGTTCCGCCACGTGCAGATCCTGGACCCCGCGTACTTCGCCGTCCACGGGTCGGAGGGCGGGGCGCTGTACGGCGCGGTGCGCGCTCCGTGGCGGGCCGGACCCCTCCACTCCCCGGCCCACAGGAGCCCGCTGCGGCCGTGGCTGTGGCGGGTGGGGGCCTCCGTCCACCCGGGCGGCGGGCTGCCCGCGGTAATGGGCGGGGCAATGATCTCGACCGGAAAGCTGCTCGAGCGCCTGGAGCGGGACCGGTCCCGGGCATCGGCGGATCGACGCACGCGCGGAGTCCGGGGACGCCAATAGCCGGGGCGTGCTTCGGGCACCAAATCGCTCGTTGCGGTCTGCACGGATAGTGCGCACGGATCGGCCCAGAACTTCGCTTATCGTGTTTCCTCGGCGGCACCGGCGGGCACGCGCGCCGGCGTCCCCTCTCTCTGCCGTGCCCAGTAGCCCAGAGCCCCGATGACCAGGGAGCCCACGCAACCGGCAGCGAGGTCCCCCATGGTGTCCAAGTAGCCCACCTCCACACGCGGGTCCACGAGGGCGTAGCCCGCGAACTCCACGAACTCCCAGAGCAGGGCCAGCACGGCGCCCAAACCGGTGACCACCGTAACGTGAGCCACAGCGCTGGGGGCCCGAAGCCGACCCCAGCGCTCGAGGGCCCGGAATGCGAGTTCGGCCAGCACGGCGGTCGCCGCACAGTGCACCACCAGGTCCCAGTGAGCGAGCCGCTCGTAGAGGAGGAACACCGAGCTCCACGCCGCGACCAGCAGCACCAGATTGGTGGTCACCTCCAGTGCCGCCGGCAGCCGGGCCCGCCACATGATCGTGGTGGCCAGGCACACCAGCATCATCACGGCGGCGCCCGCGGTGTCGGCGAACAGAACCGTGAGCAGCGCGGACAGCGGCGCGAGCCACCGGACGACCAGGGCAATCGAGCCCGCCGGGGAGCGGGGGCCGGTCGGCGGAGGAAGTGAAGATCTGCTCTCGGTCATGCGTCCATTCTCTCGCGTCCTCCCCGAAGCACGAGAACCGAAGAACGCTTACTTGTAGAAGCGGTTCAGGAAGCGTGCCACCACGGCGGGACGCTCTTCGCCCTCGATCTCAATGGTCGCATCGGCCACCAGGTGCAGGCCGTTGCCCTTGACCTCGGAGACCTCCGTGATGGTCACGGTCATGCGCACGCGCGAGCCCACCTTCACGGGGGAGGTGAAGCGGACCTTGTCCAGGCCGTAATTGACCTTGGTCTGCACGTCGGACACGTCGAAGAGCTCGGACCACATGGGGATCAGCAGCGACAGGGTCAGGAAACCGTGCGCGATCGGCGCGCCGAACGGCCCGGATGCGGCCTTTTCCGGATCGGTGTGGATCCACTGGTGGTCGTCGGTGGCGTCCGCGAAGAGGTTCACCTGGTCCTGGGTGATCTCGCGCCACTCGGAAAAGCCCAGGTCCTTGCCGGCGAGATCGGCAACGTCGGCGAAGGAAACTACGGTCTTGGCGGTCATGACATTCTCCTTGCAATAGTGAGTCAGAGACGCGCACAACGGTGCGAGCGGCGTCGTCGGCGAATCAGGCGAAAGCTGACTTGCCGGTGATGGAACGGCCGACCACGAGCGCGTTGATCTCGTGGGTGCCTTCGTAGGAATAGACGGCCTCGGCGTCCGCGTGGAAGCGGGCGACGTCGGTCGCGAGCGTGATCCCGTTGCCGCCGACCACCTCGCGGGCCAGGGCCACGGTCTCGCGCATGCGCAGTGCGATCCACATCTTGGCGAGCGCGGAATCCTCGTCCCGGTACTCGCCGCGATCCTGCTTCTCGGCGAGGTCAGAGACCATCGACAGGGACGCCGTGACGTTGCCGAGCATGCGCGCGAGCTTCTCCTGCACGAGCTGGAAACTGCCCAGCGACTTGCCGAACTGTTCGCGGGAACGCACGTAGCGCAGCGCAGCTTCGTATGCGCCGGCCTGGATGCCGGTGGCGATCCACGCGACGTCCGAGCGCATCACGCGCAACATGGCCGCGACATCCTTGAACGAGTTGCAGTTCTGCAGCCGCTGCGCCTCGGGAACGCACACGTTCTCAAGGGTGATGTCCGCGTTCTGCATCATGCGCAGGGCGGTCTTCCCGTAAATCTTCTCCAGCGTCACCCCGGTTGCCTCGCGGTCCACGAGGAACGCCTTGACCTGACCGTCGGCCACGTCGCGGGCGAAAACGGCCAGGTAATCGGCGGTGAGCGCGCCACCGATCCAGCGCTTGGCGCCGTTGAGGATCCACTCGTCACCCTGGCGTTCGGCCGTGGTGGCCAGCCCGCCGGCAATGTCCGAACCGTGATCCGGTTCGGTCAGGCAGAACACACCGGTGGTCTCGAAGCTCGTGATCTTGGGGTCCAGCTCGGCGAACTGCTCCGGGGACGCTCCCACGCGGCACGTGGTGCGAAACAGGCCCGCCTGCGCCGTGTAGAACGTTGCCATCGACGCGTCCGTGCGGGCCAGCTCGAAGATCCGGAACCCGTGGTACAGCGAGCGCGGCTCCCCGTCGATCTCGTTCGGGGTCATCAGGTTGAGCCCGTGCAGGGACGGCGCGATCTGGTAGGGGAACTCGCCCTTCTCCCAGTACTCGGCCAGCAGTGGTGAGATCTCGTCCTCGAGCACCATGCGCAACCGCAGGATGGGCGCGCGCTCGGCCTCGCTCAGCCGGTCGGCGACGCCGTACGGATCGCAGTCCGGGTACAGCTCGCTCATGCCCGCTCCACCTTCTGCATCTGCGCGGCCTTCTCCGCCGCGTAGTTCTTTGCCGCGGCGACGACGCCGCCCTCGCTCGGCTCGTACGTCCCCTCGAGTTCCCCCAGGCCGAAGAGCCGCAGGGCGTTGCCCTTGAGGATCTTGGGCTTGACCTCGTCCTTGAAGCGCTGCTGCTCGAAGGCGACGAGCCACTTCTGCGGGGTGATCAGCGGGTAGTCGGTGCCGAAGAGCACCTTGTCCTGGAGCATCGCGTTGGACGCTCGCACCAGGGACTCCGGGAAGTACTTGGGCGACCACCCGGACAGGTCGATCCACACGTTCGCTTTGTGGGTGGCGATCGAGTTGGCCTCGTCCTGCCACGGCACCGAGGGGTGGGCCATGATGACCTGCAACTCGGGGAAGTCCGCGGCCACGGCGTCCAGCAACAGCGGGTTGGAGTACGCCAGCTTGATGCCGTAACCGCCCGGGAGCCCCGCACCCATCCCGTTCTGGCCGGTGTGGAACAGGGCGGGGACACCGAGTTCCTGGATGGCCTCGTAGATCGGGTAGTACACCTGGTCCGAGGGGTCGAAGCCCTGCAGGGACGGATGGAACTTGAAGCCCTTGACCCCGTACTCCTCGACCAACTGCGTGGCCCGCTCCACGGCCCGGGGGACCTGGAGCGGATCCACGGAGCCGAACGGGATCAGCACGTCGTTGTTGCGGGCCGCCCCTTCCGCGATCTCCTCGATCGAGTTGGGCTCGTGACCCAGCGCGGTGGTCGCGTCCACGGTGAAGACCACGGCCGCGAGGTTCCACTCCCGGTACCGCTCGGCGATCGTGTCCAGCGTGGGCGAACGGTCCTCGGACTTGAAGTACTTTGCCGAGGCCTCCGTGAGTGCCGCGGGCAGGGATGCGTGCCCGTGGTCCGAGCACTCGATGTGGACGTGCACGTCGATGCCGTCCCGCTGGGCCAGCTCGGCCCCGAATTCATACCGCATTCCGGTCCTCTTGCCTGGTGGGTACGAGGATCAGCGCTGCTCGGGGCGCATGTCCGCCGGGAGCTCGGGGATCATCTCACCGACCGTCTGCCAGTTGCCCTCGAACAGGCCCTTGGCCTGCTCCGCGAGCGCCTCGTACGTCCACCCGCCTTCGCGGTACTCGGTCACGAGCGGGGTGGGGTGGCTGAACAGCTGCAACCGGTCCCCGCCGGCGCCGATCGCCTGGCCGGAGACGTCCGCGGCGTCGTCGGACGCGAGCCACGTGATCAGACCCGCGACGTCCTCCGCGGTGCCGAAGCCCAGCTCGTGGCGGAAGAACGCCGGCATGGCCTCGCCGCGCTCGTCCGCCTCCACGGCCTTCTGGAAGAACGGGACGGTCTTGGTCATGGCCGTGGCGGCCACGGGGATCACCGCGTTGGCGGTCACGCCGGCCTTCTTCATCTCGAGCGCGAACGTGCGGATCATGCCCACGATGCCGGCCTTGGCGGCGGCGTAGTTGGTCTGACCGAAGTTGCCGTACTGGCCGGTGGACGAACCGATCGCGATGATCCGCCCGGCCACACCGTTCTCCTTGAAGTAGCGGTACGCCTCGCGCGAGCACGTGAAGGTGCCGCGCAGGTGGACCTTGATGACCACGTCGAAGTCCTCGTCGGTCATCTTGAGCAGGGACTTGTCCCGCAGCACACCGGCGTTGTTGACCAGGATGTCGAGGTGACCGAAGGCCTCCACGGCTCCCTGCACGAGCGCGGTGGCCGCCTCCGTGTCACCCACGGGGGCGACGACGGCCACGGCCTTGCCGCCCTGCGAGGTGATGGACTCCACGGCGGCGTCCGCGGTCTCCTGGTTGACGTCGTTGATCACCACGGCGGCACCGTACCGGGCCAGGGTCTGGGCGTAGGCCAGCCCGAGCCCCTGACCGGAGCCCGTGACGATGGCGACTTTTCCTTCGAGGGGGGTGGCGGTCATGACATGCTCCTTCTGGGGTTCTACTCCGGCGGTGATGGGCGTCACCGTGTGTTTCCTCCATGGGACCGTATTTAATTGAGATTGTCAACGGTTAAGATTATCCATGACGGTACTTCGGTGGACGGCCCCACCCCCGCCCACCGCGCGGAGCACGCCACGACACGACACCCAGGAGCAGCGACATGACCACCCCCCTTCCGCAGGACGCCCTGGACCCGGCGCCGGACCTGAGGACGAGTGACCTCGCGAGCGAGCCGGTGTTCCTCATGGCCCGCGCGAGTTCCCTGGGTTCCGCGTCCGCCAACCGGGCCCTGGGGGAACTGGACCTGAAGGTGCGCCACTACTCCGCGCTGTCCCTCGTGTGTTCTGACCTGCACCCGTCCCAGCGGGACCTGAGCAGGTACCTGGTCCTGGACCCCAGCCAGATCGTGCTGATCGTGGATTCCCTCGAGCGGCGGGGGGCCGTGGTGCGGCGCACCGACCCCAGTGATCGCCGCTCCAAGCTCATCGAGCCCACGGACGAGGGCCGCGAGCTCTACCGGCGAGCGCGCGCCGCGGTGGACCGGTGCACCGACCGGACGCTGTCACCCCTGAGCGAGGACGAACGGGCCACCCTGCTGGAGCTGCTGCAGCGCATCGCACTGGGCTGAGCGCACCGCCGGGCGGTCCCGCGCGCCCCGGAATTCCGGGCGTCCGCGCCCGCGAACACGTACGGTGGAACCAGCAGTCCCGCTCCCCCGCGTTCCCCCTACCGATCGAGGTCACGCACCATGCGTTCCGCCGCCCCCGCCGTTGTCTCCGCCCTCTGCGCCATGCTGCTGCTCACCGGTTGCGGTTCCGGCGGCGACGCGGGGGGTGACGACGCCGCGAGCGGCACCGCAGCGACGTCGTCCACCGCGACCGAACAGCCCAGCGCGACACCCACGCCCACCCAGCCACCCGAGCTGATCGGCGGGGGCACCACCCTGTTCCCCGAGCGCAGGTTCGTGGCGCTCTACGGACACCCGGGGACCCCGGGGCTGGGCGCACTGGGTGAGCAGGGGCCGGAGGAATCCGCCGAGCGGGCGATCGAGCTGGCCGAGCAGTACGAGCCCTACAGCCAGGAGAAGGTGATCCCGGCGTTCGAGATCATCGCGACCACCGCGTCCTCCGACCCGGGGCCGGACGGCGACTTCTCCAACGAGGCTCCCGTGGAGCACCTCATGCCGTACATCGAGGCCGCGCAGAAGCACGGTATCTACGTGGTCCTGGACCTGCAGCCCGGCCGCTCGGACTTCCTGTCCCAGGCCAAGCGGTACGAGGAACTGCTCAAGCGGCCCAACGTGGGCCTGGCCCTGGACCCCGAGTGGCGGCTGGGGCCCGGGCAGTACCCGCTGCAGCAGATCGGGTCCGTGAGCGCGCAGGAGATCAACGAGACCACGCAGTGGCTCGCCCGGCTCACGGCCGAGAACGGTCTGCCCCAGAAGACCCTGATCCTGCACCAGTTCTCCATGCCCATGATCCAGAACCGTGAGGCCATCAAGACGGACCACCCCGAGCTCGCGTTCCTCCTGCACGCGGACGGGCACGGCACCCCGGACCTGAAGATGTCCACGTGGGACGCCCTGCAGCACGAACTGCCCCGGGGGATCCGCATGGCCTGGAAGAACTTCTACGACGAGGACACCCCCACGTTCACCCCCAAGCAGACCTTCGAGTTGACGCCCAAGCCGTGGTTCGTCTCGTACCAGTGAGTATCTCGGGCCGGCATAGTCCGTTGGCTAGGCGTAGTCCCCTGGTTCGGCGGACACCGCGGTTCCGGTGAGTCGCCCGGGCCCGCGGGGCTGTATCTCCGGGAAGCTTTGACGCGGGTGCTCCCAGGAAATTGTTCCGCACCATGTCTTCCCCCGGCCGGGACGACGGGTCTAGATTATGAGGACCCGTTCGCTCCACGGAAGGAAGTGCCTATGGGACTCGGTGACAAAATCAGTAATGCTGCGGAAAAGGCTTCCGGTTCCGCCAAGGAAAAGCTTGGTGACGCCACGGACAACGCAGATCTGCAAGCTGAGGGTGCCGGGGAGAAAGCTTCCGGTGGCGCCAAGCAGTCCGTGGAGAACATCAAAGACGCCGGTAAGAATCTGAAGGACGGGCTGGGCTGAGATCCGCACCCGCCACCTTTCGACCGGAGGGCCCTCGTCGTGAACACGACGGGGGCCTTTCGTCTGCCCGCCCCACCGCCGGCAACGGCACTCGTCGTGCACTCCGCCTCATCCGCCCCGCCACCCCTGCATTGCTTCCCGCCCCACTACCCCTGCATCAGTGGAGCAAAATCAGCTTCGGGGCACCGAATCTCGTTTTTACTCAGCTAAAGCAGGGGCTGGGGTGGGTCCCGCTCACCGCACCGCGAACCGCTTGCGCGCGATCAGCAGGCACACCAGGGACAGGGCCGCGACTGCCGCGTAGTAGATGCTCGGTGAGGTCAGGGAGCCGGTGGAGCTCACGAGCCACGCGAGCACGAGGGGTGCGAATCCCCCGAACACCGTGACGCCCAGGTTGTAGGCCACGGACATTCCCGTGGTGCGGATCTGCGTGGGGAACATGTCGGTGAGCAGCGCGGGCATGGGGCCGAAGTACAGAGCCATGATCACGCCCAGCACCGCTTGCACCATGGTCAGGGTGGCCACGGTCGGGACCGCGACCAACCACAGGAACAGCGGGTACACCACCACGATGCCCACCGCGGAGGCCGCGAGCATGACCCGCCCCGGTCCCACGCGGTCCGCGAGGTGCCCCACGAACGGGGAGCCCACCAGGGTCACCGCACCGGCCACTACACCGCCCAGGTACGCGGCCCACGAGGGCAGGTCCAGGTTCTGGATCGAGTACGTGGGCATGAACAGGATCGTGTACACGGACATGGACGCCAGGCCCACCACGCCCGCGGCCGTGAGCCACCGGCCGGCGGAGTGGACGATGGTCTGCGCGAGGGGACCGCGCCCGAGGGACGGGTGGGGCGGCGTCGTCGTCGTGCCAGTACCCTCCGAGGGCGACGACGCCGCTCGCGCACGCTCGTCCTGCAACGCCCGGAAGTCCGGGGTCTCGTCCATGCGCAAGCGGATGTAGAGGCCCACGGGACCGATGAGCAGGCCGAAGAGGTAGGGGATGCGCCAACCCCACGAGTACAGCGCGTCGTGGCTCAGCAGGGTGTGCAGCGCGAACCCGAAACCGGAGGCCAGCAGGATCGCGAGGCCCTGGGTCGCGACCTGCCACGACCCGTAGAAGGCGCGCTTGTCCGGGGCGTTCTCGATCAGGAACGCGGTGGCCGTGCCGAACTCACCACCGGCGGAGAACCCCTGGATCAGGCGGGCGAGCAGGATGAGCAGCGCTGCCGCGGGGCCGATGACCGCCGCCGTGGGGGCGAGCAGCATGATGAGCGTGCCGAGCATCATCAGGGCGATCGTGATGGTCAGGGCCGGGCGGCGGCCGTGGCGATCCGCGTAGGAACCCAGCACCAGGGCACCGAGCGGGCGGATGAGGTAGGACAGCGCGAACGTACCGAACGTCAGCAGGGTGCCCGTGACCTGGCCGATCGAATCCGACTCGAAGAACAGGGCGGAGATCACGACCGCGAGGGACGAGTAGACGATGATGTCGAACCACTCGAGCGCGTTGCCGATCGAGGACGCGACCACGGCACGGCGGGCGGTGGCACGCTGCTCGTGCGTGACGGGCGGATGTGTAGGTGCGCTACTCATGTCTGCACGCTAGCCCACCGTCCGCTCCTCCCGCGGCCGCCGTGACGCCGCATGACGGCGAGCCGCCGACCTATGCTGGGTGCACGGCATGGAACCGGCACGGAACGTGTCACACCCCAGGACAGGTACCCCAGGACAGGAGCAGCGCAATGATCTTCATCGTGGTCAAGTTCGAGGTCAAGGACGAGTACGCCGAGCGCTGGCCCGAGATCGTCGCGGACTTCACCGCCGCGACCCGTCAGGAGCCGGGCAACAAGTGGTTCGACTGGTCCCGCAGCCTGGACAACCCCAGCGAGTACGTGCTCGTGGAGGCCTTCGAGGACGACGCCGCCGAGGCGCACGTGAAGTCCGAGCACTTCGCCACCATGACCGAGCAGTTCCCGCAGTACCTCGTCCGCACCCCGCGCATCATCTCCCGTCAGATCGACGGTGACGGCTGGGACGAGATGGGTGAACTCACCGTCGAGGGCTGAGGCATTGATGACCGGGGAACCCGTGGACCGGTTCCTCGTGGGGCTGGACATCGGCGGATCCCACACCCGCGGCGTACTGTTCCGCGGGGACTCCCCCGTGCGCGAGGCCCGCTCCGGTAGCGCCAACGTGCAGAACGTCAGCCGGGAGCGGGCCGCCCAGTCATTGCGGGACGTCTTTGACCGCCTGGCACCACCGCGCGGCACCGCGGTCCTCGCCGGCGCCGGCGGTGTGGACACCCCGCACGACGCCGCTGCGCTGACGCAGCTCATTCGCTCCGTGGCTGAGGCCGCAGCGGGCGATCGCCCGCCGGCGGACGCGTGTTCGGCGGCGGGCGGTCACCCGGCACCGGCCGTCTGCCCGGCGTCGGAGACGCCCGTGATCGCGGTGCACGACACCCGCCTGATCCTCGCCGCGGGCGGACACACCGAGGGCATTGCGGTGATCGCGGGAACCGGTTCCGTGGCGTGGGGTGTGAACGCTTCCGGCCGCGAGGCCCGCGCCGGCGGTTGGGGCTACCTGCTCGGCGACGAGGGCAGCGGGTACTGGCTCGGCCGGGAAGCGGTGCGCCATGTGCTGCGGGAGGCGCAGGACCGGGGAGCGAGCGACGTCGCCCCCGCGGATGACGACCGGTTCGCCCGGGCCGTGTTGGGACACGCCGGGGTCAGCACGCCCACCGAGCTGATCGCGGCGTTCCACGACCGCCCCGACCGCACGCACTGGGCCGGTCTGGCCCGCACGGTGATCGAGCTGGCCCCGTACGACGACGCCGCTCGCGAGTTGGTCTCGGCGGCCGCCGCGCACCTCGCGGAGCTGATCATCACCGTGGCCCGGAACCTGGGCGAGCCCCTCCCCGTGGTCGTCGGAGGCGGGCTCGCGACCACCTCGGTGGGCGTGGAAATCAGGGAGCGTCTTCGCGGTCACGGATCGCGGGTCACGCTGTTGGACCGGGAACCCGTGCTGGGGGCACCCCTGCTCGCCCGCGCCGCGGGTCTGTAGGACGGGCGAGCGGGTCAGGCAAGCTGAACGCCCCGGAACCGGCGCCGGTTCGGAAATGGCGCGCCGGGGCGGGGCGAGCAAAGCCCCGCGGGATCAGCGGAACGCCGCCTCCCCCGTGAGCTGCTGGCCCAGGATGAGGGCGTGCACCTCGTCCGTGCCCTCGTACGTGCGCACGGATTCCAGGTTGTTGGCGTGGCGCAGTGGGGAGTAGTCGAGGGTGATGCCGTTGCCACCCAGGATCGTGCGGGCCTCGCGGGCGATCTTGATGGCTTCGCGGCAGTTGTTGAGCTTGCCCACCGAGATCTGATGGTGCTGCAGTGTGCCGGCGTCCTTGAGGCGGCCGATCTGCAGTGCGAGCAGGAACCCCTTGTCGATCTCGAGGGCCATGTCCGCGAACTTCTGCTGCGTGAGCTGGTACCCGGCTAGCGGGCGATCGAACTGCATGCGCTCCTGGGAATACTTCAGGGCCACCTCGAACGAGTCGCGGGCGGCACCCATGGCACCCCAGATGATCCCGTACCGAGCCTCGTTGAGGCACGAGAACGGGCCGCGCAGCCCCTTGGCCTCGGGCAGCAGGGCGGATGCGGGGAGTCGCACGTCCGTGAGTTCGATCTCGCACTGGATCGAGGCCCGCATGGACAGCTTGGGCTGGATGGGCGTGGCCTTGAAGCCCGGGGTGTCGGTGGGCACCACGAAACCGCGTATGCCCTCGTCCGTCTGGGCCCAGATGACGGCCACCTTGGCCACGGTCGCCAGGCCGATCCACCGCTTGGCGCCGGAGATGACCCAGTCCTCGCCGTCGCGGCGCGCGAACGTCTTCATGGAACCGGGGTCGGAACCCGCGGTGGGCTCGGTGAGCCCGAAGCACCCGATGGCCTCACCGGCGGCCATGCGCGGGAGCCACTCCTGCTTCTGCTCCTCGGAGCCCCACTTGTAGATGGCGCTCATGGCCAGGGAGCCCTGCACGGACACGAACGTGCGCAGACCGGAATCCCCGGCTTCCAGCTCGGCGCCGGCCAGGCCGTATTCCACGGCGGAACGGCCCGCGCAGCCGTATCCCTTCAGGTGCATACCCAGCAGGCCCAGCTTGGCCATCTCCGGGACGATCTCCAGGGGGAAGACCGCTTTCTCATACCACTCGGCGATGTTGGGGCGGATGGTGGCGTCCACGAACTCCCGCACGGTGGATCGCAGAGCGATCTCTTCCTCGTTCAGCAGGGAGTCGAAGCCCACCAGGTCCATGACGTTGACGGTGTTCTGTTGGCTCATGTCCTCACTGTACGGTGACGGGGCTCACGGAGCCACGCCACAATCGTTTCCGTGTCCTGCCCGAGCTGCGGCGGGGCGACCGTGGGGGATTCCAGGGGTGGGGTCCAGCGGGCCGGATGACGGAACTGCCGTCCCACGGTCCTGCCCTCCCGATCCTGGACGTCCACCGTGGGTTCCAGTCCGAGGTCCTCGGCCAGCGTGACGCCCTCGCCGATCCCGGCGACCTTGCCCGCAGGGACCCCTTCCTCGGTCAGTTCTTCCTGCCACTCGCGGGCGGTCCGGGCGGACAACGCATCCTCCAGCAGCGGGACGAGATCCTCGCGGTGGGCCACGCGCGCCGAGTTCGTGGCGAACCGTTCGTCGTCTGCGACCTCAGGAATGCCCAGCACGGCCGTGAACCTGCGGAACTGCCCGTCGTTGCCCACGGTCACCGCGAGGGGCGCGTCCGCGCAGTGCAACAACTGGTAGGGGACGATGGACGGGTGGGCATTGCCCATGCGCTCGGGGACCTTACCGGCACCCAGGTATGCCTGGCCCTGGTTGACTAGGGCACCCTGCAGACTCGAGAGCAAACTGACGTCGATGTGCGCGCCGCGGCCCGTGCGGCGTCGCGCTTCGAGGGCCGCGAGCGCGCCGATCGTGGCGTCCTTGGCGGTCAGGACGTCCACGAGGGCCACGCCCACCTTGGTGGGCTCGCCGTCCGCGGCGCCCGTGATGCTCATGAGCCCACCCACGGCCTGGACCAGGAAGTCATAACCGGCCAGGTGGGCGCCCTCGGCGGTGCCGAAACCGGACACGGACACGTAGACCACGCCGGGGTTCTCGCGCGAGATCTCCTCGTAGCCCAGGCCGAGCTTGGCCATCCCGCCGGGCTTGAAGTTCTCCACGACCACGTCCGCGCGCAGGGCGAGTTCGCGCGCGAGTTCCCGCCCGTCCTCGTCCTGCAGGTCCAGGCACACGGATTCCTTGTTGCGGTTCACGGACTCGAAGTACGTGGCACCGGTCTCGGAATAGGGCGGACCCCACGCGCGCGTGTCGTCACCGGTGCCCGGACGCTCGACCTTGATCACGCGGGCACCGAGGTCCGCGAGCGTCATGGTGCACAGCGGCCCCGCGAGCACGCGCGAGAAATCGGCCACGAGCACACCGTCCAGGGGCAGCGCTTCGGTCACGGGGTCCTCCTCGGATCGACGATGTCCTCCACTCTAGGTGTAAGAGGGCATGACGTTATTGGCGCGGGCCGGGACGCGTGAGGCCGGGGGCTGATCACCACAGGCGGTATGGGGCCGATGGTAGTTGAAGTGGTTCACCCACACCCCGATGGCGTCGCGGCGGGCCTGCTCGCTGGAATAGGGGCGGACGTAGAGCACCTCGTCGGCCAGCAGGCGGTTGTACCGCTCGACCTTCCCGTTATGGCGGGGCGTGTAGGGCTTGATCCGCTGGTGCCGGCCCGCCAGCGAGGTGACGGTACGAGTGAAGTCCTTCGCCCTGTAATTGGCGCCGTTGTCCGTGACCACCCGGTGGATCCTCTCGATCCCATGAGCGGCGAAGAACGCTCTGGCCCGGCAGAAGAACCCGATCGTGGTGGTGGCCCGCTCATCGTCGAGGGCCTCGGTGTAGGCCAGTCTCGAAAAGCCGTCCACGGCCGAGTGCAGATAGGTGTAGCCCACCTTCGCCCCGGGCCCGCGCTTGGACTTCTTCGCTTGAGCGCTGCCGCGGCCGTGGGCCCGCCAGCCGCCGCCGTCAGGGATCTTGCCGACCTTCTTCACATCCAGGTGCACCATGTGCCCCGGCCACCCCGCACGGATCCGCCGCGGTGGGCGCCGCAGGTCGTCCCCGGCCGGGGTGAGGTCCCGCAGCCGCGAGAGGCCCAGTCGGGCCAGCCACCGGCCCACGGTGCGCAGGTGCAGCTCGTGCCCGAGATCCAGCAGGTGACGGTGGATGCGCCGGGCGGACCACTTCCGTTCCCGTCGTAGGGACTCGATGAGATCCACGACTGGTGCCGGGGTGCGGGTGCGGCTGTTGTGCGGGCGGCAGGAGCGGTCGATCAGCCCGGCTTCGCCGTCGGCGAGGTAGCGGGCCACCCAGGTGGTCACCGTAGGTCGGGAGACGCGGAATTCGGCAGCGACATGGGCCTTCGGAACTCCGTCGTGGAGGTGGCGCAGCACCATGCGCAGCCGGCCAGTGGGGGTCAGGGGTGCGTTAATGTGGGTCATGAACGGGCTCTCTTGCTGCGGACGGACGGTGTAGGAACTTCCATCCTGGGCGAGGAGCCCGTTCCTCATCTCACCGACGCACCCGTGGCAAGAACCTCATGCCCCGCAACATCTAGGTGCGCCGCCGCGGCCGCGGCTCGACGACGTCGCTACGCTTCCGGGTCGCCGCCCGCCGCACGTCTACGGGCGACGACGCTCGGCCGGGCGCGCTACCCGTCCAGTTCACCACGCACAGGTTGTACGTCAGTTCCGTCTCCCCGGACGACGCCGCTCGGTACAGCTCCGCGCACACGCTCGCCCCGGCGAGCACGCCGTACGCGCCGTCGAACCGGCCGGCCCGGGGCTGTGAGTCCAGGTGCGAGCCGACCATCACGTACGGGGCGCCGGGACGCAGCTCAAAGAGGCCGAACTGGTTACCGATCGCGTCGTAGTGCACCGTGGCACCGCGCGCGGTCAGCCACCCGGCGAACCACTGCCGATTGAGCCCGTCCGCGGTGGTGGCCGCTTGGCGCTCCACTCCCCCGGACTCGAGCCCGCCGTTGCGGGACATCTGCCGGAAATCCCGCAGGAACGCCTGATGCAGTGCGGACATGAACCCTCCTGAGCCGTGAACCAGTTGCGGCCATGGTAAGCACGGTCACATCACGAACGGTCCGCGCGGCGGTCCCCCCACGCCTTCTCCGCACCGCTGGCCAGGAGCACCCCGCAGCACATCCACACCGCGGCGGCCGGGCCCAGGGGTGCCGCGAAGACACCCGCGACCAGGGGGAGGATCACCTGCCCCAGGCGGTTGCCCGTCAACCGGACCGCCAGGGCGGAGCCGCGCCAGTTGCCCGGGACGGACGTGGTGATCATGGTCATGGTGAGCGGCTGGCCCAGACCCAACAGGAACCCACCCACGGCCAGGAACAGCGCCGCGACCCAGAAGTTGTCGAGCACGAGCGGAGGGATGACCAGCGTGATGCCCGCGCCGAACAAACACGTCAGCAGCAGACCCCTCCGCGAGAACCGCTGGGACAACCACGGCAGGAGCAACCGGGACGCGATGGACGCGAAACCCCGGACCCCGAGCAGCAGACCCACGACCGCGGGGGCCACACCGGCCTCCTCCCCGATGACCGGCAGGAACGCGGTGAGGATGTCCAGCATCGCGAGCAGAGACAGCGCGGCGAGCATGTGGGACGCCACCCGGGGCACCCTGAGTACCCGCGCAATGGTGGGTTTGTCGGCGGATTCGGAACGCGCCGCGGTACCCGAGGCCGCGCGGGACGGGGCGGCGTCCGCCGCGGGTGTCCCCGCGCGCAGGAGCAGCAGCGGAACAGCAAGGAGTGAGATCGCGGCGCCGATCCACAGGGCCTGGTTCACGTCCGCGAGGCGTTCCGGGGAGGTCGCGGACGAGCTGTGCCCCACGAGCCAACCGCCCAGTGCGGGACCGATCATCTGTCCCGCGGAGAACGCAGCGGTGAACCACCCGAACCCCTTGTCCAGGTCCCGGTCCGCGGCGTAACGGGCGATCGCCGCCTGACCCCCGATCGTGAAGCTCAGGTGCCCCATGCCCATCACGGCGCTCGCGGCCACGACCGCCCACACCGTGGGGGACAGCGCCAGTAGCGCTCCGCCGGCGACCAGCAGGAACACCCCGGAGAGGGTCAGCACGCGCAATTGCCGGGTGCGGTCCGAGTACCGCCCGAGCCACACCGCGGTGAGCAGCGGGACCAGGGCGTACGCGGCCGTGGTCAACCCGATCGTGATCGAGTCCGCGTGCAGGGCGAGCAGTTTGTAGGACGTGACCGGGCGCAACAGGTTCACGGTGGCCTGGGTCAACACCCCGCACGCCACCAGCAGCCACAACCACGCGCCGGCGCGTGCCCCGCGAACCGAATCAGTCACCGGCAGCCTTCCTCACGGCATACGCCCAGGGGCGTCCGAGGCGACGCGCCCCGACAGCCGGAATCGTTGCACGGTGTGGTGCAGGGCGCCACCGCTGCGGCCCTCGCCGAGCTCGGAGGAGACCAGGGAGAGCTCGCTGACGGTCCACGCGGGCCCCTCGTACACGGACAGCGCGTGCACCACGTGCGCGAGCTCGGGCCCGGGGCGCGCCACGGTGCGTGAGCTGCGGCGTCGTTCGCGGGCCTTGCGCGTGCGCTCGGCTCGGGACATGCGCGCGACCGTGAGGTGGGCGCGCTGTCTTGCGCGCTCCTCGGGGTCCAGCGAGCACGCGTGCATGAGCTCCACGAGCGCGTCCGAGGCACCGCCCACACCCATCCACAGGGTGGTGCCGGAGAAGGATCCCGCGCCTCGTAAGCACACGGTGAGCGGTGCGTGGTCCCGGGCGACGTCGCTCAGCAGCTCCCCGAGCTCCGGCACCGCGGCCTCGGGTTGCTCGCCGTAGAACGCAAGGGTGACGTGCCACTGCTCGGGATCACCCCAGCGCAGTGCGGTGCCGGTGAGTTCACGGACCTCGCGCAAGGCACCGACCAGGTGCTCACGCGCGGCCCGGGTGGGGTGAACAGCCGCGAACAGCCTCATGCGCCCACCCTAGACGGTGCGCGGCGGTAACCGGATCAGCTCCACGCTCGTGAGGGCACCCGCGTCCGCGACCGCGCGCATGTACGTGCAGTGCGGTTGGCGCCGCCGGTCGGTGGGGCTGCCGGGGTTGAGCAGGCGCATCCCGGAGGGCGCCACGGTGTCCCACGGGATGTGGCTATGGCCGAAGACCAGGACGTCGATGTCCGGGAACGCCCGGTCCATACGCCGCTCCCGTCCGCTTGAGGCGCCGGTCTCGTGCGTCATGGCGAACCGCAGCCCCTCGAGATCCCAGTATGCGGTTTCAGGCATGCGTTCGCGTAACTCGGGGCCGTCGTTGTTGCCCCACACCGCGATCAGCTTCCGGGAGCGCTGCTCGAGGGCCTCGAACGTGGCCAGGTCCACCCAGTCACCGGCGTGGAGCACCACTTCCGCGGCGTCGACCTCGCGCCACACCTGGTCCGGGAGGGCCTTGGCCCGCTTGGGCAGGTGGGTGTCCGCGAGGAGGAGGATCGAGGTGCTCACGCCCCCATTGTGCCCGTCAGCATTCGATCACGTTGACCGCGAGGCCGCCGCGCGAGGTCTCCTTGTACTTGATCTTCATGTCCGCGCCGGTCTCCCGCATGGTCTTGACCACTTGGTCCAGGGAGACCTTGTGGGTCCCGTCCCCCTGCATGGACAGCCGGGCGGAGTTGATGGCCTTGACGCTCGCGATCGCATTGCGCTCGATGCACGGAATCTGCACGAGCCCGCCCACAGGGTCGCACGTGAGCCCCAGGTTGTGCTCGATCCCCATTTCCGCCGCACACTCCACCTGCCGCGGGCTCCCGCCCAGCACCGCACACAGGCCGGCGGCCGCCATGGAACACGCCGATCCAACCTCGCCCTGGCAACCCACCTCGGCGCCGGAGATCGAGGCGTTCTCCTTGATCACGATCCCGATCGCCGCGGCGGTGAGCAGGAAGTCCACGATCTTGTCATCGCACGCGTCCGCCATGAACCGCGTGTAGAAGTGCAGCACCGCCGGGATGATCCCCGCCGCACCGTTCGTGGGGGCCGTGACGATCCGCCCGCCGGACGCATTCTCCTCGTTGACCGCGAGCGCGTACAGGTTGACCCAGTCCATGCCGTAGAAGGGATCGTTGCCGGGTTCCTTGGCGAGCAGCCGCTTGCGCATCTCCGGCGCACGACGGCGCACCTTCAGTCCCCCGGGCAGGGTCTTCTCCTCGCGCGTGCACCCGTTCTCCACACATTCCTGCATCACGGACCAGATGTGCAGCAGCTGCTCCCGGGTCTGTTCCGCGGGCCGCCACGACAGCTCGTTCGCGGCCATGATCTGGGCGATGCTCAGACCCTCGGTCTCGCAGATGGCCAGCAATTCATCACCCGTGCTGAACGGGTAGGCCACGGGGGTGCTGTCCGCGACCACCTTGTCCGCACCGCTCGCGGACTCGTCCACCACGAAGCCACCGCCCACGGAGTAGTAGATCCGTTCGCGGATGACCTCGCCGGCGGCGCCGTAGGCGGTGAAGCTCATCCCGTTGGGGTGGGTGGGCAGGGACTTCCTGCGGTGCATGATCACGTCACGGGAACGGTCGAAGGCTACGGGGTGTGTTCCCCCGAGCAGCAGTTGCCCTTTCTCCCCCGCGAGCGCGACCTTCTGGTCCGCGAGGTCCGTGTCCACGGTCTCGGGGTCCTCGCCCATGAGCCCCAGCACCACGGCCTTGTCCGATCCGTGGCCCCACCCGGTGGCCCCCAGGGAGCCGAAGAGCTGGGAGTGGACCCGGGTCACGGACTCCAGCAGGGCGTCGGCGGCGAGCCCGGCCACGAAGAGCCGTGCGGCCCGCATGGGCCCCACCGTGTGGGAGGACGACGGTCCGATACCCACCGAGAACAAATCCAGAGCACTGAGTGCCACGATCTCACCTCCGGTTTTCTGGTAGCAATGATTCCTGAAAATTATCAATATTGGCTCCGGCGTCATGGGCCCACCCAGACCGCCTGGGCATGAGACGACGACATGTTTTCGCAATCATCAAAACTAGCAAGAAAATTCCCACGTAGCCATTGATGACATAAACGACGTTGACCATCTGTGAAAACGGGAGCAGAAGACCCACGACGGCACCGACCGCCGCCAGCGCTATCGCGAGGTATTTGAAATTTCGAGTGCTGTCCGTGAAGAACCTCGACGAAACCGCCCACAATAAAGGAACGGCCGTGGTGTAAATACCGGCGACAATCATCACCGAAATAGCGGCGGCCAGTACCGGACTGAAGTCCCTGGCAAGCACCAACATCGGGATCTCAGTCCCGTTGACCCGTGCGATGTTGGCGAGCAGCCCCAACCCGACCACCACACACGCCGCCGAGAACGCCGCACCGCCGACTAGGCCACCGGACACTGCTTCCCTACGACTGCGAGCAGTTTTCCCGAGTGCCGTGAGGAAAGCAGCCAACCACAACATGCAGAATCCCACGTACGACAACCCGGACATGAACCAGTTAGTCGATGCTCGGGTAAGTTCGAGGTCGGCCACCATGGCGTTTCCCGCCGCGATGTTCCCGGGTTCACGAATGAAGGATAGAACCCCCAGCAGCACCGCCACAACTACGATGACGGGGCCGATCTTGCCGATCACATCGACAAGGTTCTTCAACCCGAACCAGACCGTTGCGCTCACCACGATGGCCAAACCCGCACCGCCCAGGTACTTGGGCAATCCGAAGTGCTCCTCGAACACTGCCCCCGCACCGGAGACCATCACCGTGAAGCTGAGGAACACGAAAAGTATTGAGAAGTAGTCGAAGAACGTACCCAGGTGCTTCCCCGCGTAGTACCGGAAGATCATCGAGGGGTGTTCGAATTTCTTCATATGACCCACGAAGAGGAATTCAGCGGCCACGTAGGTTATTAGGATCAACACCACGGCACCCGTACCGACGATTCCCTGGAATCCGTAGGACGCGAAGTACTGCAGTATTTCTTGGCCCGTTGCGAAGCCGGATCCGATGAGGAAGGCGATGATCGCTCCCGCGTAGGTGAGCACTCGCAAGACACTCGTTCGCTCGGCCGTATCCAGACGGGTTCCCGTTCTCGTTGGCATTGCCATAATGATTCCCTTTTACCGGCTGCGATTGGCGTCCCCGTCTTCCCGCGGAGACTCCCCCGCCCACCTGACTTGTCTCATTAACCATCTGGCGGGGTTCCGTACCGGGCCGTGCGATCAAACTGCTGCGGTGGGCGGCCTGGATGCCGACATCGGCTACCGCAACACCACCGTGCGGTTCCCGGTGAGGATCACACGGCCTTCGCAGTGCCACCGAACGGCGTTGGACAACGCCTTGCATTCCGAGTCCCGCCCAACGGCCACCAGGTCTTCCGGGCCGTGAGTGTGATCGACCTCCAGAACCTGCTGAGCAATGATGGGGCCTTCATCCAGTTCGTCACTCACGTAGTGTGCGGTGGCTCCCACGGTCTTCACCCCACGTTCGTACGCCTGGTGGTACGGCTTGGCGCCCTTAAAACTGGGGAGGAACGAGTGGTGAATGTTGATGACCCGCCCCCGCATGCGTTCCACCAGGGACTCACTCAGCACCTGCATGTACCGGGCGAGCACCACCAGATCCACCGTGTATTGGTCCACCAAATCCAGGAGTCGTGTCTCCGCCTCCGGCTTGTTCTCCTTGGTCACGGGCACGTGATGGAAGTCGATGCCGTGCCACTCCACCAACGCTTGGTGATCCAGATGGTTGGACACCACCGCCACGATCTCAATGGGAAGTTCCCCCACTCGGGCACGGAACAGCAGGTCATTGAGGCAGTGACCGTACTTGGAGACCATCACCAGCACGCGGCGCTTCTGCCCGTGAGGTCGCAGCTCCCAGTTCATGTGGAACCGTTGCGCCACCGGCTCCAAGTCCGCCCGCAGCGCTTGCTCATCCAGTGCCTCACCCCTGGATGACACCACGTGGACGCGCATGAAGAACCGTTCCTGACGGCGATCGTCGAACTGCTTCAGTTCCGCAATGGTGCACCCGTGCTCAAGCAGCACGCCGGTGACCGCGTGCACGATACCCACGTCCTCCGGGCAGTCGAGGGTCAGAACCAGTTCGGTGGTCTCAGCGCCGGTGCGCGCCCGTTGTACGTCCGTCACGAGGCAACTCCTTCTTCGATCTTTCACGACTGTGGTGGTTCCGCCCGTGAGCTGATGGTGACCGTCACGGGCGGAACCCTCAGGCGACTTCTTCCCCGGAGTACTCCACCATCGCGTCCAGGAGCCACCGGACCGTGTAATCGGCGAAGGACGCCCTGGGCATGATCCGGTAGGTGAGGTCCTCCGTCTGCCACAGCAGGACGGGTACCGGGCCCAGCAACGTGGACACCGCCCGCCCGGGGGTGAAGCTGCGCGGGTGCAGATCCACGTGGCAGCCCTTCTCCAAGACGGCGCGCGCCGAGGGCCCGGACAGCTCCAGCGTGGTGCGGTTGGCGGACAGGTCCACGGCCTGCCCGGCCGGGCCACCCTCGGCGAAGACCGCCGCGAGCGTCTGCGCGAGCGGGTGGGTGGCCAGGGTGGGCAGGGCGCCCGGGTCGCGCTCGGAGCGGGTGTCCAGTCCGGGCGCGGGGGCGACCTCGTCCCCGGTGACGGCCAAGAACTCGTCCGGGCCCAGCCACACCACGGCTGCCTCCGAGGTGTCCCCCGTGACCTCACCGCATGCGGCGGGGAGCCCCAAGCCCAGCACCTCGGTGACCGCCTCCGCGGCGGGGGTCCCCGGCGTCACCCTGATCCCGACCATGGTCAGGAAAGGCACCTCCCGCAGACTCACCCCGCGCTCGCCGGACACGCTCGCGCTCTTCATCTCCCCGGCCAGGTGCTCGACGGGGCTGCGGCGCAAGTGCGCCGCGTGCTCCGCCGTGCGCTCGGCCCTGTTCATCATGGTTTGCTCAGCCATCTCGACGCTTTCCTTCCGGGTCGTACACGACGGGTTCGGCCACCAGCACGTCCACCAGCTGCCCGTCCAGGGGTGCCTGCAGGGTCTCACCGATGCGGTTGCGGCCGTCCTTGATCAGGGCCAGCCCGAAGGTCCGACCCAGCGCGGTACTGTTATAACTGGAGGTCACATGCCCCTCCATGGGCACGGGTCCCTCCTGAGGAGTGATCGGTGTGCCCTGTTTGACCAATTGGGTGCCTTCCGGCAAGCGATACTCGGTGTCCACGGGCAGCACGGCGACCAGTTCCTTGCGCACCTCGCTCTCCAGTCCCTTGCGGAAGTACGAGCGGTTGCCGATGAAGTCCTTACGCTTGGACACCACCCAATCCATCCCCAGATCCTGCGGGGTGACGGTACCGTCCGTGTCCTGGCCCACGATGGGGAAAGCCTTCTCGGCACGCAGCACGTGCATGGTCTCGGTGCCGTAGGGCGTGATGCCATATTCCTGACCGGCCTGCCACACGTCCTCAAAGATCGCCGCTCCCCACCATGTGGGGACGTTGATCTCGAACGCGAGCTCCCCCGAGAACGAGATCCGGCAGATGCGGGCGGGGATCCCGCTGGCAAGGGAGACCTCTCGGTAGGCCATGAACGGGAACGCGTCGTTGGACACGTTCAACTCCGGGACGAGCTTGGCGACCACGTCCCGGGAACGGGGCCCGGCCACGGCCACGGTGGTCCACTGCTCGGTCGCGGAGGTACACACCACGTCCAACTCCGGCCACTCGGTCTGCAGCCATTCCTCGAGCCAGTCCAGCACGTTGGCGGCCCCACCGGTGGTGGTGGTCATGAAGTACCGGTCCTCGTCCAGCCGCAGCGTCACGCCGTCGTCGAAGACCATGCCGTCAGGCTTGCACATCACGCCGTAGCGGCCCATACCGGGCTTGAGTTTCTTGAACGCATTGGTGTACACGCGGTTGAGGAACTCCCCCGCGTCCTTGCCGCGGATCTCGATCTTGCCCAGGGTGGTGGCGTCCATGAACCCTACGGAGTTGCGCACTGCCGCGCACTCGCGCAGCACCGCGGTGTCCATATCTTCACCGTCCTGGGGGTAGTACCACGGCCGCTTCCACTGCCCCACGTCCTCGAACTTCGCCCCGTGCGCCAGGTGCCACCCGTGGGGCGCGGACAACCGGGCCGGGTCGAACATCTGCCCGCGCTGGGTGCCCGCGAGCGCCGCGAAGGCCACCGGGGTGTAGGGAGCACGGAAGGCAGTCACGCCGATCTCGTCCGGTGAGCTGCCGCCCAGCGCGGTAGCTATCACGCCCATGGTGTTCACGCTGGAGGTCTTGCCTTGATCGTTGGCCGTGGAGATCGAGGTATAGCGCTTGACGTGCTCCACCGAGCGCATCCCGGCACCCAGCGAGCGCATCACATCCTTGACGGCCTGGTCGCGTTGGAAGTCCACGAAGTGCTCGTCCCACATGCCGGGCTCGCCCTCGGCGCCGGGGACCAACCACAGCGGGCGCACGAGCCCCGGGGCCTCCGGGGCGGTCGTGGAGGCACGCGCCGTAGCGCTGAAGCCCGCCGCGCGGGCGGCGTTCGCCCCGGCTTGGGCGCCCTCGACCAGGCACCCAGCCAGGTCCAGGGTGCCCGCGGTTCCGCCGGCCACATGCTGGCCCGCCATCGCGGTCTCGGGCACGAACGCCGCGATCGTTTCGTTCCAGCGCAGCGGCCCGCGGCGCTGATTGTGCAGGTGGATCACGGGGTTCCAGCCACCGGACACCGCCAGCAGGTCCGCCTCGAGGGTCTCGGGCTCACCGGCGAGTTCGCCCGCGTCGTCGAGCGCGCTGACGACGACGCCGCTCACGCGCCCGTCCGCGTCGGCGGTGGTGTCGATCACGGCCGAGCCGTAGCGCACGGTCAGGCCGGTGGCACCGGCGACCTCGGCGGAGACCGCGGAGGATTGAGGGCGGGCATCCACGATCCCGGCGACCGTGATGCCGCGCTCCACGAGATCCGCCACGAGCCGGTAAGCGGAGTCATTGTTGGTCGCGACCACCACGGTGGAGCCGGCCGCGGCGCCGTAGCGGTTGAGGTAGCTGCGCACCGCGGAGGCCAGCATGATCCCGGGGCGGTCATTGTTGCGGAAAACGACGGGGCGCTCGTGGGTGCCCTGGGCAAGTACCACCTGCCGGGCGCGCACGTGCCACACTCGCTCGCGGGACACACCCTTGGGCACCTCTCCCGTGAGGTGATCGGTGCGGCGCTGGACGGCCACCACGTAGTTACTGTCGTAGCTGCCGATGGCGGTGGTGCGGGTGAGCACCGTGACCTCCTCGGCCGCCTCCAGCTCGACGCTCACGCGTTCGACCCATTCGAGGGCCGGGACACCGTCGATGCGCTCGCCCTTGCCGGACAGCAGGGCCCCGCCCGGGCGCGGCTGGTCATCCATGAGGATCACGCGTGCCCCGGAGGCCGCGGCGTCCCGGGCGGCGGACAGCCCCGCCGGGCCCGCGCCGATCACAAGCACGTCCGTGTGGACGTACTTGCGGTCGTAGTAGGCGCGGTCGGTCTCGGGGTCCAACTGCCCGTGGCCTCCGAGGTAGACGGCGTCCATCCCGGGGGTCAGTTCGGTGACCGTGGCCTGCAGCATGGACTCGGCCACGTCCTGCTGGTGACGGGGGGAGACCTTGATCAGCGCGTTAGGCTCCTCCACACCCGCGGAGTACAGCCCACGGGGGCGGCGCCGGTACATGGACGGGGCACAGTCGATCTTGCCGTTGGCCACCAGGGCGGATGCCACGGTGTCTCCCCGGTAGCCCGTGTACGGGACACCCTCGAAGGTGAAGTCCACCGTGGTGGAGCGGTCGATGCCGTGCCCGACGGCGCGCTCGGCCGCCAAGCGATGGGTTTGCTCGTTCACAAGGCACCTCCAACATTTCCCAGGTTTGGCCGGGGATCGCTCATCTTGTACTCGGTCTTGAACTCGTAGGTCACCGTGTCACGCACCGCGTTGAACCAACGGCGGCAGCCGACGGCGTGGGACCAACGCTCGGACAACAACCCCCGCGGATTCGCGCGGTAGAACAGGTAGCGGGCCCACTGCTGGTCGTCCAGCTCGAACGGGTCCTCGGGGTAGGGCACGTGGGCCTCCCCTCCATAGTGAAATTCGGTCTCATCCCGTGGACCGCACCACGGGCAATTGATCTGCAGCATGTTCGCTCCCTACTAGTGCGCCACGGCGGCGGCGCCGTGCTCATCGATCAGCATGCCCGTCTCGAACCGTTCGAGACTGAAGGCCTCATTGAGCGGGTGTGGTTCGTCATGGGCAATGGTGTGCGCGAGCGTGAAGCCCGCCCCCGGAGTTCCCTTGAAACCTCCGGTGCCCCAGCCGCAATTGACGTAGAGCTGATCCACGGGTGTCTTGGACACGATCGGAGAGGCGTCCAGCGTGACGTCCACCACGCCACCCCACGTGCGCAGCACGTGGGCCCGGGCGAAAATGGGGAACAACTCCACCGCGGCGGCCATCTGCTCCTCGATTACGTGGAACGAACCGCGCTGACCGTAGCCGTTGTAGGCGTCAATGCCGGCACCCATGACCAGTTCGCCCTTGTGCGCTTGGGAGACGTACACGTGGACGTGGTTGGACATCACCACGGTGGGGTGGACCATCTCGTGCAGTTCGGAGACCAGAGCCTGCAGCGGGTGGGACTGGATGGGCAGCTCGAAGCCCGCCAGCTCGGACAGCACCGAGGAGTTACCCGCCCCGCACAGCGCGACCTTGCCGGTGTTGATCCGGCCCCGGTTGGTCTCCACGGCGATCACTCGCCCGGCCTCCTTCACGAAACCGGTGACCTCGCAATTCTGGATGATATCCACGCCCATCTCGTCCGCCTTGCGGGCGAAGGCCCAGGCCACGTGGTCATGCTTGGCGATGCCCGCGCGCGGCTGATAGGTGGCTCCCATGATCGGGTACCGGATGTCGTCACCGATGTTGATGATGGGGCACAGTTCCTTGACCTGCTGGGGGTCGATCCATTCCGCGTCCACGCCGTTGAGCTTGTTCGCGTTCACGCGCCGCGTGCTTTCGCGCACGTCCTGCAGCGTGTGGGCCAGATTCATCACCCCGCGCTGAGAGAACAAGAAGTCGTAGTCGAGCTCGTCCGGCAACTGCTCCCACAGCTTCAAGGAGTGCTCGTACATCCCCGAGGACTCGTCCCACAGGTAGTTGGAGCGGATAATGGTGGTGTTGCGGGCCATGTTGCCGCCGCCCAGCCATCCCTTTTCCAGCACCGCCACATTGGTGATCCCGTGGTGCTTGGCCAGGTAGTAGGCGGTAGCCAGCCCGTGCCCGCCACCGCCGACGATCACCACGTCGTAGGAGGGTTTGGGATCCGGGTTGCGCCACAGAAAATCCGGGTGGTCCGGCAAGAGGTCAGCCATCAGGACACTCCGTTCATCGCCGCTTCGGCGTGGTCATGGGTGGATTCGGCGCTGGCGTTGCCCGCCGAAAGTTCGGGATAGAGCGGGAAGGCTGCGGCCAGGGCGTTCACGCGTTCGCGCAGGGCGTCCAGGGCGGCGGCGTCGTCGGCGTCGGTCAGCAAGGTCCGGGCAATGATGTCGGCCACCTCGCGGAACTCGTCGGGGCCGAAGCCCCGAGTGGCCAGCGCGGGGGTGCCGATCCGCAACCCCGAGGAGACCATGGGCGGGCGCGGGTCGAAAGGCACCGCGTTACGGTTGACCGTGATGTCCACTCGGTGCAGCAGGTCCTCGCCCTGCTTGCCGTCCAGCTGGGCGTTGCGCAGATCCACAAGCACCAGGTGCACGTCCGTGCCGCCGTTGACCAGCCCGATCCCCTGCTCCGCCACGTCATCGTGCAGTAGTCGCTCGGCCAGGATTTTGGCGCCCTCGAGGGTGCGGCGCTGCCGGTCCTTGAACTCTTCACCGGCGGCGTACTTGAAGGCCACGGCCTTCGCCGCGATCACGTGCTCGAGCGGGCCGCCCTGCTGGCCGGGGAACACCGCGGAGTTCATCTTCTTGGCCAGCTCCTGCTTGCACAGGATCACCCCGCCGCGTGGGCCGCCCAGGGTCTTGTGCGTGGTGGTGGTCACCACGTCCGCGTGGGGCACGGGATTGGGGTGCAGGCCGGCGGCCACCAGACCGGCGAAGTGGGCCATGTCCACCATGAGGTAGGCCCCCACCTGGTCCGCGATCTCGCGGAAGCGCGCGAAATCCAGCTGGCGGGTGTAGGCGGACCAGCCGGCCACGATCAGCTTGGGCCGGTGTTCGACGGCGAGGCGCTCGACCTCGGCCATGTCGATCTCCAGGTCCTCTTCCGACACGCCGTAGGCCACCACGTTGTAGAGCTTGCCGGAAAAATTCAGTTTCATGCCGTGGGTTAGGTGACCACCGTGAGCCAGGTTCAACCCCAGAATCGTGTCCCCTGGGTCCAACAGCGCGAACATCGCCGCGGCGTTGGCCTGCGCCCCCGAGTGAGGCTGCACATTGGCGTGTTCGGCGCCGAACAGGTCCTTGACCCGGTCGATGGCCAGTTGCTCGATCACGTCCACGTGTTCACAGCCGCCGTAATACCGACGGCCGGGGTAGCCCTCCGCGTACTTGTTGGTGAGCACCGACCCCTGCGCCTGCATCACCGCCATGGGCGCAAAGTTCTCGGAAGCGATCATTTCCAGGGTTCCTTGCTGGCGTCGCAGCTCGGCTTCGATGGCCTCGGCCACTTCAGGGTCGCCCTGGGCGAGATGAGTATTCAGATCGACCATCCTCGGCCTCCTCCAGTGTTAGTCCGTGTCTGATACGTAATTGATATATCAGAGTGTGATCCAGGTTACTGTTGCAGGCGCACGCCGTCAATGAACTTCTGCCAACTGGTGGCCCCGGCGTTATCAGGACCCACCCTGGGTCCGGACACTGCCGCCCGGCAGCCCGTCGGTCGGTCGACGCGGGCCCGATTAGAATCTGAGCGGAACCAAGAGGAGTGGGTGGATGAAAGAGACTAAATCCAGCGGATCACTGGCCGCCCGGGCGTTCGAGCTCCTCCAGGACAAGCTCATCTTCTTGGAGATCGCCCCCGGTGAACCATTGAACGAGACGCAGCTGGGACTTGAGCTCGAGGTGGGACGCACTCCACTGCGTGAGGCGCTGAAAAGGTTGGAGACCGAGCGATTGGTGGCCACTTTCCCTCGTCGCGGCACGTTCGCCACCCCTGTGGACATCACCGTGCTCTCCGAAATCTCCGAGGTCCGAGAAGTGCTTGAGCCCCTCGCTGTGCGGTTGGCGGCCAAGCGGCTGGACCACCGATCACGCGGTGAGCTCAAGGACCTCAAGGACCAGCTCGATACGGCCACCCCGGGAGGTTCCTCGGATCCGCAAGACGCGTTGCGCTGGGACAGCACGATCCACCGCGCCCTCTACTGCGCGGCTGGCAATGCTCATCTGGAGGCCACGCTGAACCGGTACGGGAACCTGGCTACCCGAATCTGGTGCTTGGCCGCCACCCGGAATCCCACTCCCGTGGAACATATTGCGACCCATTCACAACTGCTGGATGCCGTTCTCAACGGCCGCGGTGAAGACGCTGCGGAGATCATGCGTGAGCACGTGGGGGAGTTCGAACAACACATGCGCGAGGTGCTCTGACACCCCACGGGATCAGCGGACGGTATCGGCAATGGTTCGGCGTAGCGGGATCTTTGTCGCTTTCCCCATGTCAGATACACATGTCCCCAGCCCGGTCCGACGACAGTCGGACCGGGCTGGGGACCCTGGGCAGCGGGCTCTACAGCGCGATGCGCCTCAAGCCGGATTCGCAGGAGCCAGCACCTCGGACTGGGGATCCGAGAGGTTCTTCGGAACCGTGTCCTCGAACCGTGGGAGACCGTTCAGGTAATCCACCACCGAATCCGTGGACTCCACGTCACCGAACTTGTTGTCGATGTCGTAGAGGTTCCACTGCACGACGCCGGGGAAACGATCGCCGATGGTCTCCCTGGGGATGATCGGGCGGAATCCCTTCCCGATCGCACCCTCGACGGTGTGACACACACCCGGCCGCAGTCGCACCGGTCACAATCAGAGTGTCGATACGGTTGGAGGTCAGGAAGAGCTCAAGGCTCGTTCCCGGGAACGCAGAAGCGCGGTTCTTCTCAAACCGACAACCGCCTGGCCCCCGCGACCTATCTCACGATGACCGCCGCGGGGGCGCTTATCGCGACATGGCTGCTGCCCGAAACCCGGCACCAGGTCATGGACGACACCCAGCCCCACCAAATCGTCCCGCCCGCCACCGATATCGCCGCGGTTCCATTCGGCGAGAAAGCGGATGCCCGCCCCGCAGGGACCGAATTCCCACCCCCCTTGGCGCCCCGCCCCTCGCGAGGTCCGCGGCTGTGGGGTGTTCGCTGAGAAGCAATACCCTTCTGCTTCCCGGCCAACCCCCCGGGGCGGCAGGCTAGCCGCAGTCCTTGAGTCAAAACATCCTTAAAGTTGCATAAATTGCAACAAAGTTGTGCCGTCGCGACGTTCTAGTGAGGCTTGACCCCCCTCCCGCCGGGTTTGTAGGAATCAGGGCCCAGCGCCCTGGAAGAGGTCTTCCGAGGGTGTTCCGGAGCGAACGACCGCAAAATCTTGCCCTCCAAGCCTTGACTCGACATGTGATGTAGCTTACTTTTAAGCAACTAGCTTGCACTCACTGCAACATAGTTGTCTGCTTAGTGAGTTTTTCACTGCCACTGATCACACTCCTGTCCCTACATGACAGGCCGCCCGAAAGGAATCCTGTGGCACAACACACATCCAGCATCACCTCAAAAGCGGTCACCTCCAGCGAGCGACACCGAGTCATTGCTGCGAGTTTGGGACTGCCCCGGGTTTCCTTGACTCCTGACTTGTGAGGATCCTTCCTCACAGTGAGGATGAAACCGTGCCCAAGCCCTACCCTGAGGAGTTCCGCCGCGACGTGGTGGCGGTGGCCCGCAAGCACGAGGCCCCGCTGTCCCAGATCGCCCGCGACTTCGGGATCTCAGAAGCCACCTTGCACAACTGGTTGCGCAAGGCCGACGTCGACGACGGCGTCCGCCCTGGCGTGACGACGGCCGAGGCGGAGGAGTTGCGGGCGCTGAAGCGGCGCAACCGACTGCTCGAGCAGGAGAACGAGATCCTGCGCCGGGCCGCGGCGTTCTTCGCCCGTGAGCTGCCCCCAAAATGATGTTTCCGCTGGTCCTCGACCTGGCCGCCGACGGGATTCCCGTCGCGGTGACCTGCCGGATACTGGGCTTCTCCAAGCAAGCCTTCTACCAGTGGCGCGCCCACCCGGTCACCGACCGGGACTGGGACGATGCGCACCTGATCGACGCCGCCATGACCATCCACGCCGACGACCCGGCTTTCGGCTACCGGTTCATCGCCGACGAGCTGCCCGACCACGGCATCACCGCCGGGGAGAACCGCGTGCAGCGGCTGTGCTCGGCCCAGCGGCTCTTCAGCGTCCACTCCAAGAAGCGCGGGCTCAACCGCAAGCCCGGTCCACCGGTCCATGACGACCTGGTGGAGCGGAACTTCACCGCCGGCGCGCCCAACCGGCTGTGGCTCACCGATCTGACCGAGCACCGCACCGACGAGGGCAAGCTCTACCTCTGCGCGATCAAGGACGTCTACTCCAACCGGATCGTCGGGTACTCCATCGATTCCCGGATGAAGGCGTCCTTGGCGGTCACGGCCCTGCGCAGCGCGGTGGCCCGCCGCGGGACAGTGGCCGGCTGCGTGGTCCACAGCGACCGCGGCAGTCAATTTCGAGCCCGGAAATTCGTGCATGAGCTCGCCCATCACGATCTTGTGGGGTCTATGGGCAGAGTCGGGGCGTGCGCGGACAACGCCGCCATGGAGTCCTTTTTCGCCCTGCTGCAGAAGAACGTCTTGGACCGGCAGCGCTGGTCCAGCCGGGAGGACCTGCGGCTGGCGATCGTCACCTGGATCGAGAAGTCCTACCATCGCCGGCGACGGCAACGCCGTCTGGGTCGCCTCACGCCGGTCGAGTTTGAGACCATCAATCACGGCCTCAAGGCCGCCTGAAACCGATCAACCCCGAGAGTCAACGGAAGTCGGGGCAGTCCCGTTTGTCCTGATCCTCATACTTCAGGTGGTCCTCGGAGCCATGCTGACCCTGAACGACGGGACACTACCCAGCTTCCTGGCCGAATCGTTCCCCACCCGAATGCGCTACAGCGGCTTTGCCGTCAGTTTCAACGTCTCAAATGCGTTGTTCGGCGGCACCGCGCCTTTCATGGCCACTCTTTTGATTTCAGCTCTCGGGACGCCCTTGGCACCAGCATGGTACTTGGTGGTTGCAGCCCTTGGATCTTTGATCGCCGTAGCCGTCTCCAAAGAGACTGCAGGCCGCCCACTCACCCATTGATCGCGTTTGTCCCTACACCCTCCGTTGCGCTTGGGTCGCAGAACTGACCAGTGTTGCAACAGGGTTGCGTACAGGTTCCGCTTACATCAACGTTTCGTGGGGAGATTACGTGCGTATGAAGAAAAGAACCCAGATCTGCTGGCACCCTTGACCAAGGCACTGTGGTGTGGTGCACTTTATTTGCAACACCGTATTGCCGAATGCAACTTCGGTGGACAGCCAGCCATCCTGCATTTTTAGCGAACGGTCGTCGGCGAGATCGCCGTCGATGGAAGGAGGCCCCATGGCCCGCACTAAAGACCAGCAGGTCACGGACCGCACGGGCGAAGCAGTGCCCGAGGCAGATCAGCAGCTGAAGGTTTCGCTTCCACGGTTCCGAGGACGGGTGATCCCACCGGTCGATCGAACGATCATCACGGTCCTGCCCCCGCTGTTGATCATCGCGGTCATCGTGGCCGTCAGCGTCAATCCCGACGGGTCGGCTCGCGTCATCAACGATCTTCGGACGTGGGTGACCTCCGGATTCACCTGGTGGTTCGTGCTCTATTCCTTGACGGCCATCGCAGTGTGCGCGTGGTTGGCGTTCAGCAAGATCGGCCGGGTTCGACTGGGCGGCCCGAAGGCTCGGCCCGAGCACAGCAAGTTCGCCTGGTACTCGATGCTGTTCGCCTGCGGGCAGGGCGTGGGACTGATCTTCTGGTCCGTTGCCGAGCCCATGCTGCTGGGCGACGAGGCTCCCGTGGTCCCCGGCTCCGACAGCCCGGGGGAACCCGGGATGGTCTGGGCCTATTTCCACTGGGGATTGACCGCGTGGGCGATGTACTGCGTGGTTGCCATCTGCCTTGCCTACTCCCACCATAATCTGGGGAAGACCCTGACCTTCCGTGAGGCCACCGTTGACATCCTCCCCGCACCCCTGCAGCGTTCCGCAGGCGTGATTGTCGAACTATTGGCCATCATCGCCACCGTCCTGGGTCTCGCGACTTCTTTCGGTTTCGCCGTGATGCAGTTCACCAGCGGCCTGTCCACCTTCACCGGCGTGGAGCCGAGCATCACCGTATGGGTCATCGTCATCGTCGCACTAGCCGCGTTCGCCGCTTTCTCGGCATTCGTCGGGGTCAACAAGGGCATGAAGCGCATCAGCGAGGCCAACTCGGTGCTCAGTATCGTGCTGGTCGTGGGGGTCTTCCTCTTCGGCCCCATCGTTTTCGTTCTTTCGAACCTGACGCAGACCTTCGGTACCTTCATCTACAACTTCATCCCGATGAGCTTCTGGTCCGACTCCGGCACAGCCGGTGCCCCGCTCGAGAGCTGGTCCGATAGCTGGAGTGGACCGTGGACAGTCTTCATCTGGTGCTGGGTGATCGCCTTCTCCCCCTTCGTCGGGGGATTCATCGCCAGGATTTCCCGTGGTCGCACCATCCGGGAATTCATCCTGGGCGTGACCATTATCCCGTCGTTGATCGTCATGATCTGGATCGGCATCATTGGATCCGCCGCGGTGTACTACAACCAGCAAAGCAGCGGTGAAATTGCAGATAAGGTCGCCGCAGACACCTCCTCCGGTCTGTTCGCAGCGCTCGAAATGGTCCCGCTCGTGGGAGGGATCCTCCTGGTGGTGGCCACCATCCTCGTGGCCACCTACTACGTCACCAGCCTTGACTCAGGGACCTACGCGCTTGCCGAGTTCGTGTCCGCACCCCGGAAGGCCGGTCCGTGGTTTCGGGTGGTCCTGGTTGTGAGCATTGCCGCCGTGGCGACCGTGCTCCTGTCCATCGGTGGCACCTCGGTGGTCGACACGGTCCAGACCGGCACCATCATCGGGGCCTTCCCCTTCTCCTTCATCATCTTCCTGATGATCGCCAACCTGATCCGCAGGCTGGTCACACGGACCAAGGACAGCAGGAGACTCGAGAAAGAGATCAACGACCCGAATCCTCGCCCTGAGGACGACTACGTGGACGAGCACGGTCTCCCCACCGGAGAGATGCCCATCCTCACCGACACCTCCGTCGCGGATTCCCGCCGGCCTTCCACCGCGCCGGATGAAGATCCCATGAAAGGGGGACACGCGTGAAAACTTCCCTGCTCGCACATGCCACGGCACCTGAATTCTCCAACTGGCTCGACAACGAACGCACCACCGTCCTGGTCCCCGTGGGGGCGCTCGAACAACACGGGTCCCACCTCCCCCTGGGAACGGACAGCCTGCTCGCGACCGCCGTGAGTCTCGGGGTGGCCGAGCGCACCGGTGCCAAGGTGGCCCAGACCCTCAACTACGGGTACAAATCCCAACAGAAGTCCGGCGGGGGAAACCACTTGCGGGGCACTCTGAGCCTCGATGCAGATAACTTGATCGGCATCACCCGGGACATCACCCGCTCATTCCTGCACCAAGGTGTCCGTCACGTCGTGTTCCTCAACGGCCACTACGAGAACTACCAATTCCTCTACGAGGGCGTGGACCTGGCGCTGCGTGAACTCGGCCTGTCCGACCCTGCCGGCCCATCGGTCCTGCTGTTGTCCTATTGGGATTACGTTTCCGAGAGCACCCTCGCAACCGTGTACCCCCAGGGCTTCCCCGGCTGGGACATCGAGCACGGCGGAGTCCTCGAAACCTCCCTCATGCTCCATCTGCACCCCGAACTGGTGCACATGGACGAGGCCGTGGAACACGGCCCCGCCCTGCTCCCCCGGTTCGACCGGCTACCGGTCGTTCCGGAACGGACCCCGCACACGGGCGCACTGTCCGCGCCGAGCGGTTCCACGGCGCAGAAGGGACGGCTGCTGTTCGAGCAGACCGTTGCGGACTTGGCCACCGATCTTTCCACCGAACTCGGGCTCGAGCGCTGACCATACGCCCTCGAGTCCGGACATCCACACCACACGAAGGAGAAATAATGTCCACCGATACCCCCACCACCAGCGTGTCCGACCTGGAGCGCCTCAAGGTCCTGCACAACGGCGAGAAGACGCCCCTGACGTTCTCGGACGCGGAGTTCGAGCGCCGGCTGGGCGGGCTGCGCCAGATCATGGCGGAGAAGGACTTGGACGCCGTGGTGCTCACCAGCTACCAGGGCATCAAGTACTACTCCGATTTCCTGTTCACCTACTTCGGCCGCTCGTACGCCCTCGTGGTCACTCCCGAGGACTCCGTCTCGGTGACGGCCAACATCGACGCCGGTATGCCGTGGCGGCGCAGCTACGGCGAGAACATCGTCTACACCGACTGGCGCCGTGACAACTTCTACTACGGTGTCCAGCAGGCCTTGCAGGAACGCGGCATCACCGCCAAGCGCCTCGGTGTCGAGGACGACACGATGCCCGAGCTGATCCGCCGGCGTTTCCGGGAGACCTTCCCGGACGCCGAGCTGGTGGACGTCTCCCAGGACTCCATGCGTCAGCGGACGATCAAGTCCGCGGAGGAGATCGAGGTCATCAAGCACGGCGCCCGCATCGGCGACCTGGGTGGCGAGGCCATCCGCAAGGCCATCCGCGAAGGCGTCATGGAGTACGAGGTGGCGCTGGCCGGCACCGAGGCCATGGTCCACGAGATCGCCCGCACCTTCCCGGACAGCGAGATCCGGGACACCTGGGTGTGGTTCCAGTCCGGGATCAACACGGACGGCGCCCACAACTGGGCCACCACCCGTAAGCTGCGCCGCGGGGACATCCTCTCCCTGAACTGCTTCCCCATGACCAGCGGCTACTACACGGCCCTGGAACGCACCCTGTTCCTGGGTGAGCCGGACGCGGAATCCCTGCGACTGTGGAACATCAACGTGGAGGTCCACGAGGCCGGCTTGGAACTCATCAAGCCCGGCGCCGTCTGCAAGGACATCGCCGCGGAACTGAACAAGATCTACGTCTCCCACAACCTGCTGCCCAACCGCACCTTCGGCTACGGGCACTCCTTCGGTGTGCTGTCCCACTACTATGGTCGCGAGGCGGGCCTGGAGCTGCGCGAGGACATCGACACCGTTCTGGAACCGGGAATGGTCGTGTCCATGGAACCCATGATCACCGTCCCCGAGGGTCAGCCCGGGGCGGGCGGGTACCGTGAGCACGACATCCTGGTGGTGGGCGAGGATGGTGCCGAGAACATCACCAAGTTCCCGTACGGTCCGGAGAAGAACATCGTGGACGCCTGATCCGCACTACCGGGCACCGCACCCCGCACGGAGGTGCGGTGCCGAACGGGTGGGGGCCGTGGGGCGGTAGCACCGTCTCACAGCCCCCACCCGTTCAGTACCGAGCACCCCGGCCCACTGCCCACCCCTCCGGAAGGACGGAACACCCATGAGCGCATCCTCCCAGCAACCGGGGCGGCCGCAAGGCAGCTCGGTGATCGACCACGCCCTGGCCGTTCTGCGCTGCTTCTCGGCGGAGGAGCCGCTTCTGGGGGTCACCGAGATCGCAAACCGGGTGGGGCTGCACAAGTCCTCGGTCTCTCGGATCCTCGCCACATTGGAGAACTCGGACGTGGTCGAGCAGGACCCCGCGTCCCGCCAGTTCCGCCTGGGGATGGGGCTGATCACGGTGTCCGGTCCGCTGCTGGCCACCATGGACGTGCGGCGGGTGGCCTACCCGCATATGCAGGAACTCACGGCGCAGACCGGAGAGACCACCGCGTTGCTACTGTGGAACGGCTTCGAGGCGGTGTGCGTGGAACAACTGCCGAGCCCGCACCCGATCAAGCACACCTCTCCCCTGGGCACCCGGTACACCACCGCGTACAGCGCCTCCGTCCAACTGTTCCTCTCCGACCAACCCGAACCGCGCATCCGGTCCCTGGTGGTGTCGGGCGCCACAGAGCTACCCGTCCAGGACGAACCCCACGTGGCGAACTACCTGGAGAAACTGGCGAAGGTCCGGCTCTCGGGAGTGGCACTCAACTACGGCAAGACCTGCGTGGACGAGGTGGGCATCTGCGCCGGGGTCCGGGACCACCGGGGCGATCTGGTGGCCGGGCTCATGGTCGCTGCGCCGCGTTTCCGTGTGGGCGAGGAACAGGCACGGCACATGTGCCACGCAGTGAGTCTCGCGGCCACGGAGATCTCCCGCCGCATGGGCCACACCGGCGCCTGAGCGGCGGGCCGATCACTCATCCGCCTCCCGCAGCGCGTCCGCGGCACGGATCAACCCCAGGTGGCTGAACGCCTGGGGGAAGTTGCCCGCCAAGCGGTGCTGAGCGACGTCGTACTCCTCGGAGAGCAGACCCAAATCCGAGGCGAAGCCCACGGTCGTGCGCATGAGCTCGCGGGCGTCGTCGAGCCGGCCGGAGCGCGCGTACTGCTCCACGAGCCAGAACGTGCAGATCACGAACGGGTACTCGTGTCCGGACAGCCCGTCCATGGATTCCCCGGACTCGGGGGTGCGGTAGCGCCACACCTGGCCGTAGTCACCCTGCAGATCGCGCTCGATCCGCTCCACGGTGCGCAGCATGGCCGGGTGATCGGGCTCGATGAAACCCGTCTGGGGCAACTGCAACAGGGAGGCATCCACCTCCGTGTTGTCGTAGGTCTGGGTGAAGATCCCCAGCTCCTCGTTGTACCCCTTCTCCCAGATCTCGTCGTGGAGTTGGTCCCGCAACTCGGTCCAGCGCTCCACATCCCCCTTGAGCCCGTGCTCGCGCACCGCGCGCAGGCCCTCGTTGAACGCGGCCCACATCATCACGCGGCCGTGGGTGAAGAAATGCGTGTCCCCGCGCATCTCCCAGATCCCGTTGTCCTTCACGTCCATGTGCAGTTCGCAGAAGGACATGAGGTTGCACTGCAGGCCCCACGAGTAGTCGTTCTCCTCCACCCCGTTGTCCCGGAGGGTGGCCAGCGCGATCATGACCTCGCCGGCCACGTCCGCCTGGTACTGGTCCTCCGCGCCGTTGCCGATCCGCACGGGCCGGGAGTTCTCGTAGCCGCTCAGGTGCTCGAGCTCGTACTCGGTGAGATTGCGCCGCCCGTCCACGCCGTACATGATCTTCAGCTGGTCGGGGTCACCGGCCACGGCGCGCAGCAGCCAGTCGCGCCACAGCAGGGCGCCGTGGCGGTGGCCGTGCTGCACGAGCACCTCGATGGTCAGGGCGGCGTCCCGCAGCCACGTGAAGCGGTAGTCCCAGTTGCGCTCGCCCCCGAAGTCCTCGGGCAGGCTCGCGGTGGGCGCGGCCACGATCCCCCCGGTCTCCGAGTGGGTCAGCGCACGCAGCACGAGCAGCGAGCGCGAGATGGCGTCCCCGTAGTCACCGGTGCATTCCACGGCGGAGGACCAGTCCATCCAGAACTCGTGGGTGGCCCGCTGCGCACGTTCCGGGTCCGCGGGGACGAGCAGTTCCCGGTAGGACTCGCTCCACGTGAGCACCCAGTCGAGTTGCTCCCCCTCGTCCAGGGAGAACGTCCCGTGGTGCCCGCGGCGCAGCCCCTCCAGGGCGCGGATGTCCGCGCCGGGTCCGTGTGCCTCGCCATGGGCGACCTCCACCTCCTGGTCGTCCCGACCGAGCTGGTACGGCTCCAGGGCGGGCCCCGTCAGCAGCAGGGCGTCCGGGCCGGCCACGGCCAGCAGCCCCTGGCCCACGGTCTCGCTCGCCTCGGCGTCGTGAGCGGCGTCGTGGACCCGGTTGCGAAACCCGCGGTACCAACTCGCCGCGCGCGCGTCGTACCCGTCCCCGTCCCCGTGGACGTCGCGGTCATGACGACGACGCTCGTCGGGCCCGTCCTCCCCGTGCCCCTCGGCGCTGCGGTGCGGTACGTCCGAGGTGCCCACCGGGTGGGGGTGGGACGGGGAATCGCCCATCTTCGCGTGATCGCCCCCGTCGGCGGGATTGTCCAGGTCCACCCGGCGCACCCACGGGGTGATCCGGCCGTAGTCGAAGCGGATCCGCAGGTCGTGTTCCACCTGCACCGTGCCCTCGAGGCACTTCACGCGCCGCACCAGATCCGCGTGGTCGTCACTGGGCGGCAGGAAATCGGTGACGAGCACCAGCCCCGTGGGGGTCTTCCATTCCGTCTCCAGGATGAACGTGTCCGGGACGTAACGGCGGGAGACCACCTCCCCGTCCACGGCCCGCAACCGCCAGCGACCGTTGTCCTCGTCCCCCAGGATCGCGCAGAACACGGCCGGGGAGTCGAAGCGCGGGAAGCACAACCAGTCGATGCTCCCGTCCCGGGACACCAGGGGCCCCGTGTGCAGGTCCGCGAGCAGTGCGTAGTCCTCCAGAGGGGTACTCATGGGCCCATTCAATCATCACGGTCACGGGCCCCGTCCCTCGGTGACGTGCGTGGCCGGATGATGACGCCGCACCGGACACGACCCGCCGCCGTCCCGGTACACCTCGCCGGAACCCCGTGCGCACACGTCAAATACTGACTTATTCACGGACCTGTCCCCCGATCGAATAGCCCGGCGCTTTCCGTACGCATTCTTCTGGTATTCAGGAATTGCCCAGGTGGGTTCTTGGGCTTTCATCGCGTGATTCAGGGGAGAAACGAATGCCTTCATCGGCGCACGACCCGGCGGGCGAGGCCCGCGAACCGGGTCCCGACGACACCGAAGAATTGTCCGCAACCACATCACCGGGGGCCGCGCGCCACGACCCCGGGGCACAGCATGATCCCGGAGTACAGCACGACGCCGCTGCTGTCCGGGGTTCGGGCCACCGGCCCCCGGCGGCGCTGTCCACGATGACCGCGCGGCACTGGTGGGTTCCCGTGCTCGCGGGCGTGGGCGGCTACGTGGGAACCGTGGGGGGCATCGTGATCGCCCTGGTGCTGAGCATCCTGGGGCTCGCCCTGCAGGGGGACTCGGACGGGGGATCCACGACCGACCGCCTCAATGACGAGATCAGCAGCGCCACGGGCCTGGACACCGACACCTCCGGGCTGCGCTGGATCCTGTCCGTCCCGTTCCAGCTCGCGGCCATGGCGGCCCTGGTCCCGCTGCGGCTCATCCTCAGCTTCGGGGGCGAGGGAGCCTCCGCCGGGATCACCGTCCCCCAGTACTTCGCCCTGGCGTGCGGGATCCTCACCGCGTGGCTCATCGCGCGCAAGCTCTCCACCCGGATGCGCGGGGAGACCCGCGGGGTGCAGTGGCTCATGGCCGCCGTGAGCGGACTGACGTGGGCCGCGCTGGCGCTGGTCGTCACCGCCCTCACGGTGCTGCGCCTGGACGTGCCGTTCTTCGCCTCGGACATCCGCGTGCGCCTCACGGCCCTGGGCGGGGGCCTCTTCCCGGTCCTGTTCCTCGTGGGCCTGCTGAGCGTGGCGGCCGCCCTGAACGTGCGCTCCACCCAGGTCTCCCCGGGGCGCATCGTCGTCGGCGCCGAACGTTCGACCCCCGGCGTGCTGCAGGCGCTGCGGCCCATCGCCGTCCAGTTCGCGGTGTTCGGCATCGTGGCCGGACTCGGGTTGCTGATCTACGCGTTCGTCGAGGGTGGCGCCCCCGCCGGCTTCTCCGCCCTGTTCTGGTTGCCGATCGCAGTGGGTTGGCTGTTCGTCCTCTCGCTGCTGTCCGCGCTCACGGCGGGTGGGGCGGCGACGTCGCTCACCGGACTGACCGGGCGCTCCGACGCGTTCTACCTGTGGTCGGAAGGCACCGTCCCCGTGTGGGCCGTGGTGCTGTGCCTCCTGCTGGCCCTCGTGTCCGCGGTGTGTGCGGCCATCACGTGGGCGCACGTGCGTCCCCTGGACGAGCGTGTGGCACGCACCCCGCTCGCGTGGGCGGTACTGCCCGCCACCTACTTCCTGCTGGGCCTGCTGGCCCTGTGGTTGCTGCGCGTGGGCGGATATGCCTCCGGGGGCATGGTCGGTTCGAGCAACGCGGTGTTCAGCCTGCGGCCGGCCGGCTGGACGTGTCTCGTGTTCCTGGTGTGGGGCGTGATCATCGAACTGCTTGCCCGTTTCGTGGTGCCCGCGTTCATGCACACCCTGCCGCGCCGGGTGACCCGCGGACTGCGCGGTTCGGAGCGCTCCCGGGGCCGGGCGGCCGTGGTGGCCTCCGCGGCCGCCATGGGTGGCGCGGGACTCGCGGGTGCGGGGCTCGCCGGGTCCGGCACCCGGGTGACGCCCGCTCCGGAAGCCACCGCAGCGACGTCGTCCGCGCAGCACCCGAGCGCCGAACCGGCGACGACGGCCACGCAGGACGCGACGCCGTACGCGCCCTCCGCGTACTCCGGACCCCACGCCGGGAGCGGCGATGAGACCCGGGTGCTGCCGAGCTACGACGATCCCGGGGCGACCACGCGCATGCCCGCGCAGCGCGCACCCATGGACCCTGCGACCAAGAAGCGGATCCGGTTGATCTCGATCATCGTGGGCGCGCTGATCCTGCTGGCCGTGCTCGCGACCGTGGTGTTCTCCGTACTGAGCCGCACTGTGTTCGGCCCGGACAACCAGGCCGAGGACCTGTTGCGATCCGTCACGGACGGCAATGCCTCCCACGCCGCGGAGATCGCGAATCCCAACGTGAGCAGCGGTCAGCGCGCCCTGCTCACCGACGACGTCTACGGCGCGGCGCAGAACCGGATCTCCTCGTACGAGATCAAGGACACGGCCATCGACGGGGACCGCGCCACGGTCAACGCGACCGTGACCCAGGACGGCGTCACCACGCCCGTGGCGCTGCCCATGGTCAGCGACTCGCGGGACGGTCTGTTCAAGTCCTGGCGCGTGGACGAGACCGCGGGGGTGCCCCTGTACCAGGCGCTCACCGTGGAGGTGCCCGCGGGGGTCGGTGAGCTCGACGTCAACGGGAAGAAGGTGTCCGTGGACGCACAGGGCCAGCCCCACACCGTGGAGTACACGGTGCTGCCGGGTGACTACGCCGTGGGTGTGGGCTCCTCGAGCAAGTACGTGACGTACGGCGGGGACCAGGTGGCGGAGATCCGCGCCGGTTCGCCGTCCTCCGCGCCCGTGATGTCCTTCCAACCGTCCTTCACGCCCGCCCTGGAGGAGGACGTGACCAAGCAGCTCAACGCGACTCTGGACAGGTGTGCCCAGAGCACGGAGTTCGAGCCCGAGGGCTGCCCGTTCGGGTACTCGATCTACGGTGACGACGAGGACTACCGCAATCCCCGGTGGAGCATCCAGCGCTACCCCACCTACTCGGTGTCCTCGTACGGGAGCCAGGCGACCTTCTCGACCGATCGCTCCGGTGAGGTGCGGCTGGACTACCAGTACAACGAGGAGTACGACGACGAGCCCGCCGACTGGACCGACCGGGACACCACCTCGAGCGTCTCCGGTTACGGGACCGTGAGCGTGTCCGGGGACGAGCTCACGATCAACGCCAACGACTGAGCTCCGACCTCCCCGGCAACGGCGCCCCTTCCCACGCGTTTCCACACGTTGGGAAGGGGCGCCGTTCACGCATGGGCCGATACGCCGGGCCTCACAGGTCCTGCGGGCCCAGCGGCAGACCCAGCAGGTACCACCCGATGAACAGCAGGAACCACCCGATGAGCATCGCGATCGAGACCGGTAGCACCAGGGAGATGAGCGTGCCCACGCCCGCTTCCTTCTGGTAACGGCGCAGGTACCCGAGGACCAGAGCGAAGTACGGGCTCACGGGGCTGATCACATTGGTGGGGGAATCCCCGATCCGGAACAGCGCCTGGGTCATCTCCGGGGAGACGTCCAGCAGCATGAGCATGGGCACCATGATGGGCGCGAGCAGGGTCCACTGCGCCGAGCCCGAGGTGATGAGCAGGTTCATCACGGCCACGATCGCCACGATGCCCGTGAACGTGAGGATGGGGTGCAGTCCCAGGGAGCCGATGAAATCCGCGCCGTAGATCGCCAGGACGGGCCCGATCCCGGACCACTGGAAGTACGCGGTGAACTGGGCCGCGGCGAAGAACAGCACCAACACGGGGGTCACGGTGGTCAGTCCCTTGGCCATGGCCTCGGGGATCTGTCGCGCCTCGGTCATGGTCCCGGCGGCCCGTCCGTAGATCCAGCCGACGACGGCGAACATCACCGCGATCACGATGCCCACGTTGAGCAGCAGCGGGGACATCAGCACGGAACCGTCCTCCGCGCGCAGGGGTGAGCCGGGGATCAACAGGACCGCGAGGTAGATCGCGAGCATGATGGCGAACGCGATGCCGGCGTTGCGCAGACCCCGCTTCTCGCGGGGCTTCAGGCGCATGTCCTCGAAGTCCCCCATGTTCTGTTGCTTGGTGTCCGTGTCCTCCTCGAGTGCCGCACCACGTTTGGAGAGGACGGTCTCCGTGACCAGGGTGATGATCGCCGCGAGCACGAGCGAGGACACGAAGGTGAAGAAGTAGTTGGAGACCGGGGTGACGATCACGCTGTCGTCGATCAGCCCCGCGGCGGCGGTGGTGATGCCACCCAGGAGGGCGTCCGACGCCGTCGGCAACAGGGACGCGTTGAAGCCCGCGGCGACCGAGCAGAACGCCACCACGAGCCCCACCACCGGGGACCGACCGGCGGCCTTGAACGCGAGCGCACCCAGGGGGATCAGCACCACGTACATCGCGTCCGAGGCGATGGAACCCGTGATGCCCGTGAGCGCCAGGACGAAGGTCAGCCACTTGGGTCCCACACGGGACACCGAACCGCGCAGCGCCGCGGAGAGCATCCCGGATTGTTCGGCCACGGCCACGCCCAACAGGATCACGACCACGAGACCCAGGGGCGGGAACTCCACGAAGTTCGTGACCGCTTCCGCGACCATCTTGCGTAGCCCGTCCGGGGCCAACAGGTTGGTGACCGCCACCGTCTCGCCCGTGGCGGGATTGACGGCGCTGAGTCCCACGGCGGAGAGGATCCAGCTGAGCAGGATCACGACCCCCGCGAGCAGGAGGAACAACCAGAACGGATCGGGGAGCTTGTTGCCCACCCATTCGATCCAGTTCAGGACCCGGAGCAGGCCACCGGTCCCCTTCTGTGTGCCGTGCGAGCGGGCACGGGGCGTGGACGAGGACATCTCTGGTTCCGTTCTGCCGGCGGAGTCGTGCTGCGCCCAACGTACGCAACCGCGGGGCCATGACACGTGATTACGCCTCTGCGGTGGTGACGTGGCGCACCTTTGTCACCGATACGCCGGCGTCCTGTTCCGCCGGCGCACCTGCATCCCGGCGCGCACCCCGTTCACCCTCGCCCCCACGAGCCGGGGCGGGTGCGCGCCCGGTGTAATCTCCTAGAGGCCCGGATCCGGCCGCGCCTGGTGTGCGGCGTCCCGGCCACCACCTGGAAACCCTCGATAAGGACCGCCCGTGAGCGAATTCCCCGCCGCCCTCAAACGCGGACTGACCGTGCGCCACGTCCGTTTCATGGCCCTCGGTTCGGCGATCGGGACGGGGCTGTTCTACGGCTCGGCCTCGGCCATCCAGACCGCGGGCCCCGCGGTGCTGTTCGCGTACATCGTGGGCGGGGCCGTGGTGTTCCTGGTGATGCGCGCGCTCGGTGAGATGGCCGTGCTCCACCCCGTCTCGGGCTCCTTCGGTCAGTACGCCGGCCGCTACCTGGGCCCCCTGGCCGGGTTCATCACAGGGTGGACGTTCGTGTTCGAGATGGCGATCGTGGCCCTCGCGGACGTCACGGCGTTCGGCATCTACATGCAGTTCTGGTTCCCGGACACACCCCAGTGGATCTGGGTGCTGGCCATCGTGCTGCTGATCACCGGCCTGAACCTGCTCAACGTCAAGGTCTTCGGTGAGCTGGAGTTCTGGCTCTCGGTCGTGAAGGTGACGGCCATCATCCTCATGATCGTGGGCGGTTTCGCGATCCTGCTCTTCGGCTTCGCCGTCCCCTCCGACACCCCGCCCGGACTGCACAACCTGGTGGATCACGGCGGCCTCTTCCCCAACGGGTTCACGGGTCTGCTGCTGTCCTTCTCCGTGGTGATGTTCGCGTTCGGTGGGATCGAGACCATCGGCATCACCGCCGGTGAGGCCCGGATCCCCGCCAAGACCATCCCCGCCGCGATCAACACGGTGCCCGTGCGGATCCTGCTGTTCTACGTGCTGACCCTGTTCGTGCTCATGAGCCTCTTCCCGTGGAACGAGGTCACCGGGGAGGTCAGCCCCTTCGTGCAGATCTTCGACTCCCTGGGCATCCCGTTCGCACCCCACATCCTCAACGCGGTGATCATCACGGCGGCGATCTCCGCGATCAACTCGGACATCTTCGGTTCCGGGCGCATGGTCTACGGGCTCGCGCAGCAAGGCCACGCGCCGCGCGCGTTCACCCACGTGGGCCGCAGCGGCGTGCCCACCCTCACCGTGGCGCTCATGGCCGTGGTGCTGTTGATCGGCGTGGTGCTCAACGCGGTGATCCCGGAGAACGTGTTCCTCATCATCGCGTCCCTGGCCACGTTCGCGACCGTGTGGGTGTGGATCATGATCCTCGTCTCCCACCTGGGCATGTCCCGCGAGCGCGCCCGCGCCGGTGCCCCGCGCAGCTCCTACCCCCTGCCCGGCGGTCGCGTGAGCACGTACGTGGCCCTCGCGTTCATGGCGTTCGTGATCGTGCTGCTCGCCTTCACCCCGGACACCCGCATCGCCTTGTTCGCCGGGCTCGCGTGGCTCGCCATCATGACGGCGGTGTTCTTCACGTTCGTGCGCGGCAAGGGCCGCGAGCGCACGGTCCTGCCCGACGACGCCGCTGCGGCCGTCGATCCCGCAGCCACCGGTTCCCGGTAACCCGATTCAGCCGGGCGGATCGGTCAGGGGTCGGATCACCACGTCCGCTTCCGCGGCCGACTCCGGGCCGGCGGATGTGGCCTCACCCCGCCACCACGCCGTGAACTCCCGGGCGGTGAACACCGGCGTGCCCCACTTCGCGGCGTTCTTGGCCTTGTTCGACTGCGAGCCGTCCTCCGCGGTGACCAGGACGTCACAGCGGGTTTTGGTCACATTGGCCACCGGCTGCAGCCCGCGCTCCACGGCCATGTCCTCGAGGTCCTCGCGGTAGATCTCCCGCCCGTCGGGGCCGATCACCGTCCCGGTGAAACAGATCCGTGAACCCGGCACCAGGGCGGCCTCGATGCCCTGAGCCGCGTCGGTCTCCGCGTCCAGGATGTGCTCACCCGTGTGTTTCTCCACGGCCCGCACCACCGCGAGGCTCTGCGCGGAGAACCGCCCGCGCTCCCCGGCCTCCCGCAACTTCTGGGCGAGCACCACCCCCGGGTGCCCCGCGGTGTCCGCACTGCACCGCACGGTGAACTCGGTGACGCCGTCCGGCCGGGGCATGAGATAGCCCGACCGGTCCTGCGCTTCGGGGAACGGATCGGCCAGCCCCTCCGTGACGCCCGACGACGCCGCGATCTCACGCACCGCGCGGGCCCGTTCGAGCGCCGTCGCCGCCCCGAGACCGCGGCGCTGCTGGGCGGAGACGCGCCCCGCGGCGACGTCGTACCCCAGGGGCATGTGCGTGACGTACCCCGTGCGTTTGAGCTCGTGATCGAGGTACCCGAGCTGGCGGTCGATGTCCGCGCCCACGGGCACGCGACCCGCGAGGTGCGGGGCGAGCGCGGCCCACGCGTCCGTGAGCAGGGGCGCGAGCTGGACCTGACCCGCGGTGATCCCGTACGCGCTACGCGCGTCCCCCATGTCCCGCGTGGGGTTGACCAGGGTGCTCAGCTCCAGGCCGTCGTCCGTGACCAGGGCGAGCTCCACGGGCCGGGGCCGCCAGCGCTCGCCCACGTCCCCCACGCTGCAGATCCCCAGGTACACGTTGCCCTTGCTCACATCCGCGTCCCGGGATCCCGAGCGCAGGAAGCGGCGGATGCGCTGGTCCACCTTGAGATCGCGCGGCAACACGTTGCGCCGCAGCACGAGCCCCTCGAAGGACGTGCAACGGCTCAGCGCCACGTACAACTGGCCGTCTGCGAACGTGCCCCCGGTCAGGTCCACCACCACGTTGTCGAGCGTCTGCCCCTGGCTCTTGTGGATGGTCACCGCCCACGCGAGGCGGAACGGCAGTTGCGTGTACGTCCCGATCACGTCGTGGCGCAGCGTTCCGTGCTCGACGGCGGGCCGCGTCACCTCCCACAGGTTGGGCTCGACCTTGGCCAGGTGACCGTCGGGGAGCTCGATGTACACGACGAGCTCGCCGTCCTCCCAGAAGTGGTCGGCCACCTTGGCGATCGTGCCGTTGACCCACCGGTCGGAGGGGTCGTTGGTGAGCATTGAAGCGCCCTGAGTTTGTTGGAGGCTCCTGACCTTGGAAACGAGGATGGAGTTATGCCGAAGGAACTGGCGAATGGGAA
>NZ_JROM01000055.1 GCF_000786655.1 Kocuria marina | reverse complement strand
ACCTCTACCCAGACCTCACAACACACCCCTCGAGACGCCCACGCGCACACCGCTACCCATGCTCATCTGTGAAGGGCCGGTTACGGCCTAGAGTTCGAGCGATCTCGCGCACGCCGCGTCCCTGAGCACGCAGGAATGCGATCTCCTCACGCTCAGCGAACGACAGGTAGCGTCCGGTTGGCGTGAACTTCAGATCGAATGGAGGCATGCCGCCAGCGTGGCGGAACCATCGCTGACCGACAGCTTGCGCCACGCCGACCACGGCAGCAGCCTCGATGGGCAATAGCCCCTTGGCGATCTCCGCCCAGAACGCCGCCTCGACATGCCGTTGGAACTTCGGATGCCCAGGGGACCGAAGCTTCGGTCGCTCCGCCCGATCTGCTGCCTGCTGACGACGAACCATCTGACACCTCCCGATCGAGGTGTTGCGACGACCAGTTGAATCCGCCTTGGCTGCCCCTGTCGCTGTGGTGGACCAGGCCCTGCCTGTCCTGGCTGGCACCTGTGTTCAGCAAAGCATGTTCCAGAGCCAGTAGCGGCAAGCCCACGGTGTGCAGCGAGGCGGAGACTGCCCAGCCCACGATTTTTCGGGTGAACACGTCGGTGACGAACGCTGTGTAGCAGAACCCGACCAGGCAAGCCGGGGCGGCGCCACTCGTGCGAAGGGTCCGCAGGTGTCGACGTCAAGTGGTCAAAATTCGCCCAGCTTCGAAGGGGTCGGCGTGGTGGCAACCTGTCGGCGTTCTTGCGAGTTCGGATTATGCGTCTTGTCTAGTTCCGCGCTTGCTCACGGCATGGTTGAACCATGATGCGCACACGTCGCATCGTGGATCTCGAACCGGATGACCTCTTTGGCGGGGTAGCAGCCCCCGCACTCGACGGACCCAAGGCCGTAGGCAAGACCACAACGGCGGCGTCGTCGGTGTGGAGGTGAAACTCGCGGCGGCTGTCAGTGACTCCGACGGCAAGCATCTGCGCTGTCTGCGAGACCAGCTGGGATCACGTTTCGTGGATGGTCTGATCATCACGACGGGTCCGATCGCCTATCGGCGGCGGGACGGTATCGCCGTGGTGCCCCTGGCCCTGTTTGGCCCCTGAGGAACGAAGCAGCCTGAGCCGAATTGTCTGAGGGCGTCGGCAACGTCCCCATTGAAGGAAGCCCATGCCTGATCGTCGTCATGCGGACCACGCCAGGAGGTTGACTGGTACCATAAACTGGTACCAGTCAACGTAGGGAAGGTACTCCATGTCCATCAGCGCAAGCGAGGCCCGCAAGACGCTCTTCCCGCTCATCGAGCGCGTGAACGAGGACCAGGAAGCCGTCGAGATCGTCTCTCGGAAGGGCAACGCGGTGCTCATGCCCGCCGACGAGTACGCGGCGTGGCAGGAGACCGCCTACCTGTTCCGGTCGCCGGCGAACGCCCGCAGGCTGCTCGACGCCTACGATCGTGCCCGTGCCGGGAAGACCCAGGTCCACGAGCTCGACTGTTCAGACGAGCCGTCCAGCCAGGCTCGGGATGTCTGAATGCGGCTGGTCTGGGACGAGGCCGCCTGGGAGGACTACACGTACTGGCAGACCGCCGACCGGAGAATTCTCAAACGGATCAACCTGCTCATCGATGCCTGCCTGCGCGAGCCGTTCGAGGGCATCGGCAAGCCGGAGCAGCTGAAATACGGGGCGCGGGGCTCGTGGTCGCGGCGCATCAACGAGGAGCACCGGCTCGTCTACCTCGTGACTGGAGAGGATCTCGTGATCTTGCAGGCTCGATACCACTACTGAGCCGGGCTGAACTGTCGTTGTTCGGATCAGCTGTGCCAGGTGACTTTGCTGCCGACGGTTATGGCGAATCTCTAGGAAGCACGCGAGGCTTGTCCGACCATTGACTGGTGAGGAATGTTGCCGTGCCCGATGAAGCCCTGTTCCTTCGCAGATTGCGACAGTCCGATGCCTCAGCCGTGTTCGAAGCCTTCGCCTCCAACCCCGACATGGCCCGTCAAGGCGTGGTCACCACGGCCGAGGATGCCTCGGCGTACGTCGCCCGCCTCGTGAGCCCGGACTCGCCCCACGAGCCCTGGGCCGTCGTCGAGTCCGACGCACTGATCGGCCTCGTCTGCGTCACGGTGGACGAGGACAACAGGAACGGCTGGTTCTGGTATTGGATGACCGACCGGGCGCGCGGCAGGGGAGTCATGAGCCGTGCCGCGGCCACGATCGCGGAGTGGGCCCTCGCGGAGCGCGGACTGGAGCGCCTCGAACTCGGCCATCGCGTCAACAACCCGGCCTCCGGCGTCGTCGCGAGAAGAGCAGGTTTCGTCAAAGAAGGAACCCAGCGCCAGAAATTTCTGGTGGACGGAGAACGTCTCGACGTCGACATCTACGGTCGGCTGACATCAGACCCGCACCCGACCTTTGACCCAGTGACCATAGTCACCCGATGAACGGTGACGGGAATCACCAGGCCGGTCGCCTCCACGTGACCAGGGAGCCGTATTTCCGCTGGCCACGGTTCTAAAATTGAGGAGAGAAGGGTCTCACACCGAAGCGACACTCGGAGGCGGAAATGTCCGGCCATCAGGTTGATTCCACCCACGAATCCAGAACCATGAGTCGGGACACCGTCTCCATGCTCTGGAAGTTCGGACTGATGGTGCTGGTGGGCGCGGTGATCTTCTCCATCCCGGCACCCGAGGGCGTGGACCCCCGCGGCATGCACATGCTCGGCATCTTCGTCGCGACCATCCTGGGGCTCATCCTGCAGCCTCTGCCCACCCCGTCGGTGGCGCTGATCGGTCTGGCCACCGCCATGATCACCGGTGCCATGGATGTCAAGAGTGGGGAGGCGCTGAGCGGATTCTCCAACTCCGCCGTGCTGCTCATCGTCGCGGCGTTCTTCATCGCGGATGGCTTCCTGCTCACCGGGCTGGGACGCCGCGTGGCCCTGATGTTCCTCAGGGTCCTCGGCAAATCGCCCCTGGGCATCGCCTACGGCATGGCGGTCACGGACCTCCTGCTCGCACCGGCCACCCCGTCCAACACGGCTCGCGCGGGCGGTGTGATCTACCCGATCGTCCGCTCCGTCGCGGAGGTACAGGGCTCCACCCCGGACACCGACGAGTCCCGCAGGAAGCTCGGTTCCTACCTCACGTTCACCGCCGCCCACGTCAACGTGATCACCAGCGCCATGTTCATCACCGCCATGGCCGGCAACCCGCTGGCCGTGGCCTCCGCCGAGAAGCTCGGCGTGCACATCTCCTGGGGACAGTGGGCCCTGGCCGCGCTGATCCCCGGCCTCGTGAGCCTGGCGGTGGTCCCGTGGCTGCTCATGAAGGTCTACCCGCCCACGCTGAAGAGCACGCCGGAAGCACCCACCATGGCGCGCAGTGAGCTGCAGAAGATGGGGTCCATGACCCGCGGCGAGATCGTCATGGCGGCCACGTTCGTGCTGCTCCTGCTGCTGTGGGTCTTCGGCACGGCCATTGGCGTCAACGCCACCACGGCGGCCTTCGTCGGCATCGCGGTGCTGCTGGTGACCAAGGTGCTCACCTGGAACGACATGGCCAAGAACGGCTCCGCCTGGAACACTCTGATCTTCTTCGCGGTCCTGGTGGGCATGGCGGAGAACCTGAACAACCTGGGCGTCATCACCTGGATCGGCTCGGTGGTCTCCGGTGCCGTCGGCGGCATGCCCTGGGCTGTTGCCTTTGCCATCCTGGCGCTCGTCTACTTCTACGCGCACTACATGTTCGCCTCGAACACCGCGCAGATCGTCGCCATGTACGGCGTGTTCCTGGGCGCGGCCATCACCGCCGGTGCCCCGCCGATGTTTGCGGCCCTCGCTCTCGGCTTCATCGGCAACCTCTTCGGCGCCATCAGCCACTACGCGTCCGGCCCGTCCGGGGTGGTCTACGGCTCCGGCTACGTCAAGGTCTCCGAGTGGTTCAAGGTCGCCTTCATCATGTCCGTCGCGATCATTGTCATCTGGACCGTCGTGGGCAGCGGCTGGATGTGGGTCCTCGGCGACCTCGCCATGTAGTCCGCCCCCGCGAACCCTCCCAGCACGACGACGCTCGGTACCCCCCAGGGGCACCGAGCGTCGTCGTCTGTTGTGGAAAGCGGCCAGGTCAGTCGTCCTTGTTGCGCAGCACCTGCCGCAGCTTCTCCTTGTTGAGCCCGGCGATCGCGGTGAGCGGGATGCCCGCGGGGCACACCTCCGCGCACTCGCCGTACACCGAGCACGGACCGAACTCCGCCTCGGCCGCGCGCGTGATGCCCTTGGCCCGGCGGCCACGCTCCTTGGAACTGGAGGGCAGCGTAGCCAGGTGCATCGTCTTGGACCCGGCGAACAGCTGGGCGGAGCCGTTGGGGCACGCCGCCACGCACGCACCGCAGCCGATGCACGCGGCCAGGTCCAGCGCCCACTCCGCGGACTCGTGGGACACCGGGATGGCGTCCGCGTCCGGGGCGGTGCCCACGGAGGTGGAGACGAAACCACCGGCTTCGATCACCCGGTCCAGCGCGCTGCGGTCCACCGCGAGGTCCTTGACCACGGGGAACGCGCCGCTGCGGAACGGTTCGAGCTGCACGGTGGCGCCGTCCTCGAAGGAGCGGAGGTGCTGCCGGCAGGACGGCGTCTTCTCCTGAGGGCCGTGGGGTCTGCCGTCCACGGTCACGCCGCACGCCCCGCAGATGCCCTCGCGGCAGTCCGAGTCGAACGCGATCGGCTCCTCGCCACGGGTAACGAGGTCGTCGTTGAGCTTGTCGAGCGCCTCCAGGAGGGAGAACTCGGGTCCGACCTCCTCCAGCAGGTACTCCTCGAAGTGCCCCTCCTCGGCGCCGGACTCCTGACGCCAGACTTTCAACGTGAGTTTCACGAGGATGTTCCTCTCATCGGTAGTCGCGGGTCTCGGGCGGGACGCTGGGGAACTCCAGGGGCTCCTGGTGCCTGATGTAGCGCGGTCCCGTTTCGCCGGTCTCGCCGGAATCAGCACGCTCCCACGCGGATGCGAACAGCCAGTGCTCGTCGTCGCGCTGGGCCTCGCCGCCCTCGGTCTGGTGCTCCTCGCGGAAGTGCGCGCCGGCGGACTCGTCCCGGTCCAGCGCGTCCAGGCACATGAGCTCGGCCATATCCAGGTAGTCGGCCACGCGGCCGGCGCGCTCGAGCTCCTGGTTGAAGCCGTCCGGGCGGCCCTGCACACGCAGGTCGCTCCAGAACTCCCTGCGCAGCTCCTGGATGCCTCGCAGACCCTCGGCCAGCCCCTCGGCGGTGCGCGTCACCCCGCACTTCTCGTACAGCAGGTCGCCCAGCCGGCGGTGGAAGCGCTCCGGGCCCTGCGTGCCGCCGATGTCGACCAGCGCCTGCACCCCGGCCTCGGCCTCGGCAACCGCGGCCCGCACGACGTCGTCGTCCGGCGAGAGCTTCGGCTTGCCCAGCAGCGGTGCCAGGTAGTTGGGCACCGAGTAGGGGAGCGTGAACCACCCGTCCACGCACGCGGAGAGCAGCGAGTTGGCCCCGAGGCGGTTGGCACCGTGGTAACCCCAGCCGGCCTCGCCGCCCACGAACAGCCCGGGGATCGACGTCATCATGTCGTAGTCGCTCCACAGCCCGCCCATGGCGAAGTGCGCGCCGGGCGCAATGCGCATGGGCTCCTCGTACGGGTCCTCGCCGGTGGCGTCCGAGTACATCTCGAAAAGGTTGCCGTAGCGCTCCGCGATCACCTTGCGGCCCAGGCGCTCGATGGCGTCCCGGAAGTCGAGGTAGACGGAGTTCTTCAGCGGCCCGACGCCGCGCCCCGCGTCGATCTCGGTGCGCGCGGCCCGGCTGGCGACGTCGCGCGGTGTGAGGTTGCCGAAGGCCGGGTACCGGCGTTCGAGGTAGTAGTCGCGCTCGTCCTCGGGAATCTCGTTCGGGGGCCGGTGGTCCCCGGCCTTCACGGGAACCCAGATGCGGCCGTCGTTGCGCAGGGACTCGCTCATCAGCGTGGTCTTGGACTGCCACTCGCTGGAGACCGGCAGGGCCGTGGGGTGGAACTGGATGAAGCACGGGTTGGCGAACAGTGCGCCGCGCCGGTGGGCCCGGAATGCGGCGGTGACGTTCGAGTTCTTAGCCAGCGTGGAGCGGTAGTAGACGTTGCCGTAGCCGCCGGTGGCGAGCACCACGGCGTCCCCGGTGACCGCCGAGATCTTCCCGGTCACGAGGTCGCGCACCACGATGCCCTGGGCGCGGCCTTCCACGACGATGAGGTCCAGCATCTCCGTGCGAGTGTGCAGGTTCACCTGTCCCATGGAGACCTGCCGCAGCAGCGCCTGGGCGGCGGCAACCTGCAGCTGCTGACCGGTCTGCCCGCGCGTGTAGTAGGTCCGGGAGACCTGTACGCCGCCGAACGAGCGGGTGGCCAGCCCGCCCCCGTACTCGCGGGCGAAGGGCGCGCCGATCGCGTTCATGTGGTCGATGACCCGGATGCTCTCCTCGGCCAGCCGCCAGGCATCGGCCTCGCGGCCGCGGAAGTCGCCGCCCTTGACGGTGTCCTTCACGAACCGGGCGATCGAGTCGTTGTCCACCGTGCGGGCGCGTGCGGCATTGATGCCGCCCTGGGCGGCCACCGAGTGGGCGCGGCGCGGGGCGTCGTGGAAGGTGAACGACTCCACGTTGTAGCCGAGTTCGCCCAGGGCCGCCGCCGCACCTGCACCGGCGAGTCCGGTGCCCACGACGACCACGGTGAACTTCCGACGGTTGAGCGGGCCCACCATGCGGTAGTGCAGCCGCCGGTCCGCCCACGTCTGGGACGGGGGCACGTCCGAGCCCAGGCCAGGGAGGTCCGAACCCACGGTGCGCAGCTCGTCCAGCAGGGCGTGCGGCTGGGTGGTCGAGGATGCCGTCATCACTGAATCACTCCCAGGAGAACCAAGACGGGGATCGAGATGTTGCCCAAGCAGATGGCCATGGCGACCAGCCCCGCCACCCACGCGGCGAGCTGCCGCAGCCGCCTGCCGGTGGCGCCGAGGTCGTTGGCGGCGGTCCACGTCCCGTGGGCCACGTGCACGGTGAGCACCAGCATGGTGAGCATGTAGAAGAGGGCCACGACGGGCCGCTGGAAACTGGCGACCAGATTGGCGTACGCCGATCCGCTCTCGAACGCCCCGGATGCGGCCGGCTGGACACCCAGCGTGAGGTCCAGGATGTGGAAGATCACGAACAGCAGGATCACCAGGCCGGTCCCGAGCATCGAGCGCGCCATCAAGGCGTCGCCGCGACGCAGCCCGGTGCGTTTGAACGGCCCGCGGGCTCGACGGGCGCGCGTCCACAGCAGGAGCCCGCAGCCCACGTGCAGCACCAGGCTGATCAGCAGTACGACGCGCAGCACCCACAGGACACCCTCGTAGGGGATGAGCGGCATCAGGATCTCGCGCAGCCAGTGTGCGTAGTGGTCGAACTCCTCCTGGCCGCGGAAGATGTGCAGATTGCCGTACATGTGCACGAACACAAATCCGACGAAAATGAGACCGGTGACGGCCATGGTGGTTTTCGCGGCGAAGTTCGACACCGGCAGCCGTGTGCGCGGCGGGGCTGACGTGCGTTGTTTTCGCTGAATGGTCGCCGTCATCGTTGCCCCTCGTCAATGGGTGAACCGAGTGCTGAACTCCGGGAGTTCATCACCCTCAATTCTACGCCGGGAGGGGTATTGCGGGACGCGTTCCGAGGCGTTTCCGGTACTGCCGCCAGAAAGGGTTGTGGCGGGTGTCGAGGGCATTGAGAATAACTAAGGTTTGCCAATCGTAATTTCACAGTGTGGGTCTTTTTACGGTGTTCCGTTCCCACTCGCGGGGTTCCGGACCCCCTGGGCGGCTGTGCCGTTGCCCAGGAGTTCCGCAGCCGAGTGTCTCGCCTCGCACCTGTCACTCTCCGCGGAGGGTTCCCGCCCGAACTGCCCGGTTCAGGACTAGCGTTGACCCTGTGATCAAGGCGTCGCTGCGGCGCGTCGCAGGTGGTGGTACGAGGGTCCGCTGGCTCCCGGAACCCGCCCCGCTACGCGACCGGCGGCTGACGACGGCGCGCACCGCGGCGACGTCGCGAGCCCGCCTTGAGGACTACTCACCCGCCGGACGTCGTGGAGGCTCCAATGTGGACCCAATCTCTTGACACCCTGGGCAGCCTGCCCCTGACCGCGCTCGCGGCCGCGATCCCGATAGTCGTGTTCCTGGCCTGCATGATGCTGTTCAAGCTCACGGGGCTGACATCGGGGCTCATCGCGCTGGTGGTGCAGATCCTGGTGGCACTGCTCGTGTTCCACATGCCCGTCTCCGCCGCGGCCGGTGCAGGTCTGCTGGGGTTGCTGACCGCGCTGTGGCCCATCGCGTACATCATCGTCATGGCGGTGTGGCTGTACCGGCTGAGCGTGCGCTCGGGCCGCTTCGACGTGATCCGCTCCTCGATCGCCGCGGTCTCCTCTGACCAGCGCGTGCAGGTGCTGCTCATCGCGTTCGCATTCGGCGCGTTCCTGGAAGGCGTGGCCGGCTTCGGCGTGCCCATTGCGATCTGCGCGGCACTGCTCGTGCAGCTGGGGTTCCCGCCCGTGCGCGCCGCAGTGCTGTGCCTCGTGGCCAACGTGGCCGCCGGTGCCTACGGCGCCATTGGCGTGCCCGTGCTCGTGGGCGCGCAGGTCACCAGCATGGAGACGCAGGAACTCTCGCGAGCCCTCGTGCTGCTGCTCCAGCCGCTCACGTTCCTCGTTCCGTTCCTGCTCGTGTGGATGGTCGACGGGGTGCGCGGCCTGCGCGAGGCCTGGCTCCCGGCGCTCGTCTCCTCGGTGGTCTTCTGCGCGGTGCAGGGTGGCCTGCTGTGGTTCATGGGCCCCGAGCTGGCAGATCTCGCGGCCGGCCTGCTGGCCATGGTCGCCCTGTTCGCAGTGTGCCACGTGTGGTCCCCGCGCCGGATCTCGCGTGCCCCGGAGGTCCCCGAGACCGCCGAGGGGAAACACCCCCTCGGCGAGGTGGTCCGCGCCTGGAGCCCCTTCTACATCCTCACCGCCGTGATCCTGCTGTGGTCCGTGCCCGCCGTGCAGGACCTCTTCACCGAGGGGGCGCTGAGCTTCACGACCTTCAAGGTGCCCATGCCCGGGCTCACCGGTCACGTGACCACCGCCGCCGGAACGGTCGTCAATGCCACCTGGACCTTCTCGATCCTTGGTGCCACCGGAACGGCCATCCTGATCGCGGTGCTCATCACGTTCTTCACCACCCCGCAGCTGCACACCAAAGAACTGGGGGAGGAGCTGGCGGGCGCACTCAAGGCACTGGGCCCGGCCATCCTGCTCATCGCCGTGATCCTGGTGCTCGCGAACATTGCCAACTACTCCGGCGGCTCCACCGCCATGGGCACCGCGCTCGCCGCGGTCGGTCCCATCTTCCCGCTCATCGCCCCGGTCATCGGCTGGATCGGGGTGTTCCTCACGGGCTCGGTGGTCAACAACAACACCCTCTTCGCGCCGCTGCAGGTGGCGACGGCGCAGGGCATCGGCGCCGCCCCGTCCCTCCTCGTGGGGACCAACACGACAGGCGGTACCACCGCAAAGGTCATCTCCCCGCAGTCCATCGCGATCGCCGCCGGCGCGGTGGGTCTCAACGGGCGGGAGAGTGAGATCATGCGCGGCTCCATCGCCTACAGCCTGGGCATGCTCGCGGTGGTGTGCGTGTGGACGTTCGTGCTGGCTCTCGTGTAAGCAACCCTCGGGTGAGTGTCTGAGGGAGGCGCGTCCTCAGGCGGGCCACGACCTCCTCGTGGGTGGGCCGTTCGGTGCATCGGGTCAGCTGGGAGGTGCCGCAGGAGGAGAGCGACTGCTTTTCGGCGGTTCCGGCCGAGTGAACCCTCATTGATCCAATATCTTGCGCATAATATGCTGATTATATTTCGAACAATTCACGGAGGGGACCTGAGAAGCGATGGCGCACCACTCGTTCGAGCACACCACCCACCACGGCTCCGGGAGCGGAGTCGCCACCCTTTCAGAGCTGGTCGGCCGCAGCGAACCCCGTCCGGGCCGCCCCAGTGCTGCCACGGTGGTGGAGGAGGATGGCGTCAAGGTGGTCGCCTTCGAGTTCCACGAGGGCGACGAGCTCCACGAGCACGCCGCACCGCACCCGGCGCTGATCCAGGTGGTCCGGGGGAGCGTGGATTTCCAGCTCCCGGAGGGTCCCGTGCAGCTGCGGCCGGGCCAGGTGCTGCACCTCACGGAGGGGCTGCTGCACGCCGTGAGGGCCCTCGAGCCCACGACGCTGTCCGTCACACTGCTGCTGCACTGATCGTGCTGCTGCGCTGAGCCCGGGCGGGCGGGGCCCTGCCCGGAGCGGTCCGTGAGCTACGCAGTGGGTGGGAAGTTGTCGGGGTGACACTGTCCACGTGACCGACGGACCCCGGCGGGAACGGGCGCCGCCGTCCTCGCCCCGGGGAGTGGGTGAGCGGCAGTATGCTCCCGCTGTGACCCCAACCTCCCGTTTCCGACGCGTTCCCATGCGCCCACGGGACTCGGCCGAGCCTGCGCGCACCGCCTCCACTCTCGAACTGTTCTTCGACCTCGTCTTCGCCGCGGCAGGCGCCTTCTCCGCCGGCATCGAGGTGGAGACCGACGTTCTCACGGGCGGCAGCGAGCTGCATGCCCCGTGGTCCTCCTTCGCGTTCACCATTCCCCTCGCCGTCTCCCTGCTCGGCGTGTGGGCGGTGGCCATCAGGTGCAACGCGGACAGGGTCGTCAAGACGGTCTTTCCCCTGGCGAGCGTGCTGGTGCTCATCGACCCGCTGCTGCCCTTCTCCACCCGGCGCGTGCAGTCCCGGAAAGCCGGGGCCGTTCAGCCCTGGGGTGACGGCGCGGTGAGCCAGTCCACGAGGCCCGGCCACACGGCGTCGGCGGCGGAGCGGCGGAACAGGCCGTGGTGGCCGATGCGCGGAACGCCCAGCTGCTCCGGAGTGAACGTGCGGTGCTCCACCGCGGCGGAGGTGAGCCGCCCGGTCAGGGCCCTCATCTGCGCGGGGCTGGCCCAGGGATCGTCGGAGGCGCCGAGCGCGAGCACATCCTGGGTGACCGCGGCCGCGCGGGCCGTCGCGTCCATGGACGGGTCGTCGAAGAAGTAGCCGGGACGCCGTGCCCACGACCCCCACTCGACCATCGCGGCTGTGGGCATGTTTTCTCCGATGCCGAGCCGCTTGCCGGGCATGTACCCCAGGGTCCGGCTCAGCGCCGGGCCCACGACATGCAGCATGGCGGCCACGCGCAGCTGCTCCTTCCGCGGGGCGATCGTGCGGGTGTGCGCCAGGTGGGAGGAGACCACCGCGAACCGGTCGAGGCCCTCGAGCCCGTGGCCGAGGACCATGGCGTGCCCGCCGATGCTGTGACCCACGGCGTGCAGTGGAAGCCCAGGGAACCGTGCGCGGGTCGAGGCGGCCACGGCGGGGACGTCCCCGCCCATCCAGTCGCGCATGCGCAGGTGCGGGTTCTTCCGGGGCTCGCCGGAGCGGCCCGTGCCGCGGTAGTCGTAGGTCACCGCCGCGAGACCGCGGCCCGTCACGTACTCGGCGAACCCGGCGTAGAACCGTTCGGGCGTTGCAGTGGCGGGGTGGATGACGACGACGCCGCGCGGCTCGCCCTCGGGCAGCCACAGCGTGCCCGCCACGGCGTCCGAGGCGACGGGAATGCTCAAGTTCTCGCGGCGGATGCCGGCTACAGAGGAGTTCCGGTGGTCAGACATAGAAGTTACTCTAGGGTATTTCCAGCGGCTCAGCCCTGGGCCGTCACGGTGACGGTGACTCCTGTCGCACGCAGGGACGCCACGTCCATCTCGGGGGCGGGAGAGTCAGTGACAATCGGGTGGAGCTCCGCGCGAGCGCGGCCTGAAGGACGCGCTCGGCACCTCCGTGGGCACTGCGGCCGTCGTCTGCGGTGCCTTCTCCGCAACCATGATGATCGACTGTCTGCTGGCAGACCGGGTCGTGGAGTGGCTCGGCTCCGAGACGGTCCTGCGCTACGGGGCGTCCCGCCCCCGCACCCGGTGAGCAGCGTCACGGCCAGTACGGCCAGGGTCGCTCCTCGGCCCGCAGTCGTGGTGCGTGGCTCAGCGGATTCCTCCCTGAGCTACCGTGGACCGGGTAGGACCTACAAGACCCCCGGCAACTGAAAAGGTGCATATCCCCGTGCGACTCATCCTGGTGCGTCATGGCCAGACCTCCTCCAACGTGGGCCATCACTTGGACACCGCCGCACCCGGCGCGGACCTCACCGACCTGGGGCGTGAGCAGGCGCGGGCCCTCGTGCAGGCGCTGGCGGGTGAGCCCATCAGTGCGATTTACGCCTCCAACCTCGTGCGCACCCAGCAGACGGCCACCCCGCTCGCGGATGCGCGAGGGGTGTCGATCGAGATCCGGGAGGGGCTGCGCGAGATCGGTGCCGGGGATCTGGAAATGGCCAACGACCACGATTCGATCGAGACCTATCTGGAGTCGGCGTTGAGCTGGGCGGATGGCGGCCTCGATTCGAGGATCCCCGGGTCGGACGAGAACGGGCACGACATCATGGCGCGCTTCGATGCCGTCGTCGAGGAAGCTGCCACTGCTCTGGCACCAGACCGCGTGGCTGTTCTCGTGTCGCACGGCGCCGTCATTCGTGCGTGGTGTGCGCTGCGGTGCGCCAACTTGGACCGCAAGTTCACGGCGACCAACGGATTGTCGAACACGGGCGTCGTCGTGCTCGACGGCGAGCCCGGTGCATGGCGCGTGCTCACCTGGCAGGACCAGGCCGTGGGCGGGCCCGCGCTGCAGGATCCGACGTCCGACGGCGCGGCGGCCGAAGAGCTAGACGAGGTGGACGGCCCCGCCCGGTAGTTGGCCCGTACCGCGGGGGCCCCAGAATCCTTCTCCAGCGCGAGAGCGTGACGCAGCGCCGCTTCCGCCTCTATGCCACGAAAGCATGAGCCGGGCGCCGCGCCATGGCGGGCCCGGCTCGGCCCGCGTCGGGAACGACGACGCCGCGGGTCACTTGCGTAGCGACGTCTCCAGCGGGATGCTGCCGTCCTGCCACGGGGTGATGATCCAGACCACCAGGTACAGGGCGAGCCCCACCACGGGGAGCAGGAATGACAACAGGACCACCAGGCGGACGAGCCACACATTGATGCCGAACTGATGGGACAGGCCACCGCAGATGCCGGCGACCACTCGTTGCGGTCCGCGTCGGAAGCCGAGATTGCGCATGGAGTTGAAGAAAGTGTTCATGGCCCGATGATAGGCAGCCCGGCTGAATGCGCCGTGCGTGCATTCATTTGGGACCGGGTAGGCGCCGCACCGCAGGCGGGCCGTGCCATTGCCCGACCGCGTCCCACCTGACGCTTCCCGCGGATGATGCCCATATGGTGACGTACGGCGCGCAACCCGCACTACCGTCATGGGCATGACCTACATCGGGATCGACCTGGCCGCGAGCGAGCAACGCACTGGCCTGGCGGAGTTGACCGAGGACGCGGGTTCCGTCGTGGTGCGACACGTGACGGTCGGTGCCACCGACCACGATCTCGTGAAGGCGATCCGAACGGCCCAGCGGGTCGGGGTGGACATCCCTTTCGGGTGGCCCGACGCTTTCGTGGACGTGCTGACCGCCCACAGCCGGGGGACCCTCGTTCCTCCCGCAGACACCGGTCCGTCCTGGCGGCGGCCCCTCGCGATGCGTGCCACGGACAGGTGGATCCAGGAACGGACCGGTCTCACGCCGTTGAGCGTGTCCACGGACCGCATCGCCCACCCGGCTCTGCGGTGGGCCGGTATCGAGGCGGAGTTGCGGGCATCGGGGGTCCCGGTGCCGCGCGATGGCTCGGGCGTGGTGTGCGAGGTGTATCCCGCGGCAGCCTTGAAGTGCTGGTCACTTCCGCACCGGGGATACAAGGGGAAGACGAACGTTGCGCAGCGTTCCCGCCTGATGAGCGAGTTGTCCGATCGAGTGCCCTGGTTGGACTGGGGCGGCTTTCACGACGTGTGCGCGGCGGATGACAACGCACTGGATGCGGTCCTCGCGGCTCTGGTCGCCCGTGAGGTGGACCTCGAGCGTTGCGAGCCCATCCCCGGGGAACTGCGGTCGGTGTCACTGCGCGAAGGGTGGATCCGGCTACCGAGCGGCGCGCCCGCGCCTCCGCGTCGGGCGCCGGCAACCCCGCGCCGCGCACCCTCGGCCGGGTGATCTCCGCGCCGCTCGCGTGGTTGCTCCTCCGGCCGCGCGAATATCTCGCTCCGCCCGCACGCTGAGCCCGCTCCGGCGCCACGATCGGCGCGCCCCGCCCCATGTCACTTTCCCCCGAACTCTCCGCGACCTGCCAGACTTGAACTCCGACCACACGAAGGGAAGATCATGGAAGACACGCCCAAAACTCAGCCCAGCAACCCGCAGAAGGGCACCCCGTGGGGGCTCATTCTGATCGTGCTCGCGTTCCTGCTGGCCACCGCCATGGTGATCGGCGTGGGCGTCGTGTCCCTGGACATCGGCTTCGGAGGCTGACGACCTCGTACCCGGGCTCCCTTCCCAAGGGGCCTGGACAGTGAAGAAAACGACGGCGGACGGTCACCTTGAGCGCGAAGGTGACCGTCCGCCGTCGTCGTACTGCCGTTACCGCCCCGGGGACGCCGTCAACGGCGCGGGGGCTTCGGAGCGTGCTGGGTACGGCGGGACCTCTGCAACCGCCACAGCTTCTCGCCGAGCTGTTCCTGCTCCTCGGGCGGGACGCTGATCCCACTGGTCCGCTCGGCCTCCTGGTAGAGGTCACTGCTCATCACGTCGCCCAGTTGCCTGGCGCGAAGATTGGACTCGTCCACCGCCTGGATGAGGGCGTTCGCGTGCCGGGGCGTCCAGCGACGTTTCGGGTCCAGGCGGTAGAGCAGCAGCGCGCGGATCCGGTCCCGCCGCAACCCTTCCTCGGCGATGTCGGTGCGCGCGCTGACCAGCCACGTGACCAGCAGGACCGCTACGAAGAGGACGCCCAGCCAGCCGATCACGGGGAACACCTTGTTCACCAGCTCGGTGAACGGCAGGAAGCTCAGCCCGAACCCGACCAGCGTGACCGCGATGAACACCAGCCTGCCCCAGGACGGCCGGGGCGCCGCGAGGCGCTTGCCCAGGGAGAAGAACACACCCAGGGACGTACTGAAGATCATGAGGTACGTCCCCACGGAGGCGATGACCCCGAGCACGGGATTGATCTTGTCGATGAGCGCGAGGGTGGGCAGATCGGCGTCGTACACGTCCTGGATGCTGAGCAGCAGTGCGCCGGTCATGAGCAGGAGCAGGAAGCTGAAGATGAAGCCGCCGATGAACCCGCCCCAGCCGGCGGCCTGCGGGCTCCAGTTCTGCCCGCCGATGATGATCGCCATGGCGATGCCGCTGAACATGGCCAGACCGGTGTAGTTCACGGTGGCCAGGAACCAGTTGGACAGCGCCGGGGTGCCGTGCTGCAGCGCGAACTCGTGGACGCCCTGGAAGGAACCGTCGAAGGTCACGACCGCGTAGACCACCGCGCACACCAGGAGCACGATCATCACCGGGGTGATCCCGCCGATCACGTTGCTCACCCGATCCGTATTGAGCATCCCGGCGAGCAGCACCAGGACCACCATGATCGCCGACCCGGTCCACAGGGGCAGTCCGAACTGCTGGTGGAGGTTGGAACCGGCGCCGGCGAGCATCACGAAGCCCACGCAGAACTGCGCGATGGACAGCCCGTAGTCCATGAACTTGGCCAGGAACAGGGACGTGATGGAGTGGAACACCTTGCCGTGGGACTGCGCCCGGAAGTAGCTGCCGTACTGCAGGATCGTCATGGCGGTCAGTGGCATCACGAGCAGGTTCACGGCGGCCCCGGCAATGCCCCACCACCCGTAGGAGACGTAGTACTGCAGCATCTCCTGACCGGAGGCGAAACCCGCCCTCACCGGCCACGCCAATGTAGTACACCGAAGTACTGCACCGAACGGTGTTCGATCGCTTCCGGGGGTCCTCCGCGGACAAGAGGGGGTGTCAGTTCATCACGGCGGACAATCCGCTCCCGGCCATCCACACCCCCACGATCGCCGCGATCCACAGAAGCGTGACCTTCGCTTCCCGCTCGAGCGTGGGGACGATCCTCTCGAGGCGCGGCCAGATCCGCTGGCCGGCCAATGCTGCAGCCACGATGAGCACGAGCGCGGGCAGGATCATCACGACGCAGTAGGCAGCGAGCAGGGCCAGTCGCAGCGACCAGCCGATGTCCATACTCGTGATGATCCCGTTGGCCGCGAGATAGGGGACCATCGTGGCGGCTTCCGTGAGAGCAGCGCCGGCACCGAGGGCGACCATGGCACCGGGATGCAGGGACCTGGGCGGTGCGCGGTGCCCCTCGCGCTTCACGGGGTCCGGTGCGAAGATCCCGTACGCGAGCAGACCCAGCCCGGCGACCACCTTGAACCACTGGGCGGGCTCGCTGTCCCAGATCCCCCCGGCCACGTCGGAGAGGAGGTCGAACCCCAGGGCGATCGCGATCCCCAGGAAGAAGTAGAGGAGCACCGCGGCCGCGAAGTAGAAGAACAGCGGGACCGCGTCCACGCGCCGCCGGGAGATCACGAGGACCAGGGGGATCACCAGGGTCCCGAGGCTCATGCTGTCGAGAAGAGCTAGTCCGAGCAGTGCGAGAAGGTCACCCATGTGTGCCGCCTTGTCTCGTACGAACGTATGTCATACCGCAACCATACACTTGTATGAGAGGGGGTGGTCAGATGCCACAGGAGAACGAGAGTCGCGGGATGATCCCCGCCCGGGTCATGATCGCGGAAGCGGCGATCCGCGTGATCGCCCAGCAAGGTTTCGACGTGGTGAGCGTGCGCACCGTGGCCCAGGAGTCCGGGATCTCCCCCGGGACCGTTCAATACCACTACAAGACGCGGCGGGATCTGCTGCTCGCCGCCCTCGAGAGGTCCGTGGAGCGACAAACCCAGCGGGTCATGGCTGCGCGCGGTCAGAACGGCTATCGGGCATCCCTCGCTCGCACCCTGCGTGAACTCCTGCCGTTGGAGGGCGTGCGGAGGGAGGACGCTGCCGTGTGGGTCAGCTTCGGGGCGGCCGCCTCCACCCGGGACTGGCTCGCGAGCGTGTACTGGCAGAACCTGCAGATCTTCCACGAGGGTGTCCTGAACTTCCTGCGGCGGGCCCAGGAGGACGGGAAGCTACATGAGGGGCTGACCCCGGACACCGCCGCGCCCCTGGTCACGGCACTCGTGAACGGGCTGGCCCTGGATCACCTCAACGCACCCGAATCCGTTCGGGAGGGCACCGAACAGGCCCTCGATCGGGGGCTGTCGTTGATCCTCACGGACTGAGCCTCCTCAACGCCGTCGCGTCCCAACCCACTGTGTCAGGGCCCGTGCGTAGGGTCGGAGGCATGATCCCCCACGACACGAGACTGCGCCGCCATGCCCCCTTGATCGTGCTGGAGATGCTCCTCGTGGGGACGCTGATCTTCGAGATCGCCCGGGAGAACGGCCCGGCCGTGTTCTTGCTGTCCGCACTCGTCCTCGCGGCGCTCGTCCCGCTCGCCCTGGAGCCGATCGCGCGCGCCACCATCCCCGTGACCCTGCAACTGCTGTACGCGGTGCTGTTGTTCGGCGGGGCGTTCCTGGGAACGTACTTGCACGTCTACGGTGTGTGGACGCCGTGGGACACCGTGGTCCACTTCTTCTCGGGAATCCTGATCGCGCTGGGCGCCGATCACGCATGGCGCATCCTGTCCCGGCGGCATGGTTTCGCCCTGCCCACGTGGCTGTGGGGGCTCGCGATCGTGTCGTTCAGCGCCTTCATTGCGTTCCTGTGGGAGGTCGCCGAGTTCGTCACGGATCTGGTCTCGGACAGCAACGCCCAGGTGAACAACCTGGACACCATGACCGACATGATCGCGGGCACAACGTCCGCGCTGATCGTCGTGGTCGTCCTGGCGCTCACCCGGGCGGGGCGTCGAACGCCCGTGTGACGAGGACGGGTTACTCGATCACACCGCACGCCAGGCGGCTGCCGGCGTCACCCGTGGAGCGGGTGTCCTCGTCCGGTCCCTCCGGGGCGTAGCGCTCGGGGATGTTCGCGTAGTTGTCCGGGCCGGAGTGGATCATCAGTGCGGAGCCGTTGTCGTCCCGCAGGTTCTCAGCCGTGAGCCGGTCCGTCTCGAACGTCATGGCCGCCCGTCCGGATTCCGTCACGAGCAGCGCGGGAAGGTCACCCGCATGATCTGGGTGGCGAGCGTCGTCGCCACCCAGGTGCCCGCCGGCGGACAGGAACGCGCCCGTTTCGGAGGGATCGTCCGGCGCGGAACTCTCCGCCTCGCACACGCCGTTGCCGTGCACGTGCAGGCCGTAGTACCCCGGTTCCAGACCGGAGAACTCGACCGAAACCCGCATCGCATCCTGATCGGCCTCGGTGAACTGCGCGGTGCCGACCTCCGTTCCCTCGGCATTACGCACCGTGGCGGAGGCCAGGGGATCCGGGCTCGACGCCGCCGTGGCGGCCCCCTGCCCACCCGTCGGGTCGGCGGTGGTGGCGTCATTGCCCTCGCCGCACGCGGCCAGTGTCAGCATGCCCGCGAGCCCCAGGAAGGCCAGTCCGCTGCGGGCTCGGAAGGGGCGATGGGTGGTGGCGGGCTCGTCGGTGGTCGGGGGTGTCACTGCGCTCGCGTTCATGGCATCTCCTCATCGTCGGTCCGCTGGGCCGGCGAGGGTCGTGATGCCGACCGTGCAACGGAGGTGGCCCTTCCACGGTACACATGGCGCGGGTCACAATCGGGAGTATGACCAAGTGGGAGGCCGGTTCCGCACCGAGCGCGGGGTGCCCCCGGGCCGACAGTCCGTACGCCAACCGCTACTGTGAGGACATGACGGAGTCAGAAGCGCAGGAGTCGGTGGACGTGATCGTGATCGGTGGCGGCGCGGTGGGAGAGAACGCCGCGCAGTACGCGATCGAGGGCACGGACCTCACGGCGGTCATCGTGGAGGGTCACCTGCTGGGCGGGGAGTGCTCGTACTACGCGTGCATGCCCAGCAAGGCGTTGTTGCGTCCGGTGGACGTAGCGGGCCTGACCGAGGACCTCGGCGGCATCGTCCCCACGCGGCTCGACCGGGACGGGATGCTCTCGCGGCGCGACTCGTTCGTCTCCGACTACGACGACTCGTCCCAGGTCGAGTGGGCCGAGTCCGCGGGCATCCGCGTGGTGCGCGGCCACGCCCGCCTCGTGGGCGAACGCTCCGTGCGCATCGAATCCGATGACGACGCCGCGCGCACCCTCACCGCGCGGCACGCCGTGCTCCTCGCGACCGGCAGCGAGCCGAGCATCCCCTCCGAGTTCGACGGGGCGCACCCGTGGACGTCCGCGGACGCGACCGGCGTGGTCGAGACGCCGGAGAGCATCGCGATCGTGGGCGGGGGAGTCGTGGCATGTGAGGCCGCGGTGTGGTTCAACGCCCTGGGATCCCGAGTGACTCTGCTCGTGCGGGGCTCGGGCTTACTGTCCGGCAACGAACCGTTCGCGGGGGACACCGTCCTGGACGGGTTGCGCGCCAGCGGCGTGGAAGTGGTGCTCGACGCATCCGTCACCAAGTGCACCCGCAGCGATGCCGTGGACACGGGGCTGGGCCGGGTCCACGGCGGGCCGGTCCACCTGGAGACCTCCGCCGGGACCGTCGACGTGGCCGAGGTGCTCGTGGCCACGGGCCGTACCCCGCGGTTGCGGGACGTGGGACTCGACGCGGTCGGGCTGAGCGCGGACGACGTCCTGCATGAGAAGCTCCCCGCATGGCTGCACGCCGTGGGCGATGCCAGCGGCGATGTGCCCCTGACCCACTGGGGCAAGTACCGCGCCCGGGTCATCGGGGCCCGGATCAAGGCGGCGGCCACGGGGGCGCCCGCGCCGTACGAGGTGGAGAATCCGCCCGTGCCCCAGGTCGTGTTCACGCAACCGCAGGTCGCGCAGACGGGACTGACGGAAGACTCCGCGCGGGACCGGGGGATCGACGTCGTCACCGCGGAGGTGCCCTACAACGGTGCGGCCGGCGCGGCGCTGCTGCGTGACACCGTCCCCGGAAAGGCCAAGATCGTCGTGGACCGGGAGACCCGGTGCCTCGTGGGCGCCACGTTCGCGGGCCCGGATGCCGGCGAGCAACTGCACGCGGCCACGACCGCGATCACGGGGAAGGTACCGGTGCACGTGCTGCGCCACGCGGTGCCCAGCTATCCCACGGTCTCGGAACTGTGGTTGCGGCTGCTCGAGGAACTTCCCGAAGACATGCGCCGCCCCGCCGCGGGCTGAAACCGGAGCCGCCTCGGTGGGCGTCGGCCCCGCCCCACCACTCCGCGCGATGCCTGACGGTGCGCCGACCTCCGTGCTTCACCTGAGTAAATGTCGTTTCAGGGTGGGTCGGGCTGCTTTTGCTCCACTGAGAATTGCCACGGCCGAGGCGCGGACAGTCGCCCATCACGGCCGAGGCGCTGGGCATGCCGAAGGCACGCATCCGAGCGCCCAAGTACTCCGATCCTCATCGCCCGCCGCACCGGAAGGACTCGACATGACTCACGTGCCGGGCGGGCCACCGTCCCCCGACGACGTCGCACCGCCCGTGCTGCGGCCACTACGAGCCGACGACGCCGCGGCCGTCCTCTCCGCGTTCCGCTCCGACCCTGCCATGTCCCGGCAGGGCACGGTGAGGACGATGGAGGAGGCGGAGGAATACGTCCGTCGGCTCACCAACCCGGACGGCACCGTGATCGCGTGGGCCGTGTGCCACGAGGACGGGCTCGTGGGCCTCGTGTGCATTGCCGTGGATGAGCAGAACGGCAACGGGTGGTTCTCGTACTGGATGACGAAGGCGGCCCGCGGCCGCGGGTGGACCACCCGAGCTGCCGTCACGGTGGCGGATTGGGCCTTGGACCACGCCGGACTGGAACGCCTCGAGCTGGGTCATCGGGTCAACAACCCCGCGTCGGGGGCGGTGGCCCGGGCAGCCGGTTTCGTCCGGGAGGGGACCGAGCGGGGCAAGTTCCTGGTCGCGGGCGAGCGGGTGGACGTGAACACCTATGGTCGGCTCCGAACGGATCCGCGCCCCGACGGTCCCCGCCTGACCATGAGCCCCGACGGTCCCCGCCTCACCATGAGCCCGGTGGCGAACCATGCGAAGGAACCCACCCGTACCTGAGCACGTGCTGCCTTAACTCAGCAAAAGCAGGTTCTGCCCGGCCCGGGCTGCGTTAACTCAGTAAAAGCAGCTTGTGGGCGGTCCGGGGTGCTTTTGCTCCACTAGGAATTCACCGGCTCCCGGGTGGCGGGGCAGCGCGGCGGCCCGGTTGCGGCCAGGCGATCGACGGCGCTACTGCACCGTGACGGCGTCGTGGTCCACGGCCGTGAGGTGTTTCCGGGAGAACTCCACGGGGAAGTCGGTCGTGATCCGATCCACTCCCAGGGCCACCATGCGGTTGAAGTTGCGCTCGGCGTTCACCGTGTACACGCTCATGCCCAGCCCCGCCGCGCGGACCCGGTCCACCGCGGCCGCGTTGAGCCAGCGGTGATTGGTCCCCACCTGGCCCGCGTAGGTCGAGATCCGCTCGAGTGCCTCCGCATCGGGAACCCTGTACACGAGTTGCTGCAGGGGGACCTCCGGGGCCAGTGCCGCGAAACGCTGATTGGATGCGGCATCGAAACCCAGGACCTCGATCCGCCCGTCGCGCAGCAAACGCTGCCACCGGGGATCCGTCCGCAGGCGCTGTGCGACCACGTCTTCGATGCCGGGGGACGTGGCCGGCGACTTGATCTCGATGAATACGCCGATCGCGTCGCCCGCGACCCGCACGGCGTCGTCGAGATGCGGAATACGCTCGCCCCGGAATGCGTCCGAGAACGAGGAACCGGCGTCCAGTTGCTGCAGTTCCGCCCACGTGAACAACGTGACCGGGTCGTTCTCCCGGCCCGGGAATACCTCGGCAGCATTGGTGGTGCGCGCGGGGGTCGGGTCGTGGAACGCGAAGGGGACACCGTCCGCCGAGAGCTGGACGTCCAGCTCGAAGTACTGCGCGCCCGATGAACGGGCCACCTCGAACGCCGCCACGGTGTTCTCGGGTGCGACCCCCGCGGCTCCGCGGTGCCCGATCAACAGGTGGGCCGGCGGGGTGGTCATTCCGGCAGTGTCCTCCCGTTCGCGGGGTGCCGTCAGCAGGGTACTGGGCCGGCCCCAGCGGAGGGGATCCGTTGCGAGACGGTCGGTCAGGGGGGTCGTGCGGATGCGCATCCAGAGCCTCTCACGGATGGTCGTACGGAGATGGCCCTGCCGGTCGCGGGGTGGTGGCCGGCGAGCGGGCCGAACCCATGGTCGCGGTGGGACATGACGGCCGTGGAGCACCCCGATGACCGAGGTGTTAACTCGGGACCACGGATTGCGCCCGGTGTATTAACCCGGCGTCGGCCACGGAACCCGGCCCCGGGGGCCCGCGCCCGGTCCGTTACTCCAGCGGGTCACCCTTGGTGCGGTCCAGCGCGACCCGGACCAGGGCCGCGGCAAGGACGGGGAGTTTTTCGGGCGGGACGAGGCCCGCGAGGTCGTGGGCGTCGTCGGACAGGCCGATCCGCCGGGCGCCGTCCAGGGCCTTGCCGTCGAAGAACGGTGCGAGGCCGGGCCAGACACCCTGTACCTCCCGGGCGAAAATCGCGGCACCCGCGGGGCCGATCCCCGGGAACCGCTGGAGCGCCTCGAGGACGTCGTCGGTACCGTCCGCGCGCTCACGCAAGCGGCGCAGATCCCCGCCGTACTCGTCGAGCAGGAGGGCGGCGCCGTCGCCGAGCATCGTGGAGGTGCGCTCGTCGTAACGTTTGTAGCCGCCGCGACCCAAGGCCTGGATCCGTTGCCGCCACGACGCCGCGCGCATCCGTTCCGGGGTGCGGTACCCGGCCGCGAACAGCTCGCGCGCGGAGGCGACCGCCACCTTGGCCCCGATGCGCGCGGACAACAGATTGGCCAGCACCAGCAGCTGGAACAGGGGAGCGGGTGTGTCCCGCAGCTCGATGCCGGCATCCTGCGCGTACGTGGTGCCGTGGCGCTCCAGCAGCACACGCACGGTGTCCTCGTGCGATCGCGTCATGTGTCCCTCCCTGTCCAGATGTCTGTGTCCGTGTCGTCCGACATCATGCCGCCCGCGGCCGGATCGTGCGGGGCCGTACCGCTCACGACGGCGTGAATTCCGCTTCCGGCCAACTCTCTCGTGCGCACCGTCACTAGTAAATAGACTGATGATCGACGCCACATCGCGGTGGGAGACCCCACGGTGCGGTGGGCAATCACAGCCTCGACGAAAGGAAGTGCCATGGCGGAGAACACCGACGACATCCAGAAGGTGCGGGACATCATCAAGGGCACCCGCATCGCCATGCTCACCCACGTGGACGGGGACGGTCACCTGGTGTCCAAGCCCATGGCTACGCAGGAGGTCGAATTCGACGGCACCGTGCGGTTCATCGCGGAGCGCGACTCCGAGCAGGCGCAGGCCCTGCAGCAGCGCCCCGAGGTGAACGTGGCGTACTCCGGTTCCGGCTCGTGGGTCTCCGTATGCGGTACCGCGCGCATCGTCAACGACGAGGCCAAGCTCAAGGAACTGTGGAGCAGCTTTACCGGTTCGTGGCTCGAGGGCGGCCCGGAGAACCCCAATAACATCCTCATCGAGATCGACGGCCACAGCGCCGAGTACTGGGACAGCCCCGGCAACAGCAAGGTGACCCAGGTGGCCAACCTGATCAAGTCCAAGGTCAAGGGCGAGACCGTGGACGGAGAGAACAAGGTCGTGGATCTCTGATCCGACCCGCCCGTCCGACGGCCGTTCGATCCCCGCGGATCGGGCGGCCGTTGCGCATCTCGGGGACCTCGTGCAGGAGGGACCGCGCCCGGCAAGGGGCGCCTCGTCCGGGCGGGGGCCCGCGCGCCTACCATGGGGTATGACCGTACGCCTGCTGTCGATCGAGACCGCCGTCCCCGACACCGTGATCCGGCAGGAGGACGTGTCCCGGCTGTTCGCCGAGCAGCCTGGGATGACCAGGCTCGGGACGCGCGTGGTACGTTCCGCGTTCGCGGGCGCCGGGGTGTCCACGCGCCACACGGTCCTGCCCGAGCTGGGCGTTGCGGCATCGGGGACCGTTGACGGGGGCGACGCCGCGGCAACCGGTTCCGGGGGCGAGGCCGCGGGAGCCCGGGGTCCTAACGAAGCCTCAAACGGCCGCGCTGACGATGGCACCACCTCACCGCACGCACCGGGTCGCGATGGTGCGGAACGCGCGGGGGACGACGCCTCGGCCTCGCCGTTCGTGGACCCCGCGACCCGACACCTGCGCTCGCCGGGAACGCACGCGCGCAACCAGCTCTACACCGAGCACGCCAAACGGATGTTCGTGACCGCCGCCCGAGCGGCGCTGGAGGCTGCTGCCCCCGAAGTTGAGCTCGCAGACGTGACCCACGTGATCACGGTGTCCTGCACCGGGTTCTTCGCGCCGGGACCGGACGTGCGCGTAGCCAAGGATCTGGGGCTGCCCGCGGACGTGAAGCGGATGCACCTGGGGTTCATGGGCTGCAACGCCGCGTTCCCCGCCCTGCAAGCCGCGTACACCGCATGCCGTGCGGACCCGGGCGCCGTGGTGCTCGTCGTGTGCGTGGAGCTGTGCACCCTGCACCTGCACGTGCGTAACGACACCGACACCATCATGGGCAACGCGCTGTTCGCGGACGGTGCGGCCGCCGCGGTGGTGACCGCGCGCGACGTCGCCGTGCCCGGACCCACCCTGGAACTCGTGGACTTCGAGACGACCCTGGCCCCGGTGGGCGAGGACGAGCTCGCGTGGAGCGTGGGGGACGAGGGGTTCGAGATGATCCTGGGAACCTACGTGCCGCGGATCATCGACGACCACGTGACCGACGCCCTCGCACCCCTGCTGGGCCGCGCGGGGTTGAGCGCGGACCGGATCCCCCTGTGGGCCGTGCACCCGGGTGGACGCAGCATCCTGGACAAGGTGCAGGGGCGGCTCGCGCTCACGGACGACCAGATGGCCCCGTCCCGCGGGGTGCTCGCGGACGCCGGGAACATGAGCAGCGCGACCATCCTGTTCGTGCTCGAACGGCTCCTGCGAGCGGGAGACGCGGGCACCGTGGCGGCGCTCGCGTTCGGCCCGGGGCTGAGCATCGAGAGCGCCCTGCTGCGGGTCCGCCCCGCGTCCGGGGCCTGAGCGTGGATCCGCTGAAGTGCACCGACCGAGTGCCGCGCAACGATCGGTGGGTGCGTGACGATCGCCCGGGACGATCCGGCCGGCTGCGGCGCATCGATCTGCGGCGCCTCGACCCCCTGCTCCGCCACCGCAGCGTGGACGAACCGGAGCTCATGGACGATCCGGCCTGCGATCCGGTGGCCCTGGACAACACCTACCACTTGTTCGGGGTGATCAACCCGCTCGTCGCGTCCTGGTGGCCCGTCTATCGCCGGTACGTCCGTCCCGCGTTACGGGCCGCCGCCCGGGAAGGACGCCCCGGCACCGTGCTGGACATCGGGTGCGGAGGGGGCGACGTCGCCCGGGCCCTCACCCGCTGGGCCGCCCGCGACGGGTTGGACGTGCGGATCACCGGGATCGACCCGGACGAACGGGCCACCCGCTGGGCCGCGGCCCACGACCGCGGCGCGGGGATCACCTACCGGGCGGTCGCGAGCGGGAACCTCGTGGCACGCCGCGAGCGCTTCGACGCCGTGGTCTCCAACCACGTGCTGCACCATCTCACCGACAGTGAGCTCACGGGCCTGCTCGCGGACTCGCAGCGGCTGACCCGCGGGGTGGCCGTGCACAACGACCTCCGACGCAGCCGGGCGGCGTGGCTCGTGTACTGGGTGGCCACGCTCCCACTCGTACGGGCGCGCACGTTCGCACGCTTCGACGGGCTGCTCTCGATCCGGCGCAGCTACGCTCCGACCGAACTACGCCGACGCGTCACCGACGAGTGGCGCGTGCAACGGCAGGCGTTCTTCCGGGTGCTCGCGGTGCACCGGGCTCATGCTGAGCCGGGACGCACGTCCTGATCCCAGCCCTCCTGGGGCGTGTCACACGTCTCCCGGAACACGAACTGGGAGGGGCGTTTGCGCTCGCGGCTGGACCAGTCGATCGCCGGGCGGTGGGTGCGCTCGGGCACGTAGCCCAACCGGTACACGGCCATCAGTTCCAGATCCTCCGGGACGCGCAGCATGTCCACGATCCGCTGCCACTGGTGCGGTGCCTCCATGGGGAAGGACACGAACTGGATCCCCATGCCCAACTCCACCGTGGTGAGCCACAGGTTCTCCATGGCGGCACCCATGCTGAACACCGAGTAGAACCCGGACAGTTCCTCCGGACGGTACTCGCCGCGCTCGAGCATCACGCCGATCAGCAGCGGGGATCCCGCCACGAGCTTGCGGTTCTCCTCACCCAGGGTCTGGGGCACGCGCAGCTTGTTCATGAGGCTCTGCCCGGAGGGCGTGAACGCCTTGGACGTGAACGGGCGCAGCAGCGCGGGCAGCTTGTCGAACAGCATGCCGCTGCGCTGGGCGTCCATCTCCTTCTGGCTGAACCGGAAGTACTTCTTGTACCGGTCGAAGAACGTACCCGCGCCCATGACCTCGGTCATGCTCTCCCCGCTGATCCGGGCCACGGTCTCGATCGTGTCCCGGTCCTCGATCAGCACGAACCGCCACGGCTGGCTGTTGAACTGGGAGGGTGCCGCGGCCGCCGCGCGGATCAGCAACTGTTGGTGCTCGGGACTCACCGGATCCGGGCGGAACGGGCCGTTGGTGGTGCGGCGGTTGAACACGACATCCAGGAATTCCACGATTCACCTCCAGGCCAGCGCGAGGCCGGCCACGTAGCAGGGAGCCGCCGCCAGGGCGTCTCGGGTGTGACGTTGCAGCGGACGCGCACCGTGGTGCTGCAACAGGAAGAGCGGGACGACCGCCGGTGCGAGGACCGCCGCCACTGGGGAGCGTTCACGCACCGCGGCCACGCATGCCGCCGCGGTCACGGCGGAGGTGGTGATGTACAGACCGTGGTGGATCCACCGGACGTTCGAGGTGTCCACCCACCGGGCGGCCACGGACGCCCCCAGCGCGCAGTTGGCCGTGTACGCTCCGGCGGATGCGGTCACGAGCGTGCGCAGCAGGTTCATGACTCTCCTCGCCGGTGGGGTGCGTCCCGTGCGCTCATCGTGTCACACGTGGCATGCCACGGTGGACAGCCACGCGGCCGCGCCGCCGTCCCGATGGAGCGCGGGGACGACGGCGCGTGGTGGCGTTGTCGAAACCGGGCGCCGGGGCGCGGCTCAGCCGATACCCGGGGGCCACTCGCCCGCGTGGTCCACGGACTCGGTGTTCGGGTTCCAGGAATAGGTGGACACGGCCCGCCCGCTCGCACCGGCATTGCTCTCGCCCTCCTTGGCCCACCGGTAGGTGACCTGGATGGCGGAATCGGACAGCCGCACGGTCTCGGGGGAGAAGGCGATGCCCTCCTTGGTGGTCGTGCCCAGGTACTCGCCGTCGTGGAAGAGCATCTGCTGCGACGGGGAGGACGCCGTGCCCCCGCGGATCGTCAGCGTGACCCACGACAGGTCCGCGCACGGGTCGTAGGTCTGGGTGTCGACGGCCAGCCACTCGGCGTCGGGAACATTGCCCTCGGGGAATGCCGGGCCCACCTTGTCGATGTTCTCGTTCACGGCCTGCTCCGCGGTGGTGTTAGCGCAGGACCCGGACGGTTCGGGGGTCGCGGACGACGACGCCGTGGTCGCCTCGGGGCTCTGCGACCCGGGGGCGGGGGTGTCGGACGCGGTCATGTGACCCTCGGGCTGCGCGGTGGGCGCGGACACCGGGGCGGCGGGAGCCTGGCCGGTCGCTGCGGCGTCGGCCCCGGCCTGCGGGCTCGCGGCCTGGGAGCGGATGCCGGAGGTGGGCCCGTCGGCGATCTCGGAGGAGGTGGCCATGGACTGTGGTTGTTCCGCGGGCGAGGAGCTGCATCCGGTGAGCCCGCCCAGTGGCAGGACCAGGAGGGCGGCTGCTGCGGTCAACGTGCGTGTGCGGTGCATGACGAATCCTCTCGTCTCATCCGTTCCCCGATGTCCACGGGTGGTTCCAGGGTGGGGGCTCGTCTTCACTTAAGCAATACTTCTATGCAAATGCAAAAGAACTAGCCCGTGACCAGGGCTTTCACTCCGGAGACCGTCACGCGTCGTCGTCCGCGAAGCCGTCACCCGACCCACCCCAGGAGCTGTCCCGGGAACGTGACCGCATGTATTCGCCCAGCACCGCGGCGTCGAGGTCCTCGGGATCCGGGGCAACCACCCGACCACGCACCCGGCGGGCCAGGGCGGCGATGAAGCGCACGAGCCCGGGATCGTCCCCCAGCCGGAACAGGGTGATCTCGGTCCCGCGCCGGGCCACGGCGTCCAGCTGCGCCACGGTGAGCCGGAGGGTCTCCCGATCGGGCGGGTACATGAACCACGCCTCCCCACCGGGTTCCAGGTGGGCGGTGGCCTCACCGTCCGTGACCACGAGCAGCACGGGGTGCATGGTGGGGTGCTTGCGGAAGAAGCGCTGCGCGAGCAGCAGGCCGTGATGCAGGTTGGTGCCCTGTTCGTGCCACGCGGGCAGCGCGGTCAACTCGGCGATGTCCATGGTCTGGGCGTAGCGCCCGAACGTGATCAGTTCGAGCGCGTCACCCCGGAAGCGGGTGGAGATCAACTGGTGCAGGGCGATCGCCGTGCGCTTCATGGGGACCCAGCGCCCGTTCAACGCCATGGAGAAGGACGTGTCCACGAGCAGTGCCACCGCGGCTTGCGTGCGCGCTTCCGTTTCGCGCACCTCGATGTCCTGGACGTCGATCCGCAGACCCGCGCTCGGATCCGCGCCCGACGCCGCCGTGCGGGTCACCGCGTTGGTCACCGTGCGGGTCACGTCCCACGGTTCCACGTCCCCGAACTGCCACGGGCGGGACGAGCCGGTCGGCTCACCGGCGGCCCCGGCGAGCCGGGTGTCCCGGCGGCCACTGCGACCGGAGAGTCTCCCGGCGGCGTCGCGCAACAGGGATTTGCCGAGCTTGCGCATGGCCCGCGGGGACAACCGCAATTCGCCGTCCGTGCCGCGGCGCAGGTAGCCGCTGTTCCGCATGGCGCGCTCGAGCTCGGTAAGCGTGCGCGCGGCGACGGCGGCGTCGTCGCCCAGTTGCCGGGCCAGCGCGGCCACGTCCAGGTCCGAGAGCGTGGAACCCGCATAGGACTGGGACAGCTGCTCGCTCAGGGCGTCCAGGTCCGCGAGGTCCTGCAGCACACCCGTCCCGTCCCCGAGACCGAGGCCTTGATCGCCCTCGAACTGCTCCGAACCGGACCAGTCCAACCCGGGACGCAGGCCCTGCAGCGCGGCGTCGAGGCGGTCCAGTTGAGACATCAGTTCGGGGGAGCCGAACGCCTGCGCGGACAGTGCCATGAGCTCCTCGCGCTGCTCCGGGGTCATGGAGCGCATCATGCGCTGCGCGGCGGCGGAGCGCTGAGCCAGCGTGTCGATGAGCTCGTCGATGTCCTGCGGGTTCTCGGGGAACTGGTCCCCGTGCCGGTTCATGAACCGCTCGAAGTCCTCGGGTGTGTCCTCGCCGCGGGCGTGCTTCTCGAGCAGGTCGTTGAGGTCCTCGAGCATGTGGGAGACCGCGGCGCGGTCCTCGTCCGTGGCGTTCTGCAGCGCGTTCTTCATCCCCGCGAAGCGCTGCTCGAGCAGTTCGCGGCCCAGCAGGTCCTTGATCTGTTCGTAGTTGCGCCGTGCGGCGTCCGACTGCCAGTCGTAGTCGGACAGTTCCGTCACGGCCGCCGCGGTGGAGGACGGCAGGGCGTCCAGGCGCATCTCCCGGAACTGCCGGTCCGTGGGATCCATGCGCGCGTCCCGCAGGAACTGGTCGCGCTCCTCGCGCAGCGCACGATCGAGCAGCTTTTTGGCCTCCTGCACGGTGCCGTCCAGGCGGTGCCGGCTCAGTAGTTCCCGACGCCGCTGATGCACCTGGCGCGCCAGATCGTCCAGTCCGCGCTGGTTGCGCCCGCCGCGGCGCAGGAATTCGCGCAGGGCCTGGTCGGGGGAGTAGCCGGCCATGACGTCCTCGGTCACGGCGTCCAGGACCTCCCCGAGGTCCACGGGTGGGGCCAGGGGATCGGGGCCGCCGGAGTAACGACCGTACCGTGAAGAATGCCGGGGTGTGCGCATGGGAGGCCTATCCGTAGACGGTTTCCCCGTCGCCGGACTCCTTGGAGAGCTTCCGTGTCAGGAACAGTCCCTCCAGGGCGAGTTCGACGGCGGTCGCGCGGTACCCGGGCCCCTCGCCGCCTACACGTTCGGCCAACCGGTCGTAGAGATCGGAGTCCTCGAGGGTGGGGAGGGCGTCGAGGAACTCCTGGGCGCCCACGCGCTCGCCGGTCGTGATGGTGCGCTGACCGTCGAACGCCGCGACCAGGGGAGAAAGGTCCAGGCCGCGGAAGTGTTCCCGCACGGTCTGCGCGGTCGCGGTACGCAGCAGGTGCTCCAGGATGTCGTCCTCGCGGCCCTCCTCACCGGATTCGAACTCGACCTTCCCGCCGAGCACGGCCACCGCGGTGTCCACGTCCACGAGCCGGGCCACGGCGGGGTCACCGGGGCGCACCGTGGCGCGGTGCCGGGCGGCGGCCGCCACGGTTTCAGCTCCCGCGATCGCGAAGCGCGCGGAGACACCGGAGGACTGGTTCACCGCGCTGGATTCACGCAGTTGTCGGGTGAATCGGGCAAGGATCTCCAGGATGATGTCCGGGACCTCGGCGGTGAGTTCGGCCTCCTGGCGGATCACGGCCATCTCGTCCTCGAGTTCGAGCGGGTAGTGGGTGCGGATCTCCGCCCCGAAGCGGTCCTTGAGCGGGGTGATGATCCGCCCGCGGTTGGTGTAGTCCTCCGGGTTGGCGGAGGCCACGACCATGACGTCCAGCGGCAAGCGCAGCACATAGCCGCGGATCTGGATGTCCCGCTCTTCCATGACGTTGAGCAGGGCCACCTGGATGCGCTCGGCCAGGTCAGGTAGTTCGTTGAGCGCCACGATCCCGCGGTTCGCGCGCGGGATCAGCCCGTAGTGGATGGTCTCGGGGTCCCCGAGTCGCCGCCCCTCCGCGACCCGCATGGGGTCCACGTCCCCGATCAGGTCCGCGACGGACGTGTCCGGGGTGGACAGCTTCTCCACGTAACGCTCGTCGCGATGGCGCCACGTGATCGGTAGGTCGTCACCCTCCGCGGCGATCCGCGCGGTGGACTCGGCGGTGAGCGGTTCGTAGGGGTGTTCGTTGAGTTCGGAGCCCGCGATCACGGGCGTCCACTCGTCCAACAGCCGTGGCAGGGTGCGCAGCAAGCGGGTCTTGCCCTGGCCGCGTTCACCCAGCAGCGCGACGTCGTGCCCCGCGATCAGCGCGCGCTCGAACTGGGGGATCACGGTGCGCTCGAAGCCGTGCAGTCCCTGCCACGGGTTCTCCTCCGCGGCGAGCGCCGCGAGCAAGTTGTCGCGGATCTCCCGGCGCAGGGATTTCAGCTCATGACCCGACGCGCGCAGGTCACCCAGGGTGCGGATGTCAGGTTGGGCGTTCACGCGCGTCACGCTACGCCGGGTGGGCGGCGGCGTCGAGCCCCCGGGGCGGTTCGGTGACGCCGTGTGACGGGCGGGGAGCCGTGCGGGGCGGGGCCCGTGACGCGGGGGCGGGTGCGTTCTAGGCTGACGAAGCATGAGCGACTCCCGCGGATCGACCACCGTCCTGCTCGTGCGTCACGGCCGCACCCCCACGACGGGTGAGCTATTGCCGGGGCGTTCCCCGGCACTGCACCTGTCCGAGCAGGGGTGGGAGCAGGCGCGCGCCGCGGCCGAGCGGATTGCGGAACTGCCCGTGAGCGCGCTGTACAGTTCGCCGCTCGAACGCGCGCGGGAGACTGCCCGGCCGAGTGCCGAGCTGCTGGGTCTGCCCGTCCGCGAGGACCCCGCGCTCCTGGAGCTCGACGTGGGGCAATGGACGGGGCGCGCGCTCAACGACCTCAACCGGTTGCCCGAGTGGCGCACCGTGCAGCACAACCCCTCCGCGTTCCGGTTCCCGGACGGGGAGAGCTTCCCCGAGATGCAGCAGCGCATGGTCGATGCCGTGCAGCGCCTGTGCAGGTTCCACCCCGGTGGGACCGTGGTGTGCTTCTCCCACGCGGACCCCATTCGCGGGTTGCTGGCCCACGCGATGGGCACGCCCCTGGACAACTTCCAGCGGCTCAGCGTGGGGCCGTGCTCGATCTCGGTGCTGTCCTATCCCGCGGCGCCCGACGGTGCGGATGAGCCCTCCGGCGACGACACGAATCCCGTGGTGCTCACGGTCAACTCCACGCGGGATTCCCTGCGGGAGCTGGTGGCGTCGTGACGGGCCGGTCCGGCGCGACCCGGAGCGGGCGCGGGGGCGGCGGGACGGCGTCGTCGTGAGAGCGGCGTCGTGAGGGCCGAACGAGCGGACGAGCTGCTGCGCACGGGGGAGATCACACTGCTCGGGCAGCTCGCGCGCAGCAGCAATGAGACGTTCCTCGTGGAGGTGCGCGCGCTGGCGTCGCAATCGGTCACCGGCACCGACGGCGACGCTCGTGCCGGCGAGGTCCCCGACCCCGCCGCCGCGGCCTGCTCGGCACTCGCGACCGGCGACAACGCCGCTCCGGCCGACGCACCCGTCCCGGCGCCCGACCCCGACCACGCCGCCCACGACGGCGCGTCGTTCGGTCCGCCGGATTCGGACACGGCATGCTGGGCCATCTACAAACCCGAGCTCGGGGAGCGGCCCCTGCACGACTTCCCGCCGGGTCTGTACCGCCGGGAGCGTGCCGCGTACCTGCTCAGCGAGGCGCTCGGATGGGGGATCGTCCCGCTCACCGTGATCCGGGACGACGCCCCGTTCGGGACCGGATCGCTGCAGTTGTTCGTGGCCGCGGACCCCCGGGAGCACTACTTCACGATCGTGGAGGACCACCCGGACACCCATACGGCGCTGCGCACCATGGCCGCGTTCGACGTGATCACCAATAACACGGACCGCAAGTCCGGCCACGTCCTGCGCGGACCGGACGGGTGGATCTGGGGGATCGACCACGGCCTGTGCTTCGCCGCGGCGTTCAAGCTGCGCACCGTGATCTGGGAGTTCGCGCACGACCCGCTGCCCCCGGCACTCGTGTCGGACATCGCGGCGCTCGCCGAGAACGGCGCACCGCCGGAGGTGGCCGAGCTGTTGACGACCGAGGAGACAGGGGCGCTGCGTCGTCGTGCCCGTGCGCTCGCGCTGCTGGGCAGGCTCCCGGAGGACCGCTCCGGCATGCGCTACCCGTGGCCGCTCGTGTGAGCCGCCCCGGAGCGGTCCGCTGCGCGTGAAGCGGCCGGGGGTCCGGTGGAGGCGCGGGGCCGCCGCACCGTAGTCTGACCGTGCGCGTGACAGCGCGCTCGTCGAGAACCTGGCAAGGAGCAACCCATGACGCAGCCCATCCCGGACCCCAACCCGCTCGACAACCCCGAGGCCTCGGACGACACGTTCCGCGAGGACGAACTGATCGGCACCACCGGTGACGAGGACTCCGCGTGGGAGGAGGACGACGCCCAGTGGGGTGCCGACGAGGATCCCCTGACCCACCCCGAGGAAGCCGACGTGGAGCAGGTGGCGCAGGAGGAGACGATCCCCGAGCTCGATACCACCTCCGAGACCCAGGACCCTGAGGTCGAGGCCCTCGTGCAGGACCCGCAGGCCGACCGCGAGGTCAACCGCTCGTTGCGGGACGGCGCGGACCAGACCGTGGACCCCATGGACGAGCGCTGACGCGACACGCCGTCGCAGACCACCGACGACCCGTGGCGTCCGGGTGGCCCGTGTGGCCGCCCGGCCGCCACGGGTCGTCGCCGTGCGGGCCGAATCCCGGCGTGACCCGGGCCGATGCCGCCGTGAGGGCCGCGCGGGTCGTCGCCGTCGCGACACACCTGACACCTGGACGCGCGCGGTAAACGGTCTATTCTTGAGGTATGTCCCGATTCAGCCCGCTCGAGTGGCCGGTCATCCGCCAGCTCCGGACCGGGGATCACACCGGCCGCAGTTCCGCGGTGCAATCACAGCGCACGCGTGAGATCACGCCGCGCACCAGCAGCGCGGACCGCGTGGTGCAGAGCGTGTGCCCGTACTGCGCGGTGGGGTGTGGCCAGAAGGTCTACGTCAAGGACGAGCGCGTGGTCCAGATCGAGGGTGATCCGGATTCCCCGATCTCCCGCGGTCGGTTGTGCCCCAAGGGGTCGGCGAGCGAGCAGCTCGTGAACTCCCCGGGCCGTCAGACCCAGGTGCTCTACCGCGCCCCGGGTGCCGCCGAGTGGCAGCCCCTGGACCGGGATACCGCGATCGACATGATCGCCGATCGTTTCCTGGAAGCCCGACGCCGCGGTTGGCAGGACACGGACGAGCAGGGCCGTCCGCTGCGCCGCACCATGGGCATCGCGTCCCTGGGCGGGGCCACGCTGGACAACGAAGAGAACTACCTGATCAAGAAGCTGTTCACCGCAGCGGGTGCCGTACAGATCGAGAACCAAGCCAGGATTTGACACTCCGCCACGGTTCCCAGTCTGGGAACCTCGTACGGCCGCGGCGGCGCCACCCAGTCGCTGCAGGACATGGCGAACGCCGACTGCATCGTGATCCAGGGATCCAACATGGCCGAGTGCCACCCCGTGGGATTCCAGTGGGTCTCCGAGGCGAAGGCGCGCGGCGCCAAGATCATCCACGTGGATCCGCGTTTCACGCGCACCTCTGCGGTCGCGGACAAGCACGTGCCCATCCGGGCGGGCTCGGACATCGCCCTGCTCGGTGCGCTGATCAACTACGTTCTCACGCACGACCTGTGGTTCCACGACTACGTGATGTCCTACACGAACGCCGCCACGATCATCAACGAGGACTTCGAGGACACCGAGGACCTCGGCGGGATCTTCTCGGGCTACGACGTCGAGAAGGGCGCGTACGACCTCTCGTCGTGGGCCTACGACGACGAGGACGACGGCGCCGGTGACGGCACCGACAAGCACGAACAGGGCGACGAGGAACGCGAGGAAGCCGGCGGCGACAAGTTCGGCAGCGGCGGCGCGCCCACGGGTGCGTCCGAACCGCGCTGCGACGAGACCCTGCAGGACCCCCGCACGGTCTTCCAGATCCTGAAGCGGCACTTCTCGCGCTACACGCCGGAGAAGGTCGAGGAGGTGTGCGGCATCTCCGCCGCGGACTTCGAGTACCTGGCCCGCGCCGTGACCGAGAATTCGGGACGCGAGCGCACCACGTGCTTCGCCTACGCCGTGGGGTGGACCCACCACACGCTGGGCGCGCAGTTCATCCGCACGGCCGCGATCCTGCAGTTGCTGCTCGGCAACGTGGGTCGTCCCGGCGGTGGCGTCATGGCACTGCGCGGGCACGCGTCCATCCAGGGCTCCACGGACATCCCCACGCTGTTCAACCTGCTGCCGGGTTACCTGCCCATGCCCTCGGTCGAGTCCGATTCGCTCACCGAGTACCTGGGCACGATCGGGTCCAAGACGCAGAAAGGCTACTGGGCTGACGCGGACGCCTACACCGTGAACCTGCTCAAGGCATGGTGGGGGGACGCCGCGCGCGACGACAACGACTGGGCGTACCACTACATGCCGCGGATCAACGGTCCGCACGGGACGTACCAGACCCTCATGGCCATGCTCGAGGACAAGGTGGACGGGTACTTCCTGCTGGGGCAGAACCCCGCGGTGGGATCGTCCAACGGCCGCATGCAGCGCACCGCCATGTCCCACCTCAAGTGGCTCGTGGTGCGCGATCTGAACATGATCGAATCCGCCACGTGGTGGAAGGACGGACCCGAGATCGAGTCCGGCGAGCTGAAGACGGAGGACATCCAGACCGAGGTGTTCTTCATGCCCGCGGCCACCCACGTGGAGAAGTCGGGATCGTTCACACAGACCCAGCGTCTCGTGCAATGGCGCCACCAGGCGGTCTCCCCGCCGGGTGACGCGCAGAGCGAGCTGGACTTCTTCTACGACCTGGGCCGGCGACTGCGCACCCGGTTGGCGGAGTCCACGGATCCCCGGGACCGGCCCCTGCTGGACCTCACGTGGGACTACCCCCTGACTCCGGAGGGCGAACCCGATCCCGAGAGCGTGCTTGCCGAGATCAACGGCCGGTTCGAGACCGGTCCCGATGCGGGCAAGCCGCTGTCCTCCTACACCCAGATGAAGGCGGACGGCAGCACGTCCGGCGGGTGCTGGATCTACACCGGGATCTACGCGGACGGCGTGAACCACGCTGCGGACCGGGTTCCCGGGCGCGAGCAGGACGAGATCGCCTCCAAGTGGGCGTGGGCGTGGCCCGCGAACCGACGGATCCTCTACAACCGCGCCTCGGCGGACCCCCAGGGCAAGCCGTGGAGCGAGCGCAAGAAGCTCGTGTGGTGGGACGAGGAATCCGGGCGCTGGACCGGCAAGGACGTGCCCGACTTCCCGGTGGACAAGGATCCCGGCGCACGGCCGGACCCGGAACTCGGTGGCGCGGCCTCGCTGCACGGCGACGACCCGTTCATCATGCAGGCGGACGGCAAGGGGTGGCTGTACGCCCCCAAGGGTCTCGTGGACGGGCCCATGCCCACCCACTACGAGCCCCAGGAGTCCCCGGTGGCCAATGCGCTGTACCCGCAGCAGCAGAACCCGGCCCGCGTGATGTTCCCCCGTAAGGACAACCTCTCCGCACCGAGTGCGGGCGCGCCCGGCAGCGAGGTCTACCCCTACGTGTTCACCACGTACCGGTTGACCGAGCACCACACCGCCGGTGGCATGAGCCGCTGGTTGCCGTACCTGTCCGAACTGCAGCCCGAGGCGTTCTGCGAGATCTCCCCGGAGCTCGCCGAACAGCAGGGGTTGGAGCCCTTCGGATGGGCCACGATCATCTCGCCGCGCTCGGCCATCGAGGTCAAGGTCCTGGTGACCGACCGGATGACGCCGCTGCGGGTGGGCGGGCAGACCGTGCACCAGATCGGGCTGCCCTATCACTGGGCCGTGGGCAAGGACGCCGTGGTCAGCGGTGACGCCGCCAACGACCTGTTGGGGATCACCCTGGACCCGAACGTCCAGATCCAGAACTTCAAGACGGGTTCGTGCGACATCCGCCCCGGCCGCAGGCCGCGCGGTGCCGAACGCATTGCGCTCATCGAGGAGTACCAGGAGCGGGCCGGGCTCACCGTCCGGACCGGCAACGAGCGGATCACCGATCCGCAGCGGGAACTGAACGAGGATCCGAAGCGTCCCCACGGCGAGGGCCAGTCCGCGGGGCGTTCCACGGCCCGAGGCGCCGGCACCGCGGTGCGGGAACGGGAAGAGGACGAGTGAGCACGGATCGGATGACACCCACTGACAGGTTCGCGGACGATTCTCACTGGGATCATCCGCACGAGCGCCGCGGGTTCTTCACGGACACCTCCATCTGCATCGGGTGCAAGGCGTGCGAGGTCGCGTGCAAGGAGTGGAACCGCAACCCCGCGGACTCCGACTACGAGCTGCTGGGTTCCTCGTACGACAACACGGGCGGCCTGGGCGCGGACACGTGGCGGCACGTGGCGTTCATCGAGCAGTCGCGGGACCGCATCGAGCAGGCTAGGGAATCCGGGCGGGCGCTCGTGGATCTGGGCATGCCCCGCGTGGGGCCGCCCGCGGCGTCGTCGTCGGCCGAACCCGCGTCCGGTGGTTGCGGCTGCTCGTCCGGCGGAGGGGGCTGCGGGAGCGCGGCCACGACCGGCGGCGCATCCACCGCACAGGACGGCGACTCCCCGGTCCTGGACACCCCGGATTTCCGGTGGCTCATGTCCTCGGACGTGTGCAAGCACTGCACCCACGCCGGGTGCCTGGACGTGTGCCCCACGGGCGCGCTGTTGCGCACCGAGTACGGCACCGTGGTGGTCCAGGAGGACATCTGCAACGGGTGCGGGACGTGCGTGGCCGGTTGCCCGTTCGGTGTGATCGAGCGCCGCGACGACGGCCTCGTGGAGCCCAAGACCCAGCGCGGCGCGGCACCCATGCCGGACACCGTAAAGGTCCCCCAGGACGGGATCGCCCAGAAGTGCACGCTGTGCTACGACCGCATGAAGGACGACCAGACCCCGGCGTGCGCGCAGGCGTGCCCCACCACCTCCATCAAGTACGGCGAGCGCGAGACCATGCTCGAGTCGGCCCAGAAGCGGGTCGCCCAGTTGCACGAGCAGGGCAAGACCGAGGCGCGGCTCTACGGCGCCAACCCCAAGGACGGGGTGGGCGGAACCGGGTCCATCTTCCTGCTGCTCGACGAGCCCGAGGTGTACGGTCTGCCGCCGGATCCCCGCGTCCCCACGGCGGACCTGCCGCGCATGTTCAAGCGTGCGGGCATGGCCATGGTGGGCATGCTGGCGCTCGGCGCGGTCGCGTTCACGGCGGGTGATCGCTCATGAGCATCTCCCCGTACGACGCCTACCGTCCGCCGCAGGAACCGCGCGGCAAACGACGCCGCAAGAACCGCACCCCGGGCGGGGGAGCCTTCCGCCGCGGTGGCGGTGACGGTTCCCGCGAGGTGCCCGTGGTGCCGGAGCCCGAGTTCACGTCCTACTACGGCCGCCCGATCGTCAAGGCCCCGCCGTGGGACTCCAAGATCGCGTCCTACCTGTTCCTGGGCGGACTCGCGGGGGGTTCCGCGCTGCTGTCCCTGGGCGGCTACCTCACGGACCGGCCCGCGCTGCGTCGCAACGGTCGCCTGGGTGCACTGGGTGCGGCGAGCCTCGGGACCGTGGCGCTCGTCGCGGACCTCGGACGCCCCGAGCGGTTCCTGCACATGATGCGCACGGTCAAGCCCACCTCGCCCATGAGCCTGGGTTCGTGGTTGCTCGCGGGTTTCGCGACCAATGCGGGCGTGGCCGCCGCGATCGAGGTGGACCGGATGACGGACGAACGCCTCCCGCTCGGCCCCCTGCGCCCGGTGCTGCACGCGCTCGAGCTGCCCACGAGCGTGGCCTCCGGCGTCCTCGGAGCGCCGCTCGCGGCCTACACCGCCGTGCTGCTCGGGGACACCGCGGTGCCCACGTGGCACGAGATGCACGCGCACCTGCCGTTCGTGTTCGTCAGCTCCGCGTCCCTGGCGTCCGGGGGCTTCGCGCTCGTGACCACGCCCGTGGCGGAGACCGGTCCCGCGCGGTTCTTCGCCGTGGCCGGGGTCGCGGGGGAGCTCGCGGCCATGCACGTCATGAAGGGCGCGATGGACCCCGTCTCCGTGGAGCCCCTCGAACAGGGCAAGCCCGGTGCGTGGCTCACCTGGAGCGAACGGCTCTCGGTCATCGGTGGCGCGGGTGTCCTGCTCAGCGGACGACGCCGCTGGGTCGCCGCCGCCTCGGGGCTCGCCCTGATGGCGTCCTCCGCGCTCACACGCTGGGGTGTGTTCTGGGCCGGCAAGGAATCCGTGAAGGATCCCCGGTACACCGTGATCCCGCAGCGCAACCGGCTCGAGAAGCGCCGCGCCGCCGGGATCACCGACGATTCGATCACGACCGCCGGCTGAGTCCGCCGAGGCGGGAGCTGTCCCGCTGACGTGCGAACACATGCTCGGGACGACCGCGCATGCCGTCCCGCAACCGGTCGAATGAACGGCTCGCGCGCTGCGCTGAGCGGCGCGCTCAGCGCACGGTGACGAGCGCGTCGCTGTCGGCGGGAACCTCGGTGGTCTCCCCGATCACGGGATAGCCGGGGACCTCCCCGACCACGAGCAGCCCGCCCGAGGTCTGGGCGTCCGCGAGCAGGAGCAGCTGGTCCTCGGTGATTCCCGATCCCGCGGACAGGAACGGGCGCACCCAGTCCAGGTTGCGGCGGGTACCGCCCGAGACGAAACCGTCCCGCAGGGCGTCCGCCGCGCCGTCGACGAGCGGGACGGCGGAGGCATCGAGTGTGGCGGCCACCCCGGAGGCCCGGCACATCTTGTACAGGTGGCCCAGCAGACCGAAACCGGTCACGTCCGTGGCCGCACGCACCCCGGCCGCAAGGGCAGCGCGGGACGCATCCTTGTTGAGCGCGGTCATGGTCTCGATCGCGGCGGGGAACACCTCACCCGTGGTCTTGTGCCGGTTGTTGAGCAGCCCCACCCCGATCGGCTTGGTCAGGGTGATGGGCAGACCAGGCCGGGCGGCGTCGTTGCGCATGAGGCGTTCGGGATCCGCGGTACCGGTGACCGCCATGCCGTACGTGGGTTCGGGGGAGTCGATCGAGTGCCCACCGATCACGGGGCAGCCCGCGAGCGCGGCCACGTCCAGACCGCCCTGCAGCACCTCGGACATGAGGCTCATGGGCAGCAGTTCACGGGGCCAGCCCACGAGGTTGATCGCGACCACGGGGGTCCCGCCCATCGCGTAGATGTCGGACAGTGCGTTCGCCGCGGCGATCCGGCCCCAGTCGCGGGCGTCGTCCACCACGGGGGTGAAGAAGTCGGCGGTCGAGAGCACCGCGAGGTCGGGGCGCACGAGGACGGCCGCGGCGTCGTCGCCGTCGTCCAGGCCCACGAGGACGTCCGGGGAGTCCTGGCCCGTGAGTCCCTTGACGGCGTCCTCGAGCTCGCCCGGCGGGATCTTGCAGGCGCAGCCACCGCCGTGGGCGTAGCTCGTGAGACGGCCGATCCCGGTCCCGGACGGGTGCGAGGTCGTGGACGGGCGGGCGGCTTCGGGAGTCATGCGTCCAGTCTAGGAGTGGGGACGGACAGGCTACTGAGACATGACGACCGAGGGCGTCCGAGCGCGGTGATACATTCGCTCCCGGAGGCGTACGTGTCCTGGTGGGCGCCCCGGTCTTCAAAACCGGTGAGACCGAGCAGCTCGGTCTGGCGGGTTCGATTCCCGTCCGCCTCCGCCACTTTTTGAGCACTCGCCCGCCACAGATCCCGAGGAGTTGCCGTGAGTGCAGCGGATCCCCGCAGCCGCATCCCCCGCACCGACCGGTTGCTCGCGGATCCTCGCATCGGGTCCGCGGGAGCCGGACTGGGGGCCGCGGCGGTGCGGGCCGCGATCACGGCCGCGCAGGCCCGGGCACGCGCGGGGGAGATCGCGCCCGAGGACGTCGCGAGCGCCGTCGTCAGCGAGCTCTCGGCGCGCGGCGCGTCTTCATTGACCCCGGTGCTCAACGCCACGGGCGTGGTGGTGCACACCAACCTGGGCCGCGCTCCGCTCTCCGATGCCGCCCGCCAGGCCCTGCAGGACGCCTCCGGCTACGTGGACGTGGAACTGGACCTGACCACCGGGCAGCGCTCCGGCCGGGGTGTCGCCGCGCGGCAGGCACTGCTCGACGCGTGCCCCGCCGCCGAGGATGCGCTGATCGTCAACAACGGTGCCGCGGCGTTGGTCCTCGCCACGACCGCGCTGGCCGCTGGGCGCGAGGTCCTGATCAGCCGGGGCGAATTCGTGGAGATCGGTGCCGGGTTCCGCTTGTCCGACCTCATGGAATCCACGGGTGCGCGGCTGCGCGAGGTGGGGACCACCAACCGCACGCACCACGCCGACTACCGGGACGCCATGGGTCCGGAGACCGGGTGCATCCTCAAGGTCCACCCCAGCAACTTCCGGGTGGACGGCTTCACGTCCTCGGTGCCGCTCGGGGAGCTGCGGGCGCTCGCGGAGGAGCACCGGGTGCCGCTCGTGGTGGACGTGGGTAGCGGCCTGCTCACGCCGGATCCCGCGCTGCCCCACGAGCCGAGTCTGTCGGAAGCGCTCGAGGCCGGCGCGGACGCCGTGATCGCGAGCGGGGACAAGCTGCTCGGCGGGCCCCAGGCGGGTCTGTTGCTCGGGCGCACCGAGACGATCCGCCGCCTTGCGCGCTTCCCGCTGGCCCGGGCCGTGCGCGCGGACAAACTGACCCTCGCCGCCCTCGAGGCCACCCTGCGGGGCGGTCCCACCCCCGTCGCGAGCGCCCTGCACGCGGACCCGCAGCGCGTGCGTGAGCGCGCGGAGGCCCTGGCCGCCGCGGTGGGGGCCGACGTCGTGGAGCACGATGGTCGCGTGGGCGGTGGCGGCGCCCCCGGTGTTCCGCTGCCCGGCTGGGCCGTGCGGCTCCCGGAGGCCGCCGCGCGCCCGCTGCGCCTCGGCACACCGGCCGTGCTGCCGCGCGTGCACGACGGCGCGTGCCTCGTGGACCCCCGCTGTGTCCCCGAGGAGCGGGACGCCGACCTGCTCGCCGCCGTGCGCGCGGCGCTCGCGGAGGTGGGCTGATGTACGTCGTGGCCACGGCCGGTCACGTGGACCACGGCAAGTCCACCCTGGTCCGGGCCCTCACGGGGATCGAACCGGACCGGTGGGACGAGGAGAAGCAACGCGGGCTCACGATCGACCTCGGGTTCGCGTGGACCGAGCTGCCCTCGGGGAGGCACGTGGCGTTCGTGGACGTCCCCGGGCACGAGCGGTTCCTGGGCAACATGCTCGCCGGTGTGGGCCCGGCACCCGTGGTGTGCTTCGTGGTGGCCGCGGATGAGGGCTGGCAGGCCCAGTCCCGGGACCACCGGGATGCGGTCGCCGCCCTCGGGATCGAGCACGGGATGATCGTGGTGACCAAGGCGGATCGGGCTCCGGAGCGGGTGGCCGACGTCGTGGCGCGGGCTCGGGCGGAGCTCGTCGGCACGGGTCTCGCGGACGCTCCCGCCGTGGCCGTCTCGGCACGGGAGGGAACCGGACTCGACGAGTTCCGGGACACGCTGGACGCGGTGCTCTCCAGGGTCCCCGCCCCGGATCCGGACGCCAGGATCCGGTTGTGGATCGACCGGGCCTTCACGATTTCCGGTGCCGGGACCGTGATCACCGGGACCCTGACCGCCGGGACCCTGCACACGGGAGACCGGTTGACCCTGCGCGGTCGCGCGGGGGAGCAGGAGGTCACCGTGCGCTCGGTCCAGAGTCAGAACGATTCCGTGGCGCGGATCGGACCCACCCACCGCGTGGCGGTGAACCTGCGGGGCACGAGCAAGGACGCGATCCACCGCGGGGACGTGCTCATGACCCCGGACGCGTGGCCGAGCACGGGCGTCATCGAGGTCCGCCGTGAGCGGGGCGCGCCGTTCGACGAACTGCCCGCCGAAATCGTGGTGCACGCGGGAACCGCCGGGGTGGGAGCACGGATCAGGCCGCTCGATGCCGATCACGCCCGACTCCACCTGGACCAGGAGATGACCCTCGTGCCGGGGGACCGGCTCGTGCTGCGCAGCCCCGGGGCACAGGTTGCGGTCGGGGGTGCGCGCGTGCTCGACATCGACCCTCCCGCCCTCGACCGGCGCGGCGCGGCCGCCCGGGAGGCCGCTCGGCTCGCGGCCATCGCCGACCACGGCGACCCCGTGGCCGAAACCGTCAAGTACGGGGCGGTGAGCACCGAGCGGTTGCGGCTGCTGGGGTTCGCGGCGGACGAGACGCCCTCCGGCGACGTCGTCGTGGCGGACGGATGGTGGATCCACGCACCCCGGCTCGCGCAGTGGGCCACGCAGTTGCGGGCGGCGGTCGAGGCCGTGCACGAGCGCGACCCCCTGGCCCCGGGACTGCCCCGGGGCGCGGCCCGCACAGCGCTCGGCGAACCGGGCGGTCGGCTCCTGGACACAGTCGTGGCCCGGGCGCAGCTCACGGAACGGGACGGGTACATCACGGTCCCCGGTCGCGGCGGTGGGCTCGGCACCGCGGAGGCGGCGATCGCCGCGCTCGAGAAGCGCTTGCGCGCGGAGCCGTTCGCGGCGCCCGAGGCGTACGAACTGCAGGAGCTGCGCCTGGGCCCGAGGGAACTCGCGACGGCGCAGCGGCTCGGTCGGGTGCTGCGGTTACCCGGCGACGTCGTCCTGCTGCCCACCGCGCCCGCGCTCGCGATGCGCGAGCTCGCGCGGCTGCCCCAGCCCTTCACCACGAGCCAGGCGCGGCAGGCGTGGGGTACCACGCGCCGGGTGGCCGTGCCGCTGCTCGAACACCTGGACGCCAAGGGCTGGACGCGGCGCGAGGACGGGAGCAACCGCAGCATCGTGCGGTGACCACCCGCCGCGGATCGGTACGAACGGAGGCACCTTGCGCGCCGTGAGCGAAACCTCCTCGCGGGGAGGCGGGGCGGGGGCTAGCGTCGACACCACGACAGCCGGTGATCCGGCGCGAGACCCAGCGAAGGAGCAGTCATGACCGAAACCCCCGCACAGGACCCCCAGGGCGGACAGCCCCCGCTCGAGAACGGCACCCCGGACGGCGCCCTGCCCGACCAGGCCGCCAACGGCGCGCCCCAGGGCGAGACCATCGGTGCGACCGGTGACGCCCAGGACTCGTCCCTCGAGAAGGACCCCTCGACCTGGGTCAGCGGCGACGAGCCCATGACCGCGTCCCAGAAGTCCTACCTGGACACCCTCGCCAAGCAGGCCGGGGAGGAACTGCCCGCGGATCTCACCAAGGCGGAGGCGTCCCAGCACATCGAACGGCTCAAGGGCTCGCAGAACTGATCCGTCCTCATCCGGGACGTCCCGGATCCACCGCCCCGCACCCGGCAGCCACGCCGCGTGCGGGGCGGTGTCCGCTTTGGGGCGCGGCGTGCCCGCACAGTAGATTGGGCCCGTGCCCCAGGACCAGAAACCCCTCGTGAAGACCACGCTCGTGGGAGACGGCGCGCATCGCGTCGTGTTCCTACACGGGCTCTTCGGCCGCGGCAAGAACTTCACGAATATCGCCAAGGGGCTGCGGCCAGAGTTCCGCAGCTTGCTCGTGGATCTCCCCAATCACGGGGACTCCGCGTGGACCGATGAGTTCGGCTACGCGGACATGGCCGACACCGTGGCCGCCGAGCTGCGTGAGTCCTTCGCCGCGGACGGTCCCGTGGACGTCGTGGGTCACTCCATGGGCGGGAAGGTCGCCATGATCCTGGCCCTGCGCCACCCGGAGCTGGTCCGCCGGCTCGTGATCGTGGACATCTCCCCGGTGGGCGCGCAGGAGTCCGGTGCCGGGCGGGGCGAGTTCGAGCACCTGTTGGGCGCTCTGCAGCGCCTGGACCTGAGCGACGTCACCCACCGTTCCCAGGCCGACGCCGCGCTGCGCCCCGAGATCCCCGAGGACCACGTGCGCGGTTTCCTCCTCCAGAACCTGCGCCACCGGGACGGCGGTTTCGGGTGGCAGCCCAACCTGGGTCTGCTCCATGCCGAGCTGGGTGTCATCGGGGACTGGCCCTCGGACGACGTCGCCGGGCGCACCTTCACGGGGCCCGTCCTGTGGATCGCGGGGGAGCGTTCCGACTACGTCCAGGACAGCGACGTCCCCGCGATGCGCGCGCTGTTCCCGCGCACGGTGCGGATCACGGTGCGCGGTGCGAGCCACTGGGTGCACGCGGACCGCCCGGACGAGGTCATCTCCGCGCTGCGAACATTCCTGCTCGCGGAGCGCTGATCCCGCGCGGTGCCGCCGATCCGCGCGGCCCGCTCCTGGCTCGAGGACGTACTGATGCCGCGAACCCGCGGTTAACACGCGAGGGCGGCACCACCGCGGTCCGTAGGGTTGACACTCCACGACCAAAGGAGCACCCCGGATGCACTCCGACCTCGGCCGCCGTCTTTTTGTGACCCTGAGCGGGGTGTTCTGCATTGTCGGGACACTCGTGGGAGTCGGGGTGATCGGGACGTCGGTGGCGAACACCGCCGGCGGAGCCCTGGACTCGGACGCGACCCTGATCGCTCCCGCGGGCACCGCGTTCTCCATTTGGTCCGTGATCTACGTGGGCCTGTTCCTCTATACCGTGCGGCAATGGCTGCCCAGCGTGGCCGAGACCACCCGGGAGCGCCGGATCGGCTGGCTCGCCGGGGTGTCCATGGTGCTCAACGCCGCGTGGTTGCTCGTGATCCAGGGCGGATGGCTGTGGCTCAGCGTGCTCGTGATCCTCGCGCTCGCTGTGGTCCTGGGGGTGCTGGTCAAGCGGCTGCACGAGCACCCGCACACCACTCCCGTGGGGCGCGTGATCGTGGACGGCACGTTCGGTCTGTATCTGGGCTGGGTCACCGCCGCGGCAACGACCAATGTGGCCGCCGCCGGTACCGCCGAGGGGTGGGGCTCCGGGGGCACCGCGGACGAGTGGATCGCCGTGGCGGTCCTCGTGGTGGCCGTGCTCCTCACTGCCGTCTACGCCCGGCTCCTGGGCCCGCGTTTCACCGTGGCCGCGGCAGTCGTATGGGCGCTCGTGTGGATCGGGGTGGCCCGCACCTCCGGTGAACCCGCGTCCCAGTTCGTGGGGACCGCGGCGTTCGTCCTCGCGGCCGTGACCCTGCTGATCTGGATCATCGCCCTGATCCGGGATCGCAACCGGGGTACCCGGGCACTCGACACCCGCGCGGGACGCGAGCGTAGCGGCGTCGTCGCGAGCTGACCCGGCACCGCGGCGCAGCGCGTAGCGTGGACGCCGTGAATCCCTCGACCTCCCCGACGGCCCGCGAGAGCGGCGGTTCGTCCGCGCAGGGCGTGTTGCTCGTGGTCGCCGCGGCGTTCGTCACGCAGACGGGCGCGGCGATCGCCGTGAGCCTGTTCGACCACGTGGGTGCCACGGGCGCCGTGTTCCTGCGACTGGTGATCGCCGCGGTGGTGTTGTGCGCCGTCGTGCGACCGTCCCCGGCGGGGCTCACGCGGCACACGATCGGGGTCGTGCTCACCTTTGGGGCGGCCCTCGGTGGGATGAACCTGCTGATCTACCAGGCCATTGCGCGACTGCCGCTCGGGATCGCGGTGACCATCGAACTGCTCGGACCGCTCGCGCTGTCCGTGGTGCTGTCCCGGAAGTGGAGTGGGGTGCTGTGGGCCGCGTTGGCGCTCGCGGGCGTCGTGCTGTTGAGCGGCGTGGGCCCGGGCTCCGGGGTCCCCGACCTCGCGGGCGTGTTCTTCGCCATGGCTGCGGCCGCGATGTGGGCCGTGTACATCCTGATGTCCCGGCAGGCGGGGCGCAGTTTCCCGGGGACCCAGGGCCTCGCGTGGGCCATGGTGGTGGGCGCGGTGCTCGCGGCGCCCTTCGGGATCGCGAGCGGTGGGGCCGCGCTGCTGGAGCCGCGCGTTTTGCTCGTGGGGCTCGCGGTGGCGTTGCTGTCCTCGGCGCTGCCCTACGCCCTCGAACTCGCGTCACTGCGCAGGTTGGCCGCCGAGACGTTCTCGATCCTCGTGAGCATGGCACCGGCCGTCGCCGCGCTCGTGGGGTGGTTGATCCTGGGGCAGGTACTGGGTCCGCTCGAGATCGCGGGGATGGTGCTCGTGATCCTCGCCGGTGCCGCTGCTGTGCGCGCGGGCCGTCCGCCGTCCACGGGGCCGACGCCGCCGGGGACGTGAGCCGCGCGGGTTGCGGCCCGGTGTGCTCGCGCTGCGCGGTCTGCTCCTTCGGAGGGCCGTCCCGCCGGCGCTCCATCCGCTCCGCCGGAGGGGCGTCCTGTCGCGAGCGTCCCAGCTGTGTCCCGGCATCGATCCGGGCCGTCGGTGCCGCGGCCTAGCATGATCCACCATGGGATTCTCACGCGCCGAACTCGACTCCTACCGGGATCGCACCGTCCCGGATCTGCTGCCCCAGCCGTTGCGGCTGTTGTTCGTGGGCATCAACCCCGGGTTGTGGACCGCCGCGACCGGTGCGCACTTCGCCCGGCCGGGTAACCGGTTCTACCCCGCGCTGCATCGCGCGGGGATCACCCCGACCCTGATCAACGCGGCCGACGGCTACGTCCCGGAGGAACTGGCGCAGCTGACCGACCGGGGGATCGGGATCAGCAACGTGTGTCCCCGGGCCACCGCGCGGGCGGACGAGCTCACCGCGGAGGAGTTCCACGAGGGGGCACAGCGGCTGGACCGACTGGTCCGCGCGGAGCATCCCGCCGTGGTCGCGGTGCTCGGCATCACCGCGTACCGCGCGGCCTTCGACCGCCCCAAGGCCGTGACGGGCCGGCAGGAGTCACCGTGGCCGGGCACCGAGTTGTTCGTAGCACCCAACCCCAGCGGTCTCAATGCCCACAGCTCCCTGGACGACCTCGCGCGGATCTACGGTGACATCGCCCGCGCCGCGGGCATCGCCGTCGACCCGGAGGAGATCCCTCGAAGCGCCACAACTCGAGGTGTCAAACAACCTTGACATCGAGTGTCAAGCACACTTGACTGTAGCCATCGACATTCGGAACGGAATCCCCGCTCCGACCGGGTGAAGGGATACCAGTCATGACCACTCGTACCGAGCGCCGGATGAAGGCGCCCCCGTCCACCTATGTCGCCATGCTCATCACCGGTGCGCTCGCCGCGGCGGCGCTGGGTGGCGCGGCCGCATTGTTCTATGACGAGAACCGGCTCATGGTGTTCACCGTCTTCGCGGTGTGCACCGCCGGGCCCATGTTCGCCCTGTCCTGGTTCGTGTTCGTCTCCCGGTACACGGTGAAATCCGATCCCCACGCGGAGGACAACGTGGAGGGCCAGTGGTACGACAAGGCGACCTCGGGCGCCTTCCACGACTTCCTGATCGTGGCCGGGCTGGGCTGCGTCGTCCTGGCCCTCACGCGATTCGAGATCGCGGGCTCGACCCTCCTGGTGCTGTTGCTCGTGTTCGTCATGGCCGATGCTGCCATCCGCTACGCGGTGCTCAACAGGCGAGGGGCCTAGTGGACAACCGGATCGCGGAGCGGAGGGGAGACCGGTCGTGGTCGCAGGCCCACCTCGCGCAACTGCTGGGCGTCTCCCGCCAGACCGTGATCTCGATCGAACGCGGCCGGTTCGACCCCAGCCTGCCCTTGGCGTTCCGGCTCGCCGCCGTGTTCGAGTGCCGGATCGAGGACCTGTTCACCCCCGACGCCCTCAAGTGATCCGTGCTCCCGAGAAACCCGGTTCAGACGTTGCGACCCGGATCCGGCGGGAACACCCGGAGCCCCGCGCGGGGGTCGCTCGTGACGGGCTCGCCCCGCGCGAAGTCCGCCCACGCGCGGCGTAAGCGAGCGCCGTCGGCGAGGACGTCCGCCCACGTGTGGCCCTCGACCATGGGGGTGCGTTCCCATGCCGGGCCCGGGAAGAGTAGGGGCAGCTCGGAGATGTGCGCCGCGGCGATCGGGCTGCGCCCCACGCCCCATGAGAACTCGTAGCGCGCTCCCGTGCCACCCGAGCTGACGTGGCGTTGCGCGAACCGGCGGGCACCCCGGCCGTAGAGCCGCTGGGTGAACGGGCTGATGAGGATCCGTTCCACACCGCGCGACTTGCTGGGGTGGTTCATCCGCCGTAGCAGCGGGGGGATGCGCGCGGTGAACAGCGCGGCCTCGCGGGTCGTGTTACCCACGAGGACCTCCACGTGCGGGGCGGCCTCGCGCCAGTGGCGGTCCAGGTCGGCCTCGGGTGGCAGCGGGTCGTGGCCGTACTGCAGTCCGAACGGCATCTGGCCCTTGAGTCCGAACCGCGTGGCGGCCTTGGCCACGCGCTGTTGCATCGTGCGGATGTCGTCGAGCGACGCGTCCCGGGCCAACGCGCTCGCGGTCGTGGCCATGAGCTCGCTCATCCTGGCGCGCCCGGCCAATAGGCCGAACGGCGCGCTCTGGATGACGGCGCGGTGGAACAGGCTCCGAGCGCCGTCGGCGATCATGAGGTGCGCGACCGCGTCCCCGCCCGCGGACTGACCGAACGCCGTGACGTTGGCCGGGTCGCCGCCGAACGCGGCGATGTTCTCGCGCGTCCAGCGCAGGGCGGCGATCATGTCCAGCAGCCCGAGGTTGGCGGGGATGTCCGCGCCGTCGCCCAGGAAACCGAGCAGCCCCAGCCGGTACGTCACGTTCACCACGATCACGCGCTGTTCGCTCACGAGCGCGCGCGGGTCGTAGAACGGCGCGTCCCCTGCCCCGGACGCGTACGACCCGCCGTGGATCCACACCATCACGGGCAGCCCGGCGTCCGGCGGCGTGTTCGCGGGCACGGTCACGGAGATGCGCAAGCAGTCCTCGTCCTGGGGCAGCGCGCCGATGTTGCTGCCCACGACGTCGTCCAGGAACGGCATGGGCGGTTGCGGGCACGCGGGCGCCGGTTCGGTCGCGTGGATCTCCGCCGCCGACGCCGCGACCGGCCGCGGTCGCTCGAAGCGCGCCGCGTTCGCGTAGCGGATCCCGGTGGCACGGTCCACGGGACCGTCCCGCCATCCGATGATCCGCCCGCACGGTGCGTCCCACCGGGGTGCGGTGGGTGCGTCGGACGAGGGTGGGACGGCGTCGTCGGACGGGGGCGGGGCGGCGTGCCCCGGGGCCGCAAATGCACCGCCGGACGGGGGCGGGGCGGCGCGACCTGAAACGGCGTGACCCGGGGCGGCGGCGTCGTCCTGTGCGGCGGACCCCGAATTTCCCGGCGCGGAGGGGCGCTCAGTCATGCGTCCCGTGATCCATGGATAGGCTCATCCCGATTGTCCGCGGCGCGGGGTCCGTGAAGCCATGCCGCTCATACAGCGGGCGACCGGGCTCATCCGCCATGAGGGACACGTACGCGCCCGGCGGTGCGTCGCGGCGGATGCGATCCAGCAGCGCGCGCAGGACCGCGGAGCCGATGCCCCTGCCCTGATGCGGCGGCAACACCGCCATGTCGATCACGTGGAAGTACCACCCGCCGTCCCCGATCACCCGGCCCATGCCCACGGTGTCGCCGGACTCGTCGTGGATCACGTGGACCGCCGCCCACGCGCCGCCGATCCCGGCCGCGGCCTGCTCCTCGGTCTTAGGGCTCATCCCCGCCTCACGACGCAGCGTCAGGTAATCGGGGATCGAGGGCGGGCCGTCCAGGACGGTGTAACCGGGCAGGGTGTCGTTCATGCTCCTATCCTGGCGCATCCGCGGAGCACGGAACACCACGCCAGCGGGGTGTTCGCTGGCGCCGCGCGGTCACCGCTGCGGGGTGAGCGTGCGGGTGTAGACCGTGGTGCCGTTGGCGTTGATGAGGCGCACCGTGAACGCGCTGCCGTCCCCCGAGACGTTCACGTGTCCGAAGTACTGGTGCTCGCCCGAGCGCGGGGAGCCCATGGGCGGACCGGCCTGCTGGAAGTCGACGCGGGGGCCGAACGTGCGGTCCAGTTCGTTGGGGCCGAAGGAACCGGCGTTGATGGGCCCGGCCACGAACTCCCAGAAGGGCGTGAAGTCCTTGAACGCCGCCCGCTCCGGGGAGTAGTGGTGGGCCGCGCAGTAGTGCACGTCCCCGGTGAGGAACACCACGTTCTTGATCCGGTGGTCCTTGATCGCCTTGAGCACACGGGCCAGCTGCAGCTCACGGCCCAGCGGTGCACCGTGGTTCGCGTTGGAGATGGATTCCTGTCCCTTCCCGTCCGGGACCACCAGCCCCAGGGGGAGGTCGTTGCCGATGACCTTCCACGTGGCCCGGGACCGGCACAGTTCGTGGATCAACCACCGGGTCTGTTCCTCGCCCAGGATGTCCGTCTCGTGCGGCTCCAACCCATTGGTGTTCTCGCTCTTGAACGTGCGCATATCCAGGGCGAAGACGTCCAGGTGCGGGCCGCGGGGGATCTTGCGGTGGATGCGCGCGGGCTCGAAACCGGTGCCGCGGCGCAGTGCGCGGGAGTCGGCGATGGGCATGTACTCCTGCCACGCCTGCCGACCGCGGGCGGCCAGGGTGTCCACGTCCCGGACCTGCGTGTACCGCGGGTCGTCCAGGACCTCACCGGGCCACCAGTTGTTGGTGGTCTCGTGGTCGTCCCACTGCGCGATCACGGGGACCTCCGCGTACAGGGCCCGCAGGTTGGTGTCCATCATGTTGTAGCGGTGGCGGCCCCGGAACTCGGCGAGGGTCTCGGCGACCTTGGAGACCTCCTCCGTGACCTCGTTGCGCCACAGCGGTTCACCCGGCACCTCGAGCGTGGGCTCCAGGGGGTTGTCCGCGTAGATCGTGTCCCCGGAGTGCAGGAAGAAGTCGGGGCGCGTCGCGTGCATGGCCGCGTATCCCCGCATCCCTCCGATCTCCGGGTTGATGCCGTAGCCCTGACCGGCGGTGTCCGCGGTCCACACGAAGGACTGGGGAGCGCACTCGCCGCGGCGGTTCGCACGCCCCGGGGCAGTCGTGAACGACCCCGTGAGGCGTTCACCCATGCGCCCGGAGCCGTCCTCGAAACGGTAGGTCACGTCGAAGCGGGTTCCCGCGGGGAGCTTGCGCGCCAGGATCTTGGCCGTGTGATCTGTCCCGGGGTGGGCCCACCCGCTCACCAGGTGCAGCCTGGTGGCGTGGCGTCCGCGCAGGACGGTGCCGTCCGCCCCGGTGGCCCGCAGTACGGCGTGCAAGCGTCCCGCGCCGGAGGAGCGGGCCCACAGCACGGCGGAGTCGGAGGTCACGTCGCCGCTGGCCACCCCGCTCGGGAGGGTGAGGCGCTCGACCACGAGCCCCGGCCCGCGGGAGGGCTTGTCATGGGCGAGCGCGGCGGAGGGGACGGCGGTCACGGCGGCGGCCAGCGCGGCCCCGCTCATGAGCTGACGACGGTTCAAGGGGCCGTTCTGAAGAGTCATGACCTCATGATCGGCGCCGTGGGTGACCCGTGGATTGCTCCCGGGTGAATCTTCGGATCCGCTCTGACGTGCAGTGTTACCCGCACGGGGTGCGCCACGGGCAGCCGGGGCTCCCGCCCGCGAAACCGATCGACGTGCCGGTTGCCGCCCGGCGCGCCGATCGGCCCCTATGCTGGTCCCCGTTCACGCAACGGGTCGACGGGAGAACACGCAGTGAGCATCGAGGCGGCATCCGTCTTCAGCGCCGTGGATCTGCTGGGCGTGCTGACCAACGGGATCCTGGGCGGCGTCGTGGCCCGCCAATTGCGCATGGACCTCGTGGGGTTCACGGTGCTCGCCATCGTCTCCGGACTGGGCGGCGGCATGCTGCGGGACACCCTTCTGCAACAGGGCTTCCCGGTGGCGCTGACCAACCCTGCCTACCTCACCTCCGCGCTCGCCGGAGCAGTGATCGCCTACCTCATGGTCTTCGGTCACCGCTGGACGATGCGCGCCCTGTTCGTGGCCGACTGTCTCTCGGTGGGGTGCTGGGCCGCGACGGGCACCGTCAAGGCCCTGGGCGCCGGGCTCGCGTGGCCGCCGGCCATCCTGCTGGGGGTCGTCACCGCCGTGGGCGGGGGGATGATCCGGGACATCGCCGTGGGCCGGTTACCCGCCATCTTCGGCGGGAACACCCTCTACGCCACGAGCGCCCTGCTCTCGAGCGGGCTCATGGCACTGCTCGCGGGCCTGGGTCACGAGACCGCGGGAATGGCCGGGGCCATCGTCCTCAGCGCCGTGGTCAGCGTCGCCGCGCGCCGTTTCGGGTGGCGCCTGCCCGGCCCCGCGAACCTCCGCCCCGGTGCGCTGGCACGGTTACGCCGCAGACCCGCCACGGGCAGACACGTGCGCCGCGAGCGGGGCGGGGAGCGGCGTCGTCGTCGGGTGTGACGCCGATGCGGACCGCACCGACAGGTCCGGACCCTGGGCTCGCGCGATGGACGACGCCGCCCGGACCGGCCCAAGGCTCGCTCGCTCGGCGGACGACGCCGCTGCGTCCCGGTACGTGGGGGACGCTCAGTCGGCGGGGGAGACGTCCTTCGCGGGCGCCTTGTTGGTCCAAGACTTGGGTGCATTGCGACCCGCCAGCAGGGAGAAGATCACGATGAGCGCCAGCACGACCGGCGCGGCGTAGAGCCCCGAGTTGTACGTGCCGGTCAGGGTCTGGATGGCGCCCCACAGCGGAGCGCCCAGCGCACTGCCGATGTAGTAGAAGGACAGCCCCAGGGACAGCAGCTTGCTGTAGTCGCGCGCGCCCACGGTGTGGCGCAGCACGAGCGGCGGGGCCACGGTCGCGTTGGAAACACCCGCGGACATGAACACCATCGCGAGCATGGGCAGCACGAGCGCGGCGCCGCCGAACCCGGCCGCCGGGGAGGACATCTGGGGGAGGTACAGGAAGCCCAGGGCCATCAGCCCGAGGGTGATGGTCATCATCCAGATCACACCGATCCTGTCGTTGATGATGCCCAGCAGCGGCTTCCAGAAGATCAGGGTGAACGTCCACGTGGCGAGCAGCAGGCTGAACACGGAGATGTTGACGCCGGTGTAGACGTTGAGCAGGATCGGCAGCACCTGGGTCACGGACACGATCATCCCGATCATCACGAAGGACAGGGACAGCAACCAGAACCACGGATTGCGCATCGCGTCCCGGGATGTGAAGCCGGGCAGGGTCTCGGGGTCCTCCAGCCGCGGGGCGCCGTCCTCCCCGGGGACCGCGCCGTACCGGCGCAGGCCGGTGTCCGCGGGGGTGTTGCGGATCAGGAAGACGGTGGCCACCAGGGAGACCACCACGAGCACCACGGCCATGCCCACGATCGTGGGACGCCACCCCATGCTCTGCGCCATGCGGGGTGTGACGACCGACCACAACAGCCCGCCCACACCGGAACCGGAGAGCACGATGCCCAGCACGAGTCCGCGTTTGGCCTCGAACCAGGACGTGGTGATCACCGGAGGGATGGGAGCCTGGGACAGCCCGTAGCCCACGCCGATCACCCCGCCGGCCACGTAGAACATGACCGGATTTGGGGCGAAGGCGAACAACAACACGCCCAGACCCATAATGGAGGACCCCACGCCGAGCATGAACCGCGGACCGAACTTCGCGATCAACCTGCCCGCCACGAACATCATGGTCACCACGATCATGATGGTGAGCACCGTGAAGTAGGTCAGGAACGCGGGCTGGCCGCCGTTCATGGGCTGACCGTGGTCGTCGGTGAACATGTCCCGCACGATGAACGGGTGCAGCAGGGACAGGCCCGAGAGCACCACGGACGCCGCGATCATCACCAGGAACCCGCCGGCGGCGACCAGCCAGTGGCGGGTGGTCATGGGCTGTGGTGCTCTGGGGGCGCTGGCGGAAACGGAGGCGGTGGACATGGTGCTCCCTAGAACGATGTGCCGGAGGTTCGGCGCCGGTGGATCAACGGCGGGCTCATCGAGGCGGGCGTCCACCGCGCGGAGCACGGATCGCGGGACCTGTGAGCCCCACACTGCCGGATCGGTGACAGGTGTGGCCCGTCCCCCGACTGTATCCAATCCAGCGAGGGGACCGCGCACCCGCACCCCCATCCCGCACCCCCGCGGTAACTCGACCCCGCACCCCCGCCTCATACCCCCGCCTCATACCCCCGCGGCAATCCCACTGCACAACACCTAGGTCCCGGAACGACCGCTGGATCGGCCGGGAACGGCATTTTCGGGACACAGATGTTCGGTCGGAGCGGGGATCTACGCTGGAGCCATGTCCCTCCCCAAGATCGTGCTGTTCTACGTCTTCACACCCCTGCCGGACCCGGAGGCGGTGCGGCTGTGGCAGCTGAACCTGGCGCGGCGCAGCAACGTGACCGGGCGGATCATCGTCTCCGCGCAGGGGATCAACGCCACGGTGGGCGGGGACATCCGGGACGTGAAACGTTACGTCCGCGGTCTGCGCGAGTACGCGCCCTTCAAGGACGCGGACATCAAATGGTCCGACGGCGCCGGGGACGACTTCCCGCGGCTGAGCGTCAAGGTGCGCCCCGAGCTGGTGTCCTTCCACGCCCCGGACGTCATCACGGTCACGGAGCACGGGGTCCAGGGCGGGGGCACCCACCTGACACCCCGCGAGGTGCACGAGCTCGTGGAACGGGGCGGTGAGGATGTGGTGTTCTTCGACGGCCGCAACGAGCTGGAGGCGCGGATCGGGAGGTTCCGGGACGCCGTCGTCCCCGACACGGGTACCACGCGGGACTTCATCCGGGAACTCGACTCCGGCAAGTACGACCACCTCAAGGACAAGCACGTGGTGACCTACTGCACCGGGGGAGTGCGCTGCGAGGTGCTGAGCGTGCTGCTGAAAAACCGGGGGTTCCGGGACGTGTACCAGCTGGACGGCGGGATCGTGCGCTACGGCGAGCAGTACGGTGACGACGGGTTGTGGGACGGCTCCCTCTACGTCTTCGACAAGCGCATGCACATGGAGTTCTCCCCGGATGCGCGCTCGCTGGGCCGCTGCGAGGAATGCGGCACGGCCACTCCCTTGTTCGTGAACTGCGCGGAACCCACGTGCCGACAGTTGTTCCTATGTTGTGCGGACTGCACGGCCACCGGGGCCCGGGCGTACTGTCCCGACTGCGTCCCGGTGCACGCGTGAATGGCCGCGGGTCGCCGTGAAGCAGCACGGAACAGCGCGTAACGTCACTGACCAGGAGGCAGCGGCGGGCAGTCGCGACACGGGCCGGCCCGCGCTCCGTTCGACGAGCTGTCCCCGGGATCAGGAGGACCCATGGAGAATCCACAACTGACGGTCACGGATGCCGCGGTGGTCGCGCTGCACACCGGTGCGGTGCGGCGTCAGCGCTGGGGCGGTAAGGCCTTCGACACCGCCGCGGACAAGGAGGCCCGCACGGACCGGGTGTTCCTGAGCGCCACAGGTTTCATCGGCGACGAGCAGGGGGACATCCCGGTGCACGGCGGTCCCGAGAAGGCCGTGTGCTGCTATCCCCACGAGAACTACGAGTCGTGGCGCCGGGAGGGGCGCGATCTGGGTCCCGGTGCGTTCTCCGAGAACCTCACGCTGCGCGGCGCCACGGAGGAGCAGGTCCACCTGGGGGACGTGTACCGGGTGGGCACCGCGGTGGTCCAGGTGACCCAGCCCCGCACGCCGTGCGCCACGGTGTCCCGCAGGTGGCAGGACGCCCAACTGCCCCGGGACATGGAGGACACCGGGCGCACGGGGTTCTACCTGCGGGTCCTGCGCGAGGGTCACGTGGCCGCGGGGGACGCGTTCGAGTTCACGAGCCGACCGTCCGGCGCGGTGTCCGTGAGCGACGTCGTGCGCATCATGAACGCCGGCATGGCGGACCCGGACGCCTACCGCGCCCTGACCCGCGCCCCGGAGTTCCCGCAACGCTGGCGCCGGCAGATCCTGCGACGGCTCGGGGAGGACACCCTGCTCTGAGCCGCGGGCCCGACGGCGCGTGGTCGCCCCGCACGCCCCTGAGCCGTTGCGCTCCGGGCGCGGACGACGGCGCTCGCGCACCGGACGACGGCGCTCTTCGCCGATGCGCCCGGCAGCCCATGTGCCCCGTCGCCCCGCTCCGGCAGCCCAGCAGTCTGCTCCATACGAAACCCCGCGCCCGCCGCGACTCAACACCCGCGCTCCATACAACGCGACCCACCCGCATCCCAGAGACAGGCACCCACATGGCTGAGAAGCCCCAGGAGCTCCTACCCCACCCGCTCACGGGCCAACCCTTCCCGTCCCCGGTGCCGCCCGGAACGGGCTGGCCGGAGGACCCCGCCCGAGCGGACACCCCCGTGGCCCGCGACGCCGCCCGGGTGCGTGAGCTCGCGGCCGGGGCGAACGACGTCGAGCAGCTCAACGCCCTGTGCAGCGTGTGCCGTACGTGCGATCGGCTCGTCGAGTGGCGGGAGGACGTGGCCGAGCACAAGCGGGCGTCCTTCGCGGGGGAGCCGTACTGGGGGCGCCCGGTGCCGTCCTACGGGGACCCCATGGCGCGGCTCGTGATCGTGGGTCTCGCGCCCGCGGCGAACGGCGGCAATCGGACGGGGCGGATGTTCACGGGGGATCGCGCCGGGGACTGGATCTATGCGGCGCTGTACCGCGCGGGGTTCGCGGCGAACGAGACCGTGAGCACCGCGGGGGACGGGCAGACGCTGCGCGGCGTGCGGATGATCGCCCCGGTGCGCTGCGCGCCGCCCGCCAACAAACCCGCACCCGACGAGAAGGCGGCGTGCAGCGGCTGGTTCGAGCGGGAGATCGCGCTGCTCCCGCATCTCGAGAGCATGCTCGCGCTCGGTGGCATCGCGTGGCAGACGACCCTGGCCGCCGCGGCGCGCATGGGCTGGGAGGTGCCCCGGCCGCGCCCCAAGTTCGGCCACGGCGCCGTCGCCCGGTTGCGCACGCCGGAAGGCCGCACCGTGCGGCTCGTGGGCTGCTACCACGTGAGCCAGCGCAACACGTTCACGGGCCTGCTCACGCGTGAGATGCTCGACGACGTCATGGCCCTCGCCGCGGCCCCCGCCTCAGGGGATGAGGAGTCCGGCGGGGCCTGACCCCGGGAACCGCCGCGGACGGGACCGTTTCCGGGGTGCGACGACGCCGCGGGCGCACGGGCCGTTTGAAGATCACCCCCCGCGGTCACGGGATGCCCGGACGCCGGCGTGCGATCGACACCGAGCGACGTCGTACCCATCGCGGAAGAATTTGCACGGGAAATAAAAGGGGCGGGGTCGCGGTTGCACCGGTCATGAAGGCTTTCGGATTCCTGAGTTTCGGTCATTACGGTTCGGGGCGTGGACCCGCGGACCCGGATGCTCGTCAGGCCCTCAAGGACGCGATCGAGATCGCCGAGGGAGCGGACGAGCTGGGCGTCAACGGCGCGTACTTCCGCGTGCACCACTTCGCACGCCAGTCGGCGTCCCCCATGCCCCTGCTGAGCGCCATCGCGGCGCGCACCCGGCACATCGAGGTGGGTACGGGCGTGATCGACATGCGCTACGAGAACCCGCTGTACTTCGCGGAGGAAGCGGCCCAGCTGGATCTCATCGCGGACGGTCGCGTGGCCCTGGGCGTGAGCCGCGGTTCACCCGAGCCCGCGCTGCGCGGGTGGGAGGCGTTCGGCTACCTGGGGTCCACGGATCCGCGCGGTGCGGACATCGCCCGCGAGCACTTCGACACCTTCCTGCGGGCCATCAAAGGTGAGCCCATGACCTACGCGGATCCCGCCCAGTACGGCGCGGGGGCGCGGCTCGCGATCGAACCGCAGTCACCGGGTCTCGCGGAACGCGTGTGGTGGGGTGCCGGTTCGGGCCGGACCGCCGAGTGGGCGGGCGAGCAGGGCGTGAACCTCATGAGTTCCACGCTGCTCACCGAGGCGAACGAGGGTACGTTCGCCGAACAGCAGGCCGATCAGTTGCGCCGCTACCGCGAGGCCTTCGCCAAGGCGGGTCACACACGCACGCCGCGCACGTCCGTGAGCCGCAGCGTGTTCCCGATCGTGGGACCCGAGGACGAGATCTTCTCCTACATGGGCGCGCGCGAGTCCCGCGACCAGGTGGGCGTGATCGACGGGTTCACCTCCACGTTCGGGCGCACCTACGCGGGTTCACCGGACGTCCTCATCGAGCAGCTGCGCGCCGACGACGCCGTGATGTCCGCCGACACCCTCATGCTCACCATCCCGAGCCAGCTGGGTCCCGAGCTGAACCTGCGCATCCTCGAGAACTTCGCCAAGCACGTGGCTCCCGCCCTCGGGTGGAGGCCCAACACGGAGGGCCCGGTCCGGGGGTACCCGATCACGGGTCGGTGACCGCGCGCGAGCCGGGTACGGCGACGTCGCACCCCGAGGAGCGGGGGCAGTGCGGGGGTAAACTCCGGCGCATGAGTGTTTGTCCCTGCGGCGGGCTGCCCGCCGGTGCGCCGTTCGAGCGGTGCTGCGGCCCCGCGGTGCATAACGAGCGGTGGCCCGCGACCGCGGAGGCCCTCATGCGTTCGCGCTACACCGCGTTCGCCACGGGCAACGACGACCACTTGTTCCGCACGTGGCACCCCGCGCACCGTCCCGCGGACACCGCGAGCGATCCCCGGGTCGAGTGGACCGGGCTCACGATCGTGCGCACCGAGGGCGGCGGGGAGGACGACGCCGCCGGGACCGTCGAGTTCGAGGCCCACCACCGCGGCCCCGACGGCCCGGGCGTCCTGCACGAGAACTCACGCTTCGCCAAGCGCGCGGGTCGGTGGTTCTACACGGCCCCGGTCGAGGACGCGTGAGCGGCACCGCGACGACCACGAAGATCTCCGGACGGGCACTGGGTGCGTTGAAGCGCAACGTGGCGAGCCTGCCGCCGTCATGTTTCGCGGTGGTCATGGCCTCCGGCATCGTCTCCGTGGGGGCGTACCAACTCGGATTCCACGGACCCGCCCAGGTGGTCATGGGCTTCGCGCTCGCGGTGTACGCCGTGCTCGTGGTACTCACCGCGTGGCGCGTGATCGCGTATCCGCGGCGCGTTCTCGAGGACCTGCACGTCCCCGCCCGGGCCTTCGGGTTCTTCACCGGGGTGGCGGGGACCAATGTGGTTGCGGTGTGTCTCATCGCGCTCGGGGAGACCGTTCCCGCGGCGCTGTTGCTCGCGGCGTCCGGCGTGGGATGGCTGCTGCTCGGCTACGTGGTGCCGTGGTTCGCGGTGCTCGGCCGCGCAGAGCGGCCCGTGCTCGCCCTGACCAACGGGTCCTGGTTCATCTGGGTCGTGGCCGCGCAGTCCATGGCCGTGGTCAGCGCCACGCTCGAACCCCTCTACCCGCAGGCCCGACAGGTGTTGTCCGTGACCGCGGTGATGTGTTGGTCCATCGGACTCGTGCTGTACTGCGCGTGCGCGGTATTCCTGTCCCTGCGCCTGCTCGTGTACCCGCTGACCCCGAAGACCATCGATGCGCCGTACTGGGTGGCCATGGGGTCGCTCGCGATCTCGGTCGTGGCCGGGGCGCTGATCGTGGAGATGGACAGCGCGCCCATGGTGGACGCCACCCGCGGACTCGTGGGCGGTATGGCCGTGGTGCTGTGGTGTTTCGCTACGTGGCTCATCCCCGTGCTCGTGGCCCTGGGGGCGTGGCGGCACGCGGTGAAGCGCGTCCCCCTGCGCTACGACGCCTCCCTGTGGTCCATCGTGTTCCCCCTGGGGATGTACGCCGTGGCCGGGATGTACCTGGGGCGCGCCAACCACCTGCCGTTGCTCACCGAGGTGGGTCGCTGGTTCTACTGGGTGGCCGCCGCCGCGTGGGTGCTGACCCTCGCGGCCATGCTCGGGCGCGGTGCCCGCGGTGTGTTCGCCCGGGGGAGGGGCTGAACGTTCCGCATCGTGACGTGGCGGGGCATTCCGGGACGGCTGGGCTGTGCCGTGACGGCCAACGGCGCCAGTGCCGTCGGCCCCGTGACGGCACGAGCGCCGTCGCCCCCTACCGAAGCCCCGCGGAAAACCCCGAAGACGTCAGAGCGGGAGGACCCGCACCCCCAGCGCGTGGTCCACACCGGCGGCGCGCCCGGCGTCCTCGGTCATGCCCGTGATCATCTCGTGCGGGTCCGGGTGCCCGTCCAGGGCCCCGAGGTACTGCTCGTGGCAGCGCAGCGACTCGACCGCCGCGGTGATGTCCTCCTCGGACAGTTCGATCGCGTGATCCGGTGGTGCGCCCGTGACCAGCAGCCGTTCGGCGCCCCATGCTTCGAGTCCCTCGTCCTCGAGCAGCTCCCGGAACACCCAGGGGTTGTCGGCATCGCGCAGGGCGTCGAGCGTGGCCATGCCCGCCACGCGGTGGTCGGCCTGGTTGAGCCCCCACCCGGCCTCCACGGCCCAGTCGATCGTGACCACGGTGTCCGGGCGCACCTCGCGGATCACCCGCGCGATCCTGCGCCGCAGGTCCAGCCCGTATTCGAGGGTCCCGTCCGGCAGGTCCAGGATCCGCAGGTCGGTGACGCCCACGGCGTGGCACGCGGCTTCCTGTTCGCGCTGCCGTAACGTGGCGACGTCGCGCGGATCGCGGTCCCGGATCCCCGCCTCCCCGGCGGTCAGCAGCAGGTAGCTCACCGTGGCGCCGCGTCGGGTCCAGCGCGCGACGGCGGCCGAACCCCCGTACTCCATGTCGTCCGGATGGGCCACCACGCACAGGACGGTGCGGACCCCTGAATCGTCGAACAGTTCGAGATCGGCCATGGTTCCAGCCTAGGGGGACCGGGGGCTCGGTGACAGGGCGGGACTAGTGTGGCCGTATGAACATCGAGATTCGCAAGGGTGACATCACGAAGGTCCACGCGGACGCGATCGTCAACGCGGCCAACTCCAAGCTCCTGGGCGGGGGAGGTGTGGACGGGGCGATCCACCGCGCCGCCGGGAAGCAGCTGCTCGCCGAGTGCAAGCAGTTGCGGGAGACGACCCTCCCGGACGGGCTCCCCGCGGGCCAGGCCGTGGCGACCAAGGGGTACGACCTGCCCGCCACGTGGGTCATCCACACCGTGGGCCCGGTGTTCGCCAAGAAGACCGATCGCAGCGACGTCCTGGCCTCGTGCTATCGCGAGTCGCTGCGCGTGGCGGACGAGATCGGTGCCACGTCCGTGGCCTTCCCCGCGGTCTCTGCCGGGATCTACGGCTGGCCCATGGACGACGCCGCCCGGATCGCCGTGCGCACGGTCCTCGCCACGGACACCTCCGTGGACACCGTCATCTTCGTCCCCTTCTCCGAGGCCGCCGAGCAGGCGTTCCGCGACGCCCTGTCCGAGAACTCCTGACCCGCCCCGCGCGTCACGGGGCGGGTCAGGGCCGGGATCAGATCAGGCCGAGTTGCTGCACGGCGTCGCGCTCGGATTCGAGTTCCGCCACGGACGCGTCGATGCGTGACCGCGAAAACTCGGAGATCTCCAGGCCCTGCACCACGGACCAGTCGCCCCCGGACGTGGTGACGGGGAACGAGCTGACCAGACCGGCCGGAACGCCATAGGAACCGTCCGAGACCACGGCCATGGAGGTCCAGTCCCCGTGGCGGTTGCCGAGCATGAGGTCCCGGGCGTGATCGAGCGTCGCGCTCGCCGCGGACGCGGCGGAGGACGCACCGCGGGCCTGCAACACGGCCGCACCGCGCTGGGACACCGTGGGGATGAACGTGTCCGTGACCCACTCCCGGGACACGAGGTCCAGGGCGGGGCGCCCGGCCACCGTGGCGTGGTCCAGATCCGGGTACTGGGTCGCGGAGTGGTTGCCCCACACGCTGAGGTTCTTGACCTTCGCGACCGAGGTTCCGGTCTCCGCGGCGAGCAGGGCCGCGGCCCGGTTGTGGTCCAACCGGGTCAGGGCACTGAACCGGGACGCGGGGATGTCCGGGGCGTTGCGCTGGGCGATCAACGCATTGGTGTTGGCCGGGTTGCCGGTCACGACCACGCGCACGTCGTCGTGGGCCACGTCGTTGAGGGCACGCCCTTGTTCCGTGAAGATCGCGCCGTTGGCCTCGAGCAGGTCACTGCGTTCCATCCCCTTGGCCCGCGGCCGGGCCCCCACGAGCAGGGCGAGCCGGGCGCCGTCGAACACCGTGCGGGGATCGGAGCCGATCTCCACGTCCGCGAGCAGCGGGAACGCGCAGTCCTGCAGTTCCATGACGGTGCCCTCGAGGGCGGACAGCGCCTGCGGGATCTCCAGGAGCCGCAGCCGCACAGGGCGTTCGGGGCCGAGCAGGTCCCCGTGGGCGATCCGGAACAGCAGGCTGTATCCGATCTGGCCGGCGGCGCCGGTCACGGCCACGGTGACGGGAGTGGTACTCACGGTGTTTCCTCCTGGGCTGCGCGCCCCGGGGTGGCCGGCGGTCACGCGACTCTCGTGCGGGGTGCCCGTGTGATGCGTCTCACGGGGCAGGGTGGCACCGAGGCTATCAGCGAGCCCGGTTCAGCGCACGGCGGACATGCGTGTCACGGGGCGGTGGCGCGCACCACAATGGAGACATGGCTACTACTGCATTCCAAGGAAACCCCGTCCACACCGTCGGCGAGCTGCCCGCCCAGGGCGAGTCCGCGCCGTCCTTCGACCTCGTGGGAGCGGATCTGAGCCCCGTGGCCTCGGACGAGTTCACCGGCAAGCGCGTGGTGCTCAACATCTTCCCGTCCCTGGACACGGGGGTGTGCGCCCAGTCCGTGCGCGAGTTCAACCAGCGCGCCGCGTCCCTGCAGAACACCGCCGTGGTGTGCGTGTCCAAGGACCTGCCGTTCGCGCAGGGCCGCTTCTGCGCCGCGGAGGGCATCGACAACGTCACCACCGCGTCCGCGTTCCGCTCCTCGTTCGGCGAGGACTACGGCGTGACCCAGACGGACGGCCCCCTGGAGGGTCTGCTGGCCCGCGCCGTCGTGGTCGTGGACGAGAACGGCACGGTCGTCCACACCCAGCTCGTGGACGAGATCACCGAGGAACCGGACTACGACGCCGCTGTCGCCGCCGTTTCCTGATCAGCTCACCGTACGAGGGGCGGGACCGTACGGTCCCGCCCCTCCCGCGTGTCCGGACCCGCACACGGCCGGACCTCGGGCATGGCCGGACATCAGGCGTGTCCGAGCCTCAGGCGTCGTACCAGAAGTCGTCGAACGCGTACTTCACCCCGCGGTACATGTACCGCTCACCCTCGTAGGAGTAGGTGGCGATCACCCGGTCCTCCGGGTCCCGTTCGGAGAGCTCGAACGCCTGACCGCTGTTGACCACCGTGTTACCGTCGCGCTGTTGCGCGCTCGAGACGATCGAGGAGTAGGGCACGTCCACCGCGTCGACCTGCGAGTACGTGCGCTCGTTCTCGTCCACGAGGTACGTGCGGACGAACGAGTTCTCGTCCTCGGCGGTGCCGGACACGGTCGAGGCGTCCCGCGGGGCGGGACCGGTGTAGTCCTCTCGGCTGAGGACGCTCCAGTACGAGTTGTCGAAGATGCTCAGGTGGTACCGGCCGTCCTCCGGCTCGGCGTCGTCGTGGCGGATGACCGTGTGCTGACCGCCCGTGTCGGAGAAGTCCCCGACCTTGCGCAGCAGGTCGTCCTCGTGGCCGCTGCCCTCCCACAGTTCGTCGGTGCCGATCAGGTACTCCACGCGCGGTTCGCCGTGGACGTCACCCACCTTGATGATCGTGGAGTTCTCCCGGCCGCTGACGATCACGGAGTCCTCACCGGCGTGGTGGTCCACGGAGTTCAGGTGGAGCCAGTCGTCGATGATCGTCCCGTCCGAGCCCGGTGCCTCGTACGGGTTCGTGAGGTCCCTGTACCCGGCCAACAGGTCCGCGAAGTCCACGACCTCCCGGTGCTCACCCGTGGTGAGGTCCAGGGAGATCAGCACGTCCTCCACGCTGTCCCGGGACGTGTCCGAGGCCAGGATCAGGGCGCGGTCGTCCTCGGTGAGCGTGAAGTCGTGGTGCATCTCGTACCGCCCGAGATCGTAGGTGTCCACCACGCGCCCCACACCGTTCACGCGCGCCAGGGTGCGTTCGTCCACGGGGTACACCAGGGTGTCCCGGTAGGTCTCGAAGCGGTCGAGCATGTGGCCGTCCAGGGGGAGTTCGGCGCGCATGCTCCCGGCGTTGTCGAACAGGAACCCGTACGGACGGGCGTGGTAGGCGCCGCTGAGCAGGTACATCCCGTCCGTGAGCTGCTCCGGGTCCCCGCGCAGATCACGGTCCATGTGTGTGGAGTAACCGGCTCGGCTCGCGGGTGCGGTGAGGGTGACCGTGCGCTCCACGGCGTCACCGTCCTCGGGATGCCACGTGGTCGTGAGGGTGTTCTCGGTACCCGGGACGAGTCCCACGATCTGCGTCTCGAACACCGCGGGATCCGCGTCGTGGTCCTTGGCCGTGCGCGTGAAGTCCTCGTGGCCGTCACTCGTGACGGTGTACTCCAACCGGCCGTCCCCGCTCGTGGCGAAGCGTGTGTAGAGCCCCGTGGTGTTGGTGCCGTAGGGGTTGAGCACCATGAGAGGGTCCTCGGGCCCGGTGCCCTGCTCGGCCAGCTCGCCCAGGGCCCGGTCCACGGCCGTCTGGACGCCCAGGTCGTAGGCGGATGCGCGTTCGTCGGAGCCGTCCCGGCTCACGCCGACCGTGTGGATGGTCGCGTCCGCGTCCGCCACGGTTCCCACGGACACGGTCATGTCGTCCGGGACCGGCGCCTCGGACACCCTGCTCGACGCCGCCGTACCCCGGTCCTCACCGCCGGCATCCGTGGCATCACCGCCCGCGCATCCGGACAGGAACAGGACGGTTCCCAGACTCAGGGCCGTCCAACGGGGCATGGCGGGGGATGGCGCCGCGGGCGCGGATGACATGGAAGACCTCCGGGGGAAGGGGGCAGGGGGTATTCCACGCTATCGGGGCCGGTGAGGTGCCGGCCAATCGACAGTGAACTGATCGTCGCATGTGACGACGCCGCGTCGCCCCCGTGCGGAGGCGACGCGGCGTCGTCGTCGGTTGCTGCGCGTGCCCGGACGTGGGTCCGTCACGCGCGCGAGGTGCGCCGGAGTGTCAGGCGCTGAGCCCGTCCACGATCTCATTGAGCGTGGCGGAGGGACGCATGACCGCGGAGACCTTCTCGGGGACGGGCCAGTAGTACCCGCCGAGGTCCGCGGGGGAACCCTGGACGTCCAGCAGCTCGGCGTTGATGGTGTCCTCGTTCTCCCGCAGCTCGGAGGCGACCTTCTGGAACGCCTGCGCGAGCTCGGAGTCCTCGGTCTGCTGCGCGAGCTCCTCGGCCCAGAACATGGCCAGGTAGTAGTGCGAACCGCGGTTGTCGAGCTCGTTGACCTTGCGGGACGGGGACTTGTTCTCGTTGAGGAAGGTCCCGGTCGCGCGGTCCAGGGTGTCGGCGAGGACCTGCGCCTTGGCGTTGTCGTAGCGGCTGGCCAGGTGCTCGAAGGACGCGGCGAGCGCCAGGAACTCACCCAGGGAGTCCCAGCGCAGGTGGTTCTCCTCCTGCAGCTGCTGCACGTGCTTGGGCGCGGAGCCACCGGCGCCGGTCTCGAACAGGCCACCGCCGTTCATGAGCGGCACGATGGACAGCATCTTGGCGGACGTGCCCAGTTCCAGGATGGGGAACAGGTCCGTGAGGTAGTCGCGCAGCACGTTACCGGTCACCGAGATGGTGTCCTCGCCGCGGCGCAGGCGCTCCACCGTGAACTTGGTGGCCTCCACGGGGGAGAGGATCCGCAGGTCCAGACCGTCGGTGTCCTCCTCCGCGAGGTACTGCTCCACCTTGGTGATCAGGTTGCGGTCGTGGGCGCGGGACTCGTCCAGCCAGAACACGGCGGGCATCCCGGAGTCGCGGGAACGCCGCACGGCCAGCTGCACCCAGTCCTTGATGGGGGCGTCCTTGGCCTGGCACGCGCGCCAGATGTCCCCGGGCTGGACCTCGTGGGACAGCAACACCTCACCGGCGGCATTGACTACCTGGACGGTGCCGGCGTCCTGGATCTCGAAGGTCTTGTCGTGGGAGCCGTACTCCTCGGCCTTCTGTGCCATCAGACCCACGTTCGGAACGGTGCCCATGGTCGTGGGATCGTACGCGCCGTTCGCGCGGCAGTCGTCGATCACGACCTGATAGACCCCCGCGTAGGAGGAGTCCGGCAACACGGCCAGGGTGTCCTTCTGCTCGCCCTCGCGACCCCACATCTTTCCGGACGTGCGGATCATGGCGGGCATGGAGGCGTCCACGATCACGTCCGAGAGCACGTGGAGATTGGTGATGCCCTTGTCCGAGTTCACGTAGGCCAACTCGGGGCCCTCGTCGATGGCCTTGTCGAACGCGGCCTTGATCTCCTGGCCGTTGTCCAGGACATCCAGGCCCGAGAGGATTCCACCCAGGCCGTCGTTGGGGGACAGCCCCGCCTTGGCGAGGTCCTCTCCGTAGCGGTCGAAGACGTCCCGGAAGAACGCGGTGACCACATGGCCGAAGATGATGGGGTCGGAGACCTTCATCATGGTGGCCTTGAGGTGGGTGGAGAACAGGACGTCCTCGGACTTGGCGCGGGCCACCTGCTCCGCGAGGAACGCGTCCAGCGCGGTGGCGCTCATGAAGGTGCCGTCCACGACCTCACCGGCCAGTACGGGTAAGGACTCCTTGAGCACCGTGGTGCCCCGGTCGGTGACGAGCTGGATGGTCAGGGTGTCGTCCTCGGGGATGATCACGGACTTCTCGTTGCTGCGGAAGTCGTCGTGGCCGAGCGTGGCCACGTTGGTCTTGGAGTCCTTGCTCCACTCGCCCATGGAGTGCGGGTGCTGCCGGGCGTAGTTCTTCACGGCCTTGGGGGCGCGGCGGTCCGAGTTGCCCTCGCGCAGCACGGGGTTCACGGCGGAGCCCTTGACACGGTCGTAACGTGCGCGGATGTCCTTGGCCTCGTCCGAGGTGGCGACCTCGGGGTAGTCCGGCAGGTCGTAGCCGTCCGCCTGCAACTCCTTGATGGTGGCCTTCAGCTGCGGGATGGACGCGGAGATGTTCGGCAGCTTGACGATGTTCGCTTCCGGGGTCTCCACGAGTTCGCCCAGCTCGGCCAGGGTGTCCGGGACCCGCTGCTCGTCGGTAAGGCGGTCCGGGAACTGGGCCAGGATGCGCGCGGCCAGGGAAATATCCCGGGTCTCCACCTCCACACCGGCGGTGGAGGCGAACGCCTCCACGATCGGCTTGAACGAGTACGTAGCGAGCAGGGGTGCTTCGTCGGTCTCGGTGTAGATGATCTTGGGCATGAGCGATGGCTCCTTGCATTGACGGTCACTGGGCTGCCTCCCAGGATACCCGCTGGCCCGCGCCCGATTCCGTGTGCGGCGGGCCCACCGGCTGGTCACCACGCGCCCTACGCGCTGTCACGCTCGCGCACTCCCCGGAGTACGACGACGCGCGGCGCCGGTCCCGATCGACCGGCGCCGCGCGCCGTGGTGCAGTGGGCTCTCAGCCGTGCAGCGAGGTCCTGATCCGCTCGCGCTCGCGTTCGAGCTTGCGCACGCGGTGACCCAAAGAGAACATCCGCACGGACCCCACGAGGGCCATGATCAGGGCCCCGGCGATCGCCGAGAGCAGCATGGCCACGCCCAACGGGAGGCTGAACGTCCACGCCATGTACTCGAATCGCGTGGCCACGTTGTTCTGGATGATAAAGACCAGCAACAGGATCAGCACGATCACGCCCAGGATCAGCGCCGCCCACACGGTCCCCGACACGCCGCGCTTGACGGGCTTATCCAGCGAGGGATCCACGGGGGAGGCCGTACCCCCTGCCCCCGAGGCCGAGTGCGCGGTCCCGCTGTCCGTGACCGCCGTCCCGGGACGTTGCGCGTCCACGGGGGCCGACGGCGCCGGGTGTGCGTCCGCGTACCCCTCGCGCAGCGGTTCGCCCGCGGAACGGGAGCCGGGAGTGTGAGGCGGGCGTGCGGCGTCGTCCGGGGGGAGACGAGGCGTGTTACGGGGCTCGTGCGGTGTGTTGGTCACGGGGGGCCTCCTGACGGGGCGAAGTGAGGATGGCAACAGCGTACGGCCAATATCACGGAATGTGATTCGATGCTCGGCATTGCCCGCGCCACGACGAAATCATCCGACACTCCCGAGACACGAGGGAGGTTTCTCCCCGAAAAGGTTATCCGCGAGTAACCTGTGCTTCATCGTGAGACGCACCACAATCCATCGGTGATGCCGACCTCGGCTCGGGGTAACAACCACCGGGGTGCAACGCACATTCCATGGACACCATATCGGGAGGAAACGTCATGGGAAAGTACACCTTCAAGGGGAAGGCTGCCGTGTCCGTCGCGGCAATCGCTGCACTCACGCTGACCGGCTGCGCCAGCGTGGGCGGCGGCGGCAACGACAGCAACGGCGGCGGCGGTGCCAGCAGCGCAAGCGCCCAGAGCGGCGGCGTGGTCAATGTCGCCGAGACCAACAAGTTCTCGGGTGCCAATCCGGGCTACACCAAGACGAACCTGGACATCAATGGCCACGTGGCGGAGATGACCCGCGAAGGGTTCATCACGGTGGACCCGGAGCAGAAGATCCACCCCAACGAGGGCTTCGGCACGTACAAGAAGACCTCGGACGATCCCCTGACCGTCGAATACACGCTCAAGGACCCGCAGTGGTCGGACGGCAACAAGATCGACAAGGCCGATCTCATGCTGTGGTGGTCCCTGCTCTCCGGCTACGCCAATGACGCGAGCGAGGACGGCAAGGCCGGCAAGGACTACTTCACGATCGCCGGCTCCACGGACATCCTGGGCTCCACGGACAAGCCCGAGTTCTCCGAGGACGGCAAGACCATGACCGTCACGTGGGGCAAGCAGAACGCGGACTGGGAGATCGCCTTCGACGAGAACTACCTGATGCCCGCGCACGTGGTGGCCAAGAAGGCCGGGATGTCCGAGGACGAACTGCTCAAGGTGCTCGAGAACCAGAAGAAGGGCGATCCCAAGAACCCCCAGAAGCAGCCCGAGCTGGAGAAGATCGGTAAGGCCTGGGACACCTCCTTCAACTTCACGTCCACCCCGGACGACAAGGATGTCCTGCTCTCCAGCGGCCCCTACAAGATCGACAATGTGGTGGAGAACAACTCGGTCACGCTCAAGAAGAACGAGAACTACAACGGCAGCATGCCCGGCAAGCTGGACGAGATCACCCTGCGCACCATCGGCGACGCCACGGCTCAGATCCAGGCGCTGCGCAACGGCGAAGTGGACATCATGCAGCCGAACAACGTCAACAAGGACACGATGGACCAGGTCAAGCAGATCGAGAACGTGAACGTGCAGCAGGGCGACCAGCTCGCGTACGACCACGTGGACCTGAACTTCGGCTCGGACACCTTCAAGGACAAGGAGACCCGCGAGGCGTTCCTGAAGACCATCCCGCGCCAGCAGATCCTTGACCAGCTGGTCAAGCCGGTCAAGGAGGACGCCGAGGTGCTCAACTCGCAGATGTTCGTCTCCAGCCAGGGCGAGCCCTACACCAAGGCCGTGGAGGTCAACAAGGCCAAGGAGCTCTACGGGGACGTGGACATCGAGGGCGCCAAGAAGCTGCTCGGTGGCAAGACGCCCACCGTGCGGATCCTCTACAACAACGGCAATCCGCAGCGCGTGGACACCTTCCAGCTGATCAAGGAGTCCGCGGAGAAGGCCGGGTTCAAGGTCGAGGACCTGGGCGATCCCAACTGGTCCGAGAAGCTCGCGGACGGCGACTACGACGCGTCCCTGTACGGCTGGGTCTCCCCGGGTGTGGGCACCGAGATGCTCTCGCAGATCTTCAAGACCGGCGGCGGCGGCAACTACAACGAGTACTCGAACGCGGACGTGGACAAGCTCGTGGACGAGGCCCGCGCCAACCTGGACGAGTCCTCGCGCAACGACCAGATCGCTGAGGTGGACAAGCACACCTTCGAGGACGCCTACGGCCTCCCACTGTTCCAGTCCGTGGGCTACGTGGCCACCTCGGACAAGATCGCCGGAGTGGACCAGTACCAGCCGAACCAGACCGGTGTGTTCTGGAACGTCTCCGAGTGGAGCCGCAAGTAGGGCGGTCGACCTCGGTTGACCGAGTCCTTCCCCTCATGATGCTGCGCGGGCGCGGAACGCCGTGTCCGCGCAGCGTCGTGATCACCACTCGTTCAGAGGCAGCATCATGATTTCTTACATCCTCAGACGGCTCATCACCGCCGTCCTCATCCTGCTGGGCGCATCGTTCCTCGTGTACCTCATGACGGCGGTCTCCGGCGACCCGCTGTGGGACCTGTACGGAAACCCCAACGCCCAACAGCTGATCCCCGCCCGCGTGGAGGCCCTCAACCTGGACACACCGCCCGTGCTGCGCTACTTCACGTGGCTCGGCGGGGCACTCGGGTGCCTCGTGCCCTTTGCGGACACCTGCTCCCTGGGCGTGAGCCGCGAGGGCCAGGAAGTGACGAGCCTGCTCTCCTTCGCCATGGGCCAGACCATCATGCTGGTCACGATCGGTACCATCCTGGCCATCGTCGTGGGTATCACCCTGGGTATCGTCTCCGCACTGCGGCAGTACTCGGGCCTGGACTACGGCATCACGTTCCTGACCTTCCTGTGTTTCTCGCTGCCGAGCTTCTGGCTCGCGGTACTGCTCAAGGAAGTGGCGGCCATTCAGTTCAACGACTTCCTGCAGAACCCGTCACTGTCCATCGGGGCGCTGCTCGCAATCTCCGTGGTGGCCGGGCTCATCTGGTTCCTGGTCTCGTTCGGGCGCATGCGGACCCGCATCCTCATGGGTGTCCTGGGCTTCGTGGTCACCTTCGGGATCATCTACTTCGTGCTCGCGACCAACTGGCTAGCGCACCCCTTCCTGGGCATCCCGCTGATCGCACTGACCGGCATTCTGGTGGCCGTGACCGCCACCGTCCTCATGGCGGGACTACGCAACAAGCGGGCCCTGTACGCCGGGCTGGCCACCGTGGTGGTGGGTCTCGTGCTGTACTTCCCCGTCCAGGCCCTCTTCGTCGGGGGCGGGCTGCTGACCCTGCTGGCGTTGGTCGTCGTGATGATCCTGGTGGGTGTGGGAGCCGGTTACGTCGCCGGTGGCTACGACCGTGGTCAGGGCGCCCGCGTGGGCGGGGTCACCGGCTTCTTCGTGGCCCTGCTGATCATCCTGGACCGCTTCATGCAGTCGTGGCCGGACTACGTGAACTCCGGTCACATCCGGGGCCGGCCCATCGCCACGGCCAACTCCTCCACCCCGGGCCTGTCGGGTGACTTCTGGATCACCGGCCTGGACCGGTTCACCCACCTCTTGCTGCCCACCATCTGTATCACCCTGCTGGCGCTCGCGTCCTACTCGCGGTACTCGCGCGCGTCCATGCTGGAGATCATGGGCCAGGACTACGTGCGCACCGCGCGCGCCAAGGGCCTGTCGGAGCGGACCGTGGTCATGCGTCACGCGTTCCGCAACGCGCTGATCCCGCTGGCCACGCTCGTGGCCTACGACATCGGCGGTCTGATCGGCGGCGCGATCATCACGGAATCCGTTTTCGCGTTCACCGGTATGGGGCAGTTGTTCATCCAATCGGTGCGCAACGTGGACCCCAACCCGGTGATGGGCGTGTTCCTGATCACCGGCATCGTAGCCATGGTCTTCAACCTGATCGCTGACCTGGTGTACTCCGTACTCGACCCGCGCGTGAGGGTGAAAGCATGAGCCAGCCACAACCTATCGACGTCCCCCAGCAGGTCGAGCAGAATCCGCAGACCGGCGAGAAGCCCGAGGACGTGCGCGGCAAGAGCCAGGGGCAGCTGGTACGCCAGCGGTTCTTCGGCAACACGGGCGCCGTGGTGTCCCTGATCGTCCTGTTGTTCATCGTGGTGCTGTCCGTCACCTCGCTGGGTGTCGGTCCCATCCCGGGATGGTGGAAGTGGAACCCGGACGCCACGGGAACCGTGCTCAACGGTGGCCGGCCCACGCTGTCCCTGCTCCCGCCCTCGCTCGGGGAGCACCCGTTCGGCCAGGACAACCTGGGCCGTGACCTGTTCGCCATGGCCATGCAGGGCACCCAGTACTCCCTGGTGGTCATGATCGTGGTGGGCATCATCGCGGGCCTCGTGGGCACCGTGGTGGGTGGCCTCTCCGGGTACTTCCGGGGCTGGACCGAGGCCGTGCTGATGCGTCTGACCGACGTGATCATCATCATCCCCCTGGTGATCCTGGCAGCCCTGCTGGGCCGCCTGGCCATCTCGTGGGTGCGCACCCACAACCTGCCCACGTTCGCCACCGTGATTGCGCTGGGTCTGCTGATCGGTCTGGCCTCGTGGCCGCCGCTCGCGCGCCTGGTGCGCGGTGAGTTCCTCACGCTGCGCGAACGCGAGTTCGTGGACGCCGCGCGACTGGCCGGAGCCTCGAGCGGGCGGATCATCTTCAAGCACATCCTGCCCAACACCGTGGGTGTGATCACCGTGAACATCACGCTGCTGATGTCCTCGGCGATCCTGCTCGAGACCGCGCTGTCCTACCTGGGTCTGGGTATCCAGGCCCCGGACTGGTCCCTGGGCCGGTTGATCAGCGAGAACCAGACCGCCTTCGCGACCCGTCCGTGGTTGTTCTGGTGGCCGGGTGTGTTCATCGTGGCGATCGCGCTGACCATCAACTTCATCGGTGACGGTCTGCGTGACGCGTTCGATCCGCGCCAGCGCAAGTTCAACCCCAAGCGCGCCCGCGAGACCGGCGAGCGCACGGACCAGTACCCGGACGCGCTCACCGCATCCGAGCCGGGGACGAAGCCCGCGGTGAACGCCGGGGCCGACACCGGGACGCGCGGGGACACCGGCCGGGACGGACGATGATCAGTTCACACCGTGAACAGCACGGCGCTCGCGGCGGTCAGCACCACGACCGCCGCGAGCGGGCCGGGCGCGTACCGGGTCCGCACCGGATCGGGTGCACCGTCCCGGGCGAAGACGTCCAGTTCCCCGGTCTCGATCTTGCGCTGCCACGTGTCGCGGACGCGGTGCGCGGCGGCGCCGGAAGCGGTCGAGGTCAGGTCGCCCACGCGCACCGCGCCGCCCGGCCGGGCGATCGGGTGGTTGCGGTTCACGGCGTCCACGCCGGAGCGCAGGGCGGCACCCGCACCGGCGGAGGGCAGGGCGAAACACGAATGGGCGCCCTGGTCCGTGGCGATGGTCACCGCGAAGCGGGTGCGCACGTCCACGATCCGGCTCCACGGGATGCTCACCGTGCGCAGGGGGTTCACCACGCGCACGTCGTCCGCGTGCACCTCGAGCCGGGGGCGCCAGTACAGCGCGTACCCGAGCGCCGCCAGGGCGAGACCACCGGACACGGCGCCCGCGTGGTGCGCCACGGTGTGGCCCCAGCCCGCGAAGCACACCACCAGACCCAGGACCACCAGGAATCCCGTGAGCCACGGGGCCGACGACGCTCGGTAGGTTTCGGGCTCGGCGGCGGGTTCTCGGGTCATGACCCCCATGCTAGGCAATGCGCGCGTGCCGCAGCCGCGCGCCCAGTTCTCGACACGATGGAGCACACACGATGAGCACCTCGAACCAGCCCGGGGGAATCCCCGAGGGCACCCCGCGACCCCACGACGCGGCGCAGGACCCGGATGCCGCGGCGTCGTCGCACGAGGCCACGGCCGCCGAGCACAACGCCCCGTGGGACGGCACGCCGAGCGGCGACGGGCGCGTGGCCACCGAAGGCCCCGGTAACCCCTCCGCGGCCCACGGCCAGGCCGCCGGATCGTCCGGTGCCACGGCCGCCGACGCCGCTGCGGTCACCGGTCGCGCCCACGGAACCGCGGCCGCGGGTGCCGCCGTCGGCGGCAGTGCCGCGGCGGGTGCCACCGCCGAGGGCGCGCAGAAACGGCGCGGTCGGCGGGCGCAGCGCAACGAACCCACCGTGCGACGCGGCCCGGCCCGCAGGACCGTGGCCCGCGGTGAACCCGTGCTGAGCGTGCGCGGGCTGTCCGTAGACTTCGGTGTGGACCGTGACTGGGTGCCGGCCGCGATCGACCTGAACTACGACGTCGCCGCGGGCGAGGTGCTCGCGATCGTGGGCGAGTCCGGTTCGGGCAAGTCCGCGAGCTCGATGTCCATGCTGGGGCTGCTGCCCTCCAACGCGCGCGTGCGCGGTTCGGCCGTGCTGGCCGGGGAGGAACTGATCGGGCTGCGCGGCAACGCACTGCGGCGCGTGCGCGGCGAGGAGATCGCCGTGATCTTCCAGGAGCCCATGACCGCGCTGAACCCCGTGTACACGGTGGGCCAGCAGATCGTGGAGACCATCCGCCTGCACCGGGACATCTCACCCGCCGAGGCCGCCGAACGTGCCCGGCAGATGCTCACCATGGTGGAACTGCCGGACCCCGAGAAGGCATTCCGTTCCTACCCCCACCAGCTCTCCGGTGGTCAGCGGCAGCGCGCGATGATCGCGCAGTCCCTCTCGTGCGACCCCAAACTGCTGATCGCGGACGAGCCCACCACGGCCCTGGACGTGACCGTGCAGGCGGAGATCCTGGACCTGATTCGCAACCTCAAGGACCAGCTGGACTCGGCGGTCATCCTGATCACCCACGACATGGGTGTGGTGGCGGACCTCGCGGACAACATCGCGGTCATGCAGAAGGGCGTGATCGTGGAACAGGGCACGGCGGAGCAGATCTTCACCGCACCGCGCCACCCCTACACCCGCTCGTTGCTCGAGGCCGTGCCCCACCTGGGCCAGGGCAGCGAGAACGACGAGTCCGTGGACATGGTCGCCGCGCTCGAGCGTTCCGTGGTCATGCCCATGGTGGTGGACCGCAGCACGGCGGAGGCAGCGTCTATGGACACGCTCGCCCAGCGGGTCGTGGAACCGGTGCTGCAGTTGAATGACGTGGCCATCGAGTACCCCAAGCAGGGCCGCAACCCCGCGTTCCGCGCGGTCGAGGGCGTCAGCCTCACCGTGGCTGCCGGGGAGACCGTGGGTCTCGTGGGTGAATCCGGTTCCGGCAAGACCACGATCGGCCGCGCCGCGGTGGGACTGCTGCCCGTGGTCGAGGGATCGCTTGTGGTGGACGGCGTGGAACTGCACGGTGCCCCGCGCGCCAAGCTCAACGCGGTGCGCAAGGACGTGGGCATGGTCTTTCAGGACCCCGCGTCCTCGCTGAACCCGCGGCTGCCGATCGGTGAGTCGATCGGTGAGCCCATGTTCCTGGCCGGCGAGGCTAAAGGGGCGCAACTGCAGCAGCGCATCGAGCAACTCCTGGACCAGGTGCGGTTGCCGCGCAACTACCGCAATCGTTACCCGCACGAGCTCTCGGGCGGTCAGAAGCAGCGCGTGGGCATCGCCCGGGCCCTGTCCCTGAAGCCGAAACTGCTCGTAGCGGATGAACCCACGTCCGCGCTGGACGTGTCCGTGCAGGCCACGGTCCTGGAATTGTTCGAGCAGCTGCAAGCGGAGATGGGCTTCGCGTGCTTGTTCGTGACCCACGACCTCGCGGTGATCGACCGGCTCGCCAACCGGATCGTGGTCATGCAGCACGGGCACATCGTGGAACAGGGCTCGCGCGAAGCGGTGCTGCGCCACCCCGAGCAGGAGTACACCAAGCGCTTGCTCGCCGCGGTGCCCGTGCCCTCGCCCGAGGCCCAGCGCACGCGCCGCGAACTGCGTCAGCAGTTGGCCCACACGGTGTCCTGAGCATGATCGGAGCCCCGGGAGCAGCGCGGTTCGCGCGGCAGCCCGGGGCTCCGCCCATGGGGGACTCGGACGATATGCGTATGTGTTGAGCCCTGCCATCGTGCGCTGGCTCGCGTGGGGAATTACTACAGTGGGAGCCATGATGAATCCGGCACGCCTCAACTCCGACCTCTCCCGTCTGAGGCGGGAGACCGACATGTTCCTCGCGACCGTGGAGTCCCTCTCGGACGAAGAAATGGTGGGCCCCACCCTGTGCGAGGGTTGGGACCGCGCGCACGTGATCGCGCACCTGGCCTCCAACGCCCGCGCCCTGGTCAAGCTCATCGACTGGGCCACCACGGGTGAACCGCAGCAGCCCTACGAGTCCCACGAGGCGCGCGAGCAGGAGATCGACGAGCTCGCCGCGCTGCCCAAGGACGAGCTGATCGAGACCTTCAAGCAGAACGCGCAGTTCTTCGCCGAGCAGTGCGAGCGTCTCAAGGGCGACATCGTCACCGAAGAGCTCGACCTGCACGATAAGCCCGTCCCGGCCACGTCCGTGCCCGCGGTGCGGATCGCGGAGGTCGTGGTGCACCACCACGACCTGGACACCACGTGGACCGTGGCGGAAGCGGACCCGGACTCCCTGCTCAACGCCGTGGAGGCCGCGGTGCGCACCATGCGGGCCAAGGGTGCCCCGGGGATGACCCTGCGCACCGAGGAGCGGGACGAGTGGATCATCGGCGACGGCGGTCAGCTCATCACCTCCGACCGCGAGGGCATGCTGCGGTGGCTGGCCCGCGGTGACGACGAGTTCGTGGAGTCCGAGGGCGCCCTGCCCGAGCTCCCCGCGTGGTGAACGCGGCCCGCTGATCCGCTGTCGGACTGACCCCGCTGGGCCTCCCAGCGGGGTCAGTCGCGCATCAGGAGAACACCGCGATCCCGTAGGCCGCGAAGATCACCAGGTGCGCCGCACCGTGGATCGACGTGACCCTGGAGGATGCGAACGTGGTGAGGGACAGCCCCAGCGTGATCCCGAGCAGCGCCAGGTTCGCGGGGCTCTCGGCGAGCACGACCGTTTGATCGGTGAGCAGCCCGATCACGAGTATCGCCGGGATGGTCAGCCCCACCGTGGACACCAGCGCCCCGTGGCACAGGTTGCTCACGCGCTGGATCTCCCCGGCCAGGGCGGCGCGCAACGCGGTGAGGGATTCGGGCAGGAACACGATGGCCGCGATCAGCGCGCCGGCCAGCGCGGGCGGTGCCCCCACACGGCCGAGCCCATCGTCCAACAGGGAGGCCATATCGTGGGACAGCACCACGATGGGCACCACGGTGATCACGAGCAATGCCAGGCGCGCGAGGATCTCGGTGCGGTGCTCGGCCAGGACCGAGCGCAGGGAAGGATGCGTCGTCGTCTCCCGGGCCGCGGTCTCCGGACCCGGGCGCAACCGGGGGTCCACTTCGGTGAAGTCCACGGCCTGCGCGCCCGTCTGTCGGTACAGGAAGAACGCGTAGATCGCCACGGTGACTGCGATGATGGAGATCTCCTGCCACGGCTGGTACGCGCCGTCGGTGCCGAGCGCCGCGGGTAGCACGAAGGTCAGGGCGCTCAGGACCACGAGCAGCGCCAGGTAGTTGGAGGTTCCCGTCCGATTGTGGGCCATGTCCCCGTGCTTGAGGCCGCCCACGAGCAGGCACAGACCGATTACCAGGTTGAGGATGATCATGGCCACGGCCATCACGGAGTCCCGCGCGATCGTGGCGTGCTCACCGGGGCCCAGCATGACCGCGGAGATCAACACCACCTCGATCACGACGATGGACAGGGTCAGCACCAGCGAACCGTACGGATCGCCGAGTCGGTGGGCCAGGTGTTCGGCCTGCCGCACGACGCCCGTGGCCGCGTACAGGATCACGCCCACGATCACCACGAGCGCCCCCACGAGCAGCGGGGAGGACACGGGTGGGGCCAGCAGCGAGCCGGAGAGTTGAAGCAGCACGAAGAATCCCCATCCCGCGATCACGCGGGCCAGGGCTCCCGGAGTTAGGATGGAACGACATATGGGGGACATGGAAGCGTCAGCTCGATTCTCGGGACTGTGCGCGCCCCGGTCCGGGCGGGGTCGTCCCCAAAACGTGGATGTGCTGACGGGTCGTCCCGTCGGGGGAGGCGATGTCCGGGTCTCAGTCACGCACCGCGAACAACCACGGATCCGCTCGATCCGTGTGCGGATCGCCAAAGTTCACGAACGTGCGGCCCTTGGCCTCCACGACATTGTATTCCTGGATAACTTCCAGGCTGAGCCGTTCGCGGTGGGCGACCTCCACGATCACCGCGGTGGCACCGGAGCGGTCCGGGAGGGTGGCGGGGTAGGCCAGTGCGGCGACGAGCAATCCGGAGGCCTTCTCGCGCGCGATGTCCCGCAGTTCGGCCAGCACATCCTGGGGGGCCAGATCGTTCACGCGAGACGGGTCCACCGAATCCAGTTCGAACTCCCCGTCCTTGGCGCCGGTGACCAGGAAGGCCGGGAATGCTCCGTACTGGCGCACCTGTTCCTCCACGACCGCCTGGACGTGGCTCAGTGCGGTGTCCACGGTCTCCACGGCGGAGTCCGAGACCCACTGGCGCCACGCGTTGTCGTGATCCGCGCGGGCGCGCGCGGCGTCCGCCCGGGTCATCCGGGAGGTGCCCTTGGAAGGCGTGGAGCGGCGTCGTGATGAACGGGCGGAGGACTGAGCCACGAAGTGGGACCCCTTCGGGAGATCGGCGGGAGAACGGGAGTGCTGAGTCCAGGGTAGGCGCTCGCTAGACTGGATCGGAACCAATCAGCGAATACCAGGAGCATGCATGTCTGCGATCAATCGCGAGCAGGTGGGGCACCTGGCCGAACTCGCGCGCATCGAGATGTCGGACGAGGAACTGGCCCGTGTGGCCGGTGAACTCGATCTCATCGTCGAATCCGTGGCCTCGGTCAGCCAAGCCGCCGGGGACGACGTCCCCGCCACGAGCCACCCCCTGCCGTTGCACAACGTCTTCCGCGAGGACGTGGTGGGGGAGACCCTCACGCAGGAGGAAGCCCTGAGCAACGCACCGGACAGCCAGGACGGCAAGTTCCGGGTCCCGGCGATCCTGGACGGGGAGTGAGCATGAGCGAGCGCATCGTAGAACTGTCCGCCGCGGACCTCGCGGCCAAGCTGGCCTCCGGTGAGGTCTCCTCGGTGGACGCCGTGACCGCGCACCTCGAGCAGATCGAGGCCACGGACGGCACCCCGCTGGACGCCCAGGACCGCTCGCGCGGGACCGACGGGCTGAACGCGTTCCTGCACCGCAACCGCGAGGAGGCCCTGGACGTGGCCCGTGGTGTGGACGAGGCACGCGCCAAGGGTGAGCAGTTGCCCGAGCTCGCGGGTGTGCCCGTGGCGGTCAAGGACCTCATCGTGACCAAGGGCCAGCCCACCACGGCGGCGTCCCGGATGCTCGAGGGTTGGATGAGCCCGTACGACGGCACGGTGACCCGCAAGCTGCGTGCGGCGCGCATGCCCATCCTGGGCAAGACCAACCTGGACGAGTTCGCCATGGGTTCGTCCACCGAGCACTCGGCGTTCGGTCCCACGCGCAACCCGTGGGACCTGCGCAAGATCCCGGGCGGTTCCGGTGGCGGTTCCGCCGCCGCGGTCTCCGCGTTCCAGGCGCCCCTGGCCCTGGGCACGGATACCGGTGGCTCCATCCGCCAGCCCGCGGCCGTGACCGGCACGGTGGGCGTCAAGCCCACGTACGGTTCGGTGTCCCGTTACGGCGTGATTGCCATGGCGTCCTCGCTCGACCAGGTGGGCCCGTGCTCCCGCACGGTGCTCGACGCCGCGCTGTTGCACGAGGTCGTGGGCGGTCACGATCCCGCCGACTCCACTTCGCTGACGGATCCCGTGGGCTCCTACGCCCGCGCCGCGCGCGAGGGATCTGCCGAGGGCGGGCTCAAGGGGCTGCGCGTGGGCGTGGTCCAGCAGCTGAGCGGCGAGGGTTTCCAGGCCGGTGTGCAGCAGCGCTTCGAGGAGTCCCTCGAACTCCTGCGCGCCGCGGGCGCCGAGATCGTGGACGTCCAGACGCCCAACTTCGAGTACGCGCTGGGTGCCTATTACCTGATCATGTCCTCGGAGGTCTCCTCCAACCTGGCCAAGTACGACGGCGTGCGCTTCGGTCTGCGCGTCACTCCCGAGGGCACTCCCACCATCGAGAAGGTCATGAGCGCGTCCCGCGCCGCAGGCTTCGGGGACGAGGTCAAGCGCCGGATCATCCTGGGGACGTACGCGCTGTCCGCGGGGTACTACGACGCGTACTACGGTTCCGCGCAGCAGGTGCGCACGCTCGTACAGCGCGATTTCGCGGCGGCGTTTGAGAAGGCGGACGTGCTGATCTCGCCCACCGCGCCCACCACCGCGTTCGACATCGGGGGCGTGGACGAGTCCGCGGATCCCATGCAGATGTACCTGAACGACATTGCCACGATCCCCACCAACCTCGCGGGGATCCCCGCGATCTCCCTGCCGGGCGGCCTGGCACCGGAGGACGGGCTGCCCGTGGGGATCCAGTTCATGGCACCGGCGCGCGAGGACGCCCGCGTGTACCGCGCCGGGGCCGGTCTGGAGCGGTTGCTCACCGAGCAGTGGGGCGGGCCGCTGTGGCGGGAACGCGCCGACGTGACCGCCACCGTTCGTGACTTTGCGGCCACTGCCGCGCAGGGAGGCAAGTGATGAGCCAGGACGTGCTGTCCTTCGAGGAAGCCCTCGAGCGCTTCGACCCCGTCCTGGGGTTCGAGGTGCACGTGGAGCTGAACACCAAGACCAAGATGTTCGATGCCGCCCCCAACACCTTTGGGGACGAGCCCAACACCAACGTGACCCCGGTGTCCCTGGGGCTGCCCGGCGTGCTGCCGGTGGTCAACGGCAAGGCAGTGGAATCCGCGATCAAGCTCGGTCTCGCGCTGAACTGCTCGATCGCGCAGAAGTGCCACTTCGCACGGAAGAACTACTTCTACCCGGACACCCCCAAGAACTTCCAGACCTCGCAGTTCGACGAGCCCATCGCGTTCGACGGGCACCTGGACCTCGAGCTGGAGGACGGCACGGAGTTCCGCGTGGAGATCGAGCGCGCCCACATGGAGGAGGACGCCGGCAAGCTGACCCACATGGGCGGGGATGCCGGGCGGATCCAGAACGCGCAGTACTCCCTGGTGGACTACAACCGCGCAGGTGTGCCGCTCATCGAGATCGTGACCAAGCCCATCGTGGGTGCGGGGGAGCGGGCGCCGGAACTGGCCCGCGCCTACGTGGCCGCGATCCGCGAGATCGTGAAGAACCTCGGCATCTCGGACGCCCGCATGGAGCGCGGCAACGTGCGCTGCGACGCGAACGTGTCTCTGATGCCCAAGGGCGCCACGCAGTTCGGCACGCGCTCGGAGACGAAGAACGTGAACTCGCTGCGCGCCGTGGAGCGCACCGTGCGCTACGAGATCCAGCGCCACGCCGCCGTGCTCGCCGCGGGGGTGAAGGTCACGCAGGAGACCCGCTTCTGGCACGAGGACACCCGGTCCACGACCGCGGGGCGGCCCAAGTCGGACGCGGACGACTACCGCTATTTCCCCGAACCGGACCTGGTGCCCGTGGTGACCACGGCGGACTGGATCGAGGAACTGCGCGCGAGCCTTCCCGAGCCCCCCGCCGAGCGCCGCAAGCGGCTGAAGGCGGACTGGGGGTACACGGACGAGGAGTTCCGCGACGTCGTCAACGCGGGTGTGCTGGACGAGATCGAGCAGACCATTGCCGCGGGCGCCTCCGCCGCCGTGGCGCGCAAGTGGTGGATGGGTGAGATCGCCCGCCTCGCCAAGCAGCGCGAGGTCGAGATCGCGGACCTGCCCGTGACCCCGGCCCACGTGGTCGAACTCAACGGGCTGATCGACGGCGGCAAGATCAACGACAAGCTGGCCAAGAAGGTCCTCGGTTTCGTGGTCGAGGGTGAGGGCACCCCGGCGGAGATCGTGGAGTCCCGCGGGCTCGCGGTCGTCTCCGACGACGGCGCCCTCACCGCAGCCGTGGACGACGCCATGGCCCAGATGCCGGACGTGGTCGAGAAGATCAAGGGCGGCAAGGTCCAGGCCGTGGGCGCCCTGATCGGACCGGTCATGAAGGCCACGCGCGGCCAGGCGGACGCCGGACGCGTGCGCCAGATCATCCTGGGGAAGCTCGGCGTGCAGGGCTGACGCCCCCCGTCACGAGCACGGAGAAGGCCGGTTCCGGGACCCTCACGGGGTCGTGGAACCGGCCTTCTCTCGTGGACGTTCCGCCGCTCAGTCTTCCGTTTCCTCCGCGACCCGCCACTCCCGCAACCCGTTCGCCGTCGCCGAGTCCGTGGTGATGATCCCCGCGATGCGCTCGCGGATCTGCCGGTCCTCCTGCGGGGAGCGGCACACACCGTTGGGCTGGTCCGAGGCCGTGGAGCACCACTGGAACCGGCCGTCCTGGGTGTTGGAGCTCGGTGCCCAGGCCAGGTCGCTGACCCGCCACCCGCCGTCGTCCCCGCGCGCGAACTGGAAGCGCGTGATCAGACCCTGGTTGTTGTTCTCGTACGCCGGGGATGTCTCCGTGACGGTGTTGCCCAGTCCGTAGACGATCCACTTGCCGTTGTAGTGCTCGATGGGCTGCACGCTGTGCGAACCGTGACCGTACACGGCGTCGAACGCACCGGAATCGATCAGCGAGTGGGCCGTAGTTTTCTGGTCGGCGTCGGCGTCGTCCTGGTACTCGATGATCGAGTGCATGGCCGCGATCACCACGTCCGCGCCCTGCTGGCGCGCCTTCTTCGCCTGCGCCACGGCGCGGTCGATATCCTGTCGCGCGGGCTGCGGCTCCTCGGCGGGGTCCCGCAGCCGGTCCACCTGCCAGTCGTGCTCCGCCCGCTGGCCGTTGAGACTGTTGGTCCCGGTGACCACGGCCACGGTCCCGGCCGGGGTCTCCAGCAGCATGGGCTCCTCGGATGCGCGCTCGGAAGTGTACGAACCGGTGTGCTTGAGGCTCGCCTCGTCGAGGGTCGCCAAGGTCCGGTTCACGCCCTCGGTGCCGCGGTCCACGGTGTGATTGGTCGCGGACGTGCACGCGTCGTAACCCGTGTTCTTGGCCGCCACGGTGATCTCCGGCGGCACACTGAAGCTCGGGTAGGCCGAGTAGGGCCCACCCTTGGGCGCCACCGGGGTCTCCATCTCGCAGATGGCCACGTCGGCCTGGTCCAGGTACGGCTTCTGACCGGCCAGCAGCGGGTCGAAGTCGAAGTGTCTGCCTTCATTCATGGCCGGGTCCACCGCGAAGTTGCGCCACAGGCCTTCGTGCAGCAGGAGATCACCGGTCATCGCCACGGTGAAGCACGCGTCCTCGGGACACTCCGGGCCCTTACCGGGCTCGCTCGCACGGGCCGTCTCGCTCGTCGCCCGGCTGGTGGCGGACGACGTCGCTGCGCCGGGATCCTGCCCCGCGTCCTCCTGGGCATCCCCGCCCGAGGCCCCGCACCCGGAGACCAGCAAAGCCACCCCGGTCAGTGCCGCGGCCCCGGCGATCCGCGGCGAGCGTGATCGTCGGGCGGCGCGGGATGAACGGGGTCGGAGGGGTAGGGGAGGCATGCTGCGATGCTATCGCACACGTCCGTGATATGAATCACCTCCGTTTAGGTCATAAAAATCTGACCAAATTCGTCGCAAACCCTTCCGTCCACCTTTTTGAAAGGTTAGGCTTTCCTAAGTTTTGCGGATCGGGTGCGGTCGGGATGTTCTCGGCGGGCCCGGTGGGATTGGTCACAACGGAAGCGGGGACGATCGTGGGTCGAACCGACAACGGTGCACAGCTCGGGTACGTGGGCGTGCCGGGGCGAGTCGTGTCACTCGCGCACCGCATGCTCGCGGGCGCGGGCCGAGCGAACGTGGTCGCCTACCGCCTCGAGGGTCAACCTACACTGCCGTGCTTGGCGCACGGGTTCGTGCCGGACGGCCGGATGGTCATGGCCGCGGCTCCCCACCCCGATGTCGCTGCGCTGACCCCGGCGGGGCAGACCGTGGACGTGCGCGTGGACATCGCCAAGTTCGCTCCGGACCCCTCCGTACGCATCGTGGCGGCCAGTGCACACTTCCTGGCGGGTCTCGAGTGGCTGACCCCGGGCGAGACCGACGAACTCCTCATGGCGGGGGAGTTGCCGGAGCTCGTGGCGACCGTGGCCGACACGGCGTCCGGGCGACTCGCGATCGTCTCCACGGCACGGGTCGTGGTTCATGACGGTTCCGGTGCCACGCCACTGAGCGTCGACCAGGTGCGGGCGTTCGGCCGCGAGCTCGGGGATTCCATGGCCGCGGTGAACACCGAAGTCGTGGCCCTGGACGCCGCGGTGTCCGTGGATCCATTCGATCTGGCCGGGATGTGCGATGCCGCGGAGAACGGATGGATCCCCGCCCACCTGCTCACGCGTAAGCCCTCGAGCGGCGGGTGCGCTCACACCCGGAATCGGGATTTCGTGGTGGACGTGGATCTCACCGGGGTCACGGTTCTGCGCGAGGGTTCGACCGCTACCAGCGTCTACTTCGTCCCGTTCCATCGTCCGACGTCGTCCGCGCAAGACCTCGCCGACAACCTCGCATCCCTGCTGGGCACCCCCGCCGCAGCGTGACACTGCGCCGGTACCCCAGCGGCAGCGTCACACCCCGAGGCCGTCCGGCGGTCGTGTGAACCTGCCGGGGCTCGATCAATCGTTGCAGACATGAGAGGACCGCGAGTCGCATGACTCGCGGTCCTCTCATGTCTGCAGTTGTTACTCGGTGAGCTCCGCGATCAGCGGGCTTCGTAGCTCGCGCAGTTGGCGTCCGCAGTGACCTCGATCGAGGAGGCGGTGCACAATAGGTCCTTGTTGTGTACGCACTCGAGGCGCTGGCACGCGCCCACCTGGCCGTTGGCGGTGGGCAGGCCACCGCGGGCGTCGAGCGAGATGAACGTGGTGCACGAGGCCTCGGAGCCCTGGCCGCCCACCGTGATGGCGGGGGCGGTGCAGCCGTTGTCGTTGAAGGCGCAGCCGGTGGCGGTGCAAGCGGAAACAGCGGTGAGAGTGGCCATGATCTTCTCCTGTGATTCGGGTGGTGCTCTGATCGTCGGATGAACTGATATGAACACTACGGGTGTTTTTCGGGGCGCGCCAGTAAGTTGACCCTTATGGTAAAAGGTCGTTACCTAATTCGGGTTAGGTACGCCTGAGTTTGTTGAGGGTGCACTCACCGGAATAGGGAAATGATGTTTGCCCTAATGGTGCGGCCTCACCCCTAGCTCCGTGCCGCCCGTGTGCATCCACCCACGGGCAGTGGGTTGCCGCGGGTCGACGTGTTATCCGGTTTATCCCCGGCAATTCACAGGAATAAACCGGACAGCGAATACGCCGCGAATCCCGCGATGAATGCGATCAGGAAATTCTTGCTCACCACATTCACGATTACGGAAATCACCGCCGCGAGAATCAATCGGCTCAGCTGCACCCCGGAATCGGCCTCCAACAATGTGTAAGCGACCAGGATCAGCATGAGTCCGGCGGGCAGGAGGGCGGAGATCTCCCGCAGGTCCTCCCGATCGCGGAACCGGTGGGCCAACAGCACGGGGAACAAGCGCAGGGAATAGGTCACGGCCGCGCACACGATGATGGCTGCGATCATGTCAGGCACCGCCTTTCGTGATCCTCGAGCGGCTGCGGCGCGGGCGTTTGACGAGCACGACACACAAGACCGCGTAACACAACATGGCACCGAGCAGGAACAGGTCGCGGGGCAGCAGCAGCCCCACCGCAATGGAGGCCAGGGCGGCGAGCACGATCGTCCCGCGCTGCGTGGCCGCGCTCAGGGCGCTGATGAACAGCAGGGTGAACAACCCGGTCAGTGCGAAGTCGAAACCGTCGAAGGACTCGGGGATGAGTCCGCCCGCCACGGCCCCGACCGCGGCACCGAAGACCCAGTAGAACTGGGAGATGCCCTGGATCAGCATGAGCTCGTGCTGCGTGGTGGGGCGCACGCCGCTGTTGATGAGCGCGTAGGCCTCGTCGGTCAGGGCGTAGGGGCCGTAGAACTTGGCGAACGGTGAATGCAACAGGTGGGTGGGGTAGGAGAAGCCGTAGAAGACGTGCCGGCTGTTGACCAGCAGTGTGGTCACCGCGATCTGCACCAGACCGGCTCCGGCGGAGACCAATCCCACGAGCAGGAACTCGATCGATCCCGCGAAGACCACGAGGGCCGTGAGGGGCGCTAGGTACGGCGCGAATCCCAGGGAGACCGTGTAGGCGCCGAAGGCCATCCCGAGGGGCAGGTATCCCATGGCCACGGGGACCGTGACGCGCAGTGCCCACGTCAGCGTCCCCTTGTCCGAACTCATCCGTCACGCTCCCATCCGCCACCGCGACGCCACGGGGCCGAGGGCCACGTTAGCGGGTGGGGTGACACGTGGTCGCTCATGCGCGTCCGGCACGTCTATAATGTGGCTCACATGACATCCCGTTATGAAACTCCCGAACAGCTCGTGGCCACCGCTCGACTCACCGGATTGACCGCGCAGCGGAACGGCCCGGTCATCGCCCTGCGGCAGGAACTGTCCTCGGACGGCAAGCGCTACGTCAAGCACGCGTGGTCGGTACCCCACCCGAACGACGGCGATAGTGCACCTGTCCCCCTGACCTCCGGCGACCACGGGGTCCAGGAGGTGTGCCCGGCGCCGTCGGGGGAGCTCTACTTCACGTCCGACCGGCCCGTGGACGGGGACGACGAGAAGCGCTCGCGGTTGTGGCTGCTCCCCGAACACGGCGAGGCCCGCATGGTCCTGGACATGCCCGAGGGCATCTCGGACCCGAAACTGGGCGGTGACACGCTGTTCTTCCTCTCGGGCATGCACCCGAGCGCCAAGGGCGCGCCGGACGAGCTCGCCCGCAATCGTGAGTTGCACGAGTTGCGCGAGGAAGCCGGCGCGAGTCCGGTGCTCTACGACCGCGCGCCGTCCAGGTACTGGGACCAGGACCTCCCCGCCGCCGAGACCGCCCTGTGGTTCGTGGACACCGCCGCGCTCGCGGACGCCCGGGACGCCAGGGAGGCCGTGCGTCGCGTCGACCTGCCCGCCGGGCGGTTGACCCACTACTCGGTCGCCCCGGACGGCACCTGGCTGCTCGCCCAGTTGACCGCGTGGTTGCCGGAGGGCTGGGAACGGTCCCAGCTGTGGCGCGTGCCGCTCACGGCGGACGGCTGCGGGGAACCCGAGCTGTTCCGGGACGCCAATGCGGAGGACAGCTGGGAGCCCGGGCCCATGTCCCCGGACGGCAGCCGGGTCGTCCTGCAGCGGGACGTGGCGTGGCGCGACGGTACCAACATGCAGCTCTCGCTGTGGGTCCACGACCTGCGCACGGGGCGGGACACGGAAGTGGTGCCCACCGACGAGTACTGGGCGGGGGAACCCCGGTGGATCGATGACGACTCGTTCGTGTGCACGTCCGACCATCAGGGCCGCGGGATCGTCCTGCGGGTCACGTGCCCGCGGGACGCCGAACCCTCGATCGACGTCCTGGCCGGCGGTGCCGACCAGCCGTGGACCTACTCCGCGGTCCACCCCGTGGGGGACGCGTTCTACGGACTGCGGGCCACCTACGACCATCCCCTCGAAGCCGTCACGTGGTCCGGTCGTGACTTCTCTGCGGAGCCCACCCGGATCGACGGCCTCGTACCCGACGACGCCGTCCCCGGCCGCCTCGAGGAGGTCACCACGACCGCCGAGGACGGGACGCGAATCCGCGCGTGGCTCGCGCTGCCCGAGGGGGAAGGGACCGAACACCCGTTGCTCGTGTTCGTCCACGGTGGACCGTGGGCGTCCAACAACCAGTGGAGCTGGCGCTGGAACCCGTGGCCGTTCGTGGCCCGCGGCTACGCCGTGCTGTTGCCTGACCCGGCCATCTCCACGGGCTACGGGCAGGCCATGATCGACCGCGGTCAGCAGGAACTGGGCGGCGCGCCGTTCACGGATGTGATGGCCCTCGTGGAGGCCACGACGCAGCGTGCGGACATCGACACGCAGCGCCAGGCCCTGCTGGGCGGTTCCTACGGCGGGTACATGGCCAACTGGGTGGCCACGCAGACGGCGGACCGGTTCCGGTGCATCGTGACCCACGCGTCCCTGTGGAACGTGGACTCCATGGGTGCCACCACGGACAACACCGAATGGCGCGAGGCCATGGGTCCCGCCCAGGCCGCCGTGTACTCACCGCACCGCTTCGTAGAGCGGATCCAGGTCCCCATGCTCGTGATCCACGGAGACAAGGACTACCGGGTCCCGATCTCCCAGAGCCTCGAGCTGTGGTCCGATCTGCAGTTGCGCACCCGGGTGGAGGGCCACCGGTTCCTGTACTTCCCGGACGAGAACCACTGGATCCTCAAGCCGGCCAACTCGCGGGCGTGGTACGAGACCGTGCTCGCGTTCGTGGCCGAACACGTGCTCGGTGAGGACTGGCAGCGCCCCGAACTGCTCGGCTGAGCGCACGGGAGACATGCATCACGTGTGCTCCGGGGTGGTGGCGGAGGGGAGTAGAATCTCCACGATTCCCCTCTGCCTCCACTCATGAAGAGAGACTTGCGTATGTCTGAATCCACCGCCCAGCGCGCCGATCTGCGCAACGTGGCCATCGTGGCCCACGTTGACCACGGCAAGACCACCATCGTCGACGCCATGCTCCAGCAGACGAACGCGTTCTCCAGCCACGGAGAGGTCGAGGAACGGGTCATGGACTCGGGCGACCTGGAGCGTGAGAAGGGCATCACCATCCTGGCCAAGAACACCACGGTGTTCTACGACGGCCCCGCGGCCGACGGCGAGACCATCACGATCAACGTGATCGACACCCCGGGCCACGCGGACTTCGGCGGCGAGGTGGAGCGCGGTCTGTCCATGGTGGACGGCGTCGTGCTGCTCGTGGACGCGTCCGAGGGCCCGCTGCCCCAGACCCGGTTCGTGCTGCGCAAGGCCCTAGAGGCCAAACTGCCCGTGATCGTCGTCGTCAACAAGGTGGACCGCCCGGACGCCCGGATCGACGAGGTCGTCTCCGACACCATGGACCTGCTGCTGGGCCTGGCCTCGGACATCGCCGAGGACCACCCGGACCTGGACCTGGACGCCGTCCTGGACGTGCCCGTGGTCTACGCCTCCGGCAAGGCCGGCCGTGCCTCCACCGACCAGCCCGGCAACGGCGAGCTGCCGGACAACGAGGACCTCGAGCCGCTGTTCCGCACCATCATCGAGCACATCCCCGCGCCGTCCTACAACCCGGACGGCGTGCTGCAGGCGCACGTGACCAACCTGGACGCCTCCCCCTTCCTGGGTCGCCTGGCCCTGCTGCGTATCTTCAACGGGACGCTGAAGAAGGGCCAGACCGTGGCGTGGGCGCGTCACGACGGGACCCTCAAGAGCGTGCGCATCTCCGAACTGCTGGCCACCAAGGGCCTGGACCGGGTGCCCGCGGAGAGCGCCGGGCCCGGTGAGATCGTGGCCGTGGCCGGGATCGAGGACATCACCATCGGTGAGACCCTCACGGACCTCGAGAACCCTGAGCCGCTGCCGCTGATCACGGTGGACGATCCCGCGATCTCCATGACCATCGGGATCAACACGTCGCCCTTGGCAGGACGCGTCAAGGGCGCCAAGGTCACCGCGCGCCAGGTCAAGGACCGCCTGGACAAGGAGCTCATCGGCAACGTCTCGCTGCGCGTGCTGCCCACCCAGCGTCCCGACGCGTGGGAGGTGCAGGGCCGCGGCGAGCTGGCCCTGGCCATCCTCGTGGAGCAGATGCGCCGCGAGGGCTTCGAGATCACTGCCGGCAAGCCGCAGGTGGTCACCAGGACCGTGGACGGCAAGGTCCACGAGCCCTACGAGCACATGACGATCGACGCCCCGGACGAGTTCCTGGGTGCGATCACCCAGCTCATGGCCGCGCGCAAGGGCCGCATGAAGGGCATGAGCAACCACGGCACCGGGTGGGTGCGCATGGAGTTCAAGGTCCCCTCGCGCGGTCTGATCGGCTTCCGCACCAAGTTCCTCACGGAAACCCGCGGTGCGGGCATCGCGTCGTCGTACGCGGACGGCTACGAGCCGTGGGCCGGCGAGATCGAGTACCGCACCAACGGTTCCATGATCGCGGACCGCGCCGGTGTGGTCACCCCGTACGCCATGATCAACCTTCAGGAGCGCGGCTCGTTCTTCGTGGAGCCCACCTCCGAGGTCTACGAGGGCATGATCGTGGGTGAGAATTCCCGCGCGGACGACATGGACGTGAACATCACCAAGGAGAAGAAGCTCACCAACATGCGCTCGTCCACGGCGGACAGCTTCGAGAACCTCACGCCCCCGCGCAAGCTCACGCTCGAGGAGTCCCTCGAGTTCGCGCGCGAGGACGAGTGCGTGGAGGTCACCCCGGAGGCCATCCGCATCCGCAAGGTGGTCCTGGACGCCAACGAGCGCCTCAAGGTCGCCCGGCAGCGGGCCCGCGCCTGATCGTGGCCGATCCTCGATACCCGGGCGGGGGACACGCGACCGAGGGGGCGGTGGAGACACTGCTTCCCGGGGACGTGGACCCCGCCCGGGCTCGCGTGTTGTGGGTGCACGCCCACCCGGACGACGAAGCCATCGTCACCGGCGCATCCATCGGATACTACGGCGCGCTGGGCGCCACCACGGTGTTGCTGACCATGACGCGCGGCGAACGCGGCGAGGTCATTCCGCCCGCCCTGCGTCACCTGGAGGTGGGCCAACCCGGGTGCCCGGACACCGACGGCACCGCGCTGGGGCTCTACCGCGTCGGTGAGCTCGACGCCGCCGCGGCCGCCATGGGGCTCGCGGACCGGTTCTTCGCGGGGGAGCCCCCCGCCCACGATCCCGCCGTGGGTTTCGCCAACGGCGCGGACAAGTACCTGGATTCCGGGATGAGCTGGGGGCCCGACGGCCGCCCGCAGCCCGCCGAGGACGTCTCACCCGCAGCACTCACGGCGGCGGATCCGCGGGAGGCCGCCGCCCACGTGGCCGCGGTCATCCGTGCGGTGCGTCCTCACGCCGTGATCACCTACGACGACGACGGCGGGTACGGTCACCCGGACCACGTGGCCACGCACGGGGTCACGCTGCGCGCCGTGGACCTCGCCGCATCAGCACCGGACACCGCCCACGACGCGTGGGACGTCCCCCTGACGTGGGGGATCGAGAGCGACGTGAACCCCTCGGACGAACGGCCGCAAGCGGCGATCCACGGTGACCTGGCCGTGAAGCGGGCGGCGATGGCGGCGCACGCCACACAGATCATGCTGGGCGAGGATCCGCAGGACACCACGTACGAGCTGTCCAACGGTGTGCCGCAGACCCTCGGCACCACCGAGACCTTCCGCCTGTTGCGTCGGGGCGGACGATGAACGCGTCCGGACCGCACCGCACCGCCCCGTGGGAGAGCACCCCGGCCGCGCAGACCGCCGGCGACCACGCGCCCGGGGGAGCCGAGAAGCAACGGCCGGGAGCGGCGTCGTCGTTGGTGACGGCCCTGCTCACGGGACTCGCGGCGGGAGCGGTGGCCACGGCCATGCACGCGAACATCTGGTACCTGGACGGCTGGTGGCTCCCGTGGGGGCTCGTGTTCTCCGGGGCGCTGCTGTTGTGCGCGAGCGTGTGGTGCGGTACCGCGACCCGGCGCGTGTGGGCGGCTGCCGTCCCCGGGCTCGTGACATACGTGATCGCGTGGGCAACCGCATACCTGCGGGAGGGCTCGGCACTCGTGGTCACCACGTGGGCCGCGCCCGTGGGGATCGTGGGGTTGCTGTGGTTCGCCGTGATCTTCGTGGCGGTCATGGCCTCCGTGATTGTTACGGGGCGTTGGCTGGTGCGCTCGCGGGCGCGGTAGCCTCGAATGCCCGCCGCTAGAATGGTCGAGGACTCGGGAACAGAAGGAGAGGTTCGTCAACCGTGACTTACGTAATTGCGCAGCCGTGCGTGGACGTCAAGGACAAGGCCTGCGTGGAGGAATGTCCCGTGGACTGCATCTACGAGGGCGAGCGCTCCCTGTACATCCACCCGGACGAGTGCGTGGACTGCGGTGCGTGCGAACCGGTGTGCCCCGTGGAGGCCATCTACTACGAGGACGACACCCCCGAGGAATGGGCCGAGTACTACAAGGCGAACGTGGAGTTCTTCGACGATCTGGGCTCTCCGGGTGGGGCCGCCAAGCTCGGCAACACCCACAAGGACCACCCCATGATCGCGGAACTGCCCCCGCAGAACCAGGACTGATCCGGTGAGCGAGGCCCGCGAGTTCGGCCTGGACCTGCCCGACTACCCCTGGAACTCCCTCGCGCCGTACCGCCGGACCGCGCAGGAGCACCCGGACGGTGTGGTGGACCTGTCCATCGGGACCCCGGTGGACCCCACGCCGCTCGTGATCCAGGACGCGCTCGCCGCCGCCGCGGACGCCCCCGGGTATCCCACGACGCACGGGACCCCCGCGCTGCGGGAGGCCGTGGCCGCGTGGTTCGCCGATCGTCGCGGCGTGCCCGATCTGGACCCGGACGCCGTGATGCCCACGGTGGGTTCCAAGGAACTCGTCGCGTGGCTGCCGCTGTTGCTGGGTCTGGGCCCGGGCGACGTCGTCGTGCGTCCCGTGGTCGCGTACCCCACGTACGACATCGGGGCACAGATCGCCGGTGCCGAGGCCGTGGCCGCGGACTCGTTGGACGAGCTCGAGCCCTCGGTGCGTGAGCGCGTGCGCATGGTGTGGGTCAACTCGCCGGGCAATCCCACGGGCATCGTCCGTGATGCCGCGAGCCTGAAGCAGCTCGTGGACCAGGCCCGCGCGCAGGGGGCCGTGGTGGTCTCCGACGAGTGTTACGCCGAGCTCGGCTGGGGCCAGTGGGATCCCGCATGCGGTGGCGAACCCGTGCCGTCCGTCCTGGACTCGCGCGTGAGCGGCGGGGACCCGTCCCTGCTGTTCAGTGCGTACTCGCTGTCTAAGCAGTCGAACCTCGCGGGCTACCGCGCGGCGTTCCTCACGGGTGACCCCGCGCTGATGCCCTCGCTCATCAACTCGCGCAAGCACGCCGGGATGATCGTGCCCTATCCCGTGCAGGAAGCCATGCGCGTGGCCCTGGGGGACACCGCGCACGTAACGGCGCAGAAGAACCTCTACCGGCAGCGGCGCGAGGCGCTCAAGCCCGCCGTGGAGGCCTTCGGCCTCACGATCGAGCACTCCGAGGCCGGACTGTACCTGTGGGCCACCGCCGGTGAGGACACGTGGGACACCGTGGAACGCTTCGCCCGCCTGGGCATCGTGGTGGGTCCCGGGACCTTCTACGGGGACGCCGGGCACGGCTACGTGCGGCTGTCCCTGACCGCGAGCGACGAGCGCATGGCGGCTGCCGTGCAACGGCTCTCCGGCGCCGTCTGAGCCCGCCGCACACGGGTGGGCAAGTGGAATCCCGATCACACCAACGGGTAGGTTGGTGGGGAATGACACCGTGTTCCCGCCCGGTGCGCACCGACCCGAACCGCCACGACGGCGTGGGGGTGAACCGGACCGCGAACCCATCGTGGAACACCTAGCGAACCGTGAAGGACACATCATGGCAGAGGCCAAGAAGACCGCAGACAAGGTGGAACTCACCTACGAGAAGGACAAGTCCCTGGACCTTCCCGTGCTGGACGTGACCGAGGGCAACAAGGGCTACGACATCGGCTCCCTGCTCAAGGACACCGGCAACGTCAGCTTCGATCCCGGGTTCGTGAACACCGCGAACACCCACTCGTCCGTTACCTACATCGACGGCAACCAGGGGATCCTGCGCTACCGCGGGTACCCCATCGAAGAGCTCGCGGAGCACTCCAACTTCCTGGAGACCGCGTACCTGCTGATCTACGGCGAGCTGCCCACCCGTGAGCAGTACGAGGACTTCCAGCACCGGATCACCACGCACACCATGGTGCACGAGGACATCAAGATGTTCTTCAACGGGTTCCCCCGTTCCGCGCACCCCATGCCCGTGCTCTCCTCCGCGGTCTCGGCGCTGTCCACGTTCTACTCGGACTCGTTGGACCCGTTCGACAAGGAGCAGGTGGAGATCTCCACCATCCGGTTGCTCGCCAAGGTCCCCACCCTGGCCGCGTACGCGTACAAGAAGGCCGTGGGTGAGCCGCAGCTGTACCCGCAGAACAACCTCAACTACGCGGAGAACTTCCTGCGCATGTGCTTCGGCGTGCCCGCCGAGGACTACGAGGTGGACCCCGTGGTCGCCAAGACCCTGGACATCCTGTTCATGCTGCACGCGGACCACGAGCAGAACTGTTCCACCTCCACCGTGCGCCTGGTGGGTTCCTCCCACGCCAATATGTTCGCGTCCGTGTCCGCCGGGATCAACGCGCTCTACGGCCCGCTGCACGGCGGCGCCAACGAGGCCGTGCTGGACATGCTCGACCAGATCCAGAACCGCGGGCTGTCCGCGGACGAGTTCATGGAGAAGGTCAAGAACAAGGAGGACGGTGTCCGCCTCATGGGCTTCGGGCACCGCGTCTACAAGAACTACGACCCGCGCGCCCGCATCATCAAGGGCTACGCCCACGACGTCCTCGCCAAGATGGGCGGCAGCAACGAGCTGCTCGACCTCGCGATCGGACTCGAGGAGAAGGCCCTCGCGGACGACTATTTCGTGGAGCGCAAGCTCTACCCGAACGTGGACTTCTACACGGGTCTGATCTACAAGGCCATGGGCTTCCCCGAGAAGATGTTCACGGTGCTCTTCGCGATCGGCCGCCTGCCGGGCTGGATCGCCCAGTGGCGCGAGATGATCGAGGACCCCGAGACCAAGATCGGCCGTCCCCGCCAGCTCTACGTGGGCGAGGCCGAGCGCCACTACCCGACCGCCAACTGAATTCCCCGGTCAGGTCAACGAGCCCCGATCACCGTTCGGTGATCGGGGCTCGTTCGTGAGTGCGGGGCGGTGACGCGCCGGTCCCCGCCGCTCGGTAAGCGTGGGCGGGGTACGACGCCGCCGCGCGGCGGCTCCGGTGGGCCGGGCCGTCGTCAGCGCGCGCCGTGACCGCTACCCGACGACGCCGCCGCGTGGCTCAGCCGTCGTAACCGTTCGGGTTGTTCTTCTGCCAGTTCCAGTGGTCCCGGCACATGGTGTCGATGTCCCGGTCCGCGGACCAGCCCAGCTCCGCGAGGGCGGAGGCGGGATCGGCGTAGGACACGGCGGCGTCGCCGGGGCGGCGCGGGGCGATCTCGTAGGGGATCTCCCGGCCCGAGGCCTTCTGGAACGCCTCGCGGACCTCCAGCACGGAGTACCCGCGGCCCGTGCCCAGGTTCCATACGTGCACCCCGTGGTCCTGGGTGATCCGGTCCAGCGCTCGCAGGTGCCCGTCCGCGAGGTCCACCACGTGGATGTAGTCGCGCACGCCGGTGCCGTCCGGGGTGGGGTAGTCGTCTCCGAAGACCATGAGCTTCTCGCGCCGGCCCACGGCCACCTGCGCGACGAACGGCATGAGGTTGTTGGGGATGCCCGAGGGGTCCTCACCGATGCGCCCGGACTCGTGCGCGCCCACCGGGTTGAAGTAGCGCAGCAGGGCCACGGACCAGCGGTCGTCGGAGGCCGCGAGGTCCGCGAGCATGTCCTCGATGTGTTCCTTGGTGCGCCCGTAGGGATTCTGCGCGTCCATGGACAGCTTCTCGGTCAGCGGCATGGTCTCCGGGGCGCCGTAGACGGTGGCCGAGGAAGAGAACACGATGCTGCGGCACCCGCTCTCCTCCATGGCCCACAACAGGTTCACGGTCCCGCTGACGTTGTTCGTGTAGTACCACAACGGCTTCTGCGCCGATTCCCCCACGGCCTTGAGCCCCGCGAAGTGGATCACGGCGTCCGGGCGGTGCTGCGCGAACACGCGGTCCAGACCCTCGCGGTCCAGCAGGTCCACCTCTTCGAACGCCGCGACGTCGCGTCCGGCGAGTTCCGCCACCCGCTCGAGCGACGTCTTGGTCGAATTGGACAGGTTGTCCAGGACGACGACGTCGTGCCCCGCCTCGAGCAGCGCCAGAACCGTGTGCGAGCCGATGTACCCGGTTCCCCCGGTGACAAGAATCTTCATGGTCCTCACCCTATCCAGTGGACCTCACGAAAACGCGCGGCCGGGCCCGCGAGCTGCGGGACCCGGCCGAGCGGCGTCGTCGTCGCGATCCGTGGACGCGCGACGGCGGGGATCAATTGGCGTGTAGTGCGGCGTTGAGCTCCACCGTGCTGCCCTGGCGGGGCAGCGCCTCCACGGCGCCGTTGGTGGAGTTGCGGCGGAACAGCAGGTTGTTCACCCCGGAGAGCTCGGACGCCTTGACCACGCGGGGCTCGGCGCCGCCCTCGATGAGGCTCACGCGGGTACCGGCGGTGACATACAGGCCGGCCTCGACGACGCAGTCGTCACCCAGGGAGATGCCCACGCCCGCGTTGGCGCCCAGCAGGCAGCGCTGGCCCAGCGTGATCCGCTGCTTGCCGCCGCCGGACAGCGTGCCCATGATGGATGCGCCGCCGCCCACGTCCGTGTGGTCGTGGACCACGACGCCGGCGGAGATCCGGCCCTCGACCATGGCCTCGCCGAGCGTGCCGGCGTTGAAGTTCACGAACCCCTCGTGCATCACGGTGGTGCCCTCGCCCAGGTAGGCACCGAGGCGCACGCGGTCCGCGTCACCGATGCGCACACCCGAGGGCACCACGTAATCGACCATGCGCGGGAACTTGTCCACGCCAAGCACGGTCACGGTCCCGCCGGCGCGCAGGCGCAGCAGGGAGCGGGTCAGTTCCTCCGCGAGCACGGGACCGCGGCTCGTCCACGCCACGTTGGCGAGCTTGCCGAAGACACCGTCCAGGTTGAGGGTGTTGGGCCGCACCAGACGGTGGGACAGCAGGTGCAGGCGCAGGTAGGCATCCGCGGTGTCCTGGGGTGCGTCGTCCAGGTTGATCACGGTGGTCACGATCTCGGACCGCACGTTGCGATCCGGGTCCGTGGTGGCGGCCACGCGCAGATCCGCCTCGTAGCTCGTGTCCGGGTTGGCGCTCAGGCTCGGCGCCGGGTAGAAGACGTCCAGCACGGTCCCCTCCCGCTCGCCGGAGTCCACCACGGTGGCCAGCCCCACTCCGGAGGCGATACGGGAATTCTCTGTGCTCTCGCTCGTTGAAGTCATGGGCCCATCCTAAAAGATGCCCCGTGACCCCCGACGGCACATGACTGGGGACCGTGTGGGCAATGAGGGCGGTGCCCACGGCGGGGCGCAGGGCCGAACTGTAGGCTGGCACGCATGAGCTCAGACACTTCCGTGACCCTCGACCTCACCATGGATCCCGCGGATCTGACCGCCGCTCTGGTGGACGTGGAGTCCGTGTCCGATCACGAGGGCCCCCTGGCCGACGCCGTCGAAACAGCCCTGCGCGCGCTGCCCCATCTCAACGTTCACCGGGACGGGGACACCGTGATCGCCCGCACGGACCTCGGCCGGGACGAACGGGTGATCCTGGCCGGCCACCTGGACACCGTGCCCCTGCCCACCGTGGAGGGATCGCTGGGCGGGGTCCCGGCCACGCGGCGTCGGGAAGCGGAGGGTGACGTGATCTACGGCCGCGGCACCACCGACATGAAGGGCGGCGTGGCCGTCCAACTGGTGCTCGCGCACGAACTCACCGAGCCCAACCGGGACGTCACCTACGTGTTCTACGACCACGAGGAGGTCTCGCGCGACGCGAGCGGGCTGGGCCGCGTGATGCGCAACAGCCCCGAGTTGCTCGACGCGGATTTCGCGGTGCTGCTCGAACCCACGAACGGGACGGTCGAGGGCGGGTGCAACGGCACCATGCGTTTCCGGATCACGACCCACGGCAAGGCCGCCCACTCCGGGCGCTCGTGGATCGGGGAGAACGCGATCCACAAGCAGGCGGACGTCCTGGCCCGGCTCAGTGCGTACGAGGCGCGCACCGTGACCGTGGAGGGCCTCGACTACCGCGAGGGACTCAACGCGATCCGCATCGGCGGGGGAGTCGCGGGCAACGTGATCCCGGACACCGCGTGGGTCGAGGTCAACTACCGCTTCGCCCCGGACAAGTCCCTCGAGCAGGCACAGGACCACATGCGCGAGGTCTTCACCGGGTACGAGCTCGAGTGGCAGGACCTCTCGCCGGCGGCCCGTCCCGGGCTGGACCGGCCCTCCGCCGCGCAGTTCGTGGCCGCCGTGGGGCGGGAGCCCATGCCCAAGTACGGCTGGACCGACGTCGCCCGCTTCTCGGAGGCCGGGGTGCCTGCCGTGAACTTCGGCCCCGGGGACGCCCTGCTCGCCCACACCGACGACGAGCACGTGTTCGATGACGCCGTCCGGGCCTGCCACCGTGCGCTCGCGTCCTGGTTGTCCTGAGCGGGGGGGGTGATCGGGTATCCGATCCGCGGCGGGGGAGCTTGGCTCGAGTACTCACCGCGTTGCCTGCCGCAGGGGAGTTCTGCGGCGTCGTGCAGCACGAGAACGTAGCCTGGTGGGCATGCACACCCCTGAGACACCGCACGAACGTTCCCTACCCCCCGAGCGTCACAAGGGGCCGGTGGTGCTGCGCCGCAAACAGCTGCATCGGCGCACGTCCGACCAGCGTTTCCTGGACCAGCGCCCCGCCGAACCGGACGACTTCACCCGCACCGACCCGTGGCGCGTCCTGCGGATCCAGGCGGAGTTCGTTGAAGGCTTCGACGCACTCGCGAACCTGGGCCCCGCCGTCTCGATCTTCGGGTCGGCGCGCACCGCGCCGGGGCACCCGGAGTACGAGCTCGCGCGCGAGCTGGGCCGGGAAATCGGCAAGGCCGGCTACGCCGTGGTCACGGGCGGCGGCCCCGGTGTGATGGAGGCCGCGAACAGGGGAGCGGTGGACGTGGGCGCGCACTCGGTAGGGATCGGCATCGAGCTGCCCCACGAACAGCGCCTCAATGACTGGGTGGACCTGGGCATCAACTTCCGCTACTTCTTCGCGCGCAAGACCATGTTCGTGAAGTACAGCCAAGGCTTCGTGGCGCTGCCGGGCGGCTTCGGTACGCTCGACGAACTCTTCGAGGCACTGACCCTCGTGCAGACGGGCAAGATCACGCGTTTCCCGGTGATCCTGGTGGGCACGGACTACTGGGGCCCGTTGCTGGACTGGATCACCACCACGCTGGTGGCCGACGGCAAGGTCTCCACCGCGGACCTCGAACTGTTCCGGGTCACGGACAGCGTGGCCGAGGTCGTGGAGATCCTCACCGCGGTCCACGCCGACGACGACGGCATCCCGGTCTCCGACCCCGCCCCGGGCGCCTCTCCCGTCCCGGGGAAGGCAGCGGGCGACGCCGCGGCGCCCGGTTCCAGGGGCGACGACGCCGCTCCCGCGGATGCCGCGCGCGGTTCCGTGCGCGGCGACACCGACCCTGGCACCGCAATACCCCGTTCCAGGGGCGACGACGCTCGCGCCCCCGGTTCCGGCGCGTGAGTTCCACGGCGGTGGCGGACCCCGCGCGCAGCGCGCACGACTCTCGTGCGGGGAGGATGCGTCGACTGTGGGCGGCTGCTCCGTGGTGGCTCGCCGTGCTCGTGGTCTACGGGGTGTCGCGGGTCTGGGGCTGGGCGGTGTTCACGGTCGTGGGTGCCCAACAGGGTCCCGGGCCGTGGGGCAACGGCGCCCTGGGGTACCTGGATTTCGTGAACACGTGGGACGCCGACTGGTACCACACCATCTTCCGGGAGGGGTATCCGTTCCAGGTGCCCCGGGACTCGCTGGGCACGGTGTCGGAGAACGCGTGGGCGTTCTACCCCGTGTTCCCGCTGCTCGTGCGCGGCATCGACGCACTGACCGGGACCGGGTGGGCCGTCACGGCCGCCACGGTGTCCCTCGTGGCCGGTTTCGGCGCGGCCCTCGTGTTCTACCGGCTCGTGTGCGTAGCACCCGTGATGGCCGGTCCCCGCACGCCCGGGGGAGTCTCACGCCCTGCGCTGTGGGCCGTGGGGGTGTTCGCATTCAACCCCGTGGCACCCGTGCTGCAGACCCCGTACGCCGAGGCGCTGAGCATGGTGTTCCTGCTGAGCGCCATGCTGTGCGTCGTGCGGGACCGGCCCGTGTGGGCCACCGTGTTCGTGGTGGCGCAAGCACTGACCCGACCCACCGGCGTGGCCCTGGCCGCGGCGCTGGGCGTGTGGTGGTTGTGGCGCAGCGTGCGGGACGTGCTCGCGCGACGTCGTGCGTGGTACCGGTGCCTGGACCGCTGGCTCGCGGTGGCGCTGATCGCGTGCGCCGCCGCCCTCGCGTGGCCGGCCATCGCGTGGGCCGTCACGGGAGAACCCACGGCCTACACCGAGACGGAGGCCGCGTGGCGCGGTAGCCAACACGTGATCCCCGTGCTGCCGTGGTTCCACGAGGCCACCGATCTGCTGGGCCCGATCGCCGGACTCATCGCGCCCGTGCTGCTCGTGGCGGCGGTCGTGATGCTGTTGCGTTCGAGCACCGTCAAGCGAGCCTTGCCGTTCTTCGTGCGCGTGTGGATCGCGGCCTACGGGTGCTACCTGCTGCTCGTGCTCAATCCGCAGAGCTCCACGTTCCGGTTGCTGTTGCCGTGGGCACCGCTCGCCGCGGCCCTGGTGCACGTGAGCGACTCGCGCGCCTACCGGGTGCTGCTCGTGATCTTCGGGGCCGTGCTGCAGCTCGTGTGGGTCGGGTGGCTGTGGCACTGGAAGCAACTGCCCGGTGGTGGCGACTACCCGCCGTGATCCGAGGTGCCACGGCTCGTATTGCGTACCCCATCCGTCGAGTCCTGTGCGCTGTCCGTCGAGTCCGGCGCGCTACGGAACGGATGATTCCGACCGCTCGCGCGTCGTGTGCCGGGTCACGGTACTGGCCGAGCGTTCGATAAGATAGCGACCGTAAGTACTCACGAAGAGGAGCTCATAAATGGCGGCCATGAAGCCGAGGACGGGTGACGGACCCATGGAGGTCACCAAAGAAGGACGCAGTCTGATCATGCGGGTCCCCCTGGAAGGCGGAGGGCGTCTGGTGGTGGAACTCAAGTCGGACGAGGCCGCGGAATTGCGCGAGTGCTTGGCTTCGGTGACGCAGTAGCACCGACACCCCCCACGCCCGTGTCGCGAGGGCCCCTCACATCGAGTGAGGGGCCCTCGCGACGTTGGGGGTTCAGGACGCCCAGTGGGTCCCGAGGGTGAGCCCCGCGGCCACGGCGAGCAGACTCCACAGGACGGTTCCGAGCACCGACACCACTGCGGCCCCGGCACGCTGCGCCCGCGCGAGCCGTACGGCGTCCACCATGGCCGTGGAGAACGTGGTGTAGCCACCGCACAGCCCGGTGCCCAGGGCGAGCGTCCACACGGGTCCGAGCACCGCGCTCAAGCCGGTGACCACACCCAGCACGAACGAACCCGTCACGTTGATCAGCAGTGTGGCCGCGGGGAAGGTGGGAGCCCACCGGGCGGTGATCCCGCGGTCCACAAGGAAACGCAGGACCGCTCCCACGGCGCCTCCCAGGGCCACGGCGAGCGCCGCGCTCACCGCGCCGCTCCTGCGGTGGGCGTGCCGCGGCGTCGTCCCCGGAGCCAGGCGCCCACCGCAAGACCCGCGGCCGCCGCGGCCAGCCCCGCGACGAGCATGAGCACCGCGTCACCGAACGCGGCCGCGCTCGCCTCGGAGCGCACGCGCTCCCACAGCTCCAGTGCGAAGGTCGAGTAGGTGGTGAACCCGCCGAGAAGTCCGGTGCCGAACAGCACGCGCGTGGTGTGGGCGCCACGGCGCTCGCGGCCGGGGCGGGTGAGTGCTTCGAGCAGCAGCCCGAGCAGGAAGGCGCCGGAAGCATTGACCGCGAACGTGGCCCACGACCACCCGGGTCCTGCCGGAAGCACGAGGGACACCCACCAGCGGGCCAGACTCCCGGCCGCACCACCGGCGGCCACGAGCAGCGCGTCCGTCAGGGTGCGGTTCACAGCCGGACGGCCAGCAGCACACCCGTTCCCGTGGGCACCACGGCCGTGGACAGCCGCGGTTCGTCCCGCAGGGTGCGCACGACGTCCCGCATGATCACGGTCTCCTCCTGGCGCTGCGCGGGCTGGGGGACCAGGTCCTGGTGCAGGGCGTCGTTGACCACGAGCATGCCGCCGCGACGCAGCAACCGGGCGCCCTCGATGACGTACTCGGCGGTGTTGACCACGTCCGCGTCGATGAACACCATGTCGTACGCGTTCTCGGTGAGCCGCGGCAGCACCAGGGAGGCCGCACCGGAGATCGTGCGGGTGCGCTTGGTCTCGAAACCGGCCTCGCGGAACGTGTCCCGCGCGGCGCGCAGGGCGCGGATGTCGGTGTCGATGGTCGTGAGGACGGACTCGGAGGGCATCCCGCGCAGCAGTGCGAGCCCCGAGACACCCGCGCCGGTGCCCACTTCCACCACGGTCGCGGGGCGGGACGACGACGCCAGGACGGTCAACAGCGCCGCGGTGGCCGGGGTCACGGGGTCCAAGCGCAGGGCCAGGGAGCGCTCGCGCGCACGGAAAGCGGTTTCGTCTTCCGTGGCGTAGGCCTCGCAATAGGCCCAGCTCGTGGTTTTATCCGTGCTCATGGACGCGGCGTGCCCTTCACTGCTGTGTGTTCCCGGATCCCCGCGGACCCGGCGCTTCGACGTGGCGGGCCCGGCGTCATGTCCGGGCTCACGGTGCTTCAGCTTATCGCGGTCCGCGGGCGCCGCCGGGAACGCCCGGTCGGTGTCCAGATCGCTGTCAGAATCCTGCCGCACAATTGGGGCGTCGAACGCGGCCGCCGCAGGGCGGTCGCAGCAGGGGACGAACAGGGAAGGGGACGGGGTGTCCACACGGGTCGCGGGTCGCAGCAGGGTGCATCGGCCCTGGCGCCGGCCGAGTCGGCGGGCCGTGGGTCTCATGACCGCCTTCGCGGCCTGCGTGTGCGTCGCCCTGCTGACCACCGCCGTGTGGAGCGTGGGCAAGCAGGTCCAACAGCGTCAGATCGCGGACGCGCGGTCGGAGGCCACGTGGTCGCCCGGTCCCCGGGGAATGGTGGACACCACCTCGGAGGCCGACATCCAGAGCCTGCGCGCCCGGGGGTGGGCCGTTCCGGGTCTGGCCGCGGAGGGGTACTCGGTCGCGGACATCCAGCAGTCGCAGGTGGGGGGCCAGCCCGTCGTGGCGGTGACCCTGCACAACGATCACGGCTCGGTGACCATCGTGGAGCAGCGCGGTCACATCAACCCCGACAACCCCACGGACGGCATCACCGGGCTGCCCGTGGGCGCCGAGGGCATGCACCGGTCGGTGCTCGACGGCGCACGGTTGTGGGTGGACCGTTCCCAACCGTGGCGCGCGGTGATGGTGCGCCCGGACGCCGTGTACACCCTCACCTCGGACACCGCACCGGCCACCCTGGCCCAGACGGTGAGCGCCGTCGTGGCGGAGGACCGGGGCCGGGTCAGCCTGCCCTCGCAGAAGGACGAGAGTTTCGGGGCCACGGTCGCGGACGGACTTAGGGAAATTTTCGGTTAAGGATCGCCCCCACCGGGGTGTTCCACGACGTTGATAGGCTCAGCGGGTGTTCGGGATTTCAGGCGGGGAAGCCATCATCATCCTCATCGTGGCCCTGGTGATCATCGGGCCCGAGCGGTTGCCCGAGTACGCCGAGAAGCTCAAGGACATGGTCAAGTCCATCCGGCGCTACGCCACGGGTGCCACGGACGACCTCAAGGAGACTCTCGGCCCGGAATTCTCGGACCTCGACTGGCGCAAGCTCGACCCCCGGCAGTACGACCCGCGCGTGATCGTGCGCCAAGCGCTGCTCGAGGACGACGAGGAACAGAACCGCCACCAGTACGAGGCCTCCACCGTGGCCGCACCCACGGTGCGACGGCTCGCACGAGGCGAGCGTGCCCCGTTCGACACCGAGGCCACGTGAGCCGTCGAAACCCGTGTGAGCAGCCGAGCGCCGCGTGAGCAACCGACCGCCGCGCTATCGGCCGCGCGCCGCGTGAGCTGACCGCCGTCCCGTGATCGGACCGACACCGCGCACAGGTCAACGCCGCGTGAGCAGGCACGTAGGTGCCGAGCGAGCGGGACCGGGCCGTGCGGCGTCGTCGTCGTGAGGGAGACCGCTCAACCGCGCGGCGTGATGCCCAGGCTCTTACCGGCCAGCCCGCGGCCCTGCTGATCCAGGGCGCGCGCGACGGCCCACAGCTGCTCGGCGGCGGGGGAGTCCGGCCGGTCCCACACCGCGGGCACGCCGCGGTCCGAGGCCTCCCGCACGGTCACGTCCAGGGGGACGCTGCCGAGCAGGGGGACGGGGTAACCCAGGCGCTCGGACAGCGAGCTCGCGATCGTCTCGCCGCCGCCCGCGCCGAAGACCTCCATGCGCGTGCCGTCCGGCATGACCATCGCGGACATGTTCTCGACGACGCCCGTGACCTTCTGCTCGGTCTGCTCGGCGAGCGTCCCCGAACGCTGGGCCACGCTCACGGCCGCGTGCTGTGGCGTGGAGACCACGACCACGCCCGAGCGGGGCAGCAGCTGGCCCACGGAGATCGCGATGTCCCCCGTGCCCGGGGGCAGGTCCAGGAGCAGGTGGTCCAGGTCCCCGAAGTGCACGTCCGTGAGGAACTGCTCCACCGCGCGGTGCAGCATGGGCCCGCGCCACGCCACGGGCTGGGCGGGATCCACGAACATGCCGATCGAGATCACCTTGAGCACCCCGCGTGAGCGGTGACCGGCTCCGGCCGCACTGTCCTCGGGTCGGCGGTCCGCACCCTCCGGGACCTCCACGACGGGCGGTAGGATCATGTCCCCCACGCGCGTGGGCGGTTGCGTGATCCCCAGCAGACCGGGCACCGAGAAGCCGTGGATGTCCGCGTCCACGATGCCCACGGTGCGTCCCATCGCGGCCAGCGCGGCGGCGATGTTCACGGTCACACTGGACTTTCCCACCCCGCCCTTGCCGCTCGTGATGGCGTGCACGCGGGTGAGCGAATGCGGGTCCGCGAACGGGTTGGTGCGGTGGTGACCGAGCTTCTCCTGCAGTTCCTGGCGCTGTGCCGGGGTCATCACACCCACGTCCACGGCGACGTCGCGGACGTCCGGGAGCTCGCCCAGGGCGGCACGGAGGTCCGCTTCGATCGTGGTGCGCATGGGGCACCCGGACACCGTGAGCAAAACGGTCACGCGGGCCGTGCCGTCCTCGAGTGTGGCCTCGGGGATCATCCCGAGCTCGGTCACCGGGCGGCGCAGCTCGGGGTCGATCACGCCGTCCAGGGCCGCGCGCAGTCGGGGGTCGATGGTGCTCCCGTTCACTGATGCGGTCCTTCCTGCTCGGGGTCCTCGGGCTCGATCTTCTTCGGGCGCGGGGCCTTGGAGGAGCCGTCGGACTTCTTGCCCTCGGACTTCTTGGTCTTGGACTTGGTGGCCTGGGACTGCGCGGCGGCCTGATCGGCGGCGCGGCGGTCCTGGTCCTCGAGGATCTCCTCGAGCAGCCCGCGCAACTCGGAGCGGACGTAGTCGCGGGTCGCGACCTCGCGCAACGCGATGCGCAGGGACGCGATCTCGCGGGTGAGGTACTCGGTGTCCGCGAGGTTCTGCTGTCCGCGTTTACGGTCCTCCTCGGCGACCACGCGGTCACGGTCGTCCTGCCGGTTCTGCGCGAGCAGCAGCAGGGGAGCGGCGTAGGAGGCCTGCAGCGAGAGCATGAGGGTCAGCAGCGTGAAGTTCAACGCGCGCGGATCGAACTGCATGCTCTCGGGCGCCAGGGTGTTCCACGCCAACCACACCGTGACGAACACGGTCATCCACAGCAGGAACTGGGGCGTACCCATCCAGCGGGCGAAGGACTCCGTGAGCCGCCCGAACGCGTCCGGGTTGGGGCGGAAGCGGGTCAGGTACCCCGGGCGTTTCTCGCGCGGTTGGTCCAGGGGACCGGGCGAATACTGCGAGGACGCGCTGCGCCGGGGATTACTCATACCGCTTACCCACCTTCCGGACCGGGGTTCCGTCGTCGTACGTGCGCCAGTCCTCGGGCAGCAGGGCGTCCAGGACGTCGTCGATCGTGACCGCACCCACGAGCCGGTCCTGGTCGTTGACGACCGGCAGGATCGTGAGGTCGTACGTGGCCAGTTCGCGAGCGACGTCGGCCAAGGACGCCTGGTCCGAGACGGGCTCGATGGACCGATCGATTAGGTTACCAATCGCCTCGGGCGGCGGGTAACGCAGCAGTCGCTGCGTGTGCACGAGACCCAGGTACTTACCCGTGGGGGTCTCGAGCGGCGGGCGGCACACGAGCACCGCGGACGCCGCGGCCGGGATGATCTCCTCCTGGCGGATGTGCGCGAGCGCTTCCGCCACGGTGGCCTCCGGGGGCAGCACGATGGGTACGGGCGTCATGAGCGAACCGGCCGTGCCCTCCTCGTACTCGCGTAGGCGCCGGACGTCCTCCGCGTCCTCGGGTTCCATCATGGTGATGAACCGCTCGGCCTCCGCTTCCGGCAGTTCGTTGAGCAGGTCGGTCGCGTCGTCGGGGTCCATCTCGGCGAGCAGCGTGACGGCGCGCTCGTTGTCCAGGTGGGTCAGAATGAAGACCTGGTCGTCCTCCGGCAGCTCCTCGAGCACGTCCGCGAGCCGCTCGTCCTGCAGTTCCGCCGCGATTTCGAGCTTGCGCTTGTCCGGCATGTCCCGCAGCTCGTCCGCGATGTCCGCGGCCTGGTCCTCCTCGTGCTGCGCGATCCACTGCGTGGCCGGTTGCGGCCCCGCGTTGGACGGGTCGTCCGCGTCCTCCCAGTCCACCACGAGCGTCTGATTACGACGCCGGATCAAGCCTCCCGTGGCCTGCGACCTGCGCACGAACAACTGCGAAATGACCCAGTCACCCCGGTTGTTGCTCTTCTCCATGGCCACGTCCTCGATCGTGGCGGTCCCGGAACCGTCCAACAGCACCACGGTGCGGTCGAAGAGCTCACCCACGGCCAGCGTCTCGGCACCGCGCTGCTCGAAGCGGCGCAGGTTCACGAGCCCGGTGGAGATGATCTGCTCCGCGTCGATGCTCGTAACACGCGTCATGGGCACGAACACACGCTTCTTCCCGAGCACCTCCACCACGAGACCCACGACGAGCGGGCGGGTGCGCACCGACGGTTTGCTCCCCGGGCGTAAGAGCACCACGACGTCGCGCAATCGCCCCAGGCGGTCGCCCAACGGGTCGAAGACGTCCAGGCCAATGAGTCTCGCGACGAAGATCTTGGAAAGGTTTGTGCTCACCCGCCCAGCCTAGTGAACCGTGCTGTGCGGTCCCATTCCTGGAGTGGGGGATCAGAACCCGGGCGATACCGGTTGCTGGGCACCCGATCCGGGGTGTGTTCACCGGCCGCCGTGTTCACCCGCTGCGATGATCCAGGGTTTTCCCGGCGGGCTCGTGGGTGACTACGGGACAATGGATGGCATGAGCAACTCGAAACGAGGCCCCGCCCAACTGTCCATCGCCCCGGAAATGCCCCGCGGTGAGGTGGTGGGCCGTTACCGGACCTACGCCCTGGCGCAGAAAGCCGTTGACTACATGGCGGACGAACACTTCCCCGTGGCCATGGTCTCGATCATCGGCAGCGACCTCAAGTCCGTGGAGCAGGTCACCGGTCGGCTCTCCTACCCCAAGGTCGCCCTGCAGGGTGCGCTCAACGGTCTGGTCTTCGGCGCGTTCTTCGGCCTTTTGATGTCCCTGCTGGGCGGGGCCAACATGGCTTCGTCCCTGTTGCTCACCATGATCCTCGGTGGCGCGTTCTGGATGCTCATGGCCACCATCACGTACGCCATGTCCCGCGGCAAGCGGGACTTCACCTCGACCAGCAGGATCGTGGCGGGCAGCTACGAGGTCCTCGCCGCCCCGGAGGTCGCGGGTCAGGCCCGCCAGGTGCTCAACGGCATGGAGGGCGGCCACACGGTGGGCCCGGGGGCGCAGAACCAGGGCTACCGTGGTCCCGCCGGACCCCAGAACGGTCAATGGGGCGGACCGGGTGCGCCGCAGGGCGGCCCGTACCACGGTGGCCCGCAGCAGGGCGGCTCGCAGCACGGGGGGCCGGGCGGTCCCCGGTACGGTGCGCCGGTTCAGGGTGGCCCCGGTCAGAACGGACAGCCGGGCGCTCCGGTGCACGGGGGACCCGTTCAGGGTGACCCCCGGGGCCAGAACGCTCCCGCCGGTTCCGAACCGCGCTACGGACAGTTCCAGCCCGGTGCCGACCAGCAACAGGAGGACACCAACCGCTCCGCGAAGTTCCCCGACCTGCCGGACGGCCGCCCGCAGTACGGGATCCGGCTCGAACCCTCCGACGCCGCTCCCGCCGATGGGCAGCCCGCACCGCAGGCCCCCGCCAACGACGCCGCCCCGGCCCAGCCCGCCGCCGGCGCTCCCGCCCCCTCGGCGGACCGCGCAGCGCCGTGGACACAGTCCGGTGCTTCCGAGGCACCGCGCGAGGGCGGTTCCACACCGCACGACGCCGACAACGCGGCACAGCGGCAGCACACCGACGACCGTCGCTGACCCCCGGTACACGCCGGCGATATGGTGGGCACCCTGAGGCCAGAAAAGGGGCCCGAATGTGGCGCCGGAGTGACCGAGAGTTTGGCGGCGTCACGCACAGAGAGCGATCCCCGGGTCCCGACATGCCGGCCCGGGGATCGCTCTCTACGTGTTCCGGGGGTCAGGCCGCGGGGCCCGCGCTGGGGCCCACGTTCTCGTCCCGGTTCCAGATGCCCTGGATCCACGACTCCACGTCGTCGGGGTTGCGGGGCAGGGCCTCGGAGAGGTTCTCGTTGCCCTGCTCGGTGATCAGCACGTCGTCCTCGATGCGCACACCGATGCCCCGGTACTCCTCGGGGATCGCGAGGTCCTCGTCCTTGAAGTACAACCCGGGCTCAATCGTGAACACCATCCCCGGCTCGATCACAGCGTCCAGGTAGAGCTCACGCTTGGCCTGGGCGCAGTCGTGCACGTCCAGTCCCAGGTGGTGGCTCGTGCCGTGCGGCATCCAGCGGCGGTGGTGCTGACCGGCCTCGGACAGGGAGACCTCCGCGGACACCGGCAACAGCCCCCATTCCTCAAGCCGCTGGGCGAGCACCTTCATGGCCGCGGCGTGGAGGTCCCGGAACTTGTTACCGGGAACGGCGACGTCGAACGCGGCGTCCGCGGCGTCGAGCACGGCCTGGTAGATCCGGCGCTGCACGTCCGTGTAGCTGCCGGTCACGGGCAGGGTGCGGGTGAGGTCCGCGGTGTAGAGCGACTCGGCCTCCACACCCGCGTCCACGAGGATCAGCTCGCCCGGCTTGACCGAGCCGTTGTTGCGGATCCAGTGCAGCACGGTCGCGTTGTTCCCGGACGCCGCGATGGTGTCGTAGCCGAGGTCGTTGCCCTCGAGGCGGGCGCGGGAGAAGAACGCGCCCTCGACGACGCGCTCGCCGCGTTCACCGCCGATCGCGCGCGGCAGCACGGAGACGATGTCCTCGAAACCGCGGATCGTGGCCGCCACGGCCTCGCGCAACTGCCCGATCTCGTACTCGTCCTTGATGAGCCGCAGCTCGCTCAGGGCCTCGGCCAGGGTCGCGTCCTTGGTGTCCGACTGCTCGAGGTCCACGCCCGTGTTGATCCGGGAGGTGTCCACGAGCGCGTCCATGTTCAGGTCCACGTCCCGCACCAAACGAATGCTGAGACCACCCAGGGCGGTGTTGCCGGCGTCCTTGGTGACCGCGGTCTCCAGGGCGGAGAGGTCCTCGGTGGGCAGCGCGAACTCGTCACGCAGTTGCGCCAGCGTGGGGCGAGGACCCACCCAGAACTCACCGTTCTTGGCATCCGCGTAGAACTCCGCGGAGTCCCGCCCGGCCATGGGGTGGAAGTACAGGGTGGAGGTGTGGTCGCTGCCGTCGTCCCCCTGACCCTGCTCGGTGGGTTCCATGACCAGCACGGCCTCGGGCTCGTGATCCACGCCCATGCCCGTGAGGTGCGCGAACGCGGAGTGCGGACGGAAGCGGTAGTCGGTGTCGTTCGAGCGCACCTTGGGGGCGCCCGCGGGGATCACGAGGCGCTCGCCGGGGAACATTCGGGAGAGCCGGGCACGGCGCTGGGCGGCGAACTCCGCGACCTCGGCACGCGGCGCGGTCGTGTGCTCCGGAGCGGCCCAACCCGAGGCCATGAACTCGCGGAACTCGGCGTTGTCGGGGCGCTGCGAGCGGTTGTCCACCCGCTCGTCCATGGGCTGCGCGGCGTCCTCGCTCGCGTGATGGGAAGCGGTGGGGTGTGCTGAGCCTTGGCTCATGGACGCGGTCATCTCCTTCGGGGCGCGGGCTCCCGCGCGGGTCGCGATGCTGGCGGAACGTTCTCGTCCATGGTGCCACGCCGGTCAACCCTGGCCCGGGGCAGCGAGGGCCGAGCGATCGGCGGGGGCTCGGTCACGTCCGGTCGGCACGCATCGCGGGCTGACCCGCCGTGGCCCGCGGGTATCGTGGAGGTGATGAGAATCGACCTGCACACCCACTCCAACGCGTCGGACGGCACGGAGTCCCCGGCGGACGTGGCCCGCGCGGCACACCGGGCCGGGCTCAACGTCTTCGCGCTCACCGATCACGACACCACCGCGGGGTGGCAGGAGGCGGGGGACACCGCGGTGTCCCTGGGGGTCGCGTTCGTACCCGGCATGGAGATCACGTGCACCACCGCGGACGGTATCTCGGTGCACATGCTCAGCTATCTGCACGACCCCGACTACGAGCCACTGCTGGACGCGATCGAGGAATCCCGGCGCAGCCGGCTCTCCCGCGCGCACAAGATGGTGGATCTTCTCGCGCAGGACTACCCGATCAGCTGGGACGACGTCATGGCCCACGTGAGTCCCGAGGCCACGGTGGGCCGCCCTCACATCGCGGACGCCCTGGTGGAGCTGGGCGTCGTCCCAAACCGCTCTGCCGCGTTCTCGGACATGCTCTCCGGCCGCTCCAAGTACTACGTGCGGCACATGGCCCTGGACCCGGTGCAGGCCATCAAACTAGTGCGCGCGGCGGGCGGGGTCCCGGTGTGCGCGCACCCCATGGCCCCGTTGCGCGGTCGCGTGGCCACCCCGGCTGATTTCAACGCGATGATCGACGCCGGTCTGGCCGGCGTGGAAGTCGCCCACCGGGACAACCCGGACGAGTCCCGCGCGGTGCTCATGAAGCTCGCCGCGGACCACGATCTCATCGTCACGGGATCCAGCGACTACCACGGCGCGGGCAAGCCCAATCGGTTGGGGGAGAACTCCACGTCCGTGCGTTCGCTCACGAGGATTTGCGAACAGGCCACCTCCGGGGTGGAGGTCCGCTGGCCGTGAGGCCGGGGCGCACGGCGCGGTCCTGACGACGTGTCGAAGAACAGTCGGGATGCAGCGGCTCGTGAACCGGATCAGGACGCGCTGAACACCGCCGTATCCGGCAGGCGCCGACGCATGACGTCCACGGCCTCGGGGTTGGAGTCCACGCACACGAACTTCCGGCCCAGTTGCTCGCTGACCGCGCCCGTGGTTCCCGAGCCTGCGAAGAAGTCCAGCACCCAGTCCCCGGGACGCGAGGACGCCGTGACGATCCGGCGCAGCACCCCGGCGGGTTTCTGCGTGGGATAACCGGTCTTCTCCTTGCCGGTGGGGGAGACGATCGTGTGCCACCACACGTCCGTGGGAAGCTTGCCGCGCGCGGCTTTGACGGGACCCACGAGCCCCGGGGCCATGTACGGCTCCCGGTCCACGTCCGCGGAGTTGAAGTGGTAGGCGGCCGGATCCTTGACGTAGACCAGGATCGTGTCGTGCTTGGCCGGCCACCGTTTGGCGGTGCGCCCGCCGAAGTCGTAGGCCCAGATGATCTCGTTGAGGAAGCACCGGCGGCCGAACAGCGCGTCGAGCAGCACCTTGACGTAGTGCACCTCGCGGTAGTCCAGGTGCACGTACAGCGTCCCGTGCGTGGCCAGCACGCGCCGGGCATGCATGAGCCGGGGTTCCAGGAGGAAGCCCAGGTAGTCCGCGAACGAGTCCTCGTAGCGCAGCAACGAGCCCATGATCGTCTCGTAGGAACGCCCCGCGAAGCCCACGCGGTCGCCCTCGCCCGCGGCCACGGGAACGGAGCGCGTGGTGCGGCGCACCTGGTCCCTGCCCGTGTTGAACGGGGGGTCCAGGTACACCAGGGAGAACGCCTCGTCCGGGAGGCCCTCCAGGACGGTGAGGTTCTCACCATGCACGATCGCGCTGGTGCCCTCCGCATCGAACGCGAAGGGCTCCCACTGCGCCATCTACTCTCCCGCTGCGGAGGACTGCTGCGCCTGCTGGCCGCCCTGGGCGGCTTTGTTCTGGCCCGAGGAACGACGACGCTGCCGGCGCCGCTTGGTGCCCTCACCCGTGTTCTCCACGGACGTCTCCCGGGAGCGCTCACCCTTCTCGGAACGGGGCCGCTGGTTCTGCGAGTCGGAGCGCCCCGCGGAGCCGTCGCGGGAGTCGGAACCGCCCGAGCGGCGTCGTGCGCCGGAGCCGTTGCGGCCACCGGAACCACCGCGACCGCCGCGGCCCGAACGCTTCTCGGAGTGGTGCGGCTTGCCGTCACCGAGGTCCTCGAGCTCCTCGGCGTCGAGGCCCTCGAGCGTGCGCTGCGACTTGGGCAGCTTGCCCTTGACGCCGCGCGGGATGTTCAGATCCGTGTAGAGGTGATCGGAGGACGAGTAGGTCTCCACGGGCTCGGGCACGCCCAGCTCCAGCGCCTTGTCGATCAGGCGCCAGCGGGGGACGTCGTCCCAGTCCACGAACGTGATGGCCGTGCCCTTGTTGCCCGCGCGCCCGGTGCGCCCGGTGCGGTGCAGGTAGGTCTTCTCGTCCTCGGGGCACTGGAAGTTGATCACGTGGGTGACGTCCTCGACGTCGATGCCTCGCGCGGCGACGTCCGTGGCCACGAGCACGTCCACCTTGCCGTGGCGGAACGCGCGCAGCGCCTGCTCGCGGGCGCCCTGGCCCAGGTCACCGTGCAGGGGAGCGGCGGCGAAACCGCGGTGGATGAGCTCGTCCGCGAGCTTGGCGGCCGCGCGCTTGGTGCGCGTGAAGATGATCGTGCGTCCGCGGCCCTCGGCCTGCAGGATGCGCGCGACGACCTCGTCCTTGTCCAGATGGTGGGCGCGGTAGATGACCTGACGGATGTCCTTCTTGGTGCTGCCCTCGTCCGGGGCGGCCGCACGGATGTGCATGGGCCGGGACATGTACCGCCGGGCCATGGCGACCACGGGGCCGGGCATGGTCGCGGAGAACAGCATGGTCTGGCGCACCTGGGGAACCGTGGCCAGCAGCTTCTCCACGTCCGGGAGGAAGCCCAGGTCCAGCATCTCGTCCGCCTCGTCCAGCACGACCATGCGCACGTGGCTCAGGTCCAGGAAGTGCTGCCGGTTGAGGTCGATCAGGCGCCCGGGGGTGCCCACGACGACCTCCACGCCCTTCTCGAGCTCGGCGATCTGGGACTCGTAGGGGCGGCCACCGTAGATCGTGGCCACGCGGGCGTTGCGGGTCTTGGCGGCGATCGCGAGGTCGCTGCCCACCTGGACCGCGAGCTCTCGCGTGGGGACCACGATCAGCGCCTGGGGGGCGCCGGGCTTCTTCAACTGGGCCCAGCCGTCGTCGTCACGGCCCACGGCGCGCTGCAGTGCGGGGATGCCGAAACCGAGGGTCTTGCCGGTACCGGTCTTGGCCTGGCCGATGATGTCCTGGCCGGACAGCGCGATGGGCAGCGTCATGGCCTGGATGGGGAACGGGGAGGTGATGCCGTGCTCGGCGAGCGCGTCCACGATGTCCTGGCGGACGCCGAAGTCCGCGAACGAGGACTCGGTCACGGGTTCGGCGGTCTCGACCGCCTGGGTCCCGGCCTCGTCCGGCTCGATGATGTCCTGCTCGGGTGTTGCGGTGATGTCAGTCACGAATGTCCTTCACGGGTCGGCGCGGGGCACCACACCGGATCGTCGGCCGGGCCGTCCCGGAGGACGGAGCGGCGCGAAGCGGGGGCCGCCGCGCTGTGAGAGGAAGCCGATCGTGAAACGCACCCCGCCCGGGCGCTCAGCGGAAGGCGCGGGACCTTCCGGGCGCGGTACCGAAGCGGGTGACAAGTGAACGTGACGGTCTCATGGGACGACCGGTCATCCTGATAAACACCTCCAGTGTACCCGCAAAACGGTGAGGCCCCCGGACACGGGGGTCCGGGGGCCTCACGACGAGGGTGACTCAGCCGAGGGGCAGCGGGGTGAAACCCACCTTGCGCTTGGTCTCCTGGCCGGTCTCCACGTAGCCGATGCTCGCGGAGGGGACCACGGTGGTGGAACCCTTGGTGTCCTGCAGCACAAGCGGTGCGCCGGAGCTCAGTGCCTCCGTGACCTTGGTCTGCACCTCGTCCGCGGAGAGGTCGGCGTTGACCACGAGCTCGCGGGCCACGTTCTGAATCCCGATCTTGATTTCCATGAGTACCTCCTGCGGCGTCACCGGCCCACGGTGATCACGGGCCGGACCATGTCTTCCAGGTGCCGCGCACCCCGGTGAGGGGCGGGCGCGTCAGCCTCGGTCGTTGCCGATCAGTTTAGGAGCAGGTTCGCGGCGCTCCTCGTCGAGCGTCCTGATTCCGCCCCAGGCTAAACGGAAGATCCGGTCCTGGACCTCCTCGCGCGTGCCCGCTTCCGGGTGGCGGGTCCAGAACACCGCGGAGGTCTGGACCAGGTGCACGAGGCCCCGGGACAGCATGGTGGCCTGGGCCGGGGGCATGCCCGCCCTGGGTCCGAGCACCGCGGCCACGGCCACGGCGATCCCCTGGTAGAACTCGTCCAGTTGCGCCGCGACCTCGGGGAAGGACATGAGGTCCGCGCTGAACACGAGCCGGTGGGCCTCCGGCTGACTGTTGACGAACTCGAAGTGGGTGTCGATCACGTTCTGCACGCGCGCCTTGTTGGTCTCGGCGTTGGCCAGGGACCGCTCGAGCTTCTCGGACAGTTCCGAGAGCGTGAACTGCACGAGCGCCAGGAACAGGTCCCGCTTGCCCGGGAAGTGCTGGTAGAGCACCGGTTTGGAGACCCCCGCCGCGGCGGCGATCTCGTCCATGGAGGTCGAGTGGTAGCCGCCCTCGGAGAACACCCGCAGTGCCGTGCTCAACAGCTGCTCCCGCCGCTGGTCCCTGGTCATCCGAGGGGCCCGCGTATGGCCGGTGGGCGCGGGCGCGTCGCGTGGATCGGGAGCGTTCATGGGGTCCTCCTCTGTGACGGGCCCTCGCCCGCCGTGGCATCAACCGGCCGCGCGGGGACGCGGGGTGTCTGAGGGGGATCGTTCAGCGGGGGGATCCTGATCGGCGGGGAGGGTCTGCGGTGGCGCGACCTCCAGACCGAACAGCGCTTCCAATCCGGAGATGTATTCGTCCGCGCGGCCCTCGGCGGCGAGCTGACGGGCACGGACGGTGGGGATGTGCAGCAGTGAGCGGACCATGCGGCGCATGGCCATCTCGATCTGTTCCTCCGCGCCGGTGCAGCCGTGGTGGGCGCGGACCTTTTCAAGTTCGGCGTCCAGCACGGCCATGGTGTGCTTGCGCAGCGCCACGATGGCCTGGTCCATGGTGCGGGCGTTCTGCGCCGCCGCGAAGCCCTGGGCGGCCTCGTCCACGATCTCGCGCGCCGCGCTCACGGACTCGCGGGTCTCCTCGGGTGCGGCCACGCGCACCGATTCAAGGGTGATCAGCTCCACGTCCGGCAGGTCCGCGACGGCGGGGTCGAAGTCCCGCGCGAGCGCGAGGTCGATCACGGTGCGCGGTCCGCTCGGGAACGCGGACGCCGGCATGGGGGCGGAGCCGCCCGAACAGCCGATCACGACGTCCGCGCGGCGCAGTGCCGCCGGCAGCTCGACCTCCGTGACGGGGGAGCCGCCGCGCTGGTCCGTGAACTGCTGGGCGCGTCCGGAACCGGAGTAGACCTCGATGTCCGCGCAGCCGCGGTCGCGCAGAGCGGCCATGGTGGCGCCGGCGTACGCGCCGGTGCCGAAGATCAGGGCGTGCCGGTCGGGCCAGCTGCCGCGGGTGATGTCGTCGGCGAGGTCCAGGGCCACGGACACGATGGAGCGGCCCCGCTCACCGAGGCCGGTGCGGGCACCGACCTCGCGCGCGGTGCGGGCGGCTGCCTCGAACAACTGCACGAGGTGTCCCGAGGCGGTGCCGGACTGGCGGGCCTGGTTCAGGGCGCGGCGGACCTGTCCGGTGATCTCGCGCTCGCCCACCACGGCGGACTCCAGACCGGAGACCACGGTGAACAGGTGTTGCGGGACCTCGGTGCCGTGGTAGGTGTCCATGGTCTCCAGGACGAAGCGTTCGTCCAGCCCCGCGCGCTCGGCCACGCGTTCGGCGAGCTGCTGCTGGGCCAGGGCGACGTCGTGGGTCTCGTCCTCGGGGAGCTCACCGTAGAGCTCGAGCCGGTTGCACGTGGACAGCGTGATGGCCCCCGAGAGCGCACCCTGGGACACGGCCTCCTCGGCCACCCCGAGAGCCCCCGTGCTCAACCGTGCGACGGTGTTGAGGTCGACGGAACGGTGCGATGCGACAAGACAGAAAAGAACCACAATCCGGCCATCCTAGACGAATTCATCCTGGCTCGCTCAGCATAACCACTGGGCGCGCCCGGCGCAGAGATTGCGTTCCCGGCGGACACTACGTCACCAAAACCCGCGGACTCCTTTGGCACAATGGGGCCATTATGGCTTCCCAGAATGATCGCACCGTAGAATCCCGCCGCGCCGAGTCCCCCCACGATCCCGCCGCGGCCACGGAGCCCGGCGGCGATCACGCATGGGAGCAGCGCATCGCAGCGCTTCCCACCGAGCACCCGCTGCGCTCGGCGGGGGTGGCCGACTCCCCGCTGATCAGGACACTGCGGGGACTGCCCGCCGCGCACACACCCGTGTGGTTCATGCGTCAGGCGGGTCGCTCGCTGCCCGAGTACCGCGCCGCCCGGGAGGGCACGGGGATGCTCGAGGCGTGCCTGACCCCGGACCTCGCCGCGGAGATCACCCTGCAGCCGGTGCGCCGCCACGGCGTGGACGCGGCCATCTTCTTCTCCGACATCGTGGTGCCCATGAAGCTCGCCTCGGTGGCCGTGGACATCGTGGCCGGGCGTGGCCCGGTGCTCGAGCACCCGGTGCGCACCGCCGCGGACGTCGCCGCGCTGCCCGAGCTGCCGGACTCGGCGCTGGACCCGATCCGCGAGGCCGTGGCCCGCACGGTCGCCGAGCTCGGTGACACCCCGCTGATCGGTTTCGCGGGCGCGCCGTTCACGATCGCCGCCTACGCCGTGGAGGGCGGGCCCTCGCGCGACCACTTGCGCCCGCGCACCATGATGCACGCGGATCCGGCGTCCTGGACCGCCCTGGCCGAATGGGCCGCGCGCACCTCCGGGGCGTTCCTGCGCGCCCAGGTGGAAGCCGGGGCCTCGGCCGTGCAGTTGTTCGATTCGTGGGCGGGCTCGCTCTCGCTCGCGGACTACGAGGCGCACGTCCAGCGCCACTCCGCGGACGCGCTCGCCGCCGTGGCGGACCTGGGTGTCCCGCGGATCCACTTCGGCACGGGCACGGGCGAGCTGCTGGCCGCCATGCGGGACGCGGGAGCGGACGCCGTGGGTGTGGACTACCGCGTCCCGCTGGACGTCGCATCGCAGCGTCTGGGTGGGCGTACCGTGGTGCAGGGCAACATCGATCCCGCGCTGCTCGCCGCCCCGCGGGAGGTGCTGCACGAGCACGCCCTCGACGTCCTGCGCCGCGGCCGCAGCGCCCCCGGTCACGTGGTCAACCTGGGCCACGGTGTGCCGCCGGAGACGGACCCGGACGTGCTGAGCGAACTGGTGACCTTCATCCACAAGGAGACTCGGTGACAACTTCCCCCGGTGCCCAGCGGCGCACCGCGCCACGGCGTCCTCGCACGGCCCTCGTGGTGGGCGGCGGCGTCGCCGGGTTGACGGCCGCCCGTGACCTCGCGCGCGCCGGTCTGCGCGTGACGCTGGTCGAGGCCTCGGACCACTTCGGCGGCGCCGTGGGTGCCCACGAGGTGGCGGGGCTCGTCCTGGACTCCGGTGCGGAATCCTTCGCCACGCGCTCGGAGGCCGTGCCCGATCTGCTCGAGGAACTCGGGCTCTCCGATCGCGTGGTCACTCCCAACCCCGCGGGCTCTTGGTTGCAACTGCCCGAGGGTGCGGTGCCCGCCCCCAAGTCCGGGGTGCTCGGGATCCCCGCGGACCCCACCGCACCGGAGCTGCGCAAACCCCTCGGCCGGGCCGGCGTGGCCCGTGCGCGCATGGACAGGGCGCTGCCGGCCCGCGTGGGCGCGGGGGAGCGTTCCATCGGCGGCCTCGTACGCGCCCGCATGGGTCAGCGCGTGCTGGACCGGTTGGTCACCCCGTTCGTCTCCGGGGTCTACTCGACCCACCCGGACGAACTCGACGTCGACGCCGTGGCCCCCGGTCTGCGCGCCCGCTTGCGCGAACTCGGCAGCCTGGGCGCGGCCGCGGGTGCACTGCGCACGGCGAGCCCCGCGGGTGCGAACGTGGCCGGTCTCGACGGCGGGATGAACCTGCTCAGCGAACGGCTCGTGCGGGACGCGGAGCGGTTGGGCGTCAAGCTCGTGACCCGCTACGACGTCATCGCCCTGGACCGTGACCCCCGCAGGCCCGGGTGGATGGTGATCCAGCGCCAACCCGTGAACGGGGACAAGACGGCCGTGGCCCGCGGAGAACTGCTCGTGATGGCCACGGACGGACCCACCACGGTGCGCTTGCTCGGCACGCAGGTCAGCGACGTCCAGAACTTCACGCCGCGCTCGGGGCCCCGGATCGCGCTGGCCACCCTCGTGCTGGACTGCCCCGCCCTGGACAGTGCACCCCGCGGGACCGGTCTGCTCGTGAGCGACGACGTGCGCGAGGTGCGCGCCAAGGCCCTGACCCACGCCACGGCCAAGTGGAAGTGGGTGGCCCGCGAGGCCGGGGAGCACCGCCACGTGGTGCGGTTATCCTACGGCCGGGCCACCCCGCGTGGATCGGGCCCCTCCCCGGAGGTCACGCTCGAGGACAAGCACCTCATCTCGCTCGCCCTCGGGGACGCGAGCACACTGCTGGGCGTACCGATCGAGCCGGAACAGCTCGTGGGCGCGGACGTCGTGCGGTGGCACACCGCCCTGCCGCGCACGGACGCGGGTCACAGCGCCCGCGTCACGGGGTTCCGCCGGGCGCTCAAGGACGTCCCGGACGCCGCGGCCGTGGGGGCGTGGCTGTCCGGTACGGGACTCGCGGCGGTCGTCGCGGACACCCGCCACCAGGTCAGGACCCTGCTCAAGCACCACGGGTTCGACGTGACCCCGAACTGAGGGACCGCCGCGCGCGGGACCGAGCCGTGCGACGTCGTCCGCGCAGCCCGGGCAGTTCTGCGCGGGACGAGAACCACCGGACGTGAACAGAACGAGAAGTCGAAAGGGAGCACACACGATGAGTGAGCACGCAACCGAGGCACGCCAGGACGCGGCACAGGGCGGCGGGGACACGCTGTACTGGGCCGGTTACACGGTGTTCGAGCGGACGGGTGAGCGCCCGCGGGACGCGGACTCGCAGGCCAACCGCAGCGCGTTCGACGAGCTCGTGAAGGACCTCGAGGGTCGGGGCGTGACCGTGCGCGGTGTGTACGACGTCTCCGGGATGCGCGAGAGCGCCGATCTGATGCTGTGGCTCACGGGCAAGGAACCGGACGCCCTGCAGGCCGCGATCCGGCAACTGCGCCGTCAGCCGCTGCTCGCGGGCACCCGGCAGTCCTGGAACGCCATGGGCGTGCACCGCGAGGCGGAGTTCACGTCCAACCATTCGCCCGCGTTCGCGCGCGGTGCGGAGGCTGGCGCGTGGGTGTGCGTCTACCCGTTCGTGCGCTCCTACGAGTGGTACTACATGAACCCGCAGCGCCGCGGGGAGATGCTCAAGAACCACGGCATGAAGGCCCGCGAGTACCCGCAGGTGCTCGCCAACACCATCGCGTGCTTCGGGCTCAACGACTTCGAGTGGCTGCTGGCCCTGGAGGCCCCGGAGCTCGTGGACCTGGTGGACATCATGCGCCACTTCCGCAACACCGAGGCACGCCTGCACGTGCGTGAGGAGACCCCGTTCTACACGGGGCGCCGGATCACCACCCACGAGATTGCCGAGGTGCTTGACTGAGATGACTGACACCCGAGAGACCAATGCCCTGAGTGCCGAGCGCGCCAACGCGCCGCACAGCTTCGACGCCCTGATCCTCTCCTCCTTCGGCGGGCCGGAGGGTCAGGAGGACGTGATCCCGTTCCTGCGCAACGTCACGCGCGGCCGCGGCATCCCGGACGAGCGGCTCGAGGAGGTGGCCACCCACTACCGTGCGAACGGCGGCGTGAGCCCCATCAACGCCCAGAACCGGGCGCTGCGCGATGCGCTCGAGGCCGAGCTGCGGCGTCGTGGTGTGGAGCTGCCCGTGCTGCTCGCCAACCGCAACTGGGACCCGTACGTGGCGGACGTTCTGCGCGAGAGCCACGAGCGAGGGTACCGGGACCTGCTGGTGCTCGCCACGAGCGCGTACTCCGGGTACTCCAGCTGCCGCCAGTACCGGGAGGACTACGGCGTGGGCCTGGAGGAGACGGGGCTGCAGGACGAGCTGCACGTGGAGAAGATCCGGCAGTACTACGACTCCGAGGGTTTCCTGCGCCCCTACGCCACCAAGCTGCGTGAGTCACTGGAGGCTCTGCGGCAGCGCACGGACGGTGCGCTCCGCGTGCTGTTCACGACCCACTCGGTGCCCATGACGGACGCGCATGCCGCGGGTCCCGAGCGCATGGACTTCGAGGGGGACTCCGCCTACGTGGCGCAGCACCTCGCGGCCGCGCGCTGGATCGTGGAGCAGGTGGGCGAGCCCATGAACGGGGTGGAGTGGGAGCTCGTGTACCAGTCCCGCTCCGGGCCCCCGCAGGTCCCGTGGCTCGAACCGGACATCTGCGACGTCATCCAGGAGCTGCCTGGTAAGGGCGTCACCGGCGTGGCCGTGGTGCCCCTGGGCTTCGTCTCGGACCACATGGAGGTGCTCTGGGACCTCGACACCGAGGCCCGTGACGCCGCGGCCGAGGCCGGCCTGGAGTTCGAGCGCATCCCCACCGCCGGCACCGATCCCGAGTTCGTGGCCGCGCTCGCGGACCTCGTGGAGCAGCGGCTGGGCACGCCCACCGCGCCCCCGCGGGTATCCGCCTGCGCCCAGGGCACGTGGTTCGACACGTGCGCCCCCGACTGTTGCGTCAAGATTCTGCGCGGTCAGGACGCACCCCGTCCCACGATCGCCCAGCGACCCGTGGGGGAGTCCATCCCCGTGGGCCTGGACGAGTCCGGGGACGTGACCTACCGATGAGCGGTGCCGATTTCACCGTGGGTACCCGCGGTTCGCAGCTGGCCATGACGCAGAGCCGCTGGGCCGCCGAGGCCGTGGCCAGCGCGGGCGGACTCGACTACGAACTGGTCACCGTGCGCACCGAGGGCGACGTGCTCACCGGGCCGCTGTCCCAGTTGGGCGGTACAGGGGTCTTCGCCACGGCGTTGCGGTCCAAGGTGCTCGACGGCGCCGTGGACCTGGCCGTGCACTCCCTCAAGGACCTGCCCACCGCGGCGGTCACGGGGCTCACCATTGCCGCGCTGCCGCAGCGTGAGGACCCGCGGGACGCCCTGTGCGCCCGTGACGGTCTGACCCTCGACGAACTGCCGGAGGGCGCGGCCGTGGGCACAGGCTCGCCGCGGCGCGTCGCGCAGTTGCGCGCCCTGCGCCCCGACCTGCGCATCGTGGACATCCGCGGCAACGTGGGCACGCGGCTCAACCGCGTGGCTCCCGGGGACCCGGGGGACCTCGACGCCGTGGTGCTCGCGGCGTCGGGCCTCAAGCGCCTGAGCCTCGAGGGGCGGATCACCGAGTACCTGGATCCGCACCGGATGCTGCCGGCCCCGGGCCAGGGTGCGCTCGCGCTCGAGGTCTCGGCGGAACTCGCGGCGGACTCGGGTCTCGCGACCGGTCTGGCCGCGGTGGACCACCTGCCCACGCGGCTCGCGGTCACCGCGGAGCGCTCGGTGCTGGCTCGCCTCGAGGCGGGCTGCGCCGCACCTGTGGGAACCTTCGCACGCCTCGTGGACGGTGATCTCGAACTGGACGTCGTCGTGGCGAATCCGGACGGCTCCGATGTCATGCGCCGCACGGAGTCCGCGCGGGAACCCTCGGTCGAGGCCGCGCGGGCTCTCGGTCAGCGGGTCGCGGATGACCTGTTGGCCCACGGCGCGGACCGGTTGGCACGGTTGAGCCTGTGACCGCGGCGCGCGTGCTCATCACCCGCGACCCCGCTTCCGCGAGCGCCCTAGCGGTGCTGCTGCGGGAGCGCGGGTACGAGCCGTGCGCCTCGCCCCTGCTCGAGGCCCAGTTGCCGTCGGACGTGGAATCACTGCGGGAGCTGCTGGCCGAGGCCACCGGCCCGAGCGGTCCCACGTGGTTGTGCGTGACGTCCGCGACCACGGTGGCGGCGCTCGCCGCGGTCGCCCCCACCCCGCAGTGGGGTGCCGCGCTCGACGCCGCTCGGCGGCCCTCCGCTCGTCACCGCACCGAGGCCGGTGAGCCCGCGCTGCGGGTCGCCGCGGTGGGCGAGGCGACCGTCCGCGCGCTGGGGGAGTATGGTGTGGGCGTGGATTTCGTCCCCGCGCGCGTCTCGAGCGCGGCGGGCATGCTCGCCGAGTGGCCCGAGGAGCACCCGGGTGCATCCGGGGCGCCGGTGCGGGCCCTCGTACCGGTCTCGGCGCTCGCGTCCGACGCCCTCGTGAGCGGACTGCGGGAGCGGGGGTACGACGTCGTGCGGATCACCGCGTACGACACCGTCCCGGCCCCGGCGGACCGCCCGTTGCGCGCCCCCGGTGCCGGGACCGCAACCACACCGGAAGCCCCCGAGGAATGGGGCGCCGACGCCGCTCGGGCCGCGTGCGCGTCCGGTGAGCTGGCCGCGGTGGTGGTCACGGCGCCGTCGCGCGCGGACGCCCTGCTGGAGGGCATAACCCCCGCGGCCGCCACGGCGTGGATCGCGATCGGGGAACCGACCGCCCGCGCGCTGCGGGCCCGCGGAGTCGACCCGATGACCTCCGCGCAACCGACCCCAGCGGCCCTGGCCGACGCCGTGTCGCGGGCGCTGGGTGAGCCGCACACTTCGGCGCCGGAGCGGGACGATCACGCCGAGCCCGCAACGACGACGCCCGCGACGACCCGCCCCGCGACGACTCAAAGATTTCGATGATCAGGAGATGTGAACCATGACCGACCATGACGTGTCGTACGACCTCGTATCACGGCCCCGCAGACTGCGCAGTACCCCGGCCATGCGCCGGTTCACCGCGGAGACCCGCGTGACGCCGTCCGAGCTGATCCTGCCCGTGTTCGTCAAGGAAGGACTCGACGAGCCGCAGCCCCTGGCCTCGATGCCCGGTGTGGTGCAGCACAACATGGACTCTCTCAAGCGCGCGGCCGCCGAAGCCGTGGAGCTGGGGCTGGGCGGCTTCATGTTGTTCGGGATCCCGCAGACCCGCGACGCAGAGGGCTCCGCCGCGCTGGACCCGGACGGCATCCTCAACCGCGGGATCCGTGCCGTGCGTGACGAGGTGGGGGACGACATCGTGGTCATGTCGGACCTGTGCCTGGACGAGTTCACCGATCACGGCCACTGCGGTGTGCTGGATGATCAGGGCCGAGTGGACAACGATCGCACCCTGGAGATCTACGGCCGTATGGGCCTGGCCCAGGCCGAGGCCGGCGCCCACATGCTGGGACCCTCCGGGATGATGGACGGCCAGGTGGGCGTGATCCGCGCGGCACTGGACGCTGCGGGCCGCGAGGACGTGTCGATCCTCGCCTACAGCGCCAAGTACTCGTCCGCGTTCTACGGCCCGTTCCGCGAGGCCGTGGACTCCACGCTCACGGGTGACCGCAAAACCTATCAGATGGATCCTGCGAACCGCCGGGAGGCCCTGCTGGAGCTACAGCTGGACCTGGACGAGGGCGCGGACATGGTCATGGTCAAGCCGGCCATGAGCTATCTGGACATCCTGCGCGAGGTCGCGGACGCGTCCCCCGTGCCGGTCTCGGCGTACCAGATCTCGGGTGAGTACGCGATGATCGAGGCCGCCGCGGCGAACGGCTGGATCAACCGCGACGCCGCGATCCTCGAGTCCGTGCTGTCCATCAAGCGTGCCGGGGCCAACTCGATCCTGACTTACTACGCGACCGAGCTCGCTCGCTGGTTCCACGAGGAGAACGGCAGGTAACCCCAGAACCCCCGCGCCCGCGCCGTCGCGCGGCACGGTCCCACCGGGAGAGCCTCCCGGCGAAAGGAATGAAGTGATCTCATGAGTGTTTCGCAAGAACTGTTCGACCGCGCCCAGCGCGTCATGCCCGGGGGCGTCAACTCGCCCGTGCGCGCGTTCAACTCCGTGGGCGGTACCCCGCCGTTCATCGCCGCGGCCAAGGGCCCGTACCTCACGGACGTGGACGGGCGCGAGTACGTGGACCTGGTGTGCTCGTGGGGCCCCGCGCTGATCGGTCACGCGCATCCCGTGGTCACGGAGGCCGTCCACGAGGCTGTGGAGCGCGGTCTCGGTTTCGGCGCCACCACGCGCGGTGAGACCGAACTCGCCGAGCTCGTGGTGGACCGCGTGGCCCCGCTCGAGGAAATCCGCATGGTCTCCACGGGCACCGAGGCCACCATGACGGCGCTGCGCCTGGCCCGCGGGTTCACGGGCCGCGACCTGGTGGTCAAGTTCGCCGGGTGCTACCACGGTCACGTGGATTCGCTCCTGTCGGAGGCCGGTTCCGGTGTCGCGACCCTGGCCCTGCCGGGTTCCGCGGGGGTCACCGAGGCCACCGCCGCCCAGACGCTCGTGGTGGCCTACAACGACGTCGCGGCGCTCGAGACCGTCTTCGCCGAGCACCCCGGTGAGATCGCCGCGGTGATCACCGAGGCCGCTCCGTGCAACATGGGCGTGGTCACCCCAGAGAACGACTTCAACGAGCACATCCGTCGGATCACCCGGGACAACGGCGCCCTGATGATTCTGGACGAGGTGCTCACGGGCTTCCGCGTCCACGAGGCCGGTTACTGGGGGCTCAGCAACCAGAACGGCGAGGACTGGGTCCCGGACCTGTTCACGTTCGGCAAGGTCATCGGCGGGGGACTGCCCACCGCCGCACTGGGCGGGCGCCGCGAGATCATGGAGTACCTGGCCCCCATGGGCCCGGTGTACCAGGCGGGCACGCTGTCCGGGAACCCCGTGGCTATGGCCGCGGGGATCGCGACGCTCAAGTGCGCGGACCGGATCGCGTATCAGACCATCGACCGCCGTTCCGAGCAGCTGCAGGTGGGGGTGCACGAGGCCCTCGATGCCGCCGGGGTCGATCACTCGATCCAGGTGGCCGGCAACCTGTTCTCGGTGGCCTTCGGCACGGGCGCCCACGGGGTCCACAACTACGCGGACGCCAAGGCCCAGGAGAGCTTCCGGTACACGCCGTTCTTCCACTCGATGCTGGACGCCGGGGTCTACCTCCCGCCCTCGGTCTTCGAGGCGTGGTTCCTCTCCGCGGGCCACGACGACTCCGCCATGGACCGGATCCTCTCGGCCCTCCCCGCCGCGGCTCGTGCGGCAGCAGAGGCTCGACCCGTCGAGGCCTGATCCGCTCCGCCTTTCCTGTACGAATTTTCCTGTACGACGACGGCGCGGTACCGCCCGGGTGGTTCCCGGCGGTGCCGCGCCGTCGTCTTTGTCCGCTGAGACGGCCGCGGTCGTGTGCGTGACGGTCGCGGTAGCGGTGCGGGTGGGGTCAGGGGCCTGAGCGGTCTCAGGGGCGCGGGTGGACCGGCCACGTGCCGTCCACCACGGCCTCGGGATCCCGGCGCCGGAAGTACTCCTGCAACGACGCCGCTTGCTCGGCCGCCCAGCCGATCTGCAGTTCGTGCAGGTCCTCGGCGGGTCGTTCGAGCTCCGCGAACCGTTCGGCCAGGGCGGTGGCGAGCCGCTCGGTGGCCAGTGCGTCCGCGGCGGAGGTGTGGGCGGCATCCAGGACCACGCCGTACTCCTCGCACAGTGCGCCCAGGGTCCGCTTGCCGCGGCGGTAGCGGTGCACCTGCTTGTTGAGCACGAACGGGTCCAGCACGGGCATCGCGGCCGGGGCGGGCAGACCGTGGCGCTCGCTCTCGCGGGCGAGGACGGTGAGGTCGTACGCGGCGTTGAACGCGAGCACCGGGATTCCCGCGCGCCACAGCCCGCTCAGGACGTCGTTCAGTTGTGCGGTGACCTCCGCGGCGGGGCGGCCCTCGGCGCGGGCCCGCTCGGTCGTGACGCCGTGGACCGCGGCGGCCTCCTCGGGGATCTCGATCCCGGGATCGGCGAGCCACTCCCACTCCCGCGTCACGGTCCCGGTGGCGTCCACGAGGACCACCGACGCCGTCACGATCCTGGCCTCCTGGGGGTCCCGCCCGGTGGTCTCGAGGTCGAACGCCGCGCGCTCTCCGGCGGTCCACGACGGCGCCGTGCCGGACTCCCTGGGAGCTACCCCCTGGGGTCCGGTTGCGGCGGGCGCGGTCGGCGCTGCGGGCTCAGTAGGCACGGTGGGCTCGGCCGGCTCGGCGGGCGCAGCGGCGTCGTCGTCGGCGGCCTCGTGTGTTCCGGACGTGCGGTCGGGAGAGGGCGCGGAGCGGGCGCCGTTGTCCTGCGCGGGCTCGGGTGCGGCGTCGAACAGCGTGGGCTGCTCGGGCTGCGGCGCGGCGGGTTCCTCGGGGCCCGCCGCGGGTGGCGGGGGCGGCACGTCGAAGAGGGCGGGTTGTTCGGTGTCACCTGTGTGCTGCGGGGAAGCCATGCGACCACGGTACCGGTCGGTGCGCGGGCCGTTATGCGTGTCGGATCACCGTGATGTGATCACCACATGCGAACGCAGCGTGAACCGTCCTGGCGCGTCCTCCCGCCCCGCGGCGTCGAATCCGGCGGGGCGGAGCCGGAGTTGGACCCCGCGCAGCGCACCGTCGTGGAGCTGCCGGCCGGGCACGGGCCGGTCCTCGTGCTGGGAGCGCCCGGGACGGGGCGCAGCACGGTGACCGTGGAGGGTGCGGTGCGACGGATCGTCGAGGGAGCCGATCCGCAGCGCCTGCTCGTGCTCGCGCCGTCGCGCGAACTGGCGGCCACGCTGCGGGATGAGATCAGCCGCCGTGCGCGCGCGACCATCAGCACGCCGCTCGTTCGCGCGTGGCAGGCATACGCGTTCGACGTCCTGCGCCGCGCCCAAGCCCAGGACCTGTTACCCGGGGTCACCACCACGCCCGTGTTGTTGTCCGGACCGGAACAGGACGCGTTCCTCGCGGAGATGATGCGCGGGCACGCCGCCGGGTACGGCAGCCCCGTGGTGTGGCCCGCCGAGCTCGATCAGGCCCTCGGGACGCGCGGCTTCCGCGGCGAGTTGCGCGAGCTGTTCGACCGCATGAACGAGTACCGCCTGGCTCCAGACGTCCTGGCGCGCTGGGCGCAGCCCCTCGGCCGCCCGGAATGGCGCAGCGCGGCGGCGTTCCGCGCCGAGTACCAGCAGATCCGTGCCCTGCGCATGCCCAATGCCTTCGACCCGTCCGAGCTCGTGGACCGCGCGGCCCGCGTCCTCGAGGAGAACCCGGATTTTCTCGCCCGGGAGCAGGACCGGCTGGACGTCGTGCTCGTGGACGACCTCCAGGACGCCACCCCATCCGCGCACCGGCTCATCGGGGTACTCACCCGGGGGCGGGACGCCGTGTTCACCGCCAACCCGGACACCACCGTCCAGGGGTTCCGCGGCGCCCGCCCGGACCTGTTGCGCACGCTCGAGGACCGGGTGGGCACCCCTGCTCGTCCCGTGCAGCGCTTGCAGCTGGGCACGAGTCACCGCATGCCACTGCGGGTCAACGAGGCGTGGCAGCGTGTGGCCCGGGCCATCTCGGTCGTGCCGGGGGCGCGCGTCCAGCGCGCACCCGAGCAACCCCGTGCGGCTGAGGACCACGCGTCTCACCCCGCGGGGGACACCTACGCCGCCGAGGACGCCCACTCTGTCGACGACCTCCACGCCGCCGACGACGCCGCAGCACCGGGTTCGGTGCGCGCGGCGCTCTTCGATTCGCCCACCGCCCAGGCGCGGTGGTGCGCGGACCACTTCTTGCGTTTGCATGTGTTGCACGGTGTTCCCTACCGGGACATGGCGGTGATCGTGCGCAGCGGTTCCCAGTTGTCGGCGCTGACCCGGCAGTTGTCGGCGCTGGGCGTCCCCACGACCACGTCCGCCGCCGAGACCCCGCTGCGCGAGGAACCCGCCGTGATCCCGCTGCTGCATGCCCTGCGCTTGTTGCTCGCGGCGCAGGATGCGGTCGCGGAACCGGACGGAGCCCTTGATCAGGAAGCACAGGGGGCCGCCCCGGGCCGGGACGGGCAGCCGGGCGACGATCCCGATTCCCGTCCCGAAACGACGGTGGAGGGCTCTGAGGCCGACGCTGAGGATGTCGGCCGCACGTCGGAAGCCGGGGTCGAGGGGGCGGGCCTTACTGCCGAGACCGACTCCGAGGGGGCCGGCTCGGATTCCGGGGCCGAGGACGCGGACCGTGAGCGGGCCGCCCACCGATCCATGCTCACGGCCAGTGCCGCGGTGGCCCTGTTGACGTCGCGGATCGGCGGGGCGTCCCCCATGGAGGTGCGCCGGATCCGCCAGAAACTGCGCGGTTACGAACTGCGTACCGGTGGTGGACGTACGAGCGACGATCTCCTGGTTCAAGCGCTTGCCGACGGTGTGTTGCTCGAGCTCGCGGAGGTGCACTCGGACTCGGCGGCGCGCGTCGCGGACATGCTCCAGGCCGGTCAGGAGGCGCTGGACGAGCCCGGCGCCACCGCCGAATCCGTGCTGTGGGCCCTGTGGGACGCGTCAGGGGTCGCGCCGCGCTGGCGGCGTCGTGCCCTGGCCGGGGGAGCGGAGGCCGTGCGAGCGGACCGGGACCTGGACGCCGTCGTGGGGCTGTTCGAGGCCGCCGAGCGGTTCGTGGACCAGGTCCCAGGCGCCACGGCGCGCGCGTTCATGGACTACATGGACCACCAGGAGCTGCCCATGGACACCCTCGCGGCCCGAGCACCCGCGGAGGACAACGTCTCCGTGATGACCCCCGCGGGGTCGGCGGGGCGGCAGTGGGCGCACGTGGTCGTCGCCGGGGTGCAACAGGGGGTGTGGCCCAACACCGCCCTGCGCGGTCAGTTACTGGGAACGGACGTGCTCACCGATGCCCTGGACCACGGGCCGGAACAGGCCACACAGTTGAGCGCGGTGGATCGGTTGCGGCAGGTGCGCTTCGACGAACTGCGGCAGTTCGCCACGGCCGTCTCCCGCGCCACGGCCGGCCTCACGGTCACCGCGGTGGCCAGCCAGGACGAGCAACCGTCCGAGTTCGTGGACCTCGTGGCCGGTGGGAGCCGCGACGATCCCGGCATCTCCGTCGAGGAACTGAGCGCACCCGAACCCCTCACGTTGCGCCAGCTCACGGGTGCGCTGCGCCGCACCGTGCAGCAACCGGACGCGGCCGCCCACGAACGCGAGGCCGCCGCGCGTCTGCTGCATGATTTCGCCGCACTCGCAGAGCCCGTACCGGGCGCTGCACCCGAGCAGTGGTGGGGCCGCAACGCACTATCCACCGAGGAAGCACTGTTCGCACCGGACGAGGCGGTACGCGTGTCCTCGTCCAAGATCGAGACCATCCACCGCAGCCCGCTCGACTGGTTCGTGAGCGAGGCCCATGCCACCGAGGTGACCGATCTGCGGCGCAGCCTGGGAACGCTCGTGCACGACATCGCCGAGCACCTCCCGGACGCCGACAGTGTCGAGTTGATCGCGCACCTGCGCCGCCGCTGGCCCTCCCTGGGCATGCCCCACGGCTGGACGGGGGAGCAGGAGCTCGAACGCGCGGAGAAGATGTTGCGTAAGTTCGCGCAGTATTCGCGGGAGATGCGCTCCGAGCACGGGCGCGAGCTCGTCTCGGTGGAGGGCAGTTTCGAGGTCCTCGTGCGCAGCGAGGCCCGGGACGCCCTGCTGACCGGGCGCGTGGACCGGCTCGAGGTGGACGCCCACGGGCGCCACGTCGTCGTAGACCTCAAGACCGGCAAACACCAGCCGACCAAGAAGGACATCCCCGAGCACCCGCAGCTGGGCGCGTATCAGGTGGCCCTGCAGGCCGGTGCCGGGCGGGCCATGCAGGAGGCCTCCCGCACCGAGGACCTGCATGAAGCCCGACGCCCGGAACGCATCGAGCTCCCCGAGGGCGCCGTGTCGGCCCAACCCGGGGGAGCGCTGCTCGTCCAGCTCGGCGGCCCCGCGGCATCGCCCGGTGTGCAACTCCAGGACCCCCTGGACGAGGAACATCGCTGGGCACGGGACCTCATCACGCAAGCGGCCCTCCTCGTGGCGGGCACCCGATTCGAAGCGCGGCACACCGCGGACCAGGAGGCCGGATTCGGGATCCGGTGCTCCGTCCCGTGGCTGTGCCCGCTGTGCGCCCAGGGAAGGCAGGTCACGGAGAAATGACCCAGCAGGATTCCGTCCCCCAGTCCCGCACTCCGCAGGACGTCCGGTACTCCCCGTACGAGATCGCGGAGGCGCTCGGGGACTTCCCACCCACCGAGCAACAGGCCGCGGTGATCGCGTCCCCGTTGACCCCACGGCTGGTCGTGGCGGGCGCGGGTTCCGGCAAGACGACCACCATGTCCGATCGCGTCGCGTGGCTCGTGGCCAACGGACTGGCCCGCCCGGACGAGATCCTCGGTGTCACGTTCACGCGCAAGGCCGCGGGTGAGCTGTCCCAGCGGATCAACCAGAAGCTGCGGAACCTGCGCCGCGCGGGCCTCATCGACGAGCCCGAGGACGACGACGCCCCGGCCGCCGCGCAGGAGCCCACGGTCAGCACGTACCACTCCTACGCGAACTCGCTCGTACGCAGTTACGGGCTGCGGCTGGGCGTGGAATCGGACACCGTCCTGCTCGGTCAGGCCCAGGCATGGCAGCTCGCGCACGACCTCGTGCAGAGCTGGGACGGCCCGTTGCCCGCGACCGTGCCCGCCGCATCCACGCTCACCACGGGTCTCATGCAGTTGGCGTCCGAGGCCTCGGAGCACCTCGTGGAACCGCGCCGGATCCACGAGTTCGTGGGCCGGCTGCGGGCGATGTGCCTGGACACCCCTCCGGACGGGCGGAAGAAGTCCCCGGGACGCAAGGTGCAGGACGCCGTGCGCCGGATGGAGCAGACGGAGGTCCTCGCGCAGCTCGTGGAACGCTTCCGCGCCGCCAAGCGCGTGGACTCCGCGCTCGACTACGGCGATCTGCTGGCCCTTGCGGCACGGATCGTGCGGGTGGACCCCCACGCGCGCGCGGTCGAGCGGGAACGCTTCTCGGTGGTGCTGCTGGACGAGTTCCAGGACACGTCCCACGCCCAGCTGGCGTTGTTCTCGGGACTGTTCGGGGAGGGGCACTGCGTCATGGCCGTGGGCGATCCCCAGCAGTCCATCTACGGCTTCCGGGGGGCGTCCTCCGGCCAGCTGTTCAGTTTCGTGGAAAACTTCCCGGTCCGGGGGTCCTCGGACGCGGAGCGGGCCCGGTTCGCGGACACGAGCTTCCTCACCACGGCGTGGCGCAACAGCCTCGCGGTCCTGGAGGTCGCGAACGCCGTGGCCGAGCCGCTGCGCACCCCGCCCGCGTGGAGCCGTTCCGCGGCCGCGGTCGAGGTCCCGCCGCTGGACCCGGCGCCGGGTGCGGTGCGCGGTCGTGTGCGGGTGAGCCGCTACTTCACGGACACCGAGGAGGCCCAGGCCGTGGCCGCGTCGATCCACGACCAGCGGGCCGCGCATCAGGGCCAGGCCTCGGACGAGATGCCCACCATGGCCGTGCTGTGCCGCAAACGCGCGCAGTTCGAACCCCTCCGCCTGGAACTCGAGGCCCGGGACATCCCTTACGAGGTGGTCGGACTGGGCGGGCTGTTGCACACCCCGGAGGTCGCCGACGTCGTCGCGATGCTCCACGTCCTCACCGATCCGGGCCGCTCGGACGCCCTCGCCCGGTTGCTCGCCGGTGCCAGGTGGCGGCTGGGTGCACGCGACCTCGCGGCACTCGGCGACTGGGCCGCGGCCCTCGAGCGCGGCCACGAGCGGGCCGCGCGCGGCGAGGATCCGGAGCCCGGCGACGACGCGGCCACCACCGGCGAGGATGCCGAGGAGCCGGTGGTCATGGCGGACATCGTGGACCGCGCGAGCCTGATCGAGGCGCTCGAGACACCGCCCCCCGAGGGCTGGGTCTCCTCCCGCGGTCGCGGGATCAGTGCCGAGGGCATGCGCCGGTTGCGCGCACTGCGCCGGGACGTGCGAGACCTGCGCAGTGTGCTCGGGGACGAGCTGACCACCGTGATCCACGAGGTCGAGACCGTGCTGGGCCTCGACATCGAACTCGCCGCGCTGCCCGGGGAGGATCCCGTGCACGCGCGGCGCAACCTGGACGGCTTCCACGACCAGGCGGTTCAGTTCACGGCCACGACCCGCACGCACGACGTCGCCGCGTTCCTGGACTGGCTCGAGGCCGCGTCCCACGAGGAGAACGGCCTGGAACTTCCGCCCGCGCACACGCGCCGGGACGCCGTGCAACTGCTCACGGTCCACGCCTCCAAGGGCCTCGAGTGGGATCACGTCTACGTCCCCGGGCTCAACAAGAACGACTTCCCCTCCAAGAAGTCCTCCGCGTGGACCCTGGAAGCGGCCAAGCTGCCGTGGCCGTTACGGGGCGACGCCGCTCAGTTGCCGCAGTGGGACGCGCGCGTCTCGGACGTGCGCGAGCTCGAGAGTTCGTACGAGGAGTTCGCGAAGGACGTCGAACAGTACGACCTCGCCGAGGAACGCCGGTTGGCCTATGTCGCGTTCACGCGTGCCAAATCCCTGCTCGAACTCTCCGGCAGCGTGTTCCGGGGCACCGCCCAGGAGGTCAAGGAGGCCTCACCGTTCCTGCTCGAAGCGCGGGAGTTGGTCGAGGGATCGAGTCCCGGGTTCGAGGCGGGCCCGTGGGTCGAGCCGGCACCGGATGCCACCAACCCGCAGCGGGACACCCGGGTCAGCGCGCTGTGGCCGTACGACCCCGTGGAGGGACCGGAACTCGTGCGCACCGAACGCTCCGCGGACGGCGAGCTCACGGAAACCGTGATCGCTCCGGCGCACCGGGGCCGTCGAGAGGTCATGGAACGCGCTGCCCGTGCCGTGGCCGAGCGCGGTTTCCCGGACACCCGCGAGCTCACGGACGAGGAGTTGGCACAGGGGCCCTCCGGTGACGTGGTCACGCGGTGGCGGCGCGAGGCGGAGCTGCTGCTGGGTCGCCGCGCGGCGTCCGAGGAGGACCGCAGCGTGCACATGCCCTCCCACGTCTCCGCGTCCGCGCTCGTGGCCATGGACACCGATCCCGAGGGGTTCATCAGCAATCTGCGCCGACCCATGCCGCGCAAACCGGGTTCCGCGGCCCGGGCGGGCACGGCGTTCCACACGTGGGTCGAGAACTACTTCGGGGACTCCGCGATCTTCGACGCGGACGAACTGCCCGGTTCCGACGACTACGTGGACGAGGACCTGGACCTGCCCCGGCTCGCCGAGACCTTCCGGAACAGCCCGTGGGCGTCGCTGGAGCCCTACGCGATCGAACTGCCCGTGGAGACCCCGGTGGGGTCGCTCACGGTGCGCGGTCGGATCGACGCCGTGTTCCGCACCGCGGACGGCTGGGAACTCGTGGACTGGAAAACGGGGCGAATCCCGCACGGTCAGGAGCTCAAGCGCAAGTCCGGGCAGCTCGCACTGTACCGGTTGGCGTTCGCGCGGTTGCACGAGGTCCCGGTGGAGCGGGTTTCGGCGGCGTTCTACTACGTGGCCGCGGACCAGGTGGTGCGCCCGCATGACCTCGCGGACGAGACGGAACTCGAGGCCGTGGTGAGCTCGCTCTACGAGGTGGGCGTGACGGATCCGGACGCCGCGGAGGAGCCGCCCTCGCCGGAGTGATGGCCGGGGGACAAGCCGTCGTCGCTGGGGTGACCGTCCGGGGCGGAGCCGCCGTCGAGGGTGCGACCGTCGGAGTCAGCGCGGTCCACCGAGTCATCGGCGGAGTCGCCGGTCCGATCCGCACCGGACGCGGCGGCCGACGCGGTCGAGGCGGGTGACGCCGGCGGGGCGGGCGAAGCGGCCGAGGCGGGCGGCGCCGGTGGGACGGGCGGCGGACCGGCCACCCCCGGGGACGGTGACGCGCTGGCCCGCACGTCCGCCGCGAGGGTCGCGAGCATCCGCTGGGCGTTGTCCACCATGGACGTGATGCCCCGGTCCACACCGCGCACGAGCCATTCCGCGAGCGCGAACTCGGCCTTGAGGTGTGCCCTGCGCAACAGATGACGGTCCGGGGGTTGGACGGCCGCCACGGAGTAGGCCTCCAGCACGGTGTCCGCGAACGCGGGGTCGGACATGCCCACGAGCCACGAGAAGTCCACCGCGGGATCACCCACGTGCAGATCACTCCACCCCGTGAAGGATGCGAGTGAACCGTGGTCCACGGTGATGTTGTCCTCGTGCAGGTCCCCGTGCACCACGCGCGTGGAGAACTGCCACAGGGTGGTGTCCTCGAGGGCCTCCTCCCACCGGCGCAACAGGTCCCCGGGGATCAGCCCCGTGGTCGCGGCCTGATCGAGGTCGTGGAGCATGCGCTTGCGGCACTGTTCGGCGCTGTAGGCGGGCAGGTCCGCGTCCATCACGAGCGCACGGGGCAGCGAATGAAGGCACCCGAGCGAACGGCCCAGTTGCACGGCCAGGGGAGCGCGCGGCGTCGCACTCGGGGAGGGGGCGTGCACGGGAGGTTCGGGATGTTCGTTCTGCCGCTGGAACTCCCGCAGGCTGAGCGTGTGACCCGGCAGGTGCGAGTACACGAAGGTGCGCAGCCCGTCCTGCGCCACGGACCCCGCGACCGTGGGTAGGTGGAACGGCAATCGCGAGCGCACGGACGGGGTGAACGCCTGCAGCACCAGGTGCTCGGTCTCCAGGCGCATGCTCGCTTCGGTGTTCAGGGGACTGCGGACGCGCCAGCGGCGACCCTCGGAGTCCTGGACCACGCACGAGCGGAAATCCGCGGCGTCGTCGGGAGAAGGACCGGTGGCCACAGGGGCCACCCCGGGCACGGCCGCGGCCGCGACGGCGGCCAGCAATTCGGGGGTCGTTCTCACCACACCCACCCTACCGGCCCGCCCCGGGAGGGGGCTGTGTACGCAGGGACATGGGTGTCCGGGGGCCGGTCTACAGTGGGCGGGTGACTTCTTCCCAGGACCCCTCCACCGCCCCGGCACCACGGCTGCGCCCCGCCGATCTGCCCTTCGCCGGCCGCCCGTTCGAGCGCGGCGCGGTGGAGCGGGAACGCGAGGATCTCGTGGCCCGAGCGGTGCAGGACCCTGACACGCGCGTGCTCGTCCTGCGGGGTGCGCACGCGCCTACCAACGGGGACCGGCTCCTGCTCGTCCCGGTGAGTGACGTGCCGCCGAGCACGGGGGATCCCGCCCGCCCGGACGTGTACCTGGGACGCCTGTCGGACGGAACGAGCGTGCTCCTGCGAACCTTCCCCTCGGACACGTCCCTGCCCGGTCACGATGGCGCACAGTGGGACGGGCTGCGCACCCTGGCCACCGCGCTGGACCCGGAGCACACGGCGCTGCTCGTCACCGCCCAGGCCGTGGCGCTGTGGCACCGGGACCACCCACGCTGCCCGCGCTGCGGGACGCTCACGAACGTGATCCGCTCCGGATGGGCCCGCGTGTGCCCCCAGGACGAGTCCCTGCATTTCCCCCGCACCGATCCGGCCATCATCGTGGCGATTGTGGACGATCACCCGGACCCCCGCGAACAACGGATCCTGCTGGGCCGCTCCGCGCTGTGGCAGGGCAATCGCTTCTCCACGTTCGCGGGGTTCGTGGAGCCGGGGGAGTCCGCCGAGCAAGCGGTCGTGCGCGAGGTGCGCGAGGAGGCCGGGATCACGGTGGACACCGTCGAGTACCAGGGATCGCAACCGTGGCCGTTCCCTCGCTCGCTCATGCTCGGGTACCGCGCGGTCGCCCATACCGCGCACGCCGTGCCGGACGGTGAGGAGATCCTGGACGTGCGGTGGTTCACGCGGGAGGAGCTCACGTCCCAGGCCGCCGCGGGTGAGATCACCCTGCCGGGGCCGGTGTCCATCGCCCACGCGCTGATCGTGAGCTGGCTGGGCCATGACCTGCCGGAGAGCGGGTGGTGAGCATGACCGAGCCCTCCGCCGAGCAATCCACACAGGGGTCCGCCGAGTCATCCGCCGAGGAACGGATCCTGGGGGGCTTGGACCCGGAACAGCGGGTCGTGGCCACCACGCTGCACGGGCCCGTGTGTGTGCGCGCCGGGGCGGGGACCGGTAAGACCCGCGCGATCACCCACCGCATCGCGTGGGGCATCGCGTCGGGTGTGTACACCCCGCAGAAGACCCTCGCGCTCACGTTCACCGCGCGCGCCGCTAACGAGATGCGCCAGCGCTTGCACGCCCTCGGGGCCCCGGGCGTCCAAGCGCGCACCTTCCACTCGGCGGCGCTGCGACAACTGCAGTACTTCTGGCCGCAGGCCGTGGGTGGGCCCCCGCCTGGACTCGTCAACCACAAGGCGCGGCTGCTCACGGAGGCCGCCCAGGGGATGCGCCTGACCACGGACCGGGCGACCGTGCGGGACGTGGCCGCGGAGATCGAATGGGCCAAGGTCTCCATGTACACCCCGGACACCTATGCGCCCGCCGCGCAGGACCGGGACATGCCCGCCGGCTACGACGTGCGCACCATGCAGCGGCTCTACCAGTCCTACGAGGACCTCAAGGCGGACCGGCACCTGATCGACTTCGAGGACGTCCTGCTGATCACCGTGGGGATCCTCGAGGAGGACGAGCGCATCGCCGCGGCCGTGCACGCCCAGTACCGCCAGTTCGTGGTGGACGAGTACCAGGACGTCTCCCCGCTGCAACAGCGGCTGCTCGACGCGTGGCTCGGTTCCCGCGACGACCTGTGCGTGGTGGGGGACGCCTCCCAGACCATCTACTCGTTCACGGGGGCCACGTCCCGGCACCTGCTCGAGTTCCCGTCCCGCCACCCGGGGGCCGCGGTCGTGGAGCTGATCCGCGACTACCGTTCCACGCCGCAAGTGGTCAACACCGCCAACCGGCTGCTCGCGGCCCGCCGCCCCCTGCCCGGTTCCACCCCGGACACGTGGGCCACGCCGCTGCGTTTGGTCTCCCAGCGCCCCGGGGGACCGGAGCCCACGTGGAACGAGTACCCGGACGACGAGGCCGAGGCCGCCGGCGTCGCCGTGCGGATCCAGGATCTGATCGACGACGGCGTGGCACCCCACGAGATCGCCGTCCTGTTCCGCACCAACGGCCAGTCCCAGGCGTTCGAGGCCGCGCTCGCGGACGCGAACATCGGCTTCCAGCTGCGGGGGTCGGAGCGGTTCTTCAACCGTCCCGAGATCCGCCAGGCCATCGTGCAGATCCGCTCCGCCGCGCGCACGGCCGGGGCCGATCGCGCGGACGTCCCCCGCCAGGTACGGGACATGCTCGGCTCCCTGGGCTACACGGAGCGTGCGCCGCGCTCGGACAGCGCCACCCGGGCCAAGTGGGAGTCCCTGCGCGCGCTCGTGGCCCTGGCCGACTCCATGGCGCAACGCGCCGCGCAGCAGGGCGAGACGCTATCGCTCGCGGGGTTCGCGCAGGAGCTCGAGCGCCGCGCCACCACGCAGGAGGCACCCGTGATGGACGGGGTCACGCTCGCGTCCATGCACTCCGCCAAGGGCCTCGAGTGGGACGCCGTGTTCCTCGTGGGGCTCTCCGAAGGACTCATGCCCATCTCCTTCGCGGACACCCCGGACGCCATGGACGAGGAACGGCGCCTGTTCTACGTGGGGATCACCCGCGCCCGCGAGCACCTGGTGTTCTCGTGGTCCCTGTCCCGCACGCCGGGTGGGCGGCCCAACCGGGCCCGGTCCCGTTTCCTCGACGCCGTGCTGCCCCCCGCGCCGCGCACCCCGGCACGACGCCGCAGCGGCCGCTAAGCGGGTGCGGCCGAGGCCCGGCCGGGACCGGTACCACCACCCGGTGACGCGTTGTGTGGTCGCAGCGCGGCGGGTGAGCGTGGACCGGAACCGGCCCGTGCGGCGTCGTCAGCTGCGCTCCGCGCCCGCCCAGAACTCGGTGGCCAGGCGGGCGAACTCGTCGGGCCGCTCGATCATGGGCCCGTGGCCGGTGTCGGGAAACCGGTGGCTGCGAGCCCCCAGGGCCTTCGCCCCGCGGGCGAGGTGACGGAAGGGCAGCACGGTGTCCTTGTCGCCCCACATGATGAACACGGGAACACCGGTGGCCCGCACGCGGGGGAGCAGCCGGCGCCGCCAGGGCCGCTTCACACCCGCGATCGAGCCGATCGAGCGCAGCATCTGCAGCATGGCCTCGGAGCCGCCGGGGCGCTGCGCGAGCTCGTAGCCGCGTTCCACGCGCTCGGGCGTGGCCAGGGCGGGGTCGTGGTACATGGCCCGCTCGGAGCGCAGCGCACCCTTGCGGCTCGGTGCCAGTGCGCGCTCGCCCACCCCGGGCAGCGCCGCGAGACGCAGGGCCGGGCTCACGCCCCGTCCGAATCCTGCGGAGTCCACGAGCAGCAGGCTGCGCACGAGTTCCGGGTGGTCGGCGGTGAGCTGCATGGCCACGGCCCCGCCCAGGGAGTTGCCGGCCACGTGGGCCGGTGCAATGCCCTGGGCGCGCACGAACTCCGCCACGCGGGAGGCGAGATTCGAGAGGCTCATGCCCTCGGTGGGGACCTCGGAGCCACCGAAGCCGGGGAGGTCCACGCTGATCACACGGTGCCGCGCGGCCAGACGCTCGTGCTGCTCGTCCCAGTCGGCTAGGCTGCGTCCGATCCCGTGGATCAGCAGCACCGGGGTGCCCTCACCGGTCTCGCGCCAGCTCAGCCCGTTCCACATCTGCGTGCTCACGCGCCCACCCCCGAGGTGGTGCGGGCGGGCACCGTGAACTCGAGTTGCTCGTCCTTCTCGGCACCCGGACGGAACAGCACCCGGTCCCGCAGGTAGTTCTGCCGCACGTTCCATGCCCCGTCGCGGCCCTGGCGGGGCAGCAGGTGCGCGCCACGCTGGATGTAGCCGGAGGCCAGGTCGATGAGCGGGCGCAGCCCGGTGCGGGGGCCGGAGTATCGGGGCGTGACGGCCACGGCGCCCTCGCGGTCCATGCGGTCCAGCAGCCGCCGGAAGTACTCTGTGATCAGGTCCACGCGCAGGGTCCACGAGGAGTTCGTGTACCCGATGGCGAAGGCCATGTTGGGGACGCCGTCGAGCATCATGCCGCGGTAGCTCACGCGCGCGGCCGGATCCACGGTCTCCCCGTCCACCACGAGATCCATGTTCCCAAGAAACTGCACGTTGAGCCCCGTGGCGGTGACGATCACGTCCGCCGGGAGGTGACGGCCCGAGCGCAGCTGGATGCCGTCCGCGGTGAAGCGTTCGATGGTGTCCGTGACCACCTCGGCGTGGTCCCCGCGCACAGCCTTGAAGAAGTCGCCGTCCGGTGCCGCGCACAGCCGCTGGTCCCACGGGTCGTACTCGGGGGTGAAGTGCTCGTCCACCGGGAAGGTGGGGCCCAGGTGCTTCACAGCCCCGCGGTGCAGCAGGTCCCGCATGGCCTGCGGTCGGCGGCGGCTGAACTCGTAGATGGCCATGGAGCGCACGATGTTGCGCCAGCGGTTGGCCTCCCCGGCCGCGCGCGGCGGCAGCCATTTGCGCAGCTTGATGCCAGTCTCGTCCCTGCCGGGCACGGAGGCCACGTAGGACGGGGAGCGCTGCAGCATGCTCACGTGAGCGCCGCGGTCCGTGAGCGCGGGCACGAGGGTCACGGCGGTGGCGCCGCTGCCGATCACGACCACGCGACGGCCCGCCACGTCCAGGTCCTCCGGCCAGTGCTGCGGGTGGACCACGGTCCCCTCGAACTCGGACAGCGTGGGCCAGTCGGGGGTGAAGCCCTCGTCGTAGCGGTAGTAGCCCGTGGCCATGAACAGCCACCGGCCGGTGAGCTGCTCGGCCCCGCCCGTGTGGACGTCGCGGTACGTGACGGTCCATGTGTGGGTTTCGGAGGACCACTGTGCCTGCTCGGCGCGCCGCCCGAACCGGATGTCCTTTGTGACGTCGGCCGCCTCGGCCGCCGCGTGGACGTAGTCGAGGATGGTGTCCCCAGTGGCCAGGCTGCGCTCTCCTGTCCAGGGGCGGCTGCGGTAGCCGAAGGTGGCCATGTCCGAGTCCGAGCGGATACCCGGGTACCGGAAGAGGTCCCACGTGCCGCCCATGTCCTCGCGCGCCTCGAGGATGCGGACGGTGCGGCCGGTGCCGGCAAGCTCCCGAGCGGCGCCGATGCCGGAGATCCCGGCACCGATGATGATCACGTCGACGTCCTGAATGTCCATGTGGTTCTCCAACTTCCTTGCGGTCTCGCGCCCCGGTCGGATCCGGGTGGTGCAGCCGGTGCCCGACGGCGTTCCCGACGGGTACCGGCTCCGAAACCTCGCGGCGACGTGGCCGCTTCCAGTTCCCTGCACGCAGGCCGTGCGCCGGGAGGGGCCGGGGCGGCAGCGGTCCATGCCAGTGCACACTAACGCGTGTTAGCTTGATGGTTCTCGAGTGTAACAGCTCACATTCGTGGGGCATCAGGGCCCGGCGGCGGTGGGCCACTCGCTACCATGTGGCTATCGACCTCCAGGGAGAACTCACGAGCATGCACCGGCACCGCACCCCCGCACGGCGGGCCACGAGCGCCGACGTGGCACGGCTGGCCGGGGTCTCCCGCACCACCGTGAGCTTCGTGCTCAATGACACCCCCTCGCAGTCCATCTCCGCGGGCACCCGACGCCGCGTGCTCGACGCCGCCCGGGAGCTCTCCTACGCGCCCTCGGCGGAGGCGCGGGCGCTCGGCCGGGGCCGCTCCACCTCCGTGCTGCTATACCTCCCGCCGGCGGGGTCCCTCACCGAGGACATCGGGGTGATCGTGGAGCGGCTCTCGGTGCTGTTCTCCGAGGTGGGGCTGTCCATGGTGATCCATGCGTGGACCCGCCGCCCCGCCGCCCAGGTCTGGTCCTCCGTGACGCCGGCCGCCGTGCTCGCGTGGGACCTCGCGGAGGACGACGCCGAGCGCATGCGTCGAAGTGGCGTGCGCGGCGTCGTCTCCTGGACCGGTTCGGACGACATGGGGCGGTGGATCACGGGTCTCCGTGAGCGGGACATCGCCAGGGTGCAGGTGCAGCGGCTCGTGGCCGCGGGCCATACGCACCTGGGCTATGCGATCACGGGCGGGGAGCACATGCACGGCGTCTCCCAGTGGCGCTTCGAGGTGCTGCAGCGCGAGTGCGCGGCCCGTGGCCTGCCTCGCCCGAGTGCTCTTCCCCTTCCTGCGGATCCCCGCGGGGCGGCCGATGTGCTGCTGCAGTGGCGCGAACGGCACCCGGGGGCGTCCGGGGTGTGCGCCCACGACACCACCGCCGCGCTCGCCGTGCTCTGCGGGATGCGGCGACTCGGCTGGAAAGCGCCCGCGGACCTCGCGATCGTGGGGGTCAACGACTCCCCGGCGGCGGCGCTGGCCGACCCTCCGCTGACCATGGTGGCGCTGGACCCGGAGGTCACGGCCCGGCACATCGTGGCCGTGATCAACGCCCTGGTGCGGGACGAGCCCGCACCCTCGCCCCCGGACACGGCGGGGGCCTTCACGGTGGACCGCGAATCCGTCTGAGCGGGCACGGATGATACGGCGGACTCCGCACGCACGGTTCACGGCCCGGTGAACGCGAGGGAGCACAGGCACCTCGGATCCGGGGCCAAAGGCAGAACCGTCAGCCCCCGGCGCAGCACGAGGCACGCTTCCGGACCGTCAGGTGACTGCGTTCCGGACGGGGGCCGGGCCGGCGGTGGGCCGGATGGTGCCGTTCCGGTGCCGGCAGGTGGCACGTCCGGGGGAGCGTCGTGTGGCGAGTCGGACGGTGCCGCCCGCGGAGCGGCGTCGTCCCGCAGCACGTGGGACAGCAGGCGACCCGCGATCTCCCCGGTGGCCACAGTGCGCGTCAACACGGCCACCGTCCCGTCCTGACGCGGAAGCAGAGGCTCGCCGGGCGTCGGTGGGGACCCACGGAATGCGCGTCGCGCTTCACGGACCGCACTCGCCACACAGGCCCGGCACGGGCGATGCGCCCAGTCGGTGAGGGGCCAGACCACCACGGACCCGCCGTCGCGGACCACGCTCAGGGTGGGAAGCGCCGGGTCCAGGTCCGGGGAGGGAGCCGTGGCGAGGTCCGCCACGAGATCACCGGGCACGGACCACGTGTGGAGCACCACGGCGGTGGGCACCGCCGCCGACGGGAAGAGCTCGGGTGCGCTGAGCGGGGCGCAGCGCGGGGATCTGCGCCGCAGCAGGGTCCTCAGCACCAGTTCACGTGGCTGGCCCTGGAACTCCGCGGGGTACGGGCCGTGGCGGACGTCCGCGGTCCCGACGGGTGCAGGATCCCGGACGTTGAGCAGGCAGACCCCGGCCTCCGCGAGCGCGAGGCACACGGCGGCGGTGAGGGGGTCGAGCCCGAGCGCGAGAACGCGCAGCTCGTCGAACGCCGGGGGAGCGCAGGGTTCCTCGGGGGCAGTTGGGCAACGGTGGGTCATGGCACCAGGGTTGCCGAAGCGGGGCGCTCCCGCGGCCGGCGCGGGGCAATCCACAGGACGGGTGCCGCGGGCACCGTGCTCCCCTTCTGCGTCCCGGTTCGTGCCCCGCCCGGGCGGGGTGGTGAACTGGGGGCATGCCCCCACCACGAGCCAGAATCGTCGAACCACCGGAGGAGATGCCGGAGATCGTCGTCAAGCGCAGTGCCCGCCGCACCAAGACCGTCAACGCCCACTTCAGCGGGGACGCCGTGGTGCTCTCGGTGCCACAACGGGCCACCCGTGCCCAGATCGCGCATTGGAGTGCAACTCTCGTTCCCAGGGTCGTGGCCAAGCGGCGCGCGGCCGAGGCGGCCTCGCGCACGCGGCACTCCGACACGGCGCTGGAGGAGATGGCGCAGCGGCTGTCCCGGACCTACCTGGAGGGTCGTGCCCGGCCCACGAGCATCACGTGGTCCGCCCGCCAGCACACACGGTGGGGCTCGGCGACCCCCGCCACGGGTGCCATTCGGATCTCACGGCGACTCGCGGACGCGCCCGAGTGGGTTCTGGAGACCGTGGTGCTGCACGAGCTCGTGCACCTGCTGGAGGCTCACCACAACGAGCGGTTCTGGGAGATGGCACGGCGCCACCCCAGGGCGCACGACGCCGGCCAGTTCCTGGACGGCGCCGCGTGGGCGGAGCGGAACCCCGCGCAGGTCACGGGCCGGGAGTGAGCCACCCGAGGGGCCAGCCCGGCGAGCCGGGTCGGCGAGGGGCCGGTACGAGGTCCGCACGAGTCTCGGTGCGAGTGGCCCCGGGCCGTTCGCACGGGCCCGGCCGCGAACCCTGAAGTCCGTACGACGGGCCTACTACACGGAGGCCCAGCCGCCCACGATCAGTCCTCGTCCCGCGTGGTGTCGGGATCGTCCTGGTCGTCGTCGCCGGCAGTGCCCGTGCTCTCACCCGGCTCGCGTCCAGGCGACGTCTCCCCGGACGCACCCTGCTTCGCGTCCGCGGAGGCCTGGCCGGTGGAACTCGCGCCCCCCGGGGCCTGCCGACCGTCCTCGTACCCACCGGCCAGCAGCTTCTCCAGGGCGGCGTCCATCTCCTCGTCGCTGGCCGTGAGCAGCCCGCGGCGCTCCTCGAAGCCCTGGGGATCGTCGAGGTCCTCATTGGTGGGCAGCAACTCGGGGGACTCCCAGAGGCTGTCGCGCTCGGTGATCCCGCGCTGTTCCTCCACGTAGCCCCAGAAGGTCGCTGCCTCACGCAATCGGCGGGGGCGCAGTTCGAGACCCACGAGGGAACCGAAAGTGCGCTCGGCGGGCCCGCCCTCGGCGCGGCGGCGGGCCATCATCTCGGTGAGGGCGGCGGCGGAGGGGATGTTGGAGGTGGAGGCCACGGTGACGCGGTTGACCCAGCCCTCCACGAGCGCGAGGACCGTCTCGAGCTTGGCGAGCGTGGTCTCCTGGCGCGGGGTCATCTCGGGGCTGAACACGCCGGAGGCCAGCGCGTCCTGGATGCCCGAGGGGTCGGAGGGGTCGAGTTCCTGGGCGATGGACTCGATCCGGTCCATGTCGATGTGGATCTCGGACGCGAACGCCGTGATCAGGTCCAGCACGTACTGCCGCAACCACGGCACACCGTGGAACAAACGCGTGTGGGCGGCCTCGCGGATGGCCAGGTACAGCATCACGTCCGAGGCCGGCAGGTCCAGCCCCTCGCTGAACTCGGCCACGTTGGACGGCACGAGCGCGCAGCGGTCCTTGGCCAGAGGGATGCCCACGTCCGTGGAGGACAGCACCTCGCACGAGAGCGCACCCACGGCCTGTCCCAGCTGCATCCCGAACATCATGGAGCCCGCGCCGGAGAGCATCCCGGACAGATCCGCCCCGCCCATGGCCTGGGAGAGCTCGGGGGGCAACTGCTGGGTCAGGGCGTCGGACATGGCCTTGGACACGGAGGTGGCCACCGGGGTGGTCATCTCCTTCCAGGTCTCCCACGTGGCCTCGATCCACTCGGCGCGCGCCCACGCGGACGGCAGCACGGGGGCTTCGCCGAACGCGGTGTTGTCCGTGAGCCACAGGTCCGCGAGCTTCATGGCGTCGTTCACGGCGCCCTTCTGCTTCGCCGAGACGGACGCGTCGCCCTTCTGCGCGGCCACCTGACGGGCGTGCTGGTTGGCGAGCTCCCAGTTGATGGGCTCCCCCGAGGAGGTCGAACTCATCATGGACTGGATCTGCTGGAACATCATGGACATGGCCTGCGGGTCCATGGGCATACCGGCCGGCATGTCACCGGGCTTCATGTTCCCGGAGCCCAGCAGACGCTCGAACATCTCCTGGAACGGGTCCTTAGGGTTCTCGCCGTTCTCGTCGTACGGAGGGTTCGAAGGCATGGGACCGCCAATCGTCGTGGAGGATCTAGGACTGCTCAAACCCTAGCCGTCCGCCCCGGGCCCGAACCACCGCGTGCGCCCCCAGTTCGCTGATGGCTCAGGTACCCTCCGGGCGCCCGTTCACCGGGAGCGGGCGACGCCGCCGTCCCGGGCCGTGCGGCGTCGTCGAACCTTCCACGAGGGCGTGCGACGTACGCCCCCGACGGTGTGCGCGGGACCTTCCCAGGGTGGGCCGAGTACGCTGGGACGGTCCCGGAGGCCATGGAGAGGAAGCGACGTGACGGGTGAGCAGAAGGGGGCGCGGCGCGGATTCCTCCGCCGCCGGTCGTTGCCGTCGGTCGCGCTCGCGGGGACCACGGTGCTGCTGCTCGCGGGCGTGGTGCTGCCCGCGCCGTACGTCGTGGAATCCGCCGGACCCACGTTCAACACCGTGGGCAGCCACGACGACAAGCAGCTCGTCAAGATCACGGGTGCCCCGACCTACCCGAGCGACGGCCGATTGGACCTGACCACCGTGTACGTCACGGGCGGACCCTCCGGGCGGCTCAACTCCATCAACGCGCTGCTGGGCTGGCTGGACCCCTCCGATGCCGTGATCCCGGAGGACACCCTCTACCCGCCGGACACCACGGGCCAGCAGTTGGACGAGTCCAACGCCGCGGCCATGGTCACCTCCCAGGAGGACTCCGTGGCGGCCGCGCTGAACCACCTGGGCAAGCCGTTCACCACCACGCTGACCGTGCACGCCGTGATCCCCGGTGGCGCCGCGGACGGCGCCCTGCGGGCCGGGGACCGGATTCTCTCCGTGAACGGGACACAGGCCACCTCCCTCGAGCGGTTGCGCGAGCAGCTCGACGCCGCGGGGGAGCGGGGAGCGGACGTCGTCGTGCGCCGGGACGGCCGGACGGTCACCGAACACGTCAAGCTGACCCGGGACGAGGACTCGCAGCGGTGGCAGCTCGGCGTGTACCTCGTACCGATATACGAGTTCCCCGTGGACGTGGATTTCCAATTGGACCAGGTGGGTGGACCCAGCGCCGGGATGATGTTCGCGCTGGGGATCATCGAGGAACTGACCCCCGGATCCATGGCGGGCGACGAACACATCGCGGGTACCGGAACGATCTCGGCGGACGGCAAGGTCGGTCCCATCGGCGGGATCCGACAGAAATTGCAGGGCGCAGCGGAGTCCGGTGCCACGTACTTCCTGGCCCCATCGGACAACTGCGGTGAGGTGGCCGGGCACGTGCCGGACGGTCTCACGGTGATCGAGGTGAAGACACTGGGAGATGCCGTGGAAGGGGTCGAGAAAGCGGCATCGGGATCGGCCGCGGAGCTGCCGTCCTGCGGTACCCGGTGACACCCCGGGGCGGTGAAATTGCATGCCGCGACGGGGGCCAGCACAATAGGGTGGACACTGATCATTGACAGATCATCATCCGCGCCCAGGGAATTCAGAGGTATTCAGTGACCGCCGGATCCACATCCCCACGTCCACCCAGCGGGTCCGCAGCGGGCCGCAAGAAACACGGGGCCCTGTTGCCCACGGTGATCGCGGTGGTGGTCCTCATCGCCCTGTTCGTGGGGTTCACCCAGGTCTACACGAACATCCTCTGGTTCGAGGAGCTCGGCTACCTGCGGGTGTTCGTCACCCGTAACCTCGCGATGATCGGTCTGTTCATCATCTCCGCCGTGATCGTGGCCACGCTCATGTTCCTGAGCCTGTGGCTCGCGTACCGCAACCGCCCCCGGGACACCGGCCAGGTCAGCGACAACATGCAGAAGTACCAGCAGGCGCTGGACCCCGTGCGCAAGATCGTCATGGTGGCCGTGCCGGTGATCTTCGGTCTGTTCGCCGCTTCCACGATCGCGTCCCAGTGGCAGACCGTGCTGCTGTTCTTCAACCAGGAACCGTTCGGGCAGACCGACCCCCAGTTCGACCTGGACCTGGGCTTCTACGTGTTCACCCTCCCGTTCCTGCGGCTGCTGATCGGCTTCCTGGTCACCGCCCTGCTGCTCGCCGGTGTGGCCGGGCTGCTCATGCACTACGTCTACGGCGGCATCCGAATCCACGAACGAGGGATCGCCACGACCCGTTCCTCGCGCGTGCACCTGGGCTCCATCGTGGCCGCGTTCCTCGCGCTGCAGGCCGTGAACTTCTGGCTGGACCGCTACGCGACCCTGACCTCCAACTCGGGCAAGTGGACCGGTGCGCTGTACACCGACGTCAACGCCGTGATCCCCACCAAGGGCATCCTGGCTATCGCCGCGGTCCTGGTGGCCATCCTGTTCGTGGTGGCCGGGTTCATCGGCCGTTGGAAGCTGCCCCTGATCGGCGCCGCGATGCTCGTGGTCGTGGCCGTGGTGGCCGGCGGGCTCTACCCGTGGGCCATCCAGCGCTTCCAGGTGACCCCCACTGAGCAGGCGCTCGAGAACGAGTACATCCAGCGCAACATCACCATGACCCGGCAGGCCTACGGTCTGGACAACACCGAGGTCACCCCGTACGACGCCACGACCCAGACCGAACAGGGTGCGCTGCGTCAAGACACCGAGACCACCTCCAACATCCGTCTGCTGGACCCCAACGTGGTCTCCTCCGCGTTCGCCCAGTTGCAGCAGTTCCGGCCGTACTACCAGTTCTCGGACATGCTCAACGTGGACCGCTACACGATCGACGGCCAGACCCAGGACACGGTCATCGCGACCCGTGAACTGAACCCGGACCAGATCCAGGGCTGGTACAACCAGTCGGTGGTCTACACCCACGGCTACGGCGTGGTGGCCGCGTACGGCTCCCGCGTGCAGTCGGACGGCAAGCCCCAGTTCATGCAGGCCGGCATCCCGTCCCGCGGTGAGATCTCCAACGACTACGAGCCGCGGATCTACTTCGGGGAGAACTCGCCCGAGTACTCGATCGTGGGTGGCTCCCCGGAGGACCCGCCGCTCGAGCTGGACCGCCCCCAGACCAACGACGGGGACGCCCAGGACGCCAAGACCACGTTCGCCGGCAACGGCGGCCCCAATGTGGGCAACTGGTTCAACAAGCTGTCCTACTCCATCAAGTTCCAGTCCACGGACATGCTGCTCTCGGATGCGGTGCGCCCGGAGTCCCAGATCCTCTACGACCGCAACCCGCGTGAGCGCGTGGAGAAGGTGGCCCCCTACCTCACGGTGGACGGCAACCCGTACCCCGCGATCGTGGATAACAAGGTCGTGTGGATCGTGGACGCCTACACCACGGCGGCGTCCTACCCGTACTCCACGCCGTCCGTGCTCCAGGACGCCACCCAGGACACCCAGACCGCGCAGGGCACCGCCGCGGCGTTGCCGCCCGAGCGCGTGAACTACATCCGTAACTCGGTCAAGGCCACGGTCAACGCCTACGACGGTTCCGTGGACCTCTACGCGTGGGACGATCAGGACCCCGTCCTGAAGTCGTGGCAGAAGGTCTTCCCGAACACGCTCAAGCCGTACTCGGAGATGTCCGCGGACCTCATGGCCCACGTGCGCTACCCCGAGGACATGTTCAAGGTCCAGCGTGAGCTGCTCAACCGCTACCACGTCACGGACGCGAACAGCTTCTACGCTAGCGACGACGTGTGGTCCGTCCCCAACGACCCCACCCAGCAGAACCGGGACGTCCCGCAGCCGCCGTACTACCTCTCCATGCGCATGCCGGGTGAGGACAAGGCGAACTTCTCCCTCACCTCGTCCTTCATCCCGCAGCAGAACGAGTCCGGCAACACCCGTAACGTGATGTACGGATACCTCTCCGCCAACGCGGACGCCGGAACGGGTGAGGACGGCGTCAAGAGCGAGGACTACGGCAAGCTGAGGCTGCTCGAACTGCCGCGCTCCTCGGTGGTGCCCGGTCCGGGCCAGGCGCAGAACCTGTTCAACTCGGACACGGATGTGTCCCAGGAGCTGAACCTGCTGCGTCAGGGTGCGTCCGAGGTCATCAACGGCAACCTGCTGACACTGCCCGCGGGCGGGGGCATGCTCTACGTCCAGCCCGTGTACGTGCAGTCCTCCGGCGATGCCGCCTACCCCACCCTGCGCCGCGTCCTCGTGGGCTTCGGTGAGAAGGTCGGATTCGCCCCCACGCTCGACGGCGCTCTGGATGAGGTTTTCAGCGGTAACTCCGGTGCCACCACGGACACCGGGGCCGGCGTGAACGACCAGGCCGCGGAGGCCGCCCAGGGCGGCGACGGGCGCACCGGCGCGGTGGACGACGGCGCGTCGGCCAGCCCCTCGCCACAGCCCTCCGGGACCCCGTCGCCGCGCTCCACGTCCCTGCAGCAGGCTCTGGACAACGCCAACCAGGCCATGCAGGAAGCGGATCGGGCACGCCGGGACGGTGACTGGACGCAGTACGGCGAGGCCCAGGACCGGCTGAAGCAGGCCATCGACGAGGCCATGCGTCAGGACGGTGCCACCCCGTAATCCAGGGGAGACGCCCGAAGGGCGGTGATCGGGTTCTCCTGGTCACCGCCCTTCGCCATCACCGTCCCCCTTGTCGCCGCCCCTGTCCTCACTGCCCCTCGCCATCGGGGCGCTGTCCCGTGCGGATCCGCGCCGGGGGACACCCGATTTGCACGATCCGTTCACCCTCCGTATAGTTGAGGATGTCGCCGCGGGGTGGAGCAGTTCGGTAGCTCGCTGGGCTCATAACCCAGAGGTCGCAAGTTCAAATCTTGCCCCCGCAACCACGAAGAAGCCCGGTTTCCCAGGAAACCGGGCTTCTGGCATGTCCGGACACATGTCCGGGGCTACGTCGCGACAAGCAGTGGAGCAAACGCAGCAGGCGATGCCGCGTTTGCTCCACGTCAGCTCACGCCGGGGGTGTCTGCTCAGCCGCGGGATGAGGCCCTGAATGCTGCGGCCACCTCACCGGACGGGTCGGCCGTGACTCAGACTTCCTCGGAGGACACAATCTTCTCGCCGTCCGTGGTGGCGTTGCCGGCCTTGAGTGCCGCGAGCCGCGCCTCGATCTCGGTTTGCTGACCCATGTCCTCGAGCGCCTCGAACTGGCGGTCCAGGGAGGAATCGGCGAGCTCCTGCTGGCCGGCCACGCGAGCCTCCTCGCGGCGGATCTTGTCCTCGAACCGGGAGACCTCGCTCGTGGGGTCCATGACGTCGAACGCCTTGAGAGAGTCCTGCACCTGGGCCTGGGCCTGGACGGTCTTCTGGCGAGCGGCCAGCTCGTCACGCTTGGCGGAGAGCTCCTGGAGCTTGCCACGCATGGTGTTGAGCCCGTCCTTGAGCTTCTCCACGACCTCGGTCTGGGACGCGATCTGGGGTTCGACCCCGCGGGCCTCGCTCTCGGACTGGATCTGACGTTGCAGCGCGACCTTGGCGAGGTTGTCGAACTTCTGGGCCTCGCTCTCCTTGCCGGACGAACGGAACTCCTCCGCCTTGTTGGACGCGGCCAGTGCCTTGTTACCCCACTGGGCGGCCTCCTGGACGTCCTCGGCGTGGTCCTTCTCGAGCAAGCGGAGGTTACCGATGGTCTGGGCCACGGCGGACTCCGCCTCGCGGATGTTCTCGGTGTAGTCGCGGACCATCTGGTCCAGTATCTTCTGGGGGTCCTCCGCGGAATCGATCATCGCGTTGATGTTCGCCTTGGCCAGCTGAGCGATCCGCCCGAAAATGGACTGTTTGGACATGGTGTTCTCCTCTTCTCGTATCTCGGACAAAACTGAAATCTGTCACGGGGCGGCGGGTGCGTCGCTCACCCGGAGGGGGTCAGAAGTTCCCGCCCACACCGCCGTCGAAGCCGCCGAAGCCGCCGCCGAAGTCGCCGCCCCCGCCGCCGAAACCGCCGCCGAAGTCACCGCCTCCGCCGCCGTAGTGGCCCCCGCCGATGCCGCCGTTGAGGATCCCGCCCAGCAGGATCCCGCCGAGCATGGCACCACCGAGGCCGTTGCTGCGCCGGCCGTAACCCATGCCGCCGTAGCCCATGGGGGAGTTGTAGAACTCGTCCACGTCCGTCTGTGCGGAGCGCTGTGCGGAGTCCGCGAGGCGGATGGATTGGTTGGCCTCGTTGAGTGCCCGCTCGGGATCAGAGTTCTGCAGTTGCTGCGCGATCTCCAGGTGGCGTTCGGCCTCCGCGAGTTCCGTGCGCGCGCGGGCGCCCACACCGCCGCGGCGCGCCCACACGTAGTCGGACGCGGTGGTCAGGCTCGCCTGCGCGCTCACGAGCGCGTGGGACAGGGTCTCGCGCGCGGAGCGGGCGCGGTCGTTCGCGCTACGGACGTCGTCCAGGCCCTTGTCGAGCTCGGCCTTGGCCTGCGCGAGCCGGCGGGCGGAGCCCATGGGGTCGTAGCGCCCGGAACGCATGTTCTGGGTCACGGTCTGCAGCACGGAGCGCACCCCGGCGGCGGCACCCGCGAGCTCGGGACGGGAGCCCTGCTGGACCAGTCCCTCGGCCTCGGCGACGTCCCGTTGGGCGATGCTCACGGCGTCCTTGAGGGACTCCTCGGCCTTGGCCAGTTCCCGGCGGGCGTTCTCCACCGAGGTGATCAGACCCTCGGCCTGGCCCTGCGCCTCCTCCGCGGCTCGGATGTTGAGCACGGCCTGGGAAACCTGTCCCGCGTCCAGGTGCTGTTGGGCCTGGGCGATCGCGGATTCGGCGAACTCGAGGCGTTCGCGTGCCTGCTCGCCGTTGTCCCGCACGGGGGCCAGAGCGGCATCGTCGTACGTTGCGTGCAGCGAGACGAGCAAGGACTCGGCGTCCTGCAGGCGCGGCTGGACACCGGCCACGGCATGGCGCACGTCCTCGAGCGCCTCGGGGGCGCGGGTCTCGAGTTGACGCAACTGCGAGAAGTTCTGTTCCTGTTCCGCAAGGGAGCCGCGCGCCTGGTTGGAGCGCTCGATGATTTCCCCGAGCCACGCGCGCTGGTCCGCCTCGGTGTCCGGGATGTGGTCCTCGAGCTTCTGCTGCAGCTCGAAGGACGCGCGCATATGCTCCTTGGCCCGCGCGAGTGCGTGCTCGAACGGCTGGGTCTGCTCGCGGCCGTACTGCAGCTGCGCGAAGGTGAGTTCCTGCTCGGAGTGCTGGATCGCGTTGTCCGCCTCCACGAGCGCCGAACCCGCGCGCTTGTGCAGCTCGGGCAGGGGCACGAGCGGTCGCTGCGGCGCGCTGCTGCCGTTGTGCGGTTCCGGGGCCTGGGGTGCATCCGCGCGACGACGCCGCCCGCGCATGAGCGACGCGACGCCCACGCCCGCGGCCGCGAGCCCGCCGAGCACCACGACCCCGCCGACCACACCGCCGGCCCCGTTCAGGCTCACCCCGCCGAGTTTCGAGTCGATCCCCTTCACGGCCCCCTGGGCGGCGGCGTCCCAGTTGCCGTTGCGCAGGGCCGGGACGATGTTCTCGTTGTAGATCTCCTGGGTGTCCGAGCGGGACAGGGGACCCGCCGAGTTGGCCACGAACCGCGCCTGGCGGGTCTCGGTGGCCACGGTGAGCACGGCGTCATTGGTCCCGAAACCATTGTTCCGGGCGAAGTCCTGGACCCACTGACCGGGATCGGTGGGGTTCGTGAACCGGTCCACGTACACCACGTAGAGCGTGATGTTGTGTTCGCTGGCGACCCTGTTGATCTCGTCCTGCAACTGCGACGTGTTGCCCAGGACGTTGGCCGAATCCACGATCCGTGTGCCGGGGTCCACCTGCTGAGGGGGCTCGGCCAGGGCGGCGGGCGCCGCGAACAAGCACACTCCCGAGAGTACGGTCGCGGAAACAGCGCGGCGCCAAACGGTGTGTGAATTCATGACCCTCGTTCCAATCGATCTCAGCCCGGCGGACGCCCGCCCGGGGATCGTCCCCGGGACATGATGATCGTCCGAATCACAGACTACGCTGAACGGACAATGCGATCACGAGATCAGCGAGCGTCCCGGAGATCGCCAGACAACGTGCAGGAATCGGCCAGTTCTCACAGCCGCGGCTCAGTACGCCCGGGCATACTGGGCCACCGGAAGCCGCCGGGCGGGTCCCGGTATCCGCATCCAGACACACGATCCCTCGACGTCCTGTCACAGTCCTGAAGGAGAGAACATGGCCGATTCCTATGACCCCCGTGCGGGCGGCGATCCCCAGCGTCCCGTGCCCCGGTACGGCCAGTACGGCTCCGGGACGGAGGGCGCCGGCCAGGGTTCGCCGTGGCACGCGCAGGACACCCAACCCATCCCGCCCGCGGGCGAACACCCCGGCGCCACCGGGGGTTACCAGTACGGCACCTATCCCGGTGGTCAGGACGGCTACACCGCGGCGTCGCAACCGGCCGGTGGTGCTGCGACCGCCACGACGCCCAAGCGCAAGTTCTCTGCGGGTGCCCTGGTCGCCGGGATGGTGCTCGCAGGGCTGATCGGTGCGGGGACCGCAGTGGGGACCGGCGCCCTCGCCGAGAACAACGGCGTGTCCGCGGCGGGCAACAGCTCCCCGGTGATCGTGAACAACACGGAATCGGTCAACCAGATCACGGGGGCCACCCACAAGGCCTCCCCGTCCGTGGTGACCATCTCCGCGTCCGCCGGGGGCCGCGCGGGCACGGGCTCCGGTGTGATCCTGGACGACCAGGGACACATCCTCACCAACACCCACGTGGTCACGCTGGACGGTGCGAGCTCGGACGCCAACCTGGAGGTCCAGACCTCGGACGGGTCCGTGCGCAAGGCCAGCCTCGTGGGCACGGACCCCGAATCGGACCTCGCGGTGATCAAGGTGGACCCGAGCGGTCTCACGCCCGCGGAGTTCGGTGACTCGAGCAAGCTCAACGTGGGGGACACCGCGATCGCGATCGGCTCACCGCTCGGACTGAGCGGGACCGTCACGGACGGCATCGTCTCCACGCTCAACCGCACGATCGCCGTCGCGTCCTCGGCAGCCCCGGAGACCCCGAGCGAATCCAGCCCGAGCCCGCGCGGTCCGCAGGACTTCTTCTTCAACTTCCCCGACAACGGGCAGTCCGGTTCGCGCAACGCGCAGTCCAGCGTGTACCTCAACGTGATCCAGACGGACGCCGCGATCAACCCCGGCAACTCCGGCGGTGCCCTCGTGAACGCGAACGGTCAGGTGATCGGGATCAACGTGGCGATCGCGTCCGCGGCGGGTTCGTCGTCGAACGGTTCGAGCACGGCCGGCAACATCGGCGTGGGGTTCTCGATCCCGTCCAACACCGCCAAGCGGGTCGCGGACGAGATCATCCAGCACGGCAAGGCCACGCACGGGTACCTGGGCGCCTCGGTCTCCGCCTACACCCCGTCGGGCAGCAACACCGAGCAGTTCTCCGCGGGCGCCCTCGTGCGCAGCGTGCAGGACGGCTCCCCGGCCGCGGACGCCGGGTTGCGCGCGAACGACGTGATCACGCAGTTCAACGGCAAGCGCATCACGGACGCGGACGCCCTCACCGCCGGCGTGCGGGAACTCGCGGCCGGGACGGAGGCGGAGGTCACCTACCGGCGCGGCGGGGACGAGCACACGGCCAAGGTCACCGTGGGCAACGCCGCCGAGCAATCGGGCAAGTAGGCGCCCGCGGCTCCGGCCGCACCGATGGAGTTCGCGACGGCGCTCGCAGGGTGTGCATACGCACGGCACCCGGCGAGCGCCGTCGTCGTGGCGGGATCACACGCCGTCGGGGAAGCCCAACTGCCGCCAGGCCTCGTAGAGCGCGATGGACGCGGAGTTGGCGAGGTTGAGTGAGCGGCGCCCGGGCAGCATGGGAATCCGGACGTGCTCGGTGACGTGCTCGTCCTCGAGGACGTCGGCGGGCAGCCCCGTGGACTCGCGACCGAATAGCAGGACGTCCCCGTCCTGGTAGGTCACGTCCGTGTGGCGGGTGCTCGAGTGGGACGTGAACGCGAGGACCCGGGCGTCCCCGAGCGCGTCCCACAGTGCTTCCACGCTGGGGTGCACGTCCATGACCGCGAGATCGTGATAGTCCAACCCCGCCCGGCGCAGGTGGGCGTCTCCGAACGTGAAGCCCAAGGGCTCCACGAGGTGCAGGCGGGCGCCCGTACAGGCCGCGAGGCGGATAGCGTTTCCCGTGTTGCCGGGGATCTCGGGGGTGTGGAAGACGAAATGCAGCATGGCTGCGAGTGTAGGCGCGTCCGCGCGCGGCACGGCACCGGCGGGGCGTGGGGCGTTGCATCGACGCAGCCGGGGGTCTCACCGGCGGTGCACTGGGGGAGGTCGCACCGGAGGTGCGCCGGGGAGGTCGCACCGGAGGTGCGCGGTCGAGGGAGGGCCGCGGTGGGCGCGCCTAGAATTGGACCCATGCCCACACCGCGCGTCTACATGGATCACGCCGCCACGACCGACATGCTGCCCGAGGCCGTCGAGGCCTACGTGGCGCAGGCCCAGCGCGGCGGCAACCCGGCGTCCCTGCACTCTGGAGGCCGCTCCGCGCGGATGGCCCTGGAGACCGGGCGGGACAGCGTGGCTGCCGCGTTGAACGCGGAACCGGTCGAGATCATCCTCACGTCCGGCGGGACGGAAGCGGACAACATGGCCGTGCTCGGGCTGTTCCGGGCGGCCCGGGACGCGGATCCGCGTCGCACCGTGATCGCGCTGTCCACCGTGGAGCACCACGCGGTGTCCGAGGCCGCCGAGTGGCTCGCCACGCACGAGGGCGCCGAGCTCGCGTGGCTCGAGGTCGATGCGGACGGCAGGGTGGACCCCGACGACCTGCGGGAGCTGCTCGAGCGCCGCGGGGACGAGCTGGCCCTGGTGACCGTGATGTGGGCCAACAACGAGGTCGGCACCGTGCAGCCGATCGCCGAGCTCGCGGCCCTGTGCGACCGGGCCGGGGTGTCCTTCCACGTGGACGCCGTCCAGGCGTTCTGCGCGGTGCCCGTGGACGCGCACCTGCCCGGGATCAGCACGCTCGCGGTGTCCGCACACAAGCTCGGCGGCCCCATGGGCGTGGGCGCCCTGTACGCCCCCCGCACGGTGACGTTGGCCGCCACGAGTTTCGGCGGGGGTCAGGAGCGCAGCGTGCGCTCCGGCACGGTCAATGCCGCGGGTGCGGCCGCGTTCGGTGCCGCGGTGGACGCCGCCCGGCGTGATGCGCACGCCGAGTTCGTGCGTCGCACGCAATTGCGCGACACCCTCGTGGCCGGGATCCGCGAACGGGTCCCGCAGGCCGTGCTGCGCGGGCCCGAGCCCGGCGCCCCCGAGGACGAGTGGGCGCACCCCACACGGCTTCCGGGCAACGCCCACTTCACGTTCCCCGGGTGCGAGGGCGATTCGATGCTCTTCCTCTTCGACGCCGCGGGGGTCGCGCTGTCCACGGGATCGGCGTGCAACGCGGGCGTCCCGCGCGCCTCCCACGTGTTGCTGGCCATGGGGGTGCCCGAGGATGCCGCGCGCGGTGCCCAGCGTTTCTCCCTGGGACACTCGAGCACCCCGGACGACGTCGCCGCGGTGCTGGCCGCCGTGGCGGAGGTCTACGAGCGCGCCCACACCGCGGGCTTGTCCGGGCACGTCCCGGGCTTCGCGTCCTGAGCGACGCCGCCCCCGGAACATTGGCGCGGCCGGGAACTGCGGCGTCGTCGGGAACAGCAGTGCGGCCGGGAACTGCGGCGCCGTCGGGAATAGCCCCGGCGGTGCGCTGGTTGTTAAACCGGTTCGACCCACAATTTTCGACCCTCGACGGACCTGGAGGAATTGACGTGCGTGTTCTGGCAGCGATGAGCGGCGGTGTGGACTCGGCGGTGGCCGCGGCGCGCGCCGTGGACGCGGGTCACGACGTCACGGGGGTGCACCTGGCATTGTCCCGCACTCCGGGGACGCTGCGCACGGGTGCCCGTGGTTGCTGCACGATCGAGGACTCCCGCGACGCGTGGCGCGCGGCCGAGAAGCTGGGCATCCCGTACTACGTGTGGGACTTCTCCGAACGGTTCCAGGCGGACGTCGTGGACGACTTCGTGGCCGAGTACGCCGCGGGGCGTACCCCCAACCCGTGTATGCGCTGCAACGAGAAGATCAAGTTCGCGGCCCTGCTCGAGAAGGCGCTCGCCCTGGGCTTCGACGCCGTGTGCACGGGTCACTACGCCAAGGTCGTGGAGGATGCGGACGGGCGCAAGGAACTGCACCGCGCGGCCGACTGGGCCAAGGACCAGTCCTACGTGCTGGGTGTGCTCACCGCCGAGCAGCTCGAGCACGCGATCTTCCCCCTGGCCGAGACCCCGTCCAAGGCGCAGGTGCGCGCCGAGGCCGAGGAGCGCGGGCTGTCCGTGGCCAAGAAGCCCGATTCGCACGACATCTGCTTCATCCCGGACGGGGACACCCGCGGGTGGCTCGAGGACCACATGGAGCTCGCCCCCGGGAGGATCGTGGACTCCCAGGGCACCGAACTCGGTGAGCACCGCGGCGCGCACGCCTACACGGTGGGTCAGCGCCGGGGTCTGCACATCGGCCGGCCCGCCCCGGACGGCAAGCCCCGGTTCGTCCTGGAGATCCGGCCCAAGACCAACGAGGTGGTCGTGGGGCCTGAGGCCCTGCTGTCGATCGACGTCATGGAGGGGATCCGCCCGTCGTGGGCCGGGCTCCCGCCCCGCGAGGTCGCGGTAATGCCCGAGGACGTGGACGGGCGCTCCGACGAGTTCCCCGTGACGGTCCAGGTGCGCGCCCACGGCGATCCCGCGCCGGCGCGCGCGTGGCTCACCCGGCAGGACGGGCAGCCGCGGTTGTGCGTGCGCCTCGACGAGCCCCAGCGCGGTGTGGCCCCCGGGCAGACCATGGTGCTCTACCAGGGCACCCGTGTGCTGGGCCAGGCCACCATCGACGCGGCCTTCGCCGACCGCGCGGCCGCGGCGGCGTCCTGAGCCCCACGTGGGGCGGCATGACCGCCACACGACCGGGTGCCGGGCGCGCCACTATTACAGTGGATGCATGAGTGCAGTCACCGACCCCGCCGACCACGCGCCCGTCGACTCATCGGGCACCGACTCACCGGGCACCGACCGCCCCGCGGACAGCGCGTTGACGCGCCTGGAGGCCATTCGCGGCACGATCGACAACATCGACGCCGCACTCGTGCACCTGCTCGCCGAACGCTTCAAGGCGACCCAGCAGGTGGGCAAGCTCAAGGCGGAGAACGACCTCCCGCCCTCGGACCCCGAGCGCGAGAAGACCCAGATCCACCGGTTGCGCCGACTCGCGGAGGCCGCACACCTGGATCCCGAGTTCGCGGAGAAGTTCCTGAACTTCATCATCAGCGAGGTCATCCGCCACCACGAGGCCATTTCCGAGGACCACCAGCGCAGCACCGACGCATGAGCGAGGCAGTCACCGCGACCCTCACCCGTTCCCTGCGGGGCACGGACCTCCTCGAGACGTTCACCGTGCTGCGCGGCGAGCTGGGCGCACCGCACCTGTCCACCGTGCCGCTGCTGCCGGAACGGGGTCCACACGCCGAACTCGCGGCCCGCACGTGCGCCGTGCTCGATTCCCTCTACGCGGACCGGCAGCCCCACGGCTGGCGGATCAGCGGTGTCCCCGGCGACGACTCCCGCCGTGCACGCCGGCAACTGGAGAGCGACCTCAACATGGTCGCGGACGTGCTGGGTGCCGAATCCGGCGCGGACACCGGACCCATCGCCTTCTCGCTGCTCGGCCCGGTCTCCCTCGCGGCGACCGTCCACGTGCACAACGGGGAGAAGCTGCAGTCGGATCCCGGCGCTCGCCGTGATCTCGCGCAGTCGTGGTGCTCGGGTGTTGCGGACCTCGTGGCCGTGCTGCGGCGCAACACGGACGGGCGCGGCGTCGTGCTGGTGCTCGAGGAACCCGAGCTGGAACGCGTGGTGACCGGGCGCATCCCGACCGCGAGCGGCTACCGCACCCTGCGTGCGCTGCCGCGCCATGAACTGCGGGTCACGCTCTCGGACGCCGTGGCCGCGTGCCGTGCGGCGGGCGCGGAGACCGTGGTCCTGGACGCGGGCGCCGCCGGGATCGACTGGACCCCACGGGTCGGCGCCGACGTCGCCGTGCTGGATCTGCCGGACGGACCCACCGAGCAGTGGGAGCCCCTCGCGGCCCTGCACGAAGCGGGGGTGCGGTTGTGCTTCGATACCGTCCCCGTGACCGGACGCACGCCCGTGTCCGAGCTCGTGCGGCGCGTGCTGGGCCCGTGGCGTGAGCTGGGCATGGACCCGGCGGCTCTGCTGGGAACCGTGCTGGCGCCGTCGGCGCAGATCAGCGAGCTCACCCCGCCGCACCTGCCGGACGCCCTGCAGCGGGTGACGCACCTGGGCGGCGCGCTCACCGAGGCGTGCAACGAGGGTTGAGCCCGGCCAGGCCGTAGAATCGAGGGCGTACACGGACGCCGATCCCGGCCGCTCCGGGTGTCAGGGACGAGCGCGAAAGCGGGCCATGAAAGCAAGAATCCTGGTGGTGGACGACGACGCCGCGTTGTCCGAAATGATCGGCATCATCCTCGCGTCCGAGGACTTCGAGCCCGTCTACTGCTACGACGGCGCCGGCGCCCGGGACGTGTTCCGCGCCTCCGAACCGGACCTCATCCTCCTGGACCTCATGCTCCCCGGCATGGACGGGATCCAGGTGTGCCAGCAGATCCGCGCCGAGTCGGACATCCCGGTCGTGATGCTCACCGCCAAGTCCGACACCGCGGACGTGGTGCGCGGGCTCGAGGCCGGCGCGGACGACTACGTCCCCAAACCCTTCAAACCCGCCGAGCTCGTGGCCCGCGTCAAGGCGCGCCTGCGCCCCATGGACCGCGGGGCCACCCAGGAGATCACGCTCGGGGACATCGTGATCGACGTGACCGGGCACAGCGTGACCCGGGCCGGGCAGGAAATCTCCCTGACCCCGCTGGAGTTCGACCTGCTCGCGACCCTGGCGCGCTCGCCGCACCAGGTGTTCAGCCGGGACGAGCTGCTGCGTGACGTGTGGGGCTACCCCCACGCCGCGGACAACCGCCTGGTCAACGTGCACGTGCAGCGGTTGCGCTCCAAGGTGGAACGCGACCCCGAGAACCCCGAGGTGGTCCTCACGGTGCGCGGGATCGGCTACAAAGCCGGGGGACACGCGCATAAATGACGTCCGCCCCGGCGCGACCCGTGGCGCACAGCCCCGCCGAGCGGCGTCGACCCAAACGCTTCCGCAGGATCCGGCTGGGTCGGCGCATGCTCTTCCGCCGTTGGCGGCAGTCACTACAGTTTCGCGCGATCGCCGTGGCGCTCACGCTCACGTCCGTGGCGTTCCTCGCCACGGGTAGCTTCCTGTCCCACCAGATCGCGGACCGGTTGTTCACCGACCGCCTGGACCAGGTGCTCGAGGAGGCCCGCAGTGACATCCGCACCGCCCAGGCGAGCTTCGACGCCTCGGACGCCTCCGACCGCACCGAGGTCCAGGCACTGATCAACTCCACGCTGGGCGGGCTGAGCCAGGACACGAGCACGACCGACCACCGCTGGATCCTGATCCCCCTGGACCAGGGGGCGGGGCAGTCGTTCGTGGGCGTGCAGACGGAGAGCGCGTGGATGACGTCCGCCACCGTGCCCCAACAACTGCAACAGCGCGTGGCCAACGGGGACGGCACGTACTGGCAACCGGCCTCGGCCCGCATGGCGGAGAACGCGCCGGAGAAACCGGTCATCGTGATCGGGGACGTGGTCCAGCTCAACCAGAACTCCCGCTACGGGCTGTACTTCGTCTACGACTTCTCGGACCCCCAGGCCACCCTGGACTCGATCCACGCGGTGCTGCTGCTGTCCATGGTCGCGCTGTTGCTGCTCGTGGGAACCATCGTGTGGTACGTGACCCGGGAAGTGGTGCGCCCGGTCTCGAGCACGGCGCGCGTGTCCCAGCGGTTGTCCGAGGGCGACCTGGACGTGCGCATGGAGGTCCACGGCAGCAACGAGGCCGCGCGGTTGAGCCGTTCCTTCAACCGGATGGCGGATTCCATCCAGGGCCAGATCACCCAGCTCGAACAGCTCTCGTCCATGCAGCAGACCTTCGTCTCGGACGTCTCCCACGAGCTGCGCACCCCTCTGACCACCGTGAAGATGGCCGCGGAGGTGCTCTACAACGCGCGCGAGGACTTCGATCCCGTCAACCGGCGCTCCGCCGAGCTGCTGCACAACCAGGTGGACCGGTTCGACTCGCTGCTCTCGGACCTGCTCGAGATCTCCCGGTTCGACGCCGGCGCCGCCCGCCTGGACATGGCGTCCACGGACATCTTCACCGTCATCTACGACGTCGTCGAGGCGTGCGCACCGCTCGTGCTCGAATGCGGTTCGGAGCTCACGGTGCGCTCCACCCTGACCCGCTGCGTGGTGCAGATGGACCAGCGGCGGATCGACCGGATCCTGCGCAACCTCGTGACCAACGCGCTCGAGCACGGGGAGAGCAAGCCCGTGGACATCTACGTGGGCGCCAACGAGAACTGCGTGTCCGTGGCGGTGCGCGACCACGGCATCGGGATGACCGAGGAGCAGACGACCAAGGTCTTCAACCGGTTCTGGCGCGGGGATCCCGCGCGCGCTCGCACGGTGGGCGGTACGGGCCTCGGGCTCGCGATCGCCACGGAGGACACGCGGTTGCACGGGGGAGCGCTCACGGTGTGGGCAGAACCCGACAACGGCGCGTGCTTCCGGCTCACCCTCCCCCTGCTGCGGAACCAGGTCCTGGATCCGGAGCAGCCCAATCCGCTGCCCATGCCGCCCGCGGAACAGCACAGCGAATCCACCGCGCGGGTCACCGACACCGGTTCGTTGCAGCTCACCGCCCCGGCCGTCCGCCCGAGCGAGGGCCGGGACACGGGCCAGCTGCTCATCGACTTCCCGGACGCCGGCGCGGCCACCGGGGAGCCCGCCGCGACGACGGATGCGAACGCCTCGGAACAAGAGCGCACGGGCTCGAGCGCCTCGCGACACCGTGATCGGACGGAGGAGTCATGAATCCCGCAGACCACGATCGGACCCGTGATCGGGCGGATGCCACCCGGGCCGTCGGGGACGCGCGCCGGGTGAGCGACGCCGGGTCCGGGCGAACGCGGCGTCGGGCGCGGTACACGGGCCTGGCGTGCGCGATGGTCCTGGGCCTGACCCTGTCCGCGTGCGGGGCCATGCCCCGTTCCGGGCCCGTGCACAAGGTGATCGAGCCCACGGAGCAGACCCAGCAGTCCGCGATGCCCTTCAATCCCCAGGGGCCCCGGGTGGGGGCCACGGCCCAGGAGATCGTGGAGGGGTTCCTGGCCGCCGGGGTGGGCGCGCAGGACGACTACTCCGTGGCCCGCCAGTACCTCACCCCGCAGCTCGCCGCGACCTGGAAGCCGGACACCCGCGTGCTCATCCATTCGGGGGAGCCCACCACGGTGCCGCGGCTCAACGACGGCGAATTCCGCACGAGCATGGAGGTCAGCGGGGAGCTCAGTGCTAACGGCGTGCTCGCCAAGCAGCCCTCGGGCAGCACGCGCGTCCTCGATTTCGTGCTCACCTCGGTGGACGGGCAGTGGCGGATCTCCCGCGCGCCCGACGGCGTGGTGGTCCCGCAAGCGGACTTCGAGAAGATCTTCTCGCCCACCAATCTCTACTTCTACTCCGCGCAGGACAGCAAGTACCTCGTGCCGGATCCGCGGTGGTTCGCGAACCGCTCCACGACGTCCACGGCGGCGGTGCGCGCGCTCATGCGCGGGCCCGCCGCGTACCTGGGCAACGCCGTGACCAGTGCGATCCCGCAGGGTGCCGCGCTGTCCCGCTCGGCCGTGCCGGTGTCCGGGGGGACCGCCGCGGTGGATCTCACGCTCGCGAGCTTCGACCCCGCGGAGGTGAACCAGGCACGCCGCATGGAACAACAGTTGCGGGCCACCCTGCGCACGATCCCGAACGTGGACGACGTCGAGCTGCGGATCAACGACGCCCCGGTGGACACCTCCGGCAGCAGCGACAACGACCCGATCCAGGCCGTGACCGTCCCCAACCGGCAGATCGGGGTCTCCGACAACAAGCTCGCGTTCTACCAGGGTGGCCAGACCGAGCTGATCCCGGACCTCACGCTGCCGGAGGGCGTCACGCTCAGCAAACCGGGGATGGGTGTGGAGGCCGGGGCCTTCGGGTTCGTGGACAGCGCCGGTTCCACCGTCTACACCGTGGCCCCCGGCCAGCAACCCCGGCAGCGGTGGTCCGGGAACAAGCCCACCCGGCCGAGTTTCGACAACCTGGGGTGGGTGTGGGGCGCGGACCGCTCCGGGACCGTCCGGGCCGTGCGGGCGTCGTCGGAGGGGCAGGGTGACACCGTGTCCGCCTCGTGGCTCGACGACCAGCACGTGGCGTCCCTGCGGATCTCCCGCGAGGGCAGCCGGGCACTCGTGGTCACGACCGACGCCGCCGCGACGCGTTCCACCGTGTGGATCGCGGGCGTGGTGCGGGACGCCTCCGGCAAACCCACCGAGCTCGCCAAGGGCAATGCCGTGGCCACGGACGTGGACGTGGACACCGCCCAGTGGATCGGCCCGGACGAGTTCGTGACCAGCGCCCTGGACCAGGACACCAACGCGCAGCCCCGCCGGTACACGATCGCGGGCAAGGTGGACGAGCTGCCCGCCCTGACCGGGGTGACCTCCCTGGCCGGGGGCAACGGGCCCGCCGCGGTGTACGGCGCCTCGGACGGGCGGCTCTACATGCTCACGGGCAGTTCCTGGGCGCTGCAGAGCGAAGAGGTCACGGACACCGCGTTCGCGGGGTGAGCACTCGTTCCTGAGGGGGTGCGCCGTGCGGTGCGCGCTGCACATGTCTGCCGCACCGTGGGCGGACACCGTCCGCGCACCGTGAACTGGTGCCATGACCCGAGCCCGCCCCGTCGTTCCGTACCGCTCCTCGACGGTGTCTCGCCCTGCGGTGTACGACGTCGCTCCGGGCCGTGGCACCGCCGGCGCACCCTGGCGCCGCCAGCCGGTTCTCGCGCGGTGGGACCGTCGGGCCGCGGTCGTCAGCGGGTGGTGCGCGCAGGCCCTGGACCTCCTGCTACCGGTGTCGTGCGCGGTGTGTGCGGCCCCGGGCACCACACTGTGCCGGGCGTGTCGGATCGTGCTGCGACGCGCCACGGCCCGGCCGCACCCGGTGACACCACCGGCGGCACTCGCCGCATCCGGTGTGCGGGTCGTCGTCGCGGGGGAGTACGAGCACGAACTCGCCTCGTGCGTGCTGTCCTTCAAGAACGGCGGCCGCACCGATCTCGCTCCGGTGCTCTCCGCGGTGCTCTCGGCAGCCCTGGCGACCGTGGCGCGCGAGCTCGGCGACGACAGGCCCACCCTGTACTGGGTGCCCGTGCCCACGAGCGCCCGCGCGCGGCGTCGTCGATGGTTCGATCCGGTCGCCACGCTGCTGCGGGGCGCGGCACTGCCCCCGCGGTCGCGGATCGCACCCGCCCTCACGCACCGAGCGGTGGCCGGGCGCGGTACCCAGAAGGGTCGCGGGAGGATCCAGCGTACCCGGGCGCTGCGCGGGAGCCTGCGCGCCCGGGACATGTCGGGACTCACGTGCGTGGTCGTGGACGACGTGCTCACCACGGGCGCCACGACCGCCGAGGCCGTCCGTGCCCTGACCGCGGCCGGGGCCAGGGTACCCGCGGTCGTGACCCTCGCGGGGGTGCGCGTACGGCGTTCACCGGGGGAGAACGCAGGATCATCGGACGTCGTCATCCATGAATTTCCCCGTTGTTTCCTCTAGCGTTGGATCACGGGAAGCATTGAAGGTGTCCCGTGTGGGAAAGCAGCACATCCCGCGTCATCCTCAAGATGTGGAGGGTCTCATGGAACTGAACATCCTAGGCCGCAACGTCACCCTGCCGGACCGATTCAAGGAATACGTCGAGGAGAAGAGCGAGCGCTTCCAGCAGCTCGGCGACAAGGTCCAATCCATCGAGGTCAAGGTCACCAAGGATCACGCCGCCTCCGGCCACCAGGGCATGCGGGTGGAGATCACCGTCGTGGGGCGCGGGCCCCTGGTGCGCGCCGAATCGCGCAACGACGACAAGTTCGCGGCGTTCGACGAGGCCTACGCCAAGCTCGTGGAGCGGTTGCGTCGAGCGCGTGACCGCCGCAAGGTCCACCGCGCCGGGCACCAGAGGCCCATCGCCGTGCACGAGGCCACGGGATCGCTGCCCGCGGACCCCTCGGGACCGACCCCCACGTACGCCAGCCAGGAAGAACTCGCGGCGGCCGAGGACGAGGCCTTCAGCACCGAGTACCCCCTGAGCGACGCCCCCACCCCCGTGGAGATCCGGCGCAAGCGCTTCCCCGCCCACGAGATCACCGTGGACGAGGCCGTGGACCGGATGGAACTCGTGGGTCACGACTTCTTCCTGTTCGTGGACAAGGAGACCCAGGAACCCTCCGCCGTGTACCGCCGCAAGGGGTGGGAGTACGGGGTGATCAGTCTCAGCAATGACGGACGCTCCGGGGAGGAGAAGGCGCGGGCATACCAGCCCGACACCGCGAACTCCGCGGCCTCCTGAGTATTCGCAGCACCGCACCGAGGACGGGCCCGCGACCACGTCGCGGGCCCGTCCCGTGCCCGGCGAGCGGGTATCGGGAACCCGGTCGCTGCCCGTCCCGTGCGTGCCGAGCGGGCATCGGGGGTTCGGCAGCTACCCGTCCGGGCGCCACCCGGTGCCCGGCGCGGGGGCACGCGGCCGGCGCCCAGCCTGACTCACGTACACTGTTCGGCGGTGCACCCACTGTCCTGCCGGTGCCCACCATTGATCTCGGAGGAGCGAACACACGTGGCGTCATTCCTGGAAAAGGTTCTTCGCACTGGGGACAAGCGGGTCCTGAAGCGGCTGAGGACTTACGCCGACGCCGTCAACAGCCTCGAGGACAGTTTCAAGGAACTTTCCGACGCCGAGCTGCGCGCCGAGACCGACTCGTTCCGGGAGCGCATCGAGGGCGGCGAATCCCTCGACCGACTTCTTCCCGAGGCGTTCGCGGCCGTGCGGGAAGCGGCGTCCCGCACCCTGGGCCAGCGTCACTTCGACGTCCAGATCATGGGCGGTGCCGCCCTGCACCTGGGTTACATCGCGGAGATGAAGACCGGTGAGGGCAAGACCCTGGTGGCCACGGCGCCGGCCTACCTCAACGCGCTCGCGGGCAACGGCGTGCACGTGGTCACGGTCAACGACTACCTCGCCGAGTACCAGGCCAACCTCATGGGCCGTGTCTACCGCTTCCTGGGGTTGGAGACCGGGGTGATCCTGAGCGGTCAGGACCCTGCGACCCGGCGTGAGCAGTACGCCGCGGACATCACCTACGGCACGAACAACGAGTTCGGCTTCGATTACCTTCGGGACAACATGGCCTGGTCCAAGGAGGAGCTCGTCCAGCGCGGGCACAACTTCGCGATCGTGGACGAGGTGGACTCCATCCTCATCGACGAGGCGCGGACCCCGCTCATCATCTCCGGACCGGCCTCCGGGGAGGCCAACCGGTGGTACCGCGAGTTCGCGACCGTCGTGGAGAAGCTCAACGGGGAGACCGATTACGAGGTCGACGAGAAGAAGCGCACCGTGGGCGTGCTCGAACCGGGGATCGAGAAGGTCGAGGACTGGCTCGGCATCGACAACCTCTACGAGTCCCAGAACACCCCGCTGATTGGGTTCCTCAACAACGCGATCAAGGCCAAGGAACTGTTCCGCGCGAACAAGGACTACATCGTCGCGGGCGGCGAGGTGAAGATCGTGGACGAGCACACCGGCCGTGTGCTGTCCGGGCGGCGTTACAACGAGGGCGTCCACCAGGCCATCGAGGCCAAGGAGGGCGTGGAGATAAAGCCCGAGAACCAGACGATGGCCACCATCACCCTGCAGAACTACTTCCGTCTGTACGACAAGCTCTCGGGCATGACCGGTACGGCCCAGACCGAGGCGGCCGAGTTTATGAACACGTACGAGATCGGCGTCGTGGCCATCCCGCCGCACCGCGGCATCGCCCGCGAGGACAAGCGAGACGTGGTCTACAAGAACGAGGCCACCAAGTACGCCGCCGTGGTGCGGGACATCGAGGACCGCCACGAGAAGGGTCAGCCCGTCCTCGTGGGTACGGCGTCCGTGGAGAAGTCCGAGTACCTCTCGCGCTTGCTGGCCAAGCGCGGTGTGCGTCACGAGGTGCTCAACGCCAAGAACCACGCGCGTGAGGCCGCGATCGTGGCCCAGGCCGGCCGCAAGGGTGCGGTCACCGTGGCCACCAACATGGCCGGTCGAGGCACCGACATCATGCTGGGCGGCAACGCCGAGTTCAACGCCGTGGAGAAGATGGCCGAACTCGGCCTGGACCCCGAGCGCGATGCCGAGACGTACGAGGCGCGGTGGCCCGACGTCCTCGCGGAATGCGAGGCCGCGACCAAGACGGAACACGAGGAGGTCCTCGAATCCGGGGGGCTCTACGTGCTGGGCACGGAGCGCCACGAGTCCCGCCGGATCGACAACCAGTTGCGCGGGCGTTCCGGTCGTCAGGGGGACCCGGGGGAATCCCGGTTCTACCTGTCCCTGTCGGACGACCTCATGCGCCTGTTCAACCCCGGTGCGGCGCAGCGGCTCATGGCGATTGCCCCGGACGACGTCCCCGTGACGGGTCGTTTGATCACCTCCGGTATCGCCAACGCGCAGAACCAGGTGGAGGGGCGCAACGCCGAGCAGCGTAAGAACGTGCTCAAGTACGACGACGTCCTGAACCGTCAGCGCGCCGTGATCTACCGGGATCGCAAGCGGATCCTCATGGGCGATGACATCGAGGACCAGATCCGGCAGTTCACGGACGAGGTCATCACGTCGGTGATCACGGAGCACACCGGGACGGGTCACCCCGAGGACTGGGACCTGGACGCGCTGTGGACCGCGCTGCGGGCCATCTACCCCGTGTCCCTGACCCGCGACGAGATCCTCGAGGAGGCGGGTGGCCGCCCGCGATTGACCTCGGACTTCCTCCAGGAGCAGATCCTCTCGGACGCCGCGGTCACCTACAAGGAACGCGAGGACGAACTCGGTTCCGAGGCCATGCGCAACCTCGAGCGCCGGGTGCTGCTCTCGGTGATCGGTCAGCGCTGGCCCGAGCACCTCTACGAGATGGACTACCTCAAGGAGGGGATCGGGCTGCGCGCCATGGCCCAGCGCGATCCGCTCGTGGAGTACCAGCGCGAGGGCCACGCCATGTTCCAGGAGATGATGGCCGCCATCCGCGAGCAGACCGTGGTGACGCTGTTCAACCTGGAGGTCCGCAAGCAGCGCACCGGTGCGGACGGCGGTGCCGTGGAGCTCACGACGCCCCAGCGTCCCGCGTTCCTGCAGTACACCGCCCCGGACGAGGACGGCACGCCGCGCGCGGCCGTGGAGTCCGAGCCTGGGGCGTCCTCCGACGACGACGCCGCGGACGCCGAGCCCGCGCCGTCGACCGGGGATCCGAATGCCGACGGCGCCACCTCCGCTGGCGAGGGGGCCAACCGTGCCCAGCGTCGGGGGAAGTCCAGCAAGGGCGGCGGCAAGACCAAGCGGGGCAAGCGGCGCTGAGGCCCGGCTGGGCTCGGCGGGATCACCCGACCTCCAGATGGGTGACCCGCCACTGCCGCGCGATTCGCTCGATCCGTAACGCCACGGCGCGCGCCCGGGTGGATTCCTCCACCACGAGGGATGCCTCGTAGCACCCGGGAGCCGGGCTGCACACCCGGATCCGCCGGATCCGGGCGGCGCGGTGCACCTCGAACACGGCGCGCCGGTCCGGGCACTGTTCCTGCACGAGCTTGAGCATGGCCGCACGCTGGGTGAAGCGTTCCACGACGTCCGGCTCCGTCCACCGGGACAGTTGGGTCGCCGGGCGGGTGCCCGCGAGGATCTCCACCGCGGCCTGACCGATGCTGCGGGCGATCGCGCCGACCCGCTCCATCTCGTTCTTGCCCGTGAGGGCCGCCGCCGTGCGGTCCTGGCGCCACGTGTAACCACCCGCGGGAGTGCGAGGTGCTGATTCGGGGACGGCGATGCTCATGGTGTGCTCCTCGGTGATGAAGGGTGGGCCGGACGGCCCGGGGACGATGGAGAGAGGTTGTGACCCCGCCGCGAGGCGAGTTCACGACGGTGTTCCGGGCCCGCGGGGTCGCGGGCGGGTCCTGAAGTGGCGGTGTTTGGAGTAGCGGATCCCAGGGCGGACCCACCCGGGGCAGACCTACCCGGTGCGGCGGTCCACGTGCGGTGTGCCCGCCGGATCGAGCAGGTGGGGTGGAACGCGTAACTGGTCCCCGGGGCGGATCAGATCCCCGTCCTGCGCCACGGTGTTCAGCTCGAGCCACGCCGGGAGGTTCTGGCACACGGTGGCGTCCGTGGCCCCCGGCCCCAGCAATTGTTCGGTGAGGTCCCACAGGGTGTCCCCGGCCATCACGGTGAGGACACCGTCGGAGACGCGCTGCCCAGCGGGCGGGTTGGCCAGCTCGAGCGTGGAGGTCAGGGCCTCCGAGGCCCGTACAGGAGCGGCCGTGGATTCGGGGATCGCTTCCGGGCCGCTCCTCTGCGCTCCGGGTGCGGTGCCGGGAACAGCTTCCTGAACGGATTCCGGGGCGGGGGCGGAGGGCTCCGCGAGCTGCTCGGTGCCGGCGGTGGCCGGGGCCCAGAAGGGGTCGAGAGCGGCGTCGTCGGCGTGGGCGGGCGCCACGACCACGAGCTGCACGCCCACGAGGGCGACCGCGGTGCGCGCGACGAGGGTGGGCGTGAGGCGCGTGGCCCACCGCTCCAGGCCGCGCCAGCGCAGTCGCCGGGCCGCCCGGGCGAGGGCGAGCATCACCAGTCCACCGACCCACCACCCGGCCACGGCGAGGCACGCACCCGCCGCGACCACCGCGACCAACAGGTCGGGGTCTTGACCGGATCCTGTGGCGCGCAGAGTCTGCGCATATCCGAGGCCCAGAACCCCCAGCGCCCCGGCCAGCACGGGGACGCCGAGCCACGCGACGGCCAAGCGGGTGCCGGTGGAAGGTACCGATCGATGGATCGTAGACATCTTTGCCTCCGAATAGTGCCATTTGATGCCGTTTGACATTTCTAGATCATTCAGCGGTCTCGGTCGGCTGTCAATCATCGTTGCAATTGCATTCATGTCGGCATGACATCCGACGCGGAGCCGACCCCTGCACGCCGTAGCGTGACCTCAGGACCCCGAGACCCAAGGACGGTGGCGGATGCGCTGGGACGACCTCTTCGAGGACATGGAGGCCCAACTCGAGCAGGCCAGGCTGCGGCTCGTGGAGCAGGAGGCCGTGGAGACCGCGCGGGCGGAGCTGTCACGGCTCACGCTGCTCGAGCGGCTCGCGGCACACCGCGGCGGACCGGTGCGGTTGCGCCCAGCGCGCGGTGACACCCTAGAGGGAGAGCTCGCGGACGTGGGCTCCGGCTGGGTCGTGGTGCGCGAGCGGCACCTCCAGCACCTGGTCCCACTGCACAGCGTGGTCTGGTGGGAGGGACTACCGCGTCGCTTCGAGGTGCTCCCGGAACGTTCGACCATCCGCAGGCTCGGCATGGGCCACGTCCTACGCGCCCTCAGCACCGCGCGCGTGCACGTGCGGGTCGTGCTGCAGGACGATTCCGGTCACGGCGAGATCGAGGGCACGGTGGACGCCGTGGGTCAGGACTTTTTCGACGTCGCGGTGCACCCGCAGGACCAGTTCCGCCGACGCCGCTCGGTCACCGCGGTGCGCACGGTGGGGTTCCATGCCGTGGCGCTGGTCTCGTCCCTCGATGCGGGGTGAGTCGTCCGGCGTCCCCAGGGTGTGTCAGTGCAGGGTGCCCTCACGCACCGCTTGCTCGGTGCGCTCGTAGCCCTGTTGGATGTACTCCTCCAGCTTGACCTTCTCCACGCGCCACTGACCGCGACCGCCCACCTGGATCGCGGGAAGTTCCCCCGAACGCACCATGGCACGCGCTTGCGGGACGGAGATCGAGAGGATCTCGGCGACGTCCGCGAGTGTGAGGAATCGCTGCTGGGACATTCCGGTCCATCACTTTCTTAGGTGCCGTTGCATGCTGTTTCATCGGGGTTCGCTCGTCATTGTCCCACGTGAGGGGGCAGGCGGCGGGTTATCAACAGGTCCTGGGCCGAATGGACACGTGGCCACCTCCGTCCACAGGGCGTTCGTCACACTTCCCAGCGCGGTGTGCGGCGCGGCACACTCGGGTGCAGCCGGCGGGGGCCGGTGCATCACGAAAGGATGTCAGCATGGGGAGCACCGCGGCGCTCGAGCGCTCGGGACGGTCCACGGCCGCACGATTCCGCAAACCGTCCTGGCGGGATCCGCGCCTGCTCGTGGGGCTGCTGTTGGTCCTGCTCTCCGTGCTGGGGGTGATCCTGCTGGTCGCCACGGCCAACCGTACCCAGCCGTACTACGTCGCGGCCAACGACCTCTCCGTGGGTCAACGGATCACGCGGGAGGACCTGGGCACGGTGGACGCGCACCTGCAGGATTCCTCCGCGCAGTACGTCCCGGACGGGCAACTGCGGGAGAACGCCGTGGTGACCCAGCGCGTGGCGCGCGGGCAACTCGTGCCGGCCGCGGCGGTGGGCACCGCGGACGAGCTCGACCGCACACCCGTGGGGGTCGCCCTGACCACTCCCATGCCGGCCCAGGCGGAGGCGGGGTCCCATGTGGACGTGTGGGTGGCCGAGCCCAAACCCACGGGGCGCGGGTACGGGGCGCCCGAGAAACTCGTCGCGGGCGCGGAGATCGCACGCGTGGACACCAAGGACACGGCACTCGGCGGTAACGCCTCCGCCACGGTCTACGTCCTGGTCACGCAGGCCCAGGTGGGTCCGCTCGTGGACGCGCTCGGCAACGACGCCAAGGTGACCTTGGTGCTCAACACGGCGGGTTCCGGCTCGTGAGCATCTCCGTGGTGACGCTCGGGACGAGCACGTGGCCGCTCGTGGACCGGCTCGAACGCTTGCACGGGGACGTCACGGTGGTGCGGCGCTGTCTGGACCTCGCCGAACTGCTCGCGTGCGCCCACACCCGCATGGCCCACGCGGCGCTCGTCGCGGAGGGCGCCGAGGAGCTCACCGCGAGCCTGCTCGATCAACTCGAGACCGACGACCTGCGGGTCCTGGTGGTCGAGGGACACGACGAGTCCCGCGTGCAGCGTCTGGGTGTCGGCAGCGTGCCCCCGGACGCCACCGGGGAGGAACTCGCCCGGATCATCACCCGCGCGATGCTCGGTCCCGCGCGCTCGCCGTCGTCGGTGCGTGACGACGGCGCTGCGGCGCCCGGCGAACGCCCGGCACCCGGGCGCGGGGCGGCATCGAAGGGAGCGACGTCGAACGGCGCGGCGGCGACTGATGCGCCCTCGGACGGGCCGGCATCGCACGAAGACGCAGCCGGGCGAGCCTTGGACCGAGCAATCACGAATTCCGAAGCCTCCCCGGACAGCGCCCCCGGGGAAGGGCGCATCGGCCCCGACGGCGCCGGACTCGGCTCGGGATCCGCCGTATCCGCTGGGTCATCGGGCGATCCCGCGACGGCGCATGACCCCGACGAGTCGGACGCCCTCGACGATGCCGAAGCCTGCCGGTTGATCGCCGTGTGGGGACCGGCCGGAGCGCCCGGCCGCACGGTCACCTCGCTCAATCTCGCGGCGGAACTCGCCCTGCTCGGGCGGCGTGTGCTGCTCGTGGACGCGGACACCTATGCCGCCTCGGTCGCGGCGAGCCTCGGGATGCTGGACGAAGCCGCGGGGCTGGCGCAGGCCTGCCGGCTCGCCGACCAGGCGCGGCTGGACCGGGAGGGACTGCGACGCTGCGCGAGCACGGTGTCCGTCGCGGGCGCCTCGCTGGACGTGCTGACCGGGATCACCCGCTACGACCGCTGGCCCGAGATCCGGGGTTCTGCCCTGGACCTCGTGCTCGACCGCGCCCGGGAGGACTACGACGCCGTGGTCGTGGACACCGCCTTCGGCCTCGAGTCCGACGAGGAGATCAGCTCCGATTTCATGGCCCCGCGGCGCAACGCCGGGACGTTGACCGCGGTCGCGGCCGCGGACGTCGTGATCGCACTCGGGGCAGCGGATACCCTCGGCGTCCCGCGGCTCGTCAAGGCTCTGCCGGACCTGCTGGACGCGGCGCCGGACGCGCGCATCGTCGTCGTCATGAACAAACTGCGCGCCGCCGCCACCGGTCGCTCCGCGGCCGAGTCCGTGCGGGAGGCTTGGGAGCGTTTCTCGCCCGGGTACCCCGTGGCCCACACCCTCTCGTGGGACGCCAAGACGTGCGACGACGCCCTGCTCGCCGGCGCCGTACTCGCGGAGACTGCGCCGCGCAGCGCGCTACGCCACGAGATGAGTGCGCTCGCGGAGCTCGTGCGGCGGATGCGCGAGCCCGACGCACACGGAGGCGCGGCGGAACCCGTGGGCGCGGGAGCGGGTCCGGCGGGGACTAGGCTGGGGCGTCGGATGGGCGCGTGGTTGCGCCGCGGTTGAGCATTGGAAAGCGAGCGTTCCATGGCCTTCACGGATCCGTTGCGATCTGTCCCGGACTTCGACGCCGGGGACGCCGAGTGGCTGCACCTGCTCGTGGGGGACTGGCAGATGGTCGCGGACCTGGGCTTCGGGGACCTGCTGTTGTGCTTCCCCGCGGACGTGATCCCCGCCGCCGAGAGCCCCACGGGGGATCCGATTCCGGGCGAGGGCAGCGAGTTCCTCGTGCTGGCGCATGCCCGGCCCACCACGGGCCCCACCGCTTACCAGAAGGACATGGTGGGGGAGGTCGTGGGTGGCGAGGCCGCGTTCACACTGCGCAGGGCGTGGGTGGACCGGCGGATCGAACGGGCCGGTCCATCGGAATGGTCGAGCCTCGCGTCGCGGTCGGTCACCCTCGTGCCGCTCGTGCGCAACAACCGCACGATCGCCGTCGTCAGTCTCACCGCGGACCCCCAGCACGACCGCTTGCCGTCCCGCATGGAACTCGTGTACCACGAGCTGGCCTCTGCCCTGCTGCGCATGGCGAACCAGGGGACGTGGCCGGATTTCGCGGTGCGCACCGATTCCCGCCGCGGCGCCCCGCGCGTGGGGGACGGCATCATGCGGCTCAACGCCGAGGGAACCGTGGAGTTCTGTTCCCCCAACGGTCTGTCCACGTTCCGGCGGCTGGGTCTGGCGGGGGACATCACGGGGCAGAACCTGTTGCACGTGGCACGTCAGTTGCCCCTGACCGCCCCTGGCGTGGACGAGACCCTGGCGCCCGTGCTCGCGGGGACCATGCCGTGGCGCGCAGAACTCGCCACCGGCAAGGCCTCGGCCACGCTGCGTGCGATCCCGCTGCGGGAGGGCCCGGAACGCACCGGGGCGCTGTTGCTGTGCCGGGACGTCACGGAACTGCGGCGCCGAGACCTGCAGCTCGTCTCCAAGGACGCGACGATCCGGGAGATCCACCACCGGGTCAAGAACAACCTGCAGACGGTCTCCGCCCTCCTGCGTCTGCAGTCCCGGCGTATGCATTCCGACGAGGGACGCAACGGCCTGCAGCAGGCCATGCGGCGCGTGAGTGCGATCGCGCGCGTGCACGAGTCCCTGTCCCACGAGATCTCGGAGGACGTGGACTTCGACGACCTCATCCGCCACCAGGTCAAACTCGCGGTGGAAACCGCCTCCGCGGGCCAGCACGTGCGCACCCGGGTCAGCGGCCGGTTCGGTCGGTTGCCGTCCAAGAGTGCGACGTCCGTGGCCCTCGTGGTCAACGAGATCGTGGCCAACGCTGTGGGGCACGGGCTCAAGGACCGGGACGGCACAGTGGAACTCGTGGTGACGCACCGGGAGGACGAGGTCACGGACGCGGGGGAGAGGTACCGCGTCGTCGAGATCGCGATCAACGACGACGGGCGCGGTATGGGGGACGCCGTGATCGAGGAATCCGGTGTGGACGCCTACCGCCCACCCGCGGAGGGCGAGGGACTCGGGATGCAGATCGTGCGCACGCTCGTGGCCAGTGAGCTGCAGGGCGGCATCCGGTGGCAACCCGCTGACGGCGGTGGGACGAGCGTGATCATCACCGCCCGGTTCCCGCGGGCGATGTCCGGGCGCTCCTGACACGCCCAGCCGGCCACGAACGACGGCGGCCCGTGACCCGCTCGTGGGAGCAGGTCACGGGCCGCCGTGACGATCGAAAGGGCTTAGGAGGCGCGGCGGGCGCGGGCGGCGCGGCGCTTCAACGCACGCCGTTCGTCCTCGCTCATACCGCCCCACACACCGGCGTCCTGGCCGGATTCGAGGGCCCACTGCAGGCACGTGTCCATGACCTCGCACGTGCGGCACACGGCCTTGGCTTCCTCGATTTGCAACAGGGCGGGGCCGGTGTTGCCCACCGGGAAGAACAGTTCGGGATCCTTTTCGAGGCAAGCTGCGCGACTACGCCAATCCATGACGGCACGGCTCCTTTCGGGTTCGTGGGTGCGGGCCCGTGCGCATCCCGAGCAATGCGGCAGCGAGCCGCGTCGCGGATTTCCGGGGGGAATGACACACAGAAAAGGCCCGTGGATGTCGGACCCTGGGGATTCTGCCCACTACTTTCCCACGTAAACACACAGTAAACAAGGGTGTGAGCGCTATATCACATCCCAAGGCGCCCCTCGCAACGATTGCCGCCGGATGTCCGGGCGTGATGTCGGCCGCCGGCATGAACCGCCTCCGGCATCGGGGGACGGGACCGGTTCGTGGCATCGGTCACCGGTCGCGGGCCGATGCGGTCACTACAGTGGGAGTGCTCCCGTCCCCGCCGAAAGGTTTTCCGCATGGCCGCCCCGGATCGTCGTACCGCCCCCGGAGCCGCGACTTCCCGGCCCTGGACCGCATCCGTGATCACCGTGCTGGTGGCGTTGGAGGCTGCGGCATTGCTCGCGGTCGCCGTGGGCCTGGTCGTCTCCCTGTTCTCCGTCCACGTCCTGCCCGTCGCGGGGATCATCTTCGCGACCGTGGTGCTCGCCGCCGGTGCGTTGTGGCTCGGGGCGGCGGCCCGCGGGACCTGGCGAGGTCTGCGCTGGCCGCGCGCCGCCGTCCTGGTGTCCCAGGCGTTCCTGCTGATCGTCGGACTGTCCTTCCTGCAGCGCACCATGGGTTTCTGGGGCATCGCCGTCGCGGCGGTCGCGGTGGTCACCGTCCTGTGCTTGTTCGCACCGCGCACCGTCGCCTGGATGCATCGCACCCACGACGACGTCGCTCGCTGACCTCGCGGGACCTCCCCCGAAGCACACCGGGACCTCACGCACCGATGCTCCCGCGAGCGGGCCGTGATCGCGTCCACCGCAGCGTCCCCCGGGAGACCGGACGGTTGCGGGGCGTGGCTCGCCGAGCGGGGCCGAGCGTCGTCGTACCCCTCACTTCGTGACCGCCCGCGCGGGCGCGGGCAGCTGCACCGGTTCCGCGAGGCCGCGGTGCGCCCAGACCGCGCGGCCGGGCGGCCCGCCCAGCGCGAGGCCCGTGAGGGACACGCCGAACACGTCACCGTCGAACACCCGGCGTGGTCGCACCAGGAGCGTGTCCGCGTGCTGACGCCACGCGAGTAACGGGGGAAAGGTCCCCGCGAGCGCATCCGTGAGGCGCACGCCCACGATCATCCGTACCCCGGGCTGGGCCGAGGCAGTGACTGGGCTGTCCGCCGCCTGGTGGGACTCGACCGGGACGGCATGCGGGGACCACGCGGTGGCCAGTGCCCGGAGGACATCGGGGGTGAGGTGGTCGGCGTCGTCGATGATGATCGTGGCCGGTCGATCAGCTGACCTGGCGGCGCGCAGGAGCTCTTCGGCCTCGGCTGCGGTCCTGGGGGAGCCGGTGAGAACGAGATATTCGGGTGCGCCGTCTCCGGATGCGCCCGCGGACAACCCGGAACGGGCGGCGTCGAGGAACGTGGATCGCCCCGACCGCGCCGGGCTGGCGACGATCAGGGTCGAACCGGGACCCCACGGGTGAACGGCGCATTGCCCGCCCCGCGTGACACCCAGCACCAGGCCGGCCACGGACCGATCGGGAGCATGCCACACGGTGGGCAGGGGGAAGGACGTGGGCCACGGGTTCGCCGGGTGGTGCGTCGGGCCGTCGGCGCGCCCTGTGTCCGGGGAATCCTGGGACACCGCGGCGAGTGCACCCGCGGGACTGTCGTTCCGTGGCGGGACGAGCCGGGCATCCCGGAGGTCCACGGGCCGCGTGGGTCCGGGCGGGGCACTGTGGGTGACCGCGGGCGCGTCGGGTCCGAGCCCCGTGGCGAGCTGCACGACCGCGAGATGCCCCGAGGAATCCTCCGGGTCCCACGGCGTGCAGCGGGCGGCCATCGGGCCCGCGAGGGCGGCTCGCTCGGGATACGGCGTGAACGGGGGTAGGCGGGGCCACTGCACGAGGGCGTCGCTGCTCTGTCCCTGCGGGAAGTACAAGCGGTTGGAGCCGAGGTGGGACGCGCGTCCCGCCACCAGCGCGCGATCCCCCGCGACCACGCAGGACAGCCCGCGGGACGCGCCCGTGGCCATGAGGGACACCAGCTCGTCCTCCAGGTGCGCCCACGAACTCGCACGCAGGACCTGACAACAGCGGTCCCAGTCGTCCACGGCGAGGACGGCGCGTGACGGGGGATCCCCGGGAACCGTGGACGCGTGCTCGAGACCCTCGTGGAGTTGTCGCACCAGGTGGGCCACGTCCCCGGGCTGGTCCACACGGGCGCGGCCGCGGACGGCGGGGTGCAGGGGCCGGCCGTCCGCGGTGGTGAGCCCCTCCACGGCCTGGCCCGAGGCGGTGAGGACGTACACCGCCACCCCCGTGTGTGCCTCGTCCGTGGCGGTCGGGATCCGGATGTGGGCGCAGCGCCGCAGCACGTCGAACAGTCCGTTGCGCGTGGCCTCGGGGCGTCCGATCAGCAGCAGCGGCCCGTCCCGCCACGGGTGCCACGAGACCCGCCCGCACCAGTGGGCCGCCGGGTTCTCCGCCGCACCCAGATCCACCTCGCCGTCGGTGCGCACCGCGGGCACGTGGCGGGGCAGGGGCGGTGGGACAGCGGCGTCGGCGGGAACGCGAGACGGTGCCATATCAGAGGAGGTGGGTGGCAGATACCCGTGCCATGCGCGGGAGACATCGCGCACCGCGGCGGTGACCCCGGTTTCCCGCGCGGCGGACGCGCCGAGGCGGACGTGCCCGGTTCCCGCGACGGGCGGACTCGGAAGGGGTCCGGGATCGAAACGAAGCACCAGGGGCTCGGGCCGCGGCGGGATCATGCGGGTCAGGACCGCCGCCTGCACCTCCACGGGCGGGCCGTCCCCGCGGTCCAGGAACCCGCGGCCCGGGATGCCCGGGGCGATGCGGGCCGCCGCGGCGGTTCCGAGTACGTCCATGGACTCCTGGTCGCTGCGCACCCGCAGACACAGTGCCTGGGTGATGTTGGCGCGCACGTCCGCGCTCAGTGCACCCTGGGGACGCTGGGTAGCGAGCACGAGGTGGACACCGAGGGACCGACCCACCGCGGCAATCACCGCGAGCTGTTGCCCCGCATCCGGGAAGGCATCCGTGAGCATCCTGGCCTCGTCCACCACGACCACGAGTTCCCGTAGGGGAAGTGGACCGCTCCGGGTGCGCAGCAGCTGCGCCATGTCGTTGAGCCCGAGGGAGGACAGGACCCGCTCGCGGCGCTGCACCTCGGAGCGTAGGAAGGCCAGGGCGCGGCGGACCTCGTCCGGTCCCAGGTCCGTGAGCAGGGACGTGACGTGGGGTAGACCCGTCAGTGGGGCCAGGGCCGCCCCGCCCTTGAAGTCGATGAACACGAATTCCAGGCGCTCGGGTGGGAATGTGTATGCGAGCGCCGTGACGAGGGTGCGCAGCACTTCCGACTTCCCGCATCCGGTGGTGCCCGCGACGAGCAGGTGCGGGTTCTCGTCGTCGAGCCGGACGACCGCCGGCCCCGCGGACGACACGCCGAACACCGCGGTCAACGCCGCGGTCGACGTCGCGGGCTGGGGACGAGCGTCGGACCCGCCACGGCTCGTCCCGATGAGCGCGGTGGAGGTCGGGCCGGGGTGTGCGGCCACCAGTTCGTGCGAGCCCACGCGGCGAGGCAGTGGCCCACCGTGAGTGCCTCCCGCGGCTCGTCGCCACGCGCGGATCGCCGCCTCGGCCGTGTCGATCGTGACGGTGTCCGGCGTGAACTCGAGGTGCGTCCCGCGCCCGGTCTCCGCGAGCCCCGGAACGACATGGACCACTCGGCTGCCGAGTCGCAGGCCGTCCGGTCCCGCGGTGACGACGGTGTCCCCGGGAGCACCCTCCGGGTCGGCCGTCACGATGATGCGCAGCGTCCCGGGCGTGGCCGGCGCGGCGGCGGCCCACGCCGGTGTCACGACCTCCAGCGCGACGTCCCGGTCCGGTGAGGAGGCCGTCGGATTCTCATGGGGCGCTGGGAGCAGATCGTGGGCCACGGGCGGGCGCCACGTGATGCCCGGGGACACGCGCAATGCGGTGAGCGCCGCGGGCCCCGTGAACAACTGGACGGCCAGGGCATGGAGAACACCCTCCGCCCGTTCCCGGTCGAGAACCAGGGTCAGGCTGCCGATCCCCGCCAGATCCAGCAACACGGGAGCGTGGGGGTGGAATGCCGCGCGAGGCGCCGTCGCACGGTCACCGACGATGTGCGCGGACCGTGCCGCGTGACCCAGCCGGACCCACCGACGTGTCCGCGCAGCAGGGGCGCCGATCCGTCCGGGCGTTGTGGCGTCATGGGACAGTGCGGTGCCCGCGCGGGGTCCGCTGCTGTCCATCCGGGATGAGCTGCGCACCGTCCGGCAGCGCGCCACGATCTCCGCGGCCGAGGGCGCCGCCTTCTCGCAGCGGCGCAGGTCCCGTTCGAGGGCCGCGGCCAGGCGACGTCGATGATCGCGCCGCGCGCCGCGCTCGCCGAACCAGCCCACCGCGGACGTGACGGCACCCAGGGCGCTGAAGACCAGGAAGAACCACCAGTGGGTGACCACCGCGATACCGATCCCGGCCACGAGGGGGAGCAGGCCCGTGATCAGCGCGATCCGGGACTTCGCAACCGCGGGGGAGTCCACGCGCAAGGGGTGGACCGGATCCGCCTCCTGGGCGGTGAATCCCGCCGGGGGCACGGCCGGATCCGGCCAGGCCAGGTCCTCGGTGTGCGCCGCAGGGAACGAGACCCGCAGGGTGCACGCACGACCGTCCCTCCGCACGCGGACCCGGTCGCCGTGCCGCAGTTCTGCGCCTCCCGGGAGCACCCGCAGGCCCGCGTCATCCATGATCAGGGTCGGTTGGGCGGGATCTTTCCCCGGCTGCGACGCGGGGAGCAACCGCGGCTCACATGGTGTGAGGCCGAGCTGATGCGTTCCGCGGGTCAGTGGGAGGCGCGTTCCCACCCCGACGCCCTCCACGGCCAGGAGGCACGCGGCTTCGTGCGAATCCGCGAGCGGCACGACCGGGGAGGGGGGACCCGGCGTCGAGGCCCGAGCGGGCCCGACCGGAACGTCAGCGTCGTCGAGATGTCGTTCCTCCGGGGTCAGGGCCACCGTGGCACCGTCCGTCAGGGGCGGGGCGCCCACGCTCGTGGCCGCGAGATCGACCCCGGAGACCACGGCAGTGCATGGCGTCCCCAGGAGTCGGACGAGTTCGGCGCGCAGTTCCGCCCCGCGCGCACCCGGTGCGGCGGTGAGGTGCGCGGTGTGGAGCACGCCGGAACCGGCCCACGTGATCCGGAGACTCAACTGCATGACAGCACTCCACCCGCCGGTGACGGCCCGCGGCGGGGACACGTCCTGCCGTGTGGATCCGCGCGGCGCGGGGGAGTACACGGGCTCGGTCGTGCAGTGGGCTCACCGCGGGCCGATCTTCCCACCGAACGCCCATGCACGCGCCGTGGACGCGGTCCGGATCGGAGCGTGAATCATGAGACAGTAAAGGCCATGAGACCCCGCAAGGTTGTCATCGTCAGCCGAATCTTCCTCCCCGAACCGGCGGCCGCGTCCTTCCGTCTGGCCGCCCTGGCCAGGGGCTTCGCCGCCGAGGGGGCCGACGTCACGGTCCTGACCACGAACCCGCCCCGCGCCATGGCTGAGGCCGCCGTGGACGAGCCGTACCGCATCGTGCGGGTCCCCGTCCTGCGGGACAGCGAGGACTACGTCCGCGGCGTGGCCCAGTACCTCAGTTTCGACGTCCAGGCCTTCGCCCGCCTCCTCACCATGGACGCGGACATCGTCGTGAGTGAACCGCCCCCCACCACGGGACTCGCGGTGTGGCTGTCGAGTGCGCTGCGGCGTCGTCCGTACATCTGGTACAACCCGGACGTGTGGACCTCCGCGACCCTGAACATGGACGTCCCCTCGGTGGTGACGCAGCTGATGCGCGTCGCGGAGACCGTGTCCGCCCGGCGCGCCGGCGGTGTGATCACGGTGTCCGAGTCGATGGGCGAGGAACTGCACCGCGTGACCGGGGTCGGGTGGGACAAGATGTTCCTCGCCGAGAACGGGATCGACACCGACACCTTCACCGCGGACGGCCCCGCCGAACCGGACGGGCCGTACTTCGTGTACGCGGGGTCCGTGTCCGAATGGCAGGGGATGGACATCTTCATCGAGGCGCTCGCCCGGATCCTGCCGCGCCACCCCGGGGTGACACTGCACGTCCTGGGGCGCGGATCGGACCTCACCCGTGTCCAGGAGGTCGCCGCGCGGCTGGCCCCGGACAACGTCGTGTTCCACGGCGTGCAGCCCCCGGCGCGCACCGCGGCGTTCCTGCGGGGTGCCGTGGCGGCGCTCGCCTCCGTCATCCCGCACACCGGGTACGACTTCTCCAAGCCCACCAAGCTCTACGCGGCCGCCGCGTGCGGCACGCCGTCCATCTACGCCGGGGTGGGCGCGGGTGCCCGCCTCGTGTCCGAGAACCGGTTGGGAACGCCCGTGGAGTTCACCCCCGAGGCGGTCGCGGACGCCATGGAACGCGCGCTCGACGACGCCCGCTCGGGTGAGCGCGAGGGCGCGCGTGAGCGCCGTCGGACGTGGGCCCGCGAGAACGCGTCGCTCGCGGCGTCGGGGCGAGCCGCCGCCGCGTGGGTGCTCAGCGGCTTCACCCGGGACGCCCGCTGAACGCGGAGCGCGCGCCTCGCTGTCATCCCGGCGCCGCGGTGCGTGAACCCCGCCGTCCTCCGAGCTGCGGCGCCGTCGCCGAAGCGGCCGAGCGGCGTCGCACCCCGCGCACGACGCCGCCGTGTGACGGCGCTCACGAGGCGCGGCGCTGTGCGGGTCACACAGGGCGCCCGGGGTGGTGTCCGGTATTTTTAGGCCAGACGATGTCCGTGCATGAATCGCGGAAGATGCTAGGAGAAACACATGAACACTGATCTGGTGGTCGTGGGCTCGGGTCTGTTCGGTTTGACCGTGGCGGAACGAGCGGCGCGAGAAATGGGTCTGAAGGTCACCATGATCGACCGGCGTTCCCACCTGGGCGGCAACGCCTACAGCGAGAACGAGGAGCGGACCGGGATCGAGGTGCACCGCTACGGGGCCCACCTGTTCCACACCTCGAACGAGCGCGTGTGGGAGTATGTGAACCGCTTCACCGCGTTCACGAACTACGTGCACCGGGTGTACACCCGGCACAAGGGGGAGGTGTTCCCCATGCCCATCAACCTGGGCACGATCAACCAGTTCTTCCGCGCGGCGTACTCCCCGGGGGAGGCACGCGATCTGATCCGCGAGCAGGCCGGTGAACTGGCGGGCACGGATCCGCAGAACCTCAACGACAAGGGCATCCAGCTGATCGGGCGCCCGCTGTACGAGGCGTTCATCAAGCACTACACCGGCAAGCAGTGGCAGACCGATCCCAAGGACCTGCCCGCGTCCATCATCTCCCGGCTGCCCGTGCGCTACACGTACGACAACCGCTACTTCAACGACACCCACGAGGGCCTGCCCGTGGACGGGTACACCGCGTGGCTCGAGCGCATGGCGGACCACCCGAACATCGACGTGCGCCTGGACACCGACTTCTTCGACGACTCCCAGGAGTTCTCTAAGTCGAACGTGGTGGGCCAGGTCCCCGTGGTCTACACGGGCCCGGTGGACCGGTACTTCGATTACGCCCAGGGTGATCTCTCGTGGCGCACGATCGATCTGGAGGAGGAGGTCCTGGACATCGAGGACTTCCAGGGCACCTCGGTGATGAACTACCCGGACGAGGACGTCCCGTTCACGCGCATCCACGAGTTCCGCCACTTCCACCCGGAGCGTGACTACACCAAGGACGCGACCGTGATCATGCGGGAGTTCTCGCGCTTCGCCGAGAAGGGTGACGAGCCCTACTACCCCGTGAACACGCAGGCGGACCGCGAGAAGCTGCTCGCGTACCGGGATCTGGCCAAGGAGGAATCGTCGGTGTTGTTCGGCGGCCGCCTAGGCACCTACAAGTACCTGGACATGCACATGGCCATCGGCTCGGCACTGTCCATGGTGGACAACAAGATCGCACCGCATTTCACCTCCGGTGCGCCCCTGAGCAGCGGAGGAGTGGACGAGTGAGCAGCGAACGCGTGGAACAGGCCAACCAGCCCGAACCGCAGACCACGGACGACCAGGAGTACCTGGCCAAGATCAACACGGAGCCCAGCACGGCGGAGGACCTGCGGGAGGTGGCCCGGGTCGTGTTCCCCGCGAACAAGGACCTGGACGCCCTGCCGCTGTACATCGACGGTCCCATCAACCGGGACGGCCCGTCCTCGGCCGGCGCCGACACCGCCAACCAGCACCCGGACGACATCCTCTCGCGCCGTTCGGTGCGGATCCGGGCCGGGCGACGCGTCTCGTTCGGCTCCTACTTCAACGCGTTCCCGGCGTCCTACTGGCGCCGCTGGACCGTGGCCGAGTCCGTGGTGCTGCGTGTGCGCACTACGGGTGCCGGATCGCTCATCGTGTACCGCACGAATGCTCGCGGGGTCGCGCAGCGCGTCGAGGACCGCCGGGTCAGCGGGAGCACCACGTGCGAGTTCGAGCTCACGCTGGCCCCGTTCGGTGACGGTGGCTGGTACTGGTTCGACCTGATCGCGGACGAGGAGGGCATGGTCCTGGACGCGGCGTCCTGGCTCGTGCCGTCCCATGGCCGCCCGGTGGGTCGCGTGACCCTGGGCGTGACCACGTTCAACCGCCCGGACTACTGCGTCAACACGATCAAGACCATTGCCGAGGCGGACGGCCTGGACGAGGTCCTCGACGAGCTGATCATCGTGGACCAGGGCAACAAGCTGGTCCAGGACGAACCCGATTTCCCGCAGGCCGAGAAGGCCATGCGCGGGAAGCTGCGGATGATCCGGCAGGGGAACATGGGCGGATCCGGTGGTTTCGCCCGGAACATGTACGAGGTCGTGCGCGGCCGGGACACCCCGAACGGTGTGGAGAAGTCCGACTACGTCCTGATCCTGGACGACGACATCCTGCTCGAGTCCGAGGGCGTGCTGCGGGCCACCGCGTTCGCGGACATGTGCCACACCCCGTCCATCGTGGGCGGGCACATGTTCGACATGTACAACAAGCCCCTGCTCAACGCGTACGCGGAGGTCGTGAACCCCTACCGGTTCCTGTGGGGTCCCATCGACGGCCTGGGTGGCGTGGACTTCGCCGAGCGCGGTCTGCGTTCGCGCCCGCAGCTGCACCGGCGCTGGGACGCCGACTACAACGGCTGGTGGATGTGTTTGATCCCGCGCGTGGTCCTCGAGGACATCGGGCTGTCCCTACCCGTGTTCATCAAGTGGGACGACTCCGAGTACTCGCTGCGCGCCAAGGCCGCCGGCTACCCGACCATCTCCCTGCCGGGTGCGGCCGTGTGGCACGTGTCGTGGGCGGACAAGGACGACGCCGTGGACTGGCAGGCGTACTTCCACGAGCGCAACCGCTTGATCGCGGCCCTGCTGCACTCGCCGTTCGCCAAGGGCGGGCGGATGCTGCGCGAGTCCCTGACCACGGACACCAAGCACGTGGTGTCCATGCAGTACTACCCGGCCAAGTCCGTGTTGCTCGCGATCCAGGACGTCCTGGACGGCCCGGACGGGCTGCACGCCATGCTGCCCACCCGCATGCCCGAGATCCGCGCCATGAAGGACGAGTACTCGGACGCGCGCGTGGTCAAGGACCCGGCCACCCTGCCGCCCGTCCGGCGCAAGAAGCCCCCGCGCACCATGGGGGCTCCCAAGTCTCCGACCAAGGCGCAGCTGATCCCGTGGGCGGTGCGCACCGTGCTCAAGCAGACGCTGCGCCCCGTGCGGGACATGGCCAAGGAGTACCCGGAAGCCAGCGTGGCGCACATGGACAGCCACTGGTCCTACCTTGCCTCCCTGGACTCGGCGATCGTCTCCAACGCGGACGGCACCGGGGCGTCCTGGTACCGCCGGGATCCCGCTCAGGTCCGTGAGCTCATGGTGGAGAGCGTCAAGCTCCACGCCGAGTTGCTCTCCCGGTGGGACGCGCTGAGCGAGCAGTACCGCGCCGCCCTCCCGGAGATCACCTCGGTGGACGCGTGGGCGCGGACTTTTGCGGAGAACGGCCCCGCGCAGTAATTTGGCCCCTGCACGACGCCGCACGCAGACTTCCGCGTGCGGCGTCGGCGTATATCCGGTCACGGCGCACAACGGCCCGTGCGAGGAAAGGACGGCAGATGGAAATGCAAGCCCCCGCGACGCAGTTGCGGCCTCCGGGGCAGGACCGCGGCCTGCGGGACGTGTTCGCCAACAGGTTCCTGCTCAAGCTGATCGTGGACAAGGAGATCCAGATCAGGTACCGCGGCACGGTGCTGGGTCTGTTGTGGTCCTACCTCAAGCCGGGCGTGCAGTTCCTGGTGTTCTACATCGCCATGGGCGTGTTCCTGGACCTGAACCGGGGGATCGAGAACTTCGCGGTCTACCTGTTCTCCGGGATCGTGGTGATGAACCTGTTCGGTGAGGTCTTCGGCAACGCATCGCGTTCGGTGGTGGCCAACGGCGGTCTGCTCAAGAAGATCTACCTGCCACGGCAGTTGTTCCCGGTGTCCAACCTGCTGGTCGCGTTCATCCACTTCGTCCCGCAACTGGCCATCCTGCTGCTCGCGTGTCTCGTGACCGGGTGGCGGCCTGACATCAAACAGCTGTTGGCCGTGGTCGTGGGGACGCTCATCATCGCGCTGTTCTCCCTGGCCCTGGGCATGTTGTTCACCACGTTCAACGTGTTCTTCCGGGACGCGGAGAACATCGTGGACCTGATCGTCATGGTCTCCACGTGGGCCTCGCCCGTGCTCTACATGTGGACCATGGTGCGGGAGAAGCTGTGGGACTGGGTGTACTACGTCTACATGGTCAACCCCCTCACGGTGGCCGTGGAACTGTTCCACTACGGGTTCTGGTTCCCCACCACGGACAACCCGCAGATCTGGCACGTCCCGCCCCACCTGATGACGGGCTGGACCCCGTTGGCCATCGTCACCAGCCTGATCCTCTTCGTGATCGCGGACCGGCTCTTCCGGTCCCAAGAGGGCAACTTCGCGCAGGAGCTGTGAATCATGTCTAGTTCAGTCACCCCGCACACCCCCGGGCGCACCGAGGCGGACGTCGCCATCCGGGTCAGGCACATGACCAAGGAGTTCGTGCTGCGCCACACCCGCTCCATGAAGGAGGCCTTCGTGTGGCTCGTGAAGGGCCGCAAGGGGGACCTCACGGCCAAGTTCACGGCACTCAACGACGTCTCGTTCGACGTCTACGACGGTGAGACCGTGGCCCTGCTGGGCTTCAACGGTTCGGGCAAGTCCACTACCCTGAAGATGATCTCCGGGGTCATGAACCCGGACTCGGGGGAGGTGCTCACGCGGGAGCGCGTGGCGGGGCTCATCGAGGTGGGCGCGGGGTTCCACCCGGATCTCACGGGCCGCGACAACGTCTACCTCAACGGCGCCATCCTGGGGATGGACAAGGCGGAGATCGACGAGAAGTTCGACGACATCGTGGCCTTTTCCGAGATCGCCGATTTCATCGACACCGAGGTCAAGTTCTACAGCTCCGGCATGTACTTGCGCCTCGCGTTCTCCGTGGCCATCCACACGGACCCCGAGGTCTTCCTGGTGGACGAGATCCTCTCCGTGGGGGACGAGCCGTTCCAGAAGAAATGCATCGGCCGGATCAAGGACCTGGTGCGACGCGGCAAGACCTTGGTGGTGGTCTCCCACGACCTCAACCTCGTGATGGACATCTGCGAGCGCGGCATCGTGATGGACCACGGCAACAAGGTCTTCGACGGCAACGTTTACGGCGCCGTCGCCCACATGCGCAACCAGCCCGAGGAGGAGGTGCGCCGCGAGCACGCGGAAGGCCTCGCTCGTGCCCTCGAGGACAAGCGCCGCAAACGCGAGTGGCAGGCCCGCGAGGCCGCCGAACGCGGCGAGGAGTTCGTGCCCCAGTACGATCCGGACCTGGACGGGCCCCTGGCCGGCTGAGCCCGCTGTGTTGCCCAGCGGCCTACATGACGACGGCGCCGCGAGAGTCCTACTCTCGCGGCGCCGTCGTCATGTAGGCGGGGATGTTCAGTCGCAGCCCACGACCTTGTAGAGGACGCTGCCGCCCTGCCGGTCGACCTCCTCGTAGTGGTCACCCGGAACGTCGTGGACGTTCGTATACGCGGGGAAGTCGTCCCAGTCCGGAGTGTCCGGTATCAGGGCCCGGTCACCGAAGTCGAGGACGTAGTCGATTCCCGACTCGTTCACTGCTGGGCACGTCTCAGCCGACTTGGAGGTATCCCCGAGGTCCCGGGTCACGACGGCCTCGGCCGGGGACAGATGGGTGAAAATGTGGGGCGAGGTCACGTGGCGGTCCGCCACGCTGTAGGCCAGGCTCGCTCCCGTCCAGGGGTTGACGCCGATGAGGGCGTCCTCGGGAACGCTCAGGTCCACGCGTTTCAGCAGCTCGTACTCGTCCGGAGTGAGTCCGAACGAATTTGCGTCAATCCGGAAGGCGTCCCTCAGGTAGACGTCCATATGACGGAACGGCGCCTCCTGGGTGGCGGGGAGCATGAGGACGCACAGCAACACCGCGAGGACGAGTTCACTGGGTGCCCGCCACCGCATGACCCGGTCCGAGGCGATATGCCGGGGGAAGAAGACGTCTGCCACGGAGACGACGAAGATTGCTGTGAGCATCACCCCGGTCATCGGCAGCAGAGCCGCCAGTCGCGAGGAGTCCTCATACCAGGGCCCGACCAGCCAGGTGCGGAACGGGTCGTCCGGCGCTCCTGTGGCGTAGACGTAGAGGACGAGAGTGCTGACGTGCACCAGGGCGACCCACAGGTACTTGCGACGCCAGATTGCCACGATGAGGCCCAGGAGAGAACCAATGGCGAAGACCCAGGGGATCTCGTCGCGGCCGTTAGGAGCGAGTAGGACGGCCTGTCCGACGGCGGTGGTCAGCCCCGTGTCGGAGGGGCGGTTGTAGTCCGTCTGCAGAACCGACCAGATGATGGTGAAGGCCGCAATGGTCAGCAGAATGACGATGGTCCCGAGCATGAGCTTGCGGTAGTACCGGCCAGCCCTGCTGCCACGGACGAGGCAGGGGTGCGTGAAGTTCTCCGCGGCTCGGCGTACCCGCCACCCGCTGCGACACACCACCATCAGAGTGGTGGCCACCAGCAGGGTTGCCAGAGCATTGGGCTGGGCAACCCCCAGCGCGCCAAGCGTGGCAAGGATCACGATGATGCGCTGGCCCAAGTCTGCCCGCAGACGGTGGGTCACAGCCGTGATGGAAGCCATGACAGCCACGGCGAGGGGAAGCAAGGACAGCGACAGAATGTTCGGTAGCAGGGGGCCGTAGTTCAGCAGCGCGAATGGGAAAGAGCTGAATGCCGCGGACCCTACGCCCGCTGTGATCAGGGGCAGGGGCCGGAAACCCGTGATCGTTCCCACTGCCGTGACGATCGCGAGGGGCCAGACGACGGCGCACACCACGAGGACGACCGCGTTCGTGACCACGAAGACGTCGTCGTGGGTGGTCTGCATGGCAAGGGCACCGAGGCTGTGCCACAGGGACGGGTAGAACGCGAACGACTTGTCCGGGGCGATCATCGTTCCGAGGTTCAACGATGAGGCGTTGCCCGTCTCGAGAATGAACCGCACGGCATTGAGGTGGAACAGCACGTCGAACCGCTGAGGGAAGGACCCCGCCCCTGGCATCAATTCTCGAAGCCGGGTGCTGATGAGGTACCCACCGATGCCGGCCGACAGGAGCGCGACGAGCAGCCCGTGCCACGGTATGCGGTGCTCCGCGTCTACCGGCTGCCGGTAGACGGCCCGGCAGCGCTCCCGCCACCCGAGCTCCGAGCTGCCCTCGCGTCGTCGTCGCCCGAGCACCATGAGTGCGGCCACCAGCAGCCAGACCAGGAGACACCCCACCAGGACGGTGCCCCGGTTCCAGGGAATGTGTGCGAGACCGAGAGCCATGGCCAGGCCACCGAGCACGGCGGCCGAGCCCAGCGGGGCGAAGAGCAGCGAGCGCGCCCGGGAGAAGCGCAGGGACCTCCACAGTCCGTAACCGGGGAGGAAAAGTGCGGCTGCGACCCAGAGAATGGAGAACAGGCCTATGTTGGGAAGCAAACGACTTTCCTTCGGCAGGGGGAAGCTGGGGAACCTGACGCAGTATATCGCCGGGGTCGGAAGGAGACCCGGGGATGCCCGGCCCGGGACTGGGGGGTGCCGCGCGCTATGGAACAATGGTCGGGTGAGTCGAGCGTGGATTGTGATGCCCGTGTACAACGAGGCCCAGGTGGTGGGGGAGGTCCTGGAGAACCTCCGCCGGACGTTCCCGCACGTGGTGTGCGTGGACGACGGCTCCCGTGACGACTCCGCATGGATCTGCCGCGAGGCCGGCGCCGTGGTGGTCCAGCACCCCATCAACCTCGGTCAGGGTGCCGCCCTGCAGACGGGTTTCGAGTACGCGCTGCAGGACCCCGAGATGGACTGCGTGGTCACGTTTGACTCCGACGGCCAGCACCGGGTGATCGACGCGTACGACATGGTTCAGCGCATCCGCTCCGGTGAGGCCGAGGTGGTCCTGGGCTCCCGGTTCCTGGACGACCGCACGCAGGTCTCACCGCTAAAACGCCTCGTATTGCGCACCGCGGCGTTCGTGTCCAAGTTCACGAGCGGGATGGACCTCTCCGACGCCCACAACGGGTTGCGGGCCATCGACCGGGGGACCCTGGGCAAGATCCACCTCAAGCAGAACCGCATGGCCCACGCCTCCGAGATCGTCAACCAGTTCGCGCAGATCCAGCCCCGGTGGGTCGAGCACCCGGTGGAGATCATCTACACGGAGTATTCCAAGGGCAAGGGCCAGTCTCTGCTCAACGGTGTGAACATACTGACCGAACTGTTCGTGAAGTAGCGGGAGCCCCCACATGACCATCGTGGTCCAGATCGTCCTCATCCTCGCCGTGGCGTACGGTGCGCTCACGCTCGTGCGCGGCGGGGCCAACGCCAAGCACCAGGCGATCCGCCGGCTCGCGGCCGTCGCGTTCTTCGTCTTCGCGGCCATCTCGATCCTGGTCCCGGACCTCGTCACGAGCGTCGCGCGGTTCCTGGGCATCGGCCGTGGTACGGACCTGGTGCTCTACGCGCTCGTGGTGCTGTTCATGGTCACGCAGTACACCACAGCGCAGCACCGCCGTGCGGAGGAGGTCAAGCTCACCCGCATCGCCCGGCACATCGCCATCTCGGAGACCGAGAAGCCCTGGGAGCCCGACGCCGCCCACGGCGAGCGCCGCTCGGTGCGCGCCTTCCGCCGCACCTCGCCGCTGGGTCGGCCGGTGGAGGCGCCATCGTCGGGGTACTCGTCCGGGCACAACGCCGCTGGGCCGGGTTCCGCACAGCAAGAAAATACCGGGCTATAGGCCAGAGGCCCACACCCGGTACATAGCCATTTTACTCCCCGACATCGGGCCCAGCGATGCCGGGCTGGGAGGCATGGTCATACATCCTCAAGCCGAGGCACGCAGTCTTCCTCTCGGTCAGGAAATCGGGCACACCACATCGTTTGGCGACAGGGTCTGCGAGTAGGGCCTTGGGCGACCGGGAACCGGCGAGTCCCGCTGTGAGACGTTATTTATCCCGGTCGGATCGCCCCTATGAGTAACCGTTCGAACAACTTCAGGTAGGCCGTCCACGGATCTGCGAACCGTGCCACCGGGTCGGCAGGATCTCGAGCAGCGACGCAGCAGAAGAAACGGAAGTCTCTGTTGGCCAAGACGGTGTCCACGAAGCCCTTGTAAGTATTGAGGGCGCCCTGGGTGAGACCCGTGAGGTGGAACTTGCCGTAGTCATGGGTTCGGCCTCGGTACTTCTGCATGCTGCGCAGAACCCGGGGAGGCTCGGGGTGAAGGAGAAGGCTGACAGCGAAGAATCTGTCTCGGGAGATCGAGCCTGTTTCGTCGAGAAAAGCGAGAGAGGGGGTGGGTCTTAGGCAGAAACAGGTGCTTGGCCACTCTTCCCTCCTTCCATCGGCGGCGTCACCTTAAGGCGGGCGGATCGCACGCTCATTCTCAACTTGCGCCGTTGGCCCCGCACGGAGCTCGTGCTGCAAAGGACCAAGTCTCTCAGTCACGTCGCGGCGACCAGCTCGGCCGGACTAGCTGTAGGAGGCCAGGACGTTGTTGACGCGTAACGGTGTCGCGGATGCTGGCGGGCGACCGTCGTGTGCGCTGTGGGGTCGGTGGTAGTTGTAGTGCAGGTTCTAGGTGAGCAGCCCGTCTCGGCGTTGCTGTTCTGAGGACCAGGCTCGGGCGTAGAGGAAATCCTCGGCGAGGACGCGGTTGTAGCGTTCGATCTTCCCGTTGTGCCGCGGCGTGTAGGGCGTGATGCGCTGATGTCGGCTGCCGTCGAGAGCGGCAGCGAATGCCTGCGAGCGATAGCAGGCTCCGTTGTCGGTCACGATCCGTTCGATGGCGACGATGCCGTGGGCGGCGAACCAGTCGCGGGCTCTGGCCAGGAACTCAACTGCGGTGATGCCCTTCTCATCGTGGGGGGGCTTCCGTGTACGCCAGTCGCGAGTAGCCGTCGATCGCGGAATGCAGGTAGACGTATCCAGCCCGCGATCCGCGCCGCTTCGCGCGGTCGACCGCTTTGGCTTGAGGGCTACCCTTGCCGTGAATGCGCCAGCCGCCACCGTCCGGGATCCGGCCAACCTTCTTCACGTCGATGTGGACCATGTGACCGGGTCGCTCGGCAATGATGCGCTGCGGTTCGCGGTTTGTCTCGCCGGTCGGGTCGATGAACCGCCGGTGGCTCAATCCAAGATGCCCTGGGCTGACCCCGTTTGGTAGGTCCGGTGGTTGTGTGAGTCGTCCTGTTGCCCGGGGGTCCGGGCAGTGAGACTGGTCAGATCATGACGAACAGCAGGAAGCGTCACACCTCGGAGCAGGTCGTCCGTAAGCTCGGGCAGGCCGACAGGATGCTCGCGGGCGGTAGCGACATCGCCGGGGTGTGTCGAGAGCTCGGAGTGTCCGAGCAGACGTACTACCGGTGGCGGAACCAGTACGGCGGGCTGAAGGCCGACGACGCGAAGCGGCTGAAGGAGCTCGAGAAGCAGAACGCCACGCTCAAGCGGCTGCTCGCCGAGGCAGAGCTCGAGAAGGCCGCGCTCAAGGAGCTGGCTGAGGGAAACTTCTAGGCCCGGGCAGGCGCCGCGCCGCCGTCGACCACCTCAAGCGCAAGCTGCGGGTGAGCGAACGAATGGCGTGCCGTCTGGCCGGGCTGAGCAGGTCCGCATACCGTCGCCCGCTCCAGGGTGAGACGACAGCCGACCCGGACCTGGCGTTGCGGGACTGGCTGCGGGCGTATGCGAAGAAGCACCCGCGGTGGGGATACCGCAGGGCCTACCACGATGCCCGCGGCGAGGGGTGGGTCGTGAACCACAAGAAGATCCAACGGCTCTGGCGCGAGGAAGGGCTGCGCGTCCCGCAGCGGCGTCGCCGCAAGCGTGTCGGATCCTCGACCGTCGACGCCCCGGCGGCAGTCGCACCGAACCTCGTATGGGCGGTGGACTTCCAGTTCGACGCGGACGAGCAGGGCCGTCCGATCAAGATC
>NZ_JROM01000054.1 GCF_000786655.1 Kocuria marina | reverse complement strand
GGGCGCACGGGGGCGGCCTACGGCGACTGGCTCACCGAGCAGGGGCCGGCGTTCACGAGCGGGATCCGCACGGCGACGCTGGATCCGTTCCACGGCTACGCCAACGCCATCCGCGACGAACTCCCTGAGGCGATCACCGTCCTGGACGCCTTCCACGTGGTGAAACTCGGCGGGCAGGTCGTGGACGAGGTGCGTCGTCGGGTGCAGCAGGACACTCTGGGCCACCGGGGCCGGGCCGGGGACCCGTTGTACGGGATCCGCCGCACCCTGCAGATCGGCGCCGAGCACCTGACCGAGAGGCAGGTCACCCGGCTCAACGCGAAGCTCGAGGCCGGGGACCCGCATCACGAGGTCACCCTGGCCTGGCATTGCTACCAGAAGCTGCGCGCGGTCTACCACGCCCGCCCCGAGACCGGCCGCCGGCTGGTCGCCGAGATCCTCGGTGCCTTCCCGTCCTGCCCGATCCCGGAGATCGCCCGGCTCGGACGGACCTTACGCCGGTGGAAGGCCGCGATCCTGGCCTACTTCGACACCGCCGGGGCCTCGAAC
>NZ_JROM01000053.1 GCF_000786655.1 Kocuria marina | reverse complement strand
TGCGCACCGTGGGCCGGTGGCTGGCCCGGCTGGGGATCTCCCGGTTGCGCGACCTCACCCCGGACGGAGAGGACTCCCGCCGGGTCCCGCGGCGGATCACCGCGCACTGGCCCGGGCACATGGTCCACCTGGATGTGAAGAAGGTCGGCAGGATTCCCTACGGCGGCGGGTGGCGTGCCCACGGCCGCGGCACGACCAAGGCCCTGGCAGCCAAACGCGGTCCCGGGGCCAGGATCGGCTACACCTACCTGCACACCGCCATCGACGGGTTCTCGCGCCTGGCCTACACCGAGGCCCTCGACGACGAGAAGGCCACCACCACGATCGGGTTCTTCGCCCGGGCGAGGGCGTTCTTCGCCGCTCACGGGATCGAGCGGGTCCACCGGGTGGTCACCGACAACGGCGCCAACTACCGGGCCAAGGACTTCACCCGCACCGTTGAGGCCCTGGCCTCGAAGCACCAGCGGATCCGCCCCTACACCCCGAGGCACAACGGCAAGGTGGAGCGGTACAACCGGTTGCTCGTCGACGAGGTCCTCTACACCCGGACCTACGCCACCGAGCACGACCGCCGGACCGCGATCGGGACCTGGGTCAATCACTATAATTACCACCGCCCGCACACTGCCTGCGGCGAAAAGCCCCCGGCCTCACGCGTCCCGGCCCGTGTCAATAACGTCATGCCCTCTTACATCTAGGGGTGTCGGTAAACGATAAGTTCGGCGAGTTCAGCTCGAATGTCGGTCAGATCATCCGACCGTCTGGGCGGTTCGGTGGTTCGGTGGCGAGGTGCCGGTGGACATTTGTCGCCTCACTACCGAGCCGGTGCAAGACTGTGGGTAAGTCCGGGTCGATCCGGACGCCGTCGGCGATAGTCTTATGGAGGTCGTCGGTCAGCACGAGGACGGCCGCGACGATGATCTGCGCGTCGTCGACGCGGCCGACAACGTCCTGCGACCGCCTGGCGTGGCGGCGACCCCGGAGGGTGCGCGCGGCGATGTCCTGACTGGTGCTGCGAGTTGCTGTCAGGGGGCCGAGTTCGGCGGCAGCGGCGCGGGCGCGACGCGCCGCATCAGCAGCGAGGTTCTGGTCACCTCTTTCGGCGGCGTGCGCGATGCCACTCAACGCGGCTGCTCTCTCCTGAAGCACGTTGTCTAGGTGACCGGCGACGAGTCGCAGGGGATCAGGAGTGAACAGCACCTGGCTGAAGAGCAGCCCGAGTGCTCCCCCCGACGACCGCGTCGAGAAGCCGGGTTATCGGTATCTCCACCGGCGGAAGCGCGAGCACGAAGAGTGCAGAGGCGCCGGCCTGGATTAGTGCCAGTGGTCGGGTATTGGTCAGGCTGACCAGGAGCAGTGCCGCCGTGACGGCGACAAGGGCCTCGGCGACCCACCAGGCGATCCCGGTGGCCAATGCGCACTACAGTGCAGTCGGCACCACGGTGCGCAACCGGTGCACCGCTGACTGCGGTCGAGCTCCTCGCACTGCCTGCCGAACCAATGGGCGTAGTGAGAACCTCATCTACCCATACCCTTGTCATGGCCGTCTGGGGCCGGGTCAAGGTCGTCAATGAGGTCGGCGATGGAGTCGGCGACGCGGGCGGGGCCGTAGGGGAAACGGTCGATGTCGTGGGCTGCGGTGGAGCCGGTGAGCACGAGCACGGTGTGCATCCCTGCTTCGAGGCCGGCCACGACGTCGGTGTCCATCCGGTCGCCGACCATGACGGCGGTCTCGGAGTGGGCCTGGAGGGTGTTCAGGGCCGAGCGCATCATCAGCGGGTTGGGTTTGCCGACGTAGTATGGCGCGGCCCCGGTAGCTCGGGTGATGAGCGCTGCCACCGATCCGGTCGCGGGCAGGGGCCCGTCGGGGCTTGGCCCGGTGGGGTCGGGGTTGGTGGCGATGAACCGGGAGCCTGCTGCGATCAGCCGGATAGCGGTGGTGATGCGTTCAAAGCTGTAAGTGCGGGTCTCACCGAGGACGACGTAGTCGGGGTTCCGGTCGGTCATGGTGTAGCCGGCTTCGTGCATCGCGGTGGTCAGGCCTGCCTCGCCGATGACGAAGGCACTTCCGTTCGGGCGTTGCTCGTGCAGGAAGCGTGCGGTGGCCAGGGCTGAGGTCCAGATCGACTGCTCGGGCACGTCGAGCCCGCTGGCGCGCAGTCGGGCTGCGAGGTCGCGGGGTGTGAACATGGAGTTGTTGGTCAGTACCAGGAAGGGCAAGTGCCGCTGGGTCAGCAGTTCCAGCCACTGCGCGGCGCCGGGGATGGCGTGCTCTTCCTTGACCAGGACACCGTCCATGTCCATTAGCCATGCCTCGATGCGGCGCTCGGTCATGGTGTGCTCCTTGGGGTCAGTGAGTCTTGACAGCAGGACGTGACACTAAAGCCGCCCAGCCGTGAGTAGGTCGCCGGGGACGATTTGCACCCTCAGCAGAGACGGTGCCGGGCGCCGGGTCGAACGGGATGCCGTCCGGTCGGGTGTGCCGGGGTGGTGTGCGGCAGATGGGTCTGATCGACTTGGATGGACATGAGCCGTTCGGTGAGCCCGGACGCGAACTGGGCTTGCATCATGATGCTGTGCCCGGCGGGACCGGCGCCGACCTCCCGCCACGTAACCCGGGCAACATTGATGATCGCCCGGGCCACCCGCTGCGGGGAGGGTAAGCCGGTGGCATGGACTTGGTTTTGCGGCCGATGTAGTTCCCGGCGTGCTCGTAGATAGGGGTGCCGATCCCCGCCAGCAGCACGGTGCAGACCTTCACCCCGCGGACGGGGTCGAGCTGCAGCTCCTGGCGCAGGCTCGAGGATAGGGCCCGGATCGCGGCCTTGGATATGCCGTGGGCGTGCGTGTAGATCTGGGTGCCGCGCCGACGCTGGAAAAGACATTGACAAGCATGCCCGTGCCCGGCTTGCGCAGGATCGGCAGGGCGACGCGGACGCCGTGCACGTTGTCCATCACGTCGATCTCCAGGATGCGCTGAATGTCGGCTAACGGGACCTCTTGGAACGGCGCGAAGTACGTGGTCGCGGCGTTGTTGATCAACACGTCGATGCGGCCGAACCGCTCGACGGCCCGGCGGGTAAGGGCTTCGACCTGCTCGTAGTCGGTGACATCGGTGGGCGCCGTCAGCGGTACCGCCAGCGGCCTCGCACTGCCGGGCGACCTCGTCTAGGGCCTCGAGGCGCCGGGAGGCCAGCACAACGGATGTTCCCTTGCTGGCGAAGGCGATCACGGTGGCCCGGCCGATGCTGCTGGAGGCTCCGGTGGTCATGACGACTGGTCCTTGGTGCGCATGCTGTGTCCTTCCGTGGAGGACTGACCTGTAGTTCTAAGGTGCGAGGCTGGGGATCAGGCTGACGACGATGGCCAGCAACCCGGTACTGAACACGAACGATAGCAGCGCATGCCCGAGGGTGGCCCGGCGCAGGGTACTGCTCTGCACGGTGACGTCAGGCACGGTGAAGGTCATCCCGATGGTGAACGCTACGTAGGCGAAGTCGGAGTAGCGGGGCGAGTCGTCCTGGTTGAAGTCCAGACCGCCCACGGGTTCGTTGTAGTATTCGTGGGCGTAGTTCAGCGTGTAGGTGGTGTTGACCAGTAGCCAGGACAGCACCACAGACCCGGCGCCCAGCCCGATCATCAGGGCGCGGGTACCGTAGTTGCCGCTGCTGGAACCGATGATGGTCAGCATCGCCGCGGCGAAGCCGATCACCGCGGCGATCACGAGCCCGGCGCTGACGGCTTTGCGGGAGGGGTCTTCCCGCCCGGCGTGCTGGCGGGTGAGATGTGCGTCGGCCGGCCAGCTGAGAACCCATACCCAGGCCAGGTACACCGCGACCGTCACGTCCGAGGCCAGCAGCAGCACCCACCACGCGGGCTCGACCAGCCAGGCGACACCGGCCCCGACGACGATCCCGACGACCAGGGAGATCACCACCTGCACCCAGGAGTCCAGGGATCTGTCTTGGCCGCTGCTCATGGCCGGCTCTGGCCCTGCCGTTTGTCGCCCATCAGGTGGCGCTCGGCGTGGTAGATGCGGGTGGTGACCACGTCCCAGCTCGCGCCGAGTGACCGGTGGACGAGGGCTGCGAGGACGGCGCCGATGAGCGGTCCGACGGCGTAGACCCACAGGGCGGTGAAGTCCCCGGCGACCAGGTTCGGGCCGAGGGTGCGGGCGAAGTTCATGCTGGCCCCGGTCGGCGGGCCACCCATCGGCACCAGGACGGCCAGGGCCAGTGTCGCCGCGGCCGGCGTCCACCGTTTGGTGCGGTGTGAGGACACCATGAGCAGCACGGTGAGCACCAGCACGAACGTCAGGCCGATCTCGATCAGCAGCGCCCATCCGAGGTTGATCCCGGGCCGCGGTGCCGTCCGGGCGTAGCCGGCGGTCTCGGCCCACTGGCCCAGGGCGGGGGCGAACAGCGCTGCGCCGGCGCACGCGCCCAGGATTTGGGCGCCGATGTAGCCGGCGGTGTCAGTGGCGCTCATCCGTCCGCGTGCCCAGAACCCGACCGTGACCGAGGGGTTGAGGTGCGCGCCGCTGCGCCGGCCTAGCGGGCTAATGGCCACCACGGCGGCCAGGGCACCGATCCCGGCGCCGATCAGGATCAGCCGCACGGTGGGGTTCGGTATCGCCTGGTTGAGCGGGGACAGCGGGCTCTCCAGGGACGCGACGAGGGCGTAGGCGAGTCCCAGCTGTCCGAACGTGCCGATGAACTCGTACAACCACTCCCTGGGGTGGACGTGGTTGGCCCACCGCTGCGGTCGGCTCGGTGAGCCCTGTGCTTCACTCATGTGCGGACCTGTTCGTTGTAGTGCCCCCGGCCAGCCAGTTGCAGCCGCGGTAGATGGTCTGATTTGGGTTGCATCCGGGTCTCGACGCCGGGGTGTTCTTGTCGTTGGGGCGGAAACGGCGGCCGAGGGTATTGGGTGGTGGGGTCGTGGCGGATGTGCTGGTCGTTGGCCATGATCGTCTCTCCTGGGAGCGTGCGGGGTGTGCCTCTGGGCGAGGGGGCCGGCCGGGCGCTCAGCCGACCTGCCAGGCCTGCTCCACAGCAGCACGGTTGACGTGGAGAACCTCGTCGAGGTCGGTGTCATAAACGGAGTCGGGCACGCCGTGGGAGAGGATCTCCACCACGCAGGCGCCGCGGTATCCGGCGTCGTAGACGGCGTGCAGCAGCCGGCCGGTGGGGATCTCACCGGTGCCCACGTTGCGCCGGTCGGCCCCGGAACGGGGGGTGCGCCAGTCGCTGACCTGGAGCAGGAAGAGCTGCTCCCCGGCGGCGGCGATGGCCTTGGGCAGGTCCGGGTTCTGCCACAGGTTCCACGTGTCGAAGCAGATGCCGACGTTGTCCCGGTCGACCTCGGCGATCACGTCGAGGGCCTGTTGCAGGGTCCAAATCGCCGTCTCCTGGTTCAGCGAGACCGGGTTCAACGGCTCCAGCCCGATGCGCACCCCGTGCTCGGCGGCCACGCTGGCCAGCTCTTGGTGGTCGGTGACGGTCTGCCGGATGGCGTCGGACATGTTGCCCTGCGGTGCTGGGCCGGTGTTGGTGACGAACACCGCCTCCGGCGCGTACGGCGCGACCAGCTCCACACAGCCGCGGAACGCGTCGAGGCGCTGCTGTCGATCGGTGGGCTGGGGTTGCCCGGCGCTGGGGACCATCGCGCGCACCGACGCCTGGACCGAGCTGATCCTCAGCCCGGTTCCCACGGCCTGGTCCAGTTGCGCGGCGGCCCGCTGCGGGTTGCGGTCGAGTTTGTCCTGGCAGACCTCGATCACCGTCACGCCGGCGCCGGTGTAGTGCTCTACGTCCTGCTCGAACGACCACGGCGTGGTGGTGTACTGGTTGACCCCGAAGGTGAACGGCAGCTCTGTCGGGCGGGTCATGACCGGCTCCGGATGCTGGTGTGGAACTCGGCGACAACCTGGTTGAACTTCTCCGCCTCGTCCAGGAACAGGGCGTGGCTGCTGTCCTCGAAGAACACCGTGCGGGCGTTCGGGACGTGCTCCCCGACCCAGGCCGGGCCGCGCCAGTCGAACACCTTGTCCTGGCGGGCGACCAGGACCAGCGTCGGCAGGTCCAGGGTGGGCAGCAGGTCGCGCCAGTCGGCGCGGGTGTGCTCACCCATGACGGCGTTGCGCGCGAACGGCGGGCACTTGGCCATCTCGGCCAGGAACAGCTCCCGCTCGTCCGCGGTCGGCTCGGTGAGCATGATCGTGGCCACCTGTTGCGGGTCCTGCCCGGTCGGGTTCGCGGCGACCTGGGCCTGCAACGCGGCCAGGGAGGCGTCGTCGAAGCACTGGGCGTGGGCGTACTTCCAGTCCACCGCGTAGTACTGGCGCGGGGTCTGCTCGGTGAACACCGCCGCGGCCAGGCGGTGGGTGCCGAACAGCTCCAAGTAGCTCCAGATCACCGGGCAGCCCAGCGACCAGCCCAGCACCGTGACCTCGTGCAGGTCCAACGCCTCCAGCAGGTCGTACAGGTCTTTGGCGAGCCGGGCGATGCGGTACCCGTGCTTGGGTTTGTCCGAGTCGCCGTGGCCGCGCAGGTCCACGGTGATGACCCGGGCGTGCTCGGCCAGCGCGGGCACGTTGCGGTCGAAGAAGCGGCCGCTGAACGTCCACCCGTGGATCAGCACCAGTGGGCGGCCCTGCCCCTGGTCCTCGTAGTGGATCCGGGTGCCGTCGTTGGCCGTGATGTGTGTTGCAACCATGGCGTTCATCGTCCTTCTCGTCCGTGCACGGTGCGTACGTCGTGGCCGGGACAGCCGGAGGGGTGGTACGGGGAGCCGCACTACCCCTCCTGCTCTCATCGGGTCGGCTCAGGGGGTGGGCACCCCGCCGGTGGCGGTGATGGTCTCCCCGCTGACGTAGCTGGACTCCGGCGAGGCCAGGAAGACATAGGCCGGAGCCATCTCGGCGGGCTGACCGGGCCGGCCCAGCGGGGACTGGGCGGCACCGAACTGGGCCAGGGCCTGAGTGGGCTGGCCTCCGGCGACTTGCAATGGAGTCCAGATCGGACCCGGGGCCACCACGTTGACCCGGATGCCCTTCGAGGCCACCTGTTGGGCCAAGGACTTGCTGAAACCGTTGATCGCCCACTTGGTCGAGGCGTAGTCCAGCAGGATCGGCGCCGGTTGATAGGCCTCCAGGGACGCCGTGTTGATGATGGTCGACCCCGGGGGCATGTGGGCGATCGCGGCCTGGCACAGCCAGAACATGGCATAGACGTTGGTCTTGTACGTCTGGTCGAACTGCTCGGTGCTCAGCTGGGCGATGTCCTCGACGTACTGCTGCTTGCCTGCGATGTTGGCCAGGATGTCGATCCCGCCCAGCTCGGCCACGGCGGTGTCGATCAGCTTCCGGCAGTACGCCTCGTCCGTGACGTCCCCGGGCAGGGACACGGCCTTGCGTCCGGCCTGCTCGATCAGCTCCACGACCTCGGCCGCGTCCGGCTCCTCCTCGGGCAGGTAGGACAGCACCACGTCGGCGCCCTCCCGGGCGAAGGCGATCGCCGTGGCCCGGCCGATCCCGGAGTCCGCCCCGGTGACCACGGCCCTGCGGCCCTTCAGACGGCCGGAGCCGCGGTAGGTGGCCTCTCCGGCGTCGGGCTTGGGGGACATGCTCTGTTCCAGGCCCGGTCCGTCCTGGTGCTGCTGGAAGCCCTCATTGGGCTTCGGGTACTGGGTGGTCGGGTCCTGCATCGTGTACTGGTCAGTCACAGTGTTGTTCCTCTTCTCTTATGTCGAGATGGTTGAACGGGTTCAGGTCTGTGGTTCCAGGCCCTCGCCCAGGGCCGCGATCAGCTCGCGCGAGTAGCCGGCTGCGGTCAGCGGTGCGATGACGTCGCGAGCCAGGTCGGGCAGGTAGCCGAAGAGCACATCGGCCGGCCCATCGATCTCGACCCGGCCCACTGCCGCTGGCAGCAGCAGGGTCTGGGCCCGGCCCAGTTCTTCGGACCAGTCCCCGACGCGTACCTGCACCGGGGCCCCGACGTTGGTGAGGACCTGGGCGGTGGCGAAGGAGTGCCGCAACGGTTGCGCGGTGCCGGCGTGCCAGCGTTCCAGGGCGAAGTGCGGCCCGGCGCAGCAGAACATCCGCTCCACCCCGTCTCCCGCGACGATGGGCAGCCCGGAGCGGAAGTCGGGCCTGGGCTCGAGACGGATCTCGCCCACCAATGCCTCCAAGTTGGCGTGCCACTGCTCATCGGGCACCGCCGAGCCGTCCTGCATGTTCCAGCGCATCGCGTGCTGCTGAATGTCGGAGGTCTGCTCGATCTCGTAGATCAAGGTGTCGGGGCCGAAACTGTGCAAGGTGCCACCGGGGACATAGATCGTCTCCCCGGCACGTACCGGCAGCCGGCGCAGCACCGCATCGAAGTCCTGTTCGAGCAGCGCCTGGTGCAGCTCCTCCTTGCTCACCCCGTCCTTGAGCCCGCACAGGGCGGTGGCGCCGGGGGCGGCGTCGAGGATGTGCCAGGCCTCAGTCTTGCCGTTGACCTGACCCTCCTTGGCCCGGGCGGTGGCGTCATCGGCGTGCAGGTGCACCGGCAGCGCCCCGGAGGCGTCGATGAACTTGGTCAGCACCGGGAAGAACTCCCCGGACCAGCCTTCGCCCATCAGTCCCTCCGGGTCCTTGGCCACGAGCTCGCGCAACGTGGCTGCGGCCAGGGGGCCGTCCATGACGGTGGACTGGTGGCCGTCGACGTCGCTGACCTCCCAGGTCTCCCCGACCGCCCAGTCCGGGATACCCTCCTTGCCCAGACGCTTCGCGATGGCGTGGCCACCGAACACCAGGGGCCGGGGCGGGGCGGTGACCCGCAACGGATACCACTCCGTGCCCGTCGCGCTCACAGGATCGGCTTCCCGCCGGTCACCGCGATCCGGGCCCCGGAGACGTAGCTGGCCTCATCCGAGGCGAGCATCACGTAGACCGGTGCCAGCTCCGCCGGCTGCCCGGCCCGGGCCAGGGGCACCTCGGACCCGAAGCTCTCCACCTGCTTTTCGGGCATGGTGGAGGGGATTAGCGGGGTCCAGATCGGGCCCGGAGCCACGGAGTTGGCCCGGATGCCCTTGGGCGCCAGCATCTGGGCGAGACTGCCGGCCATGTTCGCGATCCCGGCCTTGGTCACGTTGTAGGGCAACAGTGCCGGGGGCGGGGTGTCGGAGTTCACCGAGGAGGTGCCGATGATCGAAGCACCCGGGCCCATGTGGGGAACGGCGGCCTTGGTGAGGTGGAAGAACGCGCTGAGGTTGATCGCCAAGGTCCGGTCCCACTCCTCGTCCGGGATCTCCTCGATCGACTGGCGGGTCATCTGGAACGCGGCGTTGTTCACCAGCACGTCCACCCTGCCGAATTCTTCAACCGCCGTGGCGATCACCGTCCGGCAGTGCCCCGGATCCGCCAGGTCCCCCGGGACCAGCACGGCCTTGCGACCGGCGTCCTCGACCCATCGGGCGGTCTCCTTCGCGTCCTCGTGCTCATCCAGATAGGAGATCAGCACATCGGCGCCCTCCCGGGCGAAGGCGATGGCCACCGCCCGCCCAATCCCCGAATCCGCACCCGTGATCACGGTCGCCTTGCCCTCCAGGCGCCCGGATCCTCGGTAGCTGTCCTCACCGTGGTCGGGCCTCGGGGTCATCTCCCCGGTGACGCCAGGAGGGGTCTGTTGTTGCGCGGGCTGCTGGCTCATGGTGGTTGTCCTTTCGCATCGGGTCGTACGGACAAGACAACGTTGTCAGCGACGATCACCCATGTCAACAGCATGTGGTCGAAATACTCATCGTCACCTGATGGCCGTCCTCACCGCAGTCTCACTGGGAAACATGGTGCTGAGCAGGGGAGGCAGAGATGAATGGGCACCCCTATCAGGAGGACGTCCCATCTCGCTGTGGTGAGGATGAGTAGCATGGCAGCGAGGTAGTGATGACAACGGCGGCATTACCCCCCTGCCTTCCCTGTGGTGCGAGTTGCGCTACCGGTGCCGGGCCGGGCTGCGGTCGTGAGGACGGGAGCATTCCGGTGGGACAGCAGGTTCGGCAGCGACGACGACGCCCGACACTGAAAGACGTCAGCGCCCAGGCGGGGGTGTCGGTCAAGACGGTCTCCCGGGTGGTCAACGGCGAGACCAATGTCACCCCGGCCCTGGCCGAGCGCGTGCGGACTGCCGTCGAGTCCTTGGGCTACGCCCCAGACCCGCTGGCCAGCCGACTACGGCGCGGTCGAGGGCCGATCGGCGCGGTGGCGGTGGTGGTCGAAGACGCCGCCAACCCCTTCTCCACCGTGATGCACCGGGCCGTGACCGACGCCATGGCCGCCCGAGGTGTGGTGACGCTCTCGGCCAGCTATGACAAGGATCCCGGCGGGGAACGGACAGCGGTCCTGGCCTTCACCAGCCGCCGGGTCGACGGGGTGATCCTGATGCCCACCACCGCCGATCACCCGTGGTTGGACGAACTGCGTGAGACCGGCACGGAGGTCGTGCTGGTGGACCGCCCCGTGGCCGGGCTACGGGCCGACGTGGTGATGTCCGACCACCGCGCCGCGGCCCGGCGGGCCACCACCCATCTGTTGCGTCACGGCCACCACCGGATCGGCTTCCTGGCCGACGCCCCGGACGTCTACACCACCGTCGAACGCCTGGCCGGCTTCGATGAGATACTGACCGCCGCCGCGGTGTCCGGTCATGACGGCCTGGTCCGTGATGAACTTCGCGGAGCCGGAGCGGCCGAGCAGGCAGTCATCGACCTGCTCGCCGGTGACGACCCGCCCACGGCCCTGATCGCTGGCCAGAACCTGCTGGCCATCGGCGCGTTCCGGGCACTACGCCGGCTGAACCTGCACCACCGGATTGCCCTGGTCAGCCTCGACGACATCCCGCTGGCGGATCTGCTGGATCCCGGGATCACCGTCGTGGCCCAGGAGCCGGAACGGATTGGAGCCCTTGCTGCCCAGCAATTGCTGGGGCGCATCGCCGGGGATCACACCCCGGCGACCCCGCACCTGGTGCCGACTCAGCTGATCCCTCGGGGCTCCGGGGAGATCCCCGGCCCCTTCCTCAACGCGGCCAACACACCCGAGGTATCGGCTGTCGAGCAGTCGCAACCCCACTTTTGAACCCCTGCCCGGCGCAGGGGCCTTCGGCTCCCGACCCCCCTCAAGCGGACGCGCCAACGCTCCCCCTGAAGTAAGGAGAGACCGGGAGGGCACGCTCTCACGGATGCGCTGGCTACTCAGGGAATCAGGTGCCCAGCAACCGGACGCGGGGTAGTCGATCCAGTCGCGCCCGCCCAGGGCGCTCCATCGGGTGGCGGCGTCGATGGAGAGCCCGAGCAGGTCGGCGAGCACCGAGGGCGGGACGTCGCGGGCAAGAATGATCAAGGCAGTGCGTCTGCCGTCCCGGAGGTTGATGCCTCGCTTGGCCAGTGGTGCGGACAGGGCGGCGGTGGTGAGGTGGCGACCGGGCGGGCGCCGGGAAACAGCCAGGGACTCTCATTTCCTGAGGGTATGGGGCCGGTGGCGAGGAGCTGGCGGACCAGGAGGCCGACCGGGACGGGAAGTTCGATCGGATCGGTGCCGAGGGTGATCCGGGTGGTGTTCTCCTCCCAGTCGACGGCCTCGTGTCGAAGTGAGACGAGGCGGGTGAGTGTGGCCCCGTAGAGGAGCACCAGCAGCCCGCCAACGCGCCAGGCGAGCTTGAGCTCGTCTGTGCTTAGGAGGTCGGCCACCCAGTCCCAGCGTTGGTTCTCAGAGACCACGGACCCGCCGGGGCCGGATTGGGGATATTCGCTGCGCAGCTGGGTCAGGTGCTGGGAGCGGGCCCACCGAATGAACGGGGTCAGGTCCTTGCCGGTGCGGCCGTGGGCGGCAACGTAGTCATCGAAGAGGCGCTGGGGCATCGTGCCCAGATTCCATCCCTGGGTCTGGGGGATCTCCAGGAACTGGGCCACGGCTTTCAGATGGGTCTTTGAGGCGCTGAGACGGCTGTTGTCGTCGGCGGCGCTGGAATGGGGCGGGTCAGCGAACCGGGGATTGATGATCCAAGCCGCGTACCGGTGGAGCAGGATCCGTGTGCCGGAGTCGGGGATGGTGGCGATGAACTCCTGCTCCCAGACTTCCAGCCGGATTCGGTCGAAGTTCTGAGTAGGCACTGCCCCGGATTCTATGAGCAGGGCGGCGAGGTAGCCGGTGGCCCCAGTGGCCGGCAGCTCGGCCACGGCCTGTAATGAGATCGGGGTGGTCTCGACGGCCATGTCGTGGACCACCCGCGACATCGGGCTGCGCCGGATCCAGGACAGGACCGCTTCTGCGTTGCCTTCGTCGCGCAGCAGATATTTCTCCAGGCCCAGCAGTTGGGGGTGCGGCCGGCCGTGATCGTCGCTGATCAGGGCCCGGAGCTTGCCCGGCACCATGCACCGGGCGCAAAGTCGTCCGTAGAGCCGGTGTTCGTCATCGCCGCAACCGGCGCAACGGCCCGTCCCGTGGGTGTCGGCGCACTGGGGGCAAATCGGCCCCTGCTCGCGCAGGTGCGGTGATATCCGTCGGTGGCCGCAGCCGGCGCAGGTGCGGGGTCTGTGCCGGAGTCCGTCGTGGCAACTCGTGCACAGGGGTCGGCCGTCGTGCCAGGCAGCGGCGGGCCTGTGCCGCCCGCACACCGCGCACGGCACCGCCGGCGCGGTGTAGCAGCGTGGGCAGATCGGGCCCGCCTCGTCCCGGGTCTGGGGCGCTGCCATGGTCCCACACCGGCTGCAGGTTTCGTGGCTGCGGGGATCGCGAATGAAGCACGGCGGGCAGAAGGGCCGGCCGGCGATCAAGCGATAGCCGCCCGGGTGCTTGCCCCCGCACGCGCTGCAGGCCCGGGTGCAGGCCGCGCAAACGCAGCGGTCGCAGAGCTTGCCGCCCCGGCCATCACGGTGGGACAGCTTCACCGCGCGCCCGCAGCCGGCGCACCGAGGCACCTGGAACTGCTGGAAGCCTTGGGCGCGCAAGCTACGGATGAGGCGCTGGGCGGTGGGTGAGGCATTGGAGCGGCCCGAGACGAGTAGATCCGGTGTGGCGGCCAAGTCCCGGGCAAGCCGGGTCAGGGCCTTCGGACCGCCGGCTTCATGGGCGGTGGCGATGATGGCGGACTCCGGCAGCCCTGGCACGACGGCCTGGCAGGCGCGGATGATGCCGGCGAGGTTGCCGGGCGCCTCCCGACTCGAGGTGCTCACCGTTCCGGTGGGGTCTGTGGTGGTCGGTGGATCCTTGCCGGCGCCGGGCGCAGGGTGCCCAATGACGTGCGGGTCTGCTCCACCGCCACAGCTTTCTCCTCCACGATGCGTACTTCGATCAGGTCCGACGGAGTGCAGCCCAGCGCGGCGCAGACCGCGGCGATCACACTCAGGTTCGCCCGCTCGGGTTTCTGCGTGACCAGCCGGAAAACCTGCTCCCGGGACAGATGCACCCCGTACTGCTCCAACAACGGGATCAACTCCGTGGTCTTGAACAGCCCGTGCTCGGCCATGATCCGGCGCAGGTGCCAGAGGGTCTCGACTCGTGTGCTCATGAACCCTCCGGGGTGGTGAATCGGCGCAGGGCATCGGCGAGAATCCGGTTCTTGAAGTCCCCGCTGACCGAGGTGTAGATCGACGTCGTCGAAGCGTGCTGGTGACCCACCTGCTCCTGGACGAAGCGATCGGCGTAGCCGTACTCGATCAGGTGCGTCACGTAGAAGTGGCGCAGGCAGTGCAGCTTCAGGGCCGGATCCAGGCCCAGCTCCCGGCGCAGCGCGGTGAACCGCCGGTCGATGTACTCCAACGACACCCGCGACCCGCGTTCGGTCGGCCACATCATGGCCAGCTCTCCGGCAGGGAACAGGGCCCTGCCCTGCTCGACCCACTGGCGCATGCCCTCGATCCACCACGCCAGCTCAGGCACGAGCAGCACGGTCCGCCGCTTCGGGGTGCTGCCCTTGCTCGCCTTGCCCCAACGCACGTGCAGCACCGCGTAGCGGCCCCACGGCGGGGCCTTCGCGTTGAAATGCAGATCGGCCAGATCCAAGCCCCGCAGTTCGGCCCGGCGCAACCCGAAGGCGTAGGCCGTCTTAAACATCTGGGCATCCCGCGACGCGGCCAGAGCCCCTTTCCGGCCCTGGGCCACCGCGGCCTCCACCTTCGAATCTGCGTGGTTGAAGAACCGTTGGAGCTCCTCGAACGTCAGTGCCCGCCGGGCCGGATTGCCCTCGTAGTCCTGCACGTGCCGGGTGGTGTTCCAGGGCAGGCAAATCTGCGAGGGGGTGTCACCGAAGCAGGAATCGCAGATCTCCACCCAGTCGTAAGCCGGGTCGATCAGGTAGTCGCAGAACACGCTCAACACCCCGTGCATGTGCCGGATGGTAGACACCGCCAACCCCTTGGACCGCAGTAGGCTCGTGTACTCATCCAAATCTGAGGCCTGCCACCGCCACGGGTAGGAGCCGGCGAAGTCGACGAACCGCCGCACCGTACTCTCACGATCCTTGATCGTATCCTCGGCCAACCCACGGCTTCGCTGCTGCTGCCCCCAGGACCCGAGCATCGTGTGAAACACTGACTCCTCAGGCCGCAACAGATCCACGCCGGCCTCACTTCCTAATGCCCGGCGGAGCTCCTCAACCCCAAAAAATGTTGCATCTAACACAGGAATGTAAGGCCACATGCAACCCAGGTCAACGGTCAGCCCGATCGGTCTTCCAGTACGCTCAACCATGACGGCACCGGGCAGCGCCGCAACGGATATAGGCCACCATTCGGATGCTAGCCAATTGCAACCAATGCAACATGCCATGGTCCAAGACCCTGGCGAAGCTAGCGGCCGCGGCCGCGAAGAAGATCCCGGCCACCGGCGGTGTGGTGCACTGGGAGCGAACCCCTCCCGGGTACTGGGAGAAGCTCATGGGCGCCCTACCGGTCACGGAGGCGTGGGGTGTTGGTGGGCGGATCGGGCAGCGCCTGGAGCGGCTGGGAATCACCACGGCCGCACAGTTGCAGGCGGCGGACCCGGTGATGATCCGGGCACGTTCTCCGTGGTGTTGATGCGCACCGTGCTGGAGCTGGGCGCGGTGCCGGCCATCCCGGTAGAGGAAGAAACCGCCACAAAACAGCAGGTGTTGGTGTCCCGGTCGTTCACCGAACCCATCTGGGAACCACACGTGATTGGTAACGCTGTCGCAGAATTCGCGCAACGCGCCGCGCGCCGACTCCGGAAGGAAGGCCAGGAGGCGGGACAGGTCACCGTGTTCGCTTCCACCTCCCCGCACCGGCCCGGGCCGAAACACTCCGCCTCCGCCCACCTGCGCCTGCCGGTGCCCACCGCGGAGCCTGGGCCGCTGGCCAGCGCGGCCCGGGCCGGGTTGGTGCCACGCCTGCAAGCGGGGATGCCGTACACGCGCGCAGGGATTTTGTGCGCGGAGCTCACCCCCCGCCGGCATGGCACCCATGCTGGACGGGCTGGAGGAACCGGCGGCACCGGTCGGGGACCTGATGGACACCATCAACACCCGCTTCGGCACCGGCACCCTGGGCCTGGGTAGGACCGGCACCCAGACACCGGGGGCGTGGGCGAACCGACAAGAGAACCTCTCTCCGTGCTACACCACGGACTGGAAACAGCTACGCACAGTCCACTAAATAACCCCATATCTTTGCCCGACACAGCGGGATGAAACATTACTCAGGAATCAACGGTTACCGATGCATCCTCTACCTTTTGGGTAGGGGTTTTGATAACTTTGGATAATGGTACCAAAAATAGTTCGACCAGTGACAGGTAGAATTGAAGTTCGTGGGCTACGCGCCCCTCGCGGGGATGAGCCAAAAAATAAGGACATGTTCAAGACAGCTACAGGTATGGCCATCCGCCCAACGTGGGTCAAAGCGGCTGAGGGTGAGGAAGGCTGGAAGGGCTACTGGACTATCAGCCGTGACCACCTCATTCCAGTTGCGGAAGCGGTTGCCATTCGGGATGGCAAAGTGCTGATAGAGATGCACTACAGCCAAACCGAGAAGTGCGATCTACGATGCCAGAATGCTACGGGTGATGATTGCACGTGCTCCTGCGAAGGCAAAAATCATGGCCAGGCCGAACACGCATCGTGGAAGCAGGTTGGTGAGACCACCCTCGTAAGGGGCGGTGGGCGGAAAGTCGTTACTCGTGAGCTGACTCGTGAACAGGTGCTAGAGGGATCCTAGGTGCACTGACCATCCCGCCTGGTCGCCAATTCTGCGACACTTTTGTCACACCGGGCATAGCCGCCTTACTATTCCCCTCAAACAGGGATGCGGGAGGGGCAAGGGACTTCCCTTCTACTGCTCAGTCCTATATGATATAAAAAGCTCGGGGCATGCCCCGGGATTCACCCGTAGCTCAGTTGGATTAGAGCGCCTTTTTCGCAAAAGGGGGGTCGCGGGTTCGAATCCCGCCGGGCTTTGGAAGGCCCACGAGGCGCGGCATTTGCCCCTCGTGGGCCTTTTCCCCGGAACTTAACTCCTGCCCCTTGCTGGCGTAAAAGGTCGTCAGGGTTACTGGTTTGATAGTTAGATTCGCTATCCCTTGGCGCAAGTTCGTAGGGATTGTCGCATGACTTGCGTACAACCATCTCGCTAGGGACTGAAGACCCTAGTCACCCGCTTCCGGCTTCTGTGGGTCTTGTGTGGACTACCTGCAAAAGACGATTGGCGTCAGTTGCAATGATGGCTTCGTCTCGGGAGGTCATAGATGATGTGAGGGTTTCGATAGCCGGCAATAGGTTCTCAGCCAGCCACCTCGCCGATTGATCATCCAACCCAGCGTCGGAGGTCTCTCGGAAGGCCTGGGCCGCCTCGGACAGAGCGATTGATACATGCCGGTCTCCGGGGCTATTGGGTCTCATCCGGTTGATCTTTCCCACGATTCGAGATGCTTTGAGTGCGGCTCTTCTGATGCCTTGAAGGTCCACCCCTGCTCCGAGGTCCAGGGTTCCCACAAGGTCCCCTAAGTCTTCGACCAGATCCAGACGCTGCTCGCTGATTTGTCGCTGCTCATCCGCACGTTGCCTTCTCCTCTCATATCGGATGGAAAGCAAGAGCACCAGCACAGCGGCTAGACCACCGAGCACGGAGCTGATGACACTGCCAGCGAGGCCAACCCACGTGTTCGCGTTGATCGAGTTGTCCGTCTGCATCACGAACTTCAACCAGTGGCTTAGGAGCACTGTGGTTGCCCCCGAGGTGAGGAGTGCAACTCCTGCTGCTGTCCATTGCAGCCAGGTTCTGCTCCATAGGGGAGACTTGGGGGGCAGGTCCGCCATGTCCTACTCGACTTTCAACTCGTGAGGGTTTGATAGTTGCGAAATAAGACCTCAAGCCGTTGTTCCTCTGTGGTGAGCTTCTTCGCCGCGCCGAGGGCTGTGTCAACAGCCCGGTCCAGAGCACCGTGGGCTTTGAGCAAGGCAGGATCCATTGCTAGGGGGTGGTAGTGCTCTGCCAGTGAACGGTCAGGGTGTAGGCCCCTGGCAGCTAGATGTAAGAGGGCATGACGTTATTGACACGGGCCGGGACGCGTGAGGCCGGGGGCTTTTCGCCGCAGGCAGTGTGCGGGCGGTGGTAATTATA
>NZ_JROM01000052.1 GCF_000786655.1 Kocuria marina | reverse complement strand
GGTTACGGCCTAGAGTTCGAGCGATCTCGCGCACGCCGCGTCCCTGAGCACGCAGGAATGCGATCTCCTCACGCTCAGCGAACGACAGGTAGCGTCCGGTTGGCGTGAACTTCAGATCGAATGGAGGCATGCCGCCAGCGTGGCGGAACCATCGCTGACCGACAGCTTGCGCCACGCCGACCACGGCAGCAGCCTCGATGGGCAATAGCCCCTTGGCGATCTCCGCCCAGAACGCCGCCTCGACATGCCGTTGGAACTTCGGATGCCCAGGGGACCGAAGCTTCGGTCGCTCCGCCCGATCTGCTGCCTGCTGACGACGAACCATCTGACACCTCCCGATCGAGGTGTTGCGACGACCA
>NZ_JROM01000051.1 GCF_000786655.1 Kocuria marina | reverse complement strand
CTGGCAGGCCGTCGAGACCGACCGCGCCCGCACCGAACCCGGATGACCACCGGCCCCTCCAGGGGCAGGCAGTGCCCTGCCCCCGGAGCCTTCCTCTACCGTGGAAGGCCACAGACCAGTCCAGGATCGAGGTGCGCACCGTGCGGATCGGTGAAGCGGCCGCAGCCGCCGGCATGACCACCAAAGCCCTACGGTTCTACGAACAGCACGGGCTGCTGCCCCCGGTGCACCGCGGCCCCAACGGGTACCGCGACTACCCACCCGAGGCCCTCGCCCGCCTGCAGTTCATCCGCCGAAGCAAGGCCGCCGGACTCAGCCTGGCCGAGATCCGGAACATCCTGCAGATCCGCGACGCCGGGCAGGCCCCCTGCGCCCACGTAGCCGCACAGCTCGCCCAGCAACTCACCGACCTCGACCAGCACATCGCTGAGCTCACCGCCCTGCGGGCCTCCGCGGCCGAGCACTACCAGGCCGCCTCCCAAGGCGACCCCACCCAGTGCGATCCCGCCCAAATCTGCAGCTACCTCTGAGCCCACAGCCGCACCACGGCCGCCAAATACCTCTGTCAGAACACCGCCATTCACCGTCGACAGTCACACACCACCGGCCCCGAGGTTTCACGAGACGTCTCGCAACCCATGGCTTCCAAGACGGCCCATCGTCACATTGCTCAGCTTGCTTCCATAGTTATCTAGCCCACGGCTAGCCTGGAACATCAACCACGGGCGCCTCTGTCACCCCGTGGCGCGGTCTAGCCTCGGGCCGCCCACTTCTTGAACTGTGAACAGGACCAAAGGCATGGTCATCTCTGCCTCCGGGGCCCTGGCCGTCGAGCTACACCTGCACTCCCCCACCCACTGGGTCGTGACCTACTACCCCATGGTCCAGACCCCCGCCGGCCGGTGGGCCGACGTCACGTGGGTCCTGCACCGGTCCTTGATCCCCGCCACCCTCGACCGGCCGGAGTCGACACGGTGGCTGGAGGTACGCAGCTCCGATCCGGCTCACCCCTGCTACACCGGCCACCCAGCGTGGGCGAGGCTGCTGGCCATCGGCTACACCGCTGCACTGGCTGCGTACGAGGCCGAAGCCGTCGAGGAACCGCTGTCGGTTCACGAGGTGGATCAACTCAAGTCCGCCACGGTCGTGGTGCCGCCCGAACAGCTCTCGGAGTGGGTGCTCGATGATCTCGAGGACGAACCCTCCCCAGCCCACGACTGACCCTGCGCGCGCACCAGCACACCAGCACACCAGCACACCAAGAGATTCACCGCATCACCTGCGCCGTGCACAACAATTTATGGGTGCAAATTGATGTGTCCGGTTGTGAACTGCCGCACACGCGAAATCTTGCTGGACGGGGCTCAAGCGAGCATTCTTGCTTACCAGGGAGGACATGGGGTTCACATCAGACCATCCTCCAGCTTCTGCCGCGTCGACCGGCCGCATCTGGTTCCGGGGGGATCCAGGTCGCGGCCCTATGAGGGTCCACGCAGAAGCAGCACGGGGGTGGGCTGGCCGGGGGGCCGGCCCACCCCCGTCACCTCTCCCGGCCATCGCGGCGACAACTCACCCAGCCCTAACGCGACGTGTCGCCGCCCTAGGTTGACGAGTTGCCATGCCCTCGCACTGTTCGGACTGCCTGCCCCGGCACCAGAGGGGCAGCGGGGTAACGAAGAGCCTCAGAAGGTCCTCACCGGGGCTCAGCACACCCTGTGCCGGCCGAGTGCCTGGAACCGCTATCCAGCGATCCTCCAGCCCTTCACAATGTGCCTGTGGAGGAAGGCATGTCCCACACAGAACGCCCGGCACAAGGCCCGGCGTTCTGCTTGCCCAGCAAGGTGTTCGACGATCTCTCACAAGACAACAGTTCGCGGCCCCGACGAAGCGTCGCGCATCCCTTGGGCTTGAGCGGCAAATTGCCACGACCCCAAAAGTCACTCGACCTTTCGGGTCGACAAGCACCATCCCTCTCTTGCCACGGAACACGGATGCAAAGTGACCTAAGAGGTCAACTCCGCCGGATCATCCGCTAAACCTGCTACGGAGCCGTCGGAGATCAATTCTCGAAACGTTGTCCCGCGTTGATGCGACTATGCGGGCCAGCGGGGCACCATCGAATAAGGGATTGCGGAACCAGCAGGGGCGTACATAAAGGAACATTAAAAACCTGCACACTACTCACCCCAGGCTATTCATCAGCCCCGAGAACCCAATCAAGCGGGTCAGGTGACTTATAGTTATCAAGATGTCTTGCCCACTCAACAAATTGCTTTTCTCTCTCTGCAATTTGTTCGCCAGACAGAGGGGACCACTCAAAAGGATCCCCTCCTAAAGTCCAGTGAGGATGAGGATCGAGAATTTTGTCATAAGTCAAAATGATCCTGCAAGCCGCACCGGGAAGTTCTCGATTTTCCAGGTCACTAAAATCTTCAGGAGCACTGTCAGCGTAACTGTTAATAACGACTGCTGTCCATGGTGACCCAAGACTCTCAGCAAGACTTTCCAGTTTTTTCAGCTCATCAAATGTAACTCCACCAAACGATTTTTTCGACTCTACTGGGATACATTCACCAGCGGTGCTCATAATAAGACAATCCGCTTCACCCACGGGGCTTGATTCCCCATCCTTGATAAACTCCATGCCAGGGTGGAAGCCGATTACACCAAGGCTACGAGATAAGAGAACATCAAAAAAGTAAATGCTAAGGAGGTGCCCCATGGCATCATGTTCATAAACACGCCTCAGGGGTTCACCGAGTCGGTAGGTAAACTTAACAAGTTCACGCGGAAAAGGGCGCTCGATTGTACGGGCGCAGCCTTTACAAATAAGAGGGGGTGCGAAGGCCGATACTGGCACCCACTGTTTAGCAGTACAGTTTTCACACGTGATTGGGAAGCCCTTAACGATGACCCTACGTTCTTCGGCCCAATTTAACCAATTACGTGTTGACTGCCCCTTATTATTAAATGCGGCATTAAACCTTTCGAAACTTGCGTCTACCAGTTCTTCTGCCGTGGGCGCGGTTACGTTCGCGTCGCCAGCAACGCGCCCCTGCGCTCGGGCCCAGCTCGCACCGTGCCGATTGGACATTTCCTGCAATAATTTAAGCAACGGGGCATGTTGTAGAAATCTTATCCCCGACACACCACCCAAGGCTTCCAAAAATGTCATGGCGGCAATTCCAGGGGCAGAACTCCTACAATGCAGATTCCGGCGTTTTATCAAGTTCTTCAACACCCATTGCGTGGAAGGCCAGCTTATATTTATGGTATCGAGTCGATCAGCGGTGAACCCTCGCGTAACGCCTCCACTATGGAATCGCTCATTAAACGTTTCGACATCAAAATAGTGTGATTTCGGCAGAGGGTGCTTATCTACATATACATCCAACTTAAATGAACTCTGGATGCCCACCGTATAGGGAATATCTGTTGATGCGAACAAGCTCGTGGGTGAGAGAGCGGCCTGACCGTTTTCAAAAACAGCTATAGTCTTAGCGACCATGGCAGCAGCGGAGCCTAAGGAAACAAGCGCTTCAGGTTCCACAAAACGGAAGCTTCTTTCGTGGTAGCTACCCATTTGCTTCTCAAGATCTCCGACGGACACGGAAGCACTGGTCACGTATAAATTATGAAGCCCCATTCCGTTGTGATTCCAGTTTAGGCCGTTGTGGATTTTCTGCAGACCCTCATTGCTAAATTCGCCTACAGGCACACCGATCGGAACGGCATATTTATCACCGTGCGCACAACGCAAATTCCACAACAAAGCATAGTCTCTGATGTCACCAGGCGAGCATATGACTATAATATTAGGGCCAGCATCAATTCGATCGATTTCTGGGCGAGGAATTGGTTGATCTCCGCTGCGGATGCCAGAATTCGGCCCCGACCCATATCGAAGCCTATTCATTGACAGCTCTCTGGGCGAGTGCTGCTGCCATTCCCCCAGTCTTTGAAGAAGATCTTCCAAACTCCCTGAAATCGTGTCCCTGGTCACTGTTACAAATTGATCAAAACTCAGGTTCGGTATTAGATTGCTGTTCGCTACAATCTTCGCATCTGGCTCCATAGGGAGAATGCCAAGACATACTTCATAAATCATTCTCCATGGATCATCTGGGTCAAGACTTGTTGTCTTGACTTGAATCTTTTCCGGGGACAGGCCGTCCGTTATAGCCATAACGGACAAAATGTCTCGAAAATTTTCTAATGGATGCTCTGTAATCTGAGGAGATACTGTTTTTCTTGACTCGAACGCCTGGCCAGCGATGTAGTCAATCTCACCACCCTTTATGTGGGGGACATACAAATCGCTAACATGCCCCCCGGTTTCGATAGGTAGTATGGGCCGATTTGCTCCACCCCAAACCTGCGATGCCCGCTCAATAATTTTATGGAGATGCTCCAAATCCTGGACGGGTGCTGTGTAGGCGAATCGTTCTGGCCGCAGCGCCACGGTTACCGCCTGCGGGCCGCCCATCCGTGAGTCATCAATTATGTTTTTCATAAATTTTTCCTAGGTACAATTTAGAAAAGCCGATCACGGGAATTCTGATTCACCGCTATTGTCGGTGTTGACATCACATTTCCCATTAGGGCACTATGCGGTCTGGGTGACCACGAATGCATTTCCCGGCACCATGAATATCTTCCCGATGGACCGTTGCCATCACGACCGCGGAGGCACCTCCCCCTGGGGGACCAGTACCTGTTCGATGGCCGCCTGCCTCGGACTTCAGCACGTCGGGGCGGTAACCGGGGCTGGTAGGGCACGGCAGTCGGATCGGTCACTTCAACGACCTACCGGTTCAAGGGTGTGTGCCTCTTCAGTGGCGCGGATTTCTTCTGAGAGGTGGAACTCTTCGGCGTCGGCTTCGGTGCGGAACTCCACGACCTCCACATCATGGGCGGCCAGGGCGGCCCGAACGTCGTCGGGGGTGGCGTAGAAGTACTCCCGGCGCAGGTTCACCCGGTTGACTCGTTGGTGGGCGAAGTGCTGGTGGAGCATGGTTTCCACGTCCACAGCGTCCTGGGAGAAGAACAGGGCGTGGACGTCGAAGTTGAAGGGCACCGAGGCGTCTCCGAGCTCCTTGACCCGGTCCATCGGGTCCAGCCGGCGAGTCATGCCGATCTTGACCATTCGCTCCCCGAAAGACCCAAGGTTGGAGATCACGTACACGTAGCCGGCGCGGGTGTTGGCCAGCCGATTGTCCACATCGGCCAGAACGGCCTGGGCCTCGGCTAGCTGCTCCCGCACCCGGTCCATGCCTTCCCTGTCTCCGGTCTCCTCGAGCTTGGTTAACACGTTGAGGTGGTGGTCCACGGTCTTCTGCTGCTTGGCCTTGGCCGCCTCCAGCTCCTTCAACGCGCGGGCGGCTTCGCGGGTCTCTTCGCGGCGGGCGCGTTCTTCTTCCTTGGCCGCGGCTAAGGCCTGCAGGTGCAGGGTGGCCAGTTCGATTTCGCGCAGCCGCAGCCGGTGGAAGGACTCGGTCACATCGAGTCCGATCATGGCCCCGGCCTTACGGATCTGCTCGCGGGCCTTCTCCAGCCGGTTCTGGGCTACGTGGTAGTTGCCGGCCCGGGCGGTCTTCACGCAGTTCTCCGCCTCGGCGTTGTAAGCCCGCAGCAACAGCTTGGTGAGGTCGCGGACGAACTTTGTTCCTTCTTTCTCGGAGTTGTTGAAGGTGAACCCGGTGACCGATCGGACCGCGGTCTTGGCCCGGATCGCGTCCTTGATCTGGCGCCGGACCTGATCGAGTTCCCCGGCCAGCTTCACCGAGGCCTCGGCCGGGTGCTCGAAGTCGTAGTACCCCACGCTGTGGACCTCGGCGACCCCGCGCACATCCACGATTTGGGCTTCGAGCGCCTGTTTTTCCCCCTGCAGGATGCGGACCTCGGTGCTGAGCCGCAGGCGGGCCGCGTCGGCGTCACGGGCGGCCTGTTCTCGGGTGAGGACGTCCATGGCCCCGACACGGTTGAGGTCATCGAGGAGCTGGGCGTTGGTGGACACGACCTCCTGGGCGAAGGTGCGCAGTCCGCTCACCGGGATCTCAGGGATCCTGGCGTGCGGGTGGCGGTAGGCATTGGGCGGGGTGATCCCGAACCCGTCGGCTGGGGCGCCGGCCAACTCCTGGTAGTCCCGGTAGGCCTTATAGGCGAACCAGGCCAGGAACGGCACCACGAGCAGCAGGCCCGGGCCGGAGACCGTGCCGAGGAACAGAGCAAGCACCGTCAACCACAGCACCCACTGGAATGACTGGGGCAGGGCAGAACGAGGGGAAGACGAGCGGGGGGAATCCACGGGAGGGACCTTCTGTCGGACAGGCGTGATGGAGGTATGCCCTATTAACCGTCCTCGCCTTTACGTTTGCCAAGTTGGTCTATTTATGCCCAGAGCTGTGACACCGCCTGGATGCAACGGCGTCGTTAATTTTGAGTTTCCTGGCATAGCACGCCATCCCGCGCCAAAAAGGCACTGGTCGGTGGAAGCCAGCAGGTTCTGTGGTCCCTCGTCTCCCTGACACCCTCTCCTGTTTCTTCGCTGGGACTGCCGCGCGAACAGGTGACATCTGATCTGGCATGCCCACTGGGCGGCCTGGAAGGATGTGCACCATGCCCGCTCCCTACCCCCAGGAGTTCCGCGAAGATGTCGTGCGCGTGGCCCGATCCCGCGAGGCCGGCGTCACTCTCGCGCAGATCGCGAAGGACTTCGGCGTCCACGAGATGACGCTCCACAAATGGCTCCGCCAAGCCGACATTGACGACGGCAACCGCCCCGGCAAGAGCCGGGAGGATTCCACCGAGCTGCGCGATGCGCGCAAGCGGATCCGGCTGCTCGAGCAGGAGAACGAGGTCCTCCGCCGCGCAGCCGCCTACCTCTCCCAGGCGAACCTGCCGGGAAAAGGTTCTACCCGCTCGTGAGCGAGCTCGCCGCCGACGGCATTCCCGTCGCGGTGTCCCTGCGGGTCCTGAAGCTCTCCCGCCAGTCCTACTACCGCTGGCGGCACCAGCAGGTCACCAAGGCCGAGGTGGTCGAGGCATACCGGTCCAACGCGTTGCTGGACGCTCACCTCGACGACCCCGAGTACGGCTACCGGTTCCTGGTCGGCGAAGCGGCAGAAGCCGGTGAGCAGATGTGTGAGCGGACGGCGTGGAGGATCTGCCGGGACAACCAGTGGTGGTCCGTCTTCGGCAAGAAGCGTGCCAAGAACGGCAAGCGTCCGGGACCACCAGTCCACGATGACCTGGTCCAGCGCGACTTCACCGCCGATGACGCCAACGAACTGTGGCTGACCGACATCACCGAGCACTGGACCGACGAGGGCAAGCTCTACCTCTGCGCCATCAAGGACGTGTTCTCCGGCCGGATCGTGGGCTACTCGATCAGCGACCGGATGAAGGCGCGCCTCGCGGTGA
>NZ_JROM01000050.1 GCF_000786655.1 Kocuria marina | reverse complement strand
GGGGTGTCTAGCGTCAGGAGATCGTTGACAGTGTTGGCTGTGGGACCCACCGGGTGATCGTTGACAGCTGCGTCGGGTCATCGTTGACATAAACGCGCCGATGATCGTTGACAGGTGAGTCGCGTCATCGCTGACACCACCGCCCGGCGACGATAACGGATGGGAAGCACCTCACGTCACCTCGTCATCGTCCGATCCGTGCGCGATCAACACCTCACCGTGGCCCAAGCCGCCACCCGTTACGGGGTCTCCCGGCAATGGGTCTACACCCTGCTCGCCCGCTACGACACCCACGGGGTGGACGGGCTCACCCCACGCTCGAAAGCCCCACACACCACCCCGGGGGCCTTACGTCAAGCCCTGGTGGACCAGATCATCAACCTGCGCCGAGAACTTACCGCTGAGGGCACTTCACCAAACCCTCAAGCGCTGGCTCACCGCCCGACCCCTCCCGGCTACCACCACCGAACTCCAAGACCTGCTGGATCGTTTCCGCACCTGGTACAACACCGCCCGACCCCACCGGGCCCTCGCACGCGCCACCCCGGCTACCGCCTACACGGCCACCCCCAAAGCCACCCCGACCACGACCACCACCACCGAATGGCGTACCCGCACCGATGTGATCGACCCCTGGGGAAAAATCAGCCTGCGCTACGCCGGGAAACTACGCCACCTCGGGGTAGGACGCGCCCACATCGGTGAACCCGTGTTGATGCTCATCCACGACAACCACGTCATCACCAGCAACGCCACCACCGGACAGATCATCGCTGAACACACCATCAACCCCACCACCAACTATCAACGCCCCCACCCCCGCACCTGAACCCACACCCCCAGACACGACAAAAGGGCCCCGGAACCATGAAGTTCCAGGACCCTTCTGTCATCCATCTACCGACTCATCTGTCAACGATGACCCGACTCAGGACAATCGCGGAGACGGGGGGATTTGAACCCCCGGTCCGGTTTAACCCGGACCCTTCATTAGCAGTGAAGTCCATTCGGCCGCTCTGGCACGTCTCCGTGTCGTTCGTGATGCTCCAGTTCCATGAGAACAGGCTCATCCCAAAACAACGGACGTCAGCTTATCGGCACGGTGCGCGAGCGGTCAAAGCGGCGGGCGCGTCGTTCCCGCCGGGATGCAGCGGCAGCACACCCCGGCGTGGTAGTCATGGTGCGGGGC
>NZ_JROM01000005.1 GCF_000786655.1 Kocuria marina | reverse complement strand
CGTCAAGCGCGCCGCACGGGACCGGGCCACCCTCACCCTGCAGGAGAACCGCGCCAAGGCGGTCATCGCCGGCGAGAAGCCAGACGCCCGCTGCAACAGGTCACCGTCGTCATCGCCGGTCACCCCCACGTCGCCGCCGACCCGCTGACCGGCACCGCCAGCGAGATCCTCACCGCCACCGGCACCGAATGGCCAACACACTAAATTGGCACGACTCGGGTCGACGTGGACCCCGCGTGGAAGCTGCCGCAAGAGGCTGGGGTGATCCTCGCCCAGTGCAACGGCGGTCCCGTGCTTGGCGCTGCTGTTGTTGGAGGCGCAGATCTCGACGGCGTCCCCGCCGGGCTCATCACCCACTTGGTCACGGACCCCGTTCACCAGGGAGAGGGCATCGGGTTCATGACCCTGCGCATGGTGGGGCAGTACCTCATCTCCGAAGGACACACCCCCAAGTTCCTGTACGGCGCATGCGATCCGAAGGCGTCTCGGTTCTACGCGAAGGCCGGGTTCAACGTCACGGACCCGGGCACGTCCCTGCGGATCCCCGGAACCACCATGACGATGAAGTCCAACCACCCGCCATACACCGCCTGGTTCTACACGGCCACCGTGAGATAAGAACTCAGATCATGACCACCACCCAGCAGCACCTTGGGGCTGTGTGACTTCGTCCGCTAAATGGCGGGGTTCGTTTCCGTGAATAACGCCCTCACTCCGGCCCTACTCCTCCGGGCGCTCGCCCAGGCGGTCGGACAGCGCTGGCAGGGAGGGGGAGAGGTCGAGCAGCAGCTCGAGATTGTCCTCCTGCGGCACGGCCGTAAAGCCCGCGACGAGCTCCTCGAGCTGGGCAGACAGTGCCCCGCTCACTGGGCCGACCCCGGGACCTCGCTGGGCACGACCGGCACGCGCACGGAGTTACCCCACTCGGTCCAGGAGCCGTCGTCGTTGCGGACCTTGGCGTAGCCCAGCAGGTGCTTCAGCACGAACCACGTGTGGGCCGAGCGTTCCCCGATTCGGCAGTACGCGATGATGTTGTCGTCCGTCGTCGGCCAGGCCCACCTCGTCGCGGTAGATCGCCTCGAGCTCCCTGCGCGAGCGGGACGTGGAGTCCTCGGCGGCGGCCCGCGCCCGCTGTGGTCTGACCACGGAACGAAACCCAGGGCGCTTCAAGTCCAACCACGTAGATACTCGCAACCGGATCAGTGCGCATGCCCTTCCGTCTGGTCCGCCTCGCCGGTGGCTGCCCCGGACGGCTCAGGGATCTCGAGTCTGATCGAGGGCTCCTCCACATCACCGGGTGGGCGGGAGGAGAAGCTGATGCCGTTCGGCAAGTCCCCCACCGGCACAGTGGCAATGACCGAAAGGCTCTCAAGGTCCACGACGGAGACGGTGTCGTCGTAAGTGTTGGTGACCCAGGCCCTCGTCCCGGTGGTGTCGATGACCACCCCGTGCGGACCGGAGCCGGTGCGGACACTGCCGCGGACGGTCATCTCGATCGGGTCGATCACGGACAAGGTGTTCCCGGGTTCGGCCTCGGTGCCCTGGTCGGCCGAGAGCAGGGTGCGGCCGTCCGGGGACAGATACACCTGGACCGGAGAAGCTGAGACCTCAATGGTGCCCACCACCTCCCGTGCGGCGAGGTCGATCTTCACGACCGAGGCCGGCTCGGCGATACTGGCATAGGCGTAGGTACCGTCGGTGTCGACCGCCACCTGCACGGGGCCGCCTTCGACCGGCACTGAGGCGGTCTTGGTGTCGGTGCCCGGATCGATCAGATCCACCGAACCGGCCTCGGTGTTGGCGACCGCGATCACTGATCCATCGGCTGCTGGGCGCAGACCATGGGGCATCCCCCCGAGGTCGATGGTGGCGACCGGGTCAAGACCCGGTGCGCGGTAGACCGAGACGGTGCCGTCGCCGGAATTGGTGGTGTAGACCTTGGTGCCGTCGGCGGCGTCGATCACGTGCGCGGGGGCCGGTCCGCTGGGAGCAACCGCAGCCACCTGATAGCTTTCCGCGTCGACGGCGATGGTCGTGTTGTCGTGGCCGCTCACCGCGTATCCGACGGAGCCGTCGGCCCCGGCTTGCACGTTATGCGGGGACTCCACCCCGGTCAACGTCGTGACGAGTTCGTTCGTTGCCGCGTCCAAGACAGTGAGGCTGTCGCCCTCCTCGTTCGCCACCCACACCGTGCCGGTGACGCCCCCACCGCTCGAAGGAGCGGAGGCGGTCGCTGTGGTGGCTTCCGGTGGTGTGCCGTTGGAACAGCCCGCCAGGCCAGCCATCATTAGAACAGCCAGACTGGTGACGGCGAGCCGTCGATTCATCAAGATCATCACTAGACCTTTCGGGTCGAACCAATAGGGGAAAAATAGTGGCGGACCGGAGATGTGGAGTGGGATTGGGCCGCCCCCTTCATTCGGTCCGGTCGCTGTGCGAGTCGTCGGTTTCCGATTGATGGGTGCATTGCCGAGCGTAGTCGACGGGTGCGAGGTAGCCGAGCGATGAATGCCGGCGGTCGTGGTTGTATTCGGTCTTCCAGTCGCCGATCACGACCTGGGCGTGGAGCAGCGAGTAGAAGCTGTTGATGTTCAGGCACTCGTCGGGGAGCCTGCTGTTGAACGACTCGACGTACCCGTTGTGCCAGGGCGAGCCGGGCGGGATGTAGAACAGGCCGGTGCGGGTGCCGGCCCAGTCGGCCATCGCGTCGCTGATGAACTCGGGGCCGTTGTCGGATCGGAGCACCGCGGGGGCGCCGCGGACGGCGACGAGGTCCTCGAGGTGGGCGGTGAGCCGGTCCGCGGTAATCGACCGTTCGACGAGCCCGCCGATGCACTCGCGGGTGTGCTCGTCGACGATGGAGCAGATCTTGATCGGACGGCCCTGCTCGTCCGCGTCGAACTGGAAGTCCACCGCCCATACGAGGTTCGGTGCGACTGCCGCCGGGGCGTCGACGGTCGAGGATCCGACACGCTTGCGGCGACGCCGCTGCGGGACGCGCAGCCCTTCCTCGCGCCAGAGCCGTTGGATCTTCTTGTGGTTCACGACCCACCCCTCGCCGCGGGCATCGTGGTAGGCCCTGCGGTATCCCCACCGCGGGTGCTTCTTCGCATACGCCCGCAGCCAGTCCCGCAACGCCAGGTCCGGGTCGGCTGTCGTCTCACCCTGGAGCGGGCGACGGTATGCGGACCTGCTCAGCCCGGCCAGACGGCACGCCATTCGTTCGCTCACCCGCAGCTTGCGCTTGAGGTGGTCGACGGCGGCGCGGCGCCTGCCCGGGCCTAGAAGTTTCCCTCAGCCAGCTCCTTGAGCGCGGCCTTCTCCAGCTCTGCCTCGGCGAGCAGCCGCTTGAGCGTGGCGTTCTGCTTCTCCAGTTCCCTGAGGCGCTTCGCGTCGTCGGCCTTCAGCCCGCCGTACTGGTTACGCCACCGGTAATACGTCTGCTCGGACACTCCGAGCTCTCGACACACCCCGGCGATGTCGCTACCGCCCGCGAGCATCCTGTCGGCCTGCCCGAGCTTACGGACGACCTGCTCCGAGGTGTGACGCTTCCTGCTGTTCGACATGATCTGACCAGTCTCACTGCCCGGACCCCCGGGCAACAGGACGACTCACACAACCACCGGACCTACCAAACGGGGTCAGCCCAC
>NZ_JROM01000049.1 GCF_000786655.1 Kocuria marina | reverse complement strand
GGCGGTACGTCACTGTGCCGCGCGGTGTGGGGGCGTCGTGGTGGTGGGTTGGTGGGTTAGGCGTCGCCTCCGGTGTTACCGCTGGTGCCGGCGGCGGGGTTGGTGAGGTCGTAGCGGGTGATGGCCTCTGCGGGGGCGGACCAGTCGATCTCACCGCGTTTGGCCAGCATTTCCAGGGTGCGTACGACCATCGAGTGCGCATCGATGGTGAAGTACCGGCGTGCCCCGGCGCGGGTGTCAGCGAACCCGAACCCGTCAGCACCCAACGACGCCCAGTCGTTGGGCACGTACTGGCGCACCGAGTCCGGCAACTGTGAGGTGTAGTCGCTGGTGGCGATCACCGGTCCCGTCGCCCCCGCCAACGCTTGGGTGATGTAGGGGGTGCGGGCTCCTTCACCGGGGTTGAGGAACGCCTCGTGTTCAGCGGCGTGAGCATCCCTGCGCAGGTTCGTCCAAGACGTCACCGACCACACATCGGCAGAGACCGACCATTCCTCGGCGAGGATCCGTTGGGCTTCCAACGCCCAGGGCACCCCGACCCCGGAGGCCAGCAACTGGGCGCGCGGGCCTTCGTTGGTGGCGGGTTTGAGCAGGTAGATGCCGTTGAGGATCCCGTCGACGTCGACGTCATCGGGTTCGGCGGGTTGGTGGATGGGTTCGTTGTAGACGGTGAGGTAGTACATCACGTTGTGATCCTCATCGCCTTCCCCGTACATGTGTTCGATCCCGCGTTTGACGATGTGGGCGATCTCGTACCCGTAGGCGGGGTCGTAGTGGATCACCGCGGGGTTGGTGGAAGCCAGGATCGGGGAGTGCCCGTCAGCGTGTTGCAGGCCCTCACCGGTGAGGGTGGTGCGCCCTGCGGTCGCGCCGATCACGAACCCGCGGGCCATCTGATCGGCTGCGGCCCAGAACTCATCGCCGGTGCGTTGGAACCCGAACATGGAGTAGAAGATGTACACCGGGATCATGGTTTGCCCGTGGGTGGCGTAGGAGGTGCCCGCGGCGGTGAACGCAGCGGTGGCCCCGGCCTCGTTGATCCCCGGGTGCAGGATCACCCCCTGGGCGGATTCCTTATACGCCAGCATCAGTTCGCGGTCCACGGAGAGGTAGTTCTGCCCGTTGGGGTTATAGATCTTCGCGGTCGGGAAGAACGAGTCCATCCCGAAGGTGCGCGCCTCGTCCGGGACGATGGGCACGATGCGGTGCCCGAAGTCCTTCTCCCGCATCAAATCCTTGAGGATCCGCACGAAGGCCATGGTCGTGGCCGCCAACTGTTTGCCCGAGCCCTTCTTCCCCGACGCGAAGGCCTTGTCCGAGGGCAGGGTGATCGCCTGCTGGGTGTGGGGGCGGTCCGGGAGGAACCCACCGAGTTCCTTACGGCGCTCCAACAGGTACTTGATTTCGGGGGAGTCGGGTCCGGGGTGGTAGTAGGGGGCGTTGTAGAGATCCGAGTCCAGTTGCTCATCACTGATCGGGATCCGCAGGTGATCCCGGAAGGCCTTCAGGTCTTCGAGGGTGAGTTTTTTCATCTGGTGGGTGGCGTTACGGGCCTCGAAGTGCGGACCCAACCCGTAGCCCTTGATGCCCTGGGCCAGGATCACCGTGGGCTGGCCGGTGTGCTCCACCGCCGCCTTGTACGCCGCATACACCTTGCGGTAGTCATGGGCGCCGCGCTTGAGGTTCCAGATCTGCTCATCCGTGTAATCGGCCACCAGTTCTTTGGTGGCTGCCGACCGGGCGAAGAAGTGATCGCGGACGAACCCACCGGATTCGGCTTTGAAGGTCTGGTAGTCCCCGTCCAGGGTCTCGTTCATGATCCGCACCAGCTCCCCGGTGTGATCGGCTTCCAGCAGGGCGTCCCATTCCCGGCCCCACACGACCTTGATCACATTCCACCCGGCACCGCGGAAGAACGCTTCCAACTCCTGGATGATCTTCCCGTTACCGCGCACCGGACCGTCCAGGCGTTGCAGGTTGCAGTTGATCACGAAGGTGAGGTTGTCCAACTTCTCATTCGCCGCCAACTGCAGCACACCACGGGATTCGGGTTCATCCATCTCCCCGTCCCCCAAAAACGCCCACACGTGCTGATCCGAGGTGTCCTTGATCCCACGGTTGTGCAGGTAACGGTTGAACTGGGCCTGGTAGACCGCGTTCATCGGCCCGATCCCCATCGACACGGTGGGGAACTGCCAGAAATCCGGTAAACACCGCGGATGCGGATACGAGGGCAACCCGTTCGGGGCTTGGGTCTTCTCCTGCCGGAACCCATCCAACTGCTCCTCCGTGAGCCGGCCCTCGAGGTACGCGCGGGCGTAGTTACCGGGGGAGGAATGCCCCTGGAAGAACACCTGATCCCCGCCCCCGGGATGCTGTGGTCCGCGGAAGAAGTGGTTCAACCCCACCTCATACAACGTCGCCACACCCGCATAAGAGGAGATATGCCCGCCCACGGAGACCTCGGGGCGTTGCGCGCGGTGGACCATCACCGCCGCGTTCCAGCGCAGGAAAGCCCGGTAACGGCGTTCGATCTCCTCATCCCCGGGGAACTCGGGTTCTTGGTCCACCGGGATCGTGTTCACATAATCCGAGGTCGTCACCATCGGCACACCCACCGAATGCGTGCCCGCGTGCTGCAACAACGCCCGCATCACGTACTGCGCCCGCGCGGTACCCTGCGCCTGGATCAACGCGTCAAACGACTCGATCCACTCCTGCGTCTCCTGAACATCAGCGTCCTGAAGATTATTCGTCAACCCACTCAAAATGTGGTGATTGCTGTCGGAAGACACGAGAACCTCTCTATC
>NZ_JROM01000048.1 GCF_000786655.1 Kocuria marina | reverse complement strand
CCGCGCTCAGGTCGAGCTCGCCCTGACCCGGGTGCATCTTCACCCGGGCGGCCTCCAACAGCGCGGTCAGCTCGGCCTCGGTGTGCGCTGAGCCCAGGTGCTCGAGGACTTTGTCCCGCCCGCCCCGGCGCTCAGCGATCTGCACCGCCGTCGCCCCCGACGCCGTCCGGACCTTACGCACGAACACCACGGTCCGACCCTACCCACCCGATTAGTGTGTCGCCGACCCCCGCCACAGGACTCTGACCAGCGACAACACCGGCCAAGTCAGCCAGGAGCTCTCAAGTGGCACGAGTCAGGTTCCACGTCGTGCGCCTGGCCGGCGATGCCCTGGATCAGTGCCGGCGCCGCGTTCAGCAGGACACCCGTGGCCACCGCGGCCGGGCCGGCGATCCCCTCTACTCGGCTCGCCGGACCCTGCACACCGGAGCGGACCTGCTCACCGACAAGCAGCGGGACCGGCTGGAGAAGCTGTTCACGGCCGACGCCCACGTCGAGGTCGAGGCCACCTGGGGGATCTACCAGAGGATGATCGCCGCCTACCGAGAACCCGACCGGGCCCGAGGCCGAGCGCTGATGCAGCGGCTGATCCACTCCCTGAGCCACGGCGTCCCGGGTGCGTTGAGCGAGGTGATCACGCTCGGCCGGACCCTGACCAAGCGGGCCACCGACGTGCTGGCCTACTTCGATCGTCCTGGTACATCCAACGGCCCGACCGAGGCGATCAACGGCCGGCTCGAACACCTGCGCGGCTCCGCGCTCGGGTTCCGCAACCTCACCAACTACATCGCCAGATCGCTCCTGGAGACCGGCGGGTTCAGGCCGCGACTACACCCTGGATCCTGAAGAGCCCGATTTTCTACCCTCTGGCGTCCCCATGAAGGGCTCGCGACGAGCTCTCAGTCTGCGTCTCGGCCCTGATCAGCTGAACGCCATAGTGGCGTGGTACGCGGCGGGGGAGACCACCACGGCGTTGGCTCGCGAGTACGCCATCTCGCACTCTTCGATCCTGCAACTGTTCGAGCAGCGGGGCGTAAGAACACGGGTACGCGGCCTGACGCCCGAGAAGGAGCGTGAGGTACTGCGACTGCGTGCCCAGGGACTCGTGATTCGAGACGTCGCAAAGCGTGTGGGTTGTAGCTACGACACGGTGCGAAAGTTCCTCTTGGGCATGAAGTAGAGCGGGCTCTGCTGACTGTATTATCTAACCCTGCCAATCTCGAATAACGTCAGGAATCTCGACTGCAAGCCAATCCTGCTTCCACTCGGTACGGAAGTTGATGTCGTGAGAATCCGGGAGGTTCTCAATGTCACTCACTTTGATGATCGAAGGAACGACTACAGCATCTCCAATAATGATCGCTTCCTGTCGTTCCAAAGAGGGAAGTGCGTCCGTAATTGCACCAAGGTTATCGGGCAGCAGCCGCTTCACGTACCGCTGATCAGCCGGGTTTGTCAACCTCATCGCTACGAAGTTATTGCACTGCGAAAAGACAGTTTCTGATATCTCTGACGGTCTTTGACTTACAATCATCAAAGAGATACCGTATTTCCTGCCCTCCTTGGCAATGCGCTCAATCGCGCGTTTGACGGTGCCGTACTTTGCGCCTTCGCTTTGGGGTATGTAGTTATGAGCTTCTTCGTAAACGAGCAAGTAGGGCAGCTCTTGAGAGCCTCTGATGCGTTGTTTTTTGAAATGAAAGTTAAACGTGAATATTAACCGGGTAATCAGTGATACTACGACACTTAAGACTTCAAAGGGAATACCACTCAAGTCCAGGATTGTCACATTGCTTTTGGGGTCACCGTAGCCCATGAACTGCGACAGTAGTTCGTCTAAGTCTTCTGTCTTATACTCGCGATTATCGCCGTTCCGGGGAGCCAATAAAAAGTCGAGACGTTCGTCATTTCTTCGACCATCTAGCCTCATTAAAAATCGGTTGAATTCCCCATTAAAAGGACCGTTTGATGCTTTAGTGGCGTTCGAAGTGCTCTGTTCGACAAACTCCCTTGGCGCTTCAAAATAGTATTTAGAGCGATCATCTACAAGGGTTGAATCGTCTTTAAACTTAGGTTGATTCCCGTCGCCGGGAATTTTACTGACCACTTCAGTATTGAGGTGAGTGAGGTAGTTGATTACTTCTTCTAAGCTAAAATAGATCGGCGAGTCGTACGATACCTTCGACCCATTGGTTCCTGCATACTTCTTCTTGTTTTCGATCACCGCGTTTCGAAATTGAGAAACCTGATTGTGGGAGTTTTGTTCATTGCTTTCAATAAACATCTCCTCGAGTTCCTCGGAATTCATTAACCAGTATGGGAGCTTGATGTTATCGACACCGAGCGCCCGGCCGTCTGGAAAAGCACTTCGATACTCACCGTGCAAATCGAAAATTATCACATGAGAATTGTTTAGTTTTCCTTTGGACGATTGATCGGTAGATGGACGAATACCCTCTTGAAGGATCGCAGCCACTGTCGAAGACTTTCCCGAGCCCGTCGATCCGACCACGCCAATGTGTTTGCCGAAGAAGCTGTCACCGTCCAGATGTACTGGGATGCTTTCGTTTTGCATCAATCGTCCAAAATAAAATCGCTTTTCGGGTTCGACCGCGGCGTAAATATCTGCTAAAAGGCTTTTAGATGCTATCTCGACTCGTCGCGGGGGAATAGTAATTTGTTTGCCACCACGTTTAAAGCACTCATTTTCGATGCGACCAACAGGCTGGAGCGACAGAACGAATTTCACCGAGGAGGGTTCGTCGTCATCTTGACGGGTCAAGGAGTCTTTAACTCGGAAGCCTTGAATGATAGCGACCAAGCACGAATCGTTGTCATCGGAAATTTGTACGTAGCTTCCTATTTCCAGTTGCACGTCACGGCTTTGGTACTCCTCTGTTGAACTGACTTCCACTTCAATAATGTCAGGACCAACGGCTATTACTTTTGCAATATCTGTAATGTCATTTTCCCTCATCGACTACTCCCAATTATTTTGTGTATATGCTCCACACTCAGCCCTTGATACAAAACGGGCGGATCCGCACTGCCGGATCGACATAATTCATCATCTAGTCCAGTGGGAGCTATGATGACATCAAGTTTGTTGCTCTCCTCAATAAACTTACGAAAACTGGTCAAAGAAGAAATTCTTATTGTATAGGATGCAACCTTAACGAGGTCTCCGCCATTGACTCTAGTTATTACGGGTAGCAGACTAAATAATTTTGGTTGGAAACAAATGGATTCGTAGCCATCATTTATTTTGACTTCGCGCTGAATTAAGCTCTTTTTCAACTGCTTTATTTGATCGTCATTTCCATCGAGAACTAAGGTCCACGGTTTAGCCGTGCGCATCTTGCCTGCACCATATTCTTCGGTGGCCAGCCGGTAAGCAAGAGCTTCGGCGTGTCCGTACCCTTGACCCAGGCTTATGATGAGAGCTTTTGCCTTGGTGGGTGAGAGTGATTTTAATTTTTTAAGATGGCGTGCAAGTCCAGTCGCGTATCGATCCGCGCCCATAATCTCCGCATGCCATCTGCTATATAGAGCTGGGCGGGTATTGATCCGAGTTAGAAAAGCCTTGCGGGTGACCTTGCGGGCTTCGGCTTTAGGCGTCATCGCTAAAGACTGAACGTGTGCAAGTGCGGTAGCGTAGTAAAGGTCCGAGATGTCCTGTTCCTGAGCTCCAAGATGGGAAGCTAGCTCTTTCTTAACTTTTTTATTTTGTGACTCAAAGTCCTCGCCAACTTGAATGTGCAGTTTTTCGACAAAACCCTCCAGGATCGCTATAGAATACTTTTCGTAGTCGAGGTGCGTCTTTGCGTCTTCTTTCTCGGTTTTTCTGGTCTTTCTTGTCAGGCATTGTCGTAACTCGTCGATTGTCAACCTGTTGGGCGGATCGGACTCCTGGCCGAAGTGGACATGCAGAATAAATCTGTACTGTGCGCCCTTGGAAAATGCATCCAGCATAAGTTCAACTGGTTCATGGATGGATCGAGGTGTACTATATTTTTTGGACGACCAATACTTGACTTGGACGGCGGTGTCTTGGGTTGCTGTTAGGACGTCGATATCCTCAAGTCCCTCAACCAAAATTTCCGCGTCTTCGTCTGCGTTGAGTATTTCAAGAATTGTGCGATCGAATTGATAGCAGTATCCGCGAATTGAATCATTGGCGGCGCGGGTCGCAATCATGTCGGCGACATCTGTCACAGTGAAGACTCCAAACTCATTGTCACGCCATCCCATGTCTCGTGTCGGAGGGGGTTACTATTAAGATTATCCCGTCGAGCTCGCCAGTCAGGGAGCTGTTTGTTCATTAGTTTAGTGAAGCGTTCACCATGATTGCGCTCAAAATAGTGAATCATCTCGTGGACGACGATGTACTCCAGGCAGTCCGGGTGCTTTTTCGCCAGCTCAACGTTGAACCATAAGTGACGGGTTTCGCGGTTGCATGAGCCCCATTTGGTCTTCATACGTCGGATCGTCCACTGGGGTACCGACACTTCGAGCTTTTGCTCCCAGATTTCGATGATGTTAGGAATTGACTCACGCAGTTGCTGTCGATACCACTGATCGAGTGCCGTCCTGCGTTTCTCGGCGGTCGCGCTGCTCGGCGTATAGAGCACGAGTCGATCGCCGTCGACTTCGAAGTGGGTTCGCCCTGGTCGCTCGACGACTTTCAGGCGTCGGCGGAGGCCCCAGACGTAGTGGGACTCTCCTGTGACCATCTCTCGCTCGGTCTGGCGCGGTGCGGCCTTGAGCTGTTCGCGCTGCCGCTTGATCCATGGCAGTCGCTGGATGATGGCGAGTCTCACTTGGTTGTCGTCGAGGCGTTTGGGGGCCGCAACGCGCACACGGCCGAGCGGCGGGTAGACGCCGATATGGAGGTTCTTGATGTCCTTGTAGATGACGTCGACGTCTATCCCTCGGACGGTCAGGTAGGCACTAGCTGTACTCATGACGTGCCTTCACAAGTTCGAAAAGTTCGTCGAGCTTAGCTTGGTCGAAGTCGCCGCCGAGGTTGGTGCGGATGGCGTTCTTGACCTTGCGTTCCTTAATAAGGTTGCCGACCCAGGCGTCGGGCTTGGTGTGCCGGACGATGGTGTCGATCTCGATCGCAAGATGTTCGTCGGGGAGGAAGAAGTCGACGAGTGCTCGCTTGGCACCATTGTTGGCCCACTCTGGGTACTTAGTGTCCGACTCCTTGGTGCCGAGTCGCTTGGCTGTGTCGAGTAGCTTGGCGAGGTACTCCTGGTAGTCGGTGGCCTGCTGGCGTCGCTCCTCGATGATGGCGTCGAGCAGTTCGCTCATCCGGTCGTAGTACTTCGGGTTCATCGCGCGTTCGTCGATGATCACCTTGCGCATATTGTTGGTGATCGTCTCGGCCACAGCCTCGGGACTCTTCTTGATGCCCTCGGGGAGCTTGTCGATCGCACCAGCGCCAAGCTTGACGATGAGGTCGATCAGTCCGGTGTCTTCGAAGTTCGAGACGGTTTCAGAGGCGCTGGCTTGGATGTAGGTGTCGAGAAGGAATCGCATGCCGGCTTCGTATTGCTTGAAGTCGACGTCCTCACCGGCCCCCAGCTTCACCTCTGCGCGCACATCGACGTAGTGAGCGATCTCCTTTTTAATTGCTTCCGCCTCAGACTCGCTGTAGCCCGCTTCGGTCATCTCGTTGGCGAGGTTCGCGAAGGCTCGCGTCACGCCTGCGACTGACTTGTACAGTTCGACGCGCTTTGGTTCATTGGCTTTGAGCTGCTCGGCGTTACCTTGCTCTATCGCACAGAAGTACTGCTGGTACTGGAGCGTGTTCTTCGGTGGGGCGACAGCCTCCACGAGGGCACGGATGCGCTCCAGTGCGTCGTCAAGATCTTCGCGCGCCTTCTCGATGCGGTCGCTCAGCAGCCCCTCGATGTCCTTCTTCTCATAACCGTCCAGGGCGCCCGAGGTGTAGTCGGTGATCGCGTCCTCGAGCGAGTTGAAGAGGTCCTGATAGTCGATGATGTAGCCGTAGTCCTTGTCGTCACCGTCGAGACGGTTGACTCGGCAGATGGCTTGGAACAGGCCGTGATCGCGCATCTTCTTGTCGATGTAGAGGTAGGTTGCGCTCGGAGCGTCGAAACCGGTGAGCAGCTTGTCGACTACGATCAGGAGCCGCATCTGGCCGGGGTTCTCGACGAACTGCTTCTTGACGGCCTTTTCGAACTCCTCGACCTTGCCAACGGCACTGTCCTCGGGCTCGTCGAAGTAGTCGGCCAGCATTCTGCGGTAGATGTCGTACTGACGGATCTTCTCGGTCTTGCCTTCGCCTGAGTCTTCTTTGGAGATGTCGCTGGCGTTCGGGACGTAGCTGGTGACGATGGCGCACTTGCCCTTGAAGCCGGCGTTGCAGAACAGCTCATAGAACTTGCACGCCTGGTAGATGCTGGAGCCGACAAGCATGGCGTTGCCGTGCCCATCCATCAGCCGAGGCTTTGTCTCCATGTCCAACAGGATGTCGTTGACGATCTGCTTGGCACGCGGCTCGCTAGAGACGACCTTCTGCATGGTGCCCCAGCGCTTCTTGAGCTCGGCCTTGGAGAGGTCCGTCATGCCCTTGGTCTTGACCTCGAACCACTTGTCCACCTGTGCGGGTGACGTCAGGTTCTGGTCGATGTTGCGGGCCTCGTAGCGCAGGTCCAGCACAACACCATCTTCTACAGCCTCGTCGAACTTGTAGGTGTGGATGAACGAGCCGAAGGTCTCGATGCTGGTGGCTTTGTCGGCCTTCAGGAGCGGGGTGCCAGTGAAGCCGATGAACATCGCCTCTGGCAGAAGCTGCTTCATGGCCGTGTGCATTTTGCCGGACTGGGTGCGATGGGCCTCGTCGACGAAAACGAAGATATTGCCCTTGGCTTTGAAGTCCTTAGGAATCTTGGCATTCAGTTCGGCAATGAAGTTTTCGCCAACTTCGTCTTGGGCCTGGTCGTCATCGCTGCCGCGGAACTTGTGTACGAGGGAGCAGATGAGCCATTCCTGCGTTTGGTTCAGGCTGCCTAGTAGGTCGGCGCCACTCGACGTTCTGTAAATTTGCTCGTTGACGCCATTAAAGACCTTTTCAATCTGATCATCGAGTTCGGTACGGTCGGTGATCAGTAGGACCCGCGCATCGTCCTGATGTTCCCGGATCCACTTAGCCAGCCATACCATCGTTAAGCTCTTGCCGGACCCCTGGGTGTGCCAGATAATGCCGCCCTCGCGCTTGGCGATCCGGTCTTGGGCAGCGTTGATGCCGAAGTACTGGTTGTGGCGGGGGCCCTTCTTAACACCCGCGTCGAAGACGATAAAGTCATGGATCAACTCGAGGAAGCGTTTCTTATCGCACAGCTGCAACAGGGCACTGTCAAGTGGATCGGCGACCTCTGAGGGCTCCTTCCACTCCAGCCAGTACTTCTCGGGTGTGTCGATCACGCCGTAGCGCAACCCCTCGACGTCGTTGCCTGCGAAGACGAACTGTACCGTCGAGAAGAACGGACGGATGAATTCGGGCTTCTGGTTGCCGATGGTCTGCCGAATACCTTCAGTGACAGACACCTTCGATCGTTTAAGTTCAATCGTTGCTAGGGCGAGGCCGTTAACGTACAGCACCACGTCTGGGCGCTTGGTGTGCTGGCCAAGCACCGTGACTTCCTCAACTACAACGAAGTGATTGGCACCTGGATTATCCCAGTCGATCAGCCAGACCGTCTCAGTCTGCTCGCCGACACCAGGCTTGACCTTCACGCCGTAGCGAAGAAGTTGGTAGACGTCTCGGTTTGCTTCATACAGGTCATGACCGGCGCCAACCGACGCAGCTTTGCCGAGCTGGTCGAGTGTGCGGGTGATTAGGTTGTCAGCGTAGCCGCAAGCCTTGAGGTTCTGGACGAGTAACTCAGCCTCGATGTTCGAGTTGCCCTCGCGATACTCCCAGTTGCCTTGGTATTCATAGTCGAGCCGGTCTCTGAACAGCTTGACTACGCGGTCCTGCGCCTTGCGTTCGATCTGTCCGACGTCGCTCATAAAGAGACCCCTATAGGCAGGCGCGTACGGCCAGTCAAAAGCTCTTGCATCATACCGGTCTTCATTACTTGAGCCTTCTTGAGTCGTGTTCGCAGCGCGGCAACTTCACTATCAGCGTCATCGAGTACCGTTGCAATTGCCTGTTGTTCGTCAAGTGCTGGTAGCTCGATCGGCATCGCCTTAATCTGCCCCGTTGAAGTTCCCGCAACAGTGCTACCTCCAGCGGATGAAGCGAGAGTAGAGCCGTAAGCATCGAACCAGTGACGCAGGTAGGCGGGGTCCACAACATCGGGAGCGCCGGCGAGTGCCTTCAAGTCCTGATTGATGGCAACATCGACGTCGAAGCGAACAGCTTTCCCAACTAACATTCGCGCCGCAAGGACCAGGGTTCCGGCGGACACGAGCCGCGCCGAGCTCGCCTGCAAGGCGGCAGGAGTGATGTACTCCTGTGTCCCGTGCGGATTAAAATTGCTGATGTCTTTGATGGTCGCCCACGGAATTCGACCACCCCAGTACGCTGAGATGCTGCGGGAGGGTGTGCCGCCGCCTACAACTTTAACGACGTCGCCAAGGGTGGTCGAGCGCCACTGACCTGAGAAGCTAGACACGTGCGTGCGGCCAGTTAAGAGGTTCTGCATCATGCCGAGCTTGATCGCCTGCTTTTTGGCGATGAGCCGTTCTAGGGTGGCGATCAGGGCATCGGCGTCAGCCAGGGCATCCGCGATTGCGTGCTGCTCTGATGCGCTCGGCGTGGCGATGTCGAGATTGAGAACCCGGTCCTTTGGAATATTTTTCATGCTTCCACTGGTGCCGGTCGCCAGACTACGGAGTCGGCGGGCCCCAGGTTGTGAGGCAAAGTAGTACGTGAGCCATCGCATGTCAGTGCCTGAACCGCGCTTGGAGCGCGCGAGCCAGAGACGATCTGGTAGGTACAAGTCGTCGTAGTCCTGATCGACGTAGCCGACGTTGCCAACTAGCGTCGGGGTATTCATTCGGCTCACGATCATGCTGTGTGCCCTAACGGGACATTTGGCTCTTGGCAGATCGATCGGCAGGATCGGCTTCGCTTCCCGAGGATCGAATCGTCCGGCATCAATCGCTGAAGTCTTGAGAACCGACGCCCCGCCAGACCCGTCGCCAGTCGACCGGACACTCACTCCGGCGGTCAGACCATCGACGAGATCCGATACCGAGCGATACACCCATTCCGTCACAGTTTGACTCCCATCGCCGCAAGATGATCGGTCACCTTGCTGTAGAGGTTCTCCAGCTCAGTGTCGAGGTCGCTGACAGTCTGGGCATATCGCTCGCCAAGCTGCTGGATGCGCACGACCAGATAGAGCGTAAGTGCTTCAACTTCACCTGCAACGCGTGCCACGAGGGTCGCCTGCCATTTGTCCTCGAGCACCAGCGTCTTAACGTCATTTTCGGACAGATCGCCATATTTCTTGAGTGTTGCGAGATCAAGCTTGGCTTTCGCGTCCTTTACGGCCTTCTTAGCGGCGACTTCAGTGTTCAGCAGTTTCAGTGCTTCATTGGCACAGCTAAGCGTCTCGTCGTCATGCGCCGCTTTGGCCGTCTTGATCGCATCGGTCAGTAATTGCTTTGTGTATGTACCCTTGTCGTTCGTGGCGTCAGAAAGCAGTGCCTCGTCGACTCCGTGCTCTTCGGCGTGTTCGATAACGGCTGCCGATGTAGTCTCGAGTTCCGCGGCGAGTTCATCGAGCTTGACCTGTTCGTCGGCAAAGTAACGCACAACGATCAGTGCCGGCGGGATGAGGTCCATCTTGTACTTAGTGGAACTGCGGCCAGATCCAACGACCAAGTCAGGAGTTTCCGAGAGCTTGCGCTCCTTGTCCTCAATGGCCTTCCGGGGTTTCGCGGCTTCTAGCCACCCCTCATTCATCACGAGAAAGACGTCGTCATGCATGGTGTCATGCCAGTAGGACATGAGTTGCTCGTATACGTCGTACTCGTCGAGTAGTGGCACGGGCTTAAATTTGGCGAGGATGTCGTCGCCAATGATGGCAGTAAGATCGTTCGGCCGGGTTTCGGCATTAATTGCGGCTAGAGTATCGCGATGGGCCATGTAACAGTCACCTGTGAGCGCCTTCGCCTCGTCCACAAACGCCCGGAACTCGGGCGAGTCGAGGATTGTCTGTTGCACATTGCCGACATCGAAGGTCATGTCGCTATAGCCAGGTCGGTTTGGTTTAAAGAGCTGGTTGCGCAGCTGTGGGAAGGCGTCCCAATAGTCACTGAGGGCGTCGAGGTCTGCATTAGGAATGCCGCCGTGCAGGTGCGCGTAAAGATCCTGAAGGTCTTCGGGCTCTGAAGAGTCGATGTAACGCGGGATGTTGAGATTGTAGTCATTCTTGGGATCCGCGATCTCGCTCATTGGCACCATGCGTGAGTAGCGCTCGATCTCGATCTTCTTGTTGAATGTGTCGACAATCTTATGCAGATCTTGGCTGCGCAGTCGATTCTTGTTTCCGTCCTTCGTGAAGCCTTTGGATGCGTCAATCATGAACACGCCCGTGCGGGCCTGAGCGTTCTCCTTGTCAAGAATGACGATGCATGCTGGGATGCCGGTGCCATAGAAAAGGTTCGCAGGCAGGCCGATGACACCTTTGACGAAGCCCTGCTTGAGTAAGCGGGTGCGAATCGTGCCCTCAGCTCCCCCTCGGAATAAGACGCCGTGAGGAAGAATGATCGCGGCCTTGCCAGTGCTCTTGAGCGAGGTCAGCGCGTGGAGCAGGAAGGCGTAGTCGCCGTTCTTCTCCGGCGGACGGCCGTACTCGAAGCGGTTGTAGTCGTTCTCCAGGCCGTTGTTCCATGATTTCACCGAAAACGGTGGGTTCATGACGACGTAGTCAAAGGTCCGCAGGTGATCACCCTTAGTGAACTGCGGATTGGTGATTGTGTCACCCTTTTCAATTTCCGCGATCTCGTTGCCGTGCAGGATCATGTTCATCTTTGACAGTGCCCAGGTGGCGTTATCCTTCTCCTGGCCGTAGATCGTCATCCCGCGAGGCGCCTCGGCGGCTGCTTTGAGTAGCAGCGAGCCGGAACCACAGGCTGGGTCGTAGACGGTCTGATCTTGGCGCGTGTTGGGGCCGATGCCGACTACCTTGGCGAGGATGCGTGAGACCTCGGCCGGCGTGTAGAACTGACCCTTGCTCTTGCCTGACTCGGTGGCGAAATGGCGCATCAGGTACTCGTATGCGTCACCGAGCAAGTCGTCGCCTTCGGCGCGGGAGCCTCTAAAGTCGAGGTCGTTGAATATGGTGACGAGCTTGGAAAGGCGGTCCTGCATCTCCTTGCCCTTGCCGAGCTTCTCCTCATCATTAAAGTCAGCTAGATCGATGACATTTCGAAGGCCATTGGCCTCGGCGAGCTTGGCGATGATCTTGTTGAATCGGTCGCCGATTTCCTTATCGCCCTTGGCGGCAAGCATGTCTTCGAACGATCCACCGGTCGGTACGTCGATCAGGGAGCTTGGGTCTGTTTTGGCTTTGTCGGAGACGTACTTCACGAACAGAAGCGTTAAAATGTAGTCCTTGTACTGGGAGGCATCCATACCTCCTCGGAGCTCATCACAGCTCTTCCAAAGGGAGCTATACAAATCTGATTTTTTGAGAGCCAATGCCATCCGCCTATTCTCCGCTTATATTTATATGCATTTTACCATATCTTAGCTTATGCCTGTCCCGCCGTGCGTAGAGCGGCAGTCTAATGTGTCGATTGAATGCCATCATGACGTCGAAATTATGGAATTGTTTCAATGGTCATTTTTGCAATTGTTCTGCAGGTGGCCCATCGAACTCGAAAGTGTGGGTGCAACTGGCTGTAGTCTTCCATGATGACCGTGCGCATTGGCGCGTCTGGGACAGCCGAGCCTGCCAATGGGTTATCCAGCTCAATAGATACGAGAGCCCGCGACGCCAACGCTTCACGCTGGCACATGAGTACAAGCACATCATCGATCACGGTCGCTCCAGCGGCCTGTACAGCGGCACAGCCACAAACACGCCCGCGGAGCAAGCGGAACAGGCGGCGGACTACTTCGCCGGATGCCTCTTGGTACCCAAAGTGCTGCTCAAACGTGCCTGCTACGGCGGTGTGCAACAAGTGGCGGACTTGGCTCGGCACTTCGACGTATCTGAAGCCGCCATCACTTGCCGCCTCAGTCAGACCGGCATCGTGACGCAGTCCAATCGGTTTCGACCCGACCGTCGTGCTTTCCCGGGCACATTCCGCTACCGCATGAAGCCCGAACTAAAGCTCCAGGGAGTTTGATCATGAACCCGACCATGCCGTCCGCCACCGTTACGGTTCCTCGAAAGGCTGTCCTGTACCTACGTGTATCCAGTAAGCGTCAGACTGAGACGGCGTTCGACATCGACAAGGACGGCAATTCGATCGCCACCCAGCGTGACATCTGCCAACAGAGGGCCGACTCGCTTGAGGCCGAGGTCGTCCAGGAATTCGTCGAGCCGGGAGTGTCCGCTCAGACCATCGAAAAGCGCCCCGTGTTCCGGAGTATGCTCGCGTACCTGCAGGAGAACCCGAACGTCGACTACGTGATCGTCTATGCACGCTCACGCGCGTTCCGAAATTTCGTCGACGCTGCCATCACACGTCGTCATCTCGACAAGCTCGACGTCCGGCTGCTGTCCGCCCGCGAGGATTTCGGGGAGGGCACGTACGCCGAGGCCATGGAAGCTGTCACCGACATCATGAACCAAGTCCAGAACCAGCTCAGCGGTGAGGACATCAAAATCAAGATGCGGAATAAGGCCATCAACGGCGGCACGCTCGGCAAGGCTCGGCTCGGCTACTTGAATGTTCGCGTCGACGTCGAAGGTCGGATGGTCAACAGCATCGCCCTCGACGAGAAGCGGGCTCCGCTCGTGCTCAAGGCTTGGGAACTTTACGCTTCCGGAAGTTACACGATCGACCGGCTCGAAGCGACGATGGCAGATCTTGGCCTCACCACACGTCAGACTGCCAGGAAACCCGAGAGCCCTGTCTCTGCCAGCCAGTTGCACCGCCTGCTGCAGGACCCGTATTACGTGGGATACGTAAAGTACCAAGGCCAGCTCTATCCCGGCCGACACGAGCCCATCGTGGGACAGGATCTCTTCGATCGAGTCCAGGACGTCATGCGTAGCAGAAGCGGAGCCGGCTCACGCGATCGTGTACACCACCACTACCTCAAAGGCATGCTCTTCTGCGGGCGTTGCCATGACGGGGGACGCGAGTCGCGGATGGTCTACGTCGAGGCGAAAGGCCGAAGTGGCTCCATTCATGAGTACTACTTCTGTCGAGGCAAGCAAGACGGCTTCTGCGACCAGCGCTACCTCCCCGTCGACATCGTCGAAGACAAAGTGGCCGAAGCCTACGCCCAGCTACGGCTCGACCAAGACTTCGAGTCCGACATCTCTCAAAGGCTCCGGGAGAGCCTTGAAAACGAGCACGCTGACACGCATGAATTCTTCGCTCGACTCCAAAACCAGCTTGCTGAGGTGGACGACAAGGAGCGTCGCCTGGTCACCTTGGCCGCCGAGGGGATCCTGCCGATCGACAAGGTGCGCCAGCTCTCCAACGAGTATCGGATGCAAAGGGTGCGGATCGAGGAACAGCTGTCTACGACCAACCATCGGCTCGAGCTGGGCACAAAGGTGATCACTCAGGCGCTGGCGCAGCTGGGAAGTCCTCGTCAAAGCTACGAGCGCACCACGGACCGCGTGCGCCGGCTGATGAACGAAGCCTTCTTCCGCCGCTTCTATGTGGACGAACATGGTCCGGCCCAGGGTGTCCTCAACGATCCGTACGCGGACATCATGGCCGCCCAGACCGCCTTCCGGTCGTACGTTGTGACCGAGACGACGTCTGGACCAACGTCGACGCCATCGTCCCCCCAGGCGCCGATTTCGGACGTTCTGACACGTCCTGGCCGGATCGATGCGGACATGAGAAATGCCCCTGATTTCTCAGGGGCACCTCTGTCTGTGTCACTTGGGTCGATCTACTTGGACCATGGTTCAAGTAAAGCGACCTTGGTCGGGATGACAGGATTTGAACCTGCGACCTCGTCGTCCCGAACGACGCGCGCTACCAAGCTGCGCCACATCCCGATGTTGCACGGCCGAGCCGCGAACAACTGCTCCAGCATAGCGGCAGCACGGGACGAATGTGAAATCCCACGAGGCCACAGAGGGGCGTCAGCGGCTGACCCGCTCGAGCACCTGTAGGACGTGCTCGTAGGGTTTGCCCGTGGCCTCGGTCATGCCCTGCTCGCACGTGCGATTCAAAGATGCATATGCATCAAAATCCTCTAACCGGATCTCCGCCGCCTCGGGGGCCGTGGCGGCTGCCGTGAGTTCGGGATGCAGCATGCCGCGGTCGCCCGCGTACCCGCAGCACCCCCACGCGAAGGGGACGGTGGCGCGCTCGGCGCACGCGCCGGCCACGCGCAGGAGGTGATCGTTGATCCCCAGTTGTACGGACGAACACGTGGGGTGCACCGCGAGCGCGCCCACCGGCGAGGCCACGGTCAACCCGTCCAGCACGTGCTCGGCCACGAACTGCACCGCGTCCAAAAACCGCAGTCCGGCATACCGGGGCGAGTTCGCCGCCAGTTCTCGCATGGTGATGAGCCCCTCGGTGCACGAGGAGGCATCGCACACCACCGGGAGTGTGCCGTGCTCGGAGGCCTCCCACAGGGTCTCGAGGGTCCGTCGGGACATGGTCTGATACCCGGAGGGCAGGCCCTTGGACTTCCACGGCGTACCGCAGCACGCGGAGGTGATGCCCTCGGGAACGTGCACGCTCACGCCGGCCCGCTCACACAACATGAGGAACGCCTCGGACACCGACGGTCCCTCCCCGTGCACCGTGCCGAACATGGCCCCGATGCACGCGGGGAAGAACACGGCCCGGGCACGGTCAGCGGGGACGTTCGCGGGCGCCGTCGTCAATCCGGCACGGGAGCGACCGCCCGCGGGCAGGCGAGGGGAGTAGCGGGGGACGGTGTCCGTCCCGAGGACAGAGCGGGCCACCGAGGTTGCACTGACCGGCAGCGCGGCGGGCATCCGCCGAGCCAGGGACAGTGCGAACGCCGCGCCCGGGACGGTCACGGACCACGCCCGGGCGAGCCCCGCCCACACGAGGTCCGCGACCGCGGAACGGTTCTCGCTCCGCAGCCGGCGCACCAGGTCACCCGTATTGATGTCCACGGGGCACGCGGTCACGCACATGCCGTCCACCGCGCACGTCTGCAGCCCGTCGTAGTCGAACTCGCGCCGCATCCGCCCGGCCAGCTCGTGCTCACCGCGCGCCTCGGCGTCCGCGATCTCGCGGCGCCCCACGATGCGCTGGCGCGGCGTGAGCGTGAGGTCCCGGGAAGGGCACACCGGTTCGCAGTACCCGCATTCCACGCACCGGTCCACCTCCTCCTCCACGGCCGGCGCGGTCTTGAGATCGCGCAGGTACGCGCGCGGGTCCTCGGTGAGGATCACCCCGGGGTTGAAACGGTTGCCGGGATCGATCAGGGCCTTCAGCTCCACCATCACCGAGTACAGCTCGTCCCCGTACTGCCGCCGCACGAACGGGGCCATGATCCGCCCGGTCCCGTGCTCGGCCTTGAGCGAGCCCCCGCGGCCCAGGATGAGCTCCACCATCTCCTCGGTGAACTGCTCGTAACGGCGTAGCGAAGCGGGATCATCGAACTGCTCGTTGAGCATGAAGTGGACGTTGCCGTCCTTGGCGTGGCCGAAGATCACCGAGTCCCGGTAGCCGTGGGCGTCGAAGAGTCCGGTGAGCTCCTCGCACGTGCCGCCCAGCTGGTCCACCGGCACCACCACGTCTTCGAGCAGCGCGTTGGTGCCCTGCGGTCGGTTGCCCGCCACGGTGGTGTAGAGCCCCTTGCGCACGGTCCACAGGCTCGCGCGCTCGCGGGGGTCGGTGGTCAGGGCCACCGGCCCGGCCAGCTCGAGCGCATCGAAGGTGGACGACGCCGCCTCCGCCAGTTCCCGGACCTCCGCCTCGGTGTCCGCCTGGTACTCCACGAGCAGGGCGGCCTGCTGGTCCACGGGGATGTCCATGATCGCGGGCGGCGCGAGCCCGGTGCGCTGCGAGACCGCCAGGGACGTGGCGTCCATCAGCTCCAGGGTGGCGCACTGCGAGCCCACCAAATCCGGAACGGCACTCGTGGCGGCCACCACGGTGGGGAACACCAGCAGGCCGGTGGCCACGTGCGGGTGCACGGGCACGGTGCGCAGGGTCGCGCTCGCCACGAACCCCAGGGTGCCCTCCGAGCCGATCATGAGGTGCTCCAGGATGGCCACAGGGTCCTCGTGGTCCAGGAACGAGTTCAGTCCGTAGCCCATGGTGTTCTTCATGGCGAACAGTCGCTGGATGGTCCGCACGGACTCCGGATTGCCCCGCACGCGGTCCCGCAGCCGGAGCAGGCCCTCGAACAGGTCGGGCTCTCGGGCCCGCAGCTGCTCACCAGCATCCGGGGCGGCGGTGTCCAGCACCGTGCCGGAGGGCAACACGAGCACCATGGACTCCAGGGTGCGGTACGTGTTGAACTCGGTGCCGCACGCCATCCCGGAGGAGTTGTCGGCCACCACTCCGCCCAGCGTGCACGCGGACTCGCTGGCCGGATCCGGGCCCAGCGCCCGCCCGTGCGGAGCCAGCCGCGCATTGACCTGACGCACGGTGACCCCCGGTTGCACGCGCACGCGGGCACCCCGATCCAGGACCTCCACGCTCTTGAAGTGGCGGCGGACGTCCACGAGGATCTGGTCCGTGACGGACTGCCCCGACAGGGACGTGCCGCCCGAGCGCAGGGTCAGGCCAGCGTCCGTGTCCGCGGCCGCGGCGAAGATCCGCCCCACCTCGTGCGTGTCCCGCGGGCGCAGCACCGCGCGGGGCTGCATCAGGTAGTGGGAGGCGTCGTGGGCCACCGCGCGCCGCTCCAGCTCCCCGGTGACGACGACGCCGCTGCCGCACTCCCGTTCGATCCTCGCCACCGCGCGGTCCAGCGGAGAGTCGCTGGGAGCCGGGGCGGCGTCGTCGGGTCGGCGCGTGGGGAGGGGGAGTCGAATCGATGCCATGGGAAGAACCTTAGTCCGTGAGCGTAACCAGAACGGCCTGTGGTGGGCAGAAAAGCCGCACCGGGGCGAAGCGTGACTCGCCGAGGCCCTGGGAGATGTTCACCGGGACGCCCCTGTGGGAGATCAGCCCCTTGCAGATCGCGGGATCCAGGTCGCAATTGCTCACGAGCGCCCGGCCCCCGGGGAGGCAGACCTGACCGCCGTGGGTGTGACCCGCGAAGACGATGTCCGCGCCGTCGGCGGCGAAACGATCCAGCGTGCGGACGTACGGTGCGTGCGCCACACCGATCCGCACGTGGGCCGGCCCGTCCTGCTCGCGCGGGAACCCCGGGTGCCGGTCGAAGCGCAGGTGGGGGTCGTCCACGCCGGAGAAGTCGATCACGGTGTCCGCGATGCTCAGCCGCTCGGCGCGGTTGATCAGACCCGTCCAGCCGCGCTCGTCGAACGCGCGGTGCATGTCCTCGGTGGGCAACCGCGGGGCCTCGTCCGACTTCTCACCGCTCGTGGTGCGCCACAGGTAGCGCGCGGGATTCTTGGGCTGCGGCGCGAAGTAGCAGTTGGACCCCGGGACGTACACCCCGGGGAACGCGAACAGCGGTTCCAGGATCTCGAGCAGGTACGGCAGGGCGCGCAGGTGGGACAGGTTGTCGCCGGTGTCGATCACGAGGTCCGGGCGCAGGGCGGCGAGCGAATGCACGAACCGCTTCTTGGCCTCCTGCCCGGGCACGGTGTGCAGGTCGGAGATGTGCAGGATCCGCACGGGCCGCGAGCCCTCCGGGAGCACGCGCACGGTCTCCTGGCGCAGCTGGAAACGACGCCGCTCCCCGAGCGAGGCCCACGCGAGCGTCCCGGCGCCCGCGGCGAACAAGCCCGCCCCGGCCGCCGCGAGGGAGCGCGCGACCGGGGCGGGAGCGGTGGGGTCCGCCACTACTTGCGCTCCGACATCACACTGGACGGCGGGGAGGAGAACTTGGAGGTGTCGTAATCGGGGGCGACGGCCTTCATGTAGTTCTGCCACTGGCCACCCGCGTACGTGGCACCGTCCACCCACTCGGTACCCGAACCGCCGGTCCGGCCGCCGATGCTCAGGCCGTTGAGGGAGCGGGAACCGAACTCGTAGTTACCCACCCACGAAGCGGTCGCGAGGCCCTTGGTGTAGCCGAGCATCCATGTCTGGGTCGAGTTGTCGGTGGTACCGGTCTTGGCCGCGGAGGCATCCGGCATACCGATCGAACGCTGCCACCCGGAACCGCGCACGAGCACCTGCTTGAGCACCTCGTTCACGCCCTGGGCGACCTCCTTCTTGATGACCTGTTCACAGCTGTCACCGGGGACGTCGTAGTTCTTGCCGGTGTAGTCCACGACCTTGGTGACCGCGCGGGGTTCGCACATCACGCCGTCGTTCGCGAAACCGGAGAAGGCGCGCGCCATGGTCATGGGGGAGATGTCCACGGAACCACCCAGCAGGGAGGACAGGACGGTGGTGTCCACCGGATCACCGGTCTTGCCGTCGTGGATGCCCATGGCCTTGGTCAGCTCACCGATCTCGCACAGGTCCAGGTCCGCGGCCATGGCGTACAGCGCCGAGTTGATGGAGTTGTAGATGCCGTAGTCCACGTCCATGACCCGGGCGTAACCCTCGGTCGCGTTCTGGAAGCTGAAGCCGTTGCCGTTCTCACCCGGTTCGATCTTGTACCCGTTGGGCAGGCACGAGGCCTTCCATCGGAAGTCCGCGGGGTAGTGCAGACGGCGCGCGTCCACGCTCGCCTTGATGCCCTTGCCCGCGTTGATCCACTGGGCCAGGGTGAACGGCTTGAACGTGGAGCCCACCTGGAACCCACCGGCGCCGCCCATGGAGCTGTCCACGTTGAAGTTGTACGTGGTGTTGGAGTTGCCCTCCGCGGCGGAGTAGTTGGTGTTCTGCGCCATGGACACGATGTGACCGTTACGGGGCTCCAGGGAGATCAGCGCCGTGGAGACGTTGTCCGGGTTGTTGTCCTTGGGCTGGGTCGCGTTGACCTGCTCGTCCGCGGCACGCTGGGCCTTGGGATCCAGGGTGGTGGTGATCGTCAGACCGCCGCGCTGCAGCGTGGCCAGGCGCTCCTCCGGCGTGGCGCCGAACGAGTTGGACTGCATGACCTCGTTCTCCACGTAGTCACAGAAGTAGGGGGCGGTGCGCGCGGCCGAGCACCCGGAGCTCGTGGGGTGGATGTCCAGGTTGAGGGGCTCGCGCGCCGCCTGGTCCGCTTGCTGCTGCGTGATCGCGCCGGTCTGAACCATGGTGTCCAGCACCACGTTGCGCCGCTGCACGGAGGCCTCCGGGTTGACCTGTGGATCGTAGTAGTTGGGGGACTGCACCATGCCCGCGAGGGTCGCAGCCTGCGCGATGCTCAGCTCGGAGGCCGGGATGCCCCAGTAGTACTCGGACGCCGCCTGCACACCGTAGTTCTGCCCGCCGAAGAGCACGATGTTGAGGTAGCCCTCCAGGATCTCGTCCTTGGACTTCTCCTGCTCCATGGACAGCGCGAGCTTGATCTCCTTGATCTTGTCCACGATGCCCTTGTCCGCACCGATGGTGCTGGCCTTCTCACCGGCCCGGACCTGCTGATCGATGATCAGGTTGTTCACGTACTGCTGCGTGATGGTGGAGGCACCCTGGCGGTTGCTGGGACGCAACACGTTGTTGCCCATGGCACGCACGATGCCCCACGGGTCCACGCCGCCGTGGTCGTAGAAGTCGCGGTCCTCGATGGACAGCAGCGCCTTCTTCATGTTGGGGGAGATCTGGTTCAGAGAGACCGGTTCCCGGTTCTGCGCGAAGAACGTGGCGATCTCGGAACCGTCCTTGGCCACCACGGTGGAGGAACGGGAGAGGGGGCCCATCTCCATTTCCGCGGGAAGGGACTTGAACCAGCCGATGGACGCATTGGCGGCCAGCCCGGCGGCCGCGGCGGGGGGAACGAGGAGTCCGGCTGCCACCACCCCGGCAACCACCGACACGGCGATGAACGCCACGATGTTGCCCAGTACCGAGGTGGGCTCGGAGCCCGAGTTGTTGCGTGATGCCATTGGGCCAGTCTATAGGCCGGGTCCTGTGCGAATCGTGTACCGGAGAGGGGGGTCACACGGCCCGCGAACCCCGCGCGGGAGCGCTCCGGGCGCGCCTTGCGGGCGGGACCAGTAGTGTGGTGGCCATGACCACATGGGAATACGCCACCGTTCCGTTGATGATCCACGCCACCAAGCAGATCCTGGACAACTGGGGTGAGGACGGCTGGGAGCTCGTGACCGTCCTGCCCGGCACGCAGGCCGCGGACACCCCCGCGGGCAACGTGAACGCCCCCGTCCAGACCAACCCGATCGCCTACTTCAAGCGGCCCAAGAACTGACCCGCGGGGAAGGGGACATCATGGACAAGAGCTACGAGGACCGGCTCGCACAGTTGGGTCTGGAACTGCCGGGCGTGGCCCGGCCGCTCGCGGCCTACGCCCCGGCCGTGGTGAGCGGGAAGTACGTCTACACCGCGGGCCAGCTGCCGCTGGTGTCCGGGTCACTACTCGAGACCGGCGTGGTGAGCGATTCCGGCGCCGAGGGGACCGTGTCCCCGGAACGGGCCGCCGAGCTCGCCGAACGCTGTGCGCTCAACGCCCTGGCCGCGGTGAAGTCCCAGATCGAGGACCTGGACCGGATTCAACGCATCGTCAAGGTCACGGGTTTCGTGGCCTCCGCGTCCGACTTCTACGGCCAGCCCGCCGTGGTGGACGGCGCGTCCACCTTGCTGGGCCGGGTGTTCGGCGAGGCCGGCGTGCACGCGCGCTCCGCCGTGGGCGTCAGCGTGCTACCGCTGAACTCCCCGGTGGAGGTCGAACTGATCGTCGAGTTCCACTGACGATGGGCGCGGGCCGCGGGAACGAACGTATTTTCGCGGTGCCCCGCGCCTACTCCAAGGCCGCCCGGGCCTGGATGGAACGCGGGCTTGGCCTGCATGGTTCCGCTCCCCGCCACGGTGCCGCCACGGTGTTCGTGCGGGACGGCGAGCACGGCGTGGAGACCCTCATGCTCCACCGCCCGGGCCGCCAGTCCATGGGCACACTCTCGTTCCCCGGCGGGGTGTGCGAGAGCAGCGACGACGAACCCCTGGACTGGCACGGCCCCAGCCCCGCGCAGTGGGCCCACAAGCTGCTCTCGGAGGACATCGGCCGCACGCGCCGCAGCGTGGTGGCCGCCGCACGCAAGGTGTTCGTGGAGACCGGGATCCTGCTCGCAGGCAGCCCGGGTCGCGGTGTCGCCGAGAGCGTGGACGGCGCGGACTGGATGAGCTCCCGGGAGCGGTTGGCCGCGGAGGAGATCTCCTTCGCGGATCTCCTGGCCAAGCGCAGCCTCACGTTCCACAGCGAATGCCTGCGGCCGCTGTCCCACTGGATCACCTCGGACTTCGTCCACCAGCGCGTGGACCTGCAGTTCTACGCCGCCGCCCTCCCCGTGGGTCAACGCCCCGCGCCGCTGGCCACGCAGCGCGGCCGAGCGTGGCTCGAATGGGTGGACGCGCGCGCCCTGCTCGAGGACCCGTGGTCCACGCCCGTCCCCGAGATGTTCCGACGCCAATCGGAGGACGCCGCCCTCACCGAGGATCCCTGGCACTTCGACATCAACGAGCTCACGACCCCCGGGGTGCAGTGCGCCCTGGAGTCGGTCGCGCAGGCCGGCTCGGCGGTCGCGTTCCTCGCCGCCCGGCGGGACCTGCGGGTCAAGAGTCCCCGACTGGATCTGCGCGACGGCGAACCCGTCCTCGTCCTGGACGAGTGACCTCCCGCACCCCCGCGTGAGAGGCGACGGCGCCCGTGGCGGGTGCCACGAGCGCCGTCGACGGAAGAGCCGGCGTCAGCGGGAGCGCTGCGTGAGGCGCTGCAGGTCCAGGATGACCACGGCGCGCGCCTCGAGGCGGATCCAACCGCGCTGGACGAACTCGGCCAGGGCCTTGTTCACGGTCTCGCGGGAGGCACCCACGAGCTGGGCGAGTTCCTCCTGGGTGAGCTCGTGGGCCACCAGGATGCCGTCCGTGGCGGGGCGGCCGAAGCGGTCCGCGAGGTCCAGCAGGGCCTTGGCCACGCGGCCGGGGACGTCCGAGAACACGAGGTCCGCGAGGTTCTCGTTGGTGCGGCGCAAGCGCCGGGCGAGCGCCTGCAGCAGCTGCGCGGAGACCTCGGGGGAGCGCTGGATGACCTTGCGCAGGTTCTCGTGCTTGAGCCCGGCCAGGCGGGTCTCGGACACGGCGGTCGCGGAGGTCGAGCGGGGGCTGGGGTCGAACAGGGCCATCTCGCCGAAGATCTCACCGGGACCCATGACGGCCACGAGGTTCTCCCGGCCGTCGCTCGCGGTGCGCCCGAGCTTCATCTTGCCGGAGACGATGAAGTAGAGCTGGTCGCCCGGATCGCCCTCGTAGAACAGGGTGGCACCGCGGGAGAGGTCCACCTCGGTGATCTCCTCGGTCAGAGCGGCGAACGCCTCGTCGTCCAAGGAAGCGAACAGCGGAGCGCGGCGTAGGACGTCTGTATCCAAGGTAAAACTCCTCACGGATTGCGGATGAGCCCGGACAGGGGCACATGTTGAGATTATGTTCCATCGTAACGAATTTCACACCGCCCGGGTCCACCCCGGCGGTTATGCCCGGTGTGAACGTGCCGCGAATTCCGGGTGTCCCCGCTCACGTTCACCCACTGTTCACGATCCACGATTTACTCAGGCCCCCACCGTATGCTCGGCTGAGCACGCACCCGATCCCCGCGTGTTCGCCCTCCGTGAGGACTTCGATGACCCTGTCCCTGAACATCCTGGACGTGCTGCTGATCGTGGCGCTGGTGGCGTATCTCGTCGCCGGGCTGAGTCGAGGATTCTTCCGCTCGTTCGCGTCCCTCGTGGGACTCGTGCTCGGCGCCGCGGTGGCGTTCTGGGCCGGACCCGTGGTATCCGCCTACGTCTCGGGCGAGTGGCGGATCCCGGCCGTGCTGCTCACCGTCCTCGTGGCCCTGGCCCTGGGGCAGTGGCTGGGTTCGATCGCGGGTAATGCGCTCGCACGGATCACCGAGAGGACGGGACTCGGGATCCTGGACCGGCTGGGCGGCGGGGTGCTCAACGTGGTCGTGGCCGCCCTGGTCATGGGGCTCGTGGGTTCGCTCGTGGGTCAGCTGGGCCTTCCCGCCCTGTCCCAACAGGTCGCCTCCTCGCAGGTGTTGCGCGGTATCGAGAAGATCACCCCGGAACCCGTGCGCCAGGCCATGACGCAGACCCGCAACGCGATCAGCGGTGCCCAGGGCATCCGGCAACTGGACGAACTGCTCTTCCCGTCCCAGGCCGCCCCGGACCCTACGGACACCCCGGACACCCAGAGCGTCGCGGACGCGGGCCAGTCCGTGGTCCAGGTCTACGGCACGGCCGCCCAGTGCGCCCAGAACCAGACGGGCTCGGGTTTCGTGGCGCAGCCCGGCACGGTGGTCACCAACGCCCACGTGGTCGCGGGCGTGGACCAGCCGGTGGTCCAGACGCGCGACGGTCGCGTCTACCGTGCGCAGACCGTGCAGTACGACGCCGCGTCCGACCTCGCGGTGCTGCGCGTCCCCGATCTGCCCGAGGCACCCCTGGCCCTGCAGGGTTCGGTGACGAGCGGACAGACCGTGTCCTTCGCGGGGTACCCGCTGGGTGGTCCCTACACGCTGCGCCCGGCCACGATCCAGGGTCAGGCGGTGGCCCCCGTGCAGAACGTGACCACGGGGCAGACCCAGACCCGCAGCATCATCCAGATCGCGGGCAACGTGGAACAGGGCAACTCGGGCGGTCCGCTGCTCAACGCGGACGGTGAGGTCGTGGGCGTGGTCTTCGCCAAGGCCGTCACGGACCAGGTGGGGTACGCGATCCCCGTGGCTCGTGTCACCGAGATCCTCGCCGCGGCGGGGGACTCCACGGAGTCCGTCCCCACGGGTCAGTGCGTGGTGTCCTGAGCGGACGTCCTGTCGGTAGTGGCTGAGCTCAGGCGAACCAGCCGTCCACGGTGTCCGGGTTGCGCTGCATCCACTCCCGCGCGGCCTGCAGGGGGCTCCTGCCCTCGAGATTCACCGCGCGGTCCATCTCGTTCACGGCCTCGATCGGGTAGTTCACGCGGGATACCACCCGGCGGCTTTCCTCCGGCAGCCGCTCCCAGCTCGCCGTGCGCGCCAACAGGGACGCACGGTCCGGGTCCGGGAACGCGCCGAGGGGATCGCGCAGCGGGCGCGGGTCGTACACATCGTTGAGGTACTGCGGTTGCCACAAGGGAGTGACGAACCAGTCCTCGTCCGCCATGCGCCGGTCGACCGTGTCGATGATGGCCCGCAGGTCACCGATCTCCTGGTGCCACCCCAGCGCAGCCAGTCCGTAGGCCTCGATGAGTTTCTCGGAGCGCATGGTCAGACCGGCCCCGGGCGTGGTCCCCTGCACGGTGAGCGTGGTCATCCGCTCGGCCACGTCGGGCTTGGGCAGGTCCTCGAGGGACGACACCAGCTCCTCCGGGACGTAGGCAGGAACGGCCCAGTAGAACATGCAGCCCTCGTAGAGCACCGCGGCTTCCCTGCACGTGTCCTTGACCTGCTCCCAGTACACCTCGTGGCCGCCGGGTAACCACGCATCGGCGAACAGGTCCATGTCCCCGGCGGCGAGCTGCGGGTACATCTGCGGATGCGGTCCCTCGACCACGGCGACCCGGTGCCCCAGCCGCACCAGGACTTCCTCGACCACGGCGGCGGCCACCTGGTGGAAGGACTCGTCGATGCGCCCGTAGACCAGGGGCTCACCGGAACGGGGATCTGCTGCGGTCATGGGTGCGTCCTAACTCTCGATGTTCTTGCCCAGTTCGTTGGCGATCACCTGCACGCCCAGTTCGTACCCCAGGACGCCGGCACCGGCGATCACGGCCGTGGCCTGCGGTGACACGAAGGACGTGTGCCGAAAGGCCTCCCGGCGGTGCACGTTGGAGATGTGCACCTCCACGATCGGCATCTCGCACATCTCCAGGGCGTCGTGCAGGGCCACGGAGTAGTGCGTCAGCGCCGCGGGATTGATCACGATCCCGCACGCCTCGGTGCGCGCCCGCTGGATCCAGTCCACGAGCTGCCCCTCGTAGTTGGACTGCTCGAACACCACGTCCAGCCCGTACGTCTGCGCACGGGCGCGTACGTTGCGCTCGACGTCCGCAAGGGTCGTGTACCCGTAGATCTCGGGCTTGCGGGTGCCCAGGGTGTTGAGGTTGGGCCCGTTCAGGACGTGGATCGGCAGCTCACTCATGGCTCCATTCAACAACACGGCCACCTCGGAGGACATGACGCCGTCGAACATCACGCGGTCGAGCCGGGCCGACGCACACCCCGGCACCGAACGGCACGGTGCCGCGGAACCCCGCGCGCCGTCGAACGCCCCGCCACAGAAATCCCCCGTAACGGACGACGCCGCCACGGTGACCTCCTCACGCGAGGCACCGTAGCGGCGTCGTCCGCCGGAACCGGGGTTACTTCTGGCCGAGCGAGTCCACGATCTGCTGCATGACCGTCTGGTCCGCGAGCGTGGAGACGTCACCCACGGGGCGGTCCTCGGCGACGTCCTTGAGCAGGCGACGCATGATCTTGCCCGAGCGGGTCTTGGGCAGCTCGGGGACGATCAGCACCTTCTTGGGCTTGGCGATCGGGGAGATCTCCCGGCCCACGTGCGCGCGGATCTCCTCGGAGAGCTCGTCCTTGTCCCGGCCCTCGCCGGTGGCCTGGTCGGAGAGGATCACGAACGCGAAGACCGCCTGGCCCGTGGTTTCGTCCGCGGCGCCCACCACGGCGGCTTCCGCGACCGAGGGGTGGGAGACCAGGGCGGACTCGATCTCCGGCGTGGACAGGCGGTGACCGGAGACGTTCATGACGTCGTCCACGCGCCCCAGGATCCAGACGTCCCCGTCCGCGTCCCGCTTGGCGCCGTCGCCGGCGAAGTACTTGTCACCGAACTGACCCCAGTAGGTGTTGACGAAGCGCTCGTCGTCCCCCCAGATGGTGCGCAGCATGGACGGCCACGGCTTGCGGACCACCAGGAAGCCATCGGTCTCGTTGGGGAGGGAGTTGCCGGCGTCGTCCACGACGTCCACGGCGATCCCCGGCAGCGGGACCTGCGCGGAACCGGGCTTGGCGTGGGTGACGCCGGGCAGCGGGGAGATCATGATCGCGCCGGTCTCGGTCTGCCACCACGTGTCCACGATGGGGCAGCGCCCGTCACCGATCACGCGGTGGAACCAGGTCCAGGCCTCGGGGTTGATGGCCTCGCCCACCGTGCCGAGCAAGCGCAGGGAGGAGAGGTCCCACTCCGCGGGGATCTCCTCGCCCCACTTCATCATGGTGCGGATCGCGGTGGGGGAGGTGTAGAGGATGGTCACGCCGTACTTCTGCACGATCTCCCAGAACCGGCCGCGGTGCGGGGAGTCCGGGGTGCCCTCGTAGATCACCTGGGTAGCGCCGTTGAGCAGCGGACCGTAGGTGATGTAGGTGTGGCCCGTGACCCACCCGACGTCCGCGGTGCACCAGTAGACGTCCGTGTCCGGCTTGAGGTCGAACACGTTCTTGTGCGTGAACGCCGCCTGGGTCAGGAACCCGCCCGTGGTGTGCAGGATGCCCTTGGGCTTACCCGTGGTGCCGGAGGTGTAGAGGATGAACAGGGGGTCCTCCGCGCCCTGATCGGACGGGGTGTGCTCGGTGGAGGCGCCCTCCAGGGCGTCGTGCCACCACACGTCCCGTCCGTCCTGGAACGCGACGTCCTCACCGTTGCGCTTGACGACCACCACGTGCTGGACGGACTCGCTGCCCTTGGCCAGGGCGTCGTCCACGGCGGGTTTGAGGGTCGTGGGCTTGCCGCGGCGGTAGGAACCGTCCGCGGTCACCACGAGCTTGGCCTCGCCGTCCTCGATGCGCGAGCGCAGCGCGTCCGCGGAGAAACCACCGAAGACCACCGAGTGGATCGCACCGATACGCGCGCACGCGAGCATGGTGATCACCGCCTCCGCGATCATGGGCATGTACACGGCCACGCGGTCGCCGCGGCCCACGCCGAGGGACTCGAACGCGTTAGCGGCCTTGGAGACCTCGTCCTTGAGCTGCGCGTACGTGTAGGACGCGCTGTCCCCGGGCTCACCCTCGAAGTACAGGGCCACGCGGTCGCCGTTGCCGGCCTCCACGTGGCGGTCCACCGCGTTGTACGCGGCGTTCAGGGTCCCGTCCTGGAACCACTTGGCGAACGGCGGGTTGGACCAGTCCAGCACCTCGGTGAACGGGGTGTTCCACGCGAGCAACTCGCGCGACTGGTTGCCCCAGAACTCCTCGCCCTGCTCCTCCGCCTGCCGGTAGAGGTCCGCGGAGGCGTTGGCCTGCGCGGCGAACTCCTCGCTGGGCGCGTAGGTCTTCGACTGGGATGCTGCGGATTCCGGGGACATGGTGCTCCTTACCTGGGCCGTCTCGTGCCGCTCGCGGGCACGTGGTGCAGTTCACATTCTCGTTCTCCAGCCTAGTCGAGGTGCCCGCCCGCGCTCGATCCATGGCGCCCGGTGTCGCGCGCACCGTCACGGCGGCCGCGCGGTTTGACCCCCGCCACGGCGGCCACCATGATCGAGGACATGGACTCCCCGGCCGCCGCTGCCCACGTGCGCTTCGTGCCCCCGCGCCAGGCCGAGCAGGCGGCCGGGCGGCGTCGTCGTGCCGGGGGTGAAACGCGGTTGGCGACGACGCGGCGCGCCCGGCGGATCCAGCGCGAGCTCGCCCGCAGCTATCCGTACGCCGTGGCGGAATTGGATTTCGACGACGCCTGGCAGCTGCTCGTGGCCACGGTGCTCTCCGCGCAGACCACCGACGTGCGCGTGAACTCCGTGACGCCGGGATTGTTCGCCGCATATCCCGGGCCCAGGGAGCTGGCCGAGGCGCCGGCCGAGGACGTCGAGGAACGGGTGCGCTCGCTCGGGTTCTACCGGTCCAAGGCGCGTTCCATCCAAGGGTTGGCCACGCGGATCGTGGACGAGTACGACGGCCGCGTCCCGGGTACGCTCGCCGAGCTCGTGACCCTGCCCGGCGTGGGGCGCAAGACGGCGAACGTGGTACTCGGCAATGCGTTCGGGGTCCCCGGGATCACCGTGGACACGCACTTCGGCAGGCTCGCCCGGCGGCTCGGCTGGACCGAGCAGGAGGACCCGGTCAAGGTCGAGGCCGACGTGGCCGCGCTGTTCCCACCGGTGGTGTGGACCGAGCTGTCCCACGAACTGATCTATCACGGGCGCCGGATCTGCCACGCGCGCAAACCGGCGTGTGGAGTGTGCCCGGTCGCGGATCTGTGCCCTTCCTACGGCGCGGGCCCCACCGATCCGCTGGCCGCCCGGAAACTGTTGGCCTACGAACTCGCCCCGGGCCGCGAGGAGCTGCTCGCGGGCTTCATGGCCGGGCGCACGCGCCGCGAACTGCGCGCCGCCGGACACACCCTCGGCGCGTGAAAGGACTTCGCATGACCCCCTCCGAACCTCACGGGACCGGCCCGCGCGATCAGCTCGTGGAGCTCGCCCGGCACGGTGATTCCGTGATCATGCACGACCGCGAACCCTGGCGGATCGGCGAGCTGGACGAGAACCACCGGCACTCCGCGGTACTCATCCTCTTCGGTGCGCTGGACGCCGTGCCCTCGCACTACGCCGAGCACACGGACGGGCCGGGGCGGGACCTGGACGTGCTGCTCGTCCAGCGCGCCGCGACCCTGCGCGCCCACCCCGGCCAGGTCGCCTTCCCGGGCGGGCGTCTCGATCCGCCCGACGGCGAACCCGGCACCTTCCTGGACGTGCCCGGCGGACGCGTGAGCGCACCCCATGTCCGGGCGGCACTGCGGGAGGCCCACGAGGAGACCGGGGTGGACCCGGACGGCGTGGAGGTCCTCGGTGCACTGCACCCCGTGCCGTTGCCCGTGAGCAATCACCTGGTCACACCCGTGATCGGCTGGTGGCGCAGCCCGTCCCCCGTGGACGTGGTGGACCACGCCGAGTCCTCCCTGGTGTTCCGGGTGCCCGTGCTGGATCTGATCAACCCCGCCCACAGGTACTACGCGACCGTGACCCGCGGGCAGCACACCTACAAGTCCCCGGCGTTCGACGTGCGCGTCGAAGATGTGGCAGAACCCATCACGGTGTGGGGGTTCACCGGGGTCATTATCGACCGTGTCCTCGACTGGCTCGGCTGGTCCGTGGAGTGGGACCGCTCGCTCAAGCGCCCCGCGCCGAGGTTCGGGCCGAAGGCGTAACCCTCTCAGCGCCGTTCGCCCTCAGCCCTCATCAAGGCGCATGGTGCGGACGGCTCGCGAGGTCACCAGCAGCAGGACACCACTGGGGAGCGGGACGCCTCAGCGTAACGCCGGCTCCTACTGCGGCGGTCACTTCGCGTCCGCGTAGGAGGTCACCACCGTCGTGGCCACTGGGACCGCCACGGGTACCCTGCCGAACACCGTGAACACCGCTTGTTCGGCAGCCTGCGTCACGAGGTCCCGCACCCGGGGCGCATCCTGCTCTGCGCAGTGGACCATGACCTCGTCGTGCAGGAAGAACACGAGCTGTGCGTCCAGACCGGCGTCGTGCAGGCCCTGGCGGATGTGCCCCAGCCACGCGAGCGCCCACTCCGCGGCCGAGCCCTGGACCACGAAGTTCCGGGAGAACCGGCCGTGGCCGCGCGCGGCCTGGGTGGCCCGGCGCTCGCCGGCCTGGGTGTCCGTGGCGCGTTGGACCTCGAACCACTCCGGCCCCGGGACGGGTGACCAGCGGCCCAGGTACGTGCAGACCTGGTGTCCCAGCTCGCCCACGCGTGCGGCATGTTCCACGTAGCCGACCGCGCGCGGGAACATCCGGGCCAGGTGGGGCATGAACCGGCCGCCGGCCCCGGACGTTGCGCCGTACATCGCGCCCAGCAGCGCGAGCTTGGCATGCGCCCGCTCCTTCAGTTCCGAACCGCGCGCACGGCCCTGAGACGCGATGGACTCGTACAGGTCACGGTCGCGGGAGGCCTCGGCGAGGGCGTCGTCGCGCGCGAGGATGGCCAGCACACGCGGTTCGAGCTGGGCGGCGTCGGCCACGACGAGCGCGCGGCCGGGATCCGCGCGCACGGCGCCGCGGATGTACCGGGGGATCTGCAGCGCGCCGCCCCCGCGCGCGGCCCAGCGTCCGGTCACGACGCCGCCCACGACGTACTCGGGGTGGAAGCGGCCCTCGCGCACCCACGTGTCCAACCAGTGCCACCCGGTCGCGGAGAAGACCCGGGAGAGTTTCTTGTACTCGAGCACCGGTTCCACGATCGCTACCCGCTGCTCCTGTGGCCGGCCGTTGACGAGGGCCCAGTCCTGCAGCTTCCACGCACGCGTGGTGTCCACGTCCACCCCGGCGTTGCGCAGGGCCTTGAGCAGTTCCACGGGGGAGTCCGGGTTGAGGGTGGGTGCGTCGAGCACGGTGCGCACACGGTGTGCGAGCTCCTGCATGCGGGCGGGGCGCTCCTCCCCGGCCGGGCGCGGTCCGAGCAGCTCCTCGAGGATCTCCTCGTGGGCGCGGGGACTCCACGGGACGCCGTGATGGCGCATGTCCGCGGCCACCAGCGCGCCCTGGGACTCGAGGGCCAGCAGCCGTTCGACCCGCCGGGGATAGCGGGCGGTCTCGCATGCCCGGGTCTGCGCCGCGAGCTCCGCGATCAATTGGTCCGTTCCGGGGCCCCGCTGCTCGACGACGGCGAACAGCGACTCCTGACTGCTCGGCTCGGCCGGGGCGCGCGGGCCGGGCACGTGGCGCGGGTCCGCGGGTTCGATCACGGGGCGGTAGTCGAGCGGGCGGGGTTCGCCGGTGGGATCGGGTGCGCCGGATCCGGGAGCGGTGGCGGCCGTCGCGAGGATCGTGGCGCACAGGCCCAGATCCCGACAGCGGGTGACCCACACGCCCGCCGCGAGCAGCAGCGCTGCGGGGACGGAGGTCTCGAGCCACGTCCACACGGGAGGGGCCACGCCCGCGGCACGCGCCGCGTCCTCGCGCCGGGCGACCTCTACGGCGAGGCCCTCGTCCGTGACGGTGTGCGGCTCTCCGGCGGGCTTGCCGTTCGCGGAGACCACCCGCAGCACCCAGGACCCGGGCTCTGCGGCGGCCACCACGATGTGCATGCTCCCAGTATGGGCCGTGGAGCGGGTACGCCCGGGCCCCCTGGCGGAGCCGCGCGGGATAGGTATAGTGACCTGCATCACAGAGATCCTGTGGCAATTGAATAAGCGTTACTTCGAGGAGCGACATGAACGTTCACAACGAGGTGATGGATCCGGAACGAACGGGACTGGGTGAACCTCAGCCCGTGCAGATGATCAGCCCCAGCGGCGAGCGTCTGTCCCCGAACGGATACGAGCTCGACACCCTCGAGATCACCGATCTGATGACCATGTACCGATCCATGGTCCTGTTACGCAGATTCGACCAGGAGGCCACGGCCCTCCAGCGCCAGGGCGAGCTGGGACTGTGGCCACCGTGCCTGGGTCAGGAAGCCGCCCAGGTCGGGTTGGCCCGGGCACTGCGCCCCCAGGATTTCGTCTTCCCCAGTTACCGCGAACACGGAGTGGCCCTCGCCCGCGGACTGCGCCCCCGTGATCTGCTGCGGATCTTCCGGGGTGTCTCGCACGGCGGGTGGGACCCGGCGGCGCACAACATGAGCACCTACGAGATCGTGATCGGTGCCCAGACCCTGCACGCCACCGGGTGGGCCATGGGCCGGAAGTTCCAGGGGCTCACGGCCACGGGCGATCCGGACCAGGACGCCGTGGCGGTCGCGTGTTTCGGGGACGGAGCCACGTCCCAAGGTGACGTCTCGGAAGCACTCACCTTCGCGGCGTCGTTCGAAGCGCCCGTGCTGTTCTTCTGCCAGAACAACCACTGGGCCATCTCGGAACCCACCGCCCTGCAGACCCGCGTGCCGCTGTCCCGGCGCGGCGAGGGATTCGGCATCCCCGGCATCCGGGTGGACGGGACGGCAACGACGTCCTGGCGTGCTACGCCGTGGTGCGGGAAGCCCTCGAACGGATCCGTTCGGGGGAGGGACCCATGCTCATCGAGGCGGAGACCTACCGCATGGGCGCCCACACCACCGCGGACGATCCCACGCGTTACCGTTCGGCGGAGGAGGTCGAGCGGTGGCGGCAGCGGGATCCCATCCAGCGCGTTCGCACGTACCTCGAGACCTCGTGCGGTGTGAGCCGGGAACAGTTCGACGAGGTCGAGACGGACGCGGATGAATGGGCCACGACCGTGCGCCGCGACTGCCTCGAGCTGCCCGATCCCGAGCCGGACGCGTTCTTCGACCACGTCTACGCCGAACCCCACCCCCTCGTCGAGGAGGAGCGTCGCGGGTACGCGGAATACCTGGAACTGCTGCACCAGGGGGACGCGCGATGACGGGCACGACCACCATGGCACCCGGTACCGCCGCCGAGGCGAGCGGACGGTCGAGCACCACCATGACCGTGGCCGCGGCCATCAACCGGGGACTGCGCAAGGCCCTCGAGGACGACCCCAAGGTCGTGCTGTTCGGAGAGGACATCGGCGCCCTGGGTGGCGTCTTCCGGATCACGGACGGGCTGCAGAAGGACTTCGGTGACCAACGGGTCATCGATGCACCCCTCGCGGAAGCGGGCATCGTGGGAACGGGGATCGGCATGGCCATGAGCGGGTTGCGGCCCGTGCTGGAGATGCAGTTCGACGCATTCACCTTCCCCGCCTACGACCACATCGTGAGTCAGATGGCCAAGCTGCACTACCGCACCGGGGGCCACCTGAACCTCCCGATGGTGATCCGCATCCCCTTCGGTGGGGGGATCGGGTCACCCGAGCACCACTCGGAATCACCGGAAGCGGTGTTCGCCCATCACGCGGGACTGCGGATCATGGCTCCCGGTACCCCTCACGACGCGTACTGGGGCATCCAGGCGGCAATCGCCTCCGAGGACCCCGTGATCTTCTTCGAGCCGAAACGCCGGTACTGGATGAAGGGTGAGGTGGAGACCGACCCCGCGGCCCGCGGGAGCTTCGGTCCCGCGAACGGGGCCGTGGTGCGTCGCCCCGGTGAGGACGTGACGCTCGTGACGTACGGGCCCCTGGTTCCCACGGCCTTGGACGTGGCTACCGCGGCGCAGGACGACGGCGTGTCCGTGGAGGTCGTGGACCTGCGCGTGATCAGTCCGGTGGACATCGACACCGTCGTGACCTCCGTGCGTAAGACGGGTCGCCTCGTGATCGCCCACGAAGCCCCCACGAGTTTCAGTGTGGGCGGTGAGATCGCGGCGGGGTCGGTGAGAAGTGCTTCTACGACCTCGAAGCGCCCGTGATCCGCGTGGGCGGTTTCCACACGCCGTATCCGGCATCGCGTTCCGAGCACCACTACTTGCCCGACGTGGACAGGATCCTCGACGGGATCGACCGGGCTCTCGAGTACTGAGGAGGAGATCATGAGTACAGTCCAGTTCAAGCTCCCCGACGTCGGCGAGGGCCTCACGGAAGCGGACATCCTGACGTGGAAGGTCGCCGCGGGTGATTCCGTGAAGGTCAACCAGGTCATCGTGGAGATCGAGACCGCCAAGTCGGTCGTGGAATTGCCGTGTCCCACCGCGGGCTCGGTCGCCGCGTTACTTGCTCCGGAGGGCGCGACCGTGGAGGTGGGGACGCCCATCATCGACATCCTGTCCGACGACGCCGCCGCGGCCGGGTCCGCCGGTGCACCCGCGGCCCCGGCCGGTTCCGAGGGTTCACCCGATTCCCGCCCCGGCGCGGAGGCGACGGGCGATGCCGACGGTTCCGGAGCCACCCTTGTGGGGTACGGGGCACGGGAGGACACGAAGCGTCGCGGGCGACTCGGGCGACCTCGTGCCCTTGCGGAGCAGCGGGCGGCCGAGCCGGCGGGGCCCGCACCGTCCGGTCCTACCGGGCTCCTCGAGGACGCGGGTGCCCCGCAGCGTCCCGACCCCTCGGTGCCGTCTCCCGCGGACACCCGCGCCCGCGCCAAACCACCGGTGCGCAAGCGGGCCAAGGACTCCGGGGTGGATCTCGCGCGCGTCACCGGTACGGGCCCGGCCGGCGAGGTGACCCGCAGGGACCTGGAACAGCACCTGGCCGCCGCGGGAGGTCTCCCGGAGGTCACGCCGACGACGCCGCGCACCGGGCACACGCTCGCCGCGCCGCTCGCCGGGCCGACGACGCCGCTCGCCGCGCCGGAGGACGACGAGACGTGGACCATCCCGCTGAAGGGCGTCCGCAAGGCCACGGCACAGGCGATGGTGGCCTCCGCGTTCACCGCGCCGCACGTCACCGAGTTCCTGGACGTGGACGTCACGCGCACCATGGAGCTCGTGGCGCGCAGCCGCGGCACGGAAGGGTATGCCCAGGTCAACCCCCTGGCCGTGCTCTCGCGGGCCGTGTGCTGGGCCCTGCACCGGACCCCGGAGCTCAATGCCTCGCTGCAGGGTGAGCAGATCACGGTCTCCCGCCGGGTGCACCTGGGGATCGCCACGGCCACGGACCGCGGTCTCATGGTCCCCGTGGTGCCGGACGCCCACGCGATGTCCGTGGGTGAGCTCGCCCGCAGAATCCGCGAAGTGGCCGCCACCGCCCGTGAGGGACGCTGCCCGCCGGAGGCTATGCGCGGGGGATCGATCACCATCACCAACGTTGGGGTCTTCGGGGTGGATTCGGGTACGCCCATCCTCAACCCCGGGCAGACGGCCATCGTGGCTTTCGGTCAGATCCGCAAGCGTCCGTGGGTCGTGGACGACGAACTGGTCGTGCGCCAGGTCGCCACGCTGTCGGTGTCCGCCGATCACCGCGTGGTGGACGGGGCGGAGATCTCGCGGTTCCTCGCGGACGTGGGTGCCGCGATGGAGGATCCTTCGCTGATGCTGGTGTGATGCCGCTGACCCGCCGGTTCCGCCGTCGTGCGGTGGAACCGGCGGGCCGCGTTGGACCGGGCGACTGGACGAAGCTTGCGGGTCCGCCCGAACCGGCGGGACTGGATGCTTCGGCGGGTCGGCCCTGTTCGGCGAGCCCGGTGGGTCCGGCCGATTCGGTCAGTCCGTCGGATCTGCGTGCGAGACTCGGGGCCATGAATGCCGAGCCGAGCGAGAACCGTGACGTCCCCTGGGCCATGCAACTGGTGGTGTACCGGGATCGGGCGCGACCCGCGCGGGAGGTAGACGTCGCGGAGGCGGCGGCGCGCGCCGTCGTGATGCTGCTGGCCGACGAACGCAGCGCCCCTGGTGGGCCGTGGCACGAGGCCGTGCAGACGTGGCGGGACGTGCAGATCCGCAAGCTCGTGCGGCGCGCGGACGGCAAGCGCTGGGATGATGTGCAGGCGCTGCCCGGCGTCACGGTGTCGCAGGAAGCACCGAGTGCCGCGGCGGACGAGCACCGCACCGCGGCCGTGAGGGCGTTCGTGCCCGCACCCGTGCAGCCCCTGCCCAAGCAACTGCACAAGCTGCAGGTGTCCGGGACGCAATTCCCCGCTGCCGGGGCGTCCGCCACTCAGTATCCCGTGGTGACCGTGGAGGTGGCCCCGGGGCTCGAGATCTCGAGCGGCAAACTCGCGGCACAGTGCGGGCACGCCGCGCAGCTCGCATGGGAGGCCATGCCCGACGCGGTGCGGGAACGCTGGCGCGTGGACGACTACCGGGTGCGCGTGGAGTTCCCCGCACGGGAGGAATGGGCCGCGGTGCGCAGGCCGGTCACGGTCACGGACGCCGGGTTGACCGAGCTGGACGGTCCCACCGACACCACCCGGGCGTGGTGGGTGGAGCGAGCGTGATCGACGGCTCGGCGTAGAGCCGGACCTCATGGGGCATGCGCCGCGCCCGGTCGGGCGGTGCTCAGGTCATGCTCGTGTGCGTGCGCTCGGCCTCCCGTGCCACGCCGCGGAACAGCAGGGATAGGTTTCCTTCGCTCCGGGCCCGGTCCGACGGTTCCAGTGGCATCCGAGGACGCGAGGTCGCCACGATCTGCGACGCGGTCTCCGAGACGGGTCGCAAGGGGAATCGGACGCGCGCGCCCCACGACGAGAACGTGATTCCCACCGAGATCCGCCCGCCCTGCGCATCGAGTTCTCGCAAGCCCAGTTTCGCGTCCTGGGCGCAGGCACGCTCGACCAGTCTCGGTAGTTCGGAGACGGGCACCGGTACCGTGAGTTGCCCTTGGCTGCGGGCACCGTATGAGGTGATGGTGTAGTCCTGCGCCCACTGGGTCTGCGGGCGCAGAATGAAGAACCCGGGGATGATGATGACGGCCAGGAGAAGCAGAGCCACCACTATGATGCTGACCCGGTCCCAGTGGAACACCCAGAGCAGCAGGGCGAGCACCAGCAGGCAATAAAGCACATTCAGGATCAGCGCCGCGACGGCCGATGTCCGTGTCACAGGTTTGAGGTCCGTCAGTTCATGGTGGCACTTCCCCGGACAGCTGTGTACCACCGGTTACCGATCCGTATCACTCGGCGAGCGCGTCGTGGGACGAAACCTCCAGACCCCGCGGTGGGCGAACTGCACAGCACCCGGCGCGCCGCGGCAGGTGCCCGTAACGCTGCACAGTGCGGGCCCGTGGGCGCGGAACGTGGGTGTCACCGGCCAGGTTGGTGCCATGAACACCGCATCCATCACGGCTCCCGTCGTCTCCCCGGGTGCCTCGCGTCGAGCCCGCCGCGCGGCCAGTCGGTCCTTCGCAGCCTATGACAGTGGCCATGACGATCAGGGGTCTGGTCCGCTCCCTGCCGGGCCGGTTCCCGCAGATCGCGAGTCCCCGGTCGCGGCGCGCTCGCGGGTCAGCACAGCGGTGGGGCGTGCACCGATGGGAAGCACGGCGACAGGCAGCGCGGCGTCGGGCGGTGACGCCGCGGGCAGTGCCTCAGCGGGTAGTTCATTGGCCGGCGCCGACTCGCACGGGACCCGCGGCGTGCAGTTGCTCAGCACCACCTCTGACCTCGTGGAGGCCGTCGAGGCCGTGTGCATCGGCGCCGGGGTCGCGCTCAGGGTGACGGACGACGGCGCGGGGGCGCGAGCGGCGTCATCGGACGTCGTGCTCGTGGATGCCGCCTGGGCCGGGGACGTCGTACCCCGCGGGGCGGTGGTCGTGGCGCTCACCGAACACGCCGACGCGTGGGACACCGCGGCGAGGTTCGGGGCGTCCGCCGTGGTGGTGTTGCCGCACGCGGCCGCGTGGCTCGCGGACATGATCTCCCGCTCGGCCGATTCCGAACTGCCACGCACGACCGGGCGGGTGTACGGCGTCGTCGGCGCTACCGGGGGAGTGGGTGCGTCCACGGTGGCGTGCTGGCTCGCGGGACACTTCGCGGCCCGGGGGGCGGACACCGCGCTCGTGGACGGTGACCCCCTGGGCGCGGGCCTCGATCTCGCGTTGGGGGAGGAAACCACCGACGGGCTGCGGTGGCCCGAGCTGAACCATTTCTCGGGCACCGTGGCGGCCGACCAGTTGTGGGCGGCCATGCCGCGCCTGGACGCCCTGCGGTACCTCTCGTGGGATCGACACGCGAGCCACGAGCACACCGTTCCGATGGCCACGGTGATCGGCGCGCTGCGCGGTGCCGCGGCGGTCCAGGTGGTGGATCTGTCCCGCTCGGACCTCGAACGGCAAGCGCGCTGGTGCGATGCCGTGCTGGTCCTGGCTCCCCGCACCGTGCGCGGGATCCTGGCCGCGGAGCACACGGTTCGGCGTTGCGCACCCGTTCCCGTGGTGAGTGCGGTGTGCGGGGTCAACGTCGCGGACGTGGATCCCCCGGTCGTGGCCGAGGCCACCGGCGTGCCGTGCGTGGCCACCGTGGGGTTTGACGCCCACGTGCCCCAGCACCTCGACGACGGCACCGTGCTGCGCCGCGGCCGGCGCCCCCGCCATGCGAAGGCCGTGGCGCAGATCGCCCGGGCGTTGGAGGAGCTGTCATGACGGTTTCCTTCACGGTGTCCCACGATCACGACGACGCCCGGCCCGGTCCGTGTGTCACGCCGGCGCCGGGAGCTGACGGCCACGACGCCGCGCTGTCCAGCCGGCGGGTGTCTCCGGGTCCGGGTGGTAACGCCCATGACGCCGCGCTGTCCAGCCGGCGGGTGTCTCCGGGTCCGGGAGCTGCCGCGCACGACGCCGCGTTCGTGGACCAGGTGCGCGAACGACTCCTGGCCGAGGGCGGTCCGGTCACCGACACCAGGATCGCCAAGGCCGTGCGGGAGACGGGCCGGGTACTCGGGGCCGTGGGCTCCGTCCGAGCAGCGCAGCACGTCAAGGCGCAGTTGACCGGGCTCGGGCCGTTGGAGCCTTTGCTCCCCGCCACCGGGCTGAGCGACGTCTACGTCAACGGGCACGAGAACGTCTTCGTGGAGACCCAGGACGGGATTCAGCGAGTCGCGAGCCCGTTCACGTCCGAGGCGCATGTGCGGGCACTCGCGGTGCGGCTCGTGACCGCGGCCGGCCGCCGGCTGGATGACGGCCACCCGTGCGTGGACGTGCAGACCGCCACCGGGCTGCGGGTGCATGCCGTGATCCCGCCGGTGTCCACCTCGGGGACACTGCTGTCCATCCGGTTCCGGGCCCCTCAGCGGCTGTCGCTCGCGGATCTGGTGCACTCCGGGACTGTGCACCCGTTCCTCGCGGACGTCCTCACGGATGCCATGGCCGCACGGGCGAATCTCATGATCAGCGGGGCCACCGGTTCCGGGAAGACCACCGTGCTGTCCACGCTGTTGTCCCAGTGCGCGCCGGAACAGCGCCTCGTGCTCGTGGAGGACGCCGCGGAGCTGAACCCCGATCATCCTCACGTAGTCGGCATGCAGTCCCGGCAGGAGAACGTGGAGGGGGCCGGTTCCGTGGACCTCACGGACCTGGTCCGGCAAGCGTTGCGGATGCGCCCGGACTGGCTCGTGGTGGGCGAATGTCGCGGTGCTGAGGTCCGCGAGTTGTTGACCGCCCTGAACACGGGACACTCCGGTGCGGGAACCGTGCATGCGAACTCCGCGCGGGCGGTCCCGGCCCGGCTGGCCGCCCTCGGTTCCCTCGCGGGACTGGGCCGAAGCGCGGTCGACCTGCAGGCGGCCAACGCGCTGGACCTCGTGGCCCACGTGAGCCGCACCCCCGCCGGTCGCAGGCTGGATTCCCTGTGCACCCTCCACCTCGAGGACAGCGTGCTGAGCACGCGGCCCGCTCTCACCGTGGAGTCCGGGCACCCGGTCAAGGGGCCCGGCTGGTCGCAGCTGACCCGCTTGTTGGAGCGAGGGCGTGAGGCGTCATGATGGCCGCCGTCCTTGTCTTCGTCCTCACCGCGGCCGCATTGCTCGTCTGGAGCGGTGGCGGTACGCGCGGGGGCAGGTTGGCCGTGCTCACGCGTCGCCCCGGAGGTAACGACGACGGCGACGGCGACGGTGCCGAGCGCTCGCGGGAGCCGGGCGCGTTCGCCCGGTGGCGCCGTCGTGATCGTGGCGCCGAGGCCATGCAATGGGTGACCGTCGTCCGCCGACTGGCCGCGCTGCTGCAGGCGGGGCGGGCCCCCGCCCGGGTGTTCGGCGAACTGCCCGCGGTCTCCACCGGATCGGGGCCCACGGGGCGCTGGATCGCACGAATGTGCGGGGACGTCCACGCCGCCGCCCAGGTGGGGATCCCGGTGTCCGTGAGCCTGACGCGTTTCGCGAGCGCTCCGGTGCCCGTGGGGGATCGCGCGCTCGCGGCCATCGCCCGATCGGTGTGCGCCCAGCTCGCCGCGTGCTGGGAGATCTCGGAACGCTCGGGGGCCTCCCTGGGCCGCACGCTCTCCGGGGTGGCCGAGTCGCTGGAATCGCAGTTGGACGCGCAGGCCGCTCGGGACAGTGCCCTGGCGGGGCCGCGGGTCACGGTGCGGACCCTGTCGTGGCTGCCGATGCTCGCGCTGGGACTCGGTGTCCTGATGGGCACGGATCCGATCAGCACGCTGCTGACCACGTGGTGGGGGCGGGTCGCGCTCGCGGCCGGTGCTGCTCTGAGTATCGCCGGGCGGCTGTGGACACGAACCCTGATGCACCGCGCTGAAGCGGAGACCGCGTCATGATCGGCGCGCTGATGGCGGGCGCCCTCGCGGGATGCGGTGTGCTCTTGTGGCTTTCTCCCGGCCCGCAGTTGGGGACTCCCCGCGGACGACGGCGCTCCCCGCGCGATCCCGCTGCGCACCGTCCGGCGCCGGGTGCCGTGCGGGACGTCCTGGCCGGTGTTCCGGGGGCCAAGTCCGCGGTCATCCCCGCCCTGCCCGCAGCGGCCCTCGTGGAATTGACCGCATGCCAACTCGAGACCGGGCTGCCGCTCGCGGAAGCCGTGTCCGTCCTCGCGGACAGTTGCTCGGGCGCCGCTCATCCGCAGCTGGGTCGGGTCGCGGCCGCCCTGCGACTTGGGCTCCCGTGGGATGCGGCATGGCCGCCGGACGGGGAGCTGTCCCGGGACATGCGCGATTTCCGGGATGCCCTCGAGTTCACGGCCACGTCCGCCACGGCCTCCGCGTCCGTGCTGCGGGGTCAGGCGGAGCTCGTGCGGCGAGCGCATTACCGCCGTGCCGAACGAGCGGCCGAGGCACTGGCCGTCAAACTCGTGCTGCCGCTCGGACTGTGCTTCCTGCCCGCGTTCATGTGCTGGGGCGTGGTCCCCGTGCTCATGAGCTTGCTGCCCAGGGTGTTCGGGTCATGAGCGCCAACGATCACGTCCACATCGACGTGCACGCCCAAGCCCTTGTGAACCGCACGGTTCTTACCGGACGGGGCAGGGGGCCGCCCAGTCGATGGGTCCTGTCACACCGTTCCTCGATCACCCGGTCGATTGCTCGACCTTCGACGTCTCGGGGCGGTCGGCGCGAGACGCAGCCGCCCCAGTCCACAACCCGTAACCGCTACACAGCGAACAGGAGAAACACCATGTCCACCATCACGCTTCCCGCCCGCACCACCGCGTTCGACGACCCCACGGAAATCCCCTGGGAGGATGCGACCCGGTCCATGCCGACCACGGAGGTGCAGCCCCACACCACCATCGATCCGGACGACCCGGACCTCGGGGCGTCCACGGCGGAGTACGCGGTGATCGTGCTCGCGGCCGCCGCCTTCGGTGGCGTCATGGCCGCGGTGCTGTCCTCGGACTCCGTCTCGGGCATGCTGCTCGGCATCATCCAGAAGGCGTTGGCCGTCTGAACCGCACACCCACCGGGCCCGGGCCGTGGGGAGCCGAGTACGACCGGCCACCCCGCGGCCCGGGCACGGTGCCAGCACCGACCGAACAGAACCACGTCGAGCCCTCACGACGCCGCCACTCGGGCATCGTGGCCCGAACCGGTGACCGCGCGAGTGGCTGTCCGTCGAAGGATCCGCAGAAGGAGGACTCCCATGAGAAAGTCCAGCACCGAGCCGGTGCACGGCCACGTCAACGCCCCGTCGGAACATGCGCCGGAACATCCGCCGGGTCACCCGGACACCGGCGCGGTCACCGTGGAGACGGCGGTCATCATGCCCGGTCTCGTCCTTCTCCTGGCCGTTCTGCTCGCGGCCGCGGCCGCCGGGATGACGACCGTGCGTTACGAGGAAGCTGCCCGGGCCTCCGCACGGGCCGCGGCCCGGGGAGAAAACTCCGAGGTCGTGGAACGCACGGCGCGGGACATCGCCGGGGACTCCGCCGTCGTCCAGGTCAGTGCCGCGGGCGACCGGGTCACGGTCGCGGTGAGCGGCCCCGCCCCGGGGATCCTGGGGAAGTGGAGCAATTGGCGGTTACATGCCAGCGGCAGCGCAGCCGTGGACAGCACGCGTGGAGCCGACGGGGCTCCCGGAGCCGCGTCGGGAGCACCGGACCATGCGGGGCCGTGACATGACGTCGAACAAGCCGCACGAGCGCCGTCGCACTCGGGCGATGGGCGCGGAACATCACCGCGACGAGGGATCCGGAACGATACACGGGCTGACCCTGGCCGTGACGCTGTGCTTCCTCCTGGTGGTGGTCCTGCTCGTCGCACAAGCGGCGATCCTCACCCACCGCGCGGCCAAGGCGGCGGATCTCGCGGCACTGGCCGCGGCCGACGTCGCTCGCGGCCTGAGCCCCGGCGTCCCGTGCGATGTGGCCGCGCGGGTGGCAGCGGACAATGGCGCCCAGTTGTCCGAGTGCGCGGTGGTGGCTCCCGAGAACACGATCGTGGACATCACCGCGGTGATCGAGTTACCGCAACCCCTCGCGCCCCTGGGCCCGGCGAGAGGCGTCTCCCGGGCTGGCCCACCGCCGGGAGAGCCGTGAGGTTCGCGGTCATCCACCACGGAGCTGCCGCCCGCCGCGGAACGAAAAGACTGACTCACGGCGCGAACGACAGCACCCCGTTGAGCAGCTTGAGCGCTCCGGCCTTGTCGAGCGGGTTGTTGCGGTTGCCGCACTTGGGGGACTGCACGCACGAGGGGCAGCCGGACTCGCATTCGCACTGCGCGATCGCGTCCCGGGTGGCCGCGATCCAGTGGCGGAACATGTCGTACCCGCGCTCGGAGAATCCCGCACCGCCGGCGTGGCCGTCGTGCACGAAGATCGTGGGCAGCTCGGTGTCCACGTGCAGGGCGGTCGAGAGTCCGCCCACGTCCCAGCGATCGCACGAGGCCAACAGTGGCAAGAGCCCGATCATGGCGTGTTCGGCGGCGTGCAGGGAACCGGGGATGTCCGGTTCCTCGATCCCCATCGCGGCCAGCTGCGGACCGGACACCGTGAACCACGTGGCCGTCGTGGACAACTGACGGGGTGGCAGATCCAGGGGTTCCTCGCCCGCTACCTCGTTGGACGCCACCAGTTTGCGTTGGTAGCTGACCACCTGTGTGGTCACGTCCACGGCTCCGCGGTGGATACTCACGGGTCCCCACTGCATCGAGTCGCGCACCTCCCGCACGCGGACCTCGGTGATGTCGCGGGCGACCGTGTAGAAGTCCGGGAACGCCCGGCGCACCGCCGCTACGTGCAGTTCCTCGTCCAGCTCCTCCACCAGATAGGTCCGGCCCTGGTGCACGTACACTGCCCCCGGGTGCGCTTGGTAATGCGATTGGGGAGCTCCCATGGTGCCGAGCACCGAACCCGTGTCCGAGTCGATGATCTGCACGGGCCCGCCGTCCCCGGAACGGATCGAGACCATGTTGGCGGGCTGCTCCGAGCGGGTCCAGAACCATCCGCTCGGGCGGCGGCGCAGGTGTCCCGCGTTCGTGAGGGAGTCGACGACGCTGCGCGCGGTGGGTCCGAACAGCTCCAGTTCGTCGGGGCGCAGGGGCAGTTCCGCGGCCGCGGCGCACAGGTGTGGGGCGAGCACGTAGGGATTCGAGGCCTCGAACACCGTGGCCTCCACGGGGACGTCGAAGATCGCCTCGGGGTGGTTCACGAGGTAGCCGTCCAGGGGGTCGTCCCCCGCGATCAATGCGGCCAGCGCATGCTGACCCGCACGCCCGGCCCGGCCGATCTGCTGCAGGAAGGACGCCCGGGTCCCGGGCCATCCGGCGACCAGAACGGCGTCGAGACCCGCGATGTCGATCCCGAGCTCGAGCGCGGACGTGCTCGCGACCCCCAGCAAGCGACCGTCCCGCAACTGCTGTTCGAGTTCGCGCCGCTCTTCCGGCAGGAACCCGGAACGGTAGGCGGCCACGCGATGACCGAGCGCGGGGTCCACTTCCTCGAGCTGGCGGTGGGCGGCCTGGGCGATGGTCTCCGCGCCGCGGCGGGAGCGGATGAACGCGATCGTGCGGATCTGGCGCAGGACGAGGTCGGTGAGCATGTCGGAGGCCTCCGCGGTGACCGTGCGGCGACGGGGGGCGCCGTTGTCCGAACCGCCGGGGGACTGTTCCGGCTCCCACAGCACCACGGTGCGGGAACCGTGGGGCGAAGTGTCGTGGGTCACCGCGGTCACGTCCTGTTCGGGAGCGCCGATGAGCTTGGCGAACGACTGCTGCGGGGACGCGCTCGTCGCGGACGCCCCCACGAACACGGGGGAGGACCCGTAGTGCGCGGCCACCCGGGTGAGTCGGCGCAACAGGACGGCCACGTGGGAGCCGAACACACCGCGATAGGAATGTGCCTCGTCCACGATCACGAAACGCAGCCGCCGGAAGAACCGCGACCATCCCGTGTGATGCGGCAGGATCCCGTGGTGGAGCATGTCCGGGTTGCACAGGATCACGTCCGCGTGCTCCCGGATCCAGCGGCGCTCGCCGGGATCGGTGTCCCCGTCGTAGGTCGCCGCGCGCACGTCGGCGAAACCGAGGGCGCGCAAGGACGTGAGCTGGTCCGCGGCCAGCGCCTTGGTGGGTGCGATGTACAGCGCGGTGGCCTCGTCGGGGTGGTGCAACAGGCCGGGTCGTTCGGCCACGGCAAGTTTGCCCCGGTGGACGGCGTCGAGCACGAGGGACTGGTAGACCAGGGATTTCCCCGAGGCGGTGCCCGTAGCCACGATGGCGTGCCGCGGCGCGGTCATCGCGGCCACCTGGTGCGCGTAGGGCTCGTGGATGCCGAGACGTTCATATGCGCTGACCACGTCCGGGTGCAGCCACTCGGGCCAGGGCGCGTGCGTGGGTTCCCGTTCGGGGATCTCGCGCACGTGACGCACCTGCTCGGGGCGGGGTCCGCGGCCGAGCAGGTCCACCATGTCCTGCGAAGTCGTCACCCGGACATTGTGGCCCACGCGGCGCGGGGACGACGTCGCTGAGGCACCACCGCGCGCAATCCCACCACGCGCCGTCGGCCACGTCGCGTGAAGGCTGCGTCCCCCTCCCATCCTGACACGCGGGCGCCACCCTCCGGTCTCGACCCGCTGCGCGGGACTGCGTCCCGGGTTCACATGCGTACCGGGGCGCGCCGTCGGCCCCATCCCGGCACGGGGCTGCCAACACCTCGCCCACGCCCAGCACCCGCGTGGAATCATGGGGGTATGAGCAACGCTGAGCACTCGCACCCCATGAACATCGCCCACGAGCACGACGACGCGTCCCAGGTCCCGCCCATCACCGAGCTGAGCGAGCAGGAGAGCTGGGAGCTGCTCAAGCAGGCACGTTTTGCACGGCTCGCCACGCGCGACGGCGATGAAATCGACATCACCCCGCTGAACATCGTGACCGACGGCGAGAAGATCTTCTTCCGCTCCGCCAAGGGCACCAAGGTCCTGCACCTGCAGCTGAACCCGCACGTCACGGTCGAGATCGATCGCGCAGCCGGCTCGCAGGCGCACTCCGTGGTGGTGCGCGGCACCGCCGAGATGATCACGGACACGGACCGGATCGCGTACGTGGAGGAACTGGGTCTGCGTCCGTGGCTGGAGACGGAGAAGATCGAGTTCGTGGAGATCACGCCCACGCGCATCACGGGTCGCGCGTTCCGGTTGGGTCACTGACGGGTGCGCTCTTCCCGCCCCGACGACGCCCGTGCCACCACTCCCACGACGGGCCACGACGCGGCTCCGCGCGACATCAATTCGCACGACGGCGCTCGGCACGGCAGCGCTCGGCACGACGCCGCGACCGCTCACCACGCGGGTTCGCCCGACACTGCGCCCGCGTTCAGCACGATCCCGGACGCCCCGCGCTCCGATGACCCGGCGCTGATCGCCCACCTGCACGCCGACCTCGTGGCGGCGGCGTTCACGGTGGACGGGGTCACGGACCTCGTGGGGGAACAGGCCATGTCCGCGTGGTCGCGGGACCAGGCGGTCCCGGCACGTCGGGCCCTGCAGCGGCGGTCGCGAGAACTCGGTTCCGCGTCGGGCCGTGCCGGTGATGCGCACGAATCCGAGCCTTGCCACACAGAGGTGTCGCACGATCCTGCGGGCCACAACGACGCCGCGCTCATCACCCTCGCGGCGTTCTTCCTGCTCGGGGACCCCGTGTCAGCCGCAGCGCTCGACGCCGCCCTGCCCTCGGTTGGCGCGCGTGGCCTGGAACGGCTGGGCCTGGTGGAGGCCGGCACTTCCACCGAACTGCGTTCCGCGGTGGATCTGCGCCCCTACGCCACGGATTCGTCGGCCGAGCTGTACGTCGCGAGCGACCTGGGTGCGTTCCAGCGACCCGGCGTGCTGCGCCATGACCATGTGCTGGGCATCGGGGGTGCCTCGCTGACCCTCGTGCAGTCCACACCGCGTCGGCCCGTGGACACCGCCCTGGACCTGGGTACCGGGTGCGGGATCCAGACCTTCCATCTGTTGGCGCACGCGCGCCACGTCACCGCCACGGACATCTCCGACCGTGCCCTGGCGACCGCACGGTTCAACCTGATCCTCAACGCCGAGGCTCTGGACGTGGACCCGTGGGACCTTTCCGCCCGGGTGAGCCTGGAACGGGGGAGTCTGCTGGAGCCCGTGGTGGGACGTCGGTTCGACATGGTCGTCTCCAATCCCCCGTTCGTGATCACGCCGCGCAGCCCGCAGGAGCACGCCGAGGACCGGTTCACCTACCGGGACGGCGGTCTGCCGGGGGACCGGCTCGTGCGGGAATTGCTGGGCGCGCTGCCCTCCGTGTTGAACCCCGGGGCCACCGCGCACCTGCTCGCGAACTGGGAGATCCCGCGCGATCCGCACGAGGAGCCCTCGGCCACGTGGTCCCGCGGACCCTCGTCATGGGTGCCACAGGGAACCGGCGTGTGGATCGTCCAGCGTGAGCTGCAGGATCCGTGCGAGTACGCCGAGACCTGGCTGCGGGACGCGTCCCAGCAGCGCGACGTCGCCGACTACGAGCGCGCCTACGCCGCGTACTTGGACGACTTCGACTCCCGGGACGTGGCCGCGGTGGGCTTCGGCATGGTGTGGTTGTACCGCCCGCAGGAGTCGGACGCGCAGGACACCGCACCGCGGATCTTCGAGACCATCCCGCACGCCATCCAGCAACCCATCGCCCCGGCGCTCGCCGCGGAGTGGGACCGCGTACTGAGCATGGCCAGTGACGAGGCCAGTGACGAGGCCCGCGATGCACACGACCCGGGCGCGACGTCGGACACCGTTCCCGCGTGGCTCGCGCGGCACTACACCGTGGCGCAGGACGTGACCGAGGAACGCCACGGCACACCAGGGGCGCCGGACCCCGCCCTGATCCTGTTGCGGCAGGGCGCGGGCCTGCGCCGGAGCGTGATCCTCTCGAGCGAGGCGGCGGGCTTCGCGGGCGTGTGCGACGGCGAGCTCAGCGCGGGGCAGATCCTCACTGCGCTCGGGTCGTTGTTGGAGTGGCAGGACGGCCCGGCACCGCAGCTGCTGCGTGAAATCAAACGCCTGATCACACATGGCTTCCTGGTGGAGGTGTAAGACTGAACCCATGAGCGAGAACCTGAATCCCTTCCGGGTCATGGATTCCCAGCGGGTCTGGGAGCTGCTGGACGAGATGCCGTACGGCCGTCTGGCCGTCCAGGGCGCGGGACTCGTGGACATCTTCCCGGTCAACCACGTGGTCAACCAGCGCAAGATCTATTTCCGCACGTCGCAGGGGACCAAGTTGGCCAGCCTCGTGGTGAACAACCACGTGGCGTTCGAGGTGGACAAGGTCGAGGGCACCCACGTGGAATCCGCGGTGGTCCATGGCCGTGCGCGCCGGTTGGAGACCCGGGCGGAGGTGGAGGCGGCGGAACAGTTGCCGCTGACCCCGTGGGCGCCGAACTACAAGTTCCACTACGTGGTCCTGGAGCCGGACGACGCCACCGGACGCGAATTCACCATGGGTGAGCAACCGGATCACGACCTGTAGTGATCCAGCGTGTCGTACGCTGACGTCCCGGGCACGGAGTGAACGCGGCGCGCGGAGGGACCGAGCACCGTCGCCCACGCCCACCGGCCGATCAGCATGAACGGCCACCATTGAACACAGACCCGCCCCGCAACCACGGGTCATGACGAGGAGCACCTTTGGCATCCAAGGCCACCAAGAACGCCGGTACGGGCAAGAGCCTGCTGATCGTGGAGTCACCGTCCAAGGTGAAGACGATCGCGGGGTACCTGGGGGACGCCTATGAAGTGGAGTCCTCCATGGGCCACATCCGTGACCTGCCGCAGCCCTCCGAGCTGCCCACGGACATGAAGAAGGGCCCGTACGGCAAGTTCGCGGTGGACGTGGAGCACGAGTTCGACCCGTACTATGTGGTCAACCCGGACAAGAAGAAGAAGGTCACGGAGCTCAAGCGCAAGCTCAAGGACGCGGACGCCCTGTACCTGGCCACGGATGGTGATCGCGAGGGTGAGGCGATCGCGTGGCACCTGTTGCAGGTGCTCAAGCCCAAGGTCCCCGTGTACCGCTTGACGTTCCCAGAGATCACCCGGGAGGCCATCGAGCGTGGTTTCGCGCAGTTGCGGGAGATCGACCAGGACCTCGTGGACGCCCAGGAGACCCGCCGCATCCTGGACCGGCTCTACGGTTACGAGATCTCCCCGGTGCTGTGGCGCAAGGTCTCCTCGGGGCTCTCCGCCGGGCGCGTGCAGTCCGTGGCCACCCGTTTGGTGGTCCAGCGCGAGCGTGAGCGGATCGCGTTCGTGCCCGCCGACTACTGGGACCTCACGGGGACCTTCTCCCGGCCCGAGGGCCAGGACGCCGGGCGGGCCTTCACCGCGCGGTTGAGTTCCCTGAACGGTCGCCGCGTGGCCACCGGTAAGGACTTCACGGACCGCGGGGAGCTCAAGGCCTCCGGGCAGAACGCCCCCGCCGCGTTGGATGAGGGCATTGCGACGGCGCTCGCGGCCGGATTGCAGGACGCCGAGTTCTCGGTCCGTTCGCTCGAGACCAAGCCCTACACGCGCCGTCCCGCCGCACCGTTCACCACCTCCACGCTGCAGCAGGAGGCCGCTCGCAAGCTGCGTTTCACCTCCCGCACCACCATGCGGGTCGCGCAGCGGTTGTACGAGAACGGCTACATCACGTACATGCGTACCGACTCGGTCGCGCTGTCCGATCAGGCGGTCAACGCCGCGCGCTCGCAGGCCAAGGAGCTCTACGGCGCGGAGTTCGTCCCTGCCTCCAAGCGCGTGTACGCGTCCAAGTCCAAGAACGCGCAGGAGGCCCACGAGGCCGTGCGCCCCGCGGGGGACACCTTCCGCACCCCGTCGCAGGTGCGCTCGCAGCTGTCCGTGGACGAGTTCAAGCTCTACGAGCTGATCTGGAAGCGCACCGTGGCCTCCCAGATGGAGGACGCCAAGGGCAGCACCGCGACCGTCCGCCTGGGCGCCACGGCCACGTCCGCCGCCGGGGAGCATTCCGGGGCCGACGCCGAGTTCTCGGCTTCCGGGACCGTCATCACCTTCCGGGGGTTCCTGGCCGCGTACGAGGAGGGCCGGGACGTGAACCCGGACCTCGCCCAGGAGAGCTCGAAGCAGTCGGAGAAGTCCGAGGACAAGCGCCTGCCCATGATGGCCGAGGGCGACGCCCTGGACGCCTCCGAGGTCACCGCGGACGGGCACACCACCACGCCCCCCGCCCGCTACACCGAGGCCTCCCTGGTCAAGACCCTGGATGAACTGGGGATCGGGCGGCCCTCCACGTACGCCGCGACGATCTCCACGATCATGGACCGCGGGTACGTGCAGGTGCGCGGCTCGGCGTTGATCCCGTCCTGGCTCGCGTTCTCCGTGGTGCGGTTGTTGGAGGAGCATTTCTCCGACTACGTGGACTACGACTTCACGGCCGAGCTCGAGGAGGACCTGGACCGGATCGCCCGTGGCGAGGCCGAGCGGGTCAAGTGGCTCGAGGGGTTCTACTTCGGTGACACCTCCTCCGAACCAGGACTCAAGCCGCTCGTGGACGACCTCGGGGAGATCGACGCCCGCGCCGTGAACTCGATCCCCGTCACGGACGAGATCACGCTGCGCGTGGGCAAGTTCGGCCCGTACCTCGAGACCGGTGGCACGGTGGACCCGGAGACCGGGGAACTCACCGACCCGGTGCGCGCCAACGTCCCGCTGGACCTCGCCCCGGATGAGCTCACGCCCGAGAAGGCGCGGGAACTCATGGAGATCGGCAAGGCGGACGGCCGTGAGCTGGGCGTGAACCCGGACACCGGCCGGATGATCGTGGCCAAGGACGGGCGCTACGGTCCCTACGTCACGGAGGTGATCCCGGAGCCCACGCAGGAGGAACTGGACGCGATCCCCACCGAGTACTACAAGAACGGCAAGCCCAAGCCCAAAAAGGTCGAGCGGCCCAAGCCCAACACGGCGTCCCTGTTCTCGTCCATGAACCTGCAGGACATCACCCTGGACGACGCACTCAAGCTGCTGTCCCTTCCCCGGGTATTGGGGGAGGACACCGACGGTGAGACCATCACGGTGCAGAACGGGCGCTACGGGCCGTACCTCAAGAAGGGCTCGGACTCCCGCTCGATCGGTTCCGAGGACCAGATCTTCACGATCACCCTGGACGAGGCCAAGGCCATCTACGCCCAGCCCAAGCAGCGCGGTCGCCAGGCGGCCAAGCCCCCACTCGCGGATCTTGGTGCGGACCCCCTGACCGAGAAGCGCATGGTCATCAAGGACGGCCGCTTCGGTGCGTACATCACGGACGGGGAGACCAACGTGACGGTCCCGCGTGCCGAGGCGATCGAGCAGATCACCGCTGCCCGCGCGTCCCAGCTGCTCGCCGAGAAACGGGCCAAGGGGCCCGCGCCGGCCAAGTCGACGTCGCGCTCGCGCAGCACGGCCAAGGGAGGTGCGGCCAAGAGCGGCACCGCCAAGAGCAGTACCGCGAAACGCGGTACTGCCAAGACCGGTGCCACCGAGACCGGCGCCGCCAAGGGCGGGACCACCAGGAAGACCACCACCCGGAAGACTGCCGGCGCGGGCCGCACGGCGACCACGTAACGACCCCGGCAGCGCGCGCGGCGGCGCCCCGGCGGCGTCGTCACCGCGGACCGACCCAGTGGCCCCTACGGCCCACCCAGCGAGCGAAGGAACTCACATGCGGCTCTCCGTCCTGGACGTCGGCTCCAACACGGTGCACCTGCTCCTGCTGGACGTCTACCCGGGGTCCCGGCCGGAACCGTACGCGTCCCACAAGATGGCGCTGCGGCTCGTGGACTACCAGGACGACGACGGTCGGATCACGGACGAGGGCAGGGACCTGCTCACCGGGTTCGTGGGGGAGGCGCGTGACTTCGCCGTAGAGCACCGCGCGGAGGACCTGTTGGCGTTCGCGACGTCCGCGATCCGGGAGGCCACCAACGGCAACGCCGTCCTGGACCACGTCCAATCGACGTCCGGGGTCACGCTCACGGAACTGTCCGGGGACCAGGAAGCGGCCGTGACGTTCTCGGCGGTGCGCCGCTGGTTCGGGTGGGGTGCCGGGCGCATCCTCGATTTCGACATCGGGGGCGGGTCCTTCGAGATGGCGATCGGCACCAACGCGCTGCCCACGGTGGCCACGTCGGTCCCGCTCGGGGCGGGCAGGCTGTATCGCGTGTATCTCGCGGGGTCCGACGTCGCACCCCCGGCCCGGTTCAAGGGCTTGCGCAAGCACGTGCGCACCACGCTGCGTCCCGCCGCGGACCGGATCGCCGGCGGGGGACAACCGAATCTGGTGGCGGGCACGTCCAAGACGTTCCGCTCGCTCGCGCGGATCTGCGGGGCAGCGCCGTCGGGACAAGGACCGTACGTGCAACGCGTCATGCACCTGGAGGACCTACGCTTGTGGACGCGGCGCATGGAGGCCATGAGCGTGGCCGAACGCGCGGACCTGCCCGGGGTCTCCGAACACCGCGCCGCGCAGGTGGTGGCCGGGGCGATCGTCGCGGAGACCGCCATGGACCTGCTCAAGGTGGAGTCGCTGCGGATCTCCCCGTGGGCCCTGCGGGAGGGACTCATCCTGCGACGCATGGACCGGCTGCTGCGGGACTCCGCCAGCTCGACCGTCGATCCCAAGGACCTGGTGACCAGCTCATGACCGACACCTCACCCGTCTACCGCCCGCACGTGGCGCTGTCCACGAGTTCGCTGTACCCGCAGGGTGTCCCCGAGACGTTCGACGCCGCCCAGCGCCTGGGCTACGACAGTGTGGAAGTACTCGTGACCCACGAGCGCATGAGCCAGCTGACCCACCAACTGCTGGACAATATCCAGAAGTACCAGCTGCCCATCTCCACGATCCACGCCCCCACGTTGCTGTTCACGCAACAGGTGTGGGGCAAGGCGTGGACCAAGATCCAGATGGCCGCCAAGCTCACGCACCAGGTGGGCGCGGAGGTCGTGGTGGCCCACCCGCCGTTCCGGTGGCAGCGCAAGTACGCGCGCAACTTCGTGGCCGGTGTGCGTGAGGTCTCCAGGATGACCGACACCAAGATCTCCGTGGAGAACATGTACCCGTGGCGCGTGGGCGGGCGTGAGGCCGTCGTGTACTCCCCGCATTACAGCCCGCTCGGCCAGGACTACGACTGGGTCACGTGGGACTTCTCCCACGCAGCGACGGCCAAGATGGACTCGCTCGCGGCCGTCAAGGAACTCGGTTCCCGGCTGGGCCACGTGCACCTCACGGACGGTTCCGGCCAGACCATGGCGGACGAGCACCTCCTGCCGGGGCGCGGCGTGCAGCCGGTCGCCGAGACCCTCGAGTACCTGCGTGATCAGCGCTGGCAGGGAGTGGTGGGGGTGGAGGTCTCCACACGTAAGTCGAAGGATGCGGACGAGCGCGACGAGTGGCTCGCGGAAGCCCTGTCCTTCGCGCGCCGCCACATGACGGTGGAGGGCTAGCGCTCGCCGACGCGCCGCCGACGCCGCTCCCACCACGCCCACGGTGGCGCACACATCTGTGCTGCGATACGCACGTTTTCGGCGCCGAATCGGTGCGTACTGCAGCAAGGATGTAACCGGGTCGACCGGCGGAGCACAATGGGCCCATGAAGGACACACTCGCCGCCGTATCGGTCATCGTCGCGATCGCCGGCGCCATACTGCTGACGGTTTCTCTCGCGGTCCTGGGATGGACCTCATGGCTCGCGCCCCAGCTCGGTGCGGGGGATGCCTTGGGAGGCGGTCTGCTCATGGGCACACTTGGGCCGCTGTGGGTGATTGGCCTGCCCCTCGTGGTGGCGGGGGTGGCCGGGTGGTGGCTGAGTGGAGGAACGCGTCGTCGGGCCTGTTGATGCCGCCGACCGTCATATGACGGTGGCAACCTGACCACCGGACTCCGTTCACTGTCTCGGAGCGGCATCGCTGCTGCCCACCCTCGAGCCCCTGCGCCAGTCCGTGGGGGCTCGCACATCTGTGCTGCACTACGCACATTTTCGGCCCCGAATCCGTGCTTTCTGCAGCAAGGATGTCCCCGGCCCCTGGCACGTTCCGAACCAGTGCATTTCGCAGCAAAGATGTGCCCGGCCCACGGAGCACCCCGCAGCACCTCAGAGCACCGCGGTCGCGGGGACCGTCCGCCGCGCGATACCGTTCAAGGAGAGTTCCGTGACCGCAACGACACCCCGTGAGCCCTGCTGCGCAGCAACAGCGCGAGTGGGCCCGCGGACGGGTGTGAAAGGACTGATGGCATGAGCGAGCTGACCCTGGCGTTCCTAGGAACCGGTTTCATGAACGGTGCGATCCTGCGAGGGGTCCTGGCGGGCGGCACCGAGAAGGGGGCGGTGCGCGCGACGACCCGTTCGGCGTCGTCGGCGGAGAAGCTGCGTGACGAGACCGGGGTGACCGTGTTCGCGGGCGAGGAGGACGCGGACGCGAACCGCACTGCCGTGAAGGGCGCGGACGTCGTGCTGCTGGGGGTCAAGCCGTACGCGATCCTGGACCTGGCGCGCGAGATCGCACCAGCCCTGGACCCCGGGACCGTGGTGGTCTCCGTAGCGGCCGGTGTCACGCTGGACGCCCTGCAGAAGGCCCTGCCGCAGGGGCAGCCGGTGGTGCGTTCGATGCCCAACACGCCGTCGAGCGTGGGCCGAGGCGTGCTGTCCGTGACCCCGGGCGAGCACGCGTCCCGCGAGCAGCTGGACGCGGTGAAGGACGTGCTGGCCGCCGTGGGCACGGTCGTCGAGGTGCCCGAGAACCTGATCCGTGCGGTCACGGGTGTGTCCGGCTCGGGCCCCGCGTACGTGTTCTACCTGGCCGAGGCCATGCAGCACGCGGGGGAGCAGCTGGGCCTGGACCCGGAGACGGCGCGCGTGCTCGCGAAGGAGACGGTCTCCGGGGCGGGCGTCCTGCTCGCGCCCGACGACGCCGATCCCGCCGCCCTGCGTAAGGCCGTCACCAGCCCGGGCGGCACCACGGAGCAGGCCATCACCACGTTCGACGAGAAGGGCCTGCGCGAGATCATCGCGGCCGGCGCGGAGGCGTCCGCGACGAAGGGTGACCAGATGGTAAAGGAATACGGCGGCGAATGACGCGAACCGCCCGGCCCACCACACGAGACCACGCAAGGCGGTAGCACCATGAGCACGTTCGGCATCGAGGAAGAGTTCCTGCTGGTGGACCGCGGGGACAACCTCCCCGCGCGGCCCACGCCGGAACAGTCGGCGCAACTGGTCTCGCTGACCGCGGGCGGCGGCGCGGCCACCCCCGAGTGGCTCTCGTGCCAGGTCGAGGAGACCTCCCCGGTGTTCCGCGACGCCGCCACGGCCGTGGCCTCGCTCGTGGAGTTCCGCACGGCGCTGCGCGAGGCCACGAACGCCATGGGCATGGACGTGGTGGGTGTCGCCGCCGCCCCGGACGTGCGGCCCGAACCCGCGCAGATCACCCACGACGCCCGCTACCAGCGCCTGGCCGGCCAGACCCCGGCCATCGCGGCGGACCAGTACATCAGCGGGATGCACGTGCACCTGGGGTTCCCGGACCTGGAGGTCGCGGTGCGCGCCCTGAACGGGCTGCGTGGCTGGTTGCCCGTGCTCGTGGCCATCGGGGCGAACTCGCCCGTGTGGCGGGGCGTGGAGTCCGGGTTCGAGAGCTGGCGTTCCATCCACTACCGCCGCTGGATGGCCAACGGCGTGCCGCCCCACTTCCAGGACCTGCACGACTACGACTCGCGCGTGGCCATGCTCACCGCGTTCGACGCCGTGGAGAGCCCCGCGAGTCTGAGCTGGCTCGCCCGGTTGTCCCACCGCCACGGCACCCTGGAGATCCGCGCGTGCGACGTCCAGCTGGAGGCCCAGGACTCGGTGGCCATCGCGGTGCTCACGCGCGCCCTCGCGAACTACGCGCTCGAGGCGCCGCCCGCGGTCGCGTTCACCCAGGAGTACCTGGACATCGCGCTGTGGCAGTCCGCCCGGTGGGGGCTGAGCGGTCGGCTCCTGGATCCCGTCACGGCCACCCTGGTCCCGGCGGAGGAACTCGTGGGCACCCTGCTGGAACGGGTGAGCGGGCACTACACCTCGGAGGCGGACCGCCGCTTCGCCGAGGCGGGGGTGCGCCGCATCCTCGAGCGCGGCAACGGTGCGAGTCGCCAGCGCCGGGCATTCGGCCGCGCCGGGGTCCCCGGGATCATGGCGCTCGCCACGCGGGCCATGACGGTCGCGCCGTCGGGTGCTGAGTAACGCCGGACCGCGACGGCCCGCCGAGACGCAACCGGGTCAGGGCCGCGCGGCGAACCGTTCGATCAGGTCCACGTGCCCCGAGACGATGAGCAGGTCCCGCGAGCTGACCGTGGTGTCCGGGCGGGCGTAGGTGAAGTCCTCGCCCGGGGACTTCACACCCACCACGGTCACGCCGTACTTGGAGCGGATGTCGGACTCGCCCAGCGTGAACCCCTGCGTCTCCCGGGGCGGGTACATCTTGACGATCGCGAAGTCGTCGTCGAACTCGATGTAGTCCAGGAGCCGCCCGGAGACCAGGTGGGCGGTGCGGCGCCCGGCGTCGGCCTCGGGGAAGATCACGTGGTGGGCGCCGATGCGCGCGAGGATCTTGCCGTGGGCGGGGGAGATGGCCTTGGCCCAGATCCGGTCGATCCCCAGGTCCACGAGGTTCGCGGTGGTCAGCACCGAGGACTCGATGGACGTGCCCACACCCACCACGGCGGAGGAGAACTCGGCGGCGCCGAGCTGGCGCAGGGCGTCGATGTCCGTGGCGTCGGCCTCGACCACATGGGTGAGCTGGCCGGACATCTTCTGCACGAGGGCGGCGTCGCGTTCCACGCCGAGGACCTCGCGCCCCTGCTGGATCAGCTGCAGGGCCGTGGCCGAGCCGAAGCGCCCGAGGCCCACCACCAGGACGGGGACGGAGTGGGAGGAGTTCTTAGCCAATGATGGGCCTCTCTTCCGGGTACGTGTAGAGCCGGCGCCGCGAGCGCAGGGCCAGGGCCGTGGCCACGGTGTTGGTACCGATGCGGCCGATGAGCATGATGACGGACAGCACGTACTTCCCGGCGTCCGGGGCGCCCGCGGACACACCGGTGCTGAGACCGCACGTGGCGTACGCGGAGATGACCTCGAACAGTACGTGGTCCAGGGGCATGTGGGTCAGGGCGACCATGATGCTCGAACCCAGCAGCACCACGGAGGCGCCCATCATGATCACGGAGATCGCGATGCGCAGCACGGAGTCCGGGATGGTGCGGAAGAACGCGATCACGGACTGGTCGCCGCGGGCCTCCGCGAGGATGGCCAAGAAGACGACGGCGAGTGTGGTCACCTTGATCCCGCCGGCCGTGGACGCGGAACCGCCGCCGGCGAACATCATGGCGTCCGTGAGCAACAGCGTGACCTGGGACGTGTCGGTCATGTCCACCAGGTTGAAACCGCCCGAGCGCATCATCACGGACGCGAAGAACCCCTGGAAGATCCGCTCGGGGACGGACTGTCCGCCCAGGGTGTCCGGGTTGGCCCACTCGATGGCCGTGAACAGCACCCACGCCAGCAGCAACAGTGCGGCGGTGGTGACCACGGTGAGTTTGGCGTTGAGGTTCCACCGGGTGAACCGGAACCCCACCTGACGCAGCACCAAGATCACGGGGAAGCCCAGGGACCCCACGATCACCCCGATGCACACGGGCAGCAGGATGAGCCACGCGGTGGGCCCGGCGTGGTCGTAGGGCACGAGCCCGTCCGTGTGGGGCGTGAACCCGGCGTTGTTGAAGCTCGAGATCGCGTAGAACACTCCGTGCCACAGGGCCGTGCCCAGGGGTTCTCCTTCCGCGAGGAACCCCACGGAGAGCACGAGCGCCAGGGCGGCCTCGATGCTCACGGAGGTGATCACGATGATCTGCAGCAGCGAACCGACCTCGCCCAGTCGCCCGATGTTCAGCGCCTCCTGGGTGATCAGTTTGGACTTCAGCCCGAGCTTGCGCCCGATGGCCAGCGCCAGGATGGACGTGAGCGTCAGGGTGCCCAGACCGCCCACTTGAATGGCGATCAGGATGACCACCTGGCCGAACACGGACCACTGCGCGGCCGTGGACACCGTGGTCAGTCCGGTCACGGTCACGGCGGAGGTCGCGGTGAACACGGCGTCCACGAACCGGGTCTCCTGACCGGGATTGGCGGACACGGGCAGCCACAACAGGGCGGCGAATCCCAGGTCCACGATCACGAACACGATCACCGCGAGCCGCGCGGGCGAGGAACTCGCGATCTGGTCCACGAAGTCCCGGATGCCTCGCGCCGCGCGGGTGGTCAGCGGCTCCCCGGAGGGCGCGGGGGAGGCGGGCTCCTCGACGGCGTTGGGTTGTTCGAGCTCGCTCACGGCACCTCCTCGCGGGATCCGATGGACGGTCGGGTCACGCGGAATCCTACGGTCCCGCGGGGGTGGATCGGCGCAACGACCCCCAGTATCCCCCGTCACAGTGCGCTGCAGCGACTGCCGCTCGCGCGTGAGTGTTCTAATGGACGTGTGAGCTCCGCGACAACGGGCAAGGATGCCGTCTACCCCACCAGTGTCTACTGGGATCCCCGGTTGCTCCAGTACGACTTCGGGGACTACCACCCCATGAGCCCCACCCGCCTGGACGCGACCATGCGGTTGGTGCAGAACCTGGGCCTGGACACCGCGCCCAATGTGCGGGTCACCGTCCCCGAGGTCCCGGACGACTCCGTCCTGGAACTCGTGCACACCAAGACCTACGTGCAGTCCGTGCGCGCCGTCTCGGAGGACCCCACGCGGCAGATCCCCGAATGCGGCCTGGGCACCGAGGACACTCCCGGCTACGAGGGCATCCACGAATCGAGTGCGCGCCTGGTGGGCGGCAGCTACCAGGGTGCCGCGGACCTGCTGAGCGGTTCCGTGGTCCACGCCGTGAACTTCGGCGGCGGCATGCACCACGCCGCGGCGGACAAGGCCTCCGGGTTCTGCGTGTACAACGACTGCGCCGTGGCCATCCAGCACCTCTTGGGCAACGGAGTGCAGCGCGTGCTCTACGTGGATGTGGACGGCCACCACGGGGACGGCACCCAGTCGATCTTCTACGACGAGCCCCGCGTGATGACCGTGTCCCTGCACGAGACGGGCCTGTCCCTGTTCCCCGGCACGGGGTTCGCGAACGAGATCGGCTCCGGGGCGGCGGCCGGCACCGCGGTCAACGTGGCCATGCCCACGCGCGCGGACGACTCCCAGTGGCTTCGAGCGTACGACGCCGTGGTCCCCCCGATCGCGCGCGAGTTCCGTCCCGAGGTGATCGTCTCCCAGCACGGCTGCGACTCCCACTTCCAGGACGAACTGACCCACTTGCGGGTGAGCGTGGACGGGCAGCGTCAGATCGCGTTGGCCGTGTCCGAGCTCGCGGCGGAACTGTGCGAGGGCCGGTGGATCGCCACGGGCGGCGGCGGGTACGACTGCCACGACGCCGTGCCCCGCTCGTGGGCGCACCTCGTGGGGGTCGCCTCGGGATACCCCGTGGACGTGAACACGCCGGTCCCGCAGGCGTGGCGCAGCTACATGGCCGAAAAGTACGGCGGGCGCCCGCCCGAGCGCATGGGCGACGACGTCGACATCTGGTGGCGCTCGTGGGAGATCGGCTACGACCCCAGTGACGAGACCGACCGCAGCATCATGGCCACGCGCAAGGAGGTCTTTCCCCAGTGGGGACTGGACCCCTGGTACGACTGACCCTGGCAGGGCTGACGCTGGTGGGACCGACCCGTGACGGGAAGGTCTGATTGGGTCGGGGTGGGCAGCCCGTCTAAGGTGAATCCCATGTCCCACGACGCATATTCCGCCTTGTCCGACCCCACCCGACGCCGCATCCTCACGGCCCTGTGCGGCGGGCCCCGGCCGGTGGGCGAACTGGTCACCGCGCTCGAGGTCTCCCAGCCCACGGTGTCCAAGCACCTCAAGGTCCTGCGCGACGCCGGGATGGTCGCCACCCGGGCCCAGGGACAGAAGCGCTTCTACAGCCTCACCGCCGAGCCCTTCGTGGCCGTGCTCGACTGGGTGAACGAGCTGGTCGCCGCGGCGGATACTCCCGTGACGGATACGCACGAGTCCGCCCCAGCCGAGTCCGATGAGCCCGCCATGGCGAACGACGTCGCTGCGGAGCCGGCCGTCGACGACGCCGCGCAGCCGACCAAGGACGCCTCCGCGGAGCCGGCCGTGGACGACGCCGCGCAGTCGCCCGAGGACGCCCCGGTCACCGACGCACCCGCCGAGGCCCCGAGCCCCACCGAGACCACTGACGTCGACGCCGCCCAGGAACCTGGGCGCGAACCCGAACGGTCCCTGCCGTGGTTCACGGCGGAGGTCACCGACGTCACGACGGAGGCCGCGGAGGCCACCAACACCTCGGACGATCCCGAGGTCCTGGACATCCCCGCTCCCACGGTCACCCCCGGATCCCCGGTCGATGATCCCCGTCCGGAAGAAAATTCAGGCGAAACAGAGACGCCCGCAGAAGCCGAGTTTTTCGACGAATCATCCCAGGAGTCCGAGAAAGTCGTACAGTTCAGCTCGGGAGTCACCGAAGAAGCTATCAATTCCGCTGATTCGGAGGGCCTGGCCAGCGAACGGGAGGCCCAGGTCACAGGGGATAGTCTGGACGACGGTGCCCACACCGAGCCCGCTGCGCAGCCCCGTGCCGCGCATGATGCCGAGCCCCACGATGCAGAGCCCCGCGCCGTCTCCCCGGAGACGAACTCGCCCGAGATCGCGGAGCTCATCCGACCTCGCGGGGCTGCGCATCGCCGTCAGAGCGGTCTGCTGTCCACTCTGACGGGTTTCCGGCGCCGCAACCGCGGTTCACGCCGCGGTTGAGTGGGAGCCGCAGACCTTTCAAGACGGCAGGAGAGACATGCACGAGAAACTGATCCCCATCCGGCAGATCGTCACGGCGCGCAACCCGGGTGAGTCCGAGTTCCACCAGGCCGTGGACGAGGTCTTCGAGTCGTTGGGTCCCGTGGTGGCTCGCCATCCGGAACTGTTGGACTCCGCGATCGTGGAGCGTATCTGCGAACCCGAGCGTCAGATCATCTTCCGTGTGCCGTGGACGGACGACCAAGGCCAAGTGCACATCAACCGTGGGTTCCGGGTGGAGTTCAACTCCGCGCTGGGTCCCTACAAGGGTGGCTTGCGGTTCCACCCGTCGGTGTACCTGGGCATCGTGAAGTTCCTGGGTTTCGAACAAATCTTCAAGAATGCGCTCACCGGCATGCCCATCGGCGGCGGCAAGGGTGGTTCGGACTTCGATCCGTCCGGGCGCAGTGACGATGAGATCATGCGGTTCTGCCAGTCCTTCATGACCGAGCTGTACCGCCACATCGGTGAGTACACGGACGTCCCCGCCGGTGACATCGGTGTGGGCGGGCGTGAGATCGGGTACCTCTTCGGTCAGTACAAGCGGATCACCAACCGCTACGAGTCCGGTGTGCTCACGGGCAAGGGCCTGTCCTGGGGCGGTTCGCTCGTCCGCACCGAGGCCACGGGCTACGGTGCGGTGATGTTCGCGGAGGAGATGCTCAAGACCCGCGGGTTGGACCTCGAGGGTCGGGACGTGATCGTCTCCGGTTCGGGCAACGTGGCGATCTACGCGATCGAGCGGGCCCAGTCGCTCGGCGCCAAGGCGCTCACGGCGTCGGACTCGAGCGGTTACGTGGTGGACAGCAACGGCATCGACCTGGCGCTGCTCAAGCAGGTCAAGGAGGTCGAGCGGGCCCGGATCAGCGAGTACGCCGAACGGCGCGGCTCGAGTGCCCGCTTCGTCTTCGACGGTTCGGTGTGGGACGTCCCCGGCACGGTCGCGCTGCCGTGTGCCACGCAGAACGAGCTCAACGGCCGCCAGGCCAAGACCCTGCTGGAGAACGGGATCGTGGCCGTCGCGGAGGGGGCCAACATGCCGTGCACCACCGAGGCCGTGCACCGGTTCCAGGAATCGGACGTGCTGTTCGCGCCGGGTAAGGCCGCCAACGCCGGCGGTGTGGCCACGTCCGCGCTCGAGATGCAGCAGAACGCGTCCCGCGACTCATGGAGCTTCGACTACACGCAGCAGCGCCTGCAGGAGATCATGCGTGGGATCCACGATCGCTGCGCGGAGACCGCCGAGGAGTTCGGGATGCCGGGCAACTACGTGGCCGGTGCGAACATCGCGGGGTTCCTCAAGGTCGCCCGGGCCATGGTGGCCCAGGGCATCATCTGAGCAAGGCCGCGTCCGGAGAGCGGCGCGCCGGGCGCCCGACCGTGCCATACGGCGGTCGGGCGCCGTACGACGTTTAGGGTGGGATACATGGCAACGCATCGAGAGGTTCTGCAATGGCTCGAGAACGAGCTGTTCGACGCAAACCTGGTGCTGGGTCAACGACTGCCCACCGACAAGGACTTGGCCGCGATCTTCCGGGTGTCCCGCAATTCCATGCGTGAGACCCTCAAGATCCTGGAGGCCCAGGGCATCGTCAAACTCTTCGAGGGCCCGCACCGCAGCATTCTCCCCATCCTGGTGCGCGAACCGGCCGCGTCCGCGGGTCCCGCACTGCAGTTGCACATGGCGACGTCGCAGCACCCGTTGCGGGACATCGTCCAGACGCGCGTGATGCTCGAGACCTCGGCCCTCGAGAACGCCGAGAAGCACAGCATCCCGCGCGAGGAACTGCGCGCGATCATGGCGCAGATGGACGAGGACCTGGGGCTCAAGCAGTTCCACCACCTCTACGTGAGCTTCCACATCGCGCTGGTCAAGGCGGGCGGCAACGCGGTGAACGCGGCGTTGTTCACCGCCCTGCGGGACTCGATCTACGAGTACACCCTGGCGCTCGTGGGTCATGTGCCGCTGTGGAGCACCACGTCCAGCCGCATCCGCGCCGAACACCGGGCCATCGTGGGCGCCCTCGAAGCGGGGGACCACAACCTGGCCGCCCGCCTCGTGGCCGAGCACATCACGTACCAGTACGAGGAAGCCGGCGTGGACCCGGACGACTCCCGCGCCTCGGTCGCGGAACCGCGCTCGCTGGACCGTGCGGCGTCGTCCCGTGACAAGCGCACGGCAACGCCGCGGGGGCGTTCCGTCGCGGAGCAGGACGGGCGGCCGGAGCAGGACGAGGAACTCGACGCCGATCGCCGCGCGAGCGCCTGAGCGCCCGTTTTCGGGCCCGGCGGGGTCGCACGGTAAGGTAGGCCAGTAGTTTGCCGTTAAACGGATGTTGCCCCCGCGTTAGCAGGGGCGGGGCGGTGTTCACCCGCGGCCCCCAGCAAACACCACTGTCCAGAGAACTGTGAGGGATCCTATGGGTTCGGTCATCAAGAAGCGCCGCAAGCGCATGTCCAAGAAGAAGCACCGCAAGCTGCTTCGCAAGACTCGTCACCAGCGCCGCAACAAGAAGTAAGCGCGCCCGTGATAGGCCCCGTTCCCGCTCCGGGAACGGGGCCTTCATCATGTGCGGGGCCTTGGTCGGGAACGGGGCCTTCATCGTGTGCGCAGTGTCCGCGTGCGTAGCATGGGCCGCATGACGCAGCAGCCCGTGAGCCCCGACCGTCCCGATCCCGCCCGTCCGGCCGAACCGGGCCCCGCATCGGAGTCGGTACCCGCAGCGGCATCGGCTCCCGAATCGGCGACGACGCGCGGGGCGGCGACGTCTCCCGCCACGGCGACGGCGCGTGGAACGGGCGCGGGCGCCGGCGCCGCGGGGCGGCAGGAGGGGAGCGAGCGACGTCGTACGCCCCTGCTCTCCGGCGCGGACTGGACCCGCCCGCGCCCGGCGCACACGGTGACGCTGCTGACCAAACCGGGATGCCACCTGTGCGAGGACGCGCGCGAGGTCGTGACCGGGGTGTGCGAGCAGACGGGCAGCGAGTATCGCGAGCGGGACATCACGGGCGATCCGCAGCTGCTGCGCGACTACGCCGAGTACATCCCCGTGGTCTTCGTGGACGGAGCCCCGTGGGACCGGTTGCGCATCGACGCCGCCCGGTTGCGCGCCGTGCTGTCCTGACGCGCCGTGCTGTCCTGACGGGGCCGGTTCCGTCCTGACGCGCCGATTGGGGGCTGACAGCGGGGTTTGAGACACTGGGGGCATGCCTTCAGCAACCGTTCACCTCCTGCGCCACGGCGAGGTCCACAACCCCGCGCACGTGGTCTACGGGCGGCTCCCGGACTACCACCTGTCCGAGAAGGGCGCCCGGATGGCCGAGGCCGCGGCGGCGGACCTGGCCCGGCGGGTCCAGGACGGCGATCGGATCGTTCTGCTGGCGTGCTCGCCGCTGACCCGCACGCGGGAGACCGCCGCACCCGTGGCCCGTGAACTGGGGCTCGAGGTGCACACGGACGAGCGGTTGATCGAACCGGCCAACCACTTCCAGGGCCTGCACGTGACCGGGCGTGAGCTCGCCAAGCCCAAGCACTGGCCCTACATGCTCAACCCCCTGCGCCCCTCGTGGGGCGAGCCCTACAAGGAGCAGGTGGAGCGCATGGCACAGGCCGTGCGGGACCTCGCCCGGGACGCGGTGCGCCGCGGTGGCGACGGCGCCCAGGCCGTGGCCGTGTCCCACCAGTTGCCCATCTGGCTCACGCGGTTGTCCGTGCAGGGCCGTCCGTTGCCGCACGACCCGCGGCGGCGTGAGTGCAACCTCGCGTCCCTGACGTCCTTCACGTTCGAGGACGTGGACGCCGCGCAGGTCCCGGAGGTCTCCTACCGGGAACCGGCCGCCCACCTCTATCCAGGCGTCAATCAGCTTCCCGGCTCATAATTGACCTCTCACCCCACGACCTCTTCCCAGGTGTTCTCCTCATGACTTCTCCGCGTTCTTCATCCGCCCGTTCCCTGCCCGCCCGTGCCCGAGTGCGCACGGGAGCGGTCGCCGTGGTGGCGTGTCTGGGGCTCGCGCTCGCGGGGTGCTCGTCCTCGGGCAACGACAGCCTCGCCCAGCAGGCCAACGCCGGGGGCGAGAAGGGATACGTGGCCGGTGACGGTTCCGTGAGCGAGTACGCGCCGGAGCAGCGCGGGGAACCCGTGCAGTTCGAGGCCGAGATGTTCGACGGCAGCACCGTGAGCGCCGAGAGCCTGCGCGGCAAGCCCGCCGTCGTGAACTTCTGGTACGCCGGGTGCGCGCCGTGCCGCGCGGAGGCCCCGGACCTCGTGGCCCTGCACCACGAGTACCAGGACCGCGCGCAGTTCCTGGGCGTGAACCTGCGCGACCAGCAACCCACCGCGGAGGCGTTCGAGCGCAACTACGGGGTGGACTACCCCTCCGCGTCCGACCTCAACGGGGCCGTGCTGCTCGCGTTGAGCGACTACGTCCCGCCGCAGGCCGTCCCCACGACCCTCGTGCTGGACGAGCAGGGTCGCGTGGCCGCCCGTGTGCTGGGCAAGGCGGACAAATCCACCCTGGACGCCTTGATCAAGGACACGGTGACTGAGTCCGCATGAACGGCAATCCCTTCGCCGAGGTCATCCTCGACGGTTCACTGATTGCCGCGCTGCCCGTGGCGCTGCTCGCGGGATTCGTCTCCTTCGCCTCACCGTGCGTGCTGCCCCTGGTACCCGGGTACCTGGGCTACATCACCGGGCTCACCGGGGTGGACCTGCGGGAACAGCGGCGCGGGCGGATCCTCACGGGCGTGGTGCTGTTCGTCCTGGGGTTCTCCGCGGTGTTCGTGCTGATGTCCGTGGTGCTCGCGCAGCTCGGCGCGTTCGCGTGGCTGCTGGGCCAGCAGTGGATCATGGTGGTGCTCGGGATCCTCGTGATGCTCATGGGCGTGGTCTTCATGGGTGGTTTCTCGTGGTTCCAGCGTGACCGCAAGATCGAGCGCCGCCCGCCCCCGGGGCTGTGGGGTGCGCCCCTCCTGGGAATGACCTTCGGTCTCGGGTGGGCGCCGTGCATCGGCCCGACCTTCGCCGCGGTGCAGGCGCTCGTCTACGTGGACGGCGCGTCCACCGGCAAGGCCGTGGTGCTCACCACCGCCTACTGCCTGGGTCTGGGCGTCCCGTTCGTGCTGATCGCCTTGGCGTTGCGCCGGGGTATGGGGGCCATGTCCTTCTTCCGCAGGCACCGTCTCACGCTGCAGCGCGTGGGCGGTGCCGTGCTCGTGCTCATCGGGGCCGCCATGGCCACGGGCGTGTGGTCCGCACTGGTCTCGTGGGTCCAGTCCGAATTCGTAACCGATTGGGTGATGCCGATATGACCGAGACGCGCACGCCGCGCCCGAAGAAGGCGCAGCGTTCCGACGTGGAGGTCCCCGCACTGGGACCCCTCGGCATGGCCCGGTGGGCCTGGCGGCAACTGACCAAGATGTCCACGGCCCTCGTGCTGCTGTTGTTGCTCGCGATCGCGGCGGTCCCGGGATCGTTGTTCCCCCAGCGGGTCCAGGACCCGGACGCGGTGACCAGCTACATCGAGGCGAACCCCACCATGGGTCCGTGGTTGGACCGCTTGCAGCTGTTCGACGTCTTCTCCTCCTACTGGTTCTCCGCGATCTACCTCCTGCTGTTCATCTCGCTCGTGGGCTGCGTGCTCCCGCGCGCCGTCCAGCACTTCAAGGCGTGGCGTTCCAAACCGCCGCGCACCCCGCGCCGGATCTCCCGGTTGCCGCAGTACCGCAAGGTCATGCTGGGCGGGCGCGACGGCGCTGCCGCACCTTCCCCGGACGACGCCGTCGAGCAGGCCGCCGCCGCTCTGAAGAAGCGCGGCTACCGGGTGCAGATGCAGGACCTGGGCTCCGCGGCGCCGTCGGTCGCGGCCGAGCGCGGGATGCTCAAGGAAGTGGGCAACATCCTCTTCCACGTGGCACTGCTGGGCGTGTTGGTCTCCGTGGCGATCGGGGCCCTGTTCGGGTATAAGGGGCAGAAGATCATCGTGGAGGGGGAGTCCTTCGTGAACACCCTCGTGGACTACGACTCCTTCAACCCCGGCACCAATTTCGACCCGGACTGGCTCAACCCCTTCTCGGTGCGGCTCAACAACTTCCAGGCCACGTTCAACCGGGACACCTCCGATCCCCGGCACTACGGCCAGCCCACCGACTTCAACGCGGACCTGACCGTCACGGACGAACCCGGGGCCACACCCCAGGACGTCAACCTCGCGGTCAACAAGCCCCTCAACGTCAACGGCACCAAGGTGTACCTCGTGGGCAACGGCTACGCGCCCGTGATCCGCGTGACGGACGGGGAGGGCAACGTGGCCTACGAGGGCCCCGTGGTCACGGTCCCCTCGGACTCCGTGTACACGTCCTCGCTGACCCTCAAGGTCCCGGACGCCCGCCCCGATCAGCTCGGGTTCGTGGGGTTGTTGTTGCCCACGGCCGTCTCGGAGCCGGGAGAGATCCCGCGCTCCGCGGACCCCGCGCTGAACAACCCCGCGCTGATCCTGTCCTCGTTCTACGGGGACCTGGGCCTGGACAGCGGGCAACCGCAGAACGTGTACGTGCTCAACACCGAGAACCTCACGGAACTCAACTCCATGACCTCGGCCAACGGGCCCATCCTGTTGGACGGTCAGCACCGCGAGGTGCAGTTGCCGAACGGCAAAGGCAGCGTGGAGTTCCTGGACGTGAAGCGCTACGTGGGCCTGGACGTGCACAGCGACCCCGGTCGGATCCCGGCGTTCATCTCCTTCGTGCTCGCGTTCGTCGGGCTCATCATGAGCCTGTTCATCGCTCGCCGCAGGGCGTGGGTGCGGGCCACGACCACGGAGGACGCCAACGGGGTGCGGTGTACTGTTCTGGAGTACGGACTGTTGGCGCGTGGCGAGGACCACCGCTTGGGCGCGGAAGCGGAAAAACTAACGGCTCTGTGGACGTCATTGTGGGAGGACCGCGGCGTGCGGGAGTTCCACCTGAATTCGTCGGATAAGGCGTGAACTAATGGGTAGCAACATCAACGTGACCTTGGGCAACTGGAGCGAATGGTTCATGCTCCTGGCCGCCATGACCTACCTGGTGGTGTTCGTGGCATTCGTGTGGGACATGGCCTCCCACTCCAAGACCCTCGGGTTGACGGAACGCTCCCGGCGCGGGAACACCGCCGAGGGGGCCAAGGAGCTCGTGGGCGCCACGGCCGCGCATTCTGGCTCCACGACCGCCGGCTCGTCCAGCGGGGGTGCGACCCGCGGTGGTGCGGGGACCGGTGAGTCCGTCGCGGACGAGTTCCGGACCTCGGCGGACGGCGCCAAGGGCGTGAACGAGTTCGAGGCGCTGGACTACAAGCACAACAGCCGCCGCCCGGCGGCCCGCGTGGCCGTGACCCTCATGGTCATCGCGTTCCTGCTGCACGCGTTCGCGGTGGTCTCCCGCGGTGTCGCCGCGGACCGTGTGCCGTGGGCCAACATGTACGAGTTCTGCACCACGGGCGCCCTGGTGGTGGCCGGCGTGTACCTCGTGACGCTGTTCTTCAAGGACCTGCGCTTCGTGGGCCCCATGGTCTCCGGCCTGGTGCTCATCATGCTGTGCCTGGCCACGATCGCGTTCCCGACCCCCGTGTCCCCCCTGCAGCCCGCGCTGCAGTCCTACTGGCTCATCATCCACGTGTCCATCGCGGTCGCGGCCTCCGGGATCTTCACCATCACGTTCGCGATGGCCGTGCTGCAGTTGCTGCAGTCCCGTCGCGAGAAGAAGCTGGCCACCGGCGAGGACTCCCGTCTGGGCTTCCTGCGGGCCGTGCCCACGTCCGTGACGCTCGAGAACTTCTCGTTCCGGCTCAACTCCGTGGGCTTCGTGTTCTGGACCTTCACCCTGGCCGCCGGTGCCATCTGGGCGGATCAGGCCTGGGGCCGGTTCTGGGGCTGGGACACCAAGGAGGTCTGGACCTTCGTGGTGTGGACCGTCTACGCCGCCTACATGCACGCGCGCGTGACCCGCGGCTGGAACGGCAACCGCTCCGCGTGGCTGTCGATCGCGGGCTACCTGTGCGTGGTCTTCAACTTCACGGTGGTCAACACGCTGTTCCCGGGCCTGCACTCGTACTCGGGCCTGTAAGTCCTCCGCGGGCATGAGCCCGTGACACGAGTTCGCGAAACAGGTGAGCCCCGTCCCTCATGGGGCGGGGCTCACGTCATGTTCAGGGGGTATCTCGGGCTCGTTAGCGGGGAGTGGAACCACCGGGACGCGAGTCGTCGCCGCGCGGATCGTCGGGGTCCAGGCCGTCCGCGTCGGGATCGTCCCGGGGGGCGTCTGAGTCTTCCGAGTGGGAGCCGCTGCGGGGGGCGACGTCGTCCGGGTCGTTCGCGCGGACATCATCCGCCGGGTGGTCGGGGGAGGGAGCAGCGAGGCGCGGGTCGGAGGGATCCAACACCGGTTCCTCGGCGTCGGGGCGTTCGCCCGGGGCGCGACCGGTGCGCTTGAGTTCGTTCTCCCATTCCTGGAGCTTGCGAGCGCGTTCCTGTTGCTTGCGCCGCTCCTCGAGGTTGCGCAGGAACTGGGGGTCGTCGTCCGGGCCGCGGCCGCGCTGGGGTTCGCGGGCGGCGTCGTCCTTGCGGGGGCGGCCGAAGAAGAGCCACAGCACCGCCCCGACCACCGGCAACAGCAGGATCACCAACAGCCAACCCCACTTGGGAATGGCCCGCACGGCGTACTTGTCCGACTGCGCGCACTCGATGAGCGCGTAAATGATGACGCCCACAGCGAGGGCGCCTGCTCCGATGATCAGGATCGCTCTGCCCATGCGGATCATCCTAGGGGAGTGGACTGGGCAGTTCCTCTTCGGGTCAGCGCGGCGGGTGGGGGAGCGCGTCCCGTCCGGATCGGGCCCGGGCAGGAAGGCGCCCTGACCAGGGCCGGGGCCTTGAGCGGGGAGGGCGTCCGAGGCAGATGCCCCGCACGGGCAACGTCCTGTCCAGATCGGGGCTTCTCGCAGGCAACTACGGTGCCCGGGAAGCACCCAGGGCGGGCCCGTAGAATGGTCGGGTGAACTTCGTGAAGTATTCCCTGCTGCGCCTGGGCATCCTGGTGGTGCTCTTCCTGCTGTGCATGTACCTGGGGCTGGGGTTGGTCTTCTCCGGGATTGCGGCCGTGGTGGCGGCCTTCGCGATCTGCTACATCTTCTTCCCCAAGCTGCATTACGCCGCGGGCCAGGACTTCCACCGATGGATCTCACGCACCCCCAAGCCCACCAACCGGGTGGCCCTGGAGGACCAGGAAATCGAGGACTCCTACACGGACCGCGAGGCTCGCAAGGACGTCTGAGCGTCCGCCCGCGGGGTTCTGGCCCGGGGCACTTCAGCGGTCGCGATGGCGCACACCCGGAGCGCGACGCCATGATTCAAGCGGCGGGGAGTGTCAGCCCAGGTACTGGTGCACCAGCACTGCGATCGCGTAGAGCACGGTCACTCCCAGGTTGATGAAACCGCACTGCTTGAGCACGGGGATCAGCTCGCGCCGGTCGGTGGTCCTGAGCACGGTCACGGCCGCGCCGATGGCCAGTGGCGTCACGGCATAAATCAGCAGCACCCACGGGTTGTGGGGCACGAGCAGCAACGGCAGGACCATCCCCACGAACAGCTCCGTGGTGAACGTGAGCCGGGCCTTCGGATCGCCCAGACGCACGGCCAAGGTCTTCTTGCCCACGGCGCGGTCCCCGGGGATGTCCCGGACATTGTTGGCCATGAGCAGCGCGCACGCGAACAGCCCGGTGGAGATCGCCAGGACCCACGACTCCAGGTTGAGCCGCCCGGCCTGGGTGATCGTGGTACCCAGGGTGGCCACGAGACCGAAGAAGATGAACACGAAGAGATCGCCGAGTCCCATGTACCCGTAGGGCTTCTTGCCACCCGTGTAGCCCCATGCCGCGAGGATCGCCAGGACACCCACCGCGGCGAGCCACCACTGCTGGGAGACCACCACGAGCGCGATGCCCGCGAGCGCGGCCAGCCCGAAGCACACGAACGCCGCGGTCTTGACCTCGCGGGGGGATGCCGCACCGGAGCCGGTCAGACGCAACGGGCCCACGCGATCGTCGTCCGTCCCGCGCACGCCGTCCGAGTAGTCGTTGGCGTAGTTCACCCCGATCTGCAGGAACAGCGCGACCAGCAGCGCGAGGACCGCGGGGCCCAACCGTGCGGCAGCCATCCACTGGGCGGCGGCGGTGCCGGCGATCACGGGGGCCGCGGCCATGGGAAGCGTACGCAGACGTGCTCCCTCGACCCACTGAGCTGGTGTGGCCACGGTGCAACCTTTCGAGAACGGGGACGGGTTCGTGTCATTGTTTCACGCGCTGTGCACGTGCACACGTTCCGGGGACACGATGAGCCCAGGCGGTCTCAGCGGCCCGGCCGTGGAGGCGGTCGCGGATTCCGGTCGGGCGCTGGGGCGCCTGAGTGCGTCAGACATGCGCGGTCTCGCCGAGCCCAAGGGATGACGACGGCGCGAACGCGGTAAGCCGCCCGGTCCGGTTCAGCCCGCCACCATGGCGGTGACGCGCTGGTCGGGATCCCACCGTCGCAGGCCCGTGATCTCGACCGCGCGCGGTGCGGGCACGTCTGCGAGTACTTCCAGGGCCTCACCCACCTGAGCGGCGGTGAGTCGCTTACCCAGGGTCAGGTGCGGAACCCACGGGCGCGCCGGGGGTCGGGACTCCGCCGCGATCCGTTCCAGCTCGCGGACGGCCTCCGTGACCCCGGGTGGCACGATCACCGACTCCGCGAGCACGAACGGCCCGTGCCCCACAACGAGCAACCCAGGGATGTCCACGGAACACGGCAACAATGCGGAGAACATCTCCCGTGCTCGGGCCAGGACGTGTTCGGGCATCGAGGGCGCGGACAGTGCGGTGATGTGCGGGGCGTTGGACGCACCGCGATGCGTGGCGAGGCTCGGTAGACCGGCCCCGTGCAGTGCCGCCCACCGCGAGCGGATCAGATCATCTGAGGCGGGGGAGAGCACCAGGTCGAGGGAGTGCGCGGGCATGATGTCACCTCGTCCCGTCCGTGGGGGCGTCGCGCAGGACCGCCCGGCCTGTCGCGGTCGGCAGCCACACCCCGGCCCCGTGGAACGCCGGCGCGCTATACATCGGGGCTGGCGAACAACGCTTCGGCGGAACGGCGGTCGGGTTTCCCCGTGGCCAGCATGGGCAGTTGCGCCACGCGACGCCACAGCTTGGGCACCGCGGGTGCGCCGAGTTCGTCCCGGATCGCCGAGGACAGCTCACGCTCCACGGCGCGGTAGTCCGAGCCCTCCCGCAGCGCGATCACCGCCGCGACCGCCTGCCCCCACTCCGGGTGCGGCACCGCGAGGACGAGTGCCTGGCGGACCCGCTCATCGCGCTGCAGTTCGGCCGCGACCTGTCCCGCGGAGACCTTCACCCCGCCGGTGTTGATGACGTCGTCCGTGCGGCCCAGCACCGTGAGCGTCCCGTCCTCGCGCAGCACACCGAGGTCGTCCGTGCGGTACCAGCGCACGCCGTCGATCATCCGGAAGTGGTTCGCGGTCTGGGCGGGATCGTCCAGGTAGCCGTCGGCCACGGCCTCCCCGCCCAGCCAGATCCGGCCCTCCCGACGCTCGTTCGGGTCGGGTACGGCGCTGGACGGTGCGCCATCGGGGACGATCCCGGCGGTGACGGCGTCGAGCGCGGCGTCGTCGTACACGCAGCCCCCGCACGTCTCCGACATCCCGTACGTGCGCACCACGCGCACGCCCGCGTCCGCGGCGCGCGCGGCGAGGTCGGGGGACAGCGCGGAACCGCCCACGAGGACGGCGTCGAAGCGCGCGAGGGCGGCGACGGCGCGCGGGTCGGGTGCGCCGTCGCGCGGGTCCAGGATGCGCTGCAGCTGCGTGGGCACCACCGAGACGTAGCGCACCGGGTGAGTGAGCTGCTGCGCGGCGTCCGCGAACGCGGCGGGGGTGAAATGCTCGGTGGGGATGGCGACCGGGTGCGTGCTCGCGAGCACGGAGCGGGCCAGCACCTGGACGCCCGCAACGTAGTGCGCCGGTAGGCACAGCAACCACTGGCCGGGGCCCGCCGTGGCGCGCTCGGTGGCGCGACCGGAGGCCGTGAGCGCTTCGGTGCTCAGCACGGTCTTCTTGGGTCGGCCGGTGGAACCGGACGTCGCCACGATCACCGCGGGGCCCGGTCGGGACAGGGCCGCGGTCAGGCGCGGTACGAGCTCGAGCGGACCCCCAGGGACGGGCCCGTCCAGGGTGACGACGTCGCTCGGCAGCGCCCGCGCCTCGGGTGCCGGGAGGGGGTCGCCCGGCAACGTGGGATCATCCGGATAATCCGACATGCCGCGATGCTCAGAAGTAGTAGGGGAACGCGGACCAGTCGGGATCGCGCTTCTGGAGGAAGGCGTCCCGGCCCTCGACGGCCTCGTCGGTCATGTAACCCATGCGGGTGGCCTCGCCCGCGAAGACCTGCTGGCCGACCATGCCGTCATCCGGGAGGTTGAACGCGTACTTGAGCATCCGGACGGCTTGCGGGGACTGAGCGGTGATCTTGCGGGCCCACTCGACGCTCGTCGTCTCGAGGTCCGCATGCGGGACCACCTGGTTGACCGCGCCCATCCGGTGCATGTCCTCGGTGGAATATTCATCCGCGAGGAAGAAGATCTCGCGCGCGAACTTCTGGCCCACCTGGCGGGCCAGCAACGCGGAACCGTAGCCGGCGTCGAACGAGCCCACGGTCGCGTCCGTCTGCTTGAACTTGCCGTGCTCGCTCGACGCGATGGTGAGGTCGCACACCACGTGCAGCGAGTGACCGCCGCCCGCGGCCCACCCGGAGACCGCGGCGATGACGACCTTGGGCATGGTGCGGATCAGCCGTTGGACCTCCAGGATGTGCAGGCGCCCGGCGCGGGCCGGGTCGATGGAGTCCGCGGTCTCACCCTCGGCGTAGTGGTAGCCGTCCCTGCCACGGATGCGCTGATCGCCGCCCGAGCAGAACGCCCATCCGCCGTCCTTGGCGGAGGGGCCGTTGCCCGTGAGGATCACGGCGCCCACGTCCGAGGACATCCGGGCGTGATCCAGGCTGCGGTACAGCTCGTCCACGGTCCCGGGACGGAATGCGTTGCGCACCTCGGGGCGGTCGAACGCGATCCGCACCCACGGCAGATCCCTCACCGCGTCCCCGTTCCCGTCCCGTTCCACACCGCGGTGGTAGGTGATGTCCTGCAGGTCCTCGAAGCCCTGCACCGGACGCCACTGCTGCGGGTCGAAGATCTCGGATACCTGCTCGGGAAGCTGCGCGTTGGTCATGGGTACCACTCTAGGCAGGTGGCCGGGGCGGTGCGTTGACCGCCGGGAAGTCCATGTCCACCTTTCCGTCGGTGGCTGCACACCCTAACAATCGCGTCCGGGGGCTCGGCCATACTGGAGCCCATGAGTGCCGCCCTGTTCGACGTCCGCCGGATCGGCCGGGGTCTGCCGTTCGCGGAGTCCGTGCCGGCTCTGCAGGAGGCGCTGCACGGGGGCGTGGCCGTGGTGCAGGCCCCGCCGGGAACCGGCAAAACCACCCTGGTGCCGCCGGTGGTGTCCAACGCGGTCCGGGAAAACCTCACAGGGGTGTCCGGTGCGGATCCCGCCGCCCACCGCGTCGTCGTGGTCCAGCCCCGCCGGGTGGCCGCCCGGGCCGCGGCACGCCGGCTGGCGGCGCTGACGGGAACGCAAGCGGGCGGCGTCGTTGGCTGGAGCGTGCGCGGGGAACGGCGGGTGTCGGAGGGGACGCGGATCGAGTTCGTGACCCCGGGGATCCTCGTGCGGCGGCTGCTGACGAACCCGGAACTGCCCGGCACCGCGGCCGTGATCCTGGACGAGGTGCACGAGCGCGCCGTGGACACCGATCTGCTCGTGGGCATGCTCGCGGACCTGCGGCAACTGCGCGAGGACCTCGTGGTCGTGGCGATGTCCGCGACCGTGGACGCCCCGATGTTCGCCGCGCTGCTCGGCGGGGACGAGCCCGCGCCAGTCGTGGACTGCCCGTCCGCGCTGTTCCCCCTGGAGACCTTGTGGGCGCCGGGGCCGCAGCGCCTCGACGAGCGCGGCGTGACGCCCGCGTTCCTCGATCACGTCGCACGCACTGCCGCGGACGCCCACGCACGCGCCGTCGGGGAAGACCCCACCGTGGACACCCTCGTGTTCGTGCCTGGCGCCCGGGAGGTCGCCCGGGTGGCCTCGCAGCTGCGTTCGCTCACGGGCGCCGAGGTCCTGGAACTGCACGGCCAGCTCTCCCCGCGGGAGCAGGACCGCGCCGTGGCGGGTCGCGCGCCGGGGGAGCGCCCCCGGATCGTGGTGAGCACCGCGCTCGCGGAATCCTCGCTCACGGTCAACGGCGTGCGGCTCGTGGTGGATTCGGGCCTCGCCCGCCAACCTCGCCGTGACGCCGGGCGCGGGATCTCCGGCCTCGTCACGGTGTCGGCGTCCAAGGCGTCCGCCCAGCAACGCGCCGGTCGCGCCGCGCGTCAGGGTCCGGGCACGGTCGTGCGCTGCTACGACGACGCCGCCTGGGGCGCCATGCCCGCCCACACCGTCCCCGAGGTGCGCACCGCGGACCTCACGTCCGCGAGCCTCACGCTCGCGATGTGGGGCACCCCCGGCGGCGAGGGGTTGGCCCTACCGGATCCCCTACCTCCTCGTGCCCGTGCGGATGCGGAGGCAGAGCTCACCCGCCTTGGCGCGGTGGACGAGCGCGGCCACGCCACCGACCTCGGTCGATTGCTCGCCACGCTGCCCGTGGAACCGCGCTGGGGCCGCGCGCTGTTGGACGGCGCCGAACTCGTCGGTCGCACGAGTGCCGCGCAGACGATCGCCGCGCTCGCCGACGGCGCTCGCGTACCCTCCGCGGACATCCCCGCCCTGGTCCGTCGGTTGCGTTCCGGCGGGGGAACGGAATCCGAGCGGTGGCACCGGGAAGTGACTCGGCTGAAGCGGCTCGCCTCGGGCACCCATGACACCGCGGACCCGTCCGTGCCCCGGGAGGCGCGGAAGGGCGCCGTCGTGGGCCTGGCCCGCCCGGAATGGCTCGCGCGCAGGGTGGACGCAGCGGGGGACCAATGGTTGCTCGCCTCCGGGACCCGCGCGGGACTCGAGGCCGGCAGTCCGCTGCGCCACCACGAATGGCTCGCCGTGGCCGAACTCAGCAGGGCCATGGGCCGGGCCGCCGCCGGTACCGGGGCGGTGATCCGCGCGGCCGCGCCCCTGGACCGGGACACCGCGTTGCTCGTCGCCGGGGACCTGGCTCGTGAAGAGACACGCGCGCACTTCACGAACGGGCGGGTGGTCACCCGGTCGGTGCGCTCACTCGGCGCGATCGAGTTGTCCTCGACCCCGGTCACGGCGGATCCGGAGACCGCCGTTCCCGCAATGCGCGCGGCGTTCGAGGAGCAGGGCCCGGACCTGCTCCCGTGGGACGACGCCGCGACGGGCCTGCGCGCCCGGCTCGCGCTGCTGCGTCGCCACCTGGGGGACCCGTGGCCCGCGGTCGACGACGCCGCCCTGGTCGAGCGCGTGACCGAATGGCTCGCCCCCGAACTGCGGGACGTGGCCCGTGGCGGGTCCTTGCGCTCGATCCGCGTGGTCGATGCGCTGCGCAGGCTGCTGCCCTGGCCGGAGGCGGCGCGCTTGGACGAGCTGGTCCCGCAGCGGCTCACGGTCCCCAGCGGGAACACCGCCCGGATCGACTACCCGGCGGTCTTCTCCGAGGACGAACCGGATCGGCCGCCGGTGGTAGCGGTGAAACTGCAGGAATGTTTCGGGTGGGCGCAGACGCCGCGCGTGGTGGACGGGCGCGTGCCCCTGCAGTTCCACCTGCTCTCCCCGGGGCGGAGCACGCTCGCGATCACCGACGACCTCGCGTCCTTCTGGTCGGGGCCCTACGCCCAGGTCCGGGCGGAGATGCGCGGCCGCTACCCAAAACACCCCTGGCCCGAGAACCCGTGGAACGCGGTGGCCACAGCCAAGACCTCCCGCGCGCTGCGGCGGGACGGGTGAACCCACCCCCGGTTGAGATCAGGTGTGAGCTGGGTTACTGTGGGGTCACCGTTTACGCCCGAGCGCATCACCGTGCGCCGCGGCCCGCGCATTCGAGGGATGTCGAGGCCGCCGGGCACCACGACTGGCAGACGACCCGCACCAACCACCCCATCGTTCAGGTTGGTCCGTGCGTTCGGCTGACCTGCGCCACCCCGATTTCCCGCTCACCCGGATCGGTGCACCTGCCCGACGCCCACGCGTCGGGCAGTCGTGACACATCGGACCCCGGGCGGCACCCGGGACTCGCGGGGGCGCGTCCGTTCTCAGACACAGATCGCGAAGTGACACCATGACCACCACCATCCCGGACACCACCACCATGACCATCGACTCCACCGAGAACCTCACCGTGGGCCCCGAGCTCGCCCGCTCGTGGCTGCTCGTCAACGGTTCCCAGCCCGCACGGTTCGACGTCGCCGCGAACAGCGCCGCGGACGCCGTCGTCCTGGACGTGGAGGACTCCGTGGCCCCGGCGGACAAGGCCCAGGCCCGGGAGAACGTCCTGGAATGGCTCGGCGCGCGCACCGAGGACGGCGAGCAGAACCGTGCGTGGGTGCGCATCAACGGCTTCGGTACCGCGTGGTGGGAGGACGACCTCCGCGCCCTGCGGGACGTCCCCGGGTTGGACGGCGTGATGCTGGCCATGACCGAGTCCCCGGAGCACGTGACCCGTACGGCGGAACTACTGCGCGGGACCCGCATCGTGGCGCTCGTGGAGACCGCGCGCGGCGTGCAGAACCTCCAGGCCATCGCCACGGCCCGGTCCACGTACCGTTTGGCGTTCGGGATCGGCGACTACCGCCGTGACACGGGCTTCGGCGAGAACCCCATGGCACTGGCGTACACGCGCTCGCAGTTCACCATCGCCTCGCGTGCCGCGAACCTGCCCGGGCCCATCGACGGACCGGCCGTGGGGGCGCTCGGCGCGAAGCTCGCGGAGGCCACCGGTGTGACCACGGAGTTCGGGATGACCGGCAAGCTGTGCCTCATGCCGGAACAGACTGCGACCGTCAACGAGGGGCTTTCGCCGTCCCTGAGCGAGCTGTCCTGGGCCACCGACTTCCTGGGGGAGTTCGAGGCCGAGGGCGGTCAGATCCGCAACGGTTCCGATCTGCCCCGACTGGCCCGGGCCCGCAAGGTGTTGGGGCTGGCGTCGGCATTCGGGATGCGCTTGCCGGAGGGCTATGACATGCACTTCGAGGCCCCCACGGACACGTATCACTGCTGAGGCGCACCGAGCGCACAGCCCTGGCCTCCGGGTGCCTGGGAAATTGTCCCTGGCCCGGGAGCGCCCGCACGTTGAGCGGAGAGGTCAGGGTCACGTTCAGGCCACTCGGGAACTTTTGGGCACGCGGGAGCCAGCTTCGCGTGGCTTTCGTGGCCCGGGAGTGCCTGAAAATGCGGTCGTGGCCTCCGCGTGCCTGGGAATTCGTGCCTGGCCTGGGAGTGACTGCATGTTGTGCCGGGAAGTCCCGGTCACGTTCACGCCACCTGGGAACTTTCGGGCACGCGGAAGCCAGCATCACGTCGCTTTCGTGGCCTGGAGGTGCCTGTAAATGTGGCCGTGGTCTAAGAGTGACTGGAAAATTGGCCACGGCCTCCGCGTGACCGGGAAATTTGCCCTCATCGGGACACCGGCCAGGTTTCGAGGCGAGACCGAGTAGTACACGGAGTAAGAGCGCAGCCCACGACGGCGCGGGATACCCCCGCCCCGACGTGGGCTGCTCATTGCCAGGCATCGCCGTCGCGGCCGAAAATGGGGTGGGGGCCGCGCGGTGCCCACCGCGCGGGACGCCACCGAACGGCGTCGCCGTCCCCGTCAGCTGATCCGGGTTCGTGGGTCCCCCGCGGGCGCGGTCGGACCGAGCGCGTCGAATGGAGAATGAGCCGTGAGCCCGTCAAACGAAACTACCGTGCGCCGCACCAAGATCGGGATCGTGGGGGCGGGATCCGTGGGGACATCCCTGGCCTACGCCGCGATGATCCGGGGCACGGCCACGGACATCGCCCTCTATGACCTGCAGACCGCCAAGGTGGAGGCCGAGGCACTTGACCTCTCCCACGGCCAGATGTTCGCCCCGGGCGTCCGGGTGGAGGGCTCGGACGACGTCGCCGTGCTCAAGGACGCGGACATCATCTTCGTGACCGCGGGCGCCAAGCAGAAGCCGGGGCAGACCCGCCTGGATTTGGCCGGTGCGAACACCGCGATCCTCAAGTCGCTCATGCCGCAACTGGTGGAGCAGGCGCCGCAGGCGGTCTTCGTGCTGGTGACCAACCCGTGCGACGTGCTCACCGTGGTGGCCCAGCAGATCACAGGGCTTCCCCACCAGCGGATCATGAGCTCCGGCACCGTGCTGGACACCTCCCGGCTGCGCTGGTTGATCGGCAGCGAGGCGCAGGTGAACACCAGCAGCGTGCACGCCTACATCATCGGTGAGCACGGGGACAGCGAGTTCCCCGTGTGGTCCTCCGCGAGCATCGGTCAGGTGCCGCTCAGCGAGTGGGAGGTGGACGGGCGCCGGCCCTTCACCACCGAGCGCCTGGACGAGCTCAAGGACCAGGTGGTCAACGCCGCCTACCGCGTGATCGAGGGCAAGGGCGCCACCAACTACGCGATCGGCCTGGCCGGGGTGCGTATCGCGGAGGCCGTGCTCAAGGACCAGCAGTCGGTGCTGTCCGTGTCCACCGTGCTGGAGGACTACTACGGCGTGAGCGGCGTGGCCCTGTCCGTGCCATCCGTGGTGGGGGGCGCCGGTGTGGGCCAGCAGCTGCGCATTCCCATGGGCGAGCCCGAGAAGCAGCAGCTGCGCGCGTCAGCGGGGACCATGCGGTCCTCGCTGCACGACCTCGGCTTCTGAGCCCGCGCGCCCCGGCGGAACGGGTTTCGCAGGAATGAACGACGCCCTCGCACCGTGCGGTGCGAGGGCGTCGTCCGTCTGCGCCGCGGCGCAGGCCGTGGAACTCAGACGGTCCCGGGGGTGGTGCCACCGGCGGCCGCCTTGGCCGCGGCGGTGGGATCGGCTTGCTCGGGGTGGTGGACCAGGCGGAGAGTCTCGTCGAACTCGCGCTGGATCTCGGGGTTCTCCCGGTGGGTGGCCAGCGAGACGATGATGCCCACCAGACCACCCAGGATGAAGCCCGGGATGATCTCGTAGAGGTCACTCCACGGGGTGTACTGCCACAGGAACACGGTCGCGGCACCCACGACCATGGCGCTGATGGCGCCCGCGTTGGTGAGCTTGCGCCAGAACAGGCTCATGAGCACCACGGGGCCGAAGGCGGCACCGAAGCCGGCCCACGCGAAGCCCACGAGGTCCAGGATGGTGGAGTTCTGTTCCCACGCGAGAGCGGCCGCCACGAGGGCCACGAGCAGCACGCCACCGCGGCCCAGCCACACCTGCGCCCTGGGGGACGGGGTGCGCTTGGCGGCCAGGTTGTAGAGGTCCTCAACCAGCGCGGAGGAGGAGACGATCAGCTGCGAGGAGATCGTGGACATCACGGCCGCCAGGACGGCGGCGAGCACGAGGCCCGCGATCAGCGGGTGGAAGAGCACCTGGGACATGTCCAGGAAGATGGCCTCCGGGTCCGTGGGCTCCTGGCCCGGGCGGTTGCCGTAGTAGGCCATGCCCACCAGGGCGGTGCCGATGGCACCCAGCACCGTGAGGATCATCCAGCCGATTCCGATCCGGCGCCCGGACTTGGCGTCCGCGGGGGTGCGCAGCGCCATGAAGCGCACGATGATGTGGGGCTGGCCGAAGTAGCCCAGGCCCCACGCGAGCGAGGAAATGATGCCCACCGCAGTGCCGCCCGCGAACAGGGACAGCGCGTCGGGGTTCACGTTCTCGATCCGGGTGGCCATCTCACCGGGCCCGCCCACCAGGAAGATGCCCACGATCGGCACGAGCAGCAGCGCGCCCAGCATCAGCAGACCCTGGAACAGGTCCGTGTAGGACGCCCCCAGGAAGCCTCCGAAGAATGTGTAGAGCACGGTCACCCCGGCCACCAGGAGCATGCCCGTGAGGTAGCTGGTGCCGAACGAGGATTGGAAGAACACACCGCCGGCCACCATGCCGGAGGAGACGTAGAACGTGAAGAACACCAGGATGATCACACCGGAGATCACGCGCAGGATCCGGGTGTTGCCCTTGAGGCGGTTGTCCAGGAAGGAGGGGATGGTGATCGAGTTGTGGGAGACCTCGGTGTAGGCCCTCAACCGGGGAGCCACGATCTTCCAGTTCACCCACGCACCGATGGTCAGCCCGATCGCGAGCCACGCCTCCACGAGACCCGAGAGGTACACGGCACCGGGCAGACCCATGAGCAGCCATCCGGACATGTCCGACGCGCCGGCCGACAGCGCAGCCACGCCGGGCTTGAGGTTGCGCCCGCCCAGCATGTAGTCGTCGAGGTTCTTGGTCTTGCTGTTGGCCCACAGGCCAATGCAGATCATGGCGATGAAATACGCCAGGATTGCCATGAGTTGGTACGCCTGATCGGACATACTCGTGCCTTCCGGTACGGGGTCGTTGGACTGCGCCCACTGTATAGGGGAGGTGACGCAGATCCCATGTGAGCCGTGTGAGACGGTTCACAACCCTACCGCTCCGGAGGCCCTACGGACGCGTCACCGGCCACGGTGTGAAGGTCGCGGGTTCGCGCCGCCATGAGCTCGGGTCCCAGCAGTCCAGCACGTCCGCGGTGGTGCGCACGGGGTGGATGATCCCCAGAGAGCCGGCGAGCCACGCGAGCACGTCCTGCGCCGTGTACCCGATGTCCTCGAGCTCCCCGAGCGTGACGGCGCCGTCCCGCTTGGCGAGCCGCGCCCCGGCGGGACCGAGCACCAGCGGCACGTGGGCGTATTCGGGCACCCGGTGCCCCAGCAGCCCCGCGAGATACGCCTGTCGCGGAGCGGACGGCAACAAGTCGTCCCCGCGCACCACCTGGTCCACACCCTGTTCGGCGTCGTCCACGACCACGGCCAGGTTGTACGCCGGCGTCCCGTCGTTGCGCACGAGCACCATGTCGTCCACGGCTCCCGTGTACTCGCCCACGAAGTGGTCGTGCACCGTGAACTCCCGAGTCTGCGCCCTCAGCCGGATGGCGGGGGGTCGCTGGGTACGACGTCGCGCGCGCTCGGTCGCACTCAGGTTCCGGCACGTGCCGGGGTACGCGCCCGGGATGCCGTGGGGAGCGGAGGCCGCCGCGTGGATCTCCTTGCGCGTGCAGAAGCACTCGTACGTGAGGCCCGCCTCGGTGAGGTCCTGTACGCGGTCCAGGAATCGGGGAATGCGTTCGGACTGGTGGTCCACGGGGCCGTCCCAGTCGAGGCCGATCGCCCGCAGATCCGCCACGTTGCGCTGTGCTGCCCCCTTCTTGACCCGGTCCAGGTCCTCCACGCGCAACAGGAAGCGGCGCCCCGTGGCCCGCGCGAATCCCCACGCGGCCAGGGCCGTGCGCAGGTTTCCCAGGTGCAGGTCCCCCGACGGCGACGGCGCGAAGCGGCCCGCCGGGGTCACGGGGGTGTCGGGGTTGGTCGAAAACACGCGGCACACAGTAGCACCGCCCCGCCGCGGGTTCCCGTCGCGCGGGGCGGCCGGAGCGGCGTCGTGCCCCATGCCCCGGTGGCTTGCGGCGATACGTAGAGGGTGCGGGGTTGCCGATAGAGTGAGCCCCATGGCACGCACCCAGGAGTTGCGCCCCGGCGTCTATGTGATCGGCACCGAGAACTGGAGATTGAACTCCGGTCTGGTGCTGGGCACTCAGCGCGCCCTGGTGATCGACACGGGTGCGGGGCCTCGCCAGGGCCGGGAGATCCTGACCGCGGTGCGTGAGCTCACGGAGCTGCCGCTCACCGTGGTGAACACGCACGCGCACTACGACCACTACATGGGTAACGCGGTGTTCACGCGCGCCGGGGCCACCGAGTTCTGGGCGCACAAGGCGTGCGCGGCCGCGATGGCGGAGGTCGGCGAGTACCAGCGCAGTTTCGTGAGCACGCAGGAACCCGAGATGGGTGAGGGCCAGGGCATGGACACCCAGCTCGTTATGCCCACCAACACTCTTCCGGGGGACGGTCGCAGGCCTTCCCTGACCCGGATCGACCTGGGGGAACGCCCCGTCACCTTGTTCTTCCTGGGCCCCGGTCACACGGACAACGACGTGTGCGTGGGCGTGGACGACGTCGTCTTCTGCGGTGATCTCGTGGAGGAGGGGGCGGACCCCAACTTCGAGGATGCCTACCCCCAGCGCTGGGTGGAGTCCTTGCGCGCGCTAGCGACTCTGGAACGCTACCGGGTGTTCGTGCCGGGCCACGGCTCGCCCGTGACCGGCAACTTCGTGTCCCAGCAGGCGGACACCATGGAGCTGGCCATCCGGCGCGCTCGGGACGTGGGCCTCTCCGGTGAGGGCCCGTCCACCGCCTCGATGTACCGCTTGCCGTACCAGGCCGGCGTGGCCAGGGTTTTCCTGGACCGATTGGCGGCGATCTAGCCGGTCGTCACTCCCGGACGTCCGATAGCAGTTGCGTTCGTAGTCACCGGGCCGCCGTCACCGGGTCGTGTCGCGCACTCGCCGCGCCACGAGCGACCACCCCAGGGCCGCGGCCGCCGCGATGCCCACGTACCCCGCGGTGAGCGTGACCCGCCCGGCGAGCGTGCCCGCCACGGTCGGGGAGGGCCACCAGATTGCTGCCGCGAGCAATGCCGCGGCCAACACTGTCAGGGTGATCGCGGTGCCCAACCGGGGTCGCGCGGGGAATCGCGGGCGGTACACGGGCGCTCCGTAGGGGGCGGGCTGCGACCACGTCGGCTGGGGCTGCTGGTGCCCGTACTGCGCGTGCGGGTACCCCTGCTGAGCCTGCGGGTACGATGCCGCCCGCTCCTGCTCACCACGCTGCTGTTCCGCGAACTGCCGCTCGGCGCGCTCGTGGGCCGGCGGAAGATAGGCACTCTCGCCCCGGTCCTCGCTCCATTCGATGTCCTGGCGTCTACGCGAACGGTTCTTCCGGAACTGCCGGTAGAACTGGAGCGATGCCGCTCCGGGACGGGCGTCGGTACGGGAGAGAGCGGCGTCGACGGCGCGTGCCACGAGGGTTGCCACGACGCCCCACCCGCCCACGATGAGCAGCGCGGCCGCGGCGTCCGTGGGACGGTGCCAACCGTTGAGGATGGTGAGCATGCCAGTGACCGCCGCTATCAGGGCTCCCCAGCGCCCCGCCCTGGCCCGCAGGTGGGGAGGCGCCACGAGCAGCACGGCCATGAGCGCGGAGGCCGCCGCGGTCGTGTGACCGGACGGGAACGAGTTGGACGCGATCTGCTGGATCCCCAAATCGGGTTTGTCGAGCACCCCGTGCTTGAGGAACTGGGTGGTCACGTTCGCAGCGAACGCCGCCCCTGCGGCACATACGGCGGCCGTCCAACGGCGGTAGCGCACGGCCCACACGAGCGCAAGGACACCGGCGGCCACCGCCCCGAGCTCCGGGACGTACTGCGCGAGGACGAGGGCCGCGCCGGGAAAGTAGACATTGCGGTCGGCCTTGGCCTGGGCCAGGGCGACCTCGTCGAGTGCCTGACCCGTGACGGTGTGCAGGCTGCCGTACGCGATGAGCAGGACCAGACCCCACAGCACCGCGAGCGCCAGGAGGGCACCGATCACGGTCCGGGTGGTCACTGAGCGGGCGGACGGCCCGGCCGGTGGGCCGGCGAACTGCGGATGGGAGGCCTCGGGGCCGCGGGGGAAGGGGGCGTAGGACACGGAAGACTTACCTCACCGACAGAGGGACGGGCGGGCCCACCCGGGTGTGGCGGGCCCTGCCCCATGGTGACACGTTCCGCCGGGGTGGTGCTGTGAGTTCCGGGGTGGGCCGCCCCACACCCCGCCCGTCAGCGGCGCGTGCGCGTGAAGGACGAGATCCCGGTGATCTCCCGGCCCACGATGAGCGCTTGCATCGAGTCGGTGCCCTCGTACGTGGAGACCACTTCCATGTCGGTGAGGTGACGGCCGATGTGGTACTCCAGCAGCAGACCGTTGCCCGCGAGCATGTCCCGGGCGGTGCGGCACATGGCCAGGGCCTTGCGGGATGTGGTCATCTTGACCATGGAGGCCATGGCGTCCGTGAGCTGGTCGGTCTCGGCCAGGTGGGCCATGCGGGTGCACAGCAACTGCATGCTGGTCAGGTCCGAGAGCATGGTCGCGAGTTTCTCCTGCACCAACTGGTAGTTGGCGATCGGCAGACCGAACTGCTCGCGCTCCAGGGAGTACTTGGCGGCGATCTCGAACGCCGCCATCCCGTGCCCCACGGCCTCCCACGACGCACCGCCACGCGTGGCCTTGAGCACCTTGTTGACACCCTTGAAGCTCTCGCACCCGGGCAGCCGGTTCTCGGCGGGCACGCGCAGGTTCTCGATCACGATGTCCGCCTGGTTGATGGCGCGCTTACCGATCTTGCCCGCAATCACCTCGGGACGGTAACCGTCCGGGTAGGTGCCGTCCTCGTTCTTCTCCACGACGAACGCCTTGACCTGCCCGTCGGCCTCGTCGCGCGCGTAGAGCACGATGACGTCCGCGGCGTGACCGTTGCCGATCCACCGCTTGTGCCCGTTGAGCACCCAGTGGTCACCGTCGCGGCGCGCCGAGGTCTCGAGCGACACGGAGTCGGAGCCGTGCGTGGGCTCGGTGAGCGCGAACGCACCCGTCTTCTCGAGCCGGGCCATCACGGGCAGCCAGCGCTGGCGCTGCTCCTCGTCCCCGAGCATGTAGATGCTGCCCATGCACAGGCTCGAGTGCACGCCCAGGAACGTGTTCACGGACCCGTCCGCGCGCGCGAGTTCCCGCGCCACGACCCCCGCCGCGAGCCGCGAGAGTCCCGGGCAGCCGTAGCCCTCGATGAACGAGCCGACGACGCCCAGGTTCGCGAGCTCGTCGAACGCCGGGAGGGGGTGCTCGGCCTTCTCCCAGTACTCGTTGATCACGGGCAGCACGTGCTCCGCACCGTAGCGGCGCACGCGATCGCGCAGCGCGATGTCCTCGGGGGACAGCTCCTGGTCCAGCAGGAAGAAATCGGGGTTGTCGAGCAGCTCGCTCATGACAGGTCCTTTCGTGATGGGGTCTTCTCGTGCGCTGCGCGGCGGGCGACGTCGCTCGCTCGGTCCGCGCGGCGGCGTCGTAACCAGCTCGTGACGGCCTCGCGGTCCGCGCCGAGCTCGGGCGGTGCCTTGTCGTAGCGCACAGGCGTGCGGCTGAATGCGGCGGGGTTCTTGATGGTGGGCACCACGCGCTCGCCGGTGCCGGTTGGGACTACGGGATCGAGTCCCAACGACGTCGCGTAGTCCACTCCCTCGGCGATCGTCAGGATCGGGGCGCACGGCACGCCCACCGCGCGCAGACGGTCGGTCCAGGTCTCGGACGGCTCGCGGGTGAGGGCCTCCACGAGGACGGGGCGTAGCGTGTCCCTGTGTTCGTTGCGCTGTTCCATGGTCGCGAAGCGGGGGTCGTCCGCGAGGTCGGGGAGTCCCAGGACGCCCACGAAGCGGCGGAACTGCGCGTCGTTGCCCACCGTGATGATGAGGTCCTTGTCCGCGGTGGGGAACGGTCCGTAGGGGTAGAGGCTGGGGTGGTCGTTGCCGAGTCGCGTGGGGACGTTGCCGCACGCCGCGTACCCGGTGGTCTGGTTGACCAGCCCGGACAGGGCACACGAGAGCAGGTCCAGGTGGATGTGCTGCCCTTGTCCGGAGGTGGCGCGCTCATGCAGGGCGCCCAGCACCGCCACGGCGGCATGCAGGCCCGTGATGACGTCGAACATGGCCACGCCCGCGCGCTGCGGTGGGCCGTCCGGCGAGCCGGTCACGGACATGAAACCGGAGACTCCCTGCACCAGCAGGTCGTACCCGGGCAGGGAGCGTCCGCCGTCCGTCCCGAAACCGGTGATGCTCGCGTGGATCAGGGCGGGCCACCGCTGCGCCACGGAGTCGGGGTCCAGACCGAACCGTTGCAAACCGCCGGGCTTGAAGTTCTCGATGAACACGTCCGCGCCCGCCACGATCTCGTGGGCGGTCGCGAGGTCCTCGGGGTCGGTGAGGTCCAGGACCACGGAGTGCTTGTTGCGGTTCACCGACAGGTAGTAGGTGCTCTCCCCGTGGAAGCTGGGCGGGACCCACGTGCGGGAGTCGTCCCCTCCGGGGCCCTCGACCTTGATCACCGTGGCACCCATGTCCGCGAGCAGCATGGTGCAGTACGGGCCGGCGAGGACCCGGGTGAAGTCGGCGACCACGACCCCGTCCAAAGGGCCGGTGCCGTGCTGCGGGGAGGGACTCATACGTGCTCCGTGATCGACTGCGGTGTGTCTTGCCCCACATAAGCACCGTGATTAGGCTCTGTCCAATACAAAAACGAGGGCCCGGTAATGCTCGCGGCGCAATAAACGCGGCGTCGTCGGCGCCCCGGCTTGGTGGCGTCGTCGGCGGGCACCGCGGACGACGCTCGCTGGGGCAGGTTGCCGGGGCCGGGCGGGCAGGCTGCCGCGGCCGGGCGGATTCGTTGCCGACGCGGACCGGACACGCTGCCGCGGGCGAAGCAGACACGGAAGGGGTGGGCGTGGAAGTACACGAGGCGCGGGCGTTCCTCGCGGTCGCCGAGGAGCTGCACTTCGGGCGCGCGGCGGCCACGCTGCGGATCGCGCAGCCGCCCCTGAGCAGGCTCATCAAGAGCATCGAGAAGTCGCTCGGCGCGCAGCTGTTCGAGCGCAGTACCCGTCAGGTCTCCCTCACACCGGCGGGCGTGGCCCTCGTGGAACCGGCGAAGGCCCTGGTGGCGGCGTCGGAGTACGCGCGCAGCGCCGTCGCCAAATCCGTGACGGGCGAGACCGGCCGGGTGCGCCTGGGCTTCGCGGGCGCGTCCATCAACCGGAAGGTGGGGGAGCTGGCGCGGCACGTGCGCACCCAGCGCCCCGGCGTGCACCTGGAACTGCGCGGCTCCCAGTTCTCGCACACGGCGCTCGCCAAGGTGCTCGACGGCGCCCTGGACGTGGCGATCGGGCGCTGGGACTTCATCCCCGCGGAACTGCGCTCGAGTGTGCTGGGCTACGAGGAGGTCATGGTGGTGCTGCCCAGCAACCACCGGCTGGCCGGGGAGCCGCGCATCGCGCTCGCGGACCTCGCGGAGGAATCGTGGGTCACGCTGCCCTCGGGCCCCGGGGCGGCCCTGCAGAACCGGTTGGTCTCCCTGGCCACCGCGGCGGGGTTCGTCCCGCGGGTCGCCCAGGTGGCACCCGATTCGTGGACGCTCGTGGTACTCGTGGCCGCCCAGATCGGGTGCGCCTTGAGCCTGGACTCCGTGCGGGACAACGTCTCCTCCGACGGCGTGGTGTTCCTGCCCGTGGCCGATCCCCAGCGCCCGCTCGAGGTGCAGATGGTGTGGCGCGCGGCCGACCCCAACCCGGCGTTGCGCTCCGTGGTGCGCATCGCCCAGACACTGCACGGGGTGCTCGCCGGGCAGGAGTCACGGCCGTGAATCGCCGTCAGGAGTAGTCGTACCAGCCCTTACCGGTCTTGCGGCCGTACTCGCCGGCCTCGTACTTCTCCCGGATGGACCTGGCGGGCAGGCTCGCGGGGTCACCCGTCTGCTCGTACTCGGCCAGCCGGATCAGGTGCACGACGTCGATCCCAACGAGGTCCATGAGCTCGAACGGGCCCATGGGGTGGCGCAGGGCGGTTTTCGCGGCGATGTCGATGTCCTCGAAGTCCGCGACGCCGTCCTCGTAGAGTTTCAACGCTTCCGTGCGCAGGGCACCGAGCAAGCGGTTGGCCACGAAGCCCGGGACCTCCTTCTTCAGCTCCACGGGTTGCTTGCCCAGGGACCGCGCGAGCTCCAGGGCGGTGTCCACCGTCTTGCGGGACGTGCCCACGTGGGGGACCACCTCCACGCACTGCATCACGAGCGCGGGATTGAAGAAGTGGAAGTTGCACACCTTCTCCGGCCGCCCGGTCGCGTCCGCCACACGGGAGGAGACGATGTTGGAAGAATTGGTCACCAGGATCGTGTGCTCCGGGCAGATCCGATCCAGTTCCGCGAACAACTTCCGTTTGATCCCGAGATCCTCCACGGCGGCCTCGATCACGACGTCCGCCTGCGCGGCACATCCGTCCCGGTCCGTGGTGAAGGTCAGCCGCTCGAAGGCCGCGGCCACGTCCTCGGCGGTGCGGCGTTGCTTGGCCACGTCCCGGTCCATCCGCTCGTGCAACTGCGTCTCGGCCCGGTCCACGGCGTCCTGGGCGATGTCCACGACGTCGGTGTCGTACCCGGCCAGCGCGCACACCATGGCGATCTGCGACCCCATGGCGCCCGCGCCGATCACGGTGATGTGTTTCGGGGTCTCGGTCGTCATTCGGTCACGTCCTTACGTGCTGCGCTGCGGAAATCGGGGGTGCGCTTCTCGAGGAACGCGGTGGTGCCCTCGGCCTTCTCCGCGCTGCTGTACAGCACCGACTGGGCCAGGCGCTCCAACAGCATCCCGGTGGTGTGGTCCGTGTCGAACCCGTGGCGCACCACGAGCTTGGCCAGCTGGATGGCCAACGGGCCTTTGGCCATGATGGCGTTCGCGGTCTCGCGGGCGGTGTCGAGCAACTCTTCCGGTTCCACGACGCTTGTGACGAGACCCATGGCCAGGGCGTCGTCGGCCTTCACGCGCCGCCCCGTGAGGATGATCTCGGTGGCGCGGCCCAGGCCCACGAGCTTGGCCAGGCGCTGCGTGCCACCGGCCCCGGGCATGATGCCCAGTCCGGTTTCCGGCAGGGCGAACTGCGCGGCGGTGGAGGCGATGCGGATGTCGCACGCGAGCGCGAGCTCGTGCCCGCCGCCGAACGCGTACCCGTTGACCGCAGCGATCGTGGGCTTGGGGAACTGCTCGACCTTCTCGTACACGCTCTGCATGGTGGCCTTGAGGCCGTCGCGGGGTGTGCGCACCGCGAGGTCGTTGATGTCCGCACCGGCCACGAAGGCCTTGTCACCGGCGCCCGTGAAGATCAGCACCTGGACGTCGTCGTTCTCGGCGAGCTCCTCGAGGGTGCGGGTGAGGGCCTGCAGGACAGCGGAGTTGATGGCGTTGCGCACCTGCGGCCGGTTGACGGTGGCCAGGGCCACGCCGTCGGAGATCTCGACGGTCAGCACGTTCTGCGATGCGGTCATGAGGCATTCTCCTTGCTGCTCTGAGGGGTGGTGCTCTGACTTGTGGTGTTCTCACCCATGGTGTCCTCACGGGGGACCCGGGTGATCTCCCCGGTCTCGGGGTCGGTGACGGGACGGGCCTTGCCGAGCCGGGCCGCTGTGGCCGTGATCACCACGAGGGCCAGACCGATGAGGGTGACGGTCAGGCTGGGCAGGAACATCAGGAACCCACCCACGGCCAGCACCACGCGCAACGGGATGGACAGTTGCCGTTCCACGAAGGTCAGCCAGCCACCCATGGCCCCGGCGATCGCGTACACGGCCACCACGCTGAACACGAACGCGAGCAGGATGTGGCCGGGGGAGTCCTGCGCCACGAGGGCGGGGTTGAGCGCGAAACCGAACGGGACCACGTACTTCACGGCACCCAGTTTCATGGCCGCGAAACACGTGGCCATGGGGGACGCCTTGGAGATCCCGGCCGCGGCGAACGCGGCGAGACCCACGGGCGGGGTGATGTAGGAGACCGAGGCCCAATAGATCACGAACAGGTGGGCGGCGATCGGATCCACCCCGAGCGCAGTCACGGCGGGGACCATCACGATGGCCAGGAACACGTACGCCGCGGAGATCGTCAGCCCCATGCCCAGCACGAAGCACACCACCGCACCCGCGATCAGGATCAGGACCACGTTGTCGCCCACGAGCGCCACGAGGTCCCGAGACAGGGACAGGGCCACGCCCGTGGCCGTCAGACCACCCAGGATCAGCCCGACGCCGGCGATGATCCCCACGATCTGGGCGAGCGTCTTGCCCACGTCCACGCCCATGTCCAGCCACTGCCGCGGACCGAACGTGACACCGGGTTTGACCAGGGCGATCACCAACAGGATCGCCACGACCCAGTACGGCACCTGGGCCTCCGAGTCCGTGGTGAACAGCAGGATCGTCAGCACGGCGAGTGCCCCCAGGTAGGGCCAGCCCTGGAGCAGGGCGCCCCGGGCGCGGGGGAGCAAGTGCTTGACGGTGCCCCGCAGGCCGCGCTGCGCGGCATAGCCGTCGATCTGGAAGAAGATGCCCAGGTAGTAGAGGATCGCCGGGATGGTCGCGGCCACCAGGATCGTCGTGTACGGGACACCCACGAAGGAGACCATCAGGAACGCCGCGGTGCCCATGATGGGCGGGGTGATGGAGCCACCCGAGGACGCCGTGGCCTCGACCGCCCCGGCCACCCGGGCACTGAACCCGGAGCGCTTCATCGCGGGGATCGTCATGGGCCCCGTGGTCAGAACGTTCGACACCGCCGAGCCGCTCATCATGCCCATCGCGGCCGAGCTGGCCACGGCCACCTTGGCCGATCCGCCGCGGTAGCGGCCGAACAGGGCCATGGACAGCTCGTGGAAGAAGTCCGCACCGCCCGTGTGCTGCAGCACCACCCCGAAGAGCAGGAAGCCCACCAGGATGGTTCCGGCCGTCTGCAGGGGCAAACCCAGCACGCTGTCCACGCCCATGGTGTGCACCTGGGCGAGGGTGGGCAGGTCGTAGGAGATGCCCTGCAGGAAGGACAGCGGGATGACCCCGGCGAACAACGGGTAGACCGAGAAGAGCAGGGCCACGACCAGCACGATCCACCCGGCCGCCCTGCGCAGGGTTTCCAGGATCAGCAACCAGAACACGAAGCTCAACACGGTGGCCAGGGGTGGTGCGATGAACTGCCAGCCGTACTCCTGCATCCGCACACCGTTGGCCGCGAAGTACCCGCACGAACCCATGAGGATCAGGATCAGGGCCACGTCGTACCAGGGGACCCCGCGGCGCTCGCGGCCCGTCACGGTCGCTCCCGGTGCCCGCTTGCGCACCGGGGTGGTGATGAACACGATCGGCACGAACGCCGCGATCAGCAGGTACAGGAAGGAGTTGGTCAGCACGGCCAAACCACCGGCGTTCCAGAAGAACACCTGGTTCATGGTCAGCAGGATGCCCGCGACCGTGAGGACGATGACCACCGTCCGCCAGAACGGTGTCAGACGCGGATTGGCATCGTGCAGGGTCACGTCCGACGGCATGGTGGGTGACGCCGCGGCGGCGTCGTCCCCGGAAGTGCGGGCGGGATCGCGCGGTGGGGCGGAGAGGACCGCGGCTCCCGTACGGGGGTCGTGGGCGGCAGCGGCGGCGTCGCCGGGCTGGTACGGGGAACTCATGCGGTGCCTCCGGCGGGTGCGGTGGACGTGGGATCCTCTGCGAGGGTCCCGGGGACCTCGGGCAGCGGCGGCAGGTTGGACTTCTTCCACTCGACCCAGGCCTTGCGCGCGGCTTTCTCGTCCGACTGGCTCTTCCAGAAATCGGGCCACGCCTCGGTCATGAGGCGCTCGCGCTCCAACAGGGCGTCCTGGCGCGTCTGGAGCTCGCGCGACCACCGGTTCTTGCGGGTGAGGAACTCGACCGCGGCGTCGTGGAACGGGATGACCAGAGGCGTCAACTGGATCTGGTCCGTGGCGAACCGGTGGGCGTCCGGGGTGGTGTCCTTGTAGTACTGGAAGTTCTCGTCCAGGGCCTCCACCAAGCGGGTTACCTCGTCCGCGGGGCGCTCCGCCATGGCCACCAGGGGGATGGTGTACTGCATGTTGACCGCCGATTCACCCTTGGCCAACCCCGCGCCCTGCGTGAACTTGCCGGGCTTGACCATGGGGGCGAGCTCCTCCCAGGTCGTGTAGCGGGACGGGTCGTTCCCACCCAGGTCCAGCCACCGGACCGGGTACTGCGAGGCCAGCTCGGAGACGTTTGCTCCCACCACGTTCTGGTAGAGGGCGTCGATCTGACCCGTCTTGAGGCCCTCGATCTGGGCGCTGTAGGAGATGTCCACGTGCTCGACGTCGTCCCCCGTGAGGCCCCCGTAGTTCAGGATGGCTTCCAGCTTGCGGTTGATGGACGTGCTGGCGATGAGCCTGGGATACTTCTTCCCCTTGAGGTCGGCCACCTTCTCGATGCCGCTGTCCTTGCGCACCAGCACCCCGTAGTTGCCCGGGGGAGTCCACACGAGGCGCAGCGCCTGCGGGCCCCACTGCTCGGAGCAGTACTCGTCATTGCCCTCGAACGCGTAGTAGTACTCGTCCCCGGTGCGCGAGTACTGGGCCGTGCCGTTGATCAGCGGGGCCAGGCGCCCGATGCCGGTGTCCGAGGTCATCAACCGGATCTGCCGTCCCGTGCGCTGGGTCAGGGTGTTCGCGACCGCTGCGAGGTCGTTGTACGTCCCGGTGCCCACGCCGTAGGTGGACCACACCAGCTGATGCGTGCGGTCGGTCGAGCCCGGGCCTCCCGCACAGGCCGTCAGGCCCCCGATCACGGGCAACGACGCCGCTGCGGCCAGCAACGATCGTCGGCTGAGGGTTCGTGTCATGGTGCCTCCACGGGAGTGATGCGATGGACCCACCGGTCCGACGCCGCCGCAGGGTGCGCGGGGGTCGGTTCGACCGGTGGGTACATTCATACCGTCAATCGCGTGACCCACGACACTTTTCGGCCGATTGATGCCTAACCAGTATCGCCGAGGGTCAGGTGGGGCAATGCGTCACGGTGACGGCGGCGGGTTCCGGACGCTCCTTGAACTTTGGGGCACGTTCGGGCCAGCCCGCGGACTTTGAGGCACGTTCTGGCCAGCTGCGGACTTTGAGGCACTTTGAAGCCACGAACAGCGGTATTCCTGGCCTCGACGTGCCTGAAAGTGCACCCGGTGGCTCGAGAGTGCCTCAAATGACAGGCAGTGGGCGGGGCGTCGCTCTCGCGATGTCGCATCGCGGCCAGGTGGACACGCAGGTCCGCGAGGAGACGACGCCGCTGCAGCTCCACCGTGCGACCGTCACCTCGGTCGGTCCGAGGGTTCGATCGTCCGCCGGGCCGGCGTCGGAACGTGGTCGCACCGCGGGCAACTCTGGCCGACTGGCCAATCGACCCGTGCGGCGCGCTCCCCGATAGGCTCCGGCCATGGACACTTCCGCTCTGGACTACGTCGTGACCGAGTGCAAGGCACTACTCGAAACCCGGTTTCCGGACGGGTCGGAGCACGGTGCGGCGGCCATGTTGCTCGAGGACGGCACCGTGGTCACCGGAACCGCCCCGGACATGCCGAATGCTGCGGTCGAGGTGTGCCACGAGATCGAACCGTACTGTGCCGCCCACCGGTTGGACCTCAGGGTGGTGGCCTCGGTGTGTGTGCACCGCAGGGCGGATGGCAGCGTCGTCGTGCTGAGCCCGTGCGGGGTGTGCCGGGAACGGCTGGCGGCGTACGGGCCGGACGTCCTGGCGGCGGTGGCGGGCCGGGACGATCCCACGGCGGTCGTGTGGAAGCGATTGGCGGACCTGCTGCCGGACTACTGGCCGACCGCGCTGACGGGTGACGCCCACCCCGGCTGGCTGCGGTGACGGGATGCCCCGCGGGGAAGTGGGTCCGGCATAGGGTTCCCTCATGAACACTCGAGGAATGAGCGTGGGGGAGCGAGCGCCGGCGTAGCGACGGCCGGGACGATGAGGATGGGGAGTCCGCATTGTGGGGTGCCCCCTGGACCTGGCTTCTAGCCGACTCCTACGGTCCGCTTTTCTAGTTCGGTAGCACATAGGGGCAAGCCGGCGCGAGCGAGGCCCTCGAGGTACCCATTCCACGTGATCTTCGGATTCCGCATGTCAGCCACCACTTCTTCGGCGACCGGACCGAATGAAGGGGGCGGCCCAGCCTCCCCCGGCATCTCGGGGGAACGTTCACAGTGTTCTCACGCGAAGGGA
>NZ_JROM01000047.1 GCF_000786655.1 Kocuria marina | reverse complement strand
GACAACTACCGCCTACGCGCCCTGCTCGCCGCCGGCGGACACCGGCCGTGGCGCAAGACCCCTACCCATGCTCATCTGTGAAGGGCCACATTATGTTATATATGCAGCCTCTGTTCCGAGGCACCTGTGCTCACGGCTGCGGGGACCACTGGTGACCGTTGAACCACCACGGCAAAGGGGCCACAGGGTAGAAGCCGAACACGCTCTCAGTCCCGTACCATCCGGCCTTGACCTTTGGATGTATCAAAGACGGGGCGTTCGCGATCTCCGTATCCGCGCGTTCCAGCGCGATCAGGATGTCATTGGCTGCCTCTGTGATGGCAAGAGAACCATGCTCCAACGTCATGTCCCCGGCCATGTAGTGCCTTCCATCGATAGACCAGATGGTGTTCACACCACCATTACGCAGTTCCAACCACCAGTCGGGGTCCACCACGGTCGCCGGGGCGACACCCTGGGGCAGCTCATGAAATTTCGAGTGCTCCAGCCACTCAGTCACGATGACCCGAAGCACATCTTCCGCAGCCCATTGGTCATGGTCGTAGACCCCAATCAGCCAGGCATCATCAGCTCCCACAAGGAGAAACAGCAGGTCCCCTGTGCGTTCCACGTAGCGCGATCGGCTGTGCGACTGAGCCCCGAGATGCAGGTGGTAGACACCCCAGTCGGAGAGCATGGCGTCCAGCCGTCTCTTTGACCTTTTGGACTGCTGGGCTGGGGGAAGCACAATCGAGTCGGCTTTTGTGCTCAAACGAGGGGTGAGGGATCGCCCGGCTTCCAGGTGCTGAGAGATCTCGCGCAGCACATGCTTGTGCGCCTGTAGCGCGGGCTGATGCTGAATGGCCTGGGACAAGTGCACCGTGCGAGGCCGTGGTGAGATGAGACGGGCCCGCCAATTCATGACAACCACCAGCAACGACTGTAAGTCCAGACTCTGGGCCACCTGGTGGTTGTACCCCGTTGGAGACGCCTTCTGTACGTGCTTGCGAAGGTCAGCTAGAAACTGCTCGGTGAGAGTAGGGGCGTCCATAGCTGATCATTGTCCATGTGCCCGGGCCTGTGACTTGCGGAGGCAGATGTCCGGCATCCCACGCAAGCCGATGTCCGTCAATCATTCGAAAGATTTTCTAGCAGAGTGTCCGCCGTGAGGACCGGCGCCCTGGGGCCATCGAGCTAGGCCCCAGGGCGCCGGTCAGCCGTTCACGTGATCAGGCAGTCCTGCGGTGGAGGACATCGTCGGTGACGGGTTCGAAGCGCCCATCAACGAACTTCTTGAACCGGTGGCCGAGGTTAATACCCTCGTCGCTGGCATTGAGAGTGGTGTCAAGGATGAATGGCCTCGTACCGTTCACGTCGGGGCGTTCCTTGAGCACGTCCTTGCTCGGCTTCAGGGGGCGGCCCTTGTCTGTGTATACCGTCTCGGTGTCCTGGACATAGCTCAGGACGGAGGTCTCGTAGAACCGGCGGGCGTGCATCAGCAGCATCGGACGAACCCAGTGGCGGGGCACAAGAAGCAGCTCCTTGCCATTAGCTACAGGCAGCTGCACGTCTGCATCACGCCAGCTACAGGTAACCGGGTCCCAGATACGGGTCGTCACGGTGGAGAGCTTGTGGGTCCCGGCGGTGAACTGCGGAAACGTCTCCAGTATCTGGGCGGTGAAGTCCGCGAGCGGTCCGAAGACAATCCGCGTGGTCAGATCAGAGGTGATATCCGCGGCGACGCCGGGGACGAACAGGGGGATGTCCTCCAGCTGGGTCAGGACCGCGATGCGCCGAAACGCTTCGGCGTTCGTGTCCAGCGTGTGCCAGATCCACTCGCCGACCTTCTCTGCTCCGCCATGACCGCGGAACCCCTTGGCGGCCAGGCCCAGGCGGGTCTGCCAGGGCTCGGAGAAGTCCTGCAGCAACTTCAGGCTCCTGGCCCGGCTGAGCTCGTCCCCGCGCAGGATGCAGTCGCGCACAGTGTCGAAGTACGTCGTCATCGATGCCTTCGCCTGCACCACATGGGTGGCGGCGGTGGAGTCGAGACGGATTGCCCGCGGGTCCACGTACAGGGGGCTGTCTTTGAGGACGTTGACGTCGACGAAGGGCAGGTTCTCCGGGTCGGAGAACTGGTACAGCTCGGAGACACGCATGCGTGCGCTCCCTCCTGGCGCCCGACACGGGCGCCGGTAGGTGAACGCGCCAGCCACTACGGCCGGCCCATGAGGGCCGGCCGCGTGGGATAGAGTCGAAGAGTCTGTCCAGGACACCTTCGAGCCCCTCCCGAGCCCCTCGGGAGGGGCTCTGTATGCAGGTGGCGCGGTGTTCGCCCGGGGCAGCCTGAAGTTCAGGCCGCCCCGGGCGATACATCTCGGGGGGCTACACGGGAGCCCCGTGGTGCTTGCGCATTCGCCTTCCCCTCACTCGGCGTTATCCGGTGAGGAGTGATCCTCCGACTGGTTCGTTGCCTGCTTGCGGCGGTTCCGGTTGGAGATGACCAGTGCACCTTCCGTCTTGGGGTCGATGAGAAGCATCCCGTCGCGCAGCTCCGGGGTCCATCGACGGGCCTGGGAGGTGTCCATGTCGATGAATCGGGTGAACATGGATCCAGCAATCAGTACGGGCCCGGTGGATTTCCCCGACTTCCCAGCGGGTGTCTGACGGCGTACGGGGTAACCGTTGAGATCGGTTGGGGTGGTCGGCTTCAGGGCGATCAACCGCTCCTCATCGTCGTAGAGGAACGCGATGTACTCCGGCTCATCGAGCATCTTGTACGCCGCATCGTTCAGGCTGAAGAGTCCGCGCTTCTGGATCGTCACGGTCGGAACAGTCGGCGTGGGCGCACTGCCCTTCTCGAAGACCTTGAATGCCACTTCAACCTCCTTGGGGTGATGACGGACTGGCTGTCAAGTTCAGTGTACCCGACTTGGGACACCTTGGTAAATTCAAATTTGCAGTTAAGAGCAATCAAGAGTTTGGGGGTTCTGTGGACTAGTTCGAGCAGACGATGTCCGCCAATGCGGCCTTGGAGGCGGGTGACGTCGCAGAACATGGCAGTGACATCACGGAAGCCGGTCACTAACTGCGGTCATCGGTACTGAGGATTCGACGGTATCTCTCGGGGTCGATCAAGCGCCTCGCAACTTCGCCAGCGCCTTTCAGCGCGGAACCCCTGTCACCCCTGCGCCCTCGCTGAGGCGGCGACCGCGCTAGCCCGGCACGGGTCGCAGTCACTAAACGACCGTTTGAGCTACAGCGCCGCGTTCGCCGCCTCGACACGTCCTTGGAGGCGACGAACGCCGTCCCGAATCATCGCGCCATACCCCTGCTCGGGCAGTCGTGCGACAGATTGCTGCGCCCGTACAACCTGATCTTCGGCGTCTTGGACGCGCCCAGCGCGCAGGTAATCATCACCGAGGTTGAGGTGCAAGCTCGGAGCGAACCCCGCTGTCGAGGGAACTCCGATGGCTGCGAGGTCACCGTCTTGGAGGTGTGTGAACTCTGTCAGGGCTTGCTCGTCCCAGCGAGTCTCGCTCTGAAGATTCTCCTGCTGGTCGGCCAGGTAGTGCGCCAACACGCACCGGTGGGCATGGTCTTCTTCGACCGTCTCATCCCAGCACTTTTCAAGAGCCGCCTTAGCGGCTTCGCTCTGACCGTTAACCGCTTGACCGACTGCTTCGAGGACTGGTTCCCAACTCATGCCCCCAACGCTATGTCCCGTGACGGGTCTGTTGGAGGCTTTCATTCCACGGAAGGATGAGAGTCATGGGGGCACCGAGGAAGTACCCGGACGAGTTGCGAGAGCGCGCCACCCGGATGGCGGTGGAGGCCCGGCGGGACCCGGCGACGAAGGCCGGGGCGCTGGCGCGGATCGGTCAGCAGCTGGGGATCAACCCGGAAACGCTGCGGAACTGGGTGAGACAGGCCGAGGTCGATGAGGGATATCGACCAGGAACCACCACTGATGACGCCCAGCGGCTGGCCGAGCTCGAGAGAGAAGTTCGGGAACTCCGCAGGGCTAACGCCATCCTGCGGTCGGCCTCGGCTTTCTTCGCGGCGGAGCTCGACCGCCCACACAACAGGTAGTGGCCTACATCGACGCCCACAAGGGCGAGTACGGGGTCGAGCCGATCTGCAAGGTTCTGCAGGTCGCCCCGAGCACCTATTACGCAGCCAAGACCCGCCCGCCCTCAGCGCGATCGGTCAGCGACGCGGCCACGACCGCGGTCATCACCAAGGTGCACGCGGAGAACTACGGGGTGTACGGGATCACCAAGGTCCACGCCGCGCTGCGCCGGAACGGCCACCGGGTGG
>NZ_JROM01000046.1 GCF_000786655.1 Kocuria marina | reverse complement strand
TTCCTCCCGCCTGAACACTCTTTAGTTTACTCGCGTTCAACGCTAGACACAAGTAGACTAGGAAGGTTTTTGCTGATGATTTTCTCCGCTCATGCCCCCTACTCCGGGACGGTTCCGGGGCTCTGACCTGTGGGGGCCATCCGTGTAGCCTGGCCCGTCGTCCTGATAGCTGGAAGCAGGATGTGTTTAGTGGAGCGGGGTCAGGGGTGCGCGCAGCGCATCGCGTAGCGACGCCGTAGGCGCCCTTGACGCCGTGGAACGGGCACATACAATTCCGCGTCAGGACGACGGACAGCGAAGGTGAGCTTCCCCTACAGGTTCTCGCGCACATAGTGAGGGGGGTCCGGCTGCCGGATCCCCCTCACCTACTTTGACATCTAGACGTCTAGACGTCTAGATGTCTAGATGTCTAGATGTCTAGACGTCTAAATGTCTAGACGGCCTGACTCCTCATATTCCCGAAGCACGCGCTCTATGGCTGCGACTACGACGGGGTTTACTTTGGTGTCCATCTCGACGGTGGCACGCTGGAGCTGCTTGTAAGTCTCCTGGGGCAGTCGAATGGTCAAACGGGCCCGGTCGTCAGTGGGTTTCTGGAATGTCTGATCCAGCCCCTCGACTGCTGGCTTCTGCTTTCTCTGAGCAGCTAGGCGCTCCTTGAAGTCGCTCATGCGGTCAGTGCCTCCTCAATCGTGGTCAGTACAGCGGTGTAGCCCCAAAGGTGTGAGGGTGTTTGACCCCATGCTTCCCGGAACGTGGACCTCTTGCGGATCGGCGGCAGCACGGGAATTTCTGCGGCTTCCAGCGTTTCCACAAGACCGCGGTACGCGCGCGTGCTGGTCTCCGCCGATGTGACCAACACGGCAACCGGTGCCACGCCGGTAAGCGCGTCGATGGTTGCCCATGTTCGATCCATGTCCGACATCGAGGCCATCGTGGGGATGATGACCAGATCGGCGGCTTCGGCGGCTGCCGTCAAGATTTGCGGGTTGCCGGGTGGGGTGTCGATGAAAACGTACTTGTCGCTTACCGGCCGTCGCATCGTTGCGATGTTGGCGGGCACCACGTCGAAGGATAGATCGGCGGCTTCTGCCCACCTCGTCGCTGATGCCTGTGGGTCGCTGTCCCACACTTCGGCCACGTGCCCGCGATTGGCGGCCACCTGGGCCAAGAACATGGCGGACGTGGTTTTGCCGCATCCACCTTTCGAGTTCAACAGAGCAATTTTCATGTGGCCTCCCGTGCTTATGGCGTCTGAATGTCAAGACGTCTTGCCGTCCTGACAGTTTGACATGTTGACGTCATGCGATCAAGACGTCAAGACGTCACTGCCCGGGGGGGGATAATCTAAAATGGATGCGTTTGCATATTGTGGTGCGTGGATCGTCAAAACGCGCCTGCGGTGCGTAGCCTTACGAGCTTGGGTGGAGATAGGCGACTAGCGCACGTTCTAACTGGTTGAGACGGGCAGATTGCAGATGGTGGAGAGTGGGGCGGCCGCGGCCGGGGAGCACATTGGTGCCCACCACTCCTTTGTCTTCCAAGAAGGCCATCTGCCGCGACAGGCTCTGCTCGGTGACCCCTAGCGCATCGCTGATCGCCGCACGTGTAGCGGGACCGGTGGAGAGATGGCTGAGGATGGCCACGCGCAGCGTGTTGCCAAGCACTTGCACGGCGGCATGAACCTCCTCGCTCTGACCAGGGATTTTCATCATGAAGGGCACCCTCCCAGTTTCTCATCACATGCAACGCCTAGAGGTTCGTGCAATTTGACAACAATACCGTGATAAAATGTTGTATAGCTTGCCGGTGAGGGTACAGGAGGTGATGAGGCATGGCTGAGTCTGGCAGCGGGGCAATGGGCAAGGGCGCCGGGGTAGTGGGCGGTCTCGGTTGTTTGATCGTCGCTGCGCTGATCGCTGTGGTCTTGGGCGTGCCTCTCCTCGTGGCGGTGCTGGCTGGCGGCATCGCCGGGCAGCTCAGCTTGGACGAAAGCGAAGGGTGCGCGGATGCCGTCTCTGCGAACGACGGTGGGAAGACCATCAACGTGCCCAAGGCGTTTCAGGAGCCCATCAAGAAGGCCGCGAAGGTATCCGGTCTCCCCGAGCAGACAGTGGCCGCTCAAATCAAGGCCGAGTCCAACTTCGACACGCAAGCGGGCTCAAAGGCGGGTGCCCAGGGGCCAGCGCAGTTCACCCCGGAAACGTGGGCTCTCTACGGTCAGGGTGGCGACATTCACGACATCGAGGACTCGATGGCGGCTTACGGCCGCTACATGAAGGCGCTGCGCGGGGAAGTGAAATCGTTGGCCGGGGATGACGCGAACAAACTCGTGCGGCTGACCCTTGCGGCGTACAACGCTGGCCCGGTGGCTGTACAGAAGGCCAAGGGCATTCCTCCATTCCAGGAGACGCAGGACTACGTCTCCAAGATCACAGGCTCCGCTCAGATGTCGTTCTCTGGCGAGTGTAAGGCGGTTGAGGGTGGCAAGTCGTGGAACGGTGATTTGGGCAAGGGGGAGTGGACAATACCGCTGCCCGGGGGTCAGTTCACGAGTGGGTACGGCGGGCGGAACGTGCCCGGCCTTCCCTCTTGGGCGCAGAACCATATGGGTGTGGACCTCAGCGCCGGGGGCGGTGCACCAATCATCGCCCCCATGGACATAACCGTGACGGGGACGCTTCCCAACGATCACTGTGTGATGGGGAAAATGGATTCCAAACCCGGGTTCCAAGTCGCGTTCTGCCACATGAAATCTCTAGATGTGAAGAAGGGCGAAAAGATCAAGCGCGGAAAACAAATTGGCGTCGAATCCGGATTTATGGGAGGTAACCCCAGTGGCGCAGCCGCTCACCTGCATTTCGAGATGTATAGGCCCAACTGTGGTGCCGGGAAAAATGGTGGCATGAACTTTCCTTATGACGGGTGCAATATCGACCCGGAACCGATTTTGAAGGAGAAGGGCGCATGGGTGAAATGAGACGGTTTGTTCCTCTTGCTTTGGTGCTGCTGTGCGCCACGGGATGCTCTGATGCCTCCGAACCGGAACCCGTAACGACCAGCGCAACGACGTCGGCCTCCACCACACGTGACCTCGCGGATGGCTCATGCCCGACGACCAGGAACGTGGATCGCTCGGACGCCTCCGCGACTGCGCGTGCCTACGCGAGCATCGGGCACTGCTGGGATTCAACTCTGGACGAGAACACGATGACGGGCGTGCTGCGCGCCAAAGACCTCATGAGCGTGTCCTGGTACGACCAGCAGAAGAAGGGTTCCGCGGCGCGCAACACACTGCAAGCGCAGTTCGGAAAGGCCGCGAAGCACGAAGGCTATTCGGTGCCAGAGGCAGCTCCCACAGCTGGGGATGTGGACCGGGACGTGGCTGCTGATAAGGCAGTGCGCGGCATCACCACCTCCTGGCATTGGAAGACTCGTGACGGTTCGACAGACATCCCAGGCGGTCGGGATCAGCAGATCATCTACCTGGAGAAACATGGCGGGCAATGGCTCGTCGTGGGTACGCAAACCACGACGACCGAGGAGCTGGACAAGGCATGAAGCTCATGAACAAGAGCAGCGCGGAAACTCGTAACGCCGTGAAAGTCCCGAGGTTCCCCGTCATCAGTCTGCGCGCTACGGCGGACCAGGTGATCGTGGAAGCCCCCGGGGTCTATGAAGAATTCGCTCGCGACGAGAACCAATCGCTGTTTGAGGTGGCAGAACCGGCCGCGTTGAAAGCATCGCAGACGCTTGGTCTGCGGGTGTGCAAAGTGGTCGCCACTGACGCGGCCGACGATGACGCCACGTTCGAGCTCGTCGCAGATGTCGATTTGGGGGAGCTGCAAGAACTGTCGTCCTACAACGGGGAACCGGGCCAGTACGAAGTGGTGGCGCATCCTGAACCGGAGAATCAACCCTGGTACGCACGTCTGGGAGGCGGACGGGATCGGGATCGTTACGGTGCTCGCGGTCGCGGGCCGCTGAATCGGCGGACGGCGGCATATGTGGCAACTGCGGGCTTGTTGGCGGTGGCAGTCGCGGTGCCTGTGTCCGGCGTGTTCCGTGACGAGCCGGAGGCTCAACCTGAGCCGTACCACGCGGCACCAGCACAGTTGCCGGTGCAAGCACCTCCAGGGTGGGGGACGTATGCCGGGTGGCACCAGAGCATCAACCAGCGCGCACAGCCGGTGATCTTCGATGATGTGCTGCTGGCGCCCGCGGGAAGAAAGATCAGTGCCCTTGACCCCAACACGGGCGAACCAAAGTGGAGCACGGACGCGGGCATGGAGGTCTCCGAGTTCGCTCCCATGACCGACACGTTGATCGCGGTCACAGACGGCAAGGCCGTGTCCCTGTTGGACACGTCCTCGCGGCAGGTCACCGCCACGTCGATGCCCAAGGACGGGCAGATCGAGTTTGGGTACGGCGACCCGGTGAAGATGACGCCCTCCTCGCCGGTGGTGCATGTGCTGACGGACAGCGGCGAGTGGATGAAACGAACCATGCCCGCGGGCTCGGAGATTGCTGGGGCGGCAAACGGTGCCGTGACGGCGGCGAGTACGGACGGCCCCTCAGCACGGGTGTGGTCGCTCACCGAAGACAGCGCCAAGCTGCCCAAGCCGGCCACCATCGCCGGCGTCGCCGGCAAGGACGGCAAGACCTCGCCTGTGGAATCGTGCACCGGCTCTTTCGACACCGTGCTGTGCCAGGCGAAGAAGGGAACGGCTACGGAGTGGTCCAGCTCCAAGGTGGGGCGAAAAGGCAGCGCCACCTCGATATCGCGGATTCACACCGCAGCCTTCAAGGGTTCGTCAGCGGCCGCGGCAACGGCCCCGGAAGTGGATCATTCCACGGGTTCGTTCCTGGCCCGCGGTATCTGGGTGACGAACGAGGCTCTCGTGCAGGTGGGTTCGGAAGCCCATATCGGCGGGGGGCGCGCGGTTCGGTCATCGCAGAAGGAGTCTGAGCTGCTGGACCCGAAGGGAAAGACCGTGGCCACGGGCACCAAGACGAAGGCGTATCCCGCGGCCGTGAGCAAGCAGAACACAGCGATTGTGGTAGCCGCTGATCCATCGGACCCTGCGGCCACCAGCGTGTACGGTCTGCCGACGAATCCGAAGGAGGGGGAGTAAGTGGCTGAGATACAGGGGGCAACGACGATGACAGCAAGGAAACGAGTGATGGCAGGGAAGAAGTCCCGCAGCAAGGATCGAGAGCCGACGATGCAAGAGCGGTCCAACCCGTTCGTCCGTCCAGTGACGACGGTAGAAGCCGAACCGGATTTGGACCGATCCCCGATTCTTGGGGACCAGCTCATGATGATGGGCGCTACGCACATGGTCTCGAACGACCATGAATCGGGGGAAGAAACCTACCGGGAAGCACCGGACGCCGAGCATCTGAATCTTGTTGGAGCTAGTGGGGGAGTGGGAGTCAGTACCATCGCCGCCGCGTGCTCGGATCGAGTGATCGACACTGGAGAGTCGGCCCCGGCGCAAGACGCTGCGAGTGTTGTCGTGGCCGCAGTGACGCGCCATTCACTTGCAGCTGCGGAGCGGCTGCGCGTCGATGACGCGGCGAACACCCTGCGGGGGTTGGTTCTGGTACACCACCGCAGACCCGAAGATGTCTCACCTGAGACCCGCAACTACGCCAAGCGTGTGGCACGCCTGTATCCCCGATCTTTCGAGGTCCGATATGAACGGCGATGGCCCGACGTTGACGGCCCCGTGACGGCTTCCTGGGCACATAAGCGGCGGTTCACCTACATGGTGAAAACGCTCAATGCCTGGGCCAACCCAGTACCCACCGCAGAAAAGGAGTGAGCAGTGCCCGCGTCTATGTACTCGACCAGCAACCCCGCACACCACCAGCACAAGGAGAACACCATGCCCTCAACCACCACCAAGAAGCACCGCCTCCCTGCCGCCGTTGCCCTCAGCTCCGCCCTCGTCGTGGGCGGCACCTCCCCGGCGTTGGCGATCGACGGCACGCCCACGCAACCCCCCGGGTTCGATTTCGTGACCACCCTCGTGGGCTGGGCTCTGTACATAGCGGCGTTCGTGCTGTTCATCTACTTCATCATCGGGATCGTCACGGCTGCCAAGGCCCGACGTTCTGGTGACCAGGAGATCACCGCTCCCCTCTGGCCGCTGCTGGGCGGCGCGGCGCTGACCGTCGTGGGCGTGGTCTGGCAGAACGTCGTGGGCATCTAAGCGCCGACCCACCAGCACATCCAGCGATGACAGAAGGAAACGACCAGTGAACAAGACGAAGACGCGCAACCGATCCGTGGCCGCCGTGACGGTGGGCCTTGCGAGCTTGCTGGCAGTGTCCGGGTGCAGCCATCAGCCCACGGAGGACTACGCCTATGCCTGCCAATCCGATCTTGACCACGGGGACACATCGTCTGTCAGCAAGAAGGCACCTGAGACGGACTCGTGGGCACCGGGCAAAGACGGGGTTCGCTACCCGGTGTCCGCGAAGTTCGGCGGCTGCCAAGACCTGAGTTCGGGGTGGAAGGTCGGACACGCGCACAACACGGCAGGGGCGTTGTTCGCCGCGACGGATTACCTGGCTGGACCCACCAAGGACGAGCAGAAGAACGTCTCGGAGGAAGACACCAAGAGTGTCTATGCCGCGGGCAAGGTGCGGGACCAGATCATCGCGGACGGCAAGAAGCCCAAGACACCCGCGCCGACGGGGGAGGGTTACGTAACAGAATCGCCGGGCAGCGAGGGCTCCGCGCAGCTGCGCGGGTACGAAATCCAGGAGGAGAGCGCCGACAAGGTGCACGTGCTCCTTTACGGGCAGTCGGACAGCGTTCTCAGCGGCACCTTCGGTCTCACGATGGTGTGGCAAGACGGTGACTGGAAGCTGGACCCCGTGTCTGCGGACAAGCCAATGGAGTTGCAGATGACCACCACATCTGACCCGGCCGTTACCTGGAGTGCCTGATGCCGGGGTGGCTCACAGATGGTATCGGGGGGCTCATTGAAAAGGGACTCGATGCAGCCATGCGATGGCTGCTCAAATCCCTTCTCGGCGCCCTGCAAGTAGTCCTCGACGGCATTTCCGAATGGTGGCTCGGTATCTCGGGACCGGGAATGGGCGAAGGCTCCCCAGCGGCCGCGGTTCAGAACAGCACCATCTACTTTGTGGCGGTTGCGGGGATCATTGGCACAGCGTTTGGCATCGTGCGAGTTGTAAGGACGCACTCAAAAGACGCCTCAGTAGACCTTGTGATGGCAATGTTCTCGACGGTAGCGGTAACCGCTATCGGTGGCACGGCCGCCACATATCTGCTGAAAGCTAGTGATGCAGTGTCTCCGTGGCTACTGAGTAACATCACTGGCCAAGGTGATGACGAACGCACATCGCTGTACACGATGCTCGCCATCATGCCCGGCGATCAAAGCGGAAAATTTGTTATTGGGCTCGCCATCGTCTCGGTGATTCTGGTTTTGGTGGCCGCCTTGGCCTCCGTAGTAAACGCGCTGTTCGTGATCTTTAGTTACGGCATGGTGGCTGTTCTCGTTGGTCTGCTGCCGATCTTCGCTGCGCAATCACAGACACAGGCAGGAAAAGAACGTTTCTGGAAGGTGATGGGTTGGATTTTCGCCGCGGTTCTTTACAAACCGACCGCGGCCATCATCTACGGTGTTGGTTCGCTGTGGATCAAGGGCATGGTGTCAGACGATCAAAAGGGTGATGCCTTTGCCGAATTGATTTCGCTCATCTCAGGCATGGTCGTCATCATCATGGCGTGTCTGGCACTGCCGGCGCTCATCAAGATTGTGACGGTGGCAACAACTGATCAGGCCCGTGGCGTAGGCGCGGGTGGGGCGATTGCAGCCGGTGCTGGTGCCATAGCTGTGGGCTCGTTGGGCCTCGCCGCGGCCGTGGGAGGCGGTGCTGCTACCGGCGCCAGTGCGGCATCAGCTGGTGGAGGCAGCGCCGGTCTTGGTAGTGCTGGCGCTGCTCTCGGTGGCGGCAGTGAGGGAGTAGCGACGGGTGGAGGCAACGCCCTCGGGGGAGCCTCCTCTATGTCGTCGGGCGGCGGGTCCAGTTCTCCGGGCGCTTCCCACCAAAGTGGGCCCTCGATGGGTTCCAGCGGGAGCCAGGAACGCGGCGGCTCGGCCTCCGCTTCGGATGCAGGGGCTGGCAGCCCAGCCTCGGGTGCTGCTTCGGCGTCCACCGCCGGTTCAGATTCACCGGCCACTGGGAGCAACGGGGCCAGTGGAAGCGGTGGGGCCACCAACAGCAGCGCCCCAGGCGGGACCTCGGGGAGTAGCGCGGCATCGGGATCAGTGGGCGAATCATCCCCCAGAGGTGAGTCCAGTGCCAGCGGCGGATCGGTTCCTGATTCCGGGTCTGGTGTCAGCTCCAGCGGAGGAGAGCACGCTAGCGCAGCTCCCGTTGGTGGTGGCGGAGGCGGTTCTGCCGCAGCGCCCACGGGATCGAGGGATTCGGGGAACGTGATGTCTCCGAATATGGCCCGCGCACTAGCCGAGGCAGGCAGGTTCACCGCGACGTCTGCCGGGCGACACATTCAAGACCTTGAAAATGTTGAACGCTAAGGACCGAGAGAACTCATGTCAGATCACGCGCAGCACCGCATCAGGATGTACGGAAACATTACTAGCCCACGCAAAGAAGGTGTGCTTGGGTTATCAGCTCTCGCTACCATCATCGGCGTTATTCTCGCCGTCTTGGTGTTCATAACCATGCCATTGGGGATTTGGGTTCAGACAGCCATCGTGGTTCTTGGTGTGGGTGTCATGATCGCCATTTCCTTAAACGGCCGACAGGGCCGTAAAAAGTTCGAGGAGCTGCTGGCAAAACACCACTTCAAGAAGGCAGAGAAAACAGGTTCCACGACCTACGCAGCCGGTCCCACATCTCAGCTGCCCTCCGGAGACTTTCCCCCGGTGGGAATTCTTGCCCGGACGGAATTGGTGGGAACGACACCTGCGGGAGCGAACACCGAAAGAGCCATGATCTGGAATCCCGCCAACCGAACAGGAACGGTGATTTTCAGCGTGCAGTCCCCGGGCATGGGTCTGCTGGATCAAGGGTCCATCGACCTCATGGTGGACCAATGGGGCATCTTCCAGCGCGAGGCGGGGGTGTCCTCATCGCTGGTCCAGGTCGCTGCAACCACACAGGCGACCCGTGACCCGGGGAACAGGTTGCCGGATGCCGTTCGAGTGACCAGGGAGCAGTCCCAGGTCCACGACATCCCGGAATTTGCCCGTGAGGCGATGGATGAGATTGTCCATGACCTGAACCAGGGCGTGCCGAAGATCGACCAGTGGGTGGCGGCCACGTTCACGGCGCGGCCGAACCGCGACGCCGGGACAGGCCCGCGGACCAAAGAAGACTTGGCGGAAGACATCTCCACGCTGCTGCCCGGGATGCTGGCTCAGCTCAAAGTCGCCTCTGGTGGCACCGTGAGCGTGCTGGGCATGGAGGATGTGGTTGACCAGGTTCACACCGCATATAACCCAGCGGTGGCACCTGCCGTCGAGACCGCCCGTTTGGCCGGTGAAGGTACAGGACTGACGTGGGGCGAGGTCGGTCCGACGAATGCGAAGCTCACGCCTGGCTGGTGGGAGCACGCTGGCTATTTCTCGAAGTCCTGGCAGATGTATCAGCCTCCCGCTGCGAATTTTCGTGAAACGGGGTTGGCGGGGCTGCTCTCAGCGCATGGAGTGTTCGAGCAGAAGCGTGTGACGCTGCTGTTTCGCCCGATGAGCCCGGGGATGTCGCAGAAGGCCGTGCAGGATCAGGTGACGAACGCCAGGTTCGGAAACAACCAGAAGGGCCAGAAGTCATCCCAGATCAAGCGGGTGGCGTTGGAGAAGGCAGAGTACAGCGAACGCGAGCAAGCCGAAGGCGCCGCGATGGTGCGTTTTGGGTTGGTGGTCACGGCGACAGTGGATGACCCCGCGAAGTTCCCCCGAGTCGAAGCGATTTTACGAGACCAGGCGGTGTCGGGCATCCAGTTGCGCTTACGAGACTGCGAATACTCGGATGATGCGGCCTTCGCGTTCGGGCTTGGCATCGGTTCGGTCCCCAAGGACTTCACCCGCTTGTCGAACACACTGCGTGAGAGCGTCTGAGAAGGAGAAGCACCGTGTCACTGGTAGACAAGTTGGTCGATGGGGTTGCCTTCGGCTGGGGAAAGAACAAAGACGGCCAGCAGAACGAGATGCTGGAAGCTCGGGAGAAGAAGGTCCCGACGCTGACAAAATATGGCTACGAACGCCCCGAGGGTGGCGCGTGCGGATGGGTTGAGGCACCTGTGGAGTATCAGGCCACCTCACGCCAGACGGCGGGCCTGTGGCCGTTCTGTGGGGCTGCTTCCTCACCATTGGTGGGTGCTCCCCTTGGACGCAACACGATCAACGGACAGATCACTTGCGGTGATCCAATCAGCCTGTACATCAAGGGCATTGTCTCGGCTCCGTCTGGTTTCATCATGGCCCTAAACGGACGCGGAAAATCGACCATCGCGGTTCGCTGGGCGCTGGCACTCATAGACGCCGGATTCTTGATCCTGGTGCTCGGTGACCTGAAGCCCGATTATGCCGGCGTCGTGAAGGAGACTGGCGGTCAAGTCCTCACGGTCGCGCCTGGCCTGTCTGCGATCAACCCGCTTGACGCCGGGCCTGCGTGGGCGCTGCTGGGGCAGCTTCCTCCGAAGATGCAGGCCGCCCAGCGGTCCGAGATTCACAACCGGCGCTTGAACACCCTGCGCGGTCTGGTGGAGCTTGCGCTGGGCGATGTTCTGACGGAAAAGAAGAACGAGGGCACCGTGCTCTCTATGGCGATCCGCCATGCCTCGGACAAGGCAGAAGCGGAGGACCGGCAGCCTTTGGTGTCCGACGTCCAGGACGTGCTGCGCGATCCTCCCAGAGACATCATCGACATGCTCGTCTTCGATCCGGAGCTGGAGGAGAACACGCGGAATCGAAAATACTTCGAGCTCACCGAAACACTCCAACGCGGTTTGAACTCCCTTGGCCCGGAAGGGCCGTTCGGTGATGTGTTCTGCCGTGAGACGTCGGAACCGATGCGCCTAGACCGCAGCGTTTCGTTCGATGTGTCAGCCATCGACGAAGCCAACGGAACGTTGCGCGCCGCTGTGCAGCTCGTGTGCTGGAGCTACGGACAAGCAGGGGCCTCGGCCTTGAAGGATTTAGCCTCGGAAGGTCTCATCCCAGAACGCCACCATCTGATGATTATGGACGAGCTGTGGCAGGTTCTCAGCGCGGACGAGCAGCTTGTGCACCGCGTAAACGCGTTGACCAAGCTCAACCGCACAAAGGGGTTGGGACAGGTTCTGATCACGCACAGCATGAAGGATCTACAGCTGTCCACGCCAGCGTTGACATCCATCGCTACGGGGTTCCTGGAACGGTCTTCGGTCAAGGTGTTCGGCGGGCTGGCTCGTAACGAGATGACGGACTTGACCCAGGTCGTTCCGATGTCCCAGAAGGAGCAAGACCTACTGGTTTCCTTGTCCGCGGAGGGGGGTGTTGATCCGAAAACGAACCGCACCTTGCCCCCGCCAGGCCGTGGCCGCTTTCTCTTGAAGCTTGGTGAGACCACAGGGAGCCCGTTCTACATGAACCTCACACGCAAGGAACGGCAAATCCACGACACCAACGAAGCATGGGCCAACAGTATGGCGGCACACCGGCTAGAACGGGAAATGGCATAAACTGCACCGGGCAAGGGGAAAACAATGTTCGACATCGCTTCGCTTCCAGCAATAGTCGCCCTGGTGGTTGTGATTCTGTGTGTTATAGCTGTAGCTGCTTGGTTCTGGCCCAACACAAAAAAGACCCCCGAGAAGATGGCGAACAAGCGACTCGGCAATAGGTCGTCATTCAGTCATTCTCAAACCGAGGCAAGAATCAAAGATGCTCGGACTAACCTGCACCCGGAGAGCGAGGGCATTGGGCCTGGGTTGAAGCTCGGCTCCGTAAACTCCAGTCCAATTTTTCAGGGATGGCGGCAGTGTAGTGTCCAAATACACGCGCCCGGGCGGGGCAAAACAACAACTCAAGTTGTGCCCCATGCGTTCGACGCTCCCGGCGCTCTTGTGATGACCTCCAACAAAGCTGATGGTGTTTGGGAGGTTTTCGCGGCGCGCATGTTCCACGGCAACGTGTGGATTTTCGATCCAACCAACATACTCGACCGCAAGGAGCCGAGCACCGATCATTTCAACATCATCGGCATGGTGCGGAACAGTATGGATGCTGAAAAGGTGGGGGCGATTTTCGAAGCTGCGACCCACGGGGAGGGCAGTAGAGAAGGAAACCCGAATGCCCATTTTGATCTGATGGGATCGAAAATCATTGGATCACTTTTGCTGGCCGCCAATGTCTCCGGCAAGAATGACCGCGATGTCTTCCGGTGGGCGATGACGACAGATGAGGACGAGCCAGCAGCGATCCTCGATGAACACGGCTTTGCGAACCAGGCGGCTACCTTGCGGGGCCTGAAACGGCAGCCAGTGGAGACCCGTGGATCAGTGTGGGCCACCGCTCAACGGTGTGCTTCGCCGTTCGAGCACGAGGACTACTTGGCCTCCATCCGCCCCGTGAACGATCAGCACCGTGTGTTCGATCCAGTGGCTTTCGCCACAAGTACCGACACCCTCATCTTGCTGGGCAGCCGAACAGCCGGCGCCACCTCCGCACTGGTGTCGAGCCTCGTGTGGGACGTATTCCGTAGCGCGCAAAGGGAGGCGCTGGCTGGCTCAAACGGGCGGCTGCGGGTGCCGTTGGTGATGGAATTAGACGAGGTGGGCAATACCGTAATTCTGCCCGAACTGCCAGAGTGGTATTCGTTCGCCGGGTCACTGGGAATTATCATCAGCTCGTACTTTCAATCGGTCTCCCAGGGTCGCAAACAGTTTGGCAAAGAGGGGATGAATGAACTTATCGGGGCCGCTTCTGTCTTGGTTTATGGCGGCGGTGGCACCGAGGAAGACTTCGTGTCGTCGTTGTCCAAGATAATCGGGCATTACGACCACAAGGTCACAAGTCATTCTTCTTCTTACAATGCGCGTTCTGGGCACGGGAGGAGTAGTTCAGATCAGATTCAGCGACGCGAGATTTTGTCTGCCGCTGATTTGGCGAACCTTTCACCCGGCACGATGTATGTACGCACAAGTGACGGTGGCGGGGGTATCGTGGCTTCGCATTACTGGTTCAAGGATGAACAACTGACGCAAAAGATAGAGCCCCGAATGCGGCGCTTGAAGATGGGACTCAAATCCACTGGACCCGGGGACAAGGATCTAATCGATGTCGGATAATTTGCCGGAAACTGAGAGCGTGGCGGCCGAGAGGGCCGAGGTTGAGCAGGAGCCCCCAAATTTTGGCGAGTGGATTCAAGCAACCCTGGCAATTATGGAGTACCCCGCAACACAAGGCGGGGTGTTCTGTCCGCAGTGGTGGGAGCACCCCGAAGCTGTGGCTCGGTTCAGGGCGCTGCACCAGCAGTACCTCGTGTCGCGCGATAAGGGCGAGATGTCTGACTGGTGGGTACATCACTGGGACTTGCACGCTAAGGCGCTGTTCGATCCACAGACTGGGGTATTCAGGGATTGCTCCGCGGGTCACCGACCGCGCGAAACACGCCGCATCTTGGACGTCACCGGGCAGGAGCTGGAGGCAGAGGGATTCCCTGCTGTTGCAGCGGACTGGGAACCGGGCTGGTACTGATCCCTTGCGCGTGGTTAGAGGCTTCGGCCGCGGCGGTGGGTCTGCTGGGCGTGGTGCTGTTGAACGCTGCGGGTAGTACGGGTGTCCGCGGTCTGGGAGGGCCGGGGCGCTCGTGCGGCCGCGGCCCGGCTGGTCTCCCGGGCATCGCCAGGACGTGTCCCGGCCGCGAGGTGGTGCTTGTCCATCGTGGCCTGGAGGTCGGTAGCTCGGGCCACCTGCTCGCCGTCCATCCGTGAGGTGCCCACGCGGGTGCGCGGGTTCTCGTCGCGGGCGGTGGCATAGTCTTGATAGGACTGCTCCCGCGTGGCCGTGGCCGTCTCCGCCTGGCGTTCGGCGGCCGCGGCCGCGGTCTCCGCGGTGGCCAGCTGCCCGCGGTCCTCGGTGACCTGGCTCTGGGCAGCGGTGTAGTCGTGGTGGTGCTCCAACCACTGCTCGTCGTCACGGCCCGGGGGAGTGTCCTGCCCGTACTGGTCCCGGTAGTCCCTCACGGCTTGCTGGTAGTCGGCTTCGCGGGCGGAACGGGTGAAGAAGTTCGCGGCCTCCACCCGGGCGGCGGCGGCCTCCACGGGGGCGTAGTCCGCCCGCGCGGTTTGGATCAGCTGCTGGGCGACGGTCTCGCGCTGGCCGGTGGAGTCCTGGACCTTCGCCCGTGCCGCTTCCAGGGCCTCGTGCGCGGTGTCGCGCTGGGCGTGGGCGTTCTGCTCGGCCTTGTAGTCGCGTTCCACGACATCCCACAGGTTTTCCACGGCTCGCGTCCTTTCCTCGGTGGTGACGGTCACCGCGACCTCGGCCGGGGTGGCCCTCTCGTGGTGGGTGCCCTCACTGGTGGCGGTGGCCGCGGTGGTCTCCACCTGCTCCGGGTCCGGGCCGGGTCTGTGCGAGAGCGCCCCGCGCTTGTGCACATCGGTGATCTGCCCCGCAAGGTACTGGCCGCGCTCGGACTCGGCGTACTGCTTCGGGATCGGTGTGTCTTCCGTGATCCGGTAGGTCTCCCGGTAGGCGTCCACTTCCCCGGCGACCCGGTACCACCGGGCGGCGTTGGTCGGGTTCGCGGGCACCTCACCCAACGCCTCAACCCACGTCGGTTTCTCGGCCGCGAGCTGCTTGCCGCGCAGCACCGCCAGTTCTCCGATGTCGGTGTGGTGGGCGTCCAGGATCGTGCGCATCGCCTCGGGGGTGTGCCGGTGATGGAGCCAGTAGGTGCCCGCGGTGTGCCCACTGATCCCGTGCGTGAGCGTGTCCAGCTTCTGGTCTGCCAGGGCGTGCCCGGTGGTGGGCAGGGCCGCGGCGCGGATCGCTTTCTCCTGGGCCAGTCCTTCGGCCAGGGTGCCCTCGGTTTCCGCCCGGGGGCGTTCCCCGCGCGCGGTTTCCTCCACGGCTTTCTGGGCGGGGGAGATGAACGCACGCCGGGACAGTTCCGCGTCGATGGAGGCCAGCTCCCACCGGCATTCCGCGGAGTCGTGGGCGGTAGCGCCCTCGGCCATCCCGGCCCGGCGTGAGCGTAGGTGCTCAGTGGTTTCCAGCGCGTGCGGGCGGGTGTGCCAGTTCGGGTCTTCCACCGCCGCAGCGGGCTTCTCGGTGGGTTTCTGCGCGGCGCGTGCGCGGGCGGTGGCTTCCAGTCGGTCCAGGTGCTCGTCGGGGATCGCCGCGAACGGCCGGGGTCCGGTGGTGTCGTGCAGCGTCTTGTTCTCGGCGCGCAGTCCCTTCACGCGCCAGTGCAGCACCGCGGCGTCATCGGCGGAGTCCGCGAAGTTCCGTTGGGAGTGCGCTCGTGCCAGCAGCGCGGCCGGTTCCAGGCCGGCCTCGGTGGCGTTGGCCAGTTCCGTGGCCAGCGCACCCCACGCCGGGGCTGCGCGCAGCTGCGCGGCGCGGGTGATCCCTACGGCTTCGATGGCGGCGTGTTCCATCGCCTGGGACCGGGCCTGGTCGGTGAGCGCGGTGTAGAGGCCCACACGTTCGGCCACGGACCGGTTCTCGGCCCGCAGCCGCCCCACCTGTTCGTGCACGGACAGGTTCGTTTCATAGGCGCCGGTGATGGAGTCCAGCACCTCATCGCGGGTGCTGTTCTCCCCGGTGACGACGTACAGGTGGTTGCCGAACTGCCCGCGGGTCGCACCCACGTAGGCCCCGGCCCGGTCGGTGGAGGCATCCAGCACGGTGTGGGCGGTGTCCACGGTCGCACCTTGGGCGCGGTTGATCGTGGCCGCGTAGCCCAGCTCCACGTTCTGGGTCACGTAGGCGGCGGGCACGGTGATCTTCCCGCCGTGGGTGGTGTGGGTTAGGGTCAGCGACCCGTCGTCGTGGACGCGGGCCACATCCCAGATGTCCCCGTTCTTCACGAAGTCCTTGCCCTGGTTCAGCGCCAGGGTCCGGTTGTTGCGCCGGGTCACCACCCGGTCCCCGGTGTAGATTGTGACGTCGGCCTCGGTGGTGGTGTGCGTGCTGGTCAGCAGCCGCCCCAGGTGCAGCGCACGGGCCTGTGCCATCTCGTTCAACGCCGCCACCTGGGCGTTGGTGGGGGCAATCATCATCGAGTTGCGCCCGGCCTCGGTGTCGGTGACCCACCCGGTGAACACCTCGCGCAGCACCGTGTCTTCCTCCCCGGCGCGCACCCGGCCGTTGGCCACGTACCAGTCGAACGGGCGGTCCTCCCCGGTGACGGGTGGCTCGCGCAACGCCAGGGACGCGGCGACCTCGGCCTCGTTCACCTGTCCCGGGTCGTTGGGGTTGCGGAAGCGGTAGACCTCTTCCAGTCGGGACAACGGCGCGGCGTTGTCGATCATCCGCAGCGCGCCCCCGGAACCGATGGCCGCCAGCTGCCGGTCATCACCAACACCACGGACCACGGCCCCGGCCGCTTCGGCGGTGGCCACCAGCTGGGCGAGTTTCGGAGTGGCGACCATCCCGATCTCGTCCACCATCAGCACATCCCCGACACCCAACGGGCTGCGCTCGGCCATCAGGAAGGCGTCCACGGTGGTGGCGGTGATCCCCATCGACTCGCCCATCACATCGGCGGCCGCAGCCGTCGGTGCGACCCCGAACACCTGGTGCCCCGAGGCGGTCGCGGTGTCCACCACGAGACGGGTCAGGGAGGTCTTACCGGCACCGGCCGGACCGATTCCCAGCGCCAGCAGCCGGTCACTGGTCACGAACTCACGCGCCATCCTCGCCTGCGCGTGCGAGAGCTGCGCGCCCGCCTCACGGGCGGCGGCCAACTGGCCGGTGAACACCTCGCCGGTGGCCGCGGGGATCACCTGTGAGGTGATCGCCGCGTCCAGCAGGTAGGTCTCGGAGGCGATGATCCCCTGAGAGGTGAACACCTCCCGGTTAGCGGTCTCATAGATGGAGGACCCGTCCGCGCGCCGCAGCTCACGGTCGGCGGGAAGGGCCACGTTCAGGCTTGGAGTCATCGACACCGACGCCGCTTTCACGGCCTCCACGGTGGCGGTGATGGCCTCATGGTCGGCGGTCGCGCCCCCGGTCGCCTCCCGGTAGTAGCGCAGCGTCTCGGCCTCGATGTTCGAGGCGCGCCAGGTGGAACGGGTGGCGGAGAGCCGGTCAATGATCGCGGCCACACGCTCGTGCTCGGGGGTCGCTTCCAGTGCCGCGGCGGCGACCGTGACCTCACCGGCGCGGGCTGTGGAAGCGGCGCGCAAGTGCTCGGCCAGGGCCTCACCGGTGGGCAGGTTCGGGGTCACGGTGGCGGCTTTGGACCGCCACGATTCGTTGAGCTGCGCCAAGGAGTGCGGGCCGTCTTTGGCCGGGCGGGTGGCCAAGGTCGCCTGCTGGGCCAAGGCGATGCGCTGCTTCGCGGTGGGCGCGTGGCCGTGGTCCGCGATGAACGCTGCTTCCACCTCAGCCAAGGTTTCCTTGATCGAGGTGGAGCGTGCGGAGAACGCGGCGACCTCACCACGGGTGATCCCGGCGAGCTCAAAAATCTGCTTCCCACGGGCTGGGGTGGGGACGAATTCCAGGCCCAGACGGTCGTGGATGTGGTGCATGATCCGCGAGTTGTACAGCTCGGAGGCGGCTACTCCGTACTGGTGGATCATCCGCCCATCGAGGGTGGACCACTTCCCATCAGTACCCTTGACCCGGTTGGCGAGAACGAGGTGATCGTGCAGGTTCGGGTCACCGTGGCGTGAGTCGTAGTGCCGGAACTTCGTGGCCACCAGGCCCCGGTCCGTGTCGATCTGCTCCACGCCACCGCGGCCGCGACGGGCGTAGATCGCGTGGTTCTCCAGGTAGGACACGACGTCTGCGATGGCCGCCTCATGCGCGGCTTCGATGCCGGTCCGCAGGTTCGCATCGCCCAAGCCCCAGGCCATCGACACGGATTTGGTGGGGGTGAACACGAGGTCGAAACCGGCCACTGACTGCTGCCGGGCAGTGGTGTTGTTGGCGATGAATGTTGCCAGCTCCACCCCGGAAGCGTCCCGGCCGTGGGTGTCGCGGAACATGGACCCGGCGACCCGGTTGCGTATCTCCTTGCGCTGTGCCTCGGTCGGGGGAGCGTCGTGGGTCTTGAAGTGCCGGCGGTGCTCCTCGTCCAGCGCACGGGTGAAGTCGTTGGCCGGTTCCTGCTTGTACTCACCCGGCTTCTTGCCCAGCCGGGTCGCGTCCTTCCAGTCCTCGTTGCCTTGCGCGATGGCCTCTTTACCGGCCGCGGTCGCCGCCTGGGATTGGGCCTTGGTCATCACATAGCCGTCGATGAATGCCTGTTCGTCGCCGGACTCGTGGGCGGCCGTGAAGCGCTCGAAGTTGCCCAGCTCGCGGTGACGGTCCAGCATCCGGTAGAACGACGAGCGGGTGGTCCCCAGCCCCTGGATCACATCCAGGTTCGGCTCTCCCGGCCGGTACTGGGACAGTGCCGTGTACGCCTCGCGGGCGTACTTCACGCGCACCGCTTCCTCGGTTTTGGTGCGTGCCGCGTTCTGCTGCTCGGTGAGCTGCGCCGGGTCGATGGGGGAGTAGCCGTCACCGTAAAGCGCATCCATCTGCGTCTCAGTCACTGCGCCTTCGACCCCGAAATGCGACACGCCGGAGCCAACCCACTGGCCCGGGGGCATCCCCGTCACTTGGTAGTAATCACCCAGCTCACGGTCCCCGGAGCGCAGCTGATCGCCCGAGGCCACCTCCTGCGAGTAGTAGAGGTGACCGTCGCCCGTGGAGAGCTTATGGACGGTCATCATGGGCACAAGAGTACGCGGATTCACGCGGTCTCACACGCTTAATCCCACCCTGGGTTACTGAGTGCAAGAGGTGTGACGTCTGATTGGTCCTGTGTCAGTGAGCGAGGCACGAGCGAGATGGCGCGGGCCAAGAGAAGTCCGGGCCTCTACTGATGCCCGCGATTGTGCCCATGAGGCCGGGCCGGTGGGCAGGGTCGGGGCCTGTCGCAGTGAGGAACGAACGGAGGCCGGCACCGGCGCTGTCCACGGGTGCGAGCTGTGCACAGGAGGTCGGAGGAGGAACGGGGGAGGGAACCTGTGTACAGCGTGCTGACTGGGTACAATCGACCCCACCAGCGCCGCCCCCGCGGAAGCGGGTGGGGCCGGTGACCGCTAGGTGAAGTTGAGGGAGAGACAGGGCATGGCAGCACCACGGAAGTCCGCGACGAAAACTGCGGCTCGGGAGAAAGCACGGGCGGCCGCGGCCGCCCGGTTGGAACGCGAGAAGAAGATCATGGCCGCCTCCGAGGCGTTCTTCGCCGCCACCCTCGCGGTGGAGGACGAAAAGGCCAAGCTGCGCGAGAAGATCGCGCAGCTCCAAGCCCAGGTGAAAGAACTCGACGGGCCCCGCCCGGAAGCAGCCGAACACGTGCGGAGCATGAAGGACGCCGGGCTGGCGAACAAGGAGATTGCGGAGCTGCTGGAGCTGTCCGCGGGGGAGGTTGGCCAGTACCTCAGGCTCGACGCCCCGCGCGCCGCTTTGTCTGAGTCGTCCAACCCGCCCGGTCACGATGCGTTTTCCGGTGGGGGCGCCCCCGATGAAGAAACACACGAAGACGCCGCGGTCTAAGCCCACGACGCTGCTCGACACCTGGAGTCGGGACTGGTTACGGGTGCGTGACGTGATCGGCCCCGGATACTTCGCAGAGCGCGCGTTCTCGCCAGGACTGGCGTATGCATTGGTGCTCGGGCTCTACGTAGGGTCGGGCTACCTTCATGGAACGGTCGCCGCTGCTGTGTCAGTTCTCACCGGAGCCGATTATGCGGACACCTACACCTACGAGGGGCTATGGCGCTCGGTGGGGTGGATTGCGCTGGCCGTGACGGTGTGGGTCATGGTCACCCGTCTGCTACTTCCCGCACCCACGAGCCGGCCACGTCATGTCACACAGCGTCGTGACGCAAAGCTCGCGCTGTTCCTCTACCCCGTCGCCACGTTGTTCGGGTTCGTCGTCGTGCGCCTTGTGGGTTCACTGCTGGGCTATGAACCGGGTTTCCCTTCGGCGGATCATCCCTCGACGGAGTACATCGCCACCTCGGTGGCTTCCTCGGCTGCTGCCGGGCCTCGCGAAGAAATTTTCTTGCTCGCGCTACCGGTGTTGCTGCTGCGGTGCGCGCACCGGGGCTGGACCGAGATTGTGGTGGTGCTCGCGGTGCTTCGCATCTCGTTCCACATCTACTACGGGATTGCGGTCATCGGGCTTCTGCCGTGGGCGGTGACCGCGGTTTTCCTCTTCCGCTACACACAATCGGTGTGGCCGCTGATCGCAGCACATTCCCTGTGGGACCTCGCTGCCTCGGCTCTGACGTTCGGGGGTGACCTTGGGGAAATGGCGCTGCTGTGGCCCATGATTGCCTTTGGTGGGTGCGCGTGGCTGCTGCTGGGTAAGGCCTCACGCGAACGTGAGCTGAGCAAACCGCTGAACGTCCCCGACACCCGCTGAATTGAGCCACGGGTCCCTCGCACTGCTGAACGGGCACGGGGGGCGAACCGCGGTGATAGGCGCTCGTAGACCTGCCTTTTCGTGCGGGGATGGTACAGGATGGGTTCTACACGGCGATAAGTCCTTGTCGCCGTCACAATCACTGAGGAGAGCCCTGATGACGTTCTACGTGTATGTCGACAACTCGAATCTGTGGATCGAGGGGATGCGCGTGAGCGCGGTCCGTAAAGGCATGGCCGCTTCCGCAGCCGAGGCCATGAGGAAGAACATCACGGACCGGTCGTGGACCTATGACTTCGGCAAGCTCTATCAGGCCATCTGCCCAGACACAGCGATGATCGGTCGCTCAATCCTCTTCGGTTCGCGCCCACCGAAAGATGACTCCATTTGGGAGCTCGCCCGCAGACAAGGTTTTGAGGTCAAGACCTATGACAGGAACGCGGGGAACAAGGAGAAGCAAGTCGATGCAGCCATCACCACAATGATGGTCGCGGACTCTTTCAAGCACATGAAGGACGGAGACGAAGTTGTGCTCGTCTCCGGTGACCGCGACTACCTGCCCCCAATCGAGGAGCTGCGTGACCGCGGATTCCCTACCACTGTGGTGTTTTGGGAACACGCAACGGGTAAGGAACTGAAGCAGGAGCCCGTGACCTACATGGCTTTAGACCCTCTGTTTGACTATCTCACCAAGACCCAGTAACCCCCCCCCCCCGGACGTCCCCGGTCTAGAACAAGGCTTGCTGCCCGGAAGTGACTCCGCGCAGCAGTGATCCCACGGCTTCGGGGTCGTAGCCGTGGGCTCGCACGTGATCGCGCAGCACGCGGGCTCTGTGTGCACGTTGCTGTTTGGTTTCGTGGCGGAAGAACGCCGCGGCCGCCTGCTTGTTGTGGTGCCCGCGTCGTGCCCGGTCGGCCATGTTGTCGAACGCGGTCCCCGCATACAGGTGAGACGTGGGGGCGTCCTCGGCGCGCACACAGAGCGGGTTGTCACAGGTGTGGCATACGTGGAACTCGTCTAACTCATCGAGGCCGCCGGTGAGCAGTGCCAGGGCGTAGCGGTGGGCGCGGATCATGCGCTGCCCGCCGGTGGCGGTGGGGGTCCAGAAGCGGCCGTATCCGTCGTCTCCGATGGCTCCGGTCCATATCCAGCAGTCGTGTGCCTCGGGGCCGGCAACGATCTTGGAGCGGAAGCGGGCCGCAGCGTTCTCGTCCATGCCACCAACTTAGCGGCGCTGTGCGATGGGTGGGGCGCTCAGGATTTTTTGGATAGAACCCTCCCGAACAGTCGCAGCTCGGTGGGCATCAAACTGATTGTGTCTGCATCAAGGGGCATCATGGCTGCTATGGACATTCAAGACACGAGTGACGTCATCCAGACCATGAACGAGTGCGCGGGGGGAGACCCGGAAACCTGGCGGATAGAGACCTTCCGTATGCATCGGTTGAGTGAGAAGCATGGGTATCAAGATGTCACGGTGGAAATTTGGGACCGTGGCTCCAAGATCACGCCGAGGTATCACGTCTCAGCGAAAACATCCGAAGGACAGCACTGCGCCGGCAACTCTGGTGATGATCTCAACGAAGTCATCCGGTTGGTTCATTGGTATGAACTGGATCGTTAAGGGGTGCGGTGGGGCGACACCTCCAGCGATCCGCCCATGACCGGTTGCTCCTGGGGATCAGCACGTCGAACGAATTGCTGACGACGCCTCCTGCGCCTTGGCCAGTTCCGCGCGGAACCAGGTGGGCATCGCGGTTTTCGTCTTCGCCTCGGCCGCGCGCTGCGCGACCTCGGCCGCCCGGGCCGCACGACGCGCGTCCTCGGCCGCCTGGCGTGCTCGCGCGGGGGGTTCTTGGCCGGTGATGGCGCGTTTGATCTGGTGCAGCAGCAACGCCCGGGGGTTCTTCTGGCTGTCCGGGGGCAGGGAGAGCAGCCCGAGGCCCTGGTGGTCTGCCTCCACGGCGTTCATGAGGTCTTGGGTGGTCCATTCCTCGGTCACTCCACAGGCCACTAGGCCACGGGAGAGGCCCATCAAGTGCCCGTTGCGCCCGCGGTCCAGCCACGGCATCCGCTGTACGAGCCTCGCGGTGATCTTCTGGACCCCCAGTGGGGGTGTTCGCCGCGTCAGCGGCGTGCTCTTCGGTTGGTCTTTGCTTGTACCGGCCGCGCGCAAGCGCGTGCTAGGTACCCGTCGAGATGTGCTGTGCCCGGAAGAGTTAACCCCACAGGGGTAGGGGTGCATGGCTCTGCACCTGGCGGGGATCGTGAGGCATCGGGTGGAGGCGAACCGGCGCTGCCGGGAACCGTGCTCACGGGTGGCAGCTTCGCGCTCCTCAGTGGTCATGTACCGGCCGCGCATAACCTCAACGGAGAATCCCAGATCGCGCAGCACGCGCCGTGCCCGGCGCACGGTGTCCACGCTGCATCCCAGGGCGCGGGCCACGGTGGCATGTGCGGTACGCACGTTGCGGCCGGTGGTGGTGTCGGCGGCTGCGGCGTCCATGCGTGCAACGCGGTAGACGGTGTGCGGGGCGGCGTGGTGCTTCTTCAGAACGTCGGCGGCGGTCTCACCGCTCAGCTCGGTCTCCAGCAGCTTCAACCAGCGCGAGCGGGTGGCCCAGCACAGGATACGTCCCTGAGTGCCGGCCTCGGGTTCCCGCGCCCAGGAGAAGCCCGTGCGCGGGTTCGGGGTATACAGCTCTGATGTGGGCCGACGATCCCGGCGACGGCGGCGTGTGGGCCGTATTGGCGTATGTACGGCAAGAGGACTGACTGCTAGACTAGGCACTACAACCCCCTTGTGGGGCTTGTAGCAACCTCCGGTAGAGGGCTTCAGGGTTCATCTACTTATCCAGTGGTTGTGTGGAACACCGGAGAACTTTGGTCGGTTGGACCGGTGTTCGAGGCTTAGAAGGCGGTCCCTACGGGGACCGCCTTCACTCGTTGGCGGGTGGATCTGGGAGCTGGTTGTACTGAGGCATGCCCACCTCGCGGGCCATGAGACTGGCGACCCACGCGGATTTGGTCAGGCCCTTTTCACGAGCTGCTTTCGCAGCCGCATGGTCAAGATCACGCGACACACTCACAGTGATACGCGGGCGACGTTCGCTCCCACGTGGCTGTGGAGTAATGCGCTCGGATGACATGCCTACCAGTATGACTTGGTGCTAGCAACATGTCCAGGATGTGCAGGCGCGTGTCGAAATTAGTCTTCGGTGGCCGCGTCGCGTATCCGGGTGATGGTCCAGCGGCTCACCCCGTGCAGCGCCGCGACGTCGGTCACGGACAGCCCGCCACGTAGCGCGGCCAGCGCGGCCGCGCGCGCCGCGGCGTCCATCTTCGGTGGGCGGCCGCCCACGCGGCCCTGTGCTCGTGCGTGTTCCAGTCCTACGCGGGTGCGCTCCCGAATAGTCTCTAGCTCCTGCTGCGCCAGGGCGGAGAGGATGCCCACCATCAGCCGCCCCTCGCGGGTGGCGGTGTCCAGGCCCATGTCCAGCAGCACCAGCCGCACGCCTTCCTCGTTCAGCTCGGCGGCGGTGTTAACGGTGTCGCGCATGGACCGGCCTAACCGGTCCAGGCGGGTGACCACCAGGGAATCGCCGTCGCGTAGGTAGCTGCGCGCGGCGTCCAGGCCGGGGCGGGTGGAGCGTGCGCCGCTGATGGTGTCTGTGAAGACGCGTTCACAACCTGCTGCCTCCAGGGCTGCGCGCTGGGCGTCTAGGTGTTGTGGGTCATGAGGTTCTTGTCGCGGGTGCGTCGATGAGATGAGGAACGGGCTCCTCGCCACAGGATGGAAGTTCCTACACCGTCCGTCCGTACGAGAGAGCCCGTTCATGACCCACCGTAATGCACCCCTGACCCCGACCGGCCGGCTGCGCATGGTGGCCCGTCACCTCGAGGACGGGATCCCCAAGGCCCACGTCGCCGCCGAATTCCACGTCAGCCGTCCGACGGTGTCCACCTGGGTGGCCCGCTACCTCGAAGACGGCGAGGATGGCCTGGCCGACCGGCCCTGCACCCCTGTCGGGAGTCCGTTCCGCACGGCCCCGGAGGTGGTGGAGCGCATCGACGCCCTGCGCCGGGGCCGGAAGTGGTCGGCCCGGCGCATCTGGCACCACCTGAGCGCCGGCGGCTACGACAACGACCCACAGGACGAGAAGGGCCCCGGGCCCTTCCACGCCCCCGTGACCATCGCGCTGCGCACCGTGGGCCGGTGGCTGGCCCGGCTGGGGATCTCCCGGTTGCGCGACCTCACCCCGGACGGAGAGGACTCCCGCCGGGTCCCGCGGCGGATCACCGCGCACTGGCCCGGGCACATGGTCCACCTGGATGTGAAGAAGGTCGGCAGGATTCCCTACGGCGGCGGGTGGCGTGCCCACGGCCGCGGCACGACCAAGGCCCTGGCAGCCAAACGCGGTCCC
>NZ_JROM01000045.1 GCF_000786655.1 Kocuria marina | reverse complement strand
GCCCAGTAGACGACTGGGTTGATAGGCCAGATGTGGAAGCGTTGCAAGACGTGGAGCTGACTGGTACTAATACACCGAAAACTTCTACACACACAATTTTCATCAGAGTGTGGTGTTCGCGTCCACCATGTGGTTGACCACCAACAACCCCCCACCCCCACCGGGTACACCGGTAAACGGGGTGGGCCAGGGCAGTGGTTGGTTGATCGTGATAACAGAATAGAGCTTGGTCCACGAAACACGGACCCCTATAGGTTTCACCACCCCTACACACACGGTGCTAGTACAAGCAACCGTGGGGGTTGGTGGCAGGGTTTCCGGTGGTTATAGCGTGGGGGAAACGCCCGGTCCCATCCCGAACCCGGTAGCTAAGACCCACAGCGCTGATGGTACTGCACTCGGAAGGGTGTGGGAGAGTAAGACACCGCCGGAATCACACAAGAAAAGAGTGGTTGAGGCCGCACCCCCGTGAGGGGTGCGGCCTCCCACCATTTAACACGCCGGAACGCTGTAGTGTCTGGAGCTATGGCCGTTGAAGCAGCTGTGAAGCCTCCGAACCGAGCGCGCGTCGTCGTGGTGGGTGGTGGCAATGGCGGGATTGCCCTGGCCTCGCGCCTGAATCGCAAGGGCGAGAGCGACGTCGTGATCGTTGAGCCCCGCTCGGAGCATTTCTACCGCCCGCTGTTGTCCTACGTGGGAGCCGGCCTGGCGACCCTGGGCGATGCACGGCGGGAGCAAAGCAAAGTCATGCCGGAGGGATCTACCTGGGTGCGCGACGTCGTGACACGGGTCCATCCCGAACTCTCCACGGTGACCCTGGGCAGCGGCGCGACGATCGGCTACGACCAGCTCGTGCTCGCCGCCGGCTCGCGTCCCGACTGGGACTTCATCCCGGGATCGGCTGAGGCCGTCCTGTCCGAGAACGCGTCCACTAACTATCTGTTCGATCTCGCCCCGAAGACGTGGCGACTCGTGGACGCCGCCACCTCGGGGACTGCTGTGTTCACGATGCCCGACACCACGTGCCCGTGTGCGGGGGCCGCCCAGAAGATTCTCTACATGGCGTGCGATCTGTGGCGCAGCCGCGGTGTCCTGGACGACATGCGGGTGGTCCTCACCGTCCCGGAAGACACGATCTTCGGCGTCCCCGTGGTGGACGATGAACTACAACGGGCGATCGACGATTACGGGATCGAGCTACGCACGCGCACCCGTGTCCGGTCGGTGGACTCGGGGACGAGCGCGATCACGATCGAATCCGACGGTGCCACGGAGGAGATCTCGTACGACTTCCTGCACCTCACGCCACCGCATATCGCCCCGGACTGGGTGGTGGACTGCGGCCTCTCCGCCGAGGGAGCGCGCGGGTTCGTGGACGTGGATCCCGGGACGCTGCGTCATCGCCAGTACGAGAACGTCTGGGCACTCGGGGACATCGCGGCCACCCCGGGCTCCAGTTCCGGTGGTGCGCTGCGGAAGCAGACGCCGGTCGTCGCTCAGAACGTCTTGTCCGCGCTGCGCGGGCGGCCCGCCACTGCCCGGTACTCCGGGTACACCGTGAGCCCGTTCACCCTCTCCCGCCGCACGTTGGTGCTGGCGGAGTTCACCGCGGACGGCACCCCCAAGCCCAGCAGCAAGGTGTTCGACCCGCGGAAGGAACGCAGGTCCACGTTCCTCTTCGACCGCTGGGGCCTTCCCTGGATCTACTGGCACCGCATCCTGCGGGGTAAGTGACGCTTCGCGCTTCCCCGCCCGGAGCGACGTCGCCCGAACCGCACCGATCACCGACCCGAGGTGGAATTCCATGCAGAAGATCATCCCGCACGTGTGGTGCCAGGGCACCGCGGAGGAAGCGGTCGCGTTCTACCGGGACGCCCTGCCGGACTGCACGCTCGCCGGCTCGTCCAAGTATCCGTCGGAGGGGCTGCCCGACTTCCAGCAGAAGTTCGCAGGCGAGCTGCTCACCGCGGATCTGCGGATCGGGGACTACCACGTGGTCCTCATCAACGCGGGGGAGGAGTACCACCCCAACCCGGCGCTCTCCTTCTTCCTGGACTTCGATCCCTCCCGCGATCCGGACGCCCGCGCCTCGCTCCAGGCCACGTGGGACCGGCTGGGGGAGGGCGGCACCGCGCTCATGCCGCTGGGCGAGTACCCGTTCAGCCCGTTCTACGGTTGGGTGCAGGACCGCTTCGGCGTGAGCTGGCAGTTGATCCTCAGCAATCCCGACGGCGCTCCCCGGCCCTTCGTGGTCCCCGCCCTGATGTTCTGCGGCCCGGTGCAGAACCGCGCTCGGGAGGCGCTCGATTTCTACGCGGCCACGTTCGACGACGCCGCCCCGGGCACCGTGGTCCCGTACCCGGAACCCACGGGGCCCGCTCCCGCCGGGGCCGTCATGTTCTCCGATTTCTCGATCGCCGGTGAGTGGTTCGCGGCCATGGACTCGGGTGTCGAGCAGCCATTCACGTTCGATCCCGGGGTCTCGCTGGCCGTGCAATGCCGCGACCAGGAGGAGATCGACCGCTTGTGGGCCGCGCTGTCCCACCACCCGGAGGCCGAGGCCTGCGGGTGGTGCATGGACCAGTTCGGCGTGAGCTGGCAGATCATCCCGCAGGGGATGGGGGAGCTGATGCAGCACCCCGGCGCACATCAGCGCCTGCTGGAGATGAAGAAGCTGAGCATCGCCGGACTGCGCGGGGACTGACCCCCGGGTCCTTCCGCGTCAGGACCGGTTCACGGTGGCTGCGCCGAGCGCCCGGTCCAGGTCCGCCAGGTGATCCTCGATGTCCTCGATCCCCACGGACAGGCGCACCAGATCCTCGGGAACCTCGTACGGGGTGCCCACCCGGGAACCGTGGGTCATGCTATGGGGCACGCACGCGAGGGACTCTACACCCCCCAGGCTCACCGAGAGGTTGTAGAGCTCGGTTTCGCGCACGAACGCGTGGGCGGCCTTGATGCCCCCGGCGGGCCGGAATGAGATGATGCCGCCAAATCCGCCGGTGAGGGTTTGTGCAGCCAGCTCGTGCTGCGGGTGTTCCTCGAGACCGGGGTAGTTGACCTCCAGGACGTCGGAGCGTGAGCGCAGGAAGCGGGCCACCTCCAGCGCATTCGAGCAGTGCCGTTCCATGCGCAGCGGGAGGGTCTTCAACCCCCGGGCCGCGAGGAACGAGTCGAACGGGCCGGCCACCGCACCCCCGGCGAACTGCTGGAACCCGATGAGCTCGGACAGCGGCTGACCCCGCCACTCGGTGTCACCCACGACCACGGCACCGCCGAGCACGTCCGAGTGCCCGCCGATGTACTTGGTCGTGGAATGCACGACCACGTGGGCGCCGAGCACGAGCGGGTTCTGCAGGGCGGGGGACGCGAAGGTGTTGTCCACGACGAGGAGGGCGCCGGCGTCGTCGGCGACCTGCGCCCACGCGGCGATGTCCGCGACGCGCAACAACGGGTTGGACGGCGTCTCGAGCCACAGGACCTTGGTGCGTCCGGGGAGGACGGTCTCCGCGGCGTCGGACGCGGAGGCGGACGGCACGAAGCCGTGCTCGATACCCCACTTGGACAGCACCTGGTCCACGAGGCGGAACGTGCCGCCGTAGACGTCCGAGGCGAGCACGATGTGATCCCCCGGGGCAAGGACCGCGCGCAACAAGGCGTCCTCCGCGGCCATCCCGGAGGCGAACGCGAAGGCCCGGGTGCCCTGCTCGAGGGAGGCGAGCTGTTCCTCGAAACCGTTGCGTGTGGGATTGGAACCGCGGCTGTATTCGTGGCCCCCGGTGCGGAACTGGTTCACGCCGTCCTGGACGAACGTGGAGGTCTGGTAAATGGGCGGGACCACGGCGCCGGTGGTCGGGTCGGGCTGTTGGCCGTCGTGGATGGCGCGCGTGGCGAGTCCGGGCAGGCGGGTGTCGGTGCGGATCATGGGGTGGTCTCCTTCGGGGGGTGCGGGCAGCTCAGTGGGCCGCGGTGGTCGACGCCGAGCGGGGCTGCGGTGCGCGCGCGGGGGCGATGACCGACAGGGCCTGGAAGAGATCGGCCGTGAGATCGGCTTCGTCCTCGAGCCCCACGCTCACGCGCAGGGTCCGCTCGGTGATCCCGCTCGCGCGGAACTGCTCGGGGGTGAGGCGACAATGGGTCATGCTCGCGGGGTGCGCCACGAGGGTGCGGACGTCACCGATGTTGGCCGCGAGTTTGATCAGACGCAGCGAGTTCACGGCACGCTCGACCTGTTCCGGGGTTCCCTTGAGGTCGATCGAGAACACGCCGCCCACCCCGCGGTAGCCTCCGGTCTCCCGCAGCTGTTGCTGTCGCGGATCCCCGAAGCGGGGGTGGTGGACACGCTCCACCGCGGGATGCTCGGCCAGGGTGAGGGCGAGTCGCTCCGCCGTGGCGGACTGGCGTTCCACGCGCACACCCAGGGTCGTGATGCCCTGCAGGATCTCGTGGGCCGTGGTCGCGCCCATGCACGGGCCCAGGTCGTTGAGGTACTTGCACCGGGCCACACCCAGCAGCGCACGCCGGGCACCGAAGACCTCCACGGGGGAACGGACCCCCCAGCGGTGGTGCTTGCGGGTCAGCCACGGCCACCGTTCGGGGTCCTCGGTGGGGTCGAAGGACCCGGTGTCCACGAGCACACCGCCCAGGGGCCCGCCGTGCCCCGAGAGGTACTTGGTGGCCGAGTGCACCACGAGGTCCGCACCGTGGCGCCCGGGAGTGTAGAGGTGCGGCGTGGCCACGGTGTTGTCCACGATCACGACCACACCGTTGCGGTGCGCGATCTCCGCGATCGCCTCGAGTTCGGGCAGTTCCGTGAGCGGGTTGGCCACGGATTCGAGGAAGAACACGCGCGTCCCGGGCCGCAGCGCGTCCTGCCACTGCTGCGGTTCGCGGGGATCCGCAAAGGTGACCTCCAGGCCCGTGTCCGCGAGGGTGTCCGTGAGCAGGTCCACGGTCCCGCCGTAGATCCGCGAGGAGACGACGACGTGCGCGTCCTTCGCGGGCCCGGTCAGCGTGAGCAAAGCGAGGCTCACCGCGGCTTGTCCCGACGACGTCGCGACCGCGCATTCCCCTCCCTCCAGCCGCGCGACCTCGGCCTCGAGCGCCGCGACGTTCGGATTACCCGTGCGGGCGTAGGTGAAACCGCTCGCGCGCTGGGCGAAGACCTCGCGGGCGTCGGCCAGGGTCTCGAACGCGTACGCGGCACTGTGGTGGATGGGCCGGACGATGGGTGTGCCCAGCGGAGCGGGGGTGGCTGCGGTCATGGTCTTCTTCCTTCCTCGGTCCACCCGGTGGCCGCGCGGCGGCGGCCACCGGGTGGACGTTTCCTACGGGTGAATCAGCGCTGCGCCGGAGTATCCGCGGCAGGGGTCGAGGAAGCGACGACAGTGACGCTCCCGGACACGGTCGTCGCGTCGTTCGGGTCCACGTTCGCCAGTGCACCTGCGGGCGCGCCGGCCGTCCGAGCGGCGTCGTCGGCGGAGAGTTCCGCGCGCACGGTGACCGTCGCGGCGACCAGCCGGTCCAGTGCGGCCTCGGTCTCGGGCCAGCCGCGGGTCTTCAACCCGCAGTCGGGGTTAACCCACACGCGCTCGGCGCCGATCTCGTGCGCCGCGTGGCGGATGCGCCCCGCGAGCTCCTCGAACGTGGGGACCCGGGGCGAGTGGATGTCCCACACGCCGGGACCCACGTCCCGAGGGAAGTCGGATGCCGCGAGCCCGGTCACGATGCCCGAACCGGAGCGGGACGCCTCGAGCGTGGTGACGTCCGCGTCCAGGGCGTCGATCGCGTCCAGGACGGTCTCGAACTCCGAATAGCACAGGTGGGTGTGGATCTGGGTGTCCGTGGCCGCCCCGCCCGTGGCCAGGCGGAACGCCCCCACGGACCACTCGAGGTACGCCGGGCGCTCGGCCGCCCGCAGCGGCAGCAGCTCGCGCAGCGCGGGCTCGTCCACCTGGATCACGGGCGTTCCCGCGCGCTCGAGATCCGCGATCTCGTCCCGCAGGGCGAGTGCGACCTGGTCGGCGACCTCGGCGGCCGGAGCGTCGTCGCGCACGAAGGACCACGCGAGGATCGTGACCGGCCCGGTCAACATGCCCTTGACGGGGCGCTCGGTCAGGGACGCCGCGTACGAGGTCCAGTCCACCGTGATCGGCGCGGGGCGCGAGACGTCCCCGAACAGGATCGACGGGCGCGTGCAGCGCGATCCGTAGGACTGCACCCAGCCGTGCTGCGTGGTCACGAAACCGTCCAGGCCCTCCGCGAAGTACTGCACCATGTCGTTGCGCTCGGGTTCGCCGTGCACCAGGACGTCGAGCCCCAGTTCCTCCTGGACGCGCACCGTGTGGGCGATCTCCGCGCGGATCGCGTCCGTGTACTCGGCCTCCGTGATCCGCCCCGCGCGGTGGTCCGCCCGGGTCTTGCGGATCTGCGGCGTCTGCGGGAAGGATCCGATGGTCGTGGTGGGCAGCACGGGCAAGCGCAGACGTTCGCGTTGGGCAGCGCGGCGCTGTTCGGCGTCCGCGCGCTGGCGGTCCGCGTCCTGCACCGCGGCGGTGCGCTCGCGGATCTCGGCCTTGTGAGTTGCCGGGTGCTCGGCGCGGGCCGCGCGGATCGTGGCGTCCTCGTCCAGGGTGTCCCGGATGGCATCCCAGCCGTGCTCGACGCCGCGCGCGAGCCCGACCACCTCGGTCACCTTCTGGTCCGCGAACGCGACCCAGCTGGTGACGTCCGGATCCAGTGCGGTCTCGCGGGCGACGTCGTGCGGGACGTGCAGCAGCGGCGTCGCGGTGCCCACGGCCACCGGCCCGCGGGCCGCGGCGCGCAGCCGGTCCAGGGTCTCGACGGCGCGCGCGAGGTCGGTGCGCCACACGGTGCGTCCGCCCACGACGCCGCCCACGACGGGGCGTTCGCCCCATGCCTCGAGTGCCTTCTTGCCGGGGACGTCCCCGCGGTCGAGGTCGATGGCCAGGGCGTCGACGTTCGTGTGGGCCAGGGCGAGCTGGGCGTCCTCGCCGGCATCGCCGTAGCCCACGGTCACGAGGATCGCGGGGCGCTGTTGCTCGTTCGAAAGTTGGGTGTAGGCGCTCTCGAGGGCGGCCACGAGTTCGGTGCGTTCCACGCTCCACCCGTCCGCGGCGAGGGCCGGCTCGTCGAGTTGCACCCATTTGACGCCGGCCTCGGCCAGGGCTCGCAGGATCGCGGCGTATTCGGCCACGACGTCGTCGAGGCGCTGCAGGGGGCGACTTGCGACGGCATCGGTGGTCTCGGGGCGTGAGAGCAAGAGCAGGCTCACGGGACCCACGAGGACCGGACGGGTGGTGATCCCGGTGGTCCCGAGGGTGCTCCGGTAGCGGGACACGAGGCTCTCGGGGTTCGCACGCAACGGGGTGTCCGGGCCGATCTCGGGTACGTAGTAGTGGTAGTTGGTGTCGAACCACTTGGTCATCTCGAGCGGCTCCAACCGATCGGTGCCGCGGGACAACGCCGTGATCATCTCGATCCCGCGGGGCGTGTCCGGGGCGGCGGGCTCGTAGCCGTCCGCGATGAACCGCGCGGGAACCGCGCCCAGCGCCAGGGACGTGTCCAGGACGTGGTCCACCGCGAACCCCTCGGACGGCACAGCGTGATCCGCGGTGAGGCCGAGTTCGGACAATCGCGTGGCGGTGCGCTCACGCAACCGGGCGAGGGTGTCCAGCACGGTGGTGGCGGGGTGCTGTTGCGGGTCCTTCCAATAGGACTCGAGTGCGCGCTTGAGCTCGCGGTCGGGGCCGATGCGGGGGTAGCCCAGGATCGTGGCGGCGGGGAACGGGACGGGCTGGGTGCTCATGGGAACTCCTCGGAGCTGGTGTGGGGTATGGCGGTTAGGGGTGTGATGAACCGCGGCAACGGGTGTGCTCCGGCGCGGCGGGGTAAGGGGAACGGCAGCGTGGGTGGTGCCGCTACGAACGGTTTTCGGCCTGCCCGGATGTGGCGGTCGAAGCCAACACGATCGGTTCACGGGTCGGTCGGGGCTGGTGCGGCGGTCAGGCCGCGGGGCTGCGGCCTCGGTATTCGCGTGCGGCATCCCGGACCCGCAGGTGCTCCAGGATGGTCAGCGCCGCCTCGGGGCGGTTGAACGTGTACAGGTGGAAACCGGCGCAGCCCAGATCCATGAGGTCGTCGATCAGGGACAGGGTGGCCGCGACCCCTCGGTGGCGCAGTTCCTCGGGAGTGTCGGCGCGCAGGAACCGGGTGAGGCGTTCCGGGACCCGGACCCCGGTGATCTCGGTCATGCGCTGCAACCGTTGCGGGTTGCTCAGCGGCATGAGCCCGGCGACCACGGGGATGTGGATGCCCTCCGAGCGCGCGCGTTCCAGGAACGTGGCGTAGTCCTCGGGTTCGTAGAGCACCTGCGTGATCGCGTAGTCCGCGCCGGCCTCCTGCTTGTCCCACAGGGACGCGAGATCCGCCTCGAAGTCGCGGCCTCGCGCGGGGGACGGGTAGCACGCCACCGACACGGACAGCGGTCGCTGACCCGGGCGGAACCCGGTGCCGAAGCGACGTCGTTCGACGTCCCGGATCAGCTCCACCAGTTGGGAGGCCCGGCCCAGGCCACCCGCGGGGGTCCGCCATTCCCCGGTACCCAGGGGCGGGTCGCCGCGCAGCGCGAGGAGGTCGCGAACGCCGTCGTCCAGCAACTGGTCCACGGCGCGCTCGAGACCCGCGCGGTCCGTGCCACCGCACGTGAAGTGCGCCATGACCGGGGTCTTGGTCGTGCGGCGCAGGTGGCGCAGCGCCTCGCGGGAGACACCGTGATGGCCGGCGTGACCGTGGGTGACGGAGAAGAAATCCGGCCCGGCCTGGGCCATGGCGTCGATGTTGCGCCACACAGTGTCCGGGTCCGCGGTGGGCCGCGGCGGGAACACTTCGAACGAGACGAGCGTGGAGCGGCGCGGGCGCCGGACCAGCCAGGACGTCCCCGTGGGCGGGCCAGTCACGGGCGCGGGTTCTGACGCTGCGAGGGGTGCGGGCATATAAAAAATCCTCCGGCGTTAGGACGCCGGAGGATGAGCTCCGAGCGCCGTACTTGCCGACCACGCGGTTGCGCGGCGGCCGGATCCTCATCTGGGGCACCCCACTACAGCTGGAGGGTTGCCGCCCGGTTAGCCAGAGCTTCGCACCGGGACTCATGATCCTTTGTTACGAGTGAGCGTAGCACAGCCTCGTGACGAGGCCCACGAACGATGACGGAACCGCCGGCCTCCCGCCGCGCTCGTCTTCCCAAGCGGGCGGAATGGGTGTGGACTGAGGAACGTGCCCCGGCCCGTGCCGCGGCGCACGAACCGCCTCGGAAAGGACAGCAGACATGGCGACGACCGTCAGCGATTTCGTGATCCAGCGCCTCAAGGACTGGGGGGTCCAACGGGTCTTCGGTTTCCCCGGGGACGGCATCGGCGAGTTCGACGGCGCCCTGGGCCGTGCCGCGCGCGAGGGTGAGGGTCTGGAATACATCCGCCCGACCCACGAGGAGATCTGCTCCCTCATGGCCACCGCGTACGCCAAGTTCAGCGGGGAAGTGGGCGTATGTGTCGCGACGTCCTCCCCGGGTGCGTTCCACATGCTCAACGGGCTCTACGACGCCAAGATGGACAACCAGCCGGTCGTGGCGATCATCGGACAGCAAGGACTGCCCTCGTTCGGGACGTTCACGCAGCAGGAGAGCAACCTGGAACGGGTGCTCGACGACGTCGCGGTGTACGTCCAGACCGTCGTCTCGCCCAAGCAGGCGCAGGCCGTGATCGACACCGCGTTCCGCACCGCACGGGTGCACCTGGGCCCTGCCGTGGTCATCCTGCCCCACGACGTGCAGGGCATGAAGATGCCCGAGCTGGGACCCGAGAACTGGGTCTCGCGCTCGAGTGCCGTGGCGCCGTCGACCGCCGTGCTCCCGCCGCACGAAGAGCTCATGAGGGCGGCGCGGATCATCAACGAGGGTTCCAAGGTGACGTTCCTCGTGGGCCACGGTGCGAACGGCGCGGGGGAGGAGGTCGTGAAGGCCGCCGAGTTGGCCGGGGCCGGGATCATCACCACGTTGCGCGCCAAGCAGGTCGTCTCCTCCGACGTCCCCCACCACTCCCAGCAACTGGGACTGCTCGGTTCCCGACCGAGCTCGGACCAGATGAGCGGGTGCGACACCCTGGTGCTGTTCGGCACCAACTACCCCTACGGCCAGTTCCTACCGGAGAGCGGTCAGGCGCGCGCGATCCAGGTGGACCTCAAACCCGAGCAGATGGGGCTGCGCTACCCCACGGAGGTGAACCTGTGGGGTGACGTGAAGGCGACCCTCACGGCGCTGCTCCCGCTCCTCGAGGCCAAGACCGACCTGTCCTGGCAGGAGTCCGTGGTGGAGGGCATGAAGGAGTGGGAGGAGGAGATGGCCGCCCAGTCGGAGTTGACCTACGACGACGGCGTCAACCCGCGCCGCGTGTTCCGTGAGCTGGACAAGCGCCTGCCACCGCGCGCCGTCGTCACGTGCGACGCCGGGACCACCGCGGACTGGTACGGGCACCACATCCGGTTGCGGGAGGGGATGATCGGGGACCTCTCCGGGCGGCTCGCGAGCATGCTCGCAGCCATGCCGTACGCCACCGCGGCCAAGTTCGCCCACCCGGAGCGGAGCGTGGTGTGCACGATCGGTGACGGCGCGTTCCAGATGCTCGGCATGAACGAGCTGATCACGGTCAAGAAGTACATGGCCCGGTGGGACAACCCGCAGCTGATCGTGGTGGTGCTGCACAACGACGACCTCACGCAGGTGTCGTGGGAGATGCGCACGGAGGACGGCAACCCCATGTGGCCGGACTCGCAGGACGTGGAGTCCGTGGACTACGCCGGGTGGGCGCGATTGCTCGGGTTCCAGGGGATCGCGGTCACGAGCGACGACGACGTGGCCGAGGCCATGGACCGCGCCTTCGCGCACCGCGGCGTCACGCTGATCGACGCCTACACGAGCAAGAACGTGCCCCCGCTGCCGCCCAAGGTTTCGTTCGAGATCGCCAAGAGCACCGCCCAGGCGTTCCTCAAGGGTGACCCCGAGCAGAAGGGGGCGATCCTGAACTCCGCGGAGGCGGTGCTCTCCGAGGGTGTGGAGCGGGTGAAGGGTGCCCTGCACCTCGGGAAGGACGAGGGGGACGACCAGAAGAAGTGATGCGCGGAGTCCGCCCGACCTCAGACGCCGGGGTTGACCGGAGGGGTCGGGTGGACGTACGCGTATTCGGCGGGGGGATCGCCCAACAACCCCAGCGGGTCCAGGAGCTCACTGACTTCCGGGTGGTCCTCCTGGAAGATGCGTACGGCGGACGCGGCCACGGCCAGGATGAGCACGGCTCCGGCCACGGAGATGATGCAGAACGGCATGACGGGGTTGTTCACGGCCCAATCGGTGCGCAGGAACGAGGCCACGTAGGCCAGGACCCCCAGGACCAGCAGAGCGCCGGTGGCCAGGTACAGAATCTTCTCCAGGCGGCAGCGCTGCAGGAATGGTGCCATGAAACCCTCGATTACGGACAACGGATGAGGAACCCTGACGGGCCGTGATTCCTCGGGGACTGCGTGTCGGACCACGACGTGACGCCATGGTAACAACCGATCACGTCAGGCCCGATAAGGCGAAGGTCACTCTAGCAATGTTTGCGCGAGAAAGTGTGCGTTCGCATGATCTTGATTTGCCAAGGCAAACACAGAACACTACTCACATGACGAACTTGCGTGCAATTCCCCCGATCGCCGCGACCGCTCTGGCCCTCGTCCTCACCGGTTGCGGAGCTCAGCAGAGCAGCGCTCCCGCTCCCGGTCAGACCACCTCCGCGAGCGCCGCCGCACCGACGACGGCTGCGGCGCAGACCGCGGCCGTCGCGCCGTCGACCGCGGAAGCCTCCGAGCAGGGCAGCGCGGGGCCGTCGCCCTCCGACACGGCTACGCCCGCCGCGAGCGAAGGAGCCGTCACGGCCGGGGCGCTCACCCAGACGTTCACGACCCAGGACGGGACCGCGAGTTTCCGGTACCCGGCGAACTGGACCGTGGCTCCCTCCGCGACCTCCACCCCCGAGTACCGCACGTGGGACGTCCGGGACGCCCGCGGCGCGAAGGTCCTGATGCTGTCGCTGCGGCCCGACGGCGGCATCGCGAGCCCCGCGATCCCCACGCACGAGACCACGCTCGGCACCCTCCCCGGGGCGCGCGACGCGCATGGCAACCCGTTGCGGATCGCGGCCGGTCCGTTCCCGGGTCAGGCCCCGGGCGTGAACATGGCGGTCGTCTACGGCATCACGCCCGCGGCGGGGTCCGGGGGTATCTTCGGGTTCGTCCCGCGGGGTGACGGCACCATGGTCTCGTTCGAGGGCACGCACGAGGGCGGCCCCAACGACACCGTGGACATGGACGCGGAGACCCGGGAGTTCCTGTCCGGGGAGCGGTTCCGGCAGGGGATCCTCCCGGTCCTGCAGTCGTTCACCATGACGCCGGCCGCGGGCGGGTCCGCGTCCTCGCAGGCATCCGCTCCGACGACGACGCCGTCCCCCTTGCGCAGCGCGACCGCCAACCCCGGTCGCCACGAACCCCGGGACATGCCGGGAGCGACGTCGTCCACGCAGGAGCCCTGATTTCGGGCCGCCGTGCATCCGGCGGCTCGCCGGCGCACCCGCGTGTTAATAGGCCGAGGGGCGCCTAACCGGTCAACCGACCGGTTGGGCGCCCCCCGGCGTGTCATCAGCGATTCAGCACGGGTGCCAGACCTTGCCTCCCGGCTCGTAGCACCGGGGGCCGGTGTAACCGGGGTAGCCGCCGTCATTCTTGGGGGCCGGCGGGGCCGGGGCGGGCGGGCGCGGTGCCGCGGGAGCCGGGGGCACGTGGGGTGTCGCCGGCAGCTGCGGGGCAGCGGGTACCCGCGGAGCGGCCGGGACCTGGGGTGCCGCGGGTTGCGCGGGGGCCGGGTTGTAGTTGTAGTTCGGCTGCGGAGCGGGATTCGGCTGGGGTGCCGGATCGCCCACGGCGACCTCGTCCTCCACGACCGCGGGAGGCGCCTCGAGCGTCGGCGTGGGCGTGGGCGTGGCGGACGGGGTGGGACTCGGCGTCGCGCTCGGGCTCGCGGCGCTCGGAGTCGTGGTGCTGGGGGATGCGGATTCCCCCGGGGGCGCGCAATTCTGCTCCGGGTCGAAGAAACCGACCTGCATGGCCTGGGCCACGTTGTACGCGCTGTCCATCTCTCGCCGGTACGTGGTGTTGGCACCCACGGTCATGGGTGTCGCCAGGCCCGCCTTCACGAGCGCCTGGTTGACGTTCAACCCGTCGTCGTCGCGGGTCACTCGGGCGAGGGTGCGGCCGTAGCGGTCCGTGCGTTCCACGTCGTAGTCCAGGTGGATCGCTGTGCCCTTGGGCAACAGTTCCTCGAGCTCGGCCGTGGCCTCGTCGGCGAGGCACTCACCGGGCTCACCGTCCCGCGCGACCTCCGGGGTGTTGATGTTCAGCAGCCGCACCCGCGTGGACTTCCCGGCGATCGTGGCGTCCAGGGTGTCCCCGTCCACCACACGTTCGACCGTGGCCACCGAGTCGTCCGGGGTGGGCGCGGACTCCGCATTGCCGCCGCACGCGGTCAGGGCGAACAAGCTCGCCATGACGACGGCGCTCGCACGGGTTCTCGGGCCGGCGGCCCGGCAACTTCTCGGGCCGGCTGCCCACCGGCGGCGGCTCGTGGTGCGGGCAGGGTGGTGAACGGTTTCGGCAGGCATCGCGGTCCCGGGTCTCGGAGGAAGCACCCGGCATCATGTCGGTGCATTTGCAACGACGTTATTGTGCCAGAGGGTGTTCACCCTCCCGGGACCGGCGATCCGTGTCGCGTCACGTGATTCCTAGTGGAGTAAAAGCACCTGGGGGTGCCTCAGAACTGCTTTAGCTCAGTAAAAGCAGAGGGGGCGAAGCGGAGCTGGGCGTCGGGCGGCGGGATGCACGCGGGCGCCGGATCACGGCGGGGTGCACGCGGGATACCGGGCGCGGGGCGGTGCGCTGCACGGCATGGTGTAGACAGGGAACATGGCCACCATCGATGAGCTTCCCGGTGAGATCGTCGCGGACCTGCACGTGAGTGATGCCCGCCCCGTGAGCGGTGGGGACACCGCCCACGCCTACCGCCTCGAGACCCCGGACGGGCCTTTGTTCGCCAAGACCATGCCGGGTGCACCCGCGGGCGTGTTGGCATTGGAGGCGGCGGGACTCGAGGCGCTGCGCGCCGTCGCCCCCGCGGAGGTGCGCGTGCCCAGGGTGCATCACGTGGGCGATGAGGCCCTGGTGCTCGAGTGGATCGACGAGGGCCCCGGGCGGCAGGACCGGGCGACGGAATGCAGCATGGGAACCGGTCTCGCGGCCATCCACCGCGCGCGAGCCCCGCACGTCGGGTGGCTCTCGGCGGAGCTGCCGGAACGCATCGGCTCGTTCCCGGTGGATCTCACGCCCACCGACGACTGGGCCGACTTCCTGTTGCACCGCCGCATCGAACCGTTGCTGCGCGCGGCGATCGACGCGGGACACCTGGACCCCGCGGCGTCGGACCTGCTGGCGCGCTTGGCGCCGCGAGCGGACGAACTCGCGGGCCCGCCCGAACCCCCGAGCCTGCTGCACGGTGACCTGTGGGCCGGCAACCGCGTGGTGGATCGCAACGGGACGAACTGGCTCATCGATCCGTCCTCGTTCTACGGACACCGCGAGTACGACCTGGCCATGATGCAGCTCTTCGGCGGTTTCGGGCGGGAATGCTTCGCGGCGTACGACGACGCCTACCCCCTCGCGGACGGCTGGCACGACCGGGTGCCGTGGTACCAGTTGCCCCCGCTGCTGGTGCACGCGATCAGGTTCGACGGTGGTTACGGCGGGGCGGTCATGCGGGCGCTGCGCAATCTGATGTGACGTTGCGGGCGCGGCCGTCACCCGCTGAGGACACGGTGTTCTCGTGCCGATGCCCGCTACGAGGCAGGTGCGGACGAGGTGTTCCACCCGTGTGACATGGTTGGACACGTCCCCCGCACGTGCAGCATGATGTTTACTAGATTGTCTAGTTATCCACAACGCGAGGGACGCGATGGAAAGCAGTGCAACGTGGTACGGGCCGGTGAGCCCGCAGTCGCGTGCGCTGCGCCGGGTGGTCGTGCTCAACGCGGAGATCGCCTCCGAGATCCGCCGCATCCTGGGGCTCAAGGAAACCGATTACGCGGCCATGGCCATGCTCATAGTCCATTCCATGGGGCCCACCGAACTGGCTCACGCGCTGCACATCACCACGGCCTCCGCGACCGCGGTGGTGGATCGACTGGTGCGCGCGGGTCACGTGGTCCGGGAGCCCGTGGAGGGGGATCGACGCCGGATGACTGTGCGCGCGGTGACCTCGTCCAGGGAGCGGACCCGGGAGCACGTCGTGCCGGTAATCGGGATGGTCGAGGACGAGGTCGACGCACTGGATGAGCCCGGGCGTGAGGCCGTCCTCCGGTTCCTGAGCGGTACCGCGTCCCGTCTGGAGGAGTACTTGGAAGACTTGTGCGGGCGCGCGGACCAGGCGTCCCAGGACGATCCCGGGGCGGGTGGGTCATGACCGAACGCGTACGCACCGCCCGGTCCCGTGACTCGCACCGAGCGGCTCCCGGGATCCCGTCCGTTGCCGATCCTGGGGCCTCCCCGAGTGTCGCCCCCGTCGACGACGCCGCCTGGTGCCGTTTCCGCACCGCCGTGGGGGAAGAGCTGGACGCGTTCTTCGCGGCCCCCGCGAATCGAGTTCCCACGAGCCCGGGTTTCGGGGTGCTGTGGGAGCGGGTGCGCGAGCACATGGTGGGCGGCAAGCTCATCCGGCCGCGACTGACGTGGATCGCGTGGTCCTCCTTCGCCGGGGGCGCGGGGGATGGATCGAGCGCGCCTGACCCGCTCGTCGCGCCGGACGCCGGGGATGCCGCGGAGACGCCGGGTGTGCGCGATGCGGCCGGGGACGGGAACCACACGGCGGGCGACCGGGAGACAGAGGTGCCGGACCCCGAGTGCGTGCGCCTGGCGGCGTCGTTCGAGATGCTGCACGCGGCCCTGCTGGTCCACGACGACGTGGTGGACCGCGACTGGCTGCGCCGGGGCATGCCCACGGTGGGAGAGCTGTTCCGCCGTGACGCGGCCCGCGCCGGCGCACCCGAGCACGAAGCGGAACACGCGGGGGCCTCGGCGGCGATCCTCGCGGGGGACCTGTTGTTGGCGGGGGCACTGCGGCTCGCGACCACGTGCGCATCGGACCTCGCGCGGTGTCGCGCCGTGGCGGACGTGGTGTTCGACGCCGTGACCGCCTCCGCGGCCGGGGAGCTGGATGACGTGCTGTTGTCCCTGCATCGCTTCGGCGCCGAGCACCCCGGGGTGCAGGACATCCTGGACATGGAGCGGCTCAAGACCGCCACGTATTCGTTCGAGGCCCCGCTGCGGGCCGGCGCACTGCTCGCGGGTGCTCCCGCGGACGTCGCGGAGCGGCTGGCCCAGGCCGGCGCTATGCTGGGCGTGGGGTACCAGGTGGTGGACGACGTCCTGGGGACGTTCGGGGACCCGGGGTTGACCGGCAAATCGGTGGACGCGGATCTGCGTTCGGGCAAGGCCACCGTGCTCACCGCCCACGGGATGGGGGTCCCCACGGTCCGCCGGGTGCTCGGGGACCTCGCGGCGGAACGCACCACGGTGCATCACGCGCGGGAAGCGCTCACGGCCTCCGGCGCCAAGGACGTGGCCGTGGAACTGGCCACGGATCTCGTGGACCGCGCCCGGACCACCCTGGACGAACTGCCCCTGCCCGCGGCGCAGCGCGATCAGCTCGACGCGCTGTGCCACCACGTCCTGAACAGACACTCGTAGTGAGGACCCCCATGCCGGATTCGGACGCGCCGCCCCTCGCGTCGCTTCGCCTGTACACCGCCACGGCCCTCGCGGCCTCCGGGTCGGTCATCGGCCGGTACTCCACCTCCTTCTCGCTGGCGTGCCGCACCCTGCCGCCCGCCGTGCGCCGGGACATCGCGGGGATCTACGCGCTCGTGCGCGTCGCGGACGAGGTCGTGGACGGCACCGCGGGCGCCGCGGGCCTCGAAGCCGCCCGTGTGCGCACCGCCCTGGACGAGTACGAGGCGGCCGTGAACTCGGCCCTGGCCACGGGGTTCGCCACGGACCTGGTGATCCACGGTTTCGCGGACGTCGCCCGCCGTCACGGTTTCGGGCGGGAGCTGACCGAACCGTTCTTCGCGTCCATGCGCGCTGACCTGGACGTCGCCGAGCACGACGGCGCGTCGCTGGAGTCCTACATCTACGGTTCCGCGGAGGTCGTGGGACTCATGTGCCTCGAGGTGTTCATGGACATGCCCGGCACACGGGCGGACACCCCTGAGCAGCGGGACATGCTGCGGGCCACGGCCCGCCGGCTCGGGGCGGCCTTCCAGAAGGTGAACTTCCTGCGTGACCTCGGGGCGGACCACGACCAGCTCGGTCGCACGTACTTCCCGGGCGCGGACCCCGCCCACCTGGACGAGACGCAGAAGGCGCAGCTGCTCGCGGACCTCAATGCGGATCTCGACGCCGCGATGCCCGGGATCCTGGCCCTGGACCGGCGCGCTCGCCGCGCGGTGCTGATCGCGCACGGGTTGTTCGCGGAACTGTCCCGGCGGATCGAACGCGTCCCCGCCGGGGAACTGACACGGCAACGCATCAGCGTGCCCACCGCGGTGAAACTGCGGATCGCGGCGCGCTCCCTCTCGGATTCGGTGGTGACACGATGACACGGACGGTGGTGATCGGCGGCGGTTTCGCGGGCCTGGCCACGGCGGGGCTGCTCGCACAGGACGGGCACCGCGTGACCCTGCTGGAACAACAGGACATCCTGGGCGGGCGCTCCGGGCGGTGGTCCGCGGAGGGCTTCTCGTTCGACACCGGCCCCAGCTGGTACCTCATGCCGGAGGTCATCGACCGGTGGTTCCGGCTCATGGGCTCCAGCGCCGCAGCAGAACTGGACCTGCGCACCCTGAGCCCGGGCTACCGCACGTTCTTCGAGGAGCACCTGGACGAGCCACCCACGGACGTGGTCAGCGGGCACGCGGAGGAACTGTTCGAGCAACTGGACCCGGGATCCTCCCGTGCGCTGCGCATGTACCTGGACTCCGGCGCGGAGGTCTACGAGCTCGCCAAGAAGTACTTTCTCTACACGGATTTCGCGCACCCCCGTGAGCTCATGACCCCGCAGGTGCTCAAGAACCTCCCGCGGCTCGGCACACTGCTGACCCGGTCCATGAAGGGCTACATCGACCAGCGGTTCACCGATCCGCGGGAACGCCAGATCCTGGGGTACCCCGCGGTGTTCCTGGGCGCCTCGCCCTCGAGTGCTCCGGCCATGTACCACCTCATGAGTCACCTCGATCTCACGGACGGAGTGCAGTACCCCGTGGGTGGGTTCAGCGCGCTCGTGGACGCGATGGCCGAGCTGGTGCGCGCGGCCGGGGTCGAGATCGTGACCGGGGCGACCGTCACGGGGATCGACGTCGAGCGGGCACCGCGCTCCGTGCGTTCCCAGGTGGCTGCCGCCCGTTCACGACGTCGCTCGGCCGGCTCCGTGCGCGGCGTACGTTACCGTGCGACGTCATCGGCCTCGAATGCGCCGCGGACGGCGGCCGACGGTGCGGAGACCACCGTGCCCGCCGATCTCGTGGTGGGTGCCACGGACCTGCACCACATCCAGACCAGGTTGCTGCCCGAGCGGTACCGGGCCCCGGAATCGCGGTGGAAGCGCCGGGACCCGGGGCCGTCCGGGGTGCTCGTGTGCCTGGGCGTGCGGGGGAAATTGCCGCAATTGGCCCACCACAACCTGCTGTTCACGGCGGACTGGGACGACAACTTCGCGCGCATCGGTACCGGGCGGGAGCTCGCGGAGGAGACCTCGATCTACGTGTCCATGACGTCGGCCACGGACCCCGCCACTGCGCCCGAGGGGGACGAGAACCTCTTCATCCTGGTGCCCGCACCGGCCGTCCCCGAGTGGGGTCGCGGCGGGATCAGCACGCCGGAACGCCACGAACCGGGTTCGGAACAGGTCGAGCGGGTCGCGGACGCGGCCGTGGCGCAACTGGCCCGCTGGGCGAAGATCCCGGATCTCGAGTCCCGGGTCGTGGTGCGGCGCACGTACGGGCCGGGGGACTTCGTCGCCCAGTTCAACGCGTGGCGCGGTTCCCTCCTGGGCCCCGGTCACACGCTCGGTCAGTCAGCGATGCTGCGCCCCGGTGTGACCGATCCCGGGATCCGGGGCCTGTTCTACGCGGGGTCCTCGGTGCGCCCGGGGATCGGCGTGCCCATGTGCTTGATCTCATCCCAGGTGGTGTGGGACGCCATCCGCGAGGACAGCGGGGTGTCCTGATGTATTTGCTCATGCTGCTCGTGTTCCTGGGGTGCTACGCGCTGATCGACCGGCGGTGGAACCTCTACTTCTGGTCGGGGCACAAACTGCGGGCGTGGCTCGTGCTCGTCGTGGGGGTCCTGTTCTTCCTCGCGTGGGACGTTGTGGGGATCGTCAACGGACTGTTCTGGCACGGCGAGAATTCGCTGACCCTGGGGATCTTCGTGGCCCCCGAACTGCCCCTCGAAGAGGTCTTCTTCCTGGCCTTCCTGTGCTACCAGACCATGATCTATGTGCTCGGGGCACCCGTGCTGTGGCGGTGGCTGCGCGACCGACGGGGCACCGCGGCGGCGTCGTCCGAACTGCGAGGAGGCCACGGAGCGTGACGTACTGGAGCGTGAACTTCATCTTCCTGGGCATCGCGGCGCTGGTGCTGCTCGTGGCGGTGCTCGTGCGACGACCGCGGGGGCTGTTCTGGGGATCCCTGGTGGCGTCCTTCGTGCTGCTCGTGGTGCTCACCGCGATCTTCGACAACCTCATGATCGCCGCGGGGATCATGACGTACACGGAACACAACATCTCCGGCGTGCAGATCGGGCTGGCCCCGCTCGAGGACTTCGCGTACCCGTTCGCGGGAGTGCTCCTGTTGCCGGCGCTGTGGTTGTTGCTCGGTGGTGCCCGCCAAGAACGTAGTGCCCGCGACGAACGCCGTGCCGGCGACGGGCGCGGCGCTCGCGGTGCCCGAACGCCGGAGGCTGAGGAAAGGGGAGTCCGTGCTGAGTAAGCTCTTCTGGGCCTCGCGCCCCCTGAGCTGGGTGAACACCGCGTACCCGTTCACCGCGGCGGTGCTGCTGACCAGGGGCATCCCGTGGTGGCTCGTGGTGCTCGGCACGGTGTTCTTCTTGGTGCCCTACAACCTGGCCATGTACGGCATCAACGACGTCTTCGACTACGAGTCCGATCTGCGCAATCCCCGCAAGGGCGGTGTGGAGGGTGCCGTGGTGGACCGTGCCGCGCAACGCCCCGTGTTGCTGGCCTCGTGCCTGGTCCCGGTGCCCTTCGTCCTGGTGCTCGTGGGCTACGCGGTGGTCACGGGCAACTGGCTGTCCATCGCGGTGCTCGCGGTGTCGCTGTTCGCCGTGGTGGCGTACTCGTGGGCCGGGCTGCGGTTCAAGGAACGCCCGTTCGTGGACGCCATGACGAGTGCCACCCACTTCGTCTCGCCCGCGGTCTACGGCCTGACGCTGGCGGGCGCCACGTTCACACCGGGACTGTGGGCGCTGCTCATCGGGTTCTTCCTGTGGGGCATGGCCTCCCAGATGTTCGGCGCGGTCCAGGACGTGGTCCCGGACCGGGAGGGCGGACTCGCGTCCGTGGCCACGGTGCTCGGGGCCCGGCCCACAGTGTGGGTGGCCGCGCTGCTGTACGCCCTGGCGGGTGGGCTCATGATGTTCACCGAGTGGCCAGGCCAGCTCGCCGCACTGCTCGCGGTGCCGTACCTGCTCAACGTGCTGCGCTTCAGCGGTGTCACGGACACCGATTCCGGGCGGGCCAACGCGGGATGGAAGACCTTCCTGTGGCTGAACTACCTCACCGGTTTCCTGGTGACCATGCTGCTCATCTGGTGGGCCGCGGTGCGCCCGGTCTGACCCCGGCCGGTCGCCCGACGCCGCTCGTCCCCTCACGGGGGCGGGCGGCGTCGTCGTTCTCGTCCTGATCCGATCCGTGAACCCTTGACCGCCTCACCGGTTATATGGTTAATTAGTAAAGTAATGAACCAAGGAGCTGAAAGTTCTCCATGACACCCAGACAAGACGGTCGCCCGATCTTCATGGTCCTGGCCGATCAGATCGCGGACGACATCCTCCAGGGCAACTACCCGGTGGATTCCGCGGTGCCATCCACCAACGAACTCGCCGCGTTCTACCGCATCAACCCCGCAACGGCCGGGAAGGCGCTGGGACGGTTGGTGGATCAGGGAGTCGTGGAGCGGCGTCGTGGGATCGGGACGTTCGTGGCCGCGGATGGCCCGGACATCCTGCGAGCGCAGCGCCGGGAGGCGTTCCATGAAGACTTCATCCAACCCGCCGTGGCCGAGGCCCGGAGGCTCGGACTCACACTCGACGACATGGTCGCACTCATCAGAAAGGTCTCGCCATGAGTTCTCCCGTACGACACACGGATTACCGCGAGAGCGCGCCGGGGCAGGGGATCCGGATCAGGAACCTGAACAAGTCCTTCGGCAAGAAGCACGTGCTGCGGGACATCACCGTGGATTTCGCGCCCGATCGGGTGCACGGGCTGCTCGGGGCCAACGGCGTGGGCAAGACCACGCTGATGTCCGTGATCCTCAATCACACGTTCCGCAGCTCCGGTGAGGTGCTGATCGACGGTGAGGATCCGCGGGAGAACGCGCGGTTGCTCGAACGCACGTGCTTCGTCCACGAGGACCAGAAGTTCCACGACGACGACACCCCGGCCTCCCTGCTGCGCATCCTGCCCACGTTCTACCCCACGTGGGACACCGACCTGGCCGAGCGCCTGGCGCCCCGGTTCAAGCTGCCGATGAGCACGCGCACCACCAAGCTCTCCCGCGGGCAGCGCAGCGCGCTGGCGATCGTCATCTCGCTGGCCGCGCGGGCGCCGTACACCTTCATGGACGAGCCGTACCTGGGGCTCGACCCCGGGCACCGCGCTCTGTTCTACGAGGAGTTCGCCCGCGCCATGGCCGAACACCCGCGCACCGTGATCCTCTCCACGCACCTGATCGACGAGGTGTCCGACCTGCTCGAGAACGTGGTCATGATCGAGGACGGCCGGGTCACGGTGGACGCGGACATCGACGACGCCCGGGACAGCGCGTTCGTGCTGCGCGGACTCGAACCCGTGGTCCGGGACGTCGTGGGCGCTCGCAGGGTCCTGCGCGAGTACCGACTCGGCAACATCCTCTCCGTCACCGTGGACGGCACCGCGACCGCTGAGGACCGGCGCCGCGCGGACGCCGCCAATGTCTCGTTGGAACCCGTCACCTTGCAGGAACTCGTGGCCGCGCGGGGCATGCGCGGCACCGACGACGCAGAAATGAGTGTGTGATGCAGTACGCCCGCCGGAACCTTGCGCTGTACCTGACCAACCGACTCAACTCCTTCGTGGTGGCCCCGGCCATCCTGGTCCTGGTCGCGATCCTCACGGTCGTGATCGGGCTGATCATCGGCATCCGCACCGGTCTGCCCCTACCGCAGCCGGTCCAGGACGGATTCCAAGCCAACCTGGCCGTGTTCTGGGCCCTCCCGGGCTTCCTGATCTCCCACGGCGCGCTGACCGCCAACCGGGGTTTCGCCGGCGCGCTCGCGTTCGGCAGCACCCGCCGGAACTTCTGGGCGGGCACGGCCATGGGTTTCATGATCACGTCCCTGGTGGTCGCGGCCGCGGGTCTCGTGATTCTGGCCGCGGAGGCCGCGACCGGGTTCGGGCTGGGGATCAGTTTCCTCACCATTCAAGCCCTGGGTGACGGCAACCCCCTGATCGTGGCCGTGACATTGTTCCTGCTGAGTCTCATGAGCCTCTTCGCGGGCATGAGTTTCGGCGGGATCTACCGCGCGGCCGGGGTGATCTGGACCGTGATCTCGATCGTGGCCGTGGTGCTCGTGGCACTGGGTCTGCTCGCCGCGATCGTGGCCTGGCCGGACTTGTGGTTGGACCTCGCGAGCGAGCTCGGACGGTGGGGCATCCCGCTTGGCCTCGTGGTCGTCACACTGATCGCCGGTCTCGCGAGCCGCGCGGTGGTGCGGTACGCGGAGATCTGAGCTCCCGGTACGACGCCGCTCGCTCCCTTCCCGGAGGTGGGCGACGTCGTCGTGTGCGGGCCGTGTCGTGCGGGCGGTGCGTGGACTGCATCCCTGACATCACCCGCTCCCGGGCCCACCCCACCTGACATCATGGCCCCATGAGCCGATCGACATTCACCACGCACACCGCTCACGTCAACGACACCGAGCTGGCCTACACGGACGAGGGCCGGGGCGAGTCCGTCGTGCTGCTGCACGGCCACGCGTACGACCGCTCCATGTGGGACGGGCAGATCACGACTCTCGCGGAGCAGGGTTGGCGCGTGATCGCCCCGGACCTGCGCGGGTTCGGCGAGTCCCGGGTCACCGAGGGGATCGTGTACACCGAGGAGTTCGCCGCGGACATCGTCGCGCTGCTGGACGAGCTCGGCCTGGAGACCGTGATCCTGTTGGGCTTCTCGATGTCCGGGCAGGTGGCCATGCAGATCGCCGCGTCGTACCCCGAACGGGTGAGCGCGCTGATCATCAACGACACGGTGCCCACGTCCGAGGACGCGGCGGGGCGGCGTCGTCGTCATGTGGCGGCGGACGGGATCGTGCGGGACGGCATGGAGACCTACGCGCAGAACGTGCTGTCCAAGATGATCGCGGAGGAGAACGTGGAGCGCCTGCCGGAGGTCGCCGAGCGCGTGCGCGAGATGATCCGGACCGCCCCGCTCGAGGGCTCCACCGCGGCCATGCGCGGGCGGGCCGAACGCAACGACTTCACCGAGACGCTGCGCGCGTGGGACAAGCCCGCGCTCGTGATCGTGGGGGATTCGGACGCATTCGACAACGGCGCGGGCCAGGCCATGAGCGAGCTGCTGCGCCACGGTGAGCTCGCGGTGGTCCCCGCGAGCGGGCATACGCCCAACATGGAGAACCCCTCGGAGTACGACGCCGCTCTGGGCGCCTTCCTCGCGCGCCTCGCCTGACCGGGCGGGCCCGGAACGGTTCCCGCGTGGAACCCGTTCCGGGGCCCGAACATCTGTGCTGCGAAAGGACCGGCGAAACCAGGAATCCCTGGTCCTTTCGGCACATATATGTATGCGAGGGTCTCAGCAACCGCCGGGGGTCGCCGGCCCGGGGATGCCCGGCGCTCAGTTCCAGTTGTTCGCGAGCAACTCCATGGCCTTCAGGACGTCCGCCTGACGCGTGGCGGTGGGGGAGATCATCAGCTCGTCCGCATCAGCGTGTTCTGCGAACCGGTGCAGGTAGTCCACCACCATGTCCGGGGTGCCCGCGCCGGTGTAGCTGATCATGTGCAGGATCTGGGCGGCAGCGGGGGAGGCCATGACCATGTCCATCTCCTCGTCCGTGAACTCCCGGCCGCGGCCCACCATGGCCTTGACCCGGGAGCGCTGGGTCGCTTCCAGCTGACGGGCGGCGTCCTGCGCGTCCTCGGAGATGATCACGTTCACCGCGGCGATCACGTACGGCTCCGCGAGCTGTTCGGACGGCTGGAACTGGGACCGGTACGCGGCCACGGCGTCCACGAGGGCGTCCGGCGCGAAGTGCGATGCGAACGCATAGGGCAGCCCGTAGGCCGCGGCCAGCTGGGCCCCGAACAGGGACGAGCCCAGGATGGTCAGCGGCACGTCGGTCCCCGCACCCGGCATCGCCTGCACGCCCGGGATGAGTGAGTTGCCGGTCAGGTAGCCCCGCAGTTCCTTGACGTCCTGGGGGAAGCTCTCGGCGGATTCGGGGGAACGACGCAGCGCCCGCAGCGTACGCGGATCCGTCCCGGGAGCGCGGCCGAGCCCCAGGTCGATCCGGCCGGGATGCAGCTCCGCGAGGGTGCCGAAGTGTTCCGCGATCGTGAGCGGGGAGTGATTGGGCAGCATGACGCCGCCCGAACCGAGCCGGATGCGTTCCGTGTGCGCGGCCACGTGGGCGATCAACACTGCCGGTGCGGAGGACGCGATCGTGGGCATGTTGTGGTGCTCCGCGTACCAGACCCGCGTGTATCCCAACCGCTCCGCGTGCTGAGCAAGGGTCACGGAATCCGCGAAACTCTCACCCACCGATTGGTTCTCGCGCACGGTGGCGAAGTCGATGACCGATAGGGGCAGTGCCATGAATGAAACCCTTTCCAGAGAAAACTTGCTGTAGGAATAACGGGCTCACGGGGCCCGATATTCCGCGGGCCGCTGCTCTCCCGGGTGTGCTGAACGGGTTGCCCGGGGTGGGAGGGGATGAGCGGGGGAGCGGGATGAAGGAGCGCCTACCGGCGGACTCGGGGCCACCACCGGACCCGGACTTGCCGGTTCAGTTCTCGGGGCGCCCTGCTCGGATCGTCCCAGCCGGTACCGGGCGGAGTGCGTTGTGGGTGTCGGGGGTCGGTCATAGGCTCACGGGCATGGCCGAGTACGAGGTCACCGAGCTGTTCCCCGTCCCCCGCGAGCCCGCCGTGCTCGCGCCCGGGGCCGTGCACGTTCCCGATTGGCTGCCCGTCGCCCGGCAGCGCGATCTCGTGGCCGCGTGCCGTGACTGGGTGCGCTCGGCCCCCATGCGTCACCAGGTGATGCCGGGCGGCGGTCGGATGTCCGTGCAGTCGGTCATGCTCGGCGCGAATCGGACCCCCTACCGCTACGGCGCCACCGGGGGAGCGGAGGTAGCGGCCCTGCCGGACTGGCTCGTGGACCTGGGTGCGCGGGCCGTGGCGGACGCGTACGGGATGGTGGACGCGGGGGATGTGGGCGTCCCCGAAGTCGAGGACGTCGTGCGCGGTTTCGTGCCCGACTCCGCGCTGGTCAACTACTACGACGGCGCCGCGCACATGGGGATGCACCAGGACAAGGACGAGTTCTCGGCCGCGCCCATCGTGTCCCTGTCCCTGGGGGACACGTGCGTGTTCCGCTTCGGCAACACCGAGACCCGCACGGCTCCGTACCGGGACGTGGAACTGCGCTCGGGGGACCTGTTCGTGTTCGGCGGACCCTCCCGGTACGCGTTCCACGGCGTGCCCAAAGTGTTCCCCGGGACGGGTGGTATGCACCTGGGGTTGAAGAACGGGGGCCGGCTGAACATCACACTGCGCATGACGGGTGGGCAGCGGCGAGCGCTGACGGGCTGAGAGTGACCCCGCCTGCCAGCACATGAGGGCCGGCGCCCTGCTCGGACGCGAGGACTGAAGCCCCTGCCGGCACATGAGGGTTGGGGCCCCGCAGAGACTCGAAGGCCGAGGCCCTGCCGGCCCCGGAGGGCCTTGCGCCCCGCTCGGACTCGGGGCCGCGACGGGTGCGATGACACACTGGGGTCATGCAGAACGAGACCCTGGACCCACGCCCCACGGACGTGCAGGTGGAGCGTTACCGCACCCTGGCCGCCGATCACGCGGTGGGGGTGGGCGTGGTGTGCTCGCGCTACCGGGGCAAGGACCACGCGATCACCGTCACGGCGTTCGCGGACGTCTCCTACGACCCGCCCACCATGCTCGTGTGCCTGTACGACATGGGGCGGATGTGCGAGGCCGTGGAGAGCACCGGGTCCTGGACCCTGTCGTTGCTGAACGCGGATCAGCGCTCCGTGGCGAATTGGCTCGCGAGTCCCGGCAACCCCGTGGACGGACTGCTGGACACCGTCCCGTTCCACCGCACCGAGCGCACGGGGACACCCGTGATCGACGGGTGCCTGAGCTGGTTCGAGCTGGACACCGTGTCCACCCACACCGCGGCAACCCACCTGGTGGTCGTGGGGCGTGTCACGGCCATGGGCCGAGGGGTGGACGCGGGTGCCGCGGACCGTCCTCTGATCCACTTCGCGAGGGAGTACAAGAGCATCGGGTGATCCCGGCCGCGGGTGGGCGTACGGTGAGAAGTGGGGGATCGCTCGCCGCACGGGGCGCAGCGGTGGTGTCCCCCAATGTGACGTCTCATTGCGCCGTGTGGCCCAGAATGTGGACTACGAAACCATGTGTTGGACATGAGATGCCTGGCAGGATTTAGCCTGTCCGGATAACGGCGGCCGGACCGCCGATCCGGGAACACAGCCGTGTGAGAGGACCCACCATGCCGGACCGCGTCAGCCAGAACACCTCAGCAGATCCCGAGACCCCCGACCCCGATCAGGGGTTGGACGGTGTCCCGGCATCCGGGGGTGAGGCCGAACGGGTCGCCGCGCACGCCGTGGACCTCGTGGCGCCCACGGAGGCGCTGCACAGTGATCCGCGCCTGACGGAAGGGTTCAAGTCCGCGTTCGGCCAGCACCCCGCGGGCATCGCGATCATCACGGTCGCCGGGCCGGAAGGTCCCGTGGGCCTCACGGCGTCCTCCGTCTCCTCCATCTCCGCCGACCCCCCGATCCTCGGTTTCTCGCTGCAGGCCAAGCGCGGTTCGGCGGCCGTGGTGGCCACGGCCGATTCCTTCGTGGTGCACTTCCTGGATTCGGACAACGTGGAACTCGCACGTTCCTTCGCCATTTCGGGTGCACCCCGTTTCGGGGACGACATGGAGTGGACCACGCTGCCCACAGGCGAGCCCCGCTTGCTCGGGGTGCGCCGCGTGCTGCGGGCCATCCCGCTCGCCCGGATCAAGGCCGGGCCGGCGCTCGTGTTCAACGCCGCCGTCGTGGAGGTCCTGGGCGAGGAGGGCTCGGGCAGCCCGCTCGTGTACCACCAGCGGCAGTTCCACGGCCTCAGCAACAGCTCGGTGCTGGACCTGCACCTCTGACGGGCGGACATTCGCCGTACCGCGTGTGACGCTGTTCACCCAAAGTTTTCTCCGGAAGAGGTTGACGCATCACGAATCGGGTCGTAAATTAGTTTCCGAAGCAACCAATTGGGCCGCTCGACGACGGCCCGCCCGATGCCAAGGAAGAACGAATGACCACGCTCGAAGGTATGACCCCCGGAACCTGGACCCTGGACCCCGCCCACACGGAGGTCGCGTTCTCCGTCCGCCACGCCGGTATCTCCAAGGTGCGCGGTGTGTTCAGCGACGTCTCCGGTGAACTCAACGTGGCCGAGGACACCTCGCAGTGCAACGGCCAGGTGGTTGTGGGGATGAACTCCGTGGACACCAAGAACGAGACCCGCGACAACCACGTGCGCTCGGCCGAGTTCTTCGACGTGGAGAACCACCCGCAGATGACCTACAAGATCACCGGCCTGGAACTCAACGACGGTGAGGGCACCGTGACCGGCGAGCTCACCCTGCGTGGTGTGACCAAGCCCGTGAAACTGGACGCCGAGTTCAACGGCGTGGCCGTGGACGCCTTCGGCACCACTCGCGCGGGCTTCACCGCCTCCACCTCGATCTCCCGCAAGGAGTTCAACGTGACCTGGAACGCCGCCCTCGAGGCCGGCGGGGTCATGGTCTCCGACAAGGTGCGCATCGACCTGGACGTGGAGTTCACCGCTCCGGAGTCCGCCAACTGAGCGACCCGCATCCGAGCATCTCGCGACCGAGCGACCCGCTCCCCGCGTGAACAGTGCCCCACCGGTTGTCCGACCGGTGGGGCACTGGCGTTGCGCGGGGCAGGAGCGCGGCTAGCGCAACGACTGCACGATGAAGTAGATCAACGGCACGAGCACGAGTCCCACGAGCGCGATGCGCCGCACCCGCACCTCCATGCGCGCGGGGTTGATCCGGTGCCCCTCACGGCGGGGTTCGTTCGCGCCACGGCGCGACGACGCCTCGGACAGGGGCCCCGGAGCGCCGTCGTTGTCCGGGAGGTTCCGGTCGGAGGGCCCGGCGTCCCGCCCGTCATCGGGTGACGGGGTGCGAGGGGAAGTGTTCACAAGGCCTCCTGCGGGGCGCGAGTGCGGATCGGTGGCAGGGTCAACGCCATCTGGTGGTCATGATGAGCCCCGCCAGCATGAACCCGAGCCCGATCACCAGATTCCACACGCTGATCCCGGGGATGGGCACCATGCCCTGGAACAGGTAGTAGGTGATGATCCACAGCAGCCCCAGGATCATCAACCCGATCATGACCACCTTGTACCACAGCGGCGTGGGCTGGTAGTCGGTGGACCGGCGCTCGCGCTTCTCCGCCTTGGCGGCCTTCGCCGCACGACGTCGCTCGTCCCGCTGCAGCTTCTTGCGCGCCGCGGGCGTCTCCGCGTCCTCGCTCGTATCGGACGTGCCGACGCCCGGCTCGTCGGTGGGCCCGGCCTCGCCGGATGCGTCCGCTCCGGACGTACCGGCCCGGGCCCCCTTCATGCCGGATTCGTCGGCCACGGCGGTCCCGGAAGCGGACACGGATGCCGCGGCCGCCCGCTTCTTCCCCGCCCGGCCTTTACCGCCGGACGCCGTCTTCCCGGCGGGCGCAGCCGTGTCACCGGACGCATCCCCGGTACCGGGCGCAGCGGCGTCGTCAGCGAGACCGTGGTCGGTCGCCGCATCCTTGGTCGAGACGGCCGAGGACCCGGACTTACGCGCGGCAGAACGCTCGAAGGACGCGGCGGCGCTGTTGCGGGGGAGGATCTCCGCCGCGAGGGCGGCGAGTTCGCGGTCCCGTTCCGTGAGGGCGAAGTCCTGTGTGTCGTCCTGCGACTTACGGGATCGACCGAAGCGCTTCTTGGGCTCAGACACTGGCGTTCTTTCCTCCTGCTGCGTGGGCACCACGTCCGGGCGTGGCCCGGGGGTGGGTTCGCGGCCGTGACGGCCCGCGGGTGCGGCGGGGACCGGTTCCTGCCGCGAGATCGGCGTTCAGTCTATCCGCCCGCGCGGGCGTAGACTGGCGCGAGTTCTGTCAATTGGTGAACGCGCAGGAGTTCTTGAGTGTCTGTGAAGATTCTCGTCGTGGATAACTACGACAGCTTTGTCTACACCTTGGTGGGGTATCTGCAGCAATTGGGGGCCCAGACCACCGTGGTGCGCAACGACGACCTGGACGTCGCCGCCGCCACTGCTCTCGCCGGTGAGCACCAGGGTGTCCTGCTGTCCCCCGGCCCCGGTGCCCCCGCGGACGCCGGCGTGTGCGCGGACCTGATCCGCTGGGCGGAGCACACGAAGACCCCGTTGCTCGGCGTGTGCCTGGGCCACCAGGCGCTCGGTGAGGTCTACGGCGCTCGCGTGGGCCACGCCCAACAGCTCATGCACGGCAAGACGTCCCAGTTGGTGCACCACGGGGACAGCGTCTTCGCCTCGGTCCCGTCCCCGTTCACCGCGACCCGGTACCACTCGCTCGCCGTGGCCGCGGACACCGTCCCGGACTGCCTCGAGGTCACCGCGACCACCGAGGACGGGCAGGTGGTCATGGGTCTCAAGCACCGCTCCGCCCCGCTGCACGGTGTGCAGTTCCACCCCGAGTCCGTGCTCACGGAGGGTGGCTACCTCATGCTCGGCAACTGGCTCGAGGAAGTGGGCCAGCACGGTGCCGCCGCGGCGGCCGCGGGGTTGTCCCCGCTCATGACCGCCTGAGAACCAGTTCGGTCAGAGGCAGCTGAGCCGCGCACTCCGGCGGAGTGAGGTCCGTCGAAGCAGGGCCCCGCACAGTAAGGTCCGGCCGACCTCAGCCGTCACCCCCGCGTGATGCGGTGGGGCGACCCGTGGGCTGGGGCTGCGTGGGTTCGGGCGCGGCGTCCGTGGGTTCGGCGGGAGTCGTGGGTTCCGCCGTGGGCTCGTCGTCGTCCGTCGGGGACGGGGTGGGGCTCGGCGTGGGCGTCACCTTCCGGGCCACGGTGAGCGTGATCGTGGACCCCTGGCTCACGGAGGACCCCGCGGGAGCGGACTGCCGCAGCACCGTGCCGGTCTCGGCGTCCTCGGTCTCGCGGACCTCCACGTCGTAGTTGAGCCGCACGTCGTCCGCCCGCAAGGCCTGTTCGGCCTCCGCGCGGCTGCGGCCGACGACGTCCGGGACCGTGACCTTGCCCGTGGACACCTGCAGTTTGACCGCGCTGTCCCGGGCCACCGAGGCGCCCTGTCCCGGATCGGTCGAGAGCACCACGTTGTGCGGGACCGTGGCGCTGTTGGCTGTGCTGACCGGGCCCGCCGTGAGACCGGCCTGCTGCAGGGACTGACGGGCGTAGTCCAGGGACTGACCCACGAGATCGTTGGGTACCGTCACGTTCTCGGGACCCTCCGAGACCACGACGGCCACCGAGGACCCCTGGTCCACCTGGGTCCCGGCGGCGGGGCTCATGCTGATCACGTGCTTGTCCGGCACGCTGTCACTGTGCTGCGTGGTGAACGTGGGGTTCAGCCCGGCGTCCCGCAGCGTGTTCTCCGCCGTGGTGCTGTCCATCCCCGTGACCTGGGGGACGCTCACCTGCGCGACCTGTTCGACCTGCTGGTCCTGCCACCACCGCACACCCAGCACGGCCCCGCCGCCCAGCAGCGCGAGCACGAGTAGCAGCACCACGGGCATCACCCACGAACGCCTGGAGCGGCGTCGCTCGTACGGCGCGGGGGAGGCGGCGGCCGCGCCGTCGTCCGCGGCGTCGTCGTCGAACCGGCCGTACTGCGCGGATACGGTGGGCTCGGCGTCCTCGCTGCGCCCCGCGGCGGTCACGGCGGCGGCCGGGGCACCGGCACCCACCGCGGGCAGGGTCTTGGTGTGAGAGTCGGCGGTGTGGGTGACGTCGATGGGCTGGGTCGCCCCGAGGTTGCCGGGCAGTTGCCCGCCGAGTTCCCGCAGCGCCCGGCGCATCTGCCCGGCATCCACGAACCGGTCCCGGGGGTCCTTGGCCAGGGCACGCTCCATGAACCGGTCCACGGCGGGCGGCAACTGCGGGTTCAACGCCGACGGCGCGGGCGGCGCGTCCCGCACGTGCTGCGCGGCGATCGCCACGGAGGATTCCCCCACGAACGGCGCGCGCCCGGTCAGCAACTCGAAGAGCACGCACGCGGCGGAGTACAGGTCCGAGCGGGGATCCACCGCGGCGCCGCGGGCCTGTTCGGGGGAGAGGTACTGGGCCGTGCCGAGCACCGCCTGGGACTGCGTGAGCGCGGCCTGCGTGTCCTCCACGGCGCGCGCGATCCCGAAGTCCATGACCTTGACGCTGCCGTCCGGGGTGACCTTCACGTTGGCGGGTTTGATGTCCCGGTGCACGATCCCCGCGCGGTGGCTGAAGGACAGGGCGTCCATGATGCCGAGCATGTACTCGATGGCCTGTTCCGGGGTGACCCCCGGCCCGTGCATGAGTTCCCGGAGCGTGCGCCCGGGGACGTATTCCATGACGATGTAGGGGCGCAGGACACCGTCCGGGCCCTGGGGGCGGATCTCACCGGTGTCGTAGATGGCCACGATCGAGTGGTGGTTGAGGGACGCCACGGCGTGGGCCTCGCGCTGGAACCGCTCGTGGAACGTCTCGTCCGCGGCCAGCTCCGGGCGCAGGATCTTGATCGCCACGCGACGGCCCAGGCGCACGTCCTGTCCCACGTGCACCGTGGCCATGCCTCCGCGGCCGATGACCTCACCGACCTCGTACCGGTCGTTGATCAGATCCGGAAGTCCCGACGTCCCCATGCGTGTCAGCCGCCCGTGCCGCTACCGGGAGCACTCGGAGCGGCGAGCGCTCCGCGCCCGCTGCCCTGCACGGGGTCGTCCTGCCCCGATCCCGCCTCGGTGCGCGCACCCTGGTCCGCGGTACCTCGGTTCGCGGTGCCCTGGGCGCCGGCGTCCGCCTGGGTGTTCGTTCCGTTCTCCCCGGCCTGTCCGGTACCGGTTGTGGCCCCGGTGCCGGCGCCGCCGTTGTCCGCACCGGTACCGTCACCGGCATCGTCGCCGCCATTGGTGGGGGCGGGCTGGGCGGTCTGCTGCGGTGCCGGGGTGTTCTGGTTCTGCTCGGGCTGTTGCTGCGGTGACTGCGTGGCACCGGTGCCCCCGGTCCCGGCGCCCGGGGTCGGCTGTGCACCCGGGGTCCACGCGACGTACATCACCACGGTGGAACCGACCTCCACCCGGGACCCGGCCGCGGGTTCCACGGAGACCACGGTGTTCTCCGCCTGACCCGTGCCCTGCTGCAGCCGCTTGTCCACGTTCACGCCCATGGCGGTGATCTCGGAGGCGACCTGGTCCGCGTCGCGGCCCACCATGTTCGCGGGCAACACCACGGTGTTCTCGGTGGGGCTCACGGTGGAGGACGTCACGGTGCCCGGTGCGGGGGAGCCGGAATCGTCCCGCGAGGAGAGGAAGTACACCCCGGCCACGGCCAGGGCCACGAGCAGTGCGAGCAGCGGTAACAACCACGCCCACACGGACGTCTTGCGCCGCTCGCCCTGCGGGGTGGAACCGCGCTGTGAGCTCGGTGGCTGGTTCACGGCGTCGAACTGCGCGGTGGAGGGGTGGGCACTGTACTTGGGGTCCGGTTGGGCCGCGGCCGCGGCCGAACCGGTCACTCCCGCGGCGGCCGTCCCGGACATGGGCCGGGTGCTCGGTCCCGAGACCGGTGCGATGGCCTCGGTGGGTTGCTCGTCGGAGAAGTCCTGGGACAGGAACGGTTGCATCCCCGGGACCATCGTGACCGCGGCCTTGACGTCCCCGCGGCGCAGCGCATCCACGGCGTTGGCGAGCTTGCCCGCGTTCTCCGGGCGTTCCTCCGGGTCCTTGGCAAGCATGGACATGATGAGCGCGCGCACCGGTTCCGGGATGGAGTCCGGCAGCGCGGGCGGGTTGTCATTGACCTGGGCCAGGGCGATCGCGATCTGCGATTCCCCTGTGAAGGGGCGCCGGCCGGCGAGCAGCTCGTAGCCGATGATCCCCAGGGAGTAGATGTCCGAGGAGCCCGTGGCGGTCTGGCCGGTGGCCTGCTCGGGGGCCAGGTACTGGGCCGTGCCCATGACCTGGCCGGTGGCCGTGAGCGGCACCTGGTCCGCGAGCCGGGCGATACCGAAGTCGGTGACCTTGACCCGGTTGTCCGGGGTGATGATGAGGTTGCCGGGCTTCACGTCCCGGTGCACGAGCCCTTGCGCGTGCGCGGCGGCCAGGGCGCGGGAGGTCTGGCCGATGTAGTTCAGGACCGTGTCCGGGTCCAGCGACTTCTGCCGGTCGATGATGTTGGACAGCGGTTCGCCGGGCACGAGTTCCATGACCAGGAACGCGGAGCCCTCGTCCTCGCCGTAGTCGAAGACGTTGGCCACACCGGGGTGGTTGAGCAGGGCGGTGTGGCGGGCCTCCGCCCGGAACCGCTGCAGGAACGTGGGATCCCCGTTGTACTCGTCCTTGAGGATCTTCACCGCGACGATCCGACCCAGGACCTGATCCTTGGCCTTCCACACCTCGCCCATGCCGCCGATGGCAATTCGTTCCGTCAGGGCGTAACGACCGCCCAGGATGGTGTTCGACGATGGTCTCACTTGTTCAACACCGCCTCGAAGAGTTGCCGTGCACTGGGGCTGGTCAGGGAAGACCCTGTGGTGACGTCCACGTCCTCGACCACCACGGCCACCGCCAACTGGGGGTCGTTGGCGGGCGCGAATCCAGTGAACCACGAATCGTTCAATCCGTCCCTGCCGATCTCCGCCGTGCCGGTCTTCCCGGCCACCTGCACGCCGGGCACGGCCGCGCCGGACGCGATGCCGTTGCTGACCACGGAGGTCATCAGGTCCTTGACGGTGCGCGCGGTCTCCGCGTCCGTGGAGCGGCGCAGCTGCTCGGCCTGGAACTGGTCGATCACGGACAGGTCCGAGGAGCGCACGGTCTTGATGAGGCTGGGACGCATCATCACGCCGTCGTTGGCGATCGCCGCGGAGGCCATGGCCACCTGCAGCGGGGTGGTGCGGACGTCGTACTGCCCGATCGAGGACAGGGCGAGCTGGGCCTGGTTCATGTCCTCGGGGAACACGGACGGGGTGACCTGCAGCGGGATGTCCAGGTTCTGGCCGTAGCCGAAGTTCTGCGCGGTCTGGCGGATCTTGTCCTGGCCCAGGTCCATGGCGATGTGCGCGAACGGGGTGTTGCAGGACTGCTCGAGCGCGAATCGCAGGTCCACCTGCGAGCGCGCGGCACACCCGCCCTGGCGGTAGTTGGGCAGGCTCACGGTCGTGTCCGGCAGCGGGAGCTCGTTGGGGTTCGGCAGCGTGGTGTCGGTCGTGTACTTCCCGGACTCCAGGGCGGCCACGGTGTCGATGATCTTGAACGTGGAACCGGGGGAGTACAGGTCCCCGCTGATCGCGCGGTTCACGAGCGGCTTGTCCGGGTCCGCGTTCAGGGACTGGGCGGCGGCGACCACCTGGTTCGTGTCGTGCGAGGACAAGGCGTTCGCGTCGTAGCTCTTGCGGGAGACCATGGCCTTGATCTCGCCGGTCTTGGGGTCCACGGCCACGATGGAGCCGTTGTGACCCTCCAGGGCGTTGTACGCGATGCGCTGCAGCTCGGGGTCCAGGGTCAGCTCCACCGAGGCGCCCTTGGGCTGGTCCCCGGAGAACAGGGACACCACGCGGTCGTAGAACTGGTCGTCGGACGCACCCGAGAGCTGGTCACCCATGGCGGATTCGAGTCCCGTGGCCCCGTAGACCAGGGAGAAGTACCCGGTGAGGTTCGCGTACAGGGGGGAGTCCGAGTAGACGCGCTGGTGCGCGAAGTCGCCGTCCGCGGGCGCGGAGCGGGCGATCTCCTTCCCGCCCACGAGGATCGAGCCGCGGTCCCGGCCGAACTGTTCGTACAGCGTGCGGTTGTTCCACGGGTTGGCCTGGAGGGCGTTGGCCGCGAAGAACTGCACGTACGTCAGTGTCAGCAGCAGCACCACCATGATGGCCACGGCCATGAGCCACATGCGCCGGATCGCCTTGTTCACCGGGTCCCCCCTTCTTGATCGTGCGCGTTGCCGCCGGATGCGCCGCGTTCACCGGACGACGCCGCCGCGTCACCCCCGGCGCGGTCGCTCCGGGAGGCGCGCGTGGCGCCGTGGCCGGCGGAACCACTCGAGCGATGCGTGATCCGCGAGATCACCTCGGTCGCGGACGCCGCTTCCCCGGGGCCCGGGGACGCCGCGGCGTCGTGGGACACGGACGTGGTCCGCGACAGCGACGGGGTGGGCTCCGTGGCCGGTTCCCGGCCCGGGGCGGCGTCGGTGCCGTCGGTGCGGGTGCGCTCGTTGTCGCGGCGTTCCTCGCGGGCGCGGCGGCGGCGCTCGAAGGTCGCGAGGTCCTCGTCCGTGGCGGGACCGGTGACCACGGGGCGCCGCGCGCTGTGGGAGATGGCCAGCAGGATCGCCACGATGATCCAGTTGGACAGCAGGGACGACCCACCGGCGGACATGAACGGGGTGGTCAGACCGGTCAGCGGCAGCAACCGCGTAACACCGCCGATCACCACGAGCAACTGCAGCACCATGAGCGAGGACAGCCCCGCGGCCAACAGCTTGCCGAACGCGTCACGGGTACCCAGGGCCGCGCGCAACCCGCGGGTCGCGAAGAGCAGGAACATCACCAGGATGGCGCCGAGCCCGATCAGCCCGAGCTCCTCCCCGAACGCCGTGATGATCATGTCCGAATTGGAATAGGAGACCAGGTCCGGGCGCCCCTGCCCCAGGCCCTGACCGAACAACCCGCCGGAGGCCAGGCCGAACAGCCCCTGCACGATCTGCGCCGAGCCACCGGGGGAGCGGTTGTAGACGTCCGGGTTGAAGGCGTCCAGCCACGCGTCCAGGCGCAGGGCCACGTGGGAGAACATGCGGCTCGCGGCGAAACCTCCCACGGCCATGAGCAGCACGCCCAGCACGATCCAGCCCAGGCGTCCCGTGGCCAGGTAGACCATGGCGAGGAACAGGCCGAAGAACATGATGGCGGTACCCATGTCCTTCTGCAGCACCAGCACGCCGATCGCGATCGCCCACGCCGCGAGCATGGGGGCGATGTCCCGGAACCGGGGCAGGCGCACGGGGCCGATCTTGCGCCCGGCCAGCAGGATCAGGTCCCGGTTGGTCGAGAGGTAGCCCGCGAAGAAGATGGCCAGCGTGATCTTGGCGATCTCACCGGGCTGGAACGTGCGTCCGGCCACCGAGATCCACAGTCGGGCGCCGTTGATCTCCACACCGAGGCCCGGGATCATGGGCAGCAGCAGGAGCACGGCGGAGAGCAGCAACATGATGTACGTGACGTTGCGCAGCCGCCGGTGGTCCTTGAGCAACCACAGCACCACGCAGCACGCGAGCATGGCCACGCCGGTCCACACCACCTGGGTGTTCGCGGCACTCTGGTTGGTGGACAAATCGATGCGGTGGATCATGGCCAGCCCCAGCCCGTTGAGGGCCACGGCGAGCGGGAGCAGGTAGGGGTCCGCGTAGCGCGCCCTGATCCACAGCACCACGTGCACCAGCAGGGCACCCACGCCCAGCACGGTGCCGCTCATGATGATGTGGCGGGGATCCGCCTGGGCGCGTTCGGGATCCACCAGGATGTTAGCGCCCACGCCGATCGCCAGCGCCACGAGCAGCAACAGCAACTCGGTGATCCGCCGCGGCTTGGGGCGCACGGGAGCCTCCGTGCCGCGCTCGGGCGCGGCGTTCACGGTCGAACTCATCGGTTCTCACCCCCGGGGGTCCCCGAGGCGCCGGGGGACGTGCGCGGGGTGGCCGAGCCACTCGGCGACGCGCTCGCGGACGGGTTCGGTGTGGGGGTCGTGACCGTCACCCGGCCCGTGGGGCGGGGCTCTGGTCCGCGCGAGGACTCCAGGTCCGCGACGATCTGTTCGGCTTCCTCGCGGCTGCCCGCGGGGATCGTGGCGCGCACGCGGTCCTGCGCGTACTGGGACAGGGAGTCCACGGGGATCTCGGTGGTCGCGCTCAACTCGCTCAGCGAAATGGGACCCAGGGACTGCGAGACCCCCTGGAACACGGCCACGTGGCCCCGGTCCTCGCCCACGTAGTACTGGGACGAGGTCCACGCGCGCGCACCCCACCCGCCGAGCAGCAGCGCGAGGGCGAGCACGACGACGCCCACGATCCACGCCGCACGACGGCGCTTGGTCCCGCGTGCGGGATCGTCACCCTTGCGGCGCAGCAGGCTGCGCACCTCGGCGGGATCGGTGGTCACGTCCAACGTGGAGGTCGCGAGCATCGTGGCGCGGCGCTGGATCGCGGAGTCCGAGACGGTGGGGATGCGCCCAGTCTGGGTCGCGTTCGCCGCGGCACCCACGAGCAGGTGGGGGCGCTCGGCCAGGTCCCGGCGCAGCACGGAGGCCGAGGACTGGGTGGGCTGCGATGGGGTGTGAGGGTAGCCGGGTTCGCGGTAGTCGGTGCCGCCGCCGGCCACGGGGGAGTCCATGGGCCCGTCCCAGTGCTCCACCTCGGACTCGCTCATGAGTTGCTCGTCCGACGTGCGGGACTGATCCGGCACGGCCCCCTGGCTCTCCCCGGTCATGGGGTGGGCCTCGCTGCCCTGGGGGATCTCGTCCACCTGCACCACGACCACGGTCACGTTGTCCGGGGCCCCGCGGTCCAGGGTCAGTTCCACGAGGGAGTTCACGATCTGGTTCAGGTCCCCCGTGGAGCGCATCACGTTCTCGATGGTCTGCGCGTTCACCACCGCGTTGAGACCGTCGGAGCACAGCAACCAGCGCTCACCCACGGCCGGGCGCACGGTGCGCACCTCGAGTTCGGGGGAGGCGTCCACGTCACCGAGCACGCGCATGAGCACGTTCTTGTGGGGGTGGGTCTCGGCCTCCTCGGGCTGCAACCGGCCCTCGTCGATCAGCCGCTGGACGAACGTGTGGTCGGTCGTGACCTGCTCGAAACCCTCGGCCTCGGACAACCGGTAGGCGCGGGAGTCCCCGATGTGCGCCACGCAGATCACGTCCCCGTCGATCAGCAGGGACGTGACGGTGGTGCCCATCCCGCCCAACCGCGGATTGGACTGCACGAGTTTCGCGAGGTTCTGGTTGGCGTTCTGGATCTCGTCCGCGAGCACGGTCTCGGCGTCGCCGTCGTACCCGGCGTGGTCCAGGTGGGTCAGGTCGATCACCGCGGAGGCCGAGGCGACGTCACCCCCCACGTGGCCACCCATCCCGTCCGCGACGACGGCCAGGTAGCGGCCGGCGTAGGCGGAGTCGTCGTTCTTGGAACGGACCCGGCCCACGTCGGAGCGAGCGGCATATCGGAAGGCAATGGGCATGGGCTACGGCCTCAGTTCCATCACGGTGCGCCCCACCCGGAACCGCACGTCCGGGTCCACCACGGTGGCGCGGGCCAGTCGCTGGTCCTGCAGGTAGGTGCCGTTCGTGGATCCGAGGTCCTCCAGGAACCACTTGGATCCCTGCGCGAACAGGCGGGCGTGGCGCCCCGAGGCGTAGTCGTCCTCGAGCGGGATGGTGGCCTCCGCGGAACGGCCCAGCATCACGGGGGCCGATCCCAGCTGGAAGCTGCGCCCGGCGAGCGGGCCGTCCACGACCACGAGCTGTTGCGCGCGCGTACGCGCACCCCCGGTGGTGGGGGCGGCGGGGCGGGGGTTCTGGGGTGCTTCCTGGCGGGGTTCCCGTGCGCGGGCATCGCGCAGTTTCTCGCGGCCACCGCGCACGGCGGCGCGGGCCTTGCCGCCCACGGTCAGGTCACGCGCCTGGGAGAAGACTACGGCGGCGATGAAGATCCACAGCAGCGCGAGGAATCCGTAGCGCAGCAGGGTCACGGTCAGTTCGGACACGTCAGCGCCTCTCCCTCGGGAGCATCAGTCGGAAGGTCAACCTGGTGCGCCCCACGGTGATCACGGAGCCGTCCACGAGTTGGGCGCGGCCCTGGATCCGCTGGCCGTCCACATAGGAACCGTTCGTGGAGCCGAGGTCCACGGCCAGGAAGTGATCGCCCTGGCGGCGGATCTCGAGATGCTCACGGGAGACCCCCGTGTCCTCCACGGTCACGTCCGCCTGCGCGGAGCGGCCCACGCTCACGCGGTCCGCGTTGAGCGTGAAACGTTCGGTGCCCACCTCGATCACGGGCACCGGTTGCGGCGCGGCCGGATCGGTGCGCGCGTCGTACGGCGCGCCGTGGTACGGCGCCCGGTCATGGGACGCGCCGGGGACGTGCCCCGGGGCGACGTCGTCCGCCGCCCGTGCCGCCTGGTCCTCACCCGGGCGGGCGTGCGGAGCGGGCGCCGGGGGTTGGGGTGCGCGCGCGGACGTGCCGGCGTCCGCCGGGACCTCGGGTGTGCTCGTGCGCTCGAACGAGGACAGGATGGCGAAGTCACCGGCCTCGAGTTCGGACTGGCGCGTGAAGCTCACGCGCACCGCGCCCTGCAGCGTGTAGGCCTGGGAGCGCGCGTGGCGGATGACGACGTCGCACAGTTCCTCGGCCAGTTGCACGCCCCATTCCTGGGCCCGCGGGAAGTCGTCGTCGGAGAACTCCACGGTGAAGACGTTGGGTGCCATGGTGCGGCCCGCGGGGACGGTGAAGGACTCCTGGTCCAGTTCACGGCGCAGGGCGCTCGCGATCTCCACGGCCTCGACCCGCTTGCGAGAACCCGCGGTGAAGGCGGTGCGGACCATTTTCTCGATCCCGCTCTCCAGCCCGGTCCAGAAACCCATCCCGCCTCCTTCCTCGGTCAGCCAGTGGCGGCGCGCGGCGTGCGACCGCAGGGGGCGGCGGCGCACGCGGTCATGGACAGTGTTCAGAATAGTAGCCGGACAGGCTGAGTGGGCGGTGACAGTGCGCGGGAGCCCGCTGTGAGCGCACCTGGCCGGGCAGGAAGCGGTGGGCGGCCCGGCGCGTCGCGGTGCACGGAGGCGCATTAATGCGCACGGAGGCGCACCGAGGCGCCTCGCGACGCTCCCCGGGTGGGGAACACACTGCGACTTCTACCGACGGGCCCTCGACCCGGTCCCCCGGAGCGGGCGATACTCGGGACCATGAAGCGACCCCAGAAGATCCTGACCCTCGGTTCCGCCGCCCTCATGAGCACCCTGTTGCTCGTGGGCTGCGGGAACACCGATCAGAACCAGGCCCCCGCGCAGGGCGAGGCGACCCAGGGGGCCGCCGGGGACGCCACGGCGGCGGCCACCGGCGCCACGCAGGACGCGGCCACGCCCGAGGCGTCCGCGGACGAGACCTCCGCCGCGGCCAGTGCATCCCCCTCCGACACCGCGTCCCCCACCGACAGCGCCTCGCCCACGAGCAGCGCGTCCGGTAGCGCGAGCCCGAGCGGTTCGGCGTCCGGTTCGGCCGTCAACGGCGGTCAGGCCGCCGCGCTGGCCGCCGTGGACTCCGCGCTGGCCCAGCACCAGGGCGGTGACGTGGTGGAGATCGACTACGACCGCCGCGCCGACAAGTTCGAGGTGGACGTGATCGCGGACGGCAACGCCCACCGGATCACGGTGGACGGCACGGGCAAGAACGTCCAGGAGGACCGCGCGGACGGTCGCGCGGACGAGGACGACGTGGCCGAGCTGCAGGCCACGTCCGTGAGCGCGAAGGACGCGATCAAGCGGGTCTTCGAGCACGCCGAGTCCGAGGCCGGCACCAAGGTGCTGGACGAGGCCGCCCTGGACGAGGACGACGACGTCGTGCGCTGGGAGGTCGAACTCGACATCGACAACCGGGACAAGGAGTACACGGTCGACGTGCAGGACGGCAGCGTCACCGCGCGCTGAGCGCGGCGCACCGGCCTTCGGGCGGCGTCAGGGCAGCGACGCGGCCAGTTCCACGGCCTCACGGATCGCGCGTTTCGCGTCCAGTTCCGCGGCCACGTGCGCACCGCCCACCACGTGCACGGGCCGGTCCCCGTCTTCTCCCGCGAGTTCCCGGGCGAGCTCGGCGCGGGGTTCCTGGCCCGCGCACAGCACCACGGTGTCCGCTGGGATGACCCGTTCGATCCGGTCCTCGGTGTCCGGGGCGTCGGCCGACGCCGCATCCTGTTGCGCGGGTGCCAGGACGTGCACGCCCTGTTCGTCGATCCGCACGTACTGCACCCCGGTCACGAACTCCACGTCCGCCATGCGCAGTTCCGCGCGGTGGATCCACCCGGTGGTGGTGCCCAGTCGCGCACCGGGTTTGCCCGCGCTGCGCTGCAGCAGGGTCACGCGTCGCGCGGGTTTCGACGGCGCCGGGGCGAGCAACCCGCCCCGGGCCTCCAGCGAGCGATCCACGCCCCATTCCTCGTAGAAGTCGGCGTGCGGGTCGTGCGTGAGGAAGTGCGCGACATCGAACCCGATGCCGCCGCCGCCGACGACCGCCACGCGCTCGCCCACGGGGGCGCCCGCCAGCACGTCCTTGTAGCCGAGCACCGTGGGGCCGTCCTCCCCGGGGATGCCGGGGACGCGCGGGGTCACGCCCGTGGCCACGACCACGCGGTCCGCGAAGGCCACGTCCTGCGCGGTGGCGGTGTGCCCCGTGTGCACGGTGACCCCCAGTTCGGCCAGGCGCGTGCTGAAGTAGCGCACGGTGTGGGCGTAGTCCTCCTTGCCCGGGATGCGCAGCGCCAACTGGAACTGGCCGCCCAGCTCCGGTTGCTCCTCGAACAGGGTCACCCGGTGACCGCGCTGCGCCGCGGCCTCCGCGAAGGCCAGTCCGGCCGGTCCGGCACCCACCACCGCGATCCGCTCCGCGGTGCGCGTGGGTCCCAGCACCAGCTCGTCCTCGCGCATCGCGCGCGGGTTCACGAGGCATGACATGCGGCGGCCCGAGAAGGTGTGGTCCAGGCACGCCTGGTTGCACGCGATGCACGTGTTGATCTCCGCGGGGCGTTGCGCGCGGGCCTTGGCCACGAACTGCGGGTCCGCCAGGAACGGGCGGGCCAGGCACACGAGGTCCGCGTCCCCGCGTTCGATCACCGCTTCCCCGATCTCCGGGGTGTTGATCCGGTTGACGGCGGCCACGGGCACGCTCAGGTGCTCGCGCAATGCCCTGCTGACCCACGTGAAGCCCGCGGGCGGCACGCTCGTGGCGATCGTGGGGATGCGGGCCTCGTGCCACCCGATCCCCGTGTTGATGATCGACACCCCCGCGGCCTCGATCTCCCGGCCGAGCTCCAGGACCTGCGCGAACTGCTGGGCGTCCGGCACGAGGTCCAGCGCGGAGAGCCGGTACATGATGAGGAAGTCCGGGCCCGTGGCCTCGCGCACGCGCCGCACGATCTCGGTGGCGAACCGGCGGCGAGCGGCGTCGGACCCGCCGTACCGATCGGTGCGCTCGTTCGTGTGGGCCACGAGGAACTCGTTGATCAGGTACCCCTCGGAGCCCATGATCTCCACGCCGTCGTAACCCGCGCGCTGCGCGAGGTGCGCGGCGTTCGCGAAGTCCTCGACCGTGCGCTCGACCTCCGCGGTGCTCAGCTCGCGCGGCGTGACCTTGTTGATGGGAGCGCGGATGGCCGACGGCGCCACGGCGTCCTCGTGCATCGCGTACCGCCCGCTGTGCATCAGTTGCAGCGCGATCAGCCCGCCCTCGCCATGTACCGCGTCCGTGACCGTGCGGTGGGGGCCCAGTTGGTCCTCGCGGCTGAGGTGCGCACCGCCGCGGCGAGCGGCGCCCTCCGGGTTGGGGGAGATCCCGCCCGTGACGATCAGCCCGGCGCCGCCGCGCACGCGTTCCACGTAGAACCGCGCGAGCTCGTGCTCACCGCCCGGGACCTCCTCGAGGCCGGTATGCATGGACCCCATGATCACGCGGTGGGGCAGGGTCAGCGACCCCACGCGCAGCGGGGACAGAAGATGGGGATAGGAACTCATCCGATACTCCAGGTCTCAGGTATTTCTTCCACCCTAGAGCCCGTGAGCTGGATCACCAATCCGACCGGGCCGCGGCAGCCACAACTGGATCACGGACCACGCCACCGCCGTGAGGGGCACCGCCAGGGCGGCGCCGACGACGCCGTCCACGAGCGTCCCGAGCGCGATGCTGAGCAGCACCACGAGCGCGGGCAGGCGCACGGTGCGGCCCATCACGAACGGGCGCAGCAGTCCCGTCTCGAGGTGGTGGATCACGAACACCGCGATCACGACCACGAGCGCGGCCTACGGTCCCGTGGTCACGAGCGCCACGAGGGCGGCCAGTGCTCCCACGACGATCGGTCCCACGATGGGGATGAACGCCCCCAGGAACATGAGCATGGCCAGGGGGATCGCCAGCGGCACGCCGAGCAACCACAGCACGACCGCGATCGCGAGCATCTCGATCACCGCCACCGCCGCGGTGCCCCGCACGTAACCACCCAGGATGCGCACGGTGTCCCGGCCGGTCCGGCGCAGCTTCTCGGTGTGGCGCGGCGGGAACCAGCTCAGCAGGAAACCCCAGATCCGCTCGGCGTCGTGGAGGAAGAAGAACAACACGATGACCATGAGCACGGTGCCCGTGACGACCTCGCCCGCGGTGGTCAGCCCCGTGAGGGCGGACTGTTCCACCGCGCCCCCGGACGCGACCCCTTGGATGCGCGACCAGATCTCCTGGACCGCGGCGCCGTCGACCGCGAACGGCAACCGGGCGCTCGCGTCCTGCAGGGTCTGCCACCCCTGCTGCGCCGCGGCCATGAGGGAGTCCCACTGGTCCGCCACGGCCCACACCACCGCGGCGATGAACGCGGCGAGCACCACGAGGATCCTCACGAACGTGGTCAGCGTGGCGAGCACGCGGGGCCACCCGAGGTCACTCAGCCGACGCACGAGCGGGAACACCGCGCACTCCAGGATGAGCGCCACGAGCACCGCGACCACGACCATCTGCAGCCGGAAGAAGAGGAGGCCCAGCAGGGCGAACAGGGCCGCGAGCAACAGGACCTGCGCGGCCCGGCTGGCCGCGCGGCCGAACGGGTCCCGCCGCGGTGATTCCCGGTGCGGCGTGTGCGTTGCCATCGTGGACCTTCCGTCGTCGTGCGCCGCGATGGGCCGCGGCGACCGAGCCCCAGTATGGACCCGGCGTCCACCGTGGGAAGGGATGAGGGGGTGGTTCAGGCGGAGTTCACAGCCCGCACCGGGCGGCTCGCGGATTCCCGCTCGCGCTCCGTCAGCGAGGCGCCGTGCCGCCGCGTCGTGGAGGCGCTTCGGAGCCAGCGCACCGTGGAGGCGCTCCGGGACCAGAGTGCCGTCGGGCCGATGTTCTGGGCCTCCCGAGGCCACGAGCGCCCCAGGGTGGTGGCTTCCTCGGGCCCCCTGGTGCAATGCTCATGTCCTTGTTATTCTGAATACATCAAAATAAGACGGCATGGCGTGGTTCCACCCCGGGACCACCGCCCCACGAGGAGGTTGTCATGGCCAAGAAATCCACGAAGAACGCCAACTACACCGTTCCGGGTCTCACCACGGAGCAGGGCCACGGTGTGGCCGAGATCCTGCAGCAGCGGCTGCACGCGCTCAACGATCTGCAACTGACCCTCAAGCACGCCCACTGGAACGTGGTGGGTCCCAACTTCATCTCCGTCCACGAGATGCTGGACCCGCAGATCGAGGAGGTCCGCGGGTACGTGGACGAGCTCGCGGAGCGCATGGCCACCCTGGGTGTGTCGCCGAACGGTCTGCCCGGCGCCATCGCGGCCGAGCGCACGTGGGACGACTACGACGTCCAGCGCGCCTCCGGCGTGGAGCACCTCGCGGCCCTGGACCTCGTCTACGACGGCGTCATCACGGACCACCGGGACGCCCTGGCCCGCATCAGCGACGTGGATCCCATCACCGAGGACATGCTGATCGCCCAGGTCCGCGGCCTGGAGCTCTTCCAGTGGTTCATGCGCTCGCACATCGAGTCCGATTCCGGTGTGCTGGAGAACTCCGCCGCCCGCACGGAGAAGGACGCCGCCAAGGCCGTCAAGCGCGGCCGGGTCGCCAAGAAGAAGTAACCTCGCACGACCACGAAGGACCCCCGGCCCCGCGCGATGCGGGACCGGGGGTCTTTCGGTTGCGGCCCCTGCGGCGCGCGCCGTCGGGCGCTGCCGCGTACCGCTGGGCGGCGTCGTACGCCCGGCAGAACGACGACGCCGCGTGCGGCCACCCTGCCGAGGCGGCGCCGCGGCGTCGTCGCCGGATGGGCGACCGCGGGTCAGAACGCCAGGTTGAACACCCACACGCCCAGGGTCATGGTCGTGGCGGTGATCAGGACCAGGGCGATCAGGTTGAGCCCGATCCCGCCCTTGATCATCTGCCCGATGGTCACGTACCCGGAACCGAACGCGATGGCGTTGGGCGGGGTGGCCACCGGCAGCATGAACGCGCACGTGGCGGCGAGCGCCACGGGAATCGCCAGGAGCATGGGGTCCACGCCGATCCCCATGGCCACACCGCCGGCCACGGGCAGGAACGTGGCCGCGGTGGCCGTGTTGGACGTGAGTTCGGTGAGCAGCAGGATGCCGCCGGCCATGATGAGCACGAGCAACACCACGGGCAGTCCGCCGAGACCCTGGGCGCGCTCGCCGATCCACTCGGTGAGCCCGGAGGTGGAGAACTGCGCGGACAGGGCCAGGCCACCGCCGAACAGCAGCAGCACGCCCCACGGCAGCTTGACCGCGGAGTCCCAGTCCAGCAGGCGCACGCCCGGTGCCGCACCGGCCGGGCACAGGAACAGCAGCAGCCCCACGGCCATGGCGATGCCGGCGTCGGAGATCATGGGATCCGCGAAGAGCACCGGCACGAAGACCCAGGACAGCGCGGCGAGCACGAAGATGGCCAGCACCCGCTTCTCACCGGGGGACATGGGGCCGAGCTTGGAGAGTTCGTCGTTGATGAGTTCCTTGCCGCCGGGGATCTCGGTGATTTCGGGCTTGAACAACACCTTGGTCAGCAGCACCCAGCACAGCGCGAGCAGCACCACGGCCAGGGGTACGCCCACGAGCATCCACTGACCGAAACCGATCGTGATGTCGTGGGCGTCCGAGAGGTAGCCGGCCATCAGGGTGTTGGGCGGGGTGCCGATGATAGTCCCCAGCGAACCGATCGATGCCGCGTACGCGATCCCGAGCATCAACGCGGTGCCGAAGTTGGACTTGACGATCTCCTCCTTGACCTTGCTGTCCTGGGGGTCGATCTCCTCCGGTGCGGGCGCGGCGGAGGTTCCCTGGGCGGCGTCGGCACCGGAACCGATCTTGGTCACGAGCAGCAGCACGGACACGCCGATCGGCAGCATCATCACGGCGGTCGCGGTGTTGGACACCCACATGGACAGGAAGCCCGTGGCCACCATGAACCCCGCGATCATCTGCGTGGGCTTGGTGCCGATCACCTTGACGGTGAGCAGGGCGATCCGCCGATGCAGGTTCCAGCGCTGCATCGCGAGCGCGAGCAGGAACCCGCCCATGAACAGGAAGATGACGTTGTTGCCGTAGGACGCCCCGACGGCGTCGAACTTCACGTCCGTGCCGAGCGTGGGGAACACCACCAGGGGGACCAGGGCGGTCGCGGGCAGGGGCAGGGCCTCGGTCATCCACCACACGCCCATGAGTACGGCGGTCGCGGCCGTGAGCCGGGCGGCGTGGGGGACGTCCTGGGGCATCAGGGTGTAGACGAGCACCGCGAGCAGCAGACCGCCCGCGAGGCCTATCCAACGCACGGTGCGGGTGCGGGGTTTCTCCGCCTCTGCCCGTTCGCCCGGGGACTGGAAGTCCACCTCCTCACCGCGGTGAGGATCCGGGTCCATGTTCTGCAGGTGTGCGCCGGGTACGGCCGGGTGACTCATGATGTCTCCACATCGTTGTGGGGAAAGGGTCGGTCGTCCCAGCGTACGGCAGCGCGGCTCAGCTGACCGTGGCCACCCGGATGGTTTCGGGCAGGGCCTTGATGGCCGCCACGACGTCCTCCGTGACACCGTTGCCGCAGTCCGTGACCAGGTAACCCATCTGCCCCTTGGTCACGAGCTGCTGGCGGTCCACGTTGATCCCGTGCTCACCGAGCACCGAGTTCACGCGGGCCAGTACACCGGGGAGGTTGCTGTGGATGTGCAGCAACCGGGTGCCGTGGATGTAGGGATCCAGCTGCACCTCGGGGAAGTTCACGGACAGGCTCGTGGTGCCGTAGCGGCAGTAGTCGATGAGCTTGCCGGAGACGAAACCGCCGATGTTCTCCTGGGCCTCCGCCGTGGAACCACCCACGTGGGGTGTGAGGATCACGTTGGGCAGCCCCTGCAGCGGGGACTCGAACGCCTCACCGGCGACCTTGGGTTCGGACGGGTAGACGTCCAGGCCCGCCCCGGCCAGGTGACCGGAGACCAGGGCCTCGCGCAGCGCCTCGATGTCCACCACGTGCCCGCGGGAGAGGTTGAGGAACAGGGAGCGGGGGCGCATCTGGCGGAACTGCTCCCGGCCGAACATGTTGGTGTTGCTCTCGCGCCCGTCCACGTGCAGGGTCACGGTCTCCACCGTGTTCAGCAGCTGCTCCAGGGAATCGCACTTGGTCGCGTTACCCATGGCCAGGCGGTCCACGACGTCGTAGAAGTAGACGTTCATCCCGAAGGCCTCCGCCACGACCGACAACTGCTTGCCGATGTTGCCGTAGCCCACGATCCCCAGGGTGCGGCCCCGCACCTCGTGGGAACCCTTGGCGGACTTGTCCCACACGCCCTGGTGCATCGCGGAGTTCTTGTCGGTGAGGTGACGCGCCAGCGCGATGATCTCACCCAGCGCGAGCTCCACCACGGAACGCGTGTTGGAGTACGGCGCGTTGAACACGGCCGTGGCGGTGTCCGTGGCGGCGGTGAGATCGATCTGGTTGGTCCCGATGCAGAACGCACCCACGGCCTTGAGGGTGGGGTGCGCCTCGAACACCTCGCGGGTCACGTGCGTCTTGGAGCGGATCCCCAGCAGGTCCACGCCGTCCAGCGCGGCCATCAGTTCCTGCGGGTCCAGGGCACCCTTGCGGGTCTCCACCTCGAAGCCGCGGCTGCGCAGCGAGTCGACGGCGTCGGTATGAATGTTCTCGAGCAGTAAGGCCTTCACCCGTCCATCCTATGGGGTGGGGCGTGGGCGCCTCGTTTCACGACGTAGCATTCCGGGTCACCTCCGAGCGCGGCGCTCGCGCGCGGGGGTGACCCGGCGGCGTCGTCCTCCGGGACCGCGCCGTCCGCTCAGTCCCGGTACGCGCCCAGCAACTTCTCGACGACGGCGCTCATCCCGTACTCGCGCGCGATCGTGTCCGCGGCCGCCCGACCCGCTTGCCGTCGTCGCTCGGGATCGGCGATCAGCTGCGCGAGGGCGTCTTCGAGGGATGGCTGGGTGTCGTCGACGACCGCGCCGGACCCCGTGCGCGCGACCGTGGGCGCGAGCCCGCACGTGTCCGTCACGACCACGGGCAGCCCCGCGGACATGGCCTCGAGCACGGACATGGGGTACGGCTCGTGGACGGAGGGCAGGACGTACACGTCCGATTCCGCCATCCACCGCGCCGCGCCCGCGGAGTCCACGGGGCCGGCCCACGTGAGGCGCTCGCCGAGGCCCGCGGCCGCGATCGCCTCGCGCACCGCGTCCCCCTGGCCCTCGTCCGGGCCCACCAGCGTGAACGTGGCGCGCGGGAACCGCTCGGCCAGGGATCGCGCGGCGGCCACGAACGCGAGCGGACGCTTGCGTTCCTGCAGACGCGCGAGGAACAGCACGCGGCACTCGTCGTCCTCCCGCGGCACGCGGGGGCGCGAGGACACGGGCATCCCGTTGTGCAGTTCCATGAGGTTCACGGGCCCGCGGGCGACCTCGGTGAGGTCCTGCTCCTCGCGGGGTGTGAGATAGCAGACCCGGTGCGCGTCCCGCAGCACCCGCCGGGTCAGCAGGGCGTCCAGGGGGCCCGCGAGGGGATTCTCGGACGGGTCGATCATCCCGTGGGTCTGCAGGACGGTTCGGGTGTCGGCGCGCTGCGCGAGCCACGCGGCCGGCAGGGTCAGCAGGCCCCGTGCCGTGTGCACGTGCACCACGTCGGCGGTCGGCGAGACCCGGCGCAGCCACGACAGCATGGCCGGCGAGGTGAGACCCGCGAAACCCGCACCCGGCAGGGCCTGGACGGGACGGAAGAGCCGCGTGCGCACGCCGTCGCGCTCGGTGGGCAGGGGCGTGCCCAGATCGGAGCCGGTCGCGGCGAGGATCACGTCGTGGCCGGCGTCGGCGAGCGCGCGGCACTGGTTGAGGGCCACCGTGGTGGGCCCGCCGTACGCGTTGGTCCCCGAGACCAGGGCGACGACCTGCAGGATGCGCATGTCGCTCACGCCTTCGTGGCCACGGGGGCGAGCACGCGCTCCCCGGCCGGGACGTCCCGCGTGACGAGCGCGGTCGCTCCCACGACGGCGCCCTCGCCCACCGTGACGCCGCGCAGGACGGTGGCGCGCAGGGCGATCCATGCGCCGTCGGCCACGGTGATGGGGGCGTTGTCGAACTCGAAGGCCGGATCGTCCGCGCGGTGGCTGCCCGTGCACAGCATGGCGCCCTGTGACACGCACACGTCAGAGCCGATCGTGATGGGCTCCAGGTTCAGCAACCACGCGCCCACGCCGATCCACGAGTTCTCGCCCACGCTCAGCTTCCACGGCCAGTGGATCCGCACGTCGTGACGGATGAGCGTGCCGTCCCCGATCCGCGCGCCGAACGCCCGCAGGATCCGGGTGCGCACGCGCGGCGGGCACAGGACGGAGCGTTGCAACGGTTCCGCCACGAGGGCCCACGCGGCGCACTGCAGTGCTCCCCGGCCCTTGTCGTAGCCGCGGCCGGTGAAGGTGGCCAGGCGTCTCGTCGTGTGTGTCATGGTCTCCCCCTGTCGTCGAGCCGCAAATAGGGCTGCGCGCTGCGCGCAACCGGTCCGCTCTCCCCGCGGGTGCGCGGCTACGGGATCCAAGCTTGGCACACTGCGCCCGTCGATCCGCCTGCTTCTGACCCCATAAGTGGAGACACCGGGGCTAATGCCGTCGCTTCGTCCTCAATATCTCCTCGACGCCGACGGGCGCCTGGGTCGGGGTCCTTGCCCGCATGCGTACGGGAAGACTTTCCGCAACGGCGCAGGTCGCGCACTGTCTCGTTGCTGAGGGCAACGTACTTGTCGTGGGAATGTTTCTGCTTCTGCGAACAGTTTTGCAGCCCTCATTTCTTGCGGGTTCAAATTGCTGTCGAGATCTGCCGATGAAGGTTTATCCCCCAATTCGGGTACAAAATAATTCCACAGAAACTATCTGCGCGTTCATCGACATGATTTCGCGCGTTAGACTGAGGCCCATTACAGGGGAGCGATGAAGAGACTGGTGGGACGTGCTCGGGGGCTGGGCAGCGTCCGAAACGAACCGTCTTTCATTGTGATCAGGGGCTGGGAGGGCACATGACGCTGCATGATTACGTCGATATTTTGAAGAAATGGTGGAAAACCGTCATCACACTGACCGTGGTGGGCTTGTTGGCCGGGGGGATCTACGCCTTGGTGTCTCCGGACACGTACAAGGCCACGTCATCCCTCTACGTCTCCATTCCCGCGAGTGACTCCGCCACGGAGTTGAACCAGGCAGCCACGTACCTCTCGCGAGAGCTGAAGTCGTACGCGACCGTGGCGACGTCCCCCTACATCCTCAAACCCGTCGTCGAGGACACGGGTGTGGACGAGACGGTCGCGCAATTGCAGGACATGTTGGATGTCACCAATCCGACGGCCACCTCCATCATCCAGGTCGATGCCACCGCGGACACGCCTCAGGAGGCCCAGACGGTTGCCAACGGGGTCGCGGATCAATTGACCAGAGGGGTCGGGTCACTGTCCCCCGAGGTCGCCAACCGGGGAGGTACCGTTCAGGCCACGGTTCTCAGCCGGGCGCAGCTCCCGGATGAAACCAGTGGCCTGCCGTCGTGGATTTATCCGTTGTTCGGTGTGGGCGGCGGCGCGCTGTTGGGCGTGATCCTCGCCTTCGTGTTGGAGAGTCTGGTTCGGCGGCCGCGGACCACGACGGAGCTGCGTCGTGTGCCGGGTGCGTCGCTGGTCGCGTCCGTTCCGCGACTGAAGCACAGGACTGACGCGCGCAGCTTCTTTCCCGCGGGTGGCGAATCCGCGCCGGCGCGGGAGGTGTCACCTCACGTCACTTCGCTGCGCTCGCGCATCCAACAGGGCCATGCCGAGGTCCTGCCCCATGTGGCCGGCTGCGCGGTACTGGTGGTGACCGGTCAGCGTTCGGGCAACGGTGCCACCACGGTCGCCGTGGAACTCGCGCGCAGCTTTGCCGGTCTGGGCAGCCGCGTGGCTCTCGTGGATGCCAACCTCTCCGACCGCGGGGCAACTGTTTTGCTGGCCCAGCACAATCACCTCGGTGTCTCGGATCTCGTGGAACGCCGGGCCGGGGCAGACCAAAGCACTGTTCGCCTCGAGATGGGGCTGACCTTCCTGCCCGCGGGTACGCCGACGCCGCGCCCGAGTGACCTGGTGTGCTCGGAACCGATGGCTGCGTTGGTGGGTGAGTTGCGTTCGGAATTCGACGTGGTCGTCCTCGATTGTTCCCCGTTGCAGGACTCCGTGGACGCGGCGGTGCTGGGCGAACTGGCGGATGAGGTCCTGCTGGTCACGGTGCCCGGGAAGACCTCGACCGATCAGCTGCAGTCCTCGGTCCAGGGATTCCGCGAAACGCCCGTGGCATTGGTGGCCAACCAGGTGCGCCCTTCGCGCGCACACTCCGGCGTTCTCTGAAGCCCACGATGAACACGATGACTCCTTTCGGCTGGGCCGTGTTCCTCCTGGGGGCCACGACCGCCGTGGGTGCGCTCGCGCTCATCCACATCTGGACCAGGGGCCGGGTGGACGGGCTGAACCTACGGATGTGGCTCGTGATCAACTTCCTCGTGGCCAACGTCCTGTCCGGATTCGCCCATGTATTGGGGTGGTCCAGGGACCGCGGATTCTACGAGGCCATGTCCGGTACTCCCGCAGGTGCTACATCCGGCTTGACCACGGCCGCCTGGGCGACCTTCTTGGGCATGTGTGCCCTCTGGGCGGGGCTGACGATCCCGCGGCCGCGGATCCTGGCCGCACACCGTGGTCCCCGACAGGTTCCCCGGCGCCCTCTGGTACCCGAACAGTTGTATTCCTTCGTATCCCATCACCGGGTCAGCATGGGGGGCCTGGCTCTCGTACTCGTAGCAGCGGGCGCCGTGGGACTCGTGCGAGTGATGGGCGCCACGACCGACCAGACCGGCGGGCGGATCATTTCCGTGGACGGCGGCAATGCCCGCTACGCATTCCTGGCGGGTTGGCTGCCGTGGGGCATTACGATCCTGGTCTTGGCGCTCGCGAGCCGGAAGCGTGTGCCCGGCCCAGCGGTGTGGAACACCATCATCCTGGTGGCCGGGTTGGCCGCATTGGGCGTCAGCGCCACGTGGAACGGTGGGCGTTCCGAGATCGCCTACGTGGCATTTCCCCTGCTAGCTCTGATGCTGCCCCGGATCAACGTCCTGCGGTGGCCGCTGATCGTGGTGGGCGTGACCGTGTTCGTGGGGTTCATCATCGCGACCACGGCCCAGCGCGTAGGTGCCACCACGGACCCGTGGTCGTTCGTGGATTGGCAATGGGGGCGGTTCTCCATGGCCGCCTGGGCCGAGAACCACGTCCAGTTCCACGGGGCGCTCCACGGTGAGACCCTGTTGAGCGCCCTGCTCAACGTCCCGCTTGCGCTTCTGCATTTCGGGGGTATCCCGGCGGAGAATCCTTTCCGGTCCATGGTGCAGGTCTCGGGATACGACTTGTTGGGTGGGGAAGACCAGATTTACGTGGTTCCGGGGCTCAGCGCAGAAATGATCCTGAATTTCGGCCTGCTCGGTGCGATCGTCGGCTACTTCGTGTTGGGGCTGGTGTCTGCCATGGTCTCCGATGCCTACAGTCGCAGCCGGAGTGAAACCAATCGGTTGTTGTTGGCCACCGTGGGATCCACGCTCGTCTTCCAGGGCATCGTGGGGCAGCTGGAGTCCCTCGAGGTGTTCTTGACGTTGTCGATCCTGCCCCTGTGGGGGTTGTGGATCGTTGAACGCATCTTCGGCCGTGGTGATACGAAATCGCCGCCCGCGGGAATAGGATCTTCACCGGCCACGGAGCTTTCACCGCGGACACCGGCAGTTCACAGATAAATCAGATCAACGGGTGTGGAGGGGCGACCTCCGCGTTCCCGGGGCTTCATCAACGGGGAGTGGACCACTTTGCCCAGGCTTACTGTCATCATGCCCGCCTATCGGGCGGGCGCCACCGTGGAGAGCGCCATGCGTTCCACGCTGCGGGCCATGCCGCGGGACGCGGAGTTGGTGGTGTCCGTGGACGGCCCGGACGCCGAGACCGAACGTGCGGCCCGCCGGGTGACGGACCGCCGCGTCGTCGTCCGGACCGATGCCGTCAACCGGGGGACCGTGGCATGCATGCGTCACGCCCTGGAGACGACGGACAGCGAACTCGTGGCGAAGATGGACGCCGACGACGTGTGTTTGCCGTGGCGGTTCCGTGTTGAGCTCGCGGCCATGCGGCACGCGGACATCGTGTGCGGCAGCGGCATCCGATTCGGCCATCGCGCCGTCCCTCGACCCTCATACCTGGGGTCGCTCACGAGCAAGGAGGTGGGGCTTCTGTTGCCGTTCACGAATCCGTTGTTCCACCCGAGTCTGTTGGCCCGGCGGCAGACACTTCTGGACGCCAACGCGTACGCTACGCCCTCGGCTGCGGAGGACTACGTTCTATGGGTCGATGCGCTACTCAATGGGTCCACGATCCACAAGACGGCCACCGCGGTGATCGCGTATCGGATCAGTGCGAACCAGATCTCCGGGGCCCCCGACTACCTACGGCGGGTCCAGGACGACCCCCAGGTCGACCGCGCCTATCGCGCCTGGGTGGAGGCCTTGGGGATGTCTTGGCTGATGGACAACGGGGGAGGGACCATGCACCCCGTGGCCACGCGGGCGCAGCTCGAGGACGTAGTAGCGCGAGCCCGGCCACGGACCCGGCCCTATATGCGCCGACAGTTGCTGAGGAACGCCACCCTCATCCCGGCGCCGGCATGCTGAACCAGATCAAGTCGCTCATTGAGCGCGCGATCCCGCGGATGTCCTCCGCGATCGTGATCCTCACGCTCGCCGCGTTCACGTCCCCGCATTACGTGGGAATCTACAACGTGGTGACCCTGCTCTACACGGCCATCCAGGTCACGATCGACTCCGGGGCCCGGTTCGCGGTGATCCGTGTGCTGACCGAACCCGGGGGCATGAAGATCATGAACCGCTACCGGGTGATCATGCCCGTCCTGGCCTTCGTGATCCTTACCGGGCTCATGCTGTTCCTGCTGCACAACGGGACGCTCGAGAACTGGGGCGAGTTCTTCCAGGTGCTGCCCGTGGCGCTCGCGCCCGGTTTCGGGGCCCTGGGTCTGCTGTACGTGGGCACGCTGCAGGCCACCAACCAGTGGGGGACCCTGGCCCGGATGCAGTTGCGGGCCTCCCTCGCGGGTCTGCTCGTGGGCGGGACCATCCTGGTGCTAACCCACTCGCTGCTGGGCCCGGCCCTGCAGCTGACCGTCACGGAGGGCATGTTCGCCCTGCTGTGCTGGCGCCGTGCGCGCCGTAACACCCAGCCCCTGCCGCACTCCACGCCGGGCGAGCGTTCGATCCTCTCCGACATGGGCACGATGTCCGGCTACGCGCTGGTGTCCTGGTTCCAGGGCCAGGCCGAGCGACTGTTCATGGCCGTGTTCGCCGGTACCGCCGTCCTCGGTACCTACACCGCGGGCAGCGCCGTGGGCCGCGCCCCGGGGGACGCCCTGGCCGCGTCCACCGCGAACGTGGTGCGCGTGGGGATCGCGGACAAGGAGACCCCGGAGGAGATCCGGAGCGCGAGTGACCATTTGTTGCTGCGCGCGCTCATGCTCGCGTTCGCGTGCGTGCTGATCGCCCTCGCGGCGAGTGTGGTCCTCACGCCCCTGCTGGGTGGCGACTGGAAACCCGCGATGTCCATGGTGCCGTTCATCGCCATGGTGTCCTTCCCCGTAGTGCTGTCCTGGGCGGCCTCCGTGCTGCTCGTGCGCACCGGTGCGGCCTGGAAGACGTTCGTGGGTCCGGTGATCGGCGTGGTCTTCGGTGCGCTGATCGCATGGGTCGCGTCGTTCGACCTGCACCTCGCGGCCACGCTGCTGGTCATCCGTGAGTTCGCCGTGGTCCTCGTCGCATACGTCCTGGTGGGACGCAGCGCGCCGTGGCGGTCGTTCCTGGTGGCTGCGGTCCTCTCGACCATCGGGCTGGCGGGCTGCTGGCTCCTGGTGGCGTAGGGCCAACGCACAGCCCGTTCCCGGTCTGCGGACGCAGCATGACGACATGACCACCTCGACCCCGGCGACCGGCCGGTCCACCTTCCTGCGCGGGCGCCTCGGTGGGTACCGCGGCGGCGTCGTCCTTTGAGGCCGCAACGGGTACGACGACGCCGCGGCCCTCCCGCTCCCCGCTCACCCGGTGGTGGGTCGCCGCGGCCGGGGTTGCGCTGATCGGGGTGGTCGCGTTCAGCCGGCTCTACCTGGGGTACCACTGGCTCACGGACGTGACGGCCTCGCTGCTGCTCGCGATCGCGATCCTCCACCTGGTCGTGGGCGTGGACGCGTGGCGCCCCACGGCGCGGCGGGCGGAGCTCACGCGAGCGTGAGCACCGCCTTGATGACCTCACCGGAATGGGTGTCCCGGATGGCCTGTTCGATCTCGGCCATGGGGTAGGTCCTCACGAGCTCGTCGAAGGGGAACCGCCCGACCTTCCATCGGGCGAGCAGCGCGGAGATCATCTCCTGGGAGGTCCGTGAACCGCCCAGGGCGCCCACGATCCGCTTGCCGAACAGCGTGCGCATGTGGTCCGCGGAGAACCGGGCGTCCGTGGGTGCGCCGCCGATCAGGAGGCACGTGCCGAGCATGCCGATCGCCTCGATGGCCTCCTCGAGCACGGCGATCACGCCGGCGCATTCGATGGCGTAGTCCGCTGCCCCTCCGGTGATCTCCCGGATCCGTTCCAGCGAGTCCTCCTTCTGGGAATTGATCACGTGCGTGGCCCCGTAGCGCTGGGCGAGCTCCAGGCGGGAGTCATGCAGGTCCACCGCGATGATCGTGGCCGCGGCCGAATTGCGGGCAGCCATGATGGCCCCGAGCCCCACGGCGCCCACACCGTAGACCACCACGGATTCACCCGGGCCGGGGTTCGCGGTGTTGAGCACAGCTCCCGCCCCGGTGGTGATACCGCACGCGAGGGGGCCCGCGAGTTCCAGGGGAACGGACTCGTCCACGGTGAGTTCTTCCCACCGGAACGGCGCATCGACGTGATCGACCACGTAGGCGTGGATGTTCATGGCCGCCTTCTCGAGCAGGGCGCCCGGCTCTGAACGCCGGGCTCCCATGCTATTTGCGGTCGGCACGCCGCGGCCATCCCCGCGGGGCAGCGGAGACGACCCGCATCGCGCGGGTCGTCACGGCATCATGCGGAGAGTTCGCCCATCACACGGAGTGTCCCTTCATCACACGGAGTGTCCCCGCATCACGTGGGGCATCCGGTCGCTCAGGCGCCCCGCGCCTGCTCGCGGTGCGCGCGATACCAGGCCACGGCGTCGTCGAGCCCGGTGGGCAGGTCGATGGAGGCGGACCAGCCCAGCGAGCGCAACAGGGACACGTCCATGAGCTTGCGGGGCGTCCCGTCCGGCTTGGAGGTGTCCCACGAGGTGGAGCCCTCGTACCCGGTGGCCGAGGCCACGAGACCGGCGAGTTCCTTGATGGTCACGTCCTCGCCCGTACCCACGTTGACCTGCTGGGGCCCGTCGTAGTGCTCCATGAGGTACAGGCAGGCCGTGGCCAGGTCCGACACGTGCAGGAACTCGCGCCGCGGCGAACCCGAACCCCAGTTGGTGATCTCGGTGTCACCGGCACGCACGGCCTCGTCGTAGCGGCGGATCATGGCGGGCAGCACGTGGGAGCCGGACGGGGAGAAGTTGTCCCCGGGGCCGTAGAGGTTGGTGGGCATCGCCGAGATCCACGGCAGTCCGTACTGGCGGCGCATCGACTGCACGTGCAGGATGCCGGCGATCTTGGCGATCGCGTAGGCGTCGTTCGTGGGTTCCAGGTACCCCGTGAGCAGCGAGTCCTCGCGCAGCGGTTGTTCCGCGAGCTTGGGGTAGATGCAGGACGACCCCAGGAACAGCACGCGTTCCACGCCGGCGGTGCGCGCGGCGTCCAGGATGTTGAGCTGGATCCGCAGGTTGTCGGACAGGAAGTCCACGGGCTGGGAATTGTTCGCACCGATCCCGCCCACCTTGGCCGCCGCGAGCACGAGGTAGCGCGGCGTGTGTTCGGCCATGAACGCCTCCACGGCCGCGCGGTCCCGCAGGTCCAGCTCACGGGAGCTCGCACCGATCAGGTGCTCGAAACCCTCGTCCTGGAGGTGACGCCAGATGGCGGAACCCACGAGACCGCGGTGACCGGCCACGTAGAACGGCGCGGAACGGTCCAACGCGCCGGGGGTGTAGGCGACGTCGTCGGTGGTGCGGGCATCGGCCGGGTCGCTCACCGTGTGCGGCCAGTGCTCCTGGCCGGCCGCGGTGTCCCGGCGGTTCGTCACGTCCGCGCTCACGCCGCGTGCTCCGGGGTCCAGATGCGCTCGGACACGGTGTCGATCCACGGCGAACCGGCGCACTCGAGGGCAGCGCGGTCCGCGTCCACCATGATCCGCGCGAGCTCCGGGGCGTGCACCGTGGCCTTCCACCCGAGCTTCTGCTCGGCCTTGGACGGGTCACCGATGAGCGCGTCCACCTCGGTGGGGCGCAGGTAGCGGTCGTCGAAGCGGACGTGCTTCTCCCAGTCCAGCCCGGCGTGCTCGAAGGCGGTCTCCAGGAACTCGCGCACCGTGGACGGGCGGCCCGTGGCCAGCACGAAGTCCTCCGGCTCGTCCACCTGGAGCATGCGCCACATGCCCTCCACGTACTCCGCCGCGTAGCCCCAGTCGCGCACGGCGTCCAGGTTGCCCATGTAGAGCAGGTCCTGCTTGCCCGCGGCGATCGCGGCCACGGCACGCGTGATCTTGCGGGTCACGAACGTCTCGCCGCGGCGCGGGGACTCGTGGTTGAAGAGGATCCCGTTCACGGCGAACATGTCGTACGCCTCGCGGTAGTTCTTGGTGATCCAGTACGAGTAGATCTTGGCCGCACCGTACGGGGAGCGCGGGTAGAACGGGGTGTCCTCGTTCTGCGGCGGGGGAGTGGCACCGAACAGCTCGGACGTGGAGGCCTGGTAGAAGCGGCACTTCACCCCGGCGCGGCGCACGGCCTCGAGCAGGCGGACCGTGCCGAGGCCCGTGGTGTCACCCGTGTGCTCGGGCTCGTCGAAGGACACGCGCACGTGCGACTGGGCCGCGAGGTTGTAGACCTCGTCCGGGTCGATCTCGCCCAGCAGCGTGACCAGACGGGCGGCGTCGGACAGATCGCCGTAGTGCAGGAACAGCCGCGCCTGCGGGTCGTGCGGGTCCTGGTACAGGTGGTCGATGCGGGACGTGTTGAACGTGGACGCGCGGCGGATCAGGCCGTGGACCTCGTAGCCCTTGGCGAGCAACAGCTCCGCGAGGTAGGAACCGTCCTGCCCGGTGATGCCGGTGATGAGTGCTTTCTTGGTCATGAGTGGTCTCCCCTGTGTGACGTGGTACGTCGGGACGGGTGTCCCGGCCGATCAGGAATGCAGTGCCGCCGCGGGTGCGGTGGTCCCGGCGGGTCGCAGTGCGCGCAACGCGGTGCTGAAGGCGCGGACCGCGGCGCCGGCGCTGAGCACCTCGCGCACGTAGCGGCGTCCGCCGCGGTGCGTGGCGCCGCCGGTCGCGATCCATTCCTCGTGCAGTTGCAGGGCTCCCGCCACGAGCGCCTCGGGATCCCCGGGCGCCACGCGGATGCCCGCGTCCGCGGCGTCGAGCTCGGCGGCGGACGGGCTCTCGGCCTCGACGGCCGCGAGCACGGGACGGTCCGCGGTGAAGTAGCTCGTGAGCTTGCTCGGGACGCACATCTCCTTGAGCCCCGGTCGTTCGTTGACCAGCAGGACGTCCGCGGCGCGCAGCAGTCCGGCGTAGGTCTCGTCGTCGACCCCGGGCAGGACCTCGAAGCGCGGCGTGCGCCGGGCGAGCTCCTCGAGCTGCGGGCGCTGGTGCCCGCCGCCCACGAGTACGAACCGCAGCGGCGCTCCCGTGCGCTCGGCCACGTCCGCGGCCGCGGCGACGTTCGCGAGGTCCTGTTTGGCCCCCATGTTGCCCGTGTGCAGGACGACGACGTCGCCCGCGCCCCACCCGAAGCGGCGCCGCAGTTCGTCGGTGTCCACCGAGGGGGTCTGGGAGATGTGGGTCCAATTGCGCACGGTGCTGATCCGGCGCGTGGGCACGGCCATCTCGCGGCGCAGATAGTCTGAGAAGCGGTCGTGGATCACGACCACCCCCTGGCACGAGCGCAGGAAGGTGCTCTCGATGCCGCGCATGACGCGCGCCACGGGTCCGCTCGCCGCGCCGGTCTCGGTGAGCCCGGCGGTGTAGATGTCCTGCACCCACGCGATCACCGGGGTGCGGCTCAGTGCGGCGCGCACCCGCACGATCGCGGACGAGAACAGGGCGGGGCTCACGACCACGACGGCGTCGGGATCGCCCCACGCGGCGGTCGCGGCACGCAGGCCGAAGACGATCTCCATCCCCAGCCGGCGCAGCTGTCCGGCGTCGTGGGGAACGGGATGCGGCACGCGCAGGACGGGTACACCGTCGATCTCCTCGTGCGCGGCGCGGCGGTGCGAATACCCTTCGTGGACGCGCCACTGCGGGTAGTGCGGGAGACCCGTGATGACCCGGGCGTCCCATCCCTCCTCGCGCAGCGCGCGAGCCATGCCGGCGGTGTACGGGGCGATGCCCGTGTGTTCCGGTGAATAGTTGAGTCCGATGATCAGGACGCGTGCTGCCACGCTATCTCCTCCCCCATGAAAAGCGGAACAGCTCAGCCGCTGCCGCTTTTCCCGAATGGGCGGACTTCCCCAGTCCGCCTCCGCGCCACGTGGTGCAGCAATGCCTCATGGCTGTCCCACCGGGAGCGGTGAATGTCGCCGAAACACGAATCCCGCGTGTCCCGACGTTTGCCATCATAATCCTGTGCACAAGCACCTAACACCACAGTGGTGACAATTCTGTGTGGGCTCATATAGGTACACGTGGGTATCACCTCAGGTGGGAGCGCGAAAAACAGTGATCTTGATGTAAAACCACACATTAGGGGACGGTAATCTCGGTCACGACCGGTGTCTCCCTGGCTATGCTTTATGAGTGCAAACATGCACGACTCCCGCGGGGGAACGCGGAAGTGACGCGGAGTTCGGGGCATCGATCCGCACTTCGGGGTGGGGCCCGGTCTTCGAGAGGGCACCCATCGCCACGGGGGGACGTGCGAAGGGGCGCGGCTGAGGCGCAGCGGAGCAGAACTGGGGGAGATTTCATGCGTATTGCCGGGCAGGCAACTTTCTTGACGGACCACGACCACACCATCCACGCGTGGGTCCACGGCCCCGCGGACGATCGTGTGCGCGGCGCCGTGATCGTGGCGCCGGCCTTGGCGCGCGAGGAGGTCGTGAGTCACCGCAGCATGCGCCTCGTGGCCGCGCGCGCCGCGGAATCCGGGTGGCTCGTGATCCGCCTGGCGTGGAGCGGGACCTCCGAATCCGGTGCGCGTCCGGTTCTGAGCAACCCGCTCGAGGTGTGGCACGAGGACCTCGCGGTGGCCCACCGTGCCGCGCGGGAGCTCGTAGGACCTGATCTGCCCGTGCACGGGATCGGGCTGCGCATCGGTGCGGGTGTGCTCGCGACCTCACCCCTGCCGTTCGATCGGCGCGTGCTGTGGGAACCGGTCTCGGGCGCCGTCTACATGCGCCAGTACACGGGCCTGCGGCGCACGAGCGGGTTGATCCTGCCGCCCGAGGTCCCCGACGGCGTGGAGATCGGCGGCACACACTTCACCGACGCCGAAGCCGCGGCCATCCGCGCCCTACCGGATCCCCGCAAGATGAAGACCCCGGGTCTGATCACGGTGCGCGAGGAGGACCGGCGCATCGCCAAGAAGTTATACGGCGTGGCCGCGATCTACGCGAAGGCGAGCCCGGAGGCGATCGCCGCCCTCGTGGGTCGACTGGACGATTCCGTCCCCACCACGTCCCACAGGGAGGACTGGGTGGACGTGAGCGGCTGGCGTCCCACGGCGACCGCGCGCTTCCACGTGGCGGAGTTCGGCGCGCAGGTCCAGGAGGACCTGCTGGAGCTGGGCCCGGACCACTTGCCCGCTTCCTACACCCACCCCGTGGGCTGCGACGGCACCGGGGCGGGCGCGGTGGTGCTCGCACCGCCGTCCGCGGACCCCAAGGACGGGCCCACGGGGCTGTGGACCGTGCAGGCACGCCGACTCGCCGCCCGCGGTGTCCCCGCGTTGCGCATCGAGCGCCACCACTGCGGTGACGCCGCCGGCCTGGACGAGGTCAAGGACATCAACCCGTACACGGGGCAGGGCGTGGCGGACCTGAACGTGGGTGCCGCGTGGCTGGCCGAGCGCACCGGGGAGAAGGTCACCGGGGTGGGGCTGTGCGTGGGCGGCTGGCTGGTCGCGATGGCCCCGCCCACGAGCGCCATGACCACTCGCGTGGTGCTCAACAACGTGGCGTGGCGCGCGGCGGAGAGCTACTACGACAAGCTCTACCGCAACTGGGACGTGGACGCCGTGCTGGAACAGCTGCGCACCATGAGCGATGTGGAGGTCACCACGAGCTGGCGCACGCGCGCCAAGGACCGGGTGCGCCGCCGCATGCCGTACATCGCGTGGCTCGTGCTGGGCCGGCGCAACATCCCCAACGTGCCCGAGGTGGTCATGGAGTACGCGTCCCGGGGTGCCGAGGTCACGTTCTACTTCGGGCCGGAGGACGGTCTGCTGTTCCAACAGGAACGCGGGGAGGAGGGCCTGGCCCGGTTGCAGCGCCAGGGTCGCCGGATCAGGGTGGCCCACGTGCCCGCCCTGGACCACTCCCTGCAGGCCCACGCCTCACGCCTCACGGCACTCGAGATCGTGGACGCCGCCCTGGGTCTGAGCCCCTCGCCCGCCGAGGAGGTCGTCCCGTGCGCCGTCTGAGAACACGCAGCGCCCGCGCGCTCGCCGGGTGTGCCCTCACGGCCGTGCTGCTGAGCGGCTGCGCGGCCGGCGGGTCCGGCGACCACGCGCCGTCGTCCTCCGGTGAGAGCCTGGGTTTCGACGACGCCGCACTGTCCCGGGTGGGGTTCGCCGACCCGCAGCAACTCACGCAACCGTCCCACGGGATCACCGTGACGGGCGCGCGGGGTCTCTCAGACCGCGCCGCGGAGCTCGCGGTGAGCACGGACCAGGTCTCCGCCGAGGCCCCGGGCGGGCGCAACTCCGTGGTGGTGATCACCCCGCCGGACTACGACCCCGCGAAGAAGTACCCGGTGGTGTATCTCCTCCCGGGCAGCGGTGCCACGGAGGCCCCCGCCCTGCAGTGGTACGAGGCGGGTCAGGCCGAGCAGCTCACCCAGGGCCTGCCCGTGATCACGGTCATCGTGAGCGGGGGCAAGGTGGGTTGGTACTCGGACTGGGCGTCCCAGGAAGAACTCACGCAGAACTGGGAAACGTTCCACCTGGACCAGGTGGTCCCGTGGGTGGATCAGCACCTGTCCACCAGGGCGGACCGCGAGCACCGCGTGGTGTTGGGTAACTCCATGGGGGGTTACGGCGCAGTGCGGTACGCGGAAGAACGCCCCGATCTCTTCGGGGAAGCCGTGAGCCTGTCTGGGTTGCTCGACGTGTCCTCGAGCGACGCCGTGGACTATTTCCAAGAGGCATCCAAGGAGGCCACGGGCCAGACGGATGCGCTGTTCGGGGACGGCTCCACCACCACGGAACAGCAGTGGCAGGCGCACGACCCCGTGACCCAGAGCGAGCGCCTCAAGAACGTCCACGTGCAACTGTTTGCCGGCCGCGGAAACGGGCAGGCGGGAGACATCGAACCCGCTCTCAGGGACACCACGGTGACCATGGCCCGCAAACTCGATTCGCAAAGCTCGCCTTACCAGTACACGGAGTACGGCCAGGCGGGCCAGTGCAACGGCGGCCACGAGTTCCCGTGCTGGACCCCCGCGGCCACGGTCGCGCTCGGACGCTGGGCCGAACGCGTGGGTGTGAAGCGCACCTCGCCCCAGCCGTCGGTGCCCTCGGAGTTCGAGGACGTGACCTCACGGAGCTCGTCATGACGAGCGCGCCCGTGACCGCACGCGGGGCCGGGGCCGGGGACGGCGTCGTCGGCGTACCGCGCGTGGGCTGCGACCTGCAGGAGGTCGCGCCCGTGGCCGAGGCGCTCGCACAGCGCGGGCAACGGTACCTGCGGGCGGTGTTCGCGCCCGAGGAGATCACCGACCTCACGCGTCCGGAAGGACGTATGCCCGCGGCGGAGTCCGTGGCGGGGCGCTTCGCGGCCAAGGAGGCCGTGCTGAAGGTGCTGCGCCCGAGCGCCGACGACGCCGTGGCCTGGCCCCAGATCATGATCCGCTCGGACGCCCACGGTGCCCCACGCGTGGAACTGCGGGGCACGGCCGCCAGCCTGGCCCGCGGCGCCGGACTCGGGGCGTGGAGCGTGAGCACGTCCCACGACGGCGGCTTCGCGATGGCCGTGGCCCTGGCCATCCGCTCACCCCGGCCCTGACCGGAGGCCAGACCACCGCGCCGACCGGCACCCGGGGCGCGGACACCGAAAACCACCACATCAACCGAAAGAGGTTCACCCCATGGATTCCACCGCCATCGAGACCACCGTCCGCTCCGTGCTGGGTCATCACGGGAAGCTGTCCGAGGACGCCGGGACGATCGCCGCGGACGCGGACCTGTACCGCGCAGGCATGACCTCCCACGCGTCCGTGAACGTGATGCTGGGCCTGGAGGACGAGTTCGACATCGAGTTCCCCGAGGAGCGCCTGACCAAGGCCACGTTCACGTCCATCAACTCCATCACCGAGGCCGTGGAGGCGATCAACAATGACTGATCATGCAGTACTGACCGACACCCCGCAGCGGGGTGCCGAGGACACCGACCGGGCCGAGCGCGTCGCCGCGCGCGCGGAGGCCGTGGCCGCCGTGGCCCGCGAGTTCGCGGACGCCGTGGACTCGGAGTCCCGGTTCCCGCGGGAGGCCATCGACGAGGCCCGCAACCAGGGCCTGTTGGCCGCGCCGATCCCGGAAGCGGACGGCGGGCTGGGCTACAGCATCACCGAGCTGTGCCGGATGCTCGAGCGCGTGGGCCGGGAGTGCACCTCCACGGCCATGATCCTGGCCATGCACCACTCCCAGGTGCTGTGCCTCACGCGCCACGCGGACACCGACTTCCTGCGGGACTACACCCGCCGCGTGGCCGCCGAGGGGCTGCTGTTGGCCTCCGCCACGACCGAGGCCCAGATCGGCGGTGACACCCGCAATTCCACGTGCGCCGTGCGCCCGATCGAGGACGGCCGGGTGGCCCTGCACAAGAGCTGCCCCGTGATCTCCTACGGTGCGTACGCGGACGCGATCCTGGTGACCGCGCGGCGCAGCGAGGACGCGGCGTCGAGCGACCAGGTGCTGTTGGTGGTCGAGGCCGAGAACCTCCAGCTGGACCGCCAGCGCGGCTGGGACGCCCTGGGGATGCGGGGCACGTGCTCCGAGTCCTTCGAGCTGGACGCCACCACGCCCGCGGACGCCATGTTCACGGTGCTGTTCGAGACCATCTCCGCGCAGACCATGCTCCCGGCGGCCCACTGCCTGTGGGCCTCCGCGTGGCTAGGCATGGCCACCCAGGCCGGGCTCACCGCCCGGTCCGTGGTGCAGAAGGCCGCGCGCAAGACCCCGGGGACCACCCCGCCGTCCGCCATGCGACTCGCGGAACTCGAGGTGCAGCTGCAGTCCATGACGGACGTGGTGCGCGCGAGCGTGGCCCGCTACGAGGCCGCGTGGGACGACCCCGCCGTGAGCGAATCCATGCAGTTCGCGATCGCCATGAACACCCTGAAGGTCTCGGGCGCGGAAGCCGTGCGTCGGATCGTGGGGGACGCCATGGTGATCGTGGGTATCACCGCCTTCGCCAACCGTTCGCCCGTGAGCCTGGCCCGGTTGTACCGGGACAGCATCGGGCCCTCGGTCATGGTCAACAACGACCGCATCCTGCTCCACACCGCCACACTCCAACTCGTTTCCAGGGGGCAACGATGAGCGCCACGGACACCACACAGGACCTCTCCCAGCTGCAGGACACCTTCCGCGAGGGCCTCGAGGCCCACGGCTGGTTGCTGCCCACCCTCGGGGACGGCGTGACCGGGCTCGGTCCGCAGGCCGAGGACGTCGTGCAGGGCATCGCCGCGGCGGCCCGCAAGGTCGCGGCGCGGTTGTCCCCGGACGCGGGGACGCGCCGGTTGCGTTTCCCACCCGTCAACGGGACGCGGTTGCTCGAGCGCACGGACTACGTCGCGTCCTTTCCACAGCTGCTCGGGACCATCTCCGCGTTCGAGGGCGACAACAAAGCCCACCGTGAGCTGCTCGCCACGTACGAGGAGCACGGTGACTGGTCCGCCCAGCTCACCCCGGCCGGTCATGCGCTGGTCCCCGCGGTGTGCCACCCGCTGTACGCGTACCTCGAGGGCTCGCAGGTGGACGGCTCAGTGTTCGAGCTCGTGGGCGAGTGCTACCGCCACGAGCCCAGCCCGGACCCCATGCGTTTCGTGACCTTCCGGATGTTCGAGGCGGTGTGCCTGGGCACGCCGCAGGAGGCCCGGGATCACCGCGAGAAGTGGCTCGAGGCCGGCACCAACCTGCTGAGCTCCCTGGGGCTCGAGGTCCAGGCGGACACCGCCAACGACCCGTTCTTCGGCCGCGCCGGGCGCCTGCTCAGCGCGGGTCAGCGCGAGGCCCAGTTGAAGTTCGAGATCCTCACGGAGGTCTACCCGGGGCATCCCACCGCGATCGCGTCCGCGAACCTGCACGAGGACCACTTCGGTGAGAGCTTCCACCTGCACACCGCCAACGGCGCCGTGGCCCACTCGGCGTGCTTCGGCTTCGGTCTGGAGCGGGTGGCCCTGGCCCTGGCCATGCGCCACGGTTTCGACACCGCCGCGTGGCCCGCGACCGTGCGTCAGGAACTGGGGTTGCCATGACCGCCGTGACCGTGAACCACGGTGGGTCGGCGGGTACCGCGTTCGCGCGGGAGCCCTTCGGCCACGAGGTCCTGGCCGTGCGCGGGTGCGAGTCGCTCACCGTGGCGAACGCACCGCGCTCCGTCCTGCACGACCCGGCGGAACCGTGGTCACCCACGAACTGCTACATGGACGTGTGGATCGGGCTCACCGCGACCCTCGGGTTGGACCCGCTTCCCATGCTCGGGGCCGCGTTCAGCGCGGACTTCCTGGGGGACCAGTGGGAGTTCCTCAAGCCCCGGCAGGAGGACCTCGAGACGCTCTACGGCCTCACGGTGGGGGAGTACGACACGTGGCGGCCCCTGGCCGAGCACGTGCAGCTGGTGATGTCCCGCGGGGACGCCCTGATCGTGGAGGTGGACGCCTACCACCTCCCGGACACCGAGGGCGTCTCCTACGGGCGGGCCCACAGCAAGACGTCCATCGTGCCGTTGCGCCTGGATCCGGCCGCGGGGGAGCTCGTCTACCTGCACAACGACGGCGTCCACGTGCTGCACGGGGAGGACCTCGACAACGCGCTGGGCACGGGTGTGGGTTCCGGGTGGGTCCCGTACCCGTACGTGGAACTCGTGCGCCTGGACGGCATCCGGTCCCTGGCGCCCGAGGCGCTGTGGCAGCGCGCCGTCGAGATCGCGCGGGGACACCTGCGCCGCGCCCCGGACGCCGGGGCGGGCAATACCGCGCACCCCGATCCGGCCGACCGGCTCGTGGCCGCGATCCGGGAGCACGTCCCGGTGCTCGCCGAGCGGGGCATGGAGTACTTCCACCAGTACTCGTTCGCGACGACGCGCCAGGCCGGTCTCACGTCCGGGCTCGCGGCCCACGCGTGCCGGTACCTGTCCCGCGGTGCGCAGGAGTGGCCGAGCGACCTGGATGCGGAACAGCTGATCGAGGCTGCCGAGCAATTCGACGCCGCCGCCGGCGCGGCCAAGACCTTGCAGTTCAAGCTGGCCCGGGCGGCCTCGGGCAGGACACCGCGCATCGACTCGTCCGCGGAGGCGTTCGTGGCCGGGCACACCGCGGGCATGCGCGCGGTGCGTGAGGCCCTGGGCCTGGGGGAGTGACCGGGGTGCGCGACGCCGCGTGGACGCTCCGGCGCCTCGACCCGTCGCAGGACCCGGGCGATGCCCTCGCTCGTGGGTTTTCCGCGCGGGTCCCGGGGACGGTGTCCGGTGCGCTGCGGGACGCCCTCGGGGAGGACCGCGTGGCCGCCGTGTTCGCCTCTGACGGCCCGGACACCGTGTGGGAGTACCGCACCCGGGTCACGACCGCCGGTGGTCGGCACCGGTTCGAGTCCACGGGCGTGGCCACCGTGGCGCAGCTGCTGGTCGCGGACCGGGTCGTGCACGAGTCCCACAGCGCCTTTGCGCCGTGGGACGTGATCGTGGAGCTGCCGTCCGGGCCGTGTGAGATCGCCCTGCGGATCCTGCCCACGGCGTCCGTGAGCGTGCCGCGCAAGCCGCGCGCCCGCTGGTTGTCACCGCTAATGTCCGACCGCTCGCTGCGGTGGCGGCGCACCCCGCTGATCGGCTCGATCGACTGGCCCGGTGCGCTCCCCGTCCTGGGTCCGTGGGGCGGCCTGCGCGCCGTCCCCTTTACTTCCTCCACCGACGACGACGCCGCTCCCGACCCCTCGCTCGGACTCGTACCGCGCGCGGTACGCACGCGGGTCGGGGAGGACGGTAACGGCGTCGTGACCGTGGAACTCGGTGGGGTCGCGGGTACGACCCCGGATCTCGGCGCGGACACGGCAGGGAGCGCGGACACGGCAGGGAGCGCGGGCGCGGCTGGGAACGCAGGCGCGGCCGCGGGTCTGGCGGACGTCGGGTGCTCAGTGGACGTTGGCGTTCCGACGGAGCCCGGCGCTGGGGCGGAAGACGCCCGGGACACCGTACGCATCACCGTGGAGCCTCCCCGGGAGGTGGACGCGGAACCCGTGACCGCCGAGCGCGTCGTGACCGCGTCCGATACGACATCGCACGGAGCGTTCACCGTGGACCTGACCGTGCCCCACCCTGCGCTGTGGTGGCCGCACGGGATGGGCGAGCAACCGCTGTACCGGGTGCGGGTGCGCACCGGGCAGGGGGAGTACACGTACGCCGTGGGGTTCCGGTCGGTGTATGCCGAGCCGCGGGACCGGGACCATCATGGCTTGGCCCTGCGGATCAATGACGTTCCCGTGTTCGTGAGGGGTGCCGTGTGGGCCGGTGCGGACCCCTTCGAGGTGGCCGCGGACCCGCAGCGCACCCGTGACGTGCTGGAACGCCTGCGCGCGGGCGGCAGCACCATGATCCGCGTCCCGGGAACCGCGTGCTACGAGACCGAGGACTTCCACCGCGCGTGCGACGAGCTGGGTCTCATGGTCTGGCAGGACGTGGCCCTGGGACCCCAGGACCCGCCGGACGATCCCGAGTGGCGTGCCGGGCTGCGTGATGAGGTCCGACATCTGGCCGCGCGATTGGCTTCTCATCCGTCCACGGTCGTGATCTCCGGGGGCACCGAGGTCATCCAGGCCCCCGCGCTCGCGGGCCGGCCCGCCGAGCAGTGGCGCACGGACGTGATCCTGAGGGACGTCCCCCGCGCGGTCGGGGAGGCCGGCGCGGACGTGGTGGTCGTCCCGTCCTCCCCGTGCTCGGACGCGGACCTGGACGCCGCGCAGCACGCGTACGAGACGGGCGAGACCGAGGGGGAGCGGGCGGCGTCGTCGTCGGTGCCGACCGCAGCTCCCACGGACGCGGCCGATGGTGTCTCCCACTACTTCGGGGTGGGGGCCTACGGGCGACCGCTCGAGGACGCGGTGACCCGCGGGGTGCGGTTCGCGGCGGAGGCGCTGGCCTTCGCGGTGCCGCCGGAACCCGCCGCGGTGCGGGAGCAGTTCGGGACGGACGGCCCGCTGGACGATGCGGATTCCGCGGACGCGTGGCGCGCCGGTGTGGCCCACGATCCAGGGGCGGAATGGACCTTCGAGGACACCACCGCGATCTACGTCCACCGCCTGTTCCTGGACCGGGACAGCGATCCGGACGCCGGTCTGGCGACCCCGGCGCAGCCCGTGTCCGATGGCGCAGGGACGGATCACGCCGAGCGCCTCGAGTACGAGCGCGCCGCGCTCGCCCACGTGTTCCAGCGGACCTTCGCCCAGTGGCGCAGTGGGGATTCGCCGTGCCGGGGAGCCCTCGTGCTCTCGGCGCTGTCCACGGCCGCGGGGCCCGGGTGGGGTGTCCTGGATGTGTCCGGGCGGCCCACCGCCGCGTGGTACGGGATGCGCCGGGCGTGTGCGCCCGTGGCCGTGTCCTTCCTGCCCGCCGGCGGCGACGGGCTGCCCGTCCACGTCTGGAACGACGGCCCGACCCCGCTGACAGCCACGCTGCGACTGACCGTGGCCACGGTGCGCGGCGGCTGCCAACAGCCCCTCGACATCCCGGTCACGGTGCCCGCGCGCGGCGAGACCGTGATCCGCGCGGATCTCGCGGACGGAACCTTCCGGGACCTCGACCACGCCTACGGTTTCGGGGAGCGGGAGTACGACGCCGTGTCCGCCCTGCTCGTGGACCCCTCCGGTCGCGTGCTGGCGCGGGACGTCCACCTCACCGGCGGACCGCGACGCAATGACCCGCTCGATCCGGGACTCGATGCTCAGTGGATCCGGGCCGAACAGGGGGAGTGGGTGGTGGCCGTGAGGGCGTCCGGGCTCGCGCGATTCGTGGCCCTGGACCTGCCCCGCGGGGCCGCGGCCGAGGACGGCTACGTCCATGTGCTCCCGGGTGAGACGGTGCACGTTCCGGTCCGCGGAATCCTCACCGACGAGGGACGCGCAGCCACCCGCATGCGGGCGCTGGGCGTCCCGTCGGTTCCGGTGAACGCGGAGTCCGGGTAGCCGGCGGTCCATCAACGGGCCGGGTGAGGCGTCACCTCGTGGCGGCCCGACAAGCCTTATAAACGGCGGAGCCCCGCACGTGCTGGCAACGCCACCCGTGCGGGGCTCCTGGGTCATGTGCCGGCGGCTGTCACCGGCGCGCTAGCCCGTACGCGCCGTGGCTCACGCTTCGGGCACGTACACCAGGACGTAATCCACCATCCGGCGGCACGATTCCGTGGCGAACAGCGAGTGGTCCAGCGGGTCCAGGACGGTGAGCGTGCTGCGCGGGCCCAGACGCTGGGGTGTGACCCCGCAGTGCTTGGCGTCGGCGGGTCCGAAGACCGCGTCCACCGTGAGTCCGGGGATCTTGGCGAGCCGGCGCAGCGTGGGCTGCGGGACGTCGATGACCCCCACCCCGGCCGCGAGCGCATTGACCCGCGGTGACGCGTTGCGGGCGCGGTGACGGGTCCCACGCACCACGGTGCGCGCCGTCGTCCCCACGTAGGCGTTGAGCCCGGCCAGGACGGCATGCCAGCGGGAGCCGGCGGGTGCGTCGTCGGCGGGAGCGGACGACGGCGCCGCCGCCGCCTCTTCCTGCCCGGGCAGGGCCGGGGCCAGGGGACCGCCGCGCAGTCCCTGGCGCCAGTAGCGCCACGGCGCCCGCTGCCACGCCACGTTGTTGATGACCATGAGTGTGAGTCGTTCGCTCACGGTCGCGGGCAGTTCGTGGGCCGAGGCGACCAGACCCCACGCGCCCAGACAGATGCCCGCCCCCAGGAGCGGACCGTCCGTAAGTTCGCTCAGGTGCATCACGAGTTCTCGCGACTCGGTGAGCGTGTGGTGCGCGTAAGGGTTGGAGTCCCGCGTGATGTCCGAGCGCACGAGCTCGCCGGTGTCGGAGCGTTCGGCGAGCAGGCACACGGCGCCGCGTGCGGACGCGAGCAGCGCGGTACGCAGCCACAGACCGCCGGAGGCCTCCATGACCTCCGAACCGGGGGAGATGAACGCCAGCCCGGGGGCGTCGTGGTCGCGGGTCACCGGCTCGGTGATGATGGCCGGGCGTCGGGCGGCCCCGCTGGTCGAGCGCCGCAGCACCACGGATGTCCCGGCCACGTCCACGGTGATCTCCTGCTCGGGGACCAGGCCGTCCCCGTCGGGACGAGCGGTGTCATCCGGCGTCGTCCCGGCCGGGGCGGCGTCCAGCGCGGTGCGCACGGTGGTGATCAGACGGGCGGGGACGGCGGCCGCGCGGGGGTGCACGTTGATCGGGAGGGCGCCCGCTTCCTCGTCGGACAGGATACGGATCCGACGATCGGGATCGTCCGCGGGCTCGGGCAGCGCCTTGAGTGCGGCCGCGCCGTGCGAGGACAGCTGCAGGTTCATCAGTTCCGTGCCGTCGCTCACGCGGGGCGGTAGGTCGGGCCCGCCCATGCGGCGCAGTGCGCTCTGGTGGCGCACCCACTGCTTACCGGACACGGGGGCCAGCACCAGCCGGGAGGCCCAGCCATGATCCTCGGTGGCGGCGAGCACGGTGCCGCCCAGGCTGAAGCCCACCCCGTGGACGGGGCCGTGGGAGCTCGCCCAGTCGCGGACGGTGGTCAGGTCGTCGACCCACAGTCCGGCGTCCACGGCTTCCTCGGCGGTGGGGCTCTGACCGGTCCCGGACCAGTCGAGGCGCACCACACGCCACCCGTGAGCGGCCAGCGCCCGGGCCGTGTGGATCATGCTGCGGGTCAGGGTCACGCGCTCGCGTCCCGGGGACCCCACGATGATGACGGTCCCGCCGCGCTCGGTGGCCGTGGGTTCGTGCACGTCCACAGCGATCCACCGGTTCCCGGCAGGCACCCACCCGTGGCGTACGGAGTCCTCCTCGCGAACACGTGAGCGGTGGCCGGGCCTGGAACGGCGCAGCTGCGAGTACGTGAGCATGAATGATCCCCCAAGTAATACGTGTCTCCGCCGCGGGCGTCCGGTTCTTCCCCAAGAACCTCGGCGCGCTTGCCCCCTGACGAACTTTTGCCCAGACTAACCATTTTCCCCGGGACGGGCGGAGTGAACTGTGCAAAAGCATACGCCTTTGGCACGTGATTCCGGGGTTCCCGAGGGGAAATGCCTGCCCTCCCTTTAGGGGGTACTTAGGGCAGTTACCGGGTTTTCGCGGGGTCTCGCAGGTCGATCCCGAAGACCCGCTTCACCGCAGTGGTCACGTGGCGGCCATAGCGCTGCGAGGACGGCGTCGAGGAGAACGGCAGGAACCTACCGGGGACGTCCGGGTGGGTGATCTTCCCGTGGGTGGGCCCGGACGTGGTGACCTCGAAGCCCGCCCCGCGCAACCGTTCGAGCAGTTCCCTGCGGTTGGTGGGATAGCGGGTGCCGCTGCCCCCGGGTTTCGCACCGGTGTGCTCGAGGGAGTCGGGGGTGTCCGCCCAGGTCTCGTCCGGGCGCCGGGCGATCGCCCACCCGCTGCGGTAGATCCCCACCACGCGGTGCTCCGCCCGGGTCACCTGCACGCACAGCCGGCCGCGCACGTAGTAGTCGGTGCGCCCGAGGTCCGCGGTCCAGGTGTCCTCGGGGTCCGCCACGACGGCTTGCAGCGCGCTCTCGCTCACGTCCCACACGCCCTGTACGACGACGCCGTCCGCGGGCACCTCGATCGCCGGGGCCCCCGACAGATCGGAGTCCACGGTGTAGAACGCACGCTCGGGGGCAGTGGTGTCGGGGGTGATGCCCGCGCGCAACAGGCGAACGAACTCCGCGAGCTGCGGGTCCACCGTGAGCTCGCGTGGTGCTTCGGACGCGATGGGCCTGGTGGGTTCCCCGGCGGGGACCGTGCGCGGCCCGGGGCCCGGTTTGGGTACCCCGCCCGCTGCAGGAACAGCACGGGTGCCGTCCGCGCCGGGAACTGTTCGGGGCCCGGGACCTGACCGAGGCGTCCCGTCCGGCGCTGCTCCGGCCCGAGGTTCGGAGTCATCGCCGACGGCGTCCGCGTCCCCTTGCCGCGCGGAAGGACGCCACGAGGTGTAGTCCACCGGGCGGACGCCCAGTGCGGGGTCCTTGCGGCCGCGCATCGCGGCGGGGGAGGGATGTGGGGTGCTCATGGCAGGTCCTCGGGCGGAAGGGGCGGTGTCCGTGCCACGCTGTCACGATACCGCCGGGATTACCAGCGGGCGGGCGGCCCGAGCGGGGAAGGGGCGCGTGCGGCGTCGTCGTAGAATCGAGCGGGTGGAATGCGGATATTACGACCGGGACCTGTGCCGATCCTGCACGGTGATCGAGGTACCCTACGCGCGGCAGCTCGCGCGCAAGCAACAGCTCGTGCGCGACCTCGTGGACGCACACGGTGAGCCGCGGTGGCTCGAGCCGGTCGCGTCCGTGGAGGCGGGGTTCCGCAACAAGGCCAAGATGGTCGTGGCCGGGAAGGTCGGCGCACCGACCCTAGGCATCCTGGACCGCGGGGGCCGCGGGATCGACCTGCGCGACTGCCCGCTCTACCCCGAACCCGTGACGCGCGCGATCCACGCGCTCGCCGAGTTCATCGCGCGGGTGCGGCTGTTGCCGTACGACGTGGCCAAACGGCGCGGCGAGCTCAAACACCTGATCGTCACGGGGAACCCGGACGAGCGGCTCATGATCCGGTTCGTGCTGCGCAGCACCGGGCAGCTGGCCAAGATCCGGGACAACACGGATCTGCTGCGCGAGCTCGTGCCGCACGCGGACGTGCTCTCCGTGAACATCCAGCCCGAGCACAAGGCCGTGATCGAGGGCGCCGAGGAGATCCTGCTCTCGCGGCAGGGCGAGCTGATCATGCCGGTCAACGGCATCGACCTGCGAGTCCGGCCGCGCTCGTTCTTCCAGACGAACACACGGGTCACGGAGCAGCTGTACCGCCAGGTCGCGGACTGGGTGGACGCGGTGGACCCGGCGAGCGTGTGGGACCTGTACTGCGGGGTCGGGGGTTTCGCGTTGCATGTCGCCGCTCCCACGCGCGAGGTCGTGGGCACCGAGATCTCCGTCGAGGCCGTGGCCTCCGCCCGGGACACCGCCCGCGCCATGGGGCTACCGGATGAGGGTCCGGGCTCCGTGCGTTTCCTTGCCGACGACGCCGCCGCGACCCCCGCGGATCTGCCCGGCACCCCGGAGCTCGCGATCGTCAACCCGCCCCGCCGCGGGCTGGAAGCGTCCCTGTGTGCGTGGCTCGAGAACTCATCGGTGGATCATTTCGTGTACTCGTCGTGCAACGCCACGACGCTCGCGCGGGACCTGGGCCGGATGCCGTCCTTGCGGCCCGTGGAAGCACGACTGCTGGACATGTTTCCCCACACCGGACACTACGAGGTCGCGGTCCTGCTGCGCAGAGGGTGAGGGGCGGGACTACCGGTTCGATGCCGGCGACCCGACGAGGCTGACGACGGCGCCGGGCCCGGCGCCGTCGTCCCGGGTCGCGGATGGGCACGCGCATCGAAGAAGCGTCCCGGGGTGCCCTGTCGAGCACCCCGGGACGCTTTATACGTTCCCTACGAAGGCGTGGACTACGAGTTCGCGGCGGCGATGGCCCGCAGCTTGGTCACGGCCTCGTCCACCATGTCCGGCACGGACTGATCGATGTCGAGCTTGTAGCCGCCCTCCTCCTGCGCGAGCGGCTCGAGGGTGTCCAGCTGGGACTGCAACAGCGTGGCCGGCATGAAGTGCCCGCTGCGGCCCTCGATCCGCCGGGTCAGCACCGTGACGGACCCGTCCAGGTGCAGGAACAACGCCGACGGCGCTTGCGAGCGGATCCGCTCCCGGTACTTGCGCTTGAGCGCGGAGCACGCGATCACCATGCCCTCGTGCTGTTCCCCGCGCTCGTGCAGTGTGCGGCCCACGATCTCGAGCCAGGGCCAGCGGTCGTCGTCGTCGAGCGGCGTGCCCGAGGCCATTTTCTGGACGTTCTCGATGGGGTGCAGACTGTCCCCGTCGACGAAGTCCACACCCAGCTCGTGGGCCACGAGCGTGCCGATCGTGGTCTTGCCCGATCCCGAGACGCCCATGACCACCACGAGCGGTGCGATGTCCGTGCTTACCCCGCTCACCAGTCGTGCACCGTGCCGTCGGTGAGGCGGTTGTAGGGCAGGTACGCGGTGGTGTACTCGTACTTCTCCGCCTCGTCCTCGTCGATCTCCACGCCCAGGCCCGGGGTGTCGGAGGGGTGCAGCAGACCGTTCTCGAACGTCATGTGCTGACGGAAGACCTGGTTGGTCTTCTCCGAGTGCGGCATGTACTCCTGCAGGCCGAAGTTATGGATGGCCATGCCCACGTGCAGCTGCGCCGCGAAGCCCACGGGGGAGACGTCCGTGGGGCCGTGGAAACCGGACTTGACCTGGTACATCGCGGCGTAGTCCATGACCTTCTTCAGCGGGGAGATCCCGCCGAAGTGCGTGGACGCGCAGCGCACGTAGTCGATCAGCTGTTCGGAGATCAGGTCCTTGATGTCCCAGATCGTGTTGAAGACCTCACCGATCGCCAGGGGCTGCGTGGTGTGCTGACGCACCAGCCGCAGGGCCTCCTGGTTCTCCGCCGGGGTGCAGTCCTCGAGCCAGAACAGGTCGTAGGGCTCGAGCGACTTGCCGAGCTTGGCGGCCTGGATGGGAGTCATGCGGTGGTGGCCGTCGTGCAACAGCGGCAGCTCCGGGCCGAACTCGTTGCGCACGGCCTCGAACACGGACGGGATGTGGCGCAGGTAGGCGCGGGTGTCCCAGTCCTCCTCCGCGGGCAGCGCCGCACGCTGTGCCGGCTCATAGTCGTAGCGCTCGCCGGAGGCCTGCGGCTGGGCGGCCACACCGTACAGCGCGGTGATCCCCGGGACGGAGGACTGCACGCGGATCGCGGTGTAGCCGTGCTCCTGCTCGGAGCGGATCGAGTCGAAGATCTCCTCGGTGTCCCGCCCGGAGGCGTGGCCGTACGTGGACAGCCCGCGGCGGGAGGCACCACCGAGCAGCTGGTACACCGGCATCCCGGCCACCTTGCCCTTGATGTCCCACAGGGCCATGTCCACCGCGGCGATCGCGGCCATGGTCACGGGACCGCGGCGCCAGTAGCCGGAGCGGTACAGGAACTGCCACGTGTCCTCGATGTTCGCCGGATCGCGGTCGATCAGCAGGGGCGCCACGTGGTCGGACAGGTACGTGGCCACCGCCAGTTCGCGGCCGTTGAGGGTCGCGTCACCGATCCCGGTGACACCCTCGTCGGTCGTGAGCTTGAGCGTCACGAAGTTGCGTGAGGGACTGGTGACGATGACCTTGGCTTCGGTGATCTTCATGGTGTTTCCTCTCTGGAACGGTGGGCCCGCTCGATTATGGCGGATCAGCGTGTGGACGGGCCGGACCCGTCGCCGCGCTCGGACGGCACGGCCGGGCCCTGGGTGGTCATGGGGTGGGAATCCCGGGCCGTGGGGCCGAGGCGGTCGGTGCGGGTCCCCGCGGGAGCCGGGACCTCACCGGGGCGTAGCTGCTCGTGGCCCATCTTGCGGGTGAACCAGACGGCGGAGTAGGTGGCACCCTCGGTGTGGATTCCGGTCTTGTACTCGCCGTACTCCACGGGGATCCAGAAGCACAGCAGGCTGGAAAGCAGCAGGGGCACGGAGTAGCACAGCAGGAACGGGCGGAACGTGTCCCAGCGGGTCATGGTCTTGTCCACCATGCGCCTTCGCGCGTCCACGAGCGGCAGGGCGCGCTCGGCGAGGGAGCGTTCCTCGCGGAGCAGTCCACGAGCCTGCATCAGCTGGGCATCAATCCGGTGACCGTTCTGCTGCGCAGCGCCATGTACGTCTCACCCATCGAGCTCGCGGTGTGGTGGATCGCGTTCTCCCTGGTCGTGGCGCCCATGGAACACCGCTTCGGGTGGCGGCGCGTGTTCGCCGGCTTCGCGATCGGGCACGTGGGTGCCACGGTCTCGACCGCGGCCCTGCAGATGTGGGAGGCCCAGGCCTTCCCGAATCCCGACCTGATCCCGGAACGGATCGACGTGGGCGCGAGCTACGGGTTCTTCGCGCTCGCCGCGCTGGCCACCTATCACGGCTCCGCGCGCCGCGGGCTCCTGTGGGCTGCCGGGCTCGTGGCCGTGGCGGCCGGGGGGATGGTCCTGGACTTCGGGTGGACGGCCATCGGGCACGCGATCGCGGTGCTGCTGGGTTTCGCGAGCTACCGACTGGTGAATTCCGACGCCGCCGTCCACCACGAAGCGCGCGTCCGGGCCCGGCGGCTGTACGAGATGGAGCACTGATCCGGCACGGCCCCCGGTCTCGTGCGCCCGGACCGGAAGGGGCCGACGGCGCCGCGGAGTTCGACGGCGCTGCGTAGTTCGACCGCGCAGGGGAGTTCGACGGCGCCGCGCAGTGTGACCATCCAGCGGACCCACTCGTCCCGGTTGCCCGCGTGACGCGCGCCACCTAGTATGCAGCTTGTATCTATGCGACCCGCGGCCTGATCGCTATGGGCCGCCGCTCGCCCCACACCCCGGGGCGCGCGGACGAACGAGTGGGTACGGAACCGGCCGGAGCGACGTCGAACAGGGAGCACCATGGCGCACAACGCGGCCGAGCGCGCGTACGAGCACGTCAAGGCCCGGATCCTCACGGGTGAGCTGGACGGGCACATGTTGTCCGAGGGCGTCTTCGCCACGGAGCTGGGGGTCTCGCGGACTCCCGTCCGGGAGGCGTTCCTGCGGCTCCAGGTGGAAGGGCTCATGCGGCTCTACCCCAAGCGCGGTGCGCTCGTGGTGCCGGTGGGCCCGCACGAGTCCCGCGAGGTGCTCGCGGCGCGGCGGGTCGTGGAGTGCGCGAGCGTGAAGGAGGCGATCGGGGATCCCGAGCTGCCCGACACCCTCGCCGACCTCCTGGAACAGCAGCGGGAAGCTGTGGGCACTCCGCGGTTCGGTGAGCTGGATGCCGCGTTCCACACCGCTCTCGTGGAGGCCGCGGGCAACAGTCTGCTGAGCGGTTTCTACCAGGGGCTGCGGGACCGGCAGATCCGGTTGATCGCCACCGCGGTGCGCACGGTCCAGGAGCGGTCGGACGAGATCCTGGCGCAGCACGCGGAGATCGTGGCGGGCGTTCGGGAGAAGGACGTGGATCGGGTGGAGGCCCTGTTGGCGGAGCATTTGCAGCGCGTGTACGAAGGGATCGTGTCATGAGTGTGAAGCCCTGGATGAGGGTCAGTTCGGCGCTGTTGGCGGTGGCGTGGGGTGGCAACGAGTTCACCCCGTTGCTCGTCATGTACCGCACGGTGGAGGGCTATGAGCAGGTGGCCGTGGACATGCTCCTGGCCGCGTACGTCCTGGGGATCGTCCCGGCCCTGTTGATCGGCGGACCGCTGTCCGACCGGCACGGGCGGCGGGCACTGATGATCCCCGCCCCCATCCTCGCGATGGTGGGCAGCATCCTGTTGGCCCTGGGCGCCGGGAGTCTGGTGCTGCTCTTCGTGGGTCGGGTCTTCTCCGGGCTGGCCCTGGGTCTGGGCATGGCCGTGGGGACCTCGTGGATCAAGGAGCTCTCCGAGCGGCCGTACGAGGAGTACCCGGAACGGGTCTCGGGCGCTCGCAGGGCGTCCCTGTCGCTCACGGCCGGTTTCGCCCTGGGGGCCGCGATCGCGGCGACGCTCGCCCAGTTCGCACCGCTGCAGACCGTGTTGCCGTACGTGATCAACCTGTCGATCTGTCTGCCCGCGGTCCTGCTGGTCGCGGGCGCACCCGAGACACGTCACGCCACCGCCCCGCACGGCTCGCTCCTGTCCGACCTGAAGATCCCGGCCACGCGCCAGCACCGGTTCTGGTTCGTGGTGGCGCCGTCCGCACCCTGGGTGTTCGGGTGCGCGGCGTCCTCGTACGCTATCCTCCCGGCGCTCATGGCGGACGTCGTGGGCCCGGACTACGGCATCGCGTTCTCGGGGCTCATGTGCCTGGTGGGCCTGGGCTGCGGGTTCTTCATCCAGCCCCTGGGCCGTCATCTGGACCGCGACGGTTCCATCCGTTCGCTCGCCGTGGGCATGGTCGCGGTGATCCTGGGCATGCTCACCGCGGTGGCCGCCGCCGCGACCCTGAACATCGTGGTGGTCCTCGCGGCCTCCGCGGTCCTGGGTTGCGGCTACGGGCTCGTGCTGGTCTCCGGGCTGCAGGAGGTCCAGCGCATCGCCCGCCCGGACGACCTCGCGGGACTCACCGCGGTCTTCTACTCCCTGACCTACGTGGGCTTCTTCGTGCCCATGGTCCTCGCGCTGATCGCCCGGTTCACGTCCTACCCGTGGTTGTTCGCCTCCGGCGCCGTGATCGCGGCCCTGTGCCTGGGTGTCATGGCCTACGGGCGGCGACACGAGGTGCGCGACCTGGACGCCCTCGAGGCCGCCGCGGTCGCGCGGTAGCCGGGGCAGCGGCGTCGTCGTCCCGTGACGGGTACGACCGCGCGGCAGCCGCGCTCAGCCGAGCGCCAAGGACGCCGCGCCGCGCAATAGGACGACGACGCCGCCCGCGGCCGCGAGCGCCATGGCCAGTTTCTGTGCGGTCGTCTTGGTGAGGTGACGGGAGAGCCAGGTCCCCACCGCGATCCCGGCGAGGACCGTGAGCACGAGCGCGCCCACGGCCACGACCGCGGGGACGGGCAGGGCGAAGTGCACCCCGGCCGCGAGTTTGGAGACCACCGACAGGGCCCCCATGGACATGAACACCGGTTGCATGGTGGCCGCGAACCGGTGCTGGTCCCAGCGGGTCACGCGCGAATAGATCACCATGGCGGGGGCCGCCACACCCGCGGTGGAGTTGAAGAATCCCCCGATCACCCCGGCCGGGACCATGGCCTTGCGGCGGGAGAGCTCGGGAGTCGCGGGGGAGAAACGCGTGACGGCGAGGCCCGCGAGCACCACCGCACCCACGGCCACCTGCAACCACGCGCTCGGCACCCAGCGCACCACGAGCGCGCCGGCTACGATCCCGGGCACGGCGGACGCGACCAGCACCGCCGCGTGCCGCCATTCCACGAGCCGGCGCACGGACAGGGTGATCAGGAAGCCGGAGCACGTGGTGGCCGCGTTCGTGGCGAGGACTCCCGGGCCGGGGCCCATGATCAGGGACAGCACCGGTGCCACCACGAGACCCACCCCGGTGCCGGACACCCGTTGCAGGACGGTACCCACGAGCACGGCGAGCAGGGCGGCGATGAGGATCGACATGGGCGGCTTCCGGTGAGGGGGTCGGTGGTTCGAGCGTAACCGTGTGTGCGCCGCGGGGTGGTGCCACCTGGGATCCGTGGCGCATGTCATGGGTGTTGCCCCCGGGACATGGGTCACGACCTGGGACGACGGTAGGAGGATAGGGGTATGAACTTCCTCCGCGGCATCATCCGGGCCCAGGGCCAGATCTTCCTGCAGGCCGGATGGGGCCCCGCGGTGTTCGCGCTCGCCGCCATGACGGTGGCGTCCCCGTGGTTCGCGCTCGCCGCGCTCGCGGGGGCGGCGGTCCAGGCAGGGTGTGCGCTAGCGCTCGCCGGGTGGGACGACGCACGGGGCCTGCACCGTCTCCGGGAGGGCGGGAACCGGGCGCGGAGACGTCCCCTGGGACACGACCCCGAGAGCTCACGGGTCGATGCGAAAGCCCTGGCCCGGAACCGGTCCGGGGTGATCCCCGCGGAGGTCGACCAGGGATTGCACGGCTTCAACGGTGCCCTGACCGGGTGCGCCGCGGTGCTCGCGTGCGGGCCCGGAATCCCTGCGGCGTTGTGGACCCTCGCGGGTTCGGCGGTCTGCGCGGTGATCGTGTGGGGTGCACCCAAGCTCTCGTGGCCCGCATCCCTTCCGCTGCTCACGGGGCCGTTCTGCCTGGTCAACAGCATCGCGGTGGCCGTGGCGGCCCCGTTCGAGCGGACCCCGGGAGCCGTGGTGCCCCTGGGATCCCCCGTGCACGATGTGCTCGCCGGGGCCGTGCGGGGAGCACACCAGGTGATCCTGGGTGGTTCCGTGCTGGGCGGGCTGCTGGTGCTCGCGGGGATGTTCGCCGCGGGGTGGCGGGCCGGTGTGTGGGCGGCGGCCGGGACCCTGGTGGGCACGCTCGCCGGGTTCGTGGGGATCGGGCAGGGCCCCGCCGCATCCGGGTTGCTGGGCTACGGCGCGTTGCTCGTGACCGTGGCGCTCGGTGTGGCATTCCCCGCGCGGGGGTCCCTCGCCTCACGGATCGGGGTGCCCCTCCTGGCCGCCGCGGTCACCGTGCTGCTGTGGTGGGCCATCACGGCCGTGGGGGTCGCGCCGTACACGTGGCCCTTCGTGCTCGTCACGTGGACGGTCCTGGCGCTGCGCTCCCGTCAGCGGAGGGCGGGGGAGGCCCGCCACGACGAGCGGTGAACCAGGGCGAAGATCCCCCACACCGCGAGCAGCCCCGCGATCAGCACCAGTCCCGCGTGGCCCAGGTCCACGGAGGCCAGGAACGTGGTGAGCGGATCGTCCAGGTCGAACGCGGTGTTGAGCACCGCACCCACCGTGATGAACGCGATGAACAGGGCGGAGACCGCGGAGATCCCCGTGATGACCGCGTTGAACCCGAGTTTGCGCACGGGATCGCGCCACGTGGAGCCGTACATGCGCAGCACGGCCAGTCCGTTGAGGGAATCGCACAGACACATGCCCGCGGCGAAGAAGAACGGCAGGGAGATCAGGGTCCACGTGGACACCCCTGCCACGGACGCGGAGGCCGTGACGATCAGCAGGGACACGGTGCTCGCGGTGTCGAAACCCAGACCGAACAGGAAACCGATCACGTAGATGTTGCGCGGGCTCTTCACACGCTGCAGCGGCCGGTCCAGGACCCGGGCGATCAACCCCTGGGACCGCATGTCCTCCTCCGTGATCCGCTGCCCGTCCGCCACGGCACGTCGTAACCGCCACGACCGCACGCTCGCGGTGGCGTTGTACGTTCCCAGCACCAGGAGGAAGACCCCGGACACCGTGCCGCCGATAACCCCCAGGGCGGTGTTCGCGGTGGTCCCCTCCTCGATGAACGAGGACACGAACGTGGCCCCGAGCACCACCAGGATCCCCGCGAGGATCACCACGGAACTGTGCCCCAGGCTGAACGCGAGACCCACGCTTGCGGGTCGCTTGCCCTGGGAGATAAACCGGCGGGTGGAATTGTCGATCGCGGCGATGTGGTCCCAGTCGTAACTGTGCTTCACCCCCGTGAGGTAGCACGTGACCACGAGCCCGATCGACAGGGGCACGGAACTCTCCAGGGCACCCGCACCCAGCATGCCCAGCGCGAGGACGTGCAACAGCAGCACCGCCCCCAGGGTCGCGAGCACCCGGGCGCGCAGACTCCACTCACCCACCCCCGCGCGGGCCATGCTGCTTCCACCGGTGTGCGCCATGTCTACCTCCAACGGACGTCAGTACTTCCTCAGGTTCACGGGTTCCTGCCCGAAGAACCGCTTGCGGACCACGGCCACCGCGGCCAGGATCAGCTCGTCGATCTCCTGCGTCGAGTCGCCCAGCACCCGCAGCGCGAAGCCGGGCACCGCCAGCGCGGATGCACCGCCGCGCAGGTACCCCGCGCGCTCGGTGAGCAGTGCACGGACGGCGGCCAGAGCGGCGTCGTCCGCGCGGGGATCCAGGACCAGCAGCGAACCCACGTGGCTGAACCCCTCGAACGAGCCCACACCGCCGAATCCCGTCTCGTCCCCGGACGGTTCCAGGCGGATGTTGTCGAGCGCCACCGGTCGCCCGGACATCCGCACCTCGGTGCGCAACCGGACGCTGTCGTAGCGGAAGGGCTCACCCGTGGGGGACCAGCCGGGCGTCACGACCTCCGCGAGCACCAGGGTCGCGGACGGGTCCATGTCCACGAGCGTGTGCTGGCGGTAGCGCGAATCGCGGTAGGCGATCAGCTGGTCCGGCAGGTACTCGAGCCGCGCGCCCGCGCCCAGGCGCACGGTCATCTCCTGGGTGGAGCGGCCTACAGGGGTGCGGTAGATCTTGGTCGCGGACTGGGTGGTCAGCAGCAGGTCCGCGTGGTCCTCGACCGTGACGGCCACGCGATAACGGTCGCCGTCCAGGAACGCGCCGCCGGGGTTGACCATCGTGTAGGTCACCTGCCCGCTCGCGTCCAGGTAGTGCGGGCGCAGCACGCGCAGCGCCCCGCGGTGGAACTGATGGGTCGCCGCCGAACGCCCTTCGCGCGCCGTGATTCCCAGCTCCAATTCACCGCGCCACGTCTCTCGCGCGGTTCCGGGGGACGACGACGCCGCGGTCGCCATGGTCGCCGATGCCGCCACAGTCAGTGTGGTCGCAGCTGTCCCCGCGGTCGTCGACGCCGACTCGGACGCGTCGTCCCGCGTGGCCGTCGGCGCGGCGGAGGCGTGCGTGTCGGTCACCGGTGCGGCTGGGTTCACGCGAGGTCCTGCATGAGGACGTCGTGGCGCAACCACTCGATCACGTGCTCGAGGCCCTCGTCCGTCTTCAGATTGGTGAAGCAGAACGCCTTGTCCCCGCGGAACTGGCGGGAATCGGCCTCCATGACCGTGAGGTCCGCCCCCACGTGCGGCGCCAGGTCCGTCTTGTTGATGATGAACAGATCGGACTTGATCATGCCCTGGCCGGCCTTGCGGGGGATCTTCTCGCCCTGGGCCACGTCGATAATATAGATCGAGAAGTCCACGAGCTCGGGGCTGAACGTGGCGGAGAGGTTGTCCCCGCCGGATTCCACGAACACGACCTCGAGGTCCGGGTGCTCCTGCTCCAACCGGTCGATCGCCGCCTGGTTCATGGAGGTGTCCTCGCGGATCGCGGTGTGGGGGCACCCGCCGGTCTCGAGTCCCACGATCCTATCCAGGGGCAGCACGCTGTTGCGGGAGAGGATCTTGGCGTCCTCGATCGTGTAGATGTCGTTGGTGATCGCCGCCATGGAGATGTCCTGGCTCAGCGCCCGGGTGAGGCGTTCGATCAACTGGGTCTTGCCCGCGCCCACCGGTCCGCCGATCCCGATCTTCACTGCCGTCATGTGGTTTATTCCTCCGTACGTTCGGTGGCGCGGTTCAGCTCATGAACATGCGCGCACGTTGGGTTTCGTGATGCATCTGGGCGATCTCCAACCCCGGGGAGACCACGCCCAGATCGGACATGTCCAGCGTGGAGATGCGCTCCCATGCGGCCGCGACCCGGGGGCGCAGTGCTCCCAGGGTGCGCTGGCCCGCGTTCTGCCCGATGGGGATCCCGCGCACCGCGTTCTGGGTCAGCGAGGTGAGGGTGGAGAACAGGAACGCCTGCGTGACCGCTGCCGGGGGCACACCGTGGTCCACCCCGATCAGCGCGAACACGATCGCCTGGTGGCCGTGGCACGTCCCCTCCGCCACGAGGCGGGCGTAGCGTTCCAGTCCCGGGCCGGGTAGGGACAGCGTGCCGATCTCGAGCAGCCGGCGTCCCATGGTCAGCCCGGCTTGTCGCACCTGGGCCGGGAGGGCCTGGGCGAACAGGAGGGCGTCGAGTTGGACGAGGCCGGCGTCGATATCGGAGTCGGGTGTCGCGTCCGCCGGGGCTGCGGGGGGATCCGCGGGCGACGCCGCGCCATCGGCGGCCGCCAGCGCGGAAGGTGCCGTGCCCGCCGAGGCTCCGTTCGCCGTCGTCCCCGCGAACAACTCCGCGGTGAGCCGCACGGCCAGACCGTCCGCGTAGACGAGCTGGTGGTCGAGGAAACGTTCGAGCCAGTCCTGGAAGCTCGCTTGGTCCGACACGGTGCCGCGTTCCAGGTAGGTCTCCATGCCGAACGTGTGCGCGAACGCCCCCGTGGGCAGCGCGGAATCGCAGATCTGCAGCAGCGGCAACAGGGAACCCGCCCAGTCCTGCGCGTCCCCGGTCATTAGTGCGTATGCTCCGCGTGGCGGAACGGGACCGGCATCACGCGCTCCTGCCGCTCGTAGGGCACGCCGTGCTCGTCCAGGTACTGGGTCACCGTGTGGTCAAACTGCACCACCATGACCTCTGCGCCGTATTCGGAGGACGAGTCGAAGAACTGGGCCTGCAGGTGCCGGTTGCCCAGCCCGTGCGCCGTCATGCCCATCTCGGTGATGGTGCGCGGGGCGATCACGAGCACGTCCGTGGCCTCGACGGACACGACGACGACGCCGCGCTCGTCCCGGAGCAGGATGTCTCCGTCCTGGAGGTCGCCGGCCGCGCCGCGCGGACTGTCCAGGCGCAACCCCAGGGTGCGGCCGTGATCCGTGGTCACGCGCTGGATCCGCTTCACGAGGTCGGAACTGGGCAGCACCACCTTCTCCACGTGCAGCCCCTGCCGTTCGGAGGGGGACAGATCGGCCAGGTTGCCCAGGACGCGGTCGACGATCACGAGATCCTCCTTGTCGGGAACGTGTCGGGAATGGTTGTTCGGGGTGCCGGTGCCAGGGCGGCAACGACGGGCCCGTAACGACTGGTTGGCGGCGCCGGGTGCCCGCCGAGCACCGTCGTCAGCGGATTGCCGGCGGCCGCGTGGGTTCAGAACAGGAAGTACCGCTGGGCCATGGGGAGCACGTCCACGGGCTCGCACGTGACCTTCTCGCCGTCCACGCGCACCTCGTAGGTTTCGGGGTCCACGTCCAGCTCGGGGGTCTCGCCGTTGAACGCGAGGTCGGACTTGCGCAGGGACCGGATGCCGTGGACCGCCTTGACGGTCTTCCGCAGACCTAGCTGCTCCGGGACGCCCGCGTCCACGGCCGCCTGGGACATGAACGTGACGGAGGAGGAGTGCACCGCGGAACCCAACCCGCCGAACGAACCGCGCATGGTCATGGGCTGGGGCGTGGGGATGGACCCGTTGGAATCGCCCATGAGGGAGGAGACCACCTGCCCGCCCTTGAACACCATGAACGGCTTGACGCCGAAGAACGCGGGTTCCCACAACACCAGGTCCGCGAACTTCCCGACCTCCACGCTGCCCACGTAGTCACTCACACCGTGGGCGAGCGCGGGGTTGATCGTGTACTTGGAGATGTAGCGCTTGAGCCGGAAGTTGTCGCCGCGCTCGGTGTCACCGTCCAGCTTGCCGCGCTGCTTCTTCATCTTGTCCGCGACCTGCCACGTCCGCAGGATCACTTCCCCCACGCGGCCCATGGCCTGGGAGTCGGAACTCGTGATGGAGAAGATGCCCATGTCCTGCAGCACGTCCTCCGCGGCGATCGTCTCCGGGCGGATGCGCGAATCCGCGAACGCCACGTCCTCGGGGATGTCCGGGTTGAGGTGGTGGCACACCATGAGCATGTCCAGGTGCTCCTCCTCCGTGTTGCGCGTGAACGGCAACGTGGGGTTCGTGGAGGCGGGCAGGACGTTGGGGAACGCGGCGATCTTGATGATGTCCGGGGCGTGGCCACCGCCGGCACCTTCGGTGTGGTACGTGTGGATGACCCGCCCGTCGATTGCCCGGATCGTGTCCTCCACGAACCCGGCCTCGTTCAGGGTGTCCGTGTGGATGGCCACCTGCACGTCGTAGTGGTCGGCCACCTTGAGCGAGTTGTCGATCGCCGCGGGCGTGGCGCCCCAGTCCTCGTGCACCTTCAGTCCGATGGCCCCGGCCTTGATCTGTTCGGCCAGCGGTTCCACCGCGCTCGCGTGCCCCTTGCCCAGCAGGCCCACGTTCATGGGGAAGTTCTCGACGGCGCGCAGCATGTTCGCGAGGTTCCAGGACCCGGGCGTGATGGTCGTGGCCTTCGTGCCCTCCGCGGGCCCGGTGCCGCCGCCGATCATGGTGGTGATCCCCGAGTTCAGGGCTGTGGCGAACTGGTCCGGACTGATGAAGTGGATGTGGGTGTCCAGGCCCCCGGCGGTGAGGATGCGCCCTTCACCGGCCACGGCCTCGGTCGCGGGACCGATCACCACCTCCACGCCGTCCATGATGTTGGGGTTGCCGGCCTTGCCGATCGCCAGGATCCGCCCGTCCCGCAGACCCACGTCCGCCTTGTAGATCCCGGTGTGGTCCAGGACGATCACGTTCGTGATCACGGTGTCCGCCACGGCCAGGTCACCGGGGGCACCGTCGCGGACGGTGTTGCCGTCCTGACCCATCCCGTCGCGGATGACCTTCCCGCCGCCGAACACGGTTTCGTCTCCGTGACTCGTGAGGTCCTTCTCCACCTCCAGGAACAGGTCCGTGTCCGCGAGTCGGACGGCGTCCCCCGTGGTGGGACCGTACAAGCCGGCGTACTGCTGCCGGGACATCTCGAAGCTCATGCGCGTTCCTCACTGCCCAGGGGGCCGTTGACGGCGTTGCGGAATCCGAACACGGCACGGTCACCGGCCATCGCCACCAGGCGGACGGTCTTCTTGTCCCCCGGTTCGAAACGCACCGCCGTGCCGGCGGGGATGTCGAGGTGGAAGCCGCGAGCGGCGTCGCGATCGAAGCGCAGCGCCGGGTTGGTCTCCGCGAAATGGAAGTGGGAACCCACCTGCACCGGGCGGTCACCGGTATTGGTGACGTCCAGCTCCACGGTGTCGCGGCCCTCGTTGCACACCACGGGGGTGTCCGCCAGGACGTATTCGCCAGGGATCATGGGAGTCTCCTGCCTATCGGATGGGGGTGTGGACGGTGACGAGCTTGGTGCCGTCCGGGAAGGTGGCCTCCACCTGGACGTCCGAGATCATCTCGGGCACACCCTCCATGACGTCGTCCCGGCCGAGGATGGTGGTCCCCCAACTCATGAGGTCCGCCACCGTGCGGCCGTCCCGGGCGCCCTCGATCAGTTCGTAGCTGATGATCGCCACGGCCTCCGGGTAATTGAGCTTCAGGCCCCGGGCCTGGCGTCTGCGTGCGAGGTCCGCGGCGACGACGATCTGCAGTTTCTCCTGCTCGCGAGGGATCAGGTGCATTGCGGCTCCAAGGATGGTCAGAAGGACGTCCGGCAGGGAAAGAAGACTACCTAACAATCGGCATGCTACGCCTGACGTGTGAAAACACACCCCGTAGTGCTCCGTCGTGTTCTTAGGAGTTGCCCGGGAGCCGTCCGGGCCTGCGCGCGGAGGTGCCCGAGTGGCACAGGTCGCCGGGCCCGGTCGACGACGCCGCGCAGTGCCCGACGCCGCATTGGGTGCGCTCCGCGGGTACGACGACGCCCGGGCTTCGTGTGCGGAACCCGGGCGTCGTCGTCGTGCAGTGGTCGTGGCGCGTTCGCTACGCGCGGGCATCACGAAGGATGGAGCCTACAGCTTCCACTCCCAGGCCTGGTCCACGAAACCGGGCGCATAGACCAGGGTTCCCGTTTTCGCGGGCACGTCCAACACAATCTTGCCGGTCGCACGCTCGGCGGGCCCCATCTCCGGGATCCGCTCTGCATCGGGCAAGCACATGTAGGACGCGGCTGATGCCACCGAGTTCGCCGTGGTCCCGGCCGGAGTGATGAATTTCCATTCGTGCGGATTGAACATGTAATCAGTGCCGTAGAAGGCCTCTTGGAACTGTTCCCTCGGTCCGGTCTCAGCGGACACATCGAGGGTCACGAAGTGCCCGTTCTCGGGTTTCTGTGCGTAACTGGTGCTGCACTTCGGGTCCACCTCGATCCTGTTCACCACGAAATTCACGACCGGGGTGCTCTCCTGACCGTTGATGGTGATGGACGAGGATTCGCCCACGCGCTTCATCAGGTTCCCCCGCTCGGACAGGCCCGGAGTGGGCTGGGCTTGCGTGGTCTCGGCAACTGCGGGCTCCACGCTCGGCGCCGTGGGGGCGCTCGCGGGTGCGTCGCCGGATCCCGCGCACGCGGTGAGTCCAAGGAGCAGGACGGGTACGGCCAGCAGTTGAGCCGAGATCTTCATAGTGAACCTTCCGGTCGAGGGGACATGGGATGCAGCCCGCGGAGCTGCCGCCGAGACAGTCGATGAGGGAGAGAATAACTTTGCACTCGCACATGCGGTGATCCGACGCGAATGTTACGTCTGAGTAAGCACAAGGCACCGGAGGTGCGGCGTCCGGCGGGGGCGGGTCACCGACTGTGGTCGGCGGGATCCGTGTGGTCGGAGGTCAGGGAGCGGAGGCGGCGAAGGTCCTCGGGATGCATGTCCTTCTGCGCTTCGAGTCCGTCGAGCAGCAGTTGCATCTGTCGCTGCAGAGCCGGAACCAGATCGGGGTGCCCCTGGTTCCGCAGGTGGGTGATCAGCATCCGCAGCACCCGCAGCATGGTGGCGGCCACGTCCGGCTGGTCGAGGCACGTCTGCCGGAGCTGATCGAAGGCGTGGGCGATGTATTCCTCATGGGAGAGGTTCCAGGGCTGGACGAGTACCCGGCGGGATCCGTCCTGCAACGCCGGGGGTGGAAGGGGAGTGATGAGCAATGTCCGCATCAGACTCCCCAGCCGGAGGATGACTTCCACGGCGGTCGTGGGGTCATTCACGGCCGGACTCAGGGCACGCAGCCCGATGTCCACGAGCTGCCGGATGGAGAAGTCGACGTCCTGGAGCGTGGTGCGCATGTCGGACACGCCGATCGACCCGGTGAGACTCTTCCTGCTGGCGGCCGAGGGGCGGGGCCACACCGTCAACAGGGGTTCACCCGCGTGGATGTAAGCACCCACGCGGGTGCCCATGCGCACGGTGGTGCTGGGGGAGGCGGCCGCGAGGAGCTGGCGGATGTCCACCTGACTGATCCATCCGCTGCGCGTGGCGGAAATGACTGCGGCGTCGTCGGGGGCATCGTGGAAGTCCCGGGGGTCGACCTCACGCATCCCGGAGGGCACTTCGTCGAGTGCGGCGGCCACCTTCTCTCCCTCGTCCGCGATGACCCGGGCCACGTTGCCCACCTGGAGCCCGTGGGCCAGGTGGTCCAGGTGCACGATGATGCCGATCACGGTGATCAGCGTCAGCACCACGGCGAGCGTCAGCGACACCCTCGGAGCAGGGACCGTGGTCTCCCCGCTGACACTGGGCAGCACCAGCACGCAGTAGAAGAAGGTGGCCACGAGCAGACCGATCACGCGCTGACTCAGCCGGTCCCGGATGAAGGACCGCATGACCCGTGGGGAGAACTGGCTGCTGGCCAATTGCAGGCTGACCACGGTCAGGGAGAACACCACGCCCACGGTGGTGATCATCGCCCCGGCCACGGTGGCCAGCAACCACGTGGCGGCGTTGCTGCTCATCTCCAACGTGAACGGCACGTGGGTGTCGTACCCCAGGGCGTGATCGACGGACGTCGCGATGATCGCCAATACGATCCCGCCCAGCATGATGATGGCGGGGTAGAGGAACAGGCTCTCCTCGAACCGGTACCGCAGCGCCGCGAGGCGCAGCCGCCACGAGACGCCTCCACGTCCAGCCACTGTCTGTCCTCCGAGCTTTGTTCGCCGACGAGCCTGCCGATCGTCAGCCTACCCAGTCCGTTCACGGAGGCGGGCACGCGGAGCCCGGGCAAGGGGGCGGCACTTCGATAGCCTGGCCCCATGACGGAACAGAACAAGTGGCTTGCCCAGGTGGCTCGGAACCCCGGGCATTCCCAGTGGTACATCGAACGGTTCCGCACCATGGCCGCGCGCGGTGAGGACATCGTGGGGGAGGCCCGGCTCATCGACGCCATGGTTCCCCGCGGCGCTCGCATCCTGGATGCCGGGTGCGGAGCGGGGCGGCTGTCCGGGTACCTGCACGCGGCCGGGCATCGGATGGTCGGGGTGGACGTGGATCCCGAGTTGATCGACGCCGCCCGGCAGGACTACCCGGGCCCTGAGTATCGCGTGGCCGATCTCGCCGTACTGACCGACATGGACCTCGGAGACCCCTTCGACGTCATCGTGTGCGCGGGCAACGTGGTCACCTTCCTCGCGGAAAGCACCCGGCGGGACGTGCTACGCGGCTTCCGCAGCCACCTGGGTCGGGACGGCCGCGCGGTGGTCGGTTTCGGCGCGGGGCGCGGCTACTCCGCCGAGGAGTTCTTCGCCGACGCCGCTGCGGAGGGTCTCACACCGCAACTCACCCTGGCGGGGTGGGACGTACGCCCCTGGTCCCCGGACAGCGATTTCCTTGTGGCCGTGCTGGGCGCCGCCGCGAAGTGAGTCGCGGCCGCATTCCGTGAACGAGTGGCCCCGGATCAACCGTTGAAGCGGTCCACCGTTTCGCGTAAGGCGTCGCTGAATCCGTAGATCTGCTCAAGGGCGTCGATCCCGTGGCGCGTTTCCACCTTGTTCTCGTCGAGAAGGCCCACGTACTTGCGGCTTCTGTTGAAATGCAGGCGGGCAATCGTCTTGCGGTTGTTGTTATCCAATAGAACCGCGCAGTATGACTTCGCGTCCCGATAGGTCACCCGAGACATGTCGACCCGATCGCAGACGATCGCACGGACGATGTTGAACGCGGTGAGTTCATCCGCCGTGGTGACGATGTCGTCCTGGCTCTCCTCGAGATCGCGTTCGGCTTCCTCCCGACTGGTGACCTCTTCCGTGACGTCGTCGCCGGAGGGCATCGACGGGGGCACCGAGCTCGCGCCCAGAGCGGTGGCGAGGCGATTGTTGACCTGTTCGTTGAGGAATTGCTGGGACGCTTTGCTCACCAGCGGCGTGAATTGTTCGCGCACCTTTTGAGTGAACGCACCTTCGTAAACCCGGTTGGTGAAGAACCGGACCCAATCGTCGGACGGCTCCTTGAACTGAGCCGCAATGGCTCGCTTGATCTGCCCCACGTACTTCAACTCGCCGGCAGCGTTGATGATGGAATCCAGATCGAATTCCGTCTTGCTCAGCTTGAGCAGTTCCGGGATCAACGTGGCATCGATGTCGAGCAGGTCCAGGACGAGGAACGGTTTGTCGTCCATGCGGTTGGGCGCATCGAGGTCGGTGTAGAAGTGGTACTTCTCCCCGTTCGTCAGAATGGCTATGCGAGCGTTCGTGACGGCGAAGTACCGGTACAGCTGCGAAGCGTGCTCGAGTGAAAGCGGTGACCCCACGTGCTTGCACTCGATGAGCATCTGGATTTGCCCGTCCTGGACGATCGCGTAATCGATCTTCTCGCCCTTTTTCAGGCCGACATCCGCCGTGAACTCCGGAACCACCTCGGAGGGGTTGAACACGTCGTATCCCAGGATCGTGGAGATGAAGGGCATGACGAATGCGTTCTTGGTGGCTTCCTCCGTTTGGAGTGCATCCTTTTGATGCGCGACCTTGTTTGCAAGAGCGGCCAGGCGTTCCGTGAATTCCATGAGTTCCTCCGGGTGAGGGAAATCAAACAGTGCAAGTGTCACGCCGGGGGGGGCGATTATGCACTTCCTGAATTGGATCCACCCTACTGACCCGCCGTTCCAATTCAGCGGGACGCGCCGTGCATGATTACCGATTCATCCCCGACAACGCCTGCAGGTGCTCCGGGCGGACGGGTGTCGCGTGGGGTTGGTAGTCGTCGTGCTTGCCGAGCCAGGACTTGATGTAGGGGCACACCGGGACGATGGTCTTCCCGTCGGCGATGGTGCCGTCCAAGGCCCCCCGCGCGAGCTTGGACGCGAGACCCTGACCGCTGTAAGCGTCGTCGACGGTCGTGTGGTAGAAGATCCGCTGCGGCTCGTCGGCGCCGTCGAACGGCAGGTAGTGCGCCTCGCCGATGACCGCGTCACCGTCGAGGAGTTCGTAGCGGCGCCCGTCGGCGTTGTGGCGGACGGTGATGTCGGATTCGGTTTCCACAAGACTCCCCTGGGTGGGATCGGACGGGAGTGGGATCGGGCGGGCTCAGCCGCGGGGACGCAGGGTGACGGTGGGCAGGGTCGGGGCCGGCAGCGGGGCAGGCTGACCGTCGGGGAAGGGACCAAAGCGCGGGTACGGGGTCCCGTCCGAGTAGGTTCCGGACTCCGGGGTGGGGGCCGGTTCGGCGTCGATCTCGGCCTGCCACTGCTCGCGGTAGGCCACGACCTCCTCGTGGGTGCGGCCCACGAAGTTCCACCACATCACGATCTGTTCCCCCAGGGGCTCCCCGCCCAGGAGCATGGCCCGCACGGGCTTCTCACCGGCGGTCAGGACCATGCTGTCCCGCCCCGTGGGAAGGTAGGCCAGATGGTCCTCGGGAACCGGCGCCGAGTTCAGGCTCAGGTCCCCGGTGTCCACCAGGACCCCGTGCTCGAAGGACGGGTCCAGGTCCAGTTTCAGTTCCGCTCCCGGTTCCATGAGGATCTCGGCGGCCACCAGCGGGGGTGTGTACGTGTTCACGGGGGACGTGGACCCGGCCAGCTCACCGATGAATATCCGCAGCTCGGCGCCGTGGCTCTTCACGGGCTCGGGCGTGTAGTGCTCGAAGGTCGGTGCCATGTGGCGGGTGTCGTCCGGCAGGGCGTACCACAGCTGCACGCCGTGCAGGGTGGTGGTGTCCGGGGTGGAGAACTCCTGGTGGGAGATCCCGCGCCCGGCGATCATGAGGTTGACCTCCCCAGGGCGCACGTCCGCGCTGTATCCAGCGGAGTCCAGGTGGGAGATGCCGCCGGTGAACAACCAGCTCACCGTGGCCAGCCCGGTGTGGGGGTGGCGCGCCACGGACATGCCCCCGGTGTCCGCCACGGGATCGGGGCCGTAGTGGTCCAGGAAGCACCACGCGCCGATGAGGCTTCGATGGCGCTGGGGCAGGGTGCGGCGCACGGTCATCGCGCGCGGGCCGCCCAGGGGCACGTCCCGCGGGGTCAGCAGGGCCGCGCCGGCCCCGATCGCCTCGGTGCACAGGACCTCTTGCGGGTTGCGTTCCAGGTTGGTCATCGCGCACCTCCGGTGCTCATGGTCGCGCCGGTGGACGCGGCCTTACGGGGACGGACGGGGTGTCCGGACAGGATGGAGATCCGGTTGAAGGCGTTGATCGCGATCGCTGTCCACTGCAGGGCGGAGTACTGCTCGTCGTTCAGTGCTTCCCGGGCCGCGGCCTGCTCGGCGTGCCGCGTGTTCTCGTCGGGCAACAGGGTGGCCGTTTCGGCGATGATCAGGGCGGCCCGTTCCACGGCATCGAAAAGGGCGGTGTCACGCCATGCGGGGAGCACGGCGAGTTGCTGCGCGGTCACCCCGGCCGCCTCGGCCTTGCGGACGTGCAGGTCCAGGCAGAACGCGCACCCGTTGAGCTGGGACACCCGCACGTTGACCAGCTCCACGACCGAGGCGGGGATGCCCGCATCCTCAGCAGCGGCACCGACCTTGCGGGAGAAGGCGTTGACCGCCCGCCAGCTGGAGGGGTCGGACTTGTCCAGGAAGAAACGGTCCTGCTCGGGCATGGCGGCTCCTCGTGGTTTCGTGCGCCGACTGTATTCGCCGGGGTCGACGACGCTGCTGTCGCGGCCACCCGGCGCGGGTCCGGGATGCGACGGGGCGGTCCGGGTGGAGATCAACTGGTTTGAACGGAAATATCTTCCTCGCAAGACTAACTTGCGGTCGGGGTTCGCTCAAGGGTGCGGGGCAGGGTGCAAGGCTGGAGATGGCTGCGCAAGAAGATTCTTAGACAAATGTTTCCGAGGCGAGGTAAAATCACCCCTCAGCTCAACGAGTTCTAAGGGCTTGAAAGGGGAGATCATGACCGCGCACACCGACACCGCTGCCCAGGCGGTGGACCCCGTGACCCTGTGGGGCCAGGTGATCGAGGGGTTCCAGGTCACCAACAAGAACCTGCACCGGACGATTGCCCGGGCGTACGACTTGGACGCCGCCGAGGCCGAGGCGTTGCTGCGGCTGATCCGCAGCCCACAACGGCGCATGTCCATGGCCGAACTGGCCCGGCAGGTGGCCTTCAGCACCGGCGGTTTCACCAAGGTCGCGGACCGGCTCACCAAGCGCGGTCTGGTCCAGCGCGCTCCGTGTCCCGAGGACCGGCGCGTCGTCTACCTCGAGCTCACCGCCGAGGGTCGCACCACGGCCGGAAAGGTCCGTGATCTCGTGGCCGAGACGATGACCGCCACGTTCGTGGACGTCCTGGGTCCGGAACGCGCCGTCGTGGTCGCCCAGGCGATGGCCGATCTGCACCGCAGCGGCCTGGATCGCGCGTAGCGGTCCAGGCGAGCGAGGTTCGAACTACCCCGGGCGTGGGACGATACCGCTCGTGGTTCGCCCGGGCCGCGGCACCCTTTACGCTTGTCCTTGATCGAGATGGCTGAGCACAAGGATTGAGGGAGCCTGATGGCCGCTGGACTGGCTGCGCTGCTGGATGACATCGCGGCACTCGCGAAGTTGACCGCCGCGAGTGTGGACGACGTCGCCGGCGCGGCGGGGCGTGCGAGCGCCAAGGCCGCGGGCGTCGTCGTCGACGACACCGCGGTGACCCCGCGATTCGTGCAGGGCGTGAACCCCAAGCGGGAACTGCCGATCATCAAGAAGATCGCGATCGGCTCCCTGCGCAACAAGCTGTTGATCATCCTGCCGGTGGCCCTGATCCTGAGCCAGTTCGCGCCGTGGTTGCTCACGCCGCTGCTGATGCTGGGCGGGACGTACCTGTGCTTCGAGGGCGCGGAGAAGGTGATCGAGCACCTGTCCCACAAGGACCACGCTCCCGACGAACCCGCCGCGAACCGCGGGCCGGAGGCGGAGAAGAAGATCACCTCCGGGGCGATCCGCACGGACCTGATCCTCAGCGCGGAGATCATGGTGATCGCGCTCAACGAGGTCTCCCACGAGCCGTTCCTGTCCCGCACGCTCATCCTGATCGTGGTGGCGATCGTCATCACGGTGCTCGTCTACGGCGTCGTGGCCCTGATCGTGAAGATGGACGACATCGGCCTGGCCCTGGCCCAGAAGGACTCCGAGGGCGCCCAGAAGTTCGGGCGGGGCCTGGTCAAGGCCATGCCCACGGTGCTGTCCGTGATCTCGATCGTGGGTGTCTTCGCCATGCTGTGGGTGGGCGGACACATCATCCTGGTGGGCATGGCCGACCTCGGGTTCACCCCCGTGTACGACTGGGTCCACCACCTGGGCGAGTCCGTGCACCACGTGGCCGGGGTGGGCCCCGCGCTCGCGTGGCTCGTGGAGACGTTCTGCGCGCTGGTGCTCGGCATCGTGTGGGGTTCCATCATCGTGGGCATCGTCCACGTGCTGCCCTTCGGCAAGAAGCACGGTGACGACGCCGCTCACTCCTCCGACGCCGCCAATCGTCAGTCCTCGGACGCCGCCGACGCCGCGTCCGGCCACCGGGGGGACGTCGCCGCGGTGCCCGGAGCGCCGTCGTCCGGGGTCTCGGCGACCGGGGCGCCGTCCTCGAAGAACTCCCATGAGGACGGCGGCTCGACCGCGCTCAGCGAGCCGCCCCGGGGCTGACCTCCCGCAACCCCGCCGAAGCGCACAGCTCCACGAGGCCTTCCATGCCGAAGGCCTGCAGCGGGCCCACCACCCCGCGCGCCCGTGAACGGTCCTTGAGCACGTGCTCCGCCCCGGCCGCCAAGAGGTGACCCGTGAGCGTGTAGACGTTGGGACCCGCCACATGGACCTCGGACACGGTCTCGCCCCGGGAGTCGGTGACCATTGCTATGGCCAGGGAGGACGACTTCGCCCGCTCACTCGCGCTCGGCCCGCCCTCGGACCCGGTCAGGGCGGTGATGCCCTTGCCGAGCGCCTTGCGGGCCAGGGACGAGGAACCGGCCACGGCCATCACGGGCAGCGTAGCCTTCATGACTGGCCCCGGCGCGGAGAACCACCCGTTGAACACCTCGATGTTCGCAACCTTCGGGAACGCGTCCGGCAGGAACACGATCTCGCTCCCGGGGACCATCACCGCACTGCGCTTCGCCCCGTCTACCGTGAACGTGTGTTGCCGCGGTATCCGCCCCGGCTTCTGCCACCGGTGATCACGCCACACCAGGAACGGTTTGCTCAGCTCTTCGAGCATGGTGGTCATGGTCCCGCCGCTCAGCCCGGTAGGGCCCGCCCCGGGGGCGAAGTAGCCCACCCGCAGGGTCTCGGCGCGGTCCCCGGCGCGTTCCAGAGCCAGGGATCCTGCGAGGATCCCGGGCACGTAGTCGTAACCGAATGCGGGCAGCATGGTGCCGCGGGGCGCATCACCCGGCGCAGCGGCGTCGTCGGACGCGGCGGCGGGATAGCGCTTCTGGAGTCGACGCACGAAGCCCACCTCACCCGTCGAGTCCAGGTAGTGGGCACCCTGGGCCGCGGCGGCGTCCGCGGCCACGTCCCCGAGTCGCTCGAAGGGACCCACGGTGGTGACCAGGACGTCCCCCTCGGAGACCAGCGCGCGGACGGAATCGGGCTCGGCCAGGTCCGCGGTCCGCACGTCCAGGCCGCCCAGCGTGCAGGCCAGCTGGTTCAGGGGCCGTTCGCGGCGCCCGGCCAGGACGGGGCGGACTCCCCTTTCCACGAGGGACTCGACCACCAGGCGGCCGGTGTATCCGGTGGCTCCGAAAACCACCACGTGAGCGTTCATGGGTGTCCTCCTGCGCTGGGACGGACCGCAACGGATGTCGTGCGGGCTGATTCGTCACGTTACGGGACGGAGCCGGAGTGCGCGACGACTACGCGGGCTCCCCGCGGACCACGTCCACGTGCACGTGGTCCAGGTGGCGCAGGATCTCGTTCGCGGGCGGCGGCGCGTTGTAGGGGTGCCAGCGCCCGGCGGGGGAGCGCGAACCCCAGACCATGTCGTCGAAGATCACGTACTGGACGTCCAGGTCCTCGGCGTGGGCCACGAGCCAGTGCGCGAGCTGCCACCCCTGCCGGCGGTTCTCCTCCGTCACGGGGCGGAAGAACACATCGACGGCGCGCCCGTCGTAGTGCGTGGAATTCTCGCCATGTCCGTGGCCCACACCGCCCGGGGCGTAACCGCCGAGGCTCAGGGGGCCGAAGACCTCGATCATCGCGTCCCGGACCGCTTCGGCCCGGGGCGTCAGCCCGGAGGGGGTGATCTCCTGCGCCTGGAGTCCCTCGTTGCTGTGCCCGCGGCAGCGCAGGCTGGGCCCGGCGTCGTCGGGCGGGCCGTGCGTGAGACGCTCCATGACAGTCGGCTCCACGCCGGGTACCGCGGAGGCGTCCGCACCGCGCACGACGGCGGTGGTCGCGGCTTTGGCCTCCTCGCGGGTCAGAGGGACGTCCCCGTCCTGCGTGGTCACGGTGCATACCGCCCTGCCCAGTGCGGGAGGGGCACTCGACACGATCGAACGCAGCGGTCCCGAACCGGCCCACACGGCACCCACCACGAGGGCCAGCACCACGAGCAGACCCAACGTCCAGCCGACGGCGCGTCCCGGAGCGCGGCTCATGAGGCGGACGGGGACGTGGTGTGCGGGTGCATGACGGGTCCTTATCGGGGCGCGGTCGTGTGTCACCATGATGCCGGGTCAACCTTGCCGCGCCCTGCGTACCGGCCCGCTCCCGTGCCCCCGGAGGTCATGATGAACGAACGCCCCGTGTCCCCGTGGCGGATCGAGGACGTGGACGTCCCTGGCTACCTCGCGGCATTGGACGTCGACGCCGCGCAGCTCGCCGCCGCCCCGCGGGACCTGGGCCTGCTCGAACGGCTGCACCGCGCCCATGTCTTCACGTTCCCGTTCAGCAACGTGGAGGTGCTGCTCGGACGGCATCCCGGGGTGGAATTGGCGACCGTGCAGGACCAACTCGTCCGACGCCGCCGCGGCGGGTACTGCTTCGAGCACTCGCAGTTGTTCGCGGCCGTTCTGGAAACGCTGGGCTTCACCGTGCGCCGCGCCCTGGGCCGCGTGCGTTCGTTCGACAGCCCCCGCACCCACATGACCGTGATGGTGAACCTCGCCGGCACACGCTACCTGTGCGATCCCGGGTTCGGTTTCAGCATCACGGGTCCCATCCCGTTGCACGACGGCGCTCGCCGCGTGGAGGGGGACCGCACCTTCTCGATCGGGCGGGTCACGGACGAGGGCTGGCCCGTGTGGTCGTTCGAGCGGGACGGGGCCATGGAACACGTGCTGGACGAGTCCACCATCCACCCCGCGGACGTGCGGATGGGCCACCTGCAGACCTCGACCGGTGCGGAGTCCATATTCCGCCATCACCTCATGGTCATGAAGCACACCCCGCGGGGCCACGTGACTGTGACCGAACACGGCACCACCGTGCGCACCCCCGGGCGGCCGACCCGGCAGCGGGAACTGACGGCCCCGGAGATCGTGACCGAGGTCCGGGATCTGGGCGTGCGGATCACCGAGGAGGAAGACGCGCAGCTCACCGACGTCGTGACCCGGATGAGGGGTTGATCGGGGCGGGACCGGCGGCCGCAGGCGGCCAGTCGTGGGGGCGACGGCTGCGAGCGGCCGGGACACCAAAAATTAACGCGGCACGGGCTTCGCGTTCGCAAAATTCCATCACGCCGATGGCATGATCTTCACCTGGCTGAGCATTTCCCCCGATGCTCTGCCAGTGCTGCGCCCGGAATGAGCTGACCGAGCGGGCCACAACTGAATACCCCCCCCATGTAGAAAGCAGCCCCCCATGCGTTTCTTCCGTTCCTCCGTGGTGCCCGCGGCGGCCCTCGCCGTGGTCACGGCGCTGTCCCCGTTGGCGCTCTCCCCGTCACTCCTGGCCCCGGCGAACGCCGCTCCCGCAGTGGCCGCTCCCGCGGTTCCCGCGGTCCGGACCGCGCCGCGGGTTCCCGAGGCGCCCGTGCACGCGGCTCAGGCCCCCGCCCTTCCCGCGACCGCCCATCACAAACCCTTCAAGGCCGCGGGCAAGAACTCGAGCTACCACATCTACACGAACGGCATCGACCGTTCGAAGGCCGTGGGTGTGCTGTTCTACCTGGGCGGCGACTACGACAACCCCGGCGAGACCTGGGTGCACAGCCCCCAAGGGACCGCGCTCACAGCACTGGCCGCTCAGGCCCGCAAGAAGAACATGATCCTGGTGGTCCCCATCTCCCCGGACCACAAGCTCAAGCCCAACGGCATCACGTGGTGGGAGGACGCGGACGGCAACGGCGACTACTTTCGCGCGCTCAAGGACAGCCTCGTGAAGACCTACGACCTGGACACCTCCCGCGTGTGGCTCGCCGGCTACTCGGGTGGCGCGGAGTTCATCACGTACGAGCTGCTGGCCGATCGGCAGAACTGGATCCGTGGCGGCGGTGCGACAATCATCGGCGGCGGCGGTGCCAGCGGCATGCAGACCGCGCCGAGTGCCGCGGTGCGCTCCCTCCCGATCACGTGGCACGCCGGGACCAAGGACGTGGTCGGAAGCACCAACCCGCCCACGTGGTCCGCGTCCGCCGCCGCAGCCCAGGGCATGAAGCGGTTCCGGGCGGACGGGTTCACCCGCACCTCCCTCAAGACCCTGCAGGGCTACGACCACGACGACTACGACATCGTGGGCCTGATCGCCCAGGGCTTGGCCACGCTGCCGCCCGCACCGACGACGACGGGCCAGACCGCCACACTGGGCACCCCTCAGACGTCCTGGCTGCGCGGGGCCATCCGGACCGACTACGTCGCCACGGGCGGGATGGGGACATACGGGCAACCGACGTCGGCGGAGAAGCCCACGGGCCGCGCGGGCGGGGTCTACCAGGGCTTCACGAAGAACTACACGTATTACTGGAGCCCCGCGACCGGCGCCCACCCCGTGAAGTGGGGGACCGGCATCGGTAACGCCTACAAGGCTGCCGGTCTGGAGCGCGGGTGGGGCTATCCCGTAATGGCGGAGCGCAAGATCCCCGGCGGCGCCTACCAGGACTTCCGCAACGGCAACGCCCGCTACCGCGCCATGTACTCCCCGGCCACGGGCACCCGCGTGATCAAGCTCAGCGGCGGGATCGGTACGGCCTGGCAGAAGGCCGGGCACGAACACGCGTGGGGGTACCCCGCGACCGACGAGTACGCCGTCTCCGGCGGTATGGCCCAGCGCTTTTCCCGCGGTGTGGTGGCCACGTGGCACCGCTCCACCGGCAAGGTCACGGTGAGTCGGGGGTAGCGGTACCCGACCGGTGTCCCGGACTCACGGCAACCACCGTACGTCCGGGGCGTGCCACCTGGGGCGTGCCACCCGGGACGTTGCACCCCTGGTCCGGACGAGGGCGAGATGCCCCGGTCCCCGCGCAGGGACACGACCGGCGCCTGCAGTTTCTCGGCCAGCGCGCGGATCTGATCCGCAGCGTGCCGGGCCTGCCCGTGCGCTGGGTCGACGACGTCGTGGCCGCGGTGGCCCGGCGGGTCGTGCGCCCCGGGGAAGCCGTCGCGGAGTCCGCGCTCAACGAGCGGCTGCGGATGTTCGTGCTCGACGCCGCGTTCTTCCGCCGGCACGCCGTGGACATGGGAGTGCTCAGGCGCGCTCCGGACGGGACCCGGTACGAACTGACCGAGGATTGAGCGGGGGCCGCGGCGCGAGGGGCCGGCCGCACCATCGATACGGAGGGTTCCCGCGGTCTCCGTCGGCTTCGGTTCTACGGAGCCGTCCGGTGGGGAGCGCCGGATAACGGTTGCCTTGGACCGGCCCCGCGAATGACGAAGTCCCGCCCGACCTTCCGGTCGAACGGGACTTCTTGCGGTGGGTGGTTCACGAAACCTGCCAGCAGGCGGATCCAGGGCCCAGATTCCCGGTAGTTGTACAGGGACGAGGCCCGGTTTTGTACACCGTCGATCGGAGGCGTCGGGCGGAGGCAGTCAGACTGATGCGTCGACAATGGCTCGCCCCGGCCCGCTGGGAGTGTCGGGAAGTGGGCTTCGAGCGGTGAGCACCATGAGAATCTCCACACCTGGGCCGGTGACGGTGGGGCCGTGCCCAACTGACACATAATCGTGCATCAGTCCCCGATGACAATCTCCGCCTAGACATGCCCGAGGTCCACAAGCGAAAGGGACGGCCGCACTTCAATCACCGACCGGACGCCACTGAGGACGTGTCTGACCTCGGATTCAGTGGAGGCCATGGCGGCCTGCCAGAACTGCCACGGTCTACCGCGCGCGGTCGCGCTTGGGAACATAGACTTGTCGACAAAGGGGCACGTGCCTCGATCAGGTGTGGTGACCTTTCAAGGAGATCCGGTGGCTATCAACTTTTCGTTGTCCAACAAGCGCCCCGAAGACCCGCTGGAGTCATGGGGAGGACGTCCGTGGCACGGATGGGTACCGGAGGCCGACCCCGAGGAAATCTGGGCGAACAACCGGGGGATCTGGAGATTCGGGAGCCGGGTCGAGGAAGAGCGCATCGCCACCTTCTCGCGGCAGGGAGAGATCGTGCTCGTGGCCGCGATCACCGGGATCGAAGACGTCGGTCCGGAATTCCAGGCCAACGGCGTTCGGCGCCGAGCCCTGCAAGGACATGTCCTACCTGCAGGGCACCCGGTGCATGAGGCCCTGATCGGTCGTTCCCTGCCCCGCCACCGCGTAGAACTCACCTATCACGACACCTCTGAGCAGGATGCGATGCTCGCCGCCGGAACCGGGCGCACGGCCACCGAAGAGCAGGCTCTCCTCGAGGCCCCTGAACAAGGGCGAGTCATGGATCGCCAACGTCGGAAGGCCCTTGAAGACGCCGCCCAGCACCGGTTGGAGACCTACTACCGCGACCGTGGCTGGGACGTCGAGGACGTCCGTTTCGACGGCCCCTACGACGCCATCGCTCGGAAGAACGGCCAGACCCTGTACCTGGAGGCCAAGGGCACTCAATCCAACGGCACCACCGTCACCGTGACCGCCGGGGAAGTAACCCACGCCCGGCAGCACCCCGGTGAGTGCATCATCGGGATCCTCAGCGGCCTACGGTTCACCGACAACGGTGAGCTCGACGACAGCAATGCGGAGTTCACACTTCGGCAGTGGTGCCCGGCCGAGGAAGACCTCCAAGCCATCGAATACCGATGGAATGCCCCGCCGACCACGGCATTCCACTGGGAAGAAGCCAGCGACTCATAGGGCCACCCACGAATGCGGCTCGGCCCCTGGTGATGTGATCACCAGGGGCCGAGCGGTTCAAGATTATGGAGTTAGTTGCGCTTGTCCTGAGACGTGGATCCACTCTTGCCTTGGGCGACAGTCCGGCCCGTCGAAGCGCTCTTGCCTTGGGCGACAGTCCGGCCCGTCGAAGCGCTCTTGGTGACATACGTGCCCGACCGGCCGGATTGGACAGACCGGACGAAAGGGGTCACTCGCTTGGCGGAAACCACTCCGTTCCGGGAGCTGATGCCATAGCTGCTGTTCATGTCCTGCTCCTCCCCACAGTTTGAAGTCTAGCGGCCCTCAACGACACGGGAAGCAAGCCCCGCCACCGCGGCGTAGATCATGACCACATCGGCGTCGCTCTTCTGCAAGGTGCCAGCGTCCGGCACGTCGTAGGTGAGCATGCCGTAGATGTCGGAGTTGACCACGATGGGGCAAGAAACGAAGGCCTTGTAGTCGGAGCCGGTGCCTTCCCAGCCTGCCGGCAGTTCATCCTCGTCGTCCACGTCGTTGCAAATAAGTGGCGGTCCGTTTCGGAGGAAGTCCCATACGGCCTCGCCGCGCGGCGTGTCCGGCTCGAAGTCGCGCGCCCGATCGTGCCGGCCCCTGCAGGTGGCCGGTGACAGCCTCCCATCCTCGTGCGGCACGTACAGCGTGGCACGGCCTCGTTCGTGATGAACGCGGAGCACCTTTAGCAGCTCGACGACGATCTGTTGCTGAGTCGGCAGGAGCTGGTGAGCCCGCGATGCAGGAGATTCGCGAACTAGGCGTGCGAGGACGTCGAGAAGCCCGCCAACACTGGCGCTCACTTCGTCGATGAGAGTGGTCTGGGTGCTGAGGCGCGCTTGGTACTCGCCCTCAAGCCACTCCCGTTCGACTCTCGCCTCCTCAGTCAATCGGTCTTGCTCGGCCTTCTCCCGTTTCTTCTCGGCGTCCTGGAGTTTATGGCGTACCGCGACGCACCAGATGCCAGCCAGGAACACCAGGGCGAGGCCTATCACCTGCCACGGGTGCTCGCCCGGCGCTTCGAGCTCGCCAAAGCCAAGCGTCGCCAGCGCCGGCAGCGCGACGGTGCCGACCTGCAGCCAGCGAATCTTGTTCATGCATTCAACTTACTGCGCTTCCAAAGCCGCACTCAGCCAAGCCGGTCCGTCAGGGTGCGCACGAGGACCAGCAACGCCTGCACCGAATCGCCGTCCTGCGACGTCTGGGCCCTGAGCGTCGGGACTGCCGCACGATCAGGTGACAGTTGGGGGGGGTGCCTCTATGGTTTTCGTCAAGCCGCCAGAGCGACTGACGACGGCACCGAAGGCGTGGTCGGGTCTTCGTACAGGGTGCCATCGCGCAGCATCGCGTAGAGCACGTCGGTGCGCCGCCGGGCCAGAGCGATCAGTGCCTGGTTATGGCGCTTGCCCTGGGCCCTCTTGCGGTCGTAGTACGCCCTCGAGGCCGGGTGATGCAAGGAGGCGAAGGCCGAGAGGAACAGGGCTCGCTTGAGGCGCTTGTTGCCTCCGCGGGGTGCGTGTTCACCACGGATCGAGGACCCGGATCGTCGGGTGACGGGAGCGATGCCGGCGTAGGAGGCCAGGTGCCCGGCATCGGCGAAGTCCTTGCCCACGACCTCGGTGAGAATCCGTGCAGCGGTCCTGACCCCTACCCCGGGCATCGAGATCAGGACCGGATGAAGAGGGTGGGCCTCCACCACAGCCTCCACCTGGATGGCCAGCCTTGCCCGCTGATGGATCAGCCCTGCCAGCTGCTCGGCCAGAATCGGCACCACGGTGACCGCAGCCTCAGTACCTGCCACGACCACGGTCTGCTGGGCCAGGGCTTCGAAGATCTCCTCCGTCAAGGAGCTGGCCAGTCGGGGCGCGTGCTTGCGCAGCCGGGCACGCACATGCCCGGGCCCAGCGGTCTTGAGCTTGCCCGGAGTCGGGTACCGGCCCAGCAGATCCGCTACCGCCGGGTGCGTGATCCTGGGCCCCAGCACCCGTTCCAGGGCGGGGTGGATCTGGGTGAGCAGCCCGCGCAGCCGGTTCGAGGCCGCGGTGATCTGCGCGGCGAGGTCATCGTCGGCCCCGGCGAGCATGGCCAGCTCGGCGATCTGCTCATCATCGACACGGATGGCTCGCAGGGTGTGGGGCATGGTCCGTGCGGCTTCGGCGATGATCGCGGCATCACGGGCATCAGTCTTGGTCGAGCCGGGGTGCAGGTCCGCGATCCGGCGCATGGCCAGTCCCGGCAGATACGCCACCTCAACACCGGCACATGACTGGGCCACGGCGACCGGAAGGGCACCGATCGTGGCCGGCTGATCGACGACAAGCAGCACGGGCCCATGGGTCTTCAAGAGTTCGTCGAGGATGGCTCGCAGGCGAGTCTCGTCGTTGGGCAGGGCCTTGTCGTAGACCGTCTCGCCGTTGCTGGTGAGGGCGACGGCGTGGTGATCGGACTTGCCGACGTCCAGGCCGATGTACACGGCCGGTGCTGGGGTGGTCATGGCGTTCCTCCTGGGCAGCTAGGCCATGGTCGTGCTGGCCAGCTCAGAGGTGATCACGCTCGGCATCCACGTTACAAAGGCCCTCCCGAAGAAGAGCTCCCGCCTCTATCAGCGATCTGTGATCACCAGACCGGTCCTCGGTGACAACACCCCCCGGATCATGAGTGCGACTGGGGGCAACGATCATGCCGAGGACCGGCTGGCCGGCACCTGCTCATCCTGATCGATCCAGGCGCCGCCGAAAAGGTAACGGGGCAGACGCGGGCGCGGCGGACAGGGGCGAGTGCTTTGAGGCTCGCCTGCAGCACCCGACGGCACGGGAGATCTGGGCGGACATCAGTGACCGGACGCTGTGCCTCTGAGGCCTCGTGCTGCGTTGATGCCCCGCATTATCAGATCAGTTCGCGCAGGGCCCTTCCCGCGCAGTCCAGCCATGAGGCCCATCCGTTCGTCGGACGCCCGCGGATGAGCGCAGCTGCGGAGCTGGGGTCCTCGAAGAGGTGATCTCGCACGAACTCCAGCTCGCGGCCCGTGCCTTGAAGCACTCCCATCTGTAGCAGTGCGATCCGGCGGTATCCGATTTCGACGGTGTGGGTGCCGTTGGGTTCGAGGTCCTCGAGGACAGTGCCGGCGTGGATGAGGATGCCTTGGGGGGAGGCTGTCGCTTGGGTGGTGTCGGGCAGGTCGCACAGGTGCAACAGCGGTGTGTGCGTGAGTTCGCGCTGGGCGGGTGAGCTGAGGAGGGGCAGGCCTGCCGCTTCAGTGAGAGCGGCGATGTCGTGCAGTTCGGAGGCATGGCGGGTGGACAGCGATAGACCCGGGGGCGGACTTGGTGATCCGCTGATTCGGAGTCTGCTCGCTCGTGCGGCTCGTTCGGCGATCTCGGTCGCCATGAGCTGGGCCTCGTGCGCCGCCCAGGTGCCACGCAGCGGGGAGGCGACCAGGACTCGGGCCCAGTCTGGCGAGCCAGCATCATGGCTGGCCAGGAGAGAAGAAGTGGGGTCGGTGGTGCTGAGGATGTGCACCTGTGCGGGCAGGACGACGCCTGCGGTGTCGTTGACGACGAGGCAGACGGCGCAGGCATCCAGGGCATTCGAGCGGGCCAGCCGTGCCGCGGCTATGCGATGGGCGTCGACGACGCTGACGTGACCGGCGCTGGTCCTCATGTGCCGGGCGTCGTGTGCGTCGGTGCGGATCGTGACCGTGTGCTCGAGATGATCTGCGCCCCAGGTGGTCAGCGGGTGCCCGGTGGTGGGGCCCTCTGGCTGTGTCATAGCTGCTGGGGGTCCAGGCCGATGGCCTCGAGATAGCGCACGGGTTTGGCGCCGCTGGCGAGCTGATGACGGGCGTCTTCGCGCAACGCCCAGACGTCGTGGTAGGCGGCCCGCACCTGGTGCTCCAGCGTGGCGCGCTGTGCTCGGCGCATCCGGGCCGCCTTGAGGATGAGGCCGATGATCACCGCAAGCGCCAGGGTGGGGATGGAGGCAACGACGAACGTGAAGGCGCCGCCGAGGGCTGCTGCTGCCGGTGTCTCCCCAGCGCTGAGGACTGCTCCGATGATGATGGCGATCAGTGCTGCCGGAACGAACCAGACGGCCAGTGGTATCAGCAGCCAGGTTTTCGTGGTGGGCAGGTTCGGTGGTGTCGGCTGCGGGGGTTCCTGGATCGTCGGTAGGGGCTGGCCGTTGAGGAGCTGTTGGCGGTCCTCAGCGGCGAGCTCCTCGGCCCACGACTCGACCTCGGCCCATTTGGTCTGGTCTTTGGCGAGGAGGGTGCCGCCGAGGGCGGCGCCGCCCAGGGTGCTCCAGGTCGCGGTGGTGAGTAGGTTCACGGGTCAGTCCTCGCATCGGTGCAGGTCGCAGGGGTGCATCTGCGCGAGTGAAGCACCCTGCACCAGAAAGTGCAAGGTCCTGCACTGCGCTTCTCGGGCACCCGGGTTTGCCTGTAAGGGTGCTACGCAAACCTGCCGATCGACCTGAGCCGAACATGAGTGCTCTGCGACGGGCTTTCACCGAGCTCCGGGCAGAAAGCGGCATGACCTACGACGAGCTCGCCGAAATCTCCGGACTGTCAAGGCGGACACTGCTCAACATCGGCGCTGGCACCTACCGCGGAGACCTGAGGACCTGGCTCATCCTGACCCGCGCCCTCGGCCTCTCCCTCGACAGCACGCTGAGCCCGGTCTGGGGCAGCGACGATCCGAGAAAGGAGCCCGGGGCGCAAGATGGCCGCAGGGGGCTGTAGGCCCTGGCATAGCCTGCCGTCATGCCTGCATCACCGAATTCTGGCCACCATCCCAAGCATGTCCTCGATTCAGCTCTCCACGGTGTGCAGGGGCGCTCCGAGTGGTCAGGGTTGAGGTGGTACGACCGGGCGCGCATGAGTTTCCCTCTGCGCAGCCTCTCGTTCTCCTTGGCCGCAGCAGTGGCGGTTACTCGTGCACTCGGCGAAGAAATCGCCCGCCTCGAGGACGAAGCACCTCAGGAGCCGCGGCGGCGCTACGCCTACACGGTCTTGGCCCGGCGTCTGGGTCTCACGTACTCGGCCTTGGAGCGCACCGTGCTGGGGGAGCGGTGGCCGACCCTTTCGGACATCCAGCGGATTCTGGTTGAGCCGCGCTGCGGCGAAGCGCTGCGTCGACAGTGGCGCGGTATCGACGCGGGCCTGCCACTCCAGCCCGAGAATGTTGCCCTCGGTGACGGGTCCGCCGATTCCTGGGGAACGATGGGTCACATGACACCCGCGGTTCAGGAGCTCGAGCGTTCAGCTCAGGAGCTCATCCGGCAGCTCAGCCAGCTACAGATGCTCCACAGGCAAGAGGGTCGCAGCGTTGGGTTCACTGCCGACTGGTTGGCGGTCGCCCGTCAGCTGGATGCCCCAGCGCGACCATCGGCCCCGTTGCCTCGTTGGTCGCTATCCGACCAGTTGCGCCACGCTGGCTGCCCTTCTTTGGCGCAGATCGTCCGAGATTGTCTGACTGGCAATGCGCCGGCTAGACCATCCACGATTCATCGACATGTCGTGCAGGTGGTCGATGACTACGGGAAACGGCGAGGACAGTCGTTCCCGTTTCCGACGCGCCATCAGGTGACTGACGTGCTGGCATACCTCAAACGTCGTGGCGAGGTCGAGGCCGACGACCGCGGGTTCTACGTCCTGACAACCCAGGAAAGGTGATGGGTAACAGCTGATGAAAACGCGCCGCATGGCGCGTAGGCAAGACGAAACCCCCACAAGCGCCGTTGAGAACGTCTGCAGGGGCCTCGGAAGTGCTGGTAACACCTCCAAGGATAATGCTCGTTCTCGGTGGTGGCAAGGGGGCGCGTGGTCTGCGCGTACCCAAATTCTTCCCATAGACCGTCGCAGAGTTTCCTCGCGACCGGTCGCCATGAGTCCTCAACCCCATGCAGATCTGCGCGGGTGGTGGGGGTGGTGAGGCCGATCCGAGTCGCCGGCGGCGTCGCGGGCACTGCCGAGGAAGTCCTTGAGGCGTATGCGCCGGATCCTGAGCTGATCTCCTCGGGCGAGTGGGCTCATGTACGGGGTATCGCGATCGCTGCGACCAGGGCGGCCGGGTATGAGGCGCCGTCGTCGGCCCGGCAGGCGCTGCGGTACGCCGCGCGCATGCTCGTGTGGGCCTATCGCCTCGGCCAGCCGCTGGACCCTGAGGCCGTGTTCACCCAGGACAATGTGAAGTCGTTCCTCACCGCCGAGGGTGCGGGCTGGTCGGAGGCCGGCCGCGCTACGGCGGCGTCCTACTTGCATCGGCTGGCCTGGCATGCCACGACCAAGGCGCCCTGGCACGGGCTGCCCACCCCGGTGGGGCGGGCGCGTCCGATCGCCCCGCCGTATACAGCCCGAGAGATCGCCAGCTACTGGGCCGCAGCCGAGGTCCAGGCGACCGAGGCGCGGACCCGGGTCTTCACCGCGATGTTGACCCTCGGACTCGGGGCTGGGGTGAAAGCCGGGGAGCTCCTGCACGTCACGGCTGCAGATGTCCTGGTCCACCCCCAGGACTCCCGCCTCTGGGTCGTCGTGCTCAGTGATCGGACGGTGCCGGTATTGATCGAGTACGTGCCGGCACTGGCACGTCTGACGGAGAAGTACCCGGAGGGCCCGCTGATCGGTCCGCACAACACGCACGCCCGGGACCCTGTGGGCAAGCTGCGTTCGAGCCTGGAGATCCCGTCTTACCTGCCTCCGTTGCGGCAGGCCCAGCTGCGGACCACGTGGATGGTGCAGCTGCTGTCCATGGATGTGAGGATCACGGAGTTCATGACGATCGCGGGGCTGTCCAGCGGTTCGGTGCTCGAGAAGTTGTTGCCCTACGTCGCGGACCGTGACGATCAAGACCGGTACCTGCTGGCAGGAGCCGGCCTGTCCCCACGGGGTGGCCCGCGTGCCTCGTAAACAGCGGCAGCTGGCGGACAGTGTGGCCAACGAGGTCGTCAACCGCGCGGTGACCACGATGCAAGCGCCGCTCGTGGAAGAGCTCCAGCAGCGGATGACGGCCTCAACAGGCCGCCGTCGTACACACTCCTGGCGCACGCTGTTGACCGTGATGCTCATCGACGCCCTCGAGCGGCCAGGGGAGCTGCACTGCACTCGGGCCTGCGACGTCGCCCATCGCCTCAGCCCTAGTCAGCGGGCCAGGGTCGGGCTCAGCCAGCGGCTGACATACCGGCAACTCACCGGCGCGGTGGAATCACTCGGCCGCGCCGCAACCGAAACGGCTGACCCGGTTACAGGTGAACTGCGCTCGAGTGTGCCCCTGAGTGATCTGCTCACGAGCCTCGTCCGAGCGCCGATCCCTGACGACCTCCTCGGTAGCAGAAACGTCGCAATCGACGCCACCGATTTGGAGTCGCACTACAGCCCCCACGGACGCAATAACACCAAAAGGGGCGTCCCCAAGCCGCAAGGGAGAGCAACCGCGAAAGATCCGTCGTCGAAGCCCCCGAGGCGACGTAAGGGCGGAGACCTGCCCATCCTTGGGGCTGATGGAAGAACGCAGCACACCGTCGACCCTGATGCCAGGGAAGGCTACCGGGCGGGCAAGAACCTGAAGCCGAAGGAAACGTTCTTCGGATACAACCTGCATATCGCCGTCGGTGTCCCGCCAGAAGGGGAACGCGCCCAGGCAGCTTTGGCCCAGGGGCTGGTGATCTGCCCGGCAGGTGCCGACAGCGACCGGGCCGGACTCCTGGTCATTGATGCCCTCACACGACAAGGTGCTGCCGTGGACCGGATTTGCGTAGACCGTGGGTACTCATATCGCCTGGCAATGGGTTGGGCAAGGGAACTGCAGCGTCGGGGTATTGACCAGACCATCGACTTGCATCGCACCCAACGGACCACCCATCCCGGCCCAGTCCCAGGCACGATCTTCGTTGACGGGCACCTTTTCATCGATTCCCTTCCCCGATCCATGCGCGATCCAGGGGGCTTTCCGCAGATGCAGACCGTCGAGGATCGACTGAAGCGCATCGCCGAATACGACAATCGAATTCCTTACGCGTTCTCAAGGCTGGGTCGTCCCGATCGGGAACGAGGGACTCAGCGGTACCGCGGCCCGGCCGTGACGGGGAAAGTGCGATGCCCGAACAATCCGGCCTCAATGCGACTGGATCCCGCGTCGAGACCCACGACGAACTGCGCGGGTCGGGAATGCTACTGCTCGCGCACCATCAATCTTGGTCCCGATGATTTTCTGCGGGAACGACAGGACCATCTCTATGGCACCACGAAATGGGCCAAGGATTACGGTCGACGCAATCACGTCGAATCCCTCAACGCCAGCCTCAAAACTCACCATGGCGGCCTGCGACGGGGCGGAATCCGGGTGCAAACCCTTCAGCGGACTGGGCTACTGGCAGCACTGGTCCTGGCGGCCACCAACGTCAGGATCCTCACCGAGGCCTACGGCCGTGGCATCAGCGCCCCCGCTCCACCCAACACAACAGACCCACAGCCCCAAGCTGCTGGTCGTGCCGGTCGAACACCACGCCGACCCCGGACCCCCAAACGCGGCACCGGGCCACACCGGGCGAAGGACCCACCGCCTCGGACGCCGACTGACACGACGGACTGGTTGCCAGCCACCAAGGCCCACAAGCGCTGAGACCACCTGGCAATAGCCCCTGCCCGGAAACCCCGGGCAGGGGCATTCTCATGGCCAAAATCACGTGCGAGTGAAGATCTGGCGGGCCTCGGCAACCGCGACTGGCGTGCGGGCGGGTGTCAGGCGGGCTCGGAATCACAGAACTCCCGATCAGAGACATCTGATCGGGAGTTCTGTGAACTGGAGGCACACACTTAAGTGAACCTCCCGCGGTGCGCGAGGGGGGAGTTGAACCCCCACGCCCTCTCGGGCACACGGACCTGAACCGTGCGCGTCTGCCTATTCCGCCACTCGCGCTCGTTGTTACACGCGGCATTCGCCGGTGAGCAACGTCGAAAAGAATACCTGACGCGTGCGACGTTTGGCGAATCGCGGCGTCGTCGAACTCTCGGTAGGGGCGACGGCGCTGTGGCGCCTCAGATGCTCACCGTGAGTCCCGCCCACGTGACGCCGGCGCAGAACAGTCCGGCGAGCGCGTAGAGCGTCACCGGGACCAGCAGGGCGATCTCCCGGGCGGACCCCGCGTTGCCGAGCACGGGGAAGCGCACGAACGAGCGGCCCTTGTAGAACGTGGTGGGCAGCGGCAGGGACGTGCGCAGGGGCCACAACAGGTGGATCCCCTGGGTCGTGAGCAGGTCCCCCAGCATGTGCACGGCGCACCCGAGACCCACGGCCGCCACGAACCAGCGCGGGTCCTGCGGGGGATTCGCCGCGACGAACGCCCCCAGCAGGATGCCCACGATCCAGTTGGCGTGGGAGAGCCGGTCCGGGATGAACGCCAGGACCTTCACCGCGCACGCGATGAGCAGCACGGACAGTACCGCAGCCAGGGGCCACACCTGTCCTGGTAACGACGCCGCGGCGTCCGGGATCTCTCCCGCCTGTCCTCCCGTCCCGGGCCAGGAGAAGGAGTTCCAGCGCAGGGCGTCCCCCACGGGGACGGACGCGCGCTGGGACAACAGCGAGAGGACGATGATCAGGAGCAACCCCACGAGCGAGTGCGTGGCCCTGCGGTGACCCCCGGAGAGTTTGCCGACCGCCCGGGCCACCCATGTGGACAGCGGTGGGAGGGATCGGGCGACCGTGCCCCCGGGGTGGTCGAGATCCGGGAGCAGGGCGGCACCGGCGCAGATCAGTGCGCCGGTGATGACGCCGGGGTCGCCCACGGGCATCACCCCCAGACCCACCGGGAGGGAGACGTCGGCGAGATGCACGGTGTAGGTGCCGGTCAACGCCACCCACGCGGCTGCACCGCACGCGGCATGGCTGGGGCCCATCATCGGGGGAACCTGGGCATGGTGGTGGTCCTCTCAAGACCTCGGGGAAGAAGCAGACCCCAGGGTAGGAACCCGTTCCGACCTGCATAAGCGGCCGCGGAGGACGCCTCGGCGACTTGCTCGGATCCGCACTGTGCGCGGCAGTCGATCACCGCGCGTCCGTGCCCCGCGTCATCCGTTCACGACGGTCGGCGCACCGCGGCCCAGCCACCCGCGCGGGGCCATGCCCTGCCCTGCCTTGCCCTGCCGAACCAGCGTGCGTGGAACCGCGCACCGCCAGTCACCCCATCAAGGTGGGAACTCAGTCCAGGGACTTGGGGTTCCACGGGAGCTGTTGATCGCACCCCGGGGTAAGCCAGGCCTTGATGAAGCCGCCCGTCTGGTGCAGGTACTGCATGAGCAGGCTCTTGCCCGTGATGTGGAAGTCCACGGCGGACATGCGCAGCTCACCGGGATAGCAGCGGGAGAGGATGAGCCGCGATCGGGGCACGTGCTGGGTGAAGGTCACGGCGGTCACGGTGTCCCACCCGCGTTCTTCTGCGAGCTTCTGCAGTTCCATGGCTTCGCCCTGGGTCGTGGACGGATCCGGTTTGAAGCAGATCACCTCCACGCCCTCCCGGGGCGCGCAGAACGGGCGGGTCGAGTAGTACTCCTGCATCTGCGGTGGTTCGTACGGCTGGGGGTCCGGTGCGGAGATCACCAGGGTGTCGGCCACGTGCTGGTTGAACACGAGGTCCTCGGCGTAGGCCATGCGGGACGTGTCCGGTGGTCCGAGCACGAACACCGCGTCCGATCGTTTCGGCGGATCCACACGGGGGTTGTCCAGCACCGCGTGGCACACCGCGAGCCACAGCACCACGAGGATCGTCAGGACGATCAACACCAGCAGGGGCCACCGCCGCTTCTTGGCGAGGGTCTGCCCGGGGGCCGCGTGTGCCACGGATGTCCTTCCGATGTGGGGCTTTACAGGAATGCCGCGGATATCATCTCATCCAGCGGAACCCCTCCCGAGGCTTCTGCATCTCGCACCGGTAAACACCCAGCAAGGAGTCAGCGCATGCGCTCGAACGACCACCTCGAACGCTCAGTGACCTGCCAGGTTCCCCTGCGGTGGGGGGACATGGACCCGTACGGCCACGTGAACAACGTGGAGGTCATCCGTGTGCTCGAGGAAGCCCGCATCGCGGCGTTCGGCGTCCCCGTGGGCACGGGCGAACAGGTCCTCCCCGCCGAGATCCCCTTGTTCTCGGTGCTCCCGGAGGGCACCCAGGCGCTCATCGCCGAGCACCGGGTCAAGTACCTGCGCCCCCTCGAGTACCGCAACGTCCCCGTGGACGTGCGCGTTTGGGTGGTCTCCGCCCGGGCCGCCACCCTGGTCCTGGGTTTCGAGATCCTCGACTCCGCCGACGGCGCTCCCTGCGTCCGCGCCCAGACCCAGCTCGCGTTCTACCTCCCGAGCACGCGCACGGTGGTGCGCCTCACCCCGGATCAGCGCGAGCTGCTGGAACCGTACGTCGCGCCGTCGCCGTTCTGACCCGCGCCCACCCGCGCACGGCGACGACGCCGCGCTGCCGCACCCCCTCAGCCGCCCCGCCCGAGGGGCCATGACATCTGTGCTGCGGAAAGACGCGAACCCGGCCTGAAATGGGGCGTATCGCAGCACAGATGTTCGTGGCCGGTCTCGGCACATAGAGGGGGCGGTGCGGGTCCGCGGCGGCAGGGCCCCGGCCGGCGACGTCGCTCAGGCGGCGAGCTTCACCGGGGTCCGCAAGCGCAGCTGCGCGCGGGTGCGCAGGATGTGCCCGCTTTCCGGCAGGACCCGCCACGTCCACCACAGCACGGCGTGGGAATCCGGGTCCGCGTGGCACGTGGCGGCGGTGACCGCCGCGGGGTCCTCGGTGTCCTGAACGCACACCGCCAGGGGCGCCGCATCCAGGGTGTCGTGCAGGCGCGCGAGTTCCCGCTGCAGACCGCGGGGGGAGTGCTCGGTGACCGTGCAGCCCACTTCCACGTGTGAGGCGAACGGCGTGGGGTGGGCGATGCTGCACAGCGTGGGCAGTTGCGCCGCGGAGTCCTCGAACAGCCCTACTGTCTCGACCCACTGCTCCCCGGCGTGGGTGATCACGCATTGGTGGTGCCCGGAACCCACACGCAGTTCCACGACCGTGTGCTCGTCCACTCGTAGTGAGCGCCCGGCCGGTGCGTCCAGCACGCCCAGGTCCGTGCGGTACCCGAACTGTTCCGGGCGGCACACGACATGCCCGTGCAACGGGGTGAGCCAGCGATGCTCCATAGCCTTGTTCTCCCTCTTCGGCCACGCGGCAGCCCGCCGCATCGGCTTTACAGAAGAAAATATCCACGGAGTAGGGGCGCAAGCAAGCACCGGAAGGTCACCGTTTGATGACGACGCATACATGCCACCCGGGCTCACACGGACACGGTGCGTGCCGGAACGGCCGCGGTGAGAGGGTTTGGATCAGGGCAGCGGACGGCCCCGCGCCGCCGTCCACAGTGCGTACCAGTCCTCGTGGGTCAGGAGCTCGGCGGCCCGCGGCGCCTGCGCGCACGCGGCGATCCGCTGCGGGTTGAGCGTCCCCACCACCGGGCGGATACCGTACGGGTGGCGCAGCAGCCAGCCCACCACCACGGCCTCGCGGGACACACCCATGCGCTGGGCGAGCCGTTCCACGAGGGCGCTCGTCCGCTGGACGGGGTCTTCGTCCTCGCCGGACTCGACAGCGGGCGCGGACGCAGCTCCGGACACGGGCGCTGGTGCACCCGAATAGATCCCGCCGGCCATGGCACCCCATGCCTGCAGTTCGATCTCGTCCGCGATGCACTGGGCGAGCAGCCCACCGGGGAAGGACACCCCGGTCCCCTCCGGGTGGTTGGCGAGCACCTGGGACTCCACGAAATCGCGGTGGGCCAGGCTCATCTGGATCTGCACCGCGGTCACCGGCACGCTCAACAGTTGCTGGAACGCGGCCACGTGATGCGGCGTCATGTTGGACAGCCCCACGGAACCGATCAGCCCCTCACGGTGCAGTTCGTCCAGGGCCCGCGCGGTCTCGCCCAGGGGCGTGAGCGGATCCGGGCGGTGCAGGAACAACCGCTCCACGTGGTCCACGCCGAGCCGCTGCAGGGACCCCTCCAGGGAGGACCGCACCGAGTCCCGGTCGAGTCGGTAGTGGACGGGTGAACCCTGGGGCCCGGTGTTACCCGGCAGCTTGATCCCGCACTTGGTCTGGATCCGCACCGCGCGCCGCAGCAGGGCGTCCTCGGCCAGGATGCGACCGAACAGGGTCTCCGAATCCCCACCGATATAGATGTCCGCGTGGTCGAAGAGCTCGAAGCCGGCCCGGTGCGCGGCGTACACGGCCTCGCGAGCGACGTCGTACTGGGATGCCGGGACGGACTCCTGACCCCAGGTGCCACCCAGGGCCATGCACCCGTAGATCAGGGGAGTGCTCACGGGCGCCCGCCCTGCTGCTCGGCGCCGCGGCGCAAGCGGGCGGCCTCGGCGAACGCGGCGGCGGCCTCGTCGAGTTTGCCCGTGCTCTCGTAGACCGTGCCGAGCTCGGTGAAGCAGTCGGAGCGGTCGCGCAGGGAATCGGGGACCTCCTCGTAGAAGTCCACGGCGCGGTTGTACGCGGTCACGGCCTGGGCATTGCGCTGGGTCTCGCGGTAGACCCGTGCGAGGTTGCTGTAGCAGTCGGCCTGATCGCGGGGTTCGTGGGGAGCGTCCAGGTACTGGCCCAGGGCGTCCAACAACTGGGTCTCGGCCGCGCGCAGTTCGCCTGTCTCCACCAGCAGGGACCCCAGGATCAGGTGCGCGCGGGCCTTGTGCTTGCCACTGCCCGGGAGCTGGGAGAAGTACTCGAGCGCGGTGCGGTATTCCGCCACGGCTTTGCTGGTGCGCTCCATGACCACGTAGATGTGGCCCAGGTTGTAGTGGCACGCGGCGAGTTCCTTGGCGGTGTCGCCGGATTCGTGGAACAGCTCGATGGCCTGCCGGTACGCGGTCTCCGCGAGGGCGTGCTCACCGCGGTCCTCGGCGTCCAGGGCACGCGTGAAATAACCGTTGCCGTCATCCGAGTAACTCATCAGATCAACCTCCCGGGACCCAGTAAGAATCTAAGGATGCTACATGGTGGGCCGATTCGGAACCCGGCTGCTAATCTCAAAACCACACTCTCCCAGGAGGTCAGGATGGCAGTACAGAACACCGCACCGGGGCAGGACCCGCGCGACCCCCGCCACGCAGCAGCCCCGGACGACGAGCATGCTTCCGTGATCCGTCACGAGGAGCGTCTGGTGATCAACCGCGAGGAGGAGGTCACCGGCCGTGCCCGGCTGCGCAAGTACGTGGTGAGTGAGCCCGTCCGCCAGGAGGTCACCCTCGCCTCGGAGGAGGCCAACGTGGTGCGCACCCCCATCACCGAGGAGGAGCGTCAGGCGTTCCTGGACGGTCGCGAACTGCCCGTGGGTGAGGACGAACTGATCCTGTACCGCACCGAGCCCGTGGTGCAGACCATGCGGGTCCCGTACCAGCGCGTCCGCCTGGTCGCCGAGCGCGTCGAGCGCACCGAGGTCATCGAGGAGACCCTGCGCAAGGAGCGCGTGGACATCGAGACGGACGAGCGCCCCGCGCACTGAGCCACGCGGCGTCGCCCGCGGCAAGAATTTCGAACGGACCGGCATCCCCGAGCGGGGTGCCGGTCCGTCGTCGTAGGTGCTCGCAACGGAACACCCGGCCCGCGGCACCCGCGGTGGGTGCGGCGTCGTCCGCGTCCGCGCCACAGGGGGACGACGCCGCTGCGGCGCCCGGGTGCCCGCGGGGTAGTTTGGTGGGGTGAGCGAAACGACCCTGACCCTGATCCGCCACGGCCAGACGGACTGGAACCTGCAACGGTTGTTGCAGGGCCGCACGGACATCCCCCTCAACGACACGGGCAGGGAACAGGCCCGCGCGGTGGGCCGGGAACTCGCGGCGTCGGGGCGGCACTGGGACGCGCTGGTCTCCTCACCCCTGCAGCGCGCGCGGGAGACGGCCCGGATCATCGGGGCGCAGCTCGGACTCACGCCGTCGGGGACCTACGCGGACCTCGCGGAGCGCTCCTTCGGGGACGCGGAGGGCTACGACTGCACCGGCATGACCGAGGACGAGCGGCACGCGTTCATGGAGGAACACGGTGAGGCGGCCGAGCACGTGGTGCAGCGGGGGATCGCGGTGCTGCGCGAGATCGCCGCGCGGTACCCGCAGCAGGACGTGATGATCGTGGCCCACGGGACGTTCATCCGCCTGACCGCGGGCCGGATCCTGGGGATCGAGCTGCCGAGCCTGCAGAACGGGGAAGTGGTCGAGGTGACCACCGAACAGCTGGCCGCCGCCCGCTGACCGACCTACCGGTCTACTGCTCCGCGCCCGGACGAGCGGCCGCGGTCTCGGTGGCCTCCGTGCGGGCCGGACGGTGCGCGTACATCAGCGCGAGTCCGGTGAAGACGAAACCACCCACCAGGTTGCCCAGCAGCACGGGGATCTGGTTCCAGATCCACCAGTCGCCCAGCCCCACGTCCGCGCCCATGAGCATGCCCATGGGGATCATGAAGAAGTTGACCACGGCGTGCTCGAAGCCCAGGCCGTAGAACGCCATGATGGGCAGCCAGATGGCCGCGATCTTGCCGATGGTGTCCTTGGAGACCATGCCCATGAACACGCCCAGGCACACGAGCCAGTTGCACAGCATGGCCTTGACGAACACGGTGGCCATGCCCGCGAGCCCCAGGGCCTCGTACGCGGTGGTCTTGTCCTGGGCGGTCTGGGCGAAGCGTTCACCCAACGCGCCGGCGTCGTGCGAACCGAAGCCCGTGAGCCCGGCCGCGTAGAGCAGGGCGAACGCCACGGCGCCGATCAGGTGACCGATGATCACCATGAGGCAGTACCGGCCCACCGCGGACCACGGGACGAGCCCGCGCACGGCGGCCATGGGGGTCAGGGCGAAACCGCCCGTGACGAGTTCCATGCCCATGAGGGTCACGATCGTGATGCCGGCGGGGAACAGCAGGGCCCCCACCACGGAGGAGCCGGAGCTCACGGCGGCCGAGACCGCGAAGGACGTGGTGGCGCCCAGCAGCGCACCGCCCAGGATCCCCTGCAGGATCAGTCTGCCGGAGGAGGTCGTGGCCTTGGTCTTGCCGGCGGTGATGGCTTCCTCCACCACGACCGGGGGTTTCACGTTGCTCATGGAACGTCAACTCTCTGTTCGGGACGTCGACCCCGTGGGGTGAGGCGGGGCGGTCGCGGACCTCTCGGGCGGGTGATCCGTCGAAGGGCGAAATAAACCGTGACCGCACGAGTGTAAGACCACGGGGTGACACGGGCGCGGTCTGGCTCCCGCGCTCCGGGAGTCATAGGGTTGGGGACAACGCGGCAGTGTGGCCGTGGAGAGTGCGGACGCGAGGGTTTCGGGAGAACGCCCGAGCGTCCTCACGGGTACCCCGATCGGGTATCACGTGCCACGCCGCGCAGTTCCGACCCGTCTCGACGACAGCTAAGGCGTGATGTAGTAGTGACCCCTCCCCAAGCCACGACCCAGGCCATCCCCACGGTGTGGCAGCGACCGCGGTGGAACGCGGCGCGGACATGGATCAACGAGTACTACCGCGCCGTCCCGGACGCGGACATGGCGGGCACCGATCAGGACGTGCACACGCAACGCGCCGAGACCCACCGGGAGGTGGGCCGCACCCGCCGCCCGGACGAGCTGTGCATCGACGTCCGGGAGGACCACGGGGCCACCGTGTTGTACATGGTCACCACGGACATGCCGTTCCTGGTGTCCACGCTGACCACGGAGATCGCGGCCAACTGGGGTGGCGCACAGCTCGTGCTGCACCCGTTGCTGCTCGCCACGCGGGACGCCGGGTCCCACGAACTGGTCTCCCTCGAGCGGGTCCCCAACATCTCCGCCGTGTCCTCCGGGGACACCACGGCCATCCCGCTCACGGACGCGCTGCGCGACGGCGCGGACACCGGTCACACGGACACCGCCGTCGAGTCCTGGATCCGCGTGGAGCTGCACCGCTCGCTCGACGACGACGCCCGCGCCCAACTCGCGCAGCACATCACCGACCTGGTCGCCGACGTGCACCGCGTGGCCGAGGACCAGGAGGCCATGCACCGCCAGACGCGGGAGATCGCGCAGTCCCTGCGGTCCCTGGACGAGCTCACGTTCGCGGACGGTTCCCACCTGCCGGACGTGCAGGCCGGTCGGGAGTTCCTCGAGTGGCTCGGGGACGGGAACTTCGTGTTCATGGGCGTCAAGCGCTACGACCTCGAGTCGGACGGGGACGACGCCGTCCTGCGTTCCCGCCCGGACACGGGCCTGGGACTGCTGCGCGAGGAGGGCTCCACGGGCCACGCGCAGAAGCTCACGGGTCTCGGCAGCCGCCATGCCCGGGACCACCAGGCCGTGTTCGTGACCAAGGCCAACCGGCGCTCGTCGATCCACCGCCGGGAGTACCTGGACTACATCGGTGTGCGCACGTTCACCGAGGACGGCGAGGTGGACGGGGAGTACCTGATCCTGGGGCTGTTCTCCCGCCACGCCTACTCGGTCCCCGCGCAGGTGACCCCCATGGTCCAGGACAAGGTGGAACGGGTCGTGCGCGAGTTCGGGTTCCTGCCGGACTCGCATTCCGCGCGTGACCTCATGGGCATCATCGAGGACTACCCGCGGGACGAGCTGTTCCACATGAGTGCGGAGGAGTTGTACCGCACGGCGTCGGGTGTGCTCGCGCTCAACGAACGGCGCCAGACCCGCTTGTTCCTGCGTCAGGACACGTTCGGTCGGTTCATGTCCGCGGTGGTATATCTCCCCCGCGACCGGTACAACACGTCCGTGCGTCAGCGCATCGAGTCGCAGCTCATGGACGTCTTCGACGCCGAGGCGATCGATTTCGAGGTGCGCCTGACGTCGTCGTCCCTCGCGCGCTTGTTCTTCCGCATCCGCTTGCCGTACACCGGCGAGGTGCGGGAGTTCGACCACGAAGACCTCGAGTCGCGCCTGCGCGCGGCCGTGCGCTCGTGGCCGGAGTCCCTGGACCGGGCCATCGGTCTGGAGTTCGGCGACGAGCGGGCCGCGTCCCTGTGCCCCGTGTGGGACGAGGCGTTCCCCGGTTCGTACCGCGAGGACTACGAGATCGAGGAGGCCGTCCAGGACCTCAAGCGCTGCGAGGAGCTGTGGGGCCGGGACCCGAACCTCCCCGCCGAGGTCCGCGTGGCACACACCGGCGATCAGGTGCGGCTCAACATCTACCTGACCCAGTCGCTGTCCCTCACGGAGCTGTTGCCGCTGTTGCACAACATGGGTCTGCGCGTGCTGGACCAGCGCCCGTACACGGTCACCCCCGCGGACGGCCGCGAGTTCCAGCTCTACGACTTCGGCGTGGAGCTGCCCGCGGACGTGGACCCCGAGGGCCCTGAGGACGCCAAGACCGAGGACCTCATCGAGGACACCCTGTGCGCGGTGCTCTCCGGCCGGTCCGAGTCGGACAGCCTGGATCGCCTCGTGCTCACCGAGCGCATGGGGTGGCGCACCGTGGCGGTGCTGCGCGCCTACGTCCGCTACCTGCTGCAGCTGGGCTACTCCAACTCGTTCGAGTTCATCTCGGACACCCTCGTGGAGTACCCGCGCGCCACCCGTGAGCTCGCCGAGCTGTTCTCCGCGAGCTTCGATCCCGAGCGTTTCGCGGAGGACAACGCCGCTCGCGAGAGTGCGCGCGAGTCGTCGCTCGAGCGCCTGGACGAGGTCCTGGACGAGGTGCCCAGCCTGGATGCGGACCGGCTGTTCCGTTCGCTCGCGGACGTGGTGAAGGCGACCCTGCGCACCAACGTGTTCCAGTCCCGGCCCACCATGGCGTTCAAGCTGGACCCCGCCGCAATCCCTGCCGCACCGCAGCCCCGCCCGGCCTTCGAGATCTGGGTGTGGTCCCCGCGGGTCGAGGGAACGCACTTGCGCTTTGGTCACGTGGCCCGCGGTGGGCTGCGCTGGTCCGACCGGCGCGAGGACTTCCGCACCGAGGTGCTGGGTCTCGTGAAGGCCCAGATGGTCAAGAACGCGGTGATCGTGCCCACCGGTGCCAAGGGTGGCTTCTTCCCCAAGCAGTTGCCGGATCCGCAGGTGGACCGCGAGGCGTGGCTCACCGAGGGCCGGGAGGCGTACAAGCTGTTCATCGCGTCCCTGTTGGACGTCACCGACAACATCGAGCGTGAGACCGAGGCCGGCGCGGCGGGTGAGCAGCGCGCCGAGGGCGATGCGGCGTCGTCGTCCGGGGATGCCGAGCGCGAGGCGGACTCCGGGGACACCGTGGTGCACCCCGAGAACGTGATCCGTCGCGACGGCGACGACTCCTACCTGGTCGTGGCCGCGGACAAGGGCACCGCCGCGTTCTCGGACACCGCGAACGCCATCTCGCTGGAGCGGGACTTCTGGCTCGGGGACGCGTTCGCGTCCGGCGGGTCCGTGGGTTACGACCACAAGGCCATGGGCATCACGGCCCGCGGCGCGTGGGAATCGGTCAAGCGCCACTTCTTCGAGCTGGGCGTGGACACCCAGTCCGAGGCGTTCACCGTGGTGGGCGTGGGTGACATGTCCGGGGACGTGTTCGGCAACGGCATGCTGCTGTCCGAGCACATCCACCTGATCGCCGCGTTCGACCACCGGGACATCTTCCTGGACCCCACCCCGGACGCCGCGGCCTCCTACCAGGAACGCGAACGGCTGTTCAACGCCGGGCGCACGTCCTGGCAGGACTTCGACCGGGACGTGATCTCCGAGGGTGGCGGCGTGTTCTCGCGTCGCGACAAGTCCATCCCGCTGTCCCCGCAGGTGCGCGAGGCACTGGGCATCGAGGACGACGTCGAGTCGCTCAGCCCGCAGGAACTCGTGCGCAGGGTGCTGCTCGCGCCCGCGGACCTGCTGTACAACGGCGGGATCGGGACCTACGTGAAGGCGTCCACCGAGACCCACCAGGACGTGGGGGACAAGGTCAACGACGCCATCCGCGTCAACGGCGAGGACCTGCGCGTGAAGGTCATCGGTGAGGGCGGCAACCTGGGGGCCACCCAGCTCGGCCGCATCGAGGCCGCGTTGCACGGGATCCTGGTCAACACGGACGCGATCGACAACTCGGGCGGTGTGGAGTCCTCCGACCGCGAGGTCAACATCAAGATCCTCGTGGACGGCATGGTCCAGGCCGGGCTTCTGGGCGAGGACGAGCGCGCCGAGTTCATCGAGTCCATGACGGACGAGGTCGCCGAACTCGTGCTGCGCACCAACGTGGCCCAGAACGTCCTGCTGACCACCGAGCGCGCTCGCGGTGTGGAGTTCACCGAGACGTTCATCCGGCTCATGCACTGGTTGGAGGAGCACGCGGACCTCAACCGCGAGCTCGAGTTCCTGCCCTCGGACGAGCAACTGCGCGAACGAGCCACCCAGGACCAGCCCCTGACCGGGCCGGAACTGTCCGTGCTGACCGCTTACGCCAAGATCCAGCTCACGGGTGCGCTCGTGGACAGTGACCTGGCGCAGGACCCGTGGTTCGGCCGGACCCTGGCCCAGTACTTCCCGGCGCAGATCCGGGAGCGGTTCGGGGACCAGCTGGACAGCCACCCGCTGCGCAAGGAGATCATCTCCACCATGGTGGCCAACCAGATCATCAACTACGGGGGCATCGCGTTCGCTTACCGGGTCGTGGCGGACTCCGGGGCCGAGCTCGCGGACGTGGCCCGCGCGTTCACCGCGGCCGTGGAGATCTTCGACCTCGAGGACTACGCGTCCCGCCACGCCCACGTGGGTGCGGACATCCCCCTGGAGCTGTGGAACCAGATGTCGCTGCGGATGCGGCGGCTGTTGGACCGCGTGGTGCGCTGGTTCCTGCACCGCCAGGAAGCCGGGGACGGCATCCAGGAGCTCGTGGACGCCTACCGACCCACCGTGCAACTGCGCTTCGGTAACGACCGCTTGCTGGGTGAGGAATCCGCCGAGCGCGCCCGGACCGAGGCCGAGCTCGCCGAGCGCCAGGGCGTGCCCCGCGCACTCGCCGTGGAATGGGCGGAACTGCTCGACGCGTTCGCGCTGCTCGACGTCGCCCGGCTCGCCCAGGCGCAGGGCATCGCGGGGTACGAGTCCGGCGACGCCGCAGCGTCGTCGGGCGACACCGCGCAGGGTTCCGGCGAGGGCGTGACCGTGCAGATGATCGCCCGCGTGTACTTCGCGCTGTTCGACCGCTACGGCCTGGAGAACCTGCTCAACCGGATCACGGCCCTGCCGCAGACCACGCGGTGGGAGAACATGGCCCGGATCGCCATGCGCGAGGACCTGTACTCCACGCTCGTGGCGCTCGCTGGTCAGGCCCTGGACTCCCCGGGTGACAACGCCCAGGAGAAGGTCCAGGCGTGGGAGCAGGAGAACGCGGACCGGCTCGAGCGGTTGCGGGAGGTCCTGGACGAGATCGAGTCCATGGCCGACAGCGACGACGCCGGCGCCGAACTCGCCGCGCTGTCCGTGGCACTGCGGACGCTGCGCAGCGCGCTGTCCGACTGAGTCGGGAGGGTCCCGCCGCGTAGGTGGCTTCGGCCGCTTGTGAGTCGGGACGTGACCGGGGGCCCGGGTGACGATACGACGTCGCCCGGGCCTCCGGTCATTCCTGGACCCGGATCAGCCCCCGGGCGCCCCGCTCAGCTTCGGCGAACGAGTGATTGACGAACGTGTAGGTCCCGGGCTCGCGGAAATCGAGTTCCACGAAGCCGCCCTGCGCTGGTGCGAGATCCAGGGCCTGGGCGCCGCCCGTCCCGCCGGGATTACCGGGTCCATCGGGGGAGAGCTGGTACGCGCCCTCCTTGTACACGGTGTCGAACTGGCCGCCCACCACGTGGAAGCTCAGCCCCTCGGACGGGCCGGCCGCGAGCACCCAGATCCGCACGCGCTCTCCCGGGCGGGCCGTGAGCGGGTCGTGCATGTACTGGGTGGCATGGCCGTTGAACATCGTGAATGAGGGTTGCTTCGCGGCGATCTTCTCCGGGTTCACCACGGCGTTGACTCCCTCCGGGAGATCGGGTTGATCCGGGGACGGGGCCGCGAGGTACGTCTCGCTCTGCACGAGCAGGTATTCACGGTCCACGCTCGGCAGGTTCGGGGGATCGATGATCACCGCGCCGAACATGCCCGCTGCGACATGACTGCTCATGGGCATGGTGGAGCAGTGGTAGAGCCAGATCCCGGAGCGGTGGGCCGTGAACCGATACACGAGCGATTCGCCGGGGGCGATCGTGCGCATGGCCTGGTCGGGGGAGATGTCCCCCGCGTGGAAGTCCACCGAGTGACCCATGGTGCCGCCGTTGGTCAAGGTGATCTCGAAGGTGTCACCCACCTTCCCGCGCAGTGTGGGTCCCATGTACTGACCGTTGTAGGTCCACGCGTCCAGGGTCACGCCGGGGGCCACCTCGCGGGCCACTTCCTGGACGTCCAGGGTCATCCGGTGCACGGTTTCGTTCGATGCGGGGGCCAGTTCGGGGGAGCGGGTCGTGAACCCTTCACCGGGGGCGGCGTTGAAATCCGCCGCCTGCGCCGGGTCCGTTCCGGTGTGCTCCGCGTGCCCGTGTGAACCGTGGGAGCCGTCCGTTCCGGTGGCGGTAACCTCTTGGCCTTGTGCGTCCACGGGAATCACGTCGACGGTCATCCCCATCGAGCGGTGACCGATCACCGAGCACCACCCCTCCAGCCGGTTGCTGATCACTCCCACGTCCACGGTCGCGGAGGCACCCGGGTCCAGGCGGCCCGAGGTGGCCCCGTTGGCGAAGACGAGATCGTGCACCGTGGTGGGGTCGTCGTTGGTCAGGTGAACCACCAGGCGGTTGCCCTGCGGTACCCGGATCTCGGACGGGTCGAAACGCATGTCCTGCCGGGCATGCATCGTGACCTCGGTGGTCTCGCCGGTGCCCTCCGCGCTCGAACTGTTGCCTCCGGCCAGTGAGAAACCGGCGGATTGGGGTGCGACGGCGATCCCCGCCGCGATCGCGAGCAGCACCGTGAGCACCCCGGCCAGGAACTGGGTGGCCGCTCCCATCCCCCGGCGGGAGGGCTCGGCCGCGTTTGCCCCGGTGTGGTCCGTGGTCGTGGTGCCGGCCGCGCGTTCGGCGACGGCGCGGCGTCGTGCGGCGATGGCCACCTTGGCCGAGGAGATCATGAGCGGGATGAAGGCCGCGAGGGCCACGGCCCCCACGATCGACACGAGCGCGCGGACCCACGAGGGCAGGACCCCGGCGGGCAGGGCGAACAATGCGATGCACAGGTTGGCGACCGTGACGCGGTAGACCCCCGCGCGGTTCATGGCGGCCAGGGACGCGCGCACGGTCGCGGGGCCGCCGCCCATGGTCGAGGGCAGGATGTAACTCATGGCGCCGAAGAGGGTCTGCACCAGGAACCCCGCCACGAAGGGGATCGTGAGGGACTGCGCCACGGAGGTCTCCACCCCGCGGGTCAGCACGAGCCACGCGGCCAGGACGGTGGTCACCACGAGCCAGGCGATCCCCGAGGCCACGGACCATCCCATGTAGCCCTCGGGGCGGCGCTGCATCCCGGTCCGCAGCATGAGCCACCCCACAGTGGCCGCGCCGGCGGCGTAGAGCAGCAACGCGGCGGCTGTGAGCGGGGCTGTTCCGAGGAGCGCGAACACGGCCGCGAGGAGACTGCCCGCGGCCATGAGGGGCAGAGCGATGCGTGACAACCGCACCGCGTCGTCGCGCATCCGGGTGCGCAGGATCGTGGGCCACAGCGTCAGCAGGGTCGCGCATACCGTGAGGCCCACGAATCCCAGGACGTTGACGGCCTGGTGTGCCAGCAGGAGCCGGGAGTGCCACGTCGCGGAGAGATCGCGGGCCAGGATCGCGCCGAACACCGCGCCCATGGGCAGGAAGAACGCGGCCGTGGCGTACCAGCGCACGGTGAGTCCGAATCGCGCGGGCAGAGCGGTGCGTAATTGTGCCAGCAGGGCCAGGCCGTGCCAGGTGAGCATCACGCCGATCACGGTGGCCGCGATCACGGTGAGCCACCACCAGTTCGCGAGCATCCCCACGATCAACAGGGCGGTGCCCGCCGTGACGCCGTAGATCCGCACAATCTGCCGGGGGCGGTCGGAGTCCGGGAGCTTGTGGTGCAGCAGCGCCTCGGTGAAGTGCTGGGACCACACCATGATGGACGTGGTGATCAGCCCGAGCGTGACCATGTGCACCATGAGCCATCGGGTGTCCGGGATCCACCGGTGCGCCGCGATCACGATCACCAGGGCCACGAGCCACCACCGCACGGGCTTGCCCGCGGTGCGGTGCCACGAGCGGCCCTTGCGGGCGGTGGAGGTGCTGGGCCGCTGCGGGGCACTGATGGGGGGCACGCTGAATCCGTTCCTTAATTGGTGTACGAAATACCATAATAGGCGGCTGCCGGTGCCGCCCGGACCGCCAGGGGGACCTCCGCCCGAACCTCCGCCCGGACCGCCGGCCGGATCGGCGCGGGCCCCACCGTTCTGATCGCCGTTCATCGGCCACGAGCCTGCGGAACCACCGGTGTCACCGGGTGTTGTGCATGGGTTGCGCAGTCGATGACGGCCTCCGCGCGCCGCACTCCGCCGCGGCGGGCCGTTCGTCAGCGGCCCTGCCCGTACGATGAGGGCGTGACCGCAGACATCATCGCCACTATCGCGACAGCCGTCCTCATCGTCATCGGCTGCGTGGGGATCGTGGTCCCGGTGCTCCCGGGCTCCATCACCGCGTTGATCGGGTTGATCATCTGGGCGTTCGTGGTGCGCGCCCCCGAGGGGTGGGTCGTGCTCGCCCTGGGCAGCACGCTTTTGCTCGCGGGGATGTCCGCGAGTCTCGTTCTCACCGGTAGCAAGCTCAAACGTCGGGCCATCCCGAACCGCACACTGATCTTCGGTGTGGTGGGCGCGGTGATCGGGATGTTCGTGATCCCCGTGGTGGGCCTGTTCATCGGTTTCGTGGTGGGACTCCTGCTGTCCGAGACCGTGCGCAACAGGGACTTCAACACTGCACTGAGCACATCGTGGGTGGCCGCGAAGGCCATGGGCGTGGGCATCCTGGTGGAACTGTCGTGCGCCCTGCTGGCCTCACTGACGTTCATCATCGGGGCGATCGTCTATTTCGTCACCGTGAACTGAGGTCCACCCCGGCGCCCCGCCCGCGGACGAATCCGTGAGTCACCCCGGACCACGCGATAACTCTCAGCCGCTCCCGGGCCGCTGAGTAACTTTCAGGCATTCCCAGGTCGCTGAGTAACTCTCAGGCGTTCCAAAGCCATCCTGGACATATCAGTCATTCCGAGGCCACCCGCGAATTCTTAGTCACTCTGGAGCCACATGCGGCTGGCCCCCATGGCCTCACGGCGCCTGAAAATTGCGAGGTGGCCTCACAGCGCCCAAGAGTTCCGCAGTGGCCTCACGGTGCCCCAGAGTTCTCAGTCATTCCGAGGCCATCTCCTAAATCTGAGGCACGCTGAAGCCACAGGCGGCCACCCAAAGTGGCTTTGCGATGCCCAGAAGTTTCGCGGTGGCCTCACAGCGCCCAAGAGTTCCGGGGTAGCCTCTCGGTGCCTGGATATTCCGGGGTGGCCTCACGGTGTCCGGAAGTTCCCGGCGGGCCGAACTCGCCACGCAGGTGCACCCGTAAGCCCACCCCGTGGCGCCCCCGCCTCAGCCCCGCCAGGGGAGGGGGATGACCTCCACGTCCTGGCCGGCGCTCATGCCGTCCTCCGGAACCACCAGGAGCACGTCCGCGTGGGCGAGACCCGAGAGCATCGTGGGGCCCACGGTGGGTTCCGGCAACACACGGCCGTCCTGGAGGTAGGCGGGGATCACGCGGGTGCGGCCGGTGGCCTCGAGGTCCTGACCCGCGGTGACGCGGCGCGTGAGCGGCATGGCCTCACCCTTGGCCCCGGCGATCAGTGCGTGCCCCACACTCAGCAGACCGGTCATCGCGGACAGCGGTGAACCGGGCAGCGCGAGCACCACGGGGCCGTCGTCCGGCAATTGGGCCACGATCACTCCGTGGGCGGGTTCCTGCGCCACGCCGTCGATGATGAGGTGGGCCCCCAGATCTTCGAGGGCCTTACGGACGTGGTCGTCCTCCCCGTGACCCGTGCCGCCGGTGCTCACCACGATCTCCGCACGGGCGTCGAGCAGCGAGCTCGCACCCATGGGGGCTTCCGTGAACGCGGAGATCATGCCGTCCGCGCCGTCGGCCACGCGCCGGACCTGATCCACGTTCGCGCCGAGCTCCCGCAGTGCGGCGGGCAGCTGCAGTCCGAGGACGTCGCGCACCTCACCGGGGCCGGGGATGCCGTCCTCGACCACGTTGGCGAAACCCAGCAGCACGGTCACGCGCGGGCGGCGTCGTACGGGGAGCATGTCATGGCCCGCGCTCGCGGCGAGACCGAGGTGGGCGGGGTTGAGCTTGCGACCGGCGCGCAGCAACAGATCGCCCTGCTCGATCTCCTCTCCCACGGCCCGGACGTCCTGGTTCTTCACGAGGGTCGCGGCGGGCGTGGCGTCCTCGAGGGTGTCGCCCTCCTCGGCTCGGCGGCCGTGCTCACCGCTCGGCATGTCACGGGCCGCGGGGTCGGCGGGGACCACGTGACCCCGGTGGGCCTCGAGCACCGCGCGGGTCCCGAACGGAACGGCGTCCCCGGCGTTGACGTGGGTGGCCTCACCCGGCTTGAGCTCCACCACCGGGAGGATGCGCTGGTCCGGGGGCAGGGTCAGCAGCAGGCGCTCATCGGTCTCGGCGGGGCGCGGCATGCGGATCCGCCACGGCCCCTCCCCGGCCACGGCCCAGCCGTCCGCGGCGGCGGAGGCGTAGTGGGGCACGGGCATCTCGGCGGTCACGGACTCGGCGAGGATCTCGTCGAGGCATTTCGCTAGGGGCAGCAGGATGTTGGGCAGGGAGTGCGGGGTGCCGTAGGCGATGCGTCGGGCCTCGTCCCACGACGCCCAGCGCACGGTCGGTTCCGACGCCGCTGAACGGTTCTCGCGCTGGTCGTCGTCCTCGTGAGCGGCGGGATCGTGCTGGTGCGGAAGTCCGGGCATGATGTCTCCTCGACGTGGCGATTCAGTGCAGGTCGAACCTACGCACATCTTCCCACGTATCCACGTCGCTCGTGCTGGCGTGGGGGACCGGGACGGTGTCCAGCCTCAGATGACGCCACACGGAGCGCACGGACACGTCGACCGTGGGGACCTCGCGCAGCACCGCGCTCAGCGCCGCGGAACGGATCAGCACGGCGAGGTTCTCGGCCCGGCCCTCGTCGGACAGCGCCATCACGCCGTCGACCTCCGGGGAGGCGTCCTCCGCTGCTCGCACGAGCGCGGGCAGTGCGCGGTCGACATGCGGCATGTCGCACGCGAGCACCGCCGTCCATTCGTTCCGTTCGGTCAATCCGTCCAGGACGACGACGCCCGCGGCCACCGCGGCCGCCGGTCCCGAGAAGGGTGGATCCTCCCGGGTGTGCAACACGTCCGACGGCAGCCGCGGATCCTCGGGCCCCACGACCACCACGGCACCGAACGGGCGCACCGCCGCGACCGTGTGGGCCACCAGCGTGGATCCCTCGAGGGACAACTGGGCCTTGGGGGTGCCACCCAGTCGGGAGGAGCGGCCCCCGGCCACGACCACGGTATCGAAGGGCAGCTGCAAGGCCGGGTCCGGGGAGGAGGGCACGGCTCAGCGGGTGGGGGCGGCGTCGTCGGACTCTGCACCCACGGCACGCGACTTCTTGGGCAACCCGGCGATGCGCAGCGCGCACTCCACGGCCACGAGCACGAACGCGATGTAGTACAGGATCATGGTGGGGTAGAAGTACGGCAGCTGCTGGCTCATGCCCACGAGGGACAGCACCACCAGGACCACGGACAGCACCAGGATGACCATGTGTGCCGTGCCGAACGCGCCGGGGCGACCCTTGCGGGCCAGGTACATGGCCGCGAGCGCGAAGAGGATGGGGAACAGCAGCTGCCCCGTGAGCGTGATGCCGTCCTGGACGTAGGGGTAGATGCCCATGGCCTGGACGAGCGCGGTGATCACGAGCAGCACGGGAGCGACGAACGACTTCATGGGGCACCAGTCTACGGGCGCGGGCCCCGGCTCTCCGTGACCGGGTCGGGCATTGCCGGCCGGGCGGGGACGACGTCGCACGGTCGCCCCGCGAGCGCCTGGAGCCGTTCGCGCGGACGTCCGGGGACGACGTCGCTCGGTCGCCTCGCGAGCCCCCGGTTGCCGGTGCGCGGACGCCGTCGGGAGGCGCCCTCGCGGACACCCCGACAATAGGCCATGTGAAAGCCTCGAGCGCCCGCACGAGGTGGCAGGTGGGGACCCCGACATGCCCCGAGAATCGGCGGCAGGGCGGCATCTATTAGTCCAGCTAAATATGCCGTATTCCCGCACGTCACACGGGTTCACCGCAATGTCCGAGCCACGCCGAACAAAATACGCATTTTCGATACCAAAACGGCCTAGCATGCCGGTATGGCAACTACCGAGACCCCCGCCGGGATCGACGGACCGGCATCAGATGCGCTGTTGAAAATGGGACGTTTCTTCTCCCGCTGGGAGGAGACGCCGGACGGCCGCGCCGTCTTCCGTGAGGGTGGTCGCGCGGGTGACGCCTTCTACCGCAACCGCTGGAGCCACGACAAGGTGGTGCGCTCCACCCACGGTGTGAACTGCACGGGGTCGTGCTCGTGGAAGGTGTACGTCAAGGACGGCATCATCACGTGGGAGGCGCAGGAGACGGACTACCCCTCCGTGGGTCCGGACCGCCCCGAGTACGAGCCCCGCGGGTGCCCGCGCGGTGCGGCGTTCTCGTGGTACACCTACTCGCCCACCCGCGTGCGCTACCCGTACATCCGGGGCGTGCTGTTGCAGATGTACCGCGAGGCCAAGCAGCTCCACCACGATCCGGTGCTCGCGTGGGAGTCGATCGTCAACGACCCCGTCAAGCGTCGGGAGTTCCAGCAGGCCCGCGGCAAGGGCGGGTTGGTGCGCGCGAGCTGGCAGGAGGCCGTGGAGATGACCGCGGCCGCGCACGTGCACACCATCAAGACCTACGGCCCGGACCGGTGCACGGGGTTCTCGCCGATCCCCGCGATGTCCATGGTGTCCCACGCGGCGGGTGCGCGGTTCATCAACCTCATCGGTGGGGTCATGAACAGCTTCTACGACTGGTACGCCGATCTGCCCGTGGCCTCGCCGCAGGTCTTCGGCGACCAGACGGACGTCCCCGAGTCCGGGGACTGGTGGGATGCCACCTACCTCATGATGTGGGGTTCCAACATCCCCGTGACCCGCACCCCGGACGCGCACTGGCTCGCGGAGGTGCGCTACCGCGGGACCAAGGTGGTCTCGGTGAGCCCGGACTACGCGGACAACACCAAGTTCGCGGACGAGTGGTTGCCCGCCCAGGCCGGCACGGACGCCGCGCTCGCCATGGGCATGGGTCACGTGATCCTCAAGGAGAACTTCGTGGACCGCCGCGTGCGGTTCTTCGAGGAGTACGTCCTGCAGTACACGGACCTCCCGTTCCTCATCTCGCTCGACGAGCGCGCGGACGGCACGGTGGTCCCGGACAAGTTCGTCACCGCGGAGGACCTCGCGGCAGCGGGTGATCCCGACGCCGCCGGGCAGGCCGATCCCGCGTTCAAGACCGTCCTGCTGGACCGGCACACGCACCAGGCCGTGATCCCGCAGGGCTCCATGGGCTTCCGCTACAACGACCAGGACGAGGGCAAGTGGAACCTGGACCTGGGGGACACCCTGCCCGCGCTGTCGATCGCGGATTCGGCCGGGTACGACGGCGGTGTGACCCACCTGGATCTGCCCGCGTTCACCGACCCCACGGGGGCCGGTTCCACGATCCGCCGCGGCGTGCCCACCACCACGGTGGCCGGGCGCACCGTGACCACGGTCTTCGACATCATGCTCGCGCAGTACGGCGTGGGTCGCGAGGGCCTGCCGGGTGAGTGGTCCGCCGGCTACGACGACGCGCACACCCCCTACACCCCCGCGTGGCAGGAAGAGGTCACGTCCGTCCCCGCGGAGGCCGTGATCCGCACGGCCCGCGAGTTCGCGGCGAACGCGGAGAAGTCCCGCGGACGCTCCATGATCATCCTGGGCGCGGGCATCTGTCAGTGGTACCACGGTGACACCACGTACCGGGCCATCCTGGCCATGCTCATGCTGTGCGGTTGCCAGGGGCGCAACGGCGGCGGATGGGCCCACTACGTGGGTCAGGAGAAGGCCCGCCCCATCACCGGGTGGGCGGCCATGGCGTCCGCGAACGACTGGATGCGTCCCCCGCGGTTCATGATCGGCACCGCGTTCTGGTACATGCACACGGACCAGTGGCGCTCGGACGGGTACTCCTCCGACTCCCTGCAGTCGCCGCTCGCGGAGGGCCACCTGAGGGGCATGCACACCGCGGACGTCGTGGCCCAGTCCACGCGGCTCGGGTGGATGCCGTTCTACCCGCAGTTCCACGAGAACTCGCTGGACGTCGCGGACGCGGCGATCGCGGGTGTGGAACGCGGCGAAGCGGCGTCGGAACCCGAATGGATCGCGGCCAAGCTCAAGAACGGCGAGCTGAACTTCGCGGTCGAGGACCCGGACGCCCCCGAGAACTGGCCGCGCACCCTCGTGCTGTGGCGCTCCAACCTGTTCGGTTCCTCTGCGAAGGGCGAGGAGTACTTCCTCAAGCACCTGCTCGGGACCAGCAACAGCGTGCAGGGGCAGGACCACGCCGAGTCCAAACCGCACGACGTGCGCTGGCGCGAGGAGGCCCCCGAGGGGAAGCTGGACCTGTTGGTCTCCGCGGACTTCCGCATGACGTCCTCCACGCTGCTGAGCGACGTCGTCTTCCCCGCGGCCACGTGGTACGAGAAGTTCGACCTCTCCTCCACGGACATGCACCCCTACGTGCACGCGTTCACCCCGGCGATCACCCCGCCGTGGGAGGCCAAGACGGACTGGAAGCTGTTCCAGTTGCTCGCGGACGAGGTCGGTCGGCTCTCGGCCGGGCACCTGGACACCCGCAAGGACGTGGTGGCCACCGCGCTGCAGCACGACACCCCGGGGGAGATCGCCCAACCCGGTGGACGCGTGCCCGAGTGGAAGGGCACGGACGTTCCCGCCGTGCCGGGCAAGAACTTGCCCCAACTGAAGATCGTGGAGCGCGACTACACGGCCATCGGGGACAAGTTCGTGGCACTCGGCCCGCTCGCGGACAAGCTCGGGCTGACCACCAAGAACGTCACGTTCGACGTCACCGGGGTCGTGGACCGACTGGGCCGCCAGCACGGCGTGTTCGACTCCGGCCCGGCCGAGGGCCGCCCCGCGTTGGACTCGGACGCCCGGATGGCGGAGGCCATCCTGAGCCTGTCCGGGACCACCAACGGCGCGCTCGCGACCCAGGGCTTCGAGACCCTCGAGAAGCGTGTGGGCAAACCGCTCGCGGACCTCTCCCGGGGTTCCGAGGAGAAGGTGATCACCTTCAAGGAGACCCAGCAGGCCCCCGTGCCCGTGATCACATCGCCCGAGTGGTCCGGTTCCGAGACCGGCGGTCGCAGGTACGCGCCGTTCACGGTGAACATCGAACGCCTCAAGCCGTTCCACACCCTGACCGGTCGCATGCACTTCTTCCTGGACCACGACTGGCTCAAGGACATGGGGGAGATGCTGCCCATCTACCGGCCCCCGCTGGACATGCACAGGCTCTTCGGCGAACCACAGCTCGGGGAGAAGGGTGAACTGTCGATCGCGGTGCGCTACCTGACCCCGCACAACAAGTGGTCCATCCACTCCGAGTACCAGGACAACCTGTTCATGTTGTCCCTCTCCCGCGGTGGCACCACCGTGTGGATGGCCCCGCAGGACGCCCGGGCCATCGAGGTCAAGGACAACGACTGGGTCGAGTGCGTCAACACCAACGGCGTGTTCGTGGGCCGCGCGGTGGTCTCCCACCGCATGCCGGAGGGTGTGGTGTACGTCCACCACGCGCAGGAGCGCACGATCGACGTCCCCAAGTCCGAGACCACGGGCAAGCGCGGCGGGATCCACAACTCCGTCACGCGCATCCTGGTCAAACCCACCCACATGATCGGTGGCTACGCCCACCTGTCCTGGGCCTTCAACTACATGGGGCCCACCGGAAACCAACGGGACATCGTGTCCGTGGTCCGCAAGCGTTCCCAGGAGGTCGAGTACTGATGCGTGTGATGTCCCAAGTTGCCATGGTGATGACCCTGGACAAGTGCATCGGCTGTCACACCTGTTCGGTCACGTGCAAGCAGGCGTGGACCAACCGGGCGGGCACCGAGTACGTGTGGTTCAACAACGTGGAGACCCGCCCCGGTCAGGGCTACCCGCGCCGCTACGAGGACCAGGAGCGGTGGAAGGGCGGCTGGGAACTGAACCGGCGCGGCAACCTCAAACTCAAGTCCGGTGGCCGGCTCAAGAAGCTCGCGCAGTTGTTCGCGTCCCCGGTGCAGCCGGAACTCGCGGACTACTACGAGCCGTGGACCTACGACTACGAGAACCTGGTCAACGCCCCCGCGAGCGACGACTTCCCCGTGGCCCGGCCCAAGTCCCTGATTACGGGTGAGGACACCAAGATCGAGTGGTCCGCCAACTGGGACGACGATCTCGGTGGCGCCACCGAGATGGGTCATCTGGACCCCGTGGTGCAGAAGCTGCGGGACGAGGCGAACGACCGGATCAAGTTCGAGTTCGAACAGACCTTCATGTTCTACCTGCCGCGGTTGTGCGAGCACTGCCTCAACCCGTCCTGCATGGCCTCGTGCCCGTCCGGCGCCATCTACAAGCGTTCCGAGGACGGGATCGTGCTCGTGGACCAAGACCGCTGCCGTGGGTGGCGCCAGTGCGTGACCGGGTGCCCGTACAAGAAGATCTACTACAACCACAAGTCCGGCAAGGCCGAGAAGTGCACGTTCTGCTACCCCCGCATCGAGGTGGGCATCCCCACGGTGTGCGCGGAGACGTGCGTGGGGCGCATGCGCTACATCGGCATCTTCCTGTACGACGCCGACAAGGTCACCCAGGCGGCCGCCACACCCAACGAGCAGGACCTCTACGAGGCCCAGCTGGACCTCATGCTGGACCCCGACGACCCCGAGGTGATCGACGCCGCGCGCCGTGACGGGATCCCCGAGGACTGGCTCGAGGCGGCCCGCAAGTCGCCGGTGTACGCGCTCGCCAAGACCCTGCGCGTGGCCCTGCCGCTGCACCCCGAGTACCGCACCATGCCCATGGTCTGGTACGTCCCGCCGCTGTCGCCCATCGTGGACCTGCTCAAGGAACAGGGCCACGACGGCGAGGACCCGGAGAACCTGTTCGGCGCCATCGAGTCCCTGCGGATCCCGGTGGAGTACCTCGCGGAACTGTTCACCGCGGGGGACACCGAGCTGGTCACCCACGTGCTGCGCAAGCTCGCCGCGATGCGCGCCTACATGCGCAACGTCACCCTCGGTGACGAACCGGACGAGTCGATCGCCCAGGCCGTGGGGATGACGGGTTCCGAGATCCGCCAGATGTACCGGCTCATGGCGATCGCCAAGTACGACGAGCGCTACGTGATCCCCGCCGCCCACGTCGAGGACGCCCACAACCTCGAAGAGATCGGGTGCTCCCTGGACGTGGACGGCGGCCCGGGCATGGGCCAGACCGGCGTGTTCGGTGAGGCCTCCGGCCGACCCACGCCGGTCGCCGTCGAGAACTTCGCAGCCTTGCGGGCACGGCAGACAGGCGAGGACCCCACGGGCAACGACCAGTTGGCCGGTCGCGTGAACCTGCTCAACTGGGACGGCAACGGGACCCCCGCGGGACTGTTCCCGGCGCAACCGGAGCGGGATGCGGCGTCGCTCGCGGCGACCTCCGACAACCCGGGTTCGCGACCGGACCAGGGCACCGCCGGGGCGAGCGGGGGCCGGTGATGGGGCTGTTGTCGAGCCTTCTGGGCAGGGCCGGGAAGGGGACCGTGGAGGTGCCCGGGTACCGGGACCGCAACCCGCAGCGTTCTGCGGTGATCCGCCAATCGGCGGCGCTGCTGCTGAGCTATCCGCGCCCCGAGGTGATCGAGCAGCTGCCCCTCGTGGAGCGGGCGCTGTCCGAGGTGGACGTGGACCCCGAGCAGGTGGCACCCCTGACCCGGTGGCTGCGGGAATCGGACCTGCGGGAGATCCAGGGCGACTACGTCCAGGAGTTCGACCTGTCCCGGCGCCACAGCCTGCACTTGACGTACTGGACGGATGGTGACACGCGCCGTCGTGGTGAGGCCCTGTCCGCGTTCAAACAGGTCTACCGCGCGCACGGGTGCGAGTTCGGGGACGAGGAACTGCCGGACCACCTGCCCGTGGTGCTCGAATTCGCCGCGCGGGTCTCCGGCGAGGACGGTTTCGAGCTGTTGCAGCGCTACCGCCCGTCCCTGGAACTGTTGCGTCTGGCGCTGATCCGGGACGACCTGCCCCAGGCATGCGCCGTGGAACTCGTGTGCTCCACGCTTCCCGGGCCCTCGCCCGAGGACGAGTCCGCCGTGGCCCGGATGGCCGGTTACGGACCGCCCACCGAGGCCGTGGGCCTGGACGCCTACGACCCCCGCCTGCTGCCCATGACCGGAGGAAACCAGTGAACGTGATCGACACCCTCTTGTGGGGGATCCTGCCGTACGTGGTCATGCTGACCCTCGTGGGAGGGCTGATCTGGCGGTACAAGTACGACCAGTTCGGGTGGACGACGCGCTCGTCCCAGCTCTACGAGTCCCGGTTGCTGCGCATCGCGTCGCCGCTGTTCCACTTCGGCATCCTGGCCGTGCTCGTGGGGCACATCATGGGGCTCGTGATCCCCAAGTCCTGGACGGAGGCGGCGGGTTTGTCCCAGCACGCCTACCACTTCCTGGCGCTGTCCATCGGCTCGGTGGCCGGTGTGGGCACGCTCGTGGGCATCGTGATGCTCATCGTCCGCCGCCGCCGGACCGGGCCCGTGTTCATGGCCACCACGGCCAACGACAAGTTCATGTACGTGATGCTGCTGGGCGCGATCCTGGCCGGTCTGGCCACCACGGTGCTGTCCGTGTTCGACCCCGCTACCGTGGACTACCGCGAAACGGTGTCCCCGTGGTTCCGGTCCCTGTGGATCCTGCAACCGGACGTGGGGGCCATGGCCGCCGCCTCCACGAGCTTCCACGTGCACGTGCTGTGGGGCATGGCCCTGTTCGCGGTGTGGCCGTTCACCCGCCTGGTCCACGCCTTCACCGCGCCGCTGCACTACCTCTTCCGCCCATACATCGTCTACCGCTCGCGGGGTAACGCCCCGCGTGCCGGTTCCGTGAACTACCGCCGCGGTTGGGAGCCCATCGGCACCCAGGACCGCGCCAGTTCACGACGCCGCACGCGGCCCCCGCGCGAACGCTCCGGTTCCACGCGCGTCAAGTAACCCGGCCCCTTCCCGCCCCACCCCTGAGGAGAGTCATGTCCGCCGTCCCCGCCGCTGAGGCCGCACCGAACCTGAAACAGGGCCAGTTCAGGAACCTCATCCTGGCCACGTTGGCGTCCACCGTGGGTTTCTGGGCGTGGACCATCGTGGGGCCCCTGTCCAAGCGCTACGCGAACGACATGCACCTGAGCCCCGGGCAGACCGCGATCCTCGTGGCCATGCCGATCTTCGTGGGCTCGATCGCCCGGGTTCCCGTGGGTGCGCTCACCGACAAGTTCGGCGGGCGGCTGATGTTCACGGTGATCCTGGGGATCACCGCGCCGCTCGTGCTGCTCACCGGCGTGGTGGGGGGAATGCACAACTTCCCGCTGCTGGTGGTCGTCGCGTTCTTCCTGGGCATCGCGGGCACGGTCTTCGCGATCGGCATCCCGTTCTGCTCCGCCTGGTACGAGTCCCACCGCAAGGGTTTCGCCACGGGCGTGTTCGGTGCCGGCATGGTGGGCACCGCGGTCTCCGCCTTCTTCACCCCGCGGCTCGTGGCGGCCACCGGGTACTTCGCGACGCACGTGATCATCGCCGTGATCGTGGCCATCAGTGCTGTGCTGTGCTGGTTCATGCTGCGTGACTCCCCGGCGCGCGCGGGTGTCCCCGTGGAGCCGGTGGTGCCGAAGCTGAAGGCGGCGTTCAAGCTTAAGGTCACATGGCAGCTGTGCTTCCTCTACGCCGTGGTCTTCGGCGCGTTCGTGGCGTTCTCCAACTACCTGCCCACGTACCTCGCCAACGTCTACTCGTACGACCCCACCGCCGCCGGGACCCGTACCGCGGGCTTCGCGGTTGCGGCCGTGATCGCCCGCCCCGTGGGCGGCACCCTCGCGGACAAGCTCGGGCCCAAGGTCATCACGCTGCTGTCCCTGGCCGGGACCATCGTGTGCGCGGTGCTCGTGGCGTTCCAGCCCAGCGGCGAGCACGTCTACGGTCCACTGTTCCTGCTCATGGCACTGTTCCTGGGCCTCGGCACCGGCGGCGTGTTCGCGTGGGTTGGCCGGGCGACGCCGGCGGCGAACGTGGGCACCGTGGGTGGCGTGATCGCCGCGGCCGGCGGTCTGGGCGGCTACTTCCCGCCGCTGGTCATGGGCGCCACCTACGACCCCGAGAGCAACTCCTACTTCGTGGGGCTCACCCTGCTCGCGGTGTTCTGCCTTGCCGCGTTCCTGCTGGCACTGGTGGTCCGGCACGGGGGGCGCAAGGCCGAGAAGTGACGTTGGTGGCGTCGTCGTCCGGGGCATGGACGACGACGCCGCCGTCACCTCTCCGAACGGGCGCGCAGCGCGTGCTGTACGAGCGCCACGCAATCCTCGGGGGAGTAGTGCAGCTGCCCGGCCACCTCGTCGAGGTACCGGGCGGCGGCGCGTGCGGCGGCGGCGTCGCGGTCGTCCCGGCCCTGCGCGATGAACGTGCCCTTGCGCCCGTGCGTCTCGATCACGCCGCGGGTCTCCATCTCCCGGTAGGCCTTGGCCACGGTGCCCGCGGACAGCCCCAGCTCGGACGCGAGCGCGCGCACGGGCGGGATGCGGTCACCGACCATGAGCTCTCCGGAGGAGACGTCCCGCAGGACGCATTCCACGAGCTGTTCGTACACGGGCGTGGAAGCGGCGGGATCCACCGTGAACATGCCTTGTCCCCTTCGATCGACTCCCCTCATGGTAGGCGGCCCACCGCTGAAAAGGTGGGGTGGGTGTCCGCCCCGCCACGTAGGCTGAAGGGGTGTCCGAGCAGCCAGAATTACCCGTCCCCGCGCCCGCTCCGGCCGATCCACGGGCCGTGCAACGCTTCGTCGACCACGCCCTGGAACGGGCGCTCGAGCTCGGACGAGAATTGCCCGCCCCGGGCGAGGGGGCCACGCGTGAGTTGTGGCGTGAGCTGACCGCGCTGGGTCGCACGGACCTCGCGTACGCGCGGATCATCGAACCCCACCTGGACGCCCTGGCCATCCTGCGCCAGGCCGGGCGCACCGACCTGATCACCGGCCACGACACGTGGGGCGTGTGGGCGGCGGAAGGGCCGGGCGAGCCGTTGCGGGCCACGCCGTCGTCCGCCGCGCACTCGGCCGATGACGACGCCGCCGACGATTCGCACTGGACCCTGACCGGAACCAAGCCGTGGTGCTCGCTCGCGGGCTCGGTGACGCGTGCGGTGGTGACCGCGCACGTCACCGACGAGGCGGGGGAACCCACGGGGCACCGCCGGGCCTTCGTCGTGGCCATGGACCACCCGGGGTTCCACCCGGAACCCGCCGCGGGGTGGACGTCCCACGGTCTCGCCGAGGTCGTCACGGTTCCCGTGCGCTTCGAGGGCGTCCCGGCGCAACCGCTCGGCGCGGATGAGTGGTACCTGACCCGCCCGGGCTTCGCGTGGGGCGGCATGGGCGTGGCGGCCGTGTGGCTCGGCGGCGCGCAGCCCGTCGCGGATCTGCTGTGGCGCAAACTCGTGCGCCCCGCACGCCCCGTCGACGACGCCGCTCGCACCGCCCTCGGGCAGCTCGACCTCACACTCGGCGCGGCTCAAGCCGTCCTGGACCGCGCGGCCGCAGCGGTGGACCGCGGCGAGGCCACGGGGGAGCACGGAGCCGCGTGGGCGCTGCGTGTGCGCCGCACGGTGGCCGACGCCGCCGAGACCGTGATCCGCGTGGTCTCCCGCGCCACCGGGCCCGGTCCGCTCACGGGGGACCCCGCGCACGTGCGGCGGGTCGAGTCCTTGCAGGTCTACATCCGCCAGGACCACGCCGAACGGGACACCGCCGCCCTCGGACGCACCCTGCTGGAGCTGGTCCAGGAGGGGTCGGAGGAGACCCCGTGGTGAGCTTCGACCATCGTGATCCGGGCACGCCCGAGGCCGACTGGGCCCGCTGCGGCGCCCTGCACCGCGCCCCCGAGGTGGACCTGACCGGCGTGGACCGGGTCGTCGTCTTCGCGGCCCACCCGGACGACGAGACCCTGGGCGCCGGCGGCACCGTGCACCGGCTCGCGCGCTCGGGGGCGGACGTGCGGGTGGTCGTGGCGACCCTCGGGGAGAACTCCCACCCGGATTCACCGACCCACACGCCCGCGCAATTGGCCGCATTGCGCCACGAGGAGCTCGCCGCCGCGGTGCACACCCTGACCGGCACGGACACCCCGCCGGAGTACCTCGCCCTGACCGACGGCGGCCTGACCGAGGATGAACTGTCCGAGCCGGTGGCCCGTCATCTCGAATGGCTCGAGCAAGGGGAGCAGCCGTTGGTGATCGTCACGTGGGAGGAGGACGGGCACACCGACCACGAGGTCCTGGCCCGCACGGTCGTCGCGGCCTCCGGCTCTCGGGGTGTGCGCTGCCTGCAGTACCCGGTGTGGTTCTGGCACTGGGGTTCCCCCACGCGCCTGCCGCGTGGGCTCGTGCGGGTCCCACTGGACGACGCCGCTCGCACGGCCAAGCGTTCCGCCCTGGCCCACCACGTGACCCAGGTGCAGCCGTTGTCCGACCGCCCGGGGGACGAGGTGCTCCTGGGCCCCCACGTGCTCGAACACTTCGATCGTTCGGTCGAGTTCTTCGTGCTCGGGACACCTGATCAGCGGGCGGTGTTCGACCGCGTGCATACCGCCAATGCGGACCCCTGGGACGTGGACACCTCGTGGTACGAGCAGCGCAAGCGGGACGTCCTGCTCGCGTGCCTCCAGCGGGAGCACTACGGCAGCGTCCTGGACCTGGGGTGCTCCACGGGCGCCCTCACGGTGGAACTGGCCCGGCGCGCGCGTTCCGTGACCGCGGTGGACGCGAGCGACGTCGCCCTGAATGCTGCCCGCACCCGGCTCGAACGCGAGGGCGTGACGAACGTGGAGCTCGTCAGCGCGGTGCTCCCGCACGACTGGGACGAGGACTGGTCGCCGCGCGAGCTGATCGTGGTGAGCGAGATGGGGTACTTCTGCTCGCCCGATCAATGGCGCGAACTGTTGCGACGCTGCGTGGCCGCGCTCGCGGACGGCGGGCACCTCGTGCTGTGCCACTGGCGGCACCCGATCGCGGACTGGCCGCTCGACGGCGCGGACGTCCACTGCGAGGCCCGGCGCACTCCCGGGCTGCGCGGGGTGCTGAGCCACCGCGAAACCGATTTCGTGATCGAGGTCTTCGCACCCGTTCCCGCGGAGGACACGTGATCCGCCGGATCGCCGTGATCATCCCGGCGTGCAATGAACAGGACCGCGTGGGCCGGTGCCTCGAGTCGGTCGCCGGTGCGATCGCGGGGCTGGGCCACGCTCCGTCGTTCGCATGGTCCGAGCGGGCGTCCGCCGACGACGCCGCCGGGCCCGGTCCCAGCATGTCCCGCCTCGATGCCCCGCCGCCCTTGTCGGGGGCGCTGCGCGGTGTGGGGGCCGGCGACGTCGAGGTCACGGTCGTGCTCGCCGCGGACGGCTGCACGGACCGGACGGTGGAGCGCGCGCGCCAGGCGTGGGCGGCGTCGAACCGGGACGGTGGCCGAGCGCGACTGGAGATCGTTTCGGGGCAATGGCACAGCGCCGGGGGAGCCCGTGCTGCGGCAGCCCGGCACGCGCTCGCGGTGTCGGACCCGGAGTGGATCGCCTCCACGGACGCGGACACGGTCGTGCCCGAGAACTGGCTGCGCTACCAGGTGCAGCGCGCGGCGCTCGGCGTGGACGCGATCCTCGGGACCGTGGAACCGGACCCGGCGGAGTGCCCGCCGCCCGTGTACGAGCTGTGGCAGCGCGAGCACACGCTCGTGGAGGGCCACCCGCACATCCACGCCGCGAACATGGGCGTGCGCGCGTCGTTCTACGAGCACACCGGTGGTTTCCCGCCCCTGGAGTGCAGCGAGGACGAGGCACTGCTGGCCGCACTGCACGGAGCGGGCGCGCGGGTCGAAGCCACGGACCGGATCCGCGCGGTCACCTCGGGGCGGCTCGAAGGGCGCGCGGAACTCGGGTTCGCCCATCACCTGCGGACGCTCTCACTGCCCCGGGAGGAATCGGCGTAGGGCACGCTTGCTTCGCCCATCGCAGAAACGCTTGAAGGGCCTCCCTCTCCCGTGGCTAACGTAGGAACCACCAGCATCGTCAATCAGGAGGTATGCCATGAGTGAGAATTCCATCAGCGTCAGCCGTCTCATCGACGCCCCGGCGGAGGAGATTTTCGAGGTCTTGACACTGCCCGCCAAGCACCCCGGCCTGGACGCCTCCGGAACCGTTATCTCCGGCACGGACCAGCGCATCCAGAACGTCGGCGACGTCTTCGTGATGAACATGCACGCCGAGATGATGGGCGGGGACTACAAGACGGAGAACCACGTCACCGGTCTGGACCCCAACAAGCTCATCGCGTGGAAGCCCTGCCCCGAGGGCACCTCCGTGGAGGACAACGGCTGGGAATGGGTGTACGAGCTGCAGCCCGAGGGCTCGGACTCCACCACCGTGACCCTCACCTACTCGTGGGAGCACGCCAACCCCAAGGTGACGAAGAAGATCAGCTTCCCGCTCTTCGACGAGAAGGTCCTGGAGGAGTCCCTCGAGCGGCTCGCCTCCACCGTCGCCGGCTCCTGACACCCCGCGGAGGGGTACGTCCCGCGCCAGAATGACCGTTCGCCCGCGTCCTCCCGAGGGTGGACGCGGGCGTCGTCGTGTCCGGGCGCGGTGCCGCCGCTTCCGCGTGACTCCCGCACGACGTCGCACGGGACCCTCGCGCGGGAGCGGCCCGGCCCGGGCGCGCACCGGGCGTACCCTGGCCGGGGTCGTGCACGCATGGTACGGCCGGGCCCGGGAGGACGCAGCTGCCCGGGCAGGACAGTCGCAACAGGAGATGCACCCGGGTATGGGATCGTCACGCAGGGTGTGGGAGGGCTACGACAAGGGGAGCTCGGGCTATCGGCGCATTCTCGTGGCCCTGTTGTGCGCCGGCGTGGCCACGTTCGCCCAGCTCTACTCCGTGCAGGGCGTGCTGCCCATCATGGCCCAGGACCTGGACATCGACGCCGCCCAGGCCGCGCTCGCCGTCTCCACCGCCACGCTGGGCCTCGCCGTGGGGGTAATCCCGTGGTCGCTCGTCTCGGACCGCTGGGGACGACGCTGCGCCATGGTCGCCGCGATCAGCTGCGCCGCCGTCCTGGGCGTGCTCATCAACGTCATGCCCACGTTCGAATCCCTCGTGGGCCTACGGTTCCTGGAGGGCGTGGCTCTGGGCGGGATTCCCGCGGTGGCCATGGCGTACCTCGCGGAAGAGGTCAATCCGCGCTACGGGGCCGTGGCAGCCGGGACCTACATCTCCGGGACGAGTCTGGGAGGGCTCTCCGGGCGCATCGTGGCCGCCCCGCTCGCGGACTTCTTCGGTTGGCGCGTGGGGACGAGCGTCGTCGCGCTGATCGCCGCCGCCGCGGCCGTGACCTTCATCCTGTTGATCCCGCGTCAGCGCGGTTTCACGCCCCAGCCCGTGCGGCTCACGGGGGAGCAGGGGATGATCGCGCACCTGTGGGTCAACCTCAAGGACGTGCGCCTGGTAACCCTCTACCTGCAGGGGTTCCTGCTCATGGGTGGTTTCGTGGCGGTGTACAACTACATCGGTTTCCACCTGGGGGATGAACCGTTCAACGTGCCCCAGAGCGTGGTGTCCCTGCTGTTCCTGGCCTATCTCTCCGGGACGTGGTCCTCCGCGCGGGCGGGAAGCCTCGCCGATCGCTTCGGCCGCCGCCCCGTGTTGATCGCCGCGGCCCTGATCATGCTGGGCGGTCTGCTGCTCACGGTCGTCCCGTGGCTGCCGGTGATCGTGGCGGGGCTGCTGGTGTTCACCGCGGGATTCTTCGCGGCGCACTCCGTGGCCAACGGATGGGTTCCCGCCATGGCCACCGAGGGGCGGGCCCAGGCGTCCTCCCTCTACACGCTCTTTTACTACGGCGGTTCCTCCGTGCTGGGGTACGCCGCCGGCATCGCGTTCACGAGCGCGGGCTGGGGCGGGGCGGCCCTGTGCATCGGGGCATTGATCGTGATCGCGATCGTCCTGGCCGCGATCTTCCTGCCCCGCCGCCCGGTGGCACCCAGCGGGAACTGAAGCGCGCCGCCGGTAATGCTGACCGGGTCGGGAATACCCTCAATGAACCGGCGATATCTTGCCGATCATGGTCCGTAAGCGTCACAATGGCGGGGTAGACATCAAAATCGGCAACTTATTGCCGAAAGGAATGTGCATGAGTGACCAGGAACTGCCGGGAGCCGTCATCCGCCGCGCCCGCAAAGAGGCCGGGTTGACCCAGAAGGATCTCGCTGACTTGTCGGGTGTGTCCGAGCGTACGGTTCGTTCGATCGAGACCGGCACCGGTAATCCCTCCGTCGCTGCACTGACCGCCGTTACCAGAACATTGGGTCTGGATGTGGTGATCCGGTGACACCCGATCTGCAGTCGCTGCGCTTCATCGCCGCGGCCGATGTCTACAAGGGTGGCCACCGGGCCGGCCGGTTGGAACGGGTCAATGGCTCGGACACGGTTTTCACCTACTACCCCGATTACCAGGGGAGTGGTCGGCCTCCGATCGCCACCACGCTGCCCCTGACTATGGGAGCGGTGACCACCTCGGCCGGCGGATTGCCACCATTCTTCGCGGGCCTCTTGCCGGAGGGGCACCGACTGAACGTTCTCAAGCAGGCCGTCAAAACCAGTCTTGATGACGAGCTGTCTCTTCTCCTGGCCGTGGGCGCCGATGCGCCCGGAGATGTCCAAGTCGTTCCGGAGGGGGCCCAACCGCAGGAGCCCGAGGCCGTCGCGGACGTGACCGATCCCTCCGCATTGGACTTCGAGGTTCTGGCCGAAGCCGTTGATCTGCATGCCCTGCCCGGGGTTCAGGACAAGGTCAGTGCCTCCATGCTCAGCGCCCCCGTGGCGACCCGGAGCGAGCGTCTCATTCTGAAATTGGATCCGCCGAATCATCCCCATCTGGTTCGCAATGAATCGATGCATCTCGCAGCTGCCCGAAAACTACGGATCCCAGTGGCTTCTGCGACCGTGGTCCAGGACCGTAACGGTCGCGCCGGGCTCATGGTGGAACGCTTTGATCGAGTTCGCGCCGAAAATGGGTGGTCGTGCGTGGCCCTCGAAGACGCGGCTCAAGTGATGGGACTGGCGCCGTCGGCGAAATACGGGGTGACGTCGGAGGACGTCGTGAGGTCCCTCGCATCGATATGTCGCGCCCCCGCTGTCGCCGTGCGCAACCTCTACCTGCAGTTCGTCTTCTCGTGGCTCACTGGCAATGGAGACCTGCATGCCAAGAACGTCTCCGCTCTCGCTGCCCCACAAGGCGGGTTCATCATCGCACCGATGTATGACGTGCCGTGCACCTTGTTGTACGGGGACGATACCCAGGCGCTACCCGTGGGCGGGAGGACCAAGAGGCTGCGATCCTCCCACTGGTCCGCATTCGCCGAGTCCATCGGCTTACCGGAACGTGCCGCCCTGGCGGCCAACGCGCTCGCTCTGAAAGCTGCGGAGATGGTTGATCTGTCGAGTCTGCCCTTCGAGGGGTCCCCGCTGAACCATGCCGAACGCGAATTGCGCTACCGCCGGAGCGAGCTGCGTGTGTGAGCTAACCGGGCAAAATGCCGGTGGCACGCAGCGGGTACTGAATCGCGCGGCCCGGGGGCCTGGGCCTACGCTGGACGTAACCCGGAACACGTCCGATGGGCCCGCACGTTCGGCGGGCGAACCCCGGTCCGCCGCGGCGGTGCCAGCAAGGAGACCCAGTCATGAGCCAGATCCTCGTCCGTCACCTGTTCGGACCCGGCCCCACCAACCCGTACCCGGAGGCCACCGAGGCGCTGGCGCGGCCGCTGCTGGGCCACCTCGATCCGCAGTTCCTGGAGATCATGGACAGTGCGTGCGACGGTCTGCGCGCGGTGTGGGGCACCGAGAACCGCCGCACGCTTCCGCTCTCCGCGACCGGTTCGGCCGGGATGGAGGCCGCGTTCGTGAACTTCGTGAACCCCGGGGATCCCGTGGTGATCGCGGTCAACGGTCTGTTCGGGGAGCGCATGTGCGACGTCGCCTCCCGGTGCGGCGCGGACGTGATCCGCGTGGACTTCCCCTTCGGTGAACCCGTGGAGGCGGAGAAGGTCGCCGCGGCCCACCCCTCGCCCAAGATCATCGCGGCGGTGCACGCGGAGACCTCCACGGGCGTGCGTTCGGACATCGCGGCCCTCGGCCGGGTCAAGGGTGGCGCGCTGCTGCTCGTGGACGCCGTGACCTCGATCGGCGGCATCGAGCTCAAGGCGGACGAGTGGGGCATCGACATCGGCTACGCCGGGACCCAGAAGTGCCTCGGTGTGGCTCCGGGGCTCGCGCCGTTCACGGTGTCCGAGCGCGCGTGGCAGCGCCGGGTCGAGAAGCCGCGCTCGTGGTACCTGGACCTCGGCATGCTGGGCGGTTACGTGGGGGAGGCCTCCGGCTCCAGCCGCACCTATCACCACACCGCGCCCGTGGCGATGGTCGCGTCCCTCGAGGCGGGGCTGCGCCGTGTGCTCGATGAGGGGCTCGACGCCGTTCGCGAGCGTCACGAGGCCGCCGGCCGCGCGCTGCAGGACGGTTTGGAGGCCATGGGCCTGGAACTGTTCGCGGCGCAGGGACACCGCTTGCCGGAGCTGACCACGGTCAAGGTGCCCGAGGGTGTGGACTCGGCCGCGGTGCGCAAGGAACTGCTCGAGAAGTACGACATCGAGATCGGCGCCGGTGTGAAGGAGTACGCGAACACGGTGTGGCGCATCGGGCTCATGGGTCCGAACGCCGCCCCGGAGTCGGTCACGCTCATCCTGGGTGCGCTGCGGGAGGTGCTGGGCCGCTAAGGGGCGCTGCCCGCCCCCGCGGGGAACATCTGTGCTGCGATAAGACGCAAAAACGGGGTTTCAGCGTGCGTGGTGCAGCACAGATGTATCGCCCACCCGCGCCGCCCTCACCACAGGACCCTCGCCGGTCCGAAGCCACCCGCGCCGCCCTTACCGAGCCACCCCCAAAGACACTGTGGGCCCCGCCGGATCCGGCGGGGCCCACAGTGCGTCGGTGCGTAGATGGGGTCAGACGCTCAACTGCTCCTTGATCGCACCCACGAAGGCCTCAAGGTCACCGGGGTTCCGGGAGGTGATCAGGGTCCACTCGTTGGCGGGGCACACCTTGACCTCCTGGTCCACCCAGTTGCCGCCGGCGTTGGTGATGTCGGTCTTCAGCGACGCGTAGGACGTGAGGGTCTTGCCGTCCACCACGCCGGTCTCCACGAGGAGCCAGGGTCCGTGGCAGATGGACGCCACGGGCCGGCCCGAGGACACGAAGGACTTCGCGATCTTCTGGGCGTCCTCGTTCAGGCGCAGGGAGTCCGCGTTGAGCGTGCCACCGGGCAGCAGCAACAGGTCGTACTCGGACTCGTTCACGCTGGAGATGGTCTGGTCCACGGGGAACGTCTCGCCCAGGTCCCAGTCGCTGACCAGGGACTTGATCTCACCGGTCTCCGGCGCGGCCACGGTCACTTCCGCGCCCGCCTCGCGCAGCTTCTCCGCGGGAACCTTCAGTTCGTCCTGCTCCACGCCCTGGTTCTCGCTGAGGAGGAGGATCTTCTTTCCGGACAATTCGGCCATTGCTAAGGGTCCTTTCTATCGGGTGTCACTGTCCACTGTGGCACCGCGTCCGGGGCGCGGCAAGGCTCGCGGGGCCGGTTCCGCTCACAGCGGCACACCCGGGGGACGACGCCGCAGCGGCACCGGCGCGGGCCCCCTCACCCGGGGCGCGGCGTCGTCGTCGACCCCGCGCGTTCGGTGGGGACCGCGGGCAGATCCATTACAATTCACCCAAGGCCACCGGGAACGTGGGCATGCACCCCCGTTCCGCTGGGCGAGGTCTCCGCAGCGGCGCCGAGACACGTCTTCCGTCCTTAACGCAGTCCGCGCCGAGACCCAGGAGACGGAACCGCCCATGTGGGACTTCATCACCCAGCGCCGCGAGGAGATCCTCTTTGCGTCCTGGCAGCACTTCAGCCTGGTGGCGCAATGCCTGGTGCTCGCCACGGTCCTGGCCGTGGTCATCGCCGCGCTGGTCTACCGCAACGCCACGGCCAGTGGCCTGGCGAACGGGTTGTCGGCCATGGGCTTGACCATCCCGTCCTTCGCGCTGATCGGTCTGCTCATCGCCCCGTTCGGTTTCGGTGTGGTGCCCGCGGTGATCGTCGTGACGTTCTTCGCCACGCTGCCCATCCTGCGTAACGCCGTGGTGGGGCTGAGCGGGATCCCCGCCTCGGTGGTGGAATCCGCGCGGGGGATCGGCATGGGCCGGTTGCGCACCCTGGCGACCGTGGAGATCCCCATGGCCTGGCCCGTGATCATGGCGGGGATCAGGGTCTCCGCCCAGATGGTCATGGGCATCGCCGCCGTGGCCGCCTACACGCTGGGCCCGGGGCTCGGCGGGTTCATCTTCTCCGGCCTGTCCCGCCTGGGTGGTGCCAATGCCTTCGAATCGGTCGTCGTGGGTGTCGTGGGAGTCATCGTCCTGGCCGTCGTCCTCGACCTGGTGCTGGTAGTCATCGGTCGTCTCACCACTTCGCGAGGTATCCGTGTCTGATCCAACTGCACCGGCAACACCCACCCGGGACGTGAGTGGCGCGGCCATCCTGTTGAACCAGGTCACCAAGCGCTACCCGGGACAGAACGAACCCGCGGTGGGCGGACTGACCCTCGAGATCCCCGCGGGCAGCGTGGTGATGTTCGTGGGCCCCTCCGGGTGCGGCAAGACCACCACGCTCAAGATGATCAACCGACTCATCGAACCCACGAGCGGCAGCATCGTGATCGACGGTCAGGACGTGACCGGGATGGACGGTGACGAACTGCGCCGCAACATCGGGTACGTGATCCAGGCCGGCGGGCTGTTCCCCCACATGACGGTGGGGACCAACATCGGGCTGGTGCCCAAGATGCAGGGCTGGGACAAGCAACGGATCGCCCGCCGTGTGGACGAGCTGCTCGAGTTGGTGTCCCTGGACCCGGACACCTACCGGGACCGCTACCCCAAGGAGCTCTCCGGAGGACAGCAGCAGCGCGTGGGGGTGGCCCGGGCGCTCGCGGCCGATCCGCCCGTGCTGCTCATGGACGAACCGTTCGGCGCCGTGGACCCCATCACGCGGCAGCGGCTGCAGAACGAGCTGCTCAACATCCAGGCCGAGCTGCAGAAGACGATCGTGTGCGTGACCCACGACTTCGACGAGGCGGTCAAGCTCGGTGACTGGATCGCCGTGTTCGACGAGGGCGCCCAGCTCGTGCAGTACGACTCCCCGGAGCGCATCCTGGCCAACCCCGCCAACGAGTTCGTGGAGAGTTTCATCGGCTCGGGCGCGGGCCTGAAGCAGCTGACCCTCAGCCGCGTGGGGGACGTGCCGTTGGCGGAGTCGCCGGTCGCGACGTCGGACGAGGCTCCCCGGGACGTGGCGGCCCAGCTCGACGCCGCGCGGGAACAGAACGTGGTGGTCCTGGATCCGCAGCACCGGCCGCTGCGCTGGTACTCACGGCGCCAGGTCGAACGGCTCGGACATTTCCCCACCACGGCGGACCCCGATCTCCCGATCGTCACCGCGCACTCCACCCTCAACGACGCCCTGGACGCGATGCTCATGGGCAGCACGGGCAGCGCGATCGTGGTGGACCGCCGGGACCGGTTCACGGGCCTGGTCACCATTGCCACGATCATGGACGCGATCGCCTCGTCCCAGTCGGCGGCCCGCGAGGACTCGGTCACCCCGGCCGGCACCAACACCGGTGAGTTCGCCGCGGTGCCCGGCCCGGAGGATGCAGCGGTGCCCGATTCGACCGGGGCCGCTCAGCCCGTCGACGAGCCCCGTGCCGTCGAGGGCGCGGGCGCCGAGTCCCGTGCGTCCACGCCCGCGGACGACGACGCCGCATCCGGCGCCTCCGCGTTCGACCCCGCCCGGGACGCCCCGCACGGGCGTGAGCCGGAGGGCAGGTCATGAGCGGGACCGTCCGCACGCAGGCCCCCGATGCGGGACGAGTGGCTGCACAGACACTGGCCAGCGGGACCATGCGGGCCCTGTGGCTGCAGCTCGCGGGTGTGTGCGTGGTGTTCGCTGCCCTGTGGTCCTTCCTGGCCTTCGGGGACCTCAGCCAGACGGAGCGGGCCACGCTGGCTCCCGGGAACCTGTGGAACTACACGCTCGAACACCTGCGGCTCACGGCCGTGGCCGCGGTGCTCGTCCTCGCGATCGCGATCCCCCTGGGCATCCTGCTCACCCGCGGCCCGCTGCGGCGCATCAGCGGGGCCGTGATGGTCGTGGCCAACATCGGTCAGGCGGCACCGGCGATCGGGCTGGTGGTGCTGCTCGCATTCCTGGTGGGCTTCGGCTTCTGGGCGGCGATCATCGCGCTCGTGGCCTATGCGATCCTGCCGGTGCTGCGCAACACCATGGTGGGTCTGCAGCAAGTGGATCAGCGCCTCGTGGAAGCGGGACGGGGCATGGGTATGAGCTCAGCGGCGGTGTTGTTCCGCGTGGAGCTGCCCCTCGCGGTGCCCATCATGCTCGCGGGGATCCGCACGGCCCTGGTGTTGCTCGTGGGCACCGCCACGCTCGCCACGTTCATCAACGGCGGCGGGCTGGGGATCCTGATCACCACGGGCGTGAACCTGAATCTGACCACGGTGCTGATCGTGGGCTCCGTCCTGGTGGCGCTGTTGGCCCTCGTGGTGGACTGGCTGGGTCGGTTCGTGGAACACGTCGCGCGACCGAAGGGACTGTGACCATGACGCGAGCACGCGAACCCCGCCGGCGGGCCGTCGCAGCCGGAGCGGGCGCCGTCGTCGGTCTGTTCCTGCTGACCGGGTGCGGACTGCAACCGGCGTCCTCCTACGTGCCGCCCGCGGGACCGGGGAAGATCCAGCACATCGAGGGACTCCCGGACGACGCGCACATCACGGTCGCGGGCAAGAATTTTACGGAGCAGCTGATCCTGGGCAAGATCGCCGTCCTGGCCGCCCAGGCCGCCGGGTTCGAGGTCACCGACTTCACGAACATTCCCGGCAGTCAGCCCACGCGCGAGGTCATGCTCTCCGGCGAGGGGGACATGACGTACGAGTACACCGGGACCGCGTGGATCACGTACCTCGGTCACGAGAGCGGGATCGCGGACCAGCGCAAGCAGTGGGAAGCGGTGCGGGACGCGGACCGGGAGAACGGGCTCACGTGGACGGAACCGGCGCCGCTGAACAACACGTACCGGTTCGCGGTGCGAAGCGAGGCCGCGGAGCAGCTCGGGGACATCGAGAACTTCTCCCAGATCGCGCAGTTGCCCGTGAGCGAGCGGACCTTTTGCGTGGAGGCCGAGTTCAACTCCCGACCGGACGGTCTCAACCCCATGCTGCGGGCCTACGGGCTCGAGCGCGGTGCCGCGAACGGGGTCCCGGACGAGAACATCGGCGTGTACGACACCGGGGCCGTCTACACGGCCACGGACGAGGGTGACTGCAATTTCGGGGAGGTCTTCACCACGGACGGGCGGATCAACTCCCTGGACCTGCGGATCCTGCAGGACGACCGCGAGTTCTTCCCGGCGTACAACGCCGCACCCGTGTTCCGGACCGAGACGCTCGAGAAGTACCCGCAGCTCGACGACGTCTTCCGTCAGGTCTCCCCGCTGCTCACCGACGAGACCATGCGCGAGCTCAACGGCCGCGTGGACGAGGACGGCGAGGAACCTGGCGACGTCGCGTTCGCCTGGATGGTCTCGCAGGGCCTGATCACGCGGCGCTGACCCGGCGCGGCGGCGTCGTCATGACGCGAACGGCGCCGGTCGGAGCCCCGCGCGACAACCCGGGCGTAGACGACAAGACGGCAGCCACCCGGAGGTGGCTGCCGCTGTCACCGTGCGACCAGGAGGCCACTGCCCGCACGGAGTCTGGGGGACGCGTCCCGGTTCAGGAGGCGTCGGAGAGTTCGGAGACCAGTCGGGCCACGTGGCCCTGGGCGTCCACGCGGTACTGGGCGTGGGTGAGCTTGCCGGACGGGTCGATCACGAACGTGGATCGCAGCGGACCCTCGGAGGTCTCGCCGTTGATCGTGCGTTCCCCCCACGCGCCCCATTCCTTGGCGGCGGCGTGATCGGGGTCGGAGAGAAGTGTGTAGGGCAGGTGGTACTCGGTGACGAAGCGCTGGAGCTCCTGGGGGTCGTCACCGGAGACACCGTAGACGTCGTAGCCCTGGCCCTTCAGCGCGGCCAGGTTGTCCCGGAAGTCGCATGCCTCGGTGGTGCACCCCGGCGTGAAGGCCTTGGGGTAGAAGTACACCACGGTGCCGTTGCGGGTGGCGTCGGCAAGGTCCACGGTGCTGCCGTCGTGTGCGGTCAGTCGCAGCGCGGGGGCGGGTTTTCCGGTGGAGAGTTCGCGTGACATGTGGGCTCCTCGTGGGTCGGGGACGGGCTGCGGCGCTGAGGTCCGGCGTGGTTCAGCGCGCGAAGATGCGGGACAGGGCGGCCCCCACGCACGCGGCGGAGATGGCCAGGGTGCACATCTCGGCGGAGCGGCTGTGGCCCACGCGGCCGTTGGGGCAGAAGTCCGGGTCCAGGGTATCGCCGGTGTACTTGAAGTAGGACACGTGTGCTGCGGTGGCGGGTGCATTCACCATGATCTTCTTCCTTTCATATTACGGAAGTGAGTTTCCGTGATATGAAATTTACTGTAATGCGCATCACACGTCAAGGGGTGGACGGTAAATTTCTCGGGACATGACAAAGGTGTGGTGTGCCTGCGATGTCATGCGGGATCCGGGGTCCGAGGGCCCGGGTTCGGGGGTGGGCCCGGCGTGGTGCAGGGGTGGCAATCACCGTGTGGCCGGCGTTCCCGAAGGGCTGGCATGTCCGGCGCGCCCCGCCTCAGCGACCCCGCACGTACCCCAGCTGCTTGTCGACGACGTTCTCCCACTCCTCGCTGCGGAGCCATCGGACCAGGTTGGCCTCGAACTGTTCCGCCAGGGTGTCCCGCCAACCGATGACGTCCCCGCTCATGTGCGCCGAGATGTGCACGGCGGGCATCGTCCAGAATGGATGGTCGCGGGGGAGGGGTTCCTGGTCGAACACGTCCAACGAGGCCGCCGCGATGCGCCCCTCGTGCAGTGCTTCCACCAGGGCGTCCTCATCCACGAGGGCTCCGCGGCCCACGTTGATCACGTGCGCCGTGGGTTTCATGGTCGCGAGGACCTCGCGGCTCAGGAGTCCTCGGGTCCGGTCCGTCAACGGCGCGATGAGCACGAGGTGGTCCACGTCCGCCACGTGCTCGGCGAGCCGGCTGCTCTCGACCACCGTGCCGAAGTCCTCGTCGTGCTCGCGCGCTGTGCGCCCGGCTCCCGTGACCCGCAGGCCGGCCGCCCGCAGGAGCCTGGCCGTGGCCCGACCGATTCCGCCCGTACCGGCCACGAGAGCACGCTGACCGCTCGTTCGCTGCAACTCGCGGTGCTGCCACGTCCGCTCGTTCTGCAGCTGCTTGCTGCGGTGCAGCTGCTTGTTGTGGGCCAGGACGGATGAGAGCACGAATTCCGCGATCGGTACGTCGAAGGCGCCGCGCGCGTTCGTCACGGTGATGTCCGAGGCGCGCAACTCGTCGAACAACAGCGAGTCCACGCCAGCGGCGGCCACGTGGATCCATTCGAGGTCGGTCGCGCCGGACCACGCGTCCCGCAGTGCCGTGGAGAAGAAGTCCCACACCAGCAACGCCCTGGCCCCGGGGAGCGCGGACTCGAGATCGTCCGCGTGCGTGTAGGCCACGTCCACCATGTCCTCGATGCGTGCGGCATTGGGTAGGGGAGGTGCGTCGGGCGAGGTGAGGACCACGAGGCGGGGACGGCGTCCTGCACTGTGCGCCGCGGCGTCGTCGTCACCGGACACTCGGTGATCGCGAGCCGGACGACCGGCCTCGGCGCGGGGTGCTTCGGGGGATGCGTGCATGTCGTGGGAGGGCTGGGCGGGTGGCCGTTGCTGCGTCATCATCGCACCCTAGGCCAATCCGCTGATTGTTGACAATCATTCGATCCGGCTCGGACAATGTGACGCATGGCATCCCTGAGCCCCCTTCTCAAGCAGGCAACTCCCGTCGTGGTCGATCACGCGTCCGGGAGTTGGATCCACGGCACCGACGGGCGGGAGTACCTGGACTTCACCACGGGCATCGGCGTGACCAGCACCGGTCACTGCCACCCGAAGGTGGTGGAGGCCGCGCGCGAACAAGTGGGCAAGGTGATCCACGCGCAGTACACCACCGTGATGCACCCGCCGCTGCTCGAGTTCACCGAGCGTCTGGGGGAGGTGCTGCCCGCGGGGTTGGACTCCCTGTTCTTCGCCAACTCGGGGTCGGAAGCCGTGGAGGCCGGCATCCGCCTGGCACGCATGGCCACCGGTCGTCCCAACATTGTGGTGTTCCAGGGTGGGTTCCACGGCCGCACGGTGGCGGCGGCCTCCCTGACGACCGCCGGGACCAAGTTCTCCGCCGGTTTCTCGCCGCTCATGGCCGGCGTGCACATGTCCGCGTTCCCCTATGCCTACCGCTACGGCTGGGACATGGACACCGCCGTGGACTTCGCGTTGCAGGAACTCGACTACCTGCTGATGACACGTACCGCGCCCCAGGACACCGCGGCGTTCCTCATCGAACCCGCACTGGGGGACGGCGGCTATATCCCCACGCCCCCGCGGTTCCTCGAGGGACTGCGGGAACGGGCGGACCGCCACGGCATCCTCCTGATCTTCGACGAGGTGCAGGCCGGCGTGGGCCGCACCGGCAAGTACTGGGGGCACCAGCACTCCACCGCCTCCCCGGACATCCAGATCATGGCCAAGGGCATCGCCTCCGGCTTCCCGATCTCCGCGATCGCGGCCTCCACCGAGCTCATGTCCCAGGGGTGGCCCGGTTCCCAGGGCGGGACCTACGGCGGCAACGCGGTCTCCGCGGCGGCGGGTGTGGCCACCCTGCGGGTCGTGGAGGAGGAGGGCCTGGTCGAGAACTCCCGGGAGCGTGGTGAGCAGCTCCGGGCCGGGCTCGAGGAGATCCAGACCCGCTACCCCGTGCTCGGGGACGTGCGCGGCCTGGGGCTCATGCAGGGCATCGAGTTCACCGCCGCGGACGGTTCACCGGACGCCGCCACCGCCGCGGCGGTCCAGCAGGCCACGGTGGACCAGGACCTCCTCACCCTCACGTGCGGCCCCGCGGGCAACGTGGTCCGATTGATCCCCGCGCTCGTGGTCACCGAACGCGAGATCGAGCAGGGTCTTGAGCGGTTCGACGCCGCTCTGGCCGCCGTCACGTCGCCGTCCGGCGCGACCACCGGGGACCGAGGGAGCCGATGACGGCCGCACCGGTCACCGCGTACCCCGTGATCTCCCGGCTGCGTGGCTCGGGTGTGGAGGTGGACGCGTCCGAGCGCCGCACCTCCGAGTACGCCTACGACGCCTCGAATTACCGCGTGCGTCCGCTGGCCGTGGTGTTCCCGCGCACCGTGGACGACGTCGTGGCCACGGTGCGCGCGTGCGCGGACACCCGCACCCCCGTGGTCAGTCGGGGCGGCGGGACGTCCATGGCGGGCAATGCGGTGGGCAGCGGCGTCGTCGTCGACTTCTCGCGGCACATGAACCGCATCCTGGAGATCGACCCGGGCGCGGGAACGGTCGCCGTGGAACCCGGTGTGGTCCTTGCGACCCTCACCCGCGAGGTCGAGGCCGCGACCGGTCAGCGGCTCACCTTCGCGCCGGACCCCTCGTCCAAGAACCGTGCCACGGTGGGCGGGGCCATCGGCAACGACGCGTGTGGCAACCACTCCGTGCGGTACGGGCGCACGAGCGATCACACGGTCGAGATCGACGTCGTGACCACGGACGGCGCACGGCTCACCGCCACCGCGACCGGACTGTGCGCCACGGACCCCGACGACCGCGCCTCGGTGCTGCGGGCGGACGAACTGAGCGGCGAGCTGCGCGCGCTGGCCCGCGAGTACCTCGCGGCGTTCCGGCTCGAGCTCGGCCGGATCCCGCGCCAGGTGTCCGGGTACCACCTGCAGAACCTGCTCCCCGAGAAAGGGTTTCACGTGGCCCGCGCCCTGGTGGGCTCCGAGGGGACGTGCGCGCTGGTCGTGGGCGCGCGCATGCGGCTCGTCCCCAAGCCCGCGAGCGCGCTGCTGGTCTGCCTGGGGTACGACACCGTGGTCGACGCCGCTCGGGACGTGACCACGATCCTCGAGTTCTCACCCGCCGCGGTCGAGGGTACGGACAAGGCGATCGTGGAGACCATGCGGTGGCGGCGCGGACCGGATTCCGTGACGGGCCTGCCCGAGGGCAACGCGTGGTTGTTCGTGGACCTGGACGGTGACACGCGCGAGGCGGTGGCCGGGCAGGCGGACGAACTGCTCGCGCGGCTCGGTGGGAACGGCCGCCTGGTGGAGGGGATCGCCGTCGCCGATCCGGAGGGACGCGCGAACCTGTGGCGGGTCCGCGAGGACGGCGCGGGGCTCTCGTCGCGGCTGGCCACGGGAGGTGAGTCCTGGCCGGGGTGGGAGGACTCCGCGGTGGCCCCCGAGAACCTGGCCGACTACCTCGCCGAACTGCGCACGCTGCTGGGCGAGTACGACCTCGACGGTGTGATGTACGGGCACTTCGGCGCCGGGTGCATGCACATCCGCATCACGTTCGACCTGCGCACCGAGCGCGGTCGCGAGGTGTACCGCGAGTTCACCCGGGACGCCGCCCGCCTGGTGGTGCGCCACGGCGGCTCGCTGTCCGGGGAACACGGGGACGGCCGGGCACGCTCCGCGCTGCTGCCCCTCATGTACTCGCCCGAGGTGCTCGAGGCCTTCGCTGTGTTCCGGCGCGCATGGGATCCCGAGGGGCTGTTGAACCCGGGCTCGATCGTGGATCCGGCGCCCATCGACGCTCACCTGGCGCTGGAAGGTGTCCCGGACCGGCAGTGGCGCACGAGCTTCGACCTGCAGCCGGTCGGCGCCGCGAAGACCGCCCGCGAATCGGGGCGGGACGCCCAGCCCGACCCCTGGGTGCACGCCGTCCAGGGGTGCATCGGTGTGGGGCGGTGCCGCGCGGACGGCGGTGGCGTGATGTGCCCCAGTTTCCGGGCCACGCGGGACGAGAAGGACTCCACGCGCGGGCGCGCCCGGGTGCTGCAGGACATGGTCCGCGGCGCCGCGACCGTGGCCGAGGGCTGGCGCTCCCAGGACGCCCGCGAGGCCCTGGACCTGTGCCTCTCGTGCAAGGCGTGCGCCACGGACTGCCCCGCGGGGGTGGACATGGCCACCTACAAGTCCGAGTTCTTCGACCACTACTACGCGCACCGGATCCGGCCGCGCTCGCACTACTCCCTGGGCTGGCTGCCGCGGTGGCTCGGGATCGCCGGGCGGATCGCGCCGCTCGTCAACGCGGTCCTGGCCACGCCGCTGGGCGGACCCGCCGCACGGCTCGGTGGCCTCACCTCGCACCGTGCCCTGCCGCGGTTCGCCCGTTCCGGGCAGTGGCGCCGGGAGGTCGACGACGCCGCTCGGTCCGCCCCGCGCACCGGTGTCCCCTCCCAGCGCCCCGGTGTTCTCGCTCCCGCCGGGGCCCACGTCGCGGACGCGCCCGGCGGACTGGATGTCGTGCTGTTCGTGGACACCTTCACCCGCGGTTTCCGGCCCGAGGTGGCCGGTGCCGCCGCGCGGGTCCTTGCCGGCGCGGGGGACGCGGTGGAGTGCTCGGCGGACGTGTGCTGCGGGCTGACCTGGATCTCCACGGGGCAGCTGCGCACCGCCAAGAAGCTACTGACCCGTGCCGCGGCCGCGCTGGACGACGGGTCCGAGCGCCCCATCGTCGTCGTGGAACCCAGTTGCGCCGCAGCACTGCGCAAGGACCTGCCCGAACTCGTCCCCACGGAACAGGCGCGGCGGGTGGCACGCCGGGTCACGAGTTTCGCCGCGTACGTCGCGTCGTGGGCGGGTGAGCGGCACGTGGCCCCACCGGCCGCGCCGGTACCGCGGCGCGCCGTGGTCCAGACCCACTGTCACGAGTACTCCGTGTTCGGCCCAGCGACCCAGCGCAGGGCCCTGGCCGTCGCGGGAGTGGCGGAGGTGAGCGAGGCGAACGGGTGCTGCGGCGTCGCGGGCAACTTCGGTTTCGAGGCCGAGCACTACGACGTCAGCATGCTCGTGGCCGAGACGTCCCTGGCGCCGGCGCTGCGCGCGGCCGCACCGGACACCGCCGTTCTCACGGACGGGTTCTCGTGCGCGATGCAGGTGGGCCACGTGGATCCCGGCGCTCGCGGCCTGCACATCGCACAGATCCTGGACCCCGGGCCCGCAGCGACCGGACCCCAACCATCGGGCACCGCGTGATCAGGTCCACCGATGCCCTCCGACACGTACCCACGACCGACGAAGGAAACCCCATGAGCGCACACACCACCGAACACCGCACCTCCCGGGCCGCCCTCGACGCGGTGGCCAAGGTCAGCACGGGCACGTTCATCGACGGGCAGTGGGGCGAGGCCGCCTCGGGTGCCCGGTTCGACGTCGTCAATCCCGCGACCGAAGAGGTCATCGCCACGGTCGCGGACGGCGGCCCGGAGGACGCCCGGCGCGCGATCGAGACCGCGGGGCGCGTGCAGAAGCAGTGGGCGGCCACACCCCCGCGTGAGCGCGGCGAGATCCTCCGCCGGGCCTACGAGCTGATCATGCAGCGCCAGGACGAACTGGCCCTCGTCATGACCACGGAAATGGGCAAACCGCTCGCCGAGGCCAGGGGCGAGGTCGCGTACGCCGCCGAGTTCTTCCGGTGGTTCTCCGAGGAGGCCGTGCGGATCGGCGGTGATCAGACCATGACCGGGGACGGCAAGAACCGGATCATGGTGTCCAAGGAGCCCGTGGGGCCGTGCGTCCTGGTCACGCCGTGGAACTTTCCCCTGGCCATGGGCACCCGCAAGATCGGTCCGGCCGTGGCCGCGGGGTGCACCATGGTGTTCAAGCCCGCGAACCTCACCCCTCTGTCCTCGCTGGCCCTCGTGGACATCCTGATCGAGGCGGGTCTGCCCCGCGGGGTGCTCAACGTGGTGTGTACCAAGAAGGCGTCCTCGGTCGTGGGCCCGTGGATGGCCAGCGGGATCGCCCGGAAGGTCAGCTTCACCGGGTCCACCGAGGTGGGCGTGCGCCTGTTGGAACAGGCGGCGCAGCACGTGATGCGCTCCTCCATGGAACTGGGTGGCAACGCGCCGTTCATCGTCTTCGAGGACGCGGACCTGGATCGCGCCGTGGACGGCGCCGTGGCGGCCAAGATGCGCAACATGGGGGAGGCGTGCACCGCGGCCAACCGGTTGTTCGTGCACCGCTCGGTGATGAGCGAGTTCTCCCGCAAGCTCGCCGAACGGCTCGGGGCACTCTCGGTGGGCGACGGCGCCCAGGACGGCACCGACGTCGGGCCCCTCGTGGAGGCCAAGGCGCTCGACAAGGTCCAGGAACTCGTGGACGACGCCGTGGCCCGCGGCGCCACCGTGGAGTGCGGTGGTTCCCGCCCCGACCGGCCCGGATTCTTCTACAAGCCCACCGTGCTGCAGGGGGTGGACCCGGACTCCAAACTGATGAGTGAAGAGATCTTCGGTCCCGTGGCGCCGGTGATCCCGTTCGACTCGGAGGACGAGGTGCTCGAGCTGGCCAACGACACGCCGTGGGGACTCGTGGGCTACCTGTTCACCCAGGACGTGGATCGCAGCTTCCGCGTGAGCGACGCCCTCGAGGTCGGGATGGTGGGCCTGAACACGGGGATCGTCTCCAATCCCGCGGCACCGTTCGGCGGCGTCAAGGCGTCCGGGCTCGGACGCGAGGGCGGACGCGTGGGGATCGAGGAGTTCCTCGAGTACAAGTACGTGGCCGTGCCGCGCGGCTGAGTCGGGGGGCGGGTCAGTCGTCGCTCGAGGTCAACCGCATCACGGCATCGCGCATGTGTTCGAGCAGCAGCGCGTCCACGCGGGGAGCTTCGCCCGCCCCGATGGCCTCCGTGATCTCGCGGTGCTCCTCCAGGCGCAAACTGTGCGATGCGTACCGTGTTTCCAGAGCGGTCATGCACATGCGGGTCTCGACCATGAGGGTGTCGTGCATGCGGATCAGGCGGGGACTGCCCGAGAGCTCCACGAGCAACGCGTGGAACTGCACGTCCGCTTCCGTGAGCGAGGCGGTGTCCCCGTGATCGATCGCCCGGGACATCTCCTCGACCTTCTCACCCAGACGCTGCGCCGCCCCTGTCGGATCGGTCGTGATCACCCGGGCGGCCGCCGCGCGCTCCACGGCGCCCCGGGCGAGGTAGAGGTCCCGGACGTCGTCGTCGGTGATCTGCGTGACGAACACCCCGCGGTTGCGCACGCTGAGCAGGAGGCCTTCCTGGGTGAGGCGCTGCATGGCCTCGCGCAACGGACCCCGACTCACGCCCAGGGAGCGGCTCAACTGCATCTCGTTGAGCTGTTGGCCGGGGGCCAGCTCGCCCGCACCGATGGCTTGGCGTAATTGCCGGGCCAACAAGGACGGGGTGGTTTCCTGCACCACGGGTCGCAGCAGATTGCCGGGCATGGCCGCCTCCGGTCCGGGCAGACCCGAAGGTCCGCGCATCCAAGTCTTACGTATCGCACAGCCTATGGGTAGGATTGTCGACAATCAAACGGTCCACGGGCCGCCAGGCTCCATGATCTCTCGATGCCGGACCGATCCCGGGCGCGCCGGCGCCCACCGATTGCACCATGGAGGTTTCCATGAATTCGCAACATCAACCCGATCTGCCCCACGAATCGCGGGACCCGCGCGAGACGACGTCCCCCGCGGCGTCGTCACACCCGGAACCGGACGCGAGTACCGTGCGCCGCGCGGTGGCCGCCTCCGCGATCGGTAATGCCACGGAGTGGTTCGACTACGGCGTGTACGCCGTGTCGGTCGTGTACATCACCCAGAACTTCTTCCCGGGGGAGGCCGGCACGCTGCTGGCCCTGAGTACGTTCGCCCTGTCGTTCCTGGTCCGCCCTCTGGGCGGACTGTTCTGGGGTCCGCTCGGTGACCGGTTGGGGCGCAAGAAGATCCTGGCGTTGACCATTATCCTGATGGCCGGTGCCACGTTCTGCATCGGCATCCTGCCCACCCACGCGACCATCGGCTTCGTGGCACCCGTCCTGCTCGTGCTGCTGCGTGTGATCCAGGGCTTCTCGACCGGCGGTGAGTACGGCGGTGCCGCCACGTTCATGGCCGAGTACGCCCCGGACAAGAAGCGCGGCTTCCTGGGCAGCTTCCTGGAGTTCGGCACCCTGGGCGGTTTCGCGCTGGGTTCACTGATCGTGTTGATGGGCGAGGTGACCCTGGGCAACGACGCCATGATGGAGTGGGGCTGGCGGATCCCCTTCCTGCTGGCCGGCCCGCTGGGCCTGATCGGCCTGTACCTGCGGTCCAAGCTGGCGGATTCGCCCGTGTTCCTGGAGCTCGAGGAAGCCGGCCACTCGGAGGAATCCGCGGGCATGGCCCTCAAGGAACTGGTCACCACCTACTGGAAGCCCATGCTCATCATGGCCGGGCTGGTCGTGTCCGTGAACGTGGTCAACTACACGCTGTTGAGCTACATGCCCACGTACCTCGAGGGCCAGACGGAGATGTCCTCGCAGACGGTGCTGACCATCATGTTCATCGCGCAGTTCGCCATGATGCTCGTGATCCCGTTCGCCGGGAAGCTCTCCGACAAGCTCGGGCGTAAACCCATGTGGTACTTCTCGCTCATCGGTCTGATCGTGATGTCGATCCCCATGTACATGCTCATGGCCAACGGCTTCTGGTGGGCCCTGTTGGGCTTCGCGGTACTGGGGCTGCTCTACATCCCCCAGTTGGCGTGCATCTCCGCTACGTTCCCGGCGATGTTCCCCACGCAGGTGCGCTACGCCGGGTTCGCGATCACCTACAACGTGTCCACGGCGATCTTCGGCGGCACCGCCCCGCTGGTCAACGAGGCGCTCATCGAGGCGACCGGCAACCCGCTGATCCCCGCGTTCTACATGATGGGCGCGTGCGTGATCGGCCTGATCGCCGCCAAGTTCATGAAGGAGACCGTGGGGGCGTCCCTGCGCGGCACGGAGATCCCGGAGACGGGCAAGATGCCCGTGGTCGCCCGGCGGTAGCCGGTCCGTTCAGCGGGACAGCAGACGCAACGCGGTCAGGGTGTATGCCCTGGCCGCTTGCGAAAGTTCTTTCACGCTCACGGACTCGTCCACCTGGTGCGCCTGGTCGTTGAGTCCTCCGGGTCCCATGACCACCGTGGGCACGCCGTGGTCCCGCGCGATGAACCCGCCGTCGCACGCGGCCGTCCACCCGCCGATCGACGTTGCGCCGCCCGCGTCCGCCACGGCGTCGTGCACGGTGGTGACGAGTTCGTGCTCCCGGTCGGTGCGGAAACCCGGCATGGACATGGTGATTTCCACGTCCAGGGAGATCCCGTCGCCGGTGATCCCCGCACGGTCCACCGCCGCGCGCAGCTCGGCGACGATGCGCTCGGGGTCCTCACCCGGCATGAGCCTCCGGTCCAACCACACGTGACAGGACGGCGCCACCATGGAGGTGGCCCGGCCGCCCTCGATCTTGCCCACGTTCCACGTGGGCGACCCCAGCAGCGGATCGCTGCGGCGGGCGTGTTCCTCGTGGTCCCGCCGGATCAGGCGCAGCAGGGCCGCCGCGGCATCGATCGCGTTGCGCCCGTCCGCGGGGCGCCCCGAGTGCGCGGGGACACCGGTGATCTCGACCTCCAGGTATGCGTCCCCGCGGCACGCGATCACGGTCTGCAGGTCGGTCGGTTCGGCCACCACGCAGCCGAGGAACGCACGCCCCAGCCCCCGCGCGGTGAGTTGCCGGATCCCGAGACCCAGGTCCTCCTCGTCCACGGTGGACGACAGCCTCACGGGTCCGGACAGGCACACACCCGAGCGGCGCAGGGCGTCCATGGCACACAGCACCGAGGCGAGCCCGCCCTTCATGTCCGTGGCCCCGCGCCCGTACAGCCGGTCGCCGTCGACCACCGCGTCGTACGGCGCCCGCGTCCACCCGGGCCCCGCGGGCACGACGTCCGAGTGGCCCAGGAACAGCAGCCCCGGCCCGTCCGCCACGGGACCGCCCACGGGCAGGTCCACGTCCACGTTCGGCCGACCGGGGGACACGACGTCGCTGCGAGCAGTCAATCCGCGCTCGCTCGCTGCTCGCTCCAGGACGTGGGCGGTGTCCTCCTCGGTGCCCCCGGGGTTCTCGCCGGCGGCATTCACCAGGGCGCACGTGAGGTCCACGAGCTCGTCCGTGTCGATGAGGTCGAGCACGGCCTGCTCCTGCGGGCTGCACCGCACGCCGTCGCGGCTCATGATGGGTCTCCTTATCCAGTCCGAATGGGTGGCGCTGCGCCGAGGTGGCCGGGTCGGAGCTATCGGTCGAGCTCTCCCCGGGCGATGTCCAGGGCCCGTGCGAGTCGCTGCAGTCCCTCTTCGATGCGTTCGGGGGTGCTCGAGGCGAAACACAGCCGGAACGCGTCCTGGAACCGCCCCGAGGGTGAAAGCGCCGGGCCCGGGATGAACGCGACACCCTCGGCCAACGCGATCTCGAACAATCGCGAGGAGGACACCCGTGCGTCGTCGCCCTGCAGGGTGACCCATAGGAAGAAGCCGCCGTCCGGGTCCGTGGTGCGCACTCGATCGCCCAGGTGGGCGGCGATGGAGGCGTCCATGGCCTCCTTGCGGCGCTTGTACTCGGTGCGCAACCCGGCGAGGTGCTCGTCGTAGCCGCCGCGGGCGATGTACTCGGCCACGATGTGCTGGGCGGGGACGTTCGCGCACGTGTCCATGGCCTGCTTCCCGGCGATCAGCAGCGCGCGCAGTCGGGGATCGGCGTCGACCCAGCCCACTCGCAGGCCCGGGGCCAGGATCTTGGAGAACGTGCGTACCGAGAAGACCAGGGGGTCGTCCGGGCTGAGCTCGCGGAACCCGGGGACGGGATCGCCGGAGAAGCGCAGCTCGCCGTACGGGTCGTCGTCGAGGATCATGGTGCCCCACGTGTGCGCGAGATCGAGCAGGCGGCGCCGTCGGGATTCGCTCAGGGTGGTGCCGGACGGGTTCTGGAAGTTGGGGATCGTGTAGATCATCCGGGGCGTGCGGCCCGTTTCGGCCACGAGCGTCTCGAGGGCGTCGACGTCCATGCCGTCGTCGTCCACGGGGACCTCCAGGACGTCCGCGCCGTAGCTGAGCGCCGTGCCGGAACCGTTGGTGTAGGTGGGGCTCTCCACGACCACCAGGTCACCGGGGTCCACGAACAGTTTGAACGCGAGATCCAGACCCTGCATCCCGCCGGAGGTGATCACGATGCGCTCCGGATCGGAGGCACTGTCCGAGAAGTGGTTCACGACCGTGTCGATCAGGTCCGGTTCACCCTCGGTGGCGCCGTACGTGAAGCTTGCGTCCGTGAGGATCTCCCCGGCGATCCGTCGGAACTCCTCCGTGGGGATCACCTCCGCCGCGGGAGCGCCCATCGCGAAACGCACGATGTCGTGGGTCTGGGCGGCCAGTAACGAGGTCGACGAATCGATGACGGAGCCCACGAGCCCGTCCGAGCGGGACGCGAGCGGGAGCAGGCCCTGGGTGGCCGGTCCCGAGACACCCGCGGTGGGGCGGGGGTCCAGGGACCGGACGGTGGTGACGTGCGGGGTCATGGTCATGAGCTCACTTCCTGATGATCTGGCGGGGGAAGGACGTGAAGGTCTCCACCCCCGTGCTGGTCACTCGGATGGTCTCCGAAACTTCGTAGCCGTATCCCGTCATCCACATGCCGCAAATGAGGTGGAAGGTCATGTTCTCCTCGAGGGCCGTCTCGTCCTCGGAGCGGATGCTGATGGTGCGCTCGCCCCAGTCCGGCGGGTACCCGATGCCCACGGAGTACCCCAGACGGCTGGGCTTCTCGAGCCCGTACGAGGCCAGTTTCCAGTTCCAGGCGCTCGCCAGCTCACGGATGGGGACGCCCGCGGCGGTCGCGTCCAGGACGGCGCGCAGACCGTCGGCGACCGCCTCCTCCAAGCGGTCCATCGCATCGCTCGGGGGACCGAGGGTCACGGTGCGCGCCAGGGGGACGTGATATCTCCGGTGCACACCGCTCAACTCGACCACCACGGCGTCGCCGCTGCGCAGGACACGGTCGGACCACGTGAGGTGGGGTGTGTCCGCGGACGCACCGGTGGGCAGCATGGGCACGATGGCCGGGAAGTCACCCCAGGCCTCGCCGTCCCCCTCCGCCTGGGCGGCCGCGATGCGGGCGGCCACCCTGTTCTGCGGGACCCCGGGTTCGATCGCGTCGATCGCCGCGGTCATGGCCGCGGTGGTCACCCGCGAGGCCACGTGCATGTAGTGGATCTCGGCGTCCGACTTCACGGAGCGAACCCAGTTGACCAGTTCGAAGCAGTCGACCAACGACCATTCGGGGATGGCATTGACCAGGGCCCGGTAGCCCTTGGGGGAGAAGAAGTGGGCGTCCATCTCCAGGCCCACGCAGCCGTGCGCGGACGGGGCGATCTGTCCGCGGCGCCGCAGGGCGAAGGCCACCCAGTCGAAGGGGTGCAGGTGGGGGCGCTGCACATAGCGTTCGGGGTACCCGATGATTTGGTGTTCGGGCAGCCATGAGGTGCGAAAGGCGCCCCGGGCGTCCATCTCGCGCAGGAACAACAGGATGTCGCCTTCGGCGGGGACGAACAGCATCTGCGGGACGTAGAAGGACCACGCGTCGTAGCCGGAGAGGTAGAAGAGGTTGGCCGGATCCGTGACGATCAGGGCGGACAGTCCCTGGTGCGCCATCTTCTCGCGGACGCGGTGCAGACGGTGCGCGTACTCCTGCTCGGAGAAGAGGGGCTCACGGACGTCGGGGGAGCCCGATCCGGCATCCGTGGACACCGGATCGGGGGAACCATGATTCTCGGTCTCATCCCACGAGTTCATGGTTCATGATTGAAAAAAATCCGCCTATTGTCAACAATCCTGCGATCGGCTCATACCTGGCCGCGGCCGAGCAAACGACCCGTGGGGGTCTGGTAGTCGACCTCCTGGCCGCCCACGAAGGTCTTGCGGACCTTCCCGGAGAGCACCTTGCCCTGGTACGGCGTGATGGGGTTCTTGTGGTTGAGGGCCTTGGCGTCCACCACGAAGCTCTCGTCCTGCGCGAACACGGCCATGTCCGCGTCGTAACCCAGCGACAGCCGGCCCTTGGAGCGCAGACCCACGCGCTCCGCCGGGCGCGTGGACATCCACTGCAGCACGCGGCCCAGACCCACGCCGCGGCGTCGTGCCTCGGTCCAGATCAGGGACAGCCCGAGCTGCAGGGAGGACACGCCGCGCCACGCCACGCCGAAGTCGCCGTTGCCCAGGTCCTTGAGGTCCAGCGTGGAGGGGGAGTGGTCCGAGACGATGAAGTCGATGGTCCCGTCCAACAGACCCCCCCACAGCATCTCCCGGGTGGAGACCTCGCGCACGGGCGGGCAGCACTTGCCCGCGGTGGCGCCGTCCGGGATCTCCTACGCGAGCAGTGTGAGGTAGTGGGGGCGGGTCTCCACGGTGATGTCCAGGCCGTCGTTCTTCGCGGAGCGGATCATGGGGATGGCGTCCGAGGAGGACGGGTGCAGGATGTGCGAGCGCGCCCCGGTCCAGCGGGTGCGTTCGATGTTCTCCGCGATCGCGATGTTCTCCGCGCCGCGCGGGCGTCACTTCAGGAACGTGTCGTACACGTTGCCATTGGGCTGCGGGGCCTTGGCGATCGTGCGGGAGTCCTCCGCGTGCACGATCAGCAGCGAGTCGAAGGTCTTGATCTCCTCGAGCGCCTCCTCCATTTCGTCCGCCTCCAGGTGCGGGAACTCGTCCACCCCGGAATGCAGTAGGAAGCACTTGAAGCCGAACACGCCGTCATCGTGCGGGGGGCGCAGGTCCTCCTTGTTGCCGGGGACGGCGCCGCCCCAGAAGCCGATGTCCACGAACGCGTTCTGCGCCGCGAACAGTCGCTCGTACTCCAGGGCGGGCACGTTCACGGTGGCGGGCACGGAGTTCAGGGGCATGCGCCTGCTCCACCGTCGCCCGCACCCGCTCGTTCGCGCGCTCCTCGTCGACCTCCGGGTCTGCGGTCGCCCCGGGCCGGGGGTCTTCTTTTGAGGTGAACCGTGCTGCGGGGAGGCATTCATGGAAGTGGTGCCCTTCCGCTGGCGCGTTCCGGCGCTCGTGGCCGGGCGGTGCGGTGCGTGAGGGGCGGCTCGCTCTCGAGTGCCCGTGGAAGTGGAAAGCTCCGTCACTGTGAGGCGATGCGGCGACCGACCTCCCGGAGCAGGCGAGGTGCCTCTCGCATCGACGTTTCTGGGTCCGCTGCAAGCGCACGCAGTTCGTGGACGGCGGCGAACCCCGCCTCGCGAAGTGTCGCGGCATCCAGGGTGGTGCGCCCGCACACGGCCACCACGGGCACGCCGTGGCGCCGCCCCACGTGCAGCACGCCCAGCGGCGTCTTCCCGCCGAGACTCTGCTCGTCCAGGCTGCCCTCGCCGGTGAGCAGCAGGTCCGCGCCGGCCACGGCGGCATCCAGCCCCACAAGGTCGAGCACGACGTCGATCCCCGGCCTGCGCCGCGCCCCCAGCACCGCGAGTCCCGCGTATCCGACGCCGCCCGCGGCCCCCGCGCCGGGGGCATCCGCGGCCTGGCGGGCCGGTTCGCCGAGCGCGTCCGCGAGGCGGTCGCGGAACACGGCCAGGGCGGCGTCGAGGTCCAAGACATCTCGTTCGGAGGCGCCCTTCTGCGGGCCGAAGACCGTGGCGGCACCGCGCGGGCCGAGCAGGGGGTTATCGACGTCCGCGGCAAGCACGAACTCGACGTCCCGGATGCGTGGGTGCAGCTGTGCGGCATCCACGTGATGCAACTTGGCGAGCGCCGCGCCGCCAGGGGGCAGGTCGCGGCCGTTCACGTCCAGCAGGCGCAGCCCCAGCGCGGCGAGCATCCCCGCGCCGCCGTCAGTGGTCGCGCTGCCGCCCACGCCGAGCAGCACGCGGGTGCAGCCGGCATCGAGCGCGGCGGCCACGAGCTCGCCCGTGCCGCGGCTCGTGGCGGTGCGGGCGAGCACGGGGCGGCCGTCCTGCGTGGGGAGGACAGCGAGGCCCGAAGCCAACGACATCTCCACCACGGCCTCGTCTCCGCGTCGACCCCACGCGGCGGGGACGGGACCTCCCGCGGGTCCGGTGACGGTGAGGTCGTGGCGCTCGAAGCCCGCGTCCAGGGCGGCGTCGAGCGTCCCCTCTCCGCCGTCGGCGACCGGGAGGACCTCCACGACGGCGTCCGGGCGCACCTCGGCGATGCCCGCCGCAAGCTCGGCCGCCGCCTCGTGGGCGGTCACCGACCCCTTGAACTTGTCCGGTGCCACGACGACGCGCACGGTGTCCTCCTTCTGGGGATGTCCGGTTCCGGGACCATTCCAGCACAACGCCGCCCGCGCGGTACCCGCTCGCTCGGCACCTGTTCAAGTGGCACCCGCCCGGCGTGCCCGCCCGCTTGGGGCCCGGCCGCGCGGTGCGCAGCTGTGCGGCGTCGGTGTGCCGAACAGGCGTGCGGCCTCACGCGCGCCGGTCGCGGGGGAGCCACGCGAAGGGGTCGTCCTGGGAGGGGACGTACTCCAGCGCCACCGGTCCGTGGTAGCCGCGCTCGTGGGCCCGGGCCACCCACCGGAGCAGCGGCAGATCGCCCGTGCCCGGCTCGTGGCGGCCGGGTGCGTCCGCGAGCTGGATGTGCCCGAACTCCGCGGCGTGCCGTTCGATCAGGGCCTCGACGTCCTCCCCGTTGACCGCCAGGTGGTAGAAGTCCGCGAGCAGCTTCACGTTCGGGCAGTCCACGCGGTCGAGCACGGCCATGACGTCCGCTGCGGTGCGCAGAGGATACGTCGAGGCGCCGGAGAGCGGTTCCACCAGGACCGTCCCGCCGAAGACCGCGACCGCGTCCGCTGCGTACCGGAGGTTCTCGACGGCGGCGTCGTCCTGCTCGGCCACGGGCACGTCCGGCAGGCGGTTGCCGTGGAGGGCGTTGAAGGCCCGGCAGCCCGTGGCCCGGGCCACGCGCACCAGGGAGTCCACGCCTCGCCGGAACTCATCTGTGCGCGTGGGGTGGGAGAGGACTCCCCGCTCACCGGCAGGCATGTCCCCGGCAAAGAAGTTCAGGCCCGTGAGCTGGACGTTCGCGTCCTCCAGCGACCGGGCGAAGTCCTCGATCTCCCTCTCGGACGGGGTGGTGGTGGGGAACGGCCACCAGAACTCGACCGCGGAGAAGCCTGCGCGCGCCACGGCGGCGGGGCGCTCCAGCACGGGCAGGTCGGTCAGCATGATTGAGGCGTTCACGGTGTACCGCACGGTGGTCCCTCCCCGGGGCGGTGGCGCGGCCGCCCCGTTTTCTTACGCCTTGATTCCATGGAGTGAAATTCGAGTTCTGGTGAATGAAAAAGTTATCGACCGGGTGTGATGCGCGTCAACCCGTGGTGTGAGATTTGGGAGCCGAACGGTGCGACGTCGTCTCACGGTTTTCTCCAGGACTTCCCTCGCACCACGGAGCAGGCGGGCGGGCGTCCCGAGCCCGGGCGTCCGCACGCACCGCCCGGCGTCGCCCACGAGCCGCGCTCGGACACGAGCGACAGGCTCTACAACGTGGACCTCGCTCCCACCAGCCGTTACGGGCGCACGTGGAGCGCGTACAGCATCTTCACCATGAGGGCCAACGACGTGCACTCCCTGGGCAACTACGGCTTCGCCATCGGCCTCTTCGCCCTCGGACTCGGTGCGTGGCAGGTGCTCACGGTCCTGGGTGTGGGCGCGCTGCAGGTGCTCGCGTCCCTAGCGCTGCTGATCCTGCCGTGGAACCTCTACACCTCGCCCGTGGTGATCGTGTGCTTCCTGGGTGGGCTGGGTGCCGCTGCTCTGGTCGCTCTTCGGGATCATCATGGTGGACTACTGGCTGATCCGCCGCTCCAGCGTGAACGTCCCCCAGCTCTCCATGGACACCCACGACGGCGAGTACGTCTACCGCGGCGGCGTGACCCCCGGGCAATCGGGGCGTTCGTCCCCACGATACTGGCCTCTCTGGCGGTCGCCCTGCTGCCCGTCTTCCAGGCCGTCGGCGAGTTCTCGTAGTTCATCGGGGCCGACCTGGGCGCCCGGTGCTACCTGGTCACAGCCAAGCGCGAGCTCGAGTGCAGCGACCAGCACGGTGAAGCCATCGTGGTCGCCACTTCGCACCGACCCTGCGTCTCGCACGAGATCGCGCCCAACGACGCCGCCGCGGGCTGCCTCCCGCTCGCCCCGCAGGGTGGAGCACGGCGTCGTCGTGCCACCCGATCCCCGACCACCCGAAGGACCCACCAGGCGCATCCTGACCGACAACATGAACACCACACCCTCCATGACCGAGTCCATTGCGGAGGCCCCGCGCGCCGTGGCCGAGCCCGGCGTGGAGATCGTGGGGCTCACGCCCACATTCGGCGCCGTCGTGCGAAGGGAACGTGGAGTCCTACCTCACCGCGGTGGGGGTGATGGACGCGGTGCTGACCTACGACCCGCCCTTCGCCCCTGTGATCCAGGCCAGGTTCGGCGAGCACCGGCGGGAAGGTCTGCAGGAGATCCTCGACCAGCCCGTCGTGGACATCCCGAGGCGGCCGCTTCCATCGCCATCTTCATGAGGCGCAGCTACACCGGGAGTGACCACCCTGGGCCGCACCGTGCCGCTCATCGAGGACCGGTTGCGGCTGGCCAGGCTGATGGAGCGCTGCGCGTCCGTGCGGGCGTCGAACACCTCCGTGCTGGACCTGGAGCGGGATGAGAACGCGGCGGTCGAGACGATCGTCGCTGAAGCGCAGCGGGCCATCGAACAGGGCCGCAGCCGAGGTGGTTGTCCTCGGCTGCGGCGGGATGGCCGCCCTTGAGCACGACGTGCTCGAGTGGTGCGGCGTGCACGTGACGGACGGCGTGGCTGCTGCGGTCACCGTGGCGCAGTCGCTGGTGTGGCTGGGGCTGAGGACCTCCAAGGTCCGCACGTACGCGAACCCTCTGCCGAAGGACCTGAAGGGTTTCCCGTTCGGGCGGTGAGGCCGGCTCGCGTCCCGCGCTTCCGACTACTTCCGGGGGAAGCCCCCGGCCCGGAGGGCCGCGGCGATCAAGGCCGGTTGACCGAACAGCCGGGCCAGCCGCTTGGCATCAGTGTCCAGATTGAATGCGTCGTGCCGCTCGGCGTACTGGCTGATGTTGCCGGGGAAGATCGCGGCGTAGAACGCGGCCAGACCGGCGCCCACGGCTGCGCGCTGCCTGGGCAGCGCCAACAGTGCGGCACCAAAGGCGATCTCCACCACACCGGAGGCCAGAACCACGGTGTCCTTGTCCATGGGGAACCAGTCCGGAACCTGTGCCTGGAAGTCCTCCCGGGCAAAGGTCAGGTGGGAGATGCCCGCGGTGGACATGAACGCTCCCAGGGCCAGGCGCGCTGCCGTCTCCGTCGCAGTGGGCTTGGGAGACGGTGCGGTCAGGGACTGCAGAGCCTTGGTAATGCGAGCCATAGTGCAAACCTCTCTCGTGGTGGGCGCCGGGCGGGTGTCAGCCGGCGACGCGCACCAGCTTGGTGTTGGCGAACTCGGTGAAGCCCCAGCGGCCCAGCTCACGGCCGTAGCCGGAGCGGCGCACGCCGCCGAAGGGCAGGCCCGCCTTCGTCGTCGCGTGCTCGTTGACGTAGGCCATGCCCACCTCCAGACGACGCGCGACTTCCTCAGCCTTCGCCTCATCCTTGCTCCACACGGAGCCGGAGAGACCGAAGTCGGAGTCGTTGGCGATCTCCACCGCCTCGTCCACCGAGTCGTAGGAGTAGATCACCGCCACCGGGCCGAAGATCTCCTCCTTGAACGCATCCATCTCCCGGGTCACACCGGTCAGCACCGCCGGGGACATCCACGCCCCGTCCTTATCCAGAGCCCTACCACCGGTGTGCAGGGTCGCACCCTGCTCCACCGCGCGCTCGACCTGGGACACGGCGTCGTCGCGGCCCTGCACGGAGGACAGGGGGCCGATCTTGGTGCCCTCCGCCAGCGGGTCCCCCACCGGCATGCCCTCGACGGTCTCGACGACCGTCTGCACGAACTCGTCGAACATGCCGGCGGGCACCAGGATGCGCTTGGGCGAGTTGCAGGCCTGGCCTGCGTTGCTCATCCGCGCCGTCGCCACTGTCGTGGCGGTCTCCTTCATGTCCACGTCGTCGAGCACGATCAGCGGGTCGGAGCCGCCGAGCTCCAGAACGCTCTTCTTCAGGTTCTGCGCGGCCGTGGTGGCCACCGCGGCACCTGCACCCTCGCTGCCGGTCAGGGACACGCCCCGCACTCGCGGGTCCTCGATGATCGTGGTCACCTGGTCGGTGCTCACGAACAGGTTGATGTAGGCGTCCTCCGGGATACCCGCGGCGTGCAGGATTTCCTCGATCAGCTCACCCGTCCGGGCGCAGATGGAGGCATGCTTGAGCAGAACGGTGTTGCCCAACATGAGGTTCGGGGCCGCGAAACGCGCCACCTGGTACTGCGGGAAGTTCCACGGCATGACACCCATGAGCACACCGATGGGCTCGGTGACGACCACGGACTTGGCGTCGTCACCCACCTCCAGTGTCTCCTCCTTCAGCAGGCCCTCGCCGTGGTCGGCGTACCACTGGTAGATCGATGCCGAGAGTGCGACCTCGTCCTGCGCCTGGGCGAAGGGCTTGCCCATCTCGGTGCTGATCACGCGCGCGAGCTCGTCCCCGCGGTCCTGGAACGCCTGGGCGACACCGGCCAGCGCTTTGGCGCGGTCAGCGGCCGGGGTCTTGCGCCAGGAGGCGAACGCGGTGTCGGCGCGCTCGATCGCGCGGGTGACATCAGCATCGGTGGCCGAGGTGAACTCCTGCTCCACAATGCCGGTGGCGGGATTCTCCGTACGGAAAGCCATGATGACTCCTCACTCATCTCGATGAAACTCATCAATAACAGCGGGGAGGTATCCGCGGATATTCCCGGCTCCTCGAAACGCCCCGCGCGGTGGGGCATTCGAGGATGGGCTGGGCGAGCAACAGCCGGGTCCATGTTGTTCTGTCTGCGGATATGGTCCCTTGTGAAAGGAGTGACGTGACAAGGCCACGGCGGGGGTCTAGAGTCACGGCCCATGACTACCAATGTTGCTGCCTACCAGGCCGTCGCCTCCGACGCCCCGCTGGAGAAGGGCACTATCGAGCGCCGGGACCTGCGCCCGGACGATATCCGCATCGAAATCGAGTTCGCCGGCATCTGCCACTCCGACATCCACACCGTGCGCGAGGAGTGGGGACCGATCGAGTTCCCCATGGTCCCGGGACACGAGATCATCGGCCGCGTCACCGAGGTCGGTTCCGAGGTCACGAAGTTCTCGGTCGGCGAGCGCGCGGGCGTCGGCTGCCTGGTCGACTCCTGCCGCGAGTGCGAGTGGTGCCTGAAGGGCGAGGAGAACAACTGTCCGAAGGCCGTGGGCACCTACAACGGCAAGGACCGCTTCGACGGGCGCCCCACCGACGGCGGGTACTCGACCGAAATCCTCGTCTCCGAGGCCTTCGCGCTGCACATCCCCGAGAACCTGGACCCGGCCGCGACCACGCCGTTGCTGTGCGCGGGCATCACCACGTACTCCCCGCTACGGACGTGGGGCGTCACCGAGGGCTCCAAGGTGGCCGTGGTGGGCATGGGCGGTCTGGGCCACGTGGCCGTGAAGCTCGCCGCCGCCATGGGCGCGGAGGTCACCGTGATCAGCCAGACCCGCTCCAAGGAGGAGGACGGCCGCCGCTTCGGCGCCACCGACTGGATCGCCCGCAAGGAGGATCCCGAGGCCCTCAAGAACCACAAGGGCGAGTTCGACGTCATCATCAACACCGTCTCCGCCCACGTGGACGTGCAGGAGTTCATGGCCACCCTGCGCCCGCACGGTGCCATGGTCCTGCTGGGGTTGCCCACCGAGGCCCTGGAGGTCAGCGCGGGCTCGCTCATCGGCGGCCGCAAGTCCCTCACGGGCTCCAACATCGGCGGCATCCGCGAGACCCAGGAGATGCTGGACTTCTGCGCCGAGCACGGTGTCACCGCGGAGATCGAGCTGATCAGCGCCGAGGACATCAACGAGGCCTACGACCGCGTGGTGGACTCGGACGTCCGCTACCGCTTCGTGATCGACGCCAAGAGCATCTGAGTTCGCAGAGTCGGAGAGAAGCGCCCCGGGCCGTGATGGCCCGGGGCGTTCTCACACCCCGGGGCAAGTGTCTGCGGGCGAAGGGCCGAGCCCTCGATACCCTGGGGGCATGCCCCGCTCCCTCGATGACCTGATCTGGCCCCGCCGTACCGAACGGCTCACCGTGGGTCGACTGACCCCGGAGGATGCGGACGTGCTGTGGGAGCTGAAGGGCGATCTTGAGCTGAACCGCTGGACCACCAGGGTCTACGCCTCACGTGAGGAGTTCCGCGCGGACTGGGACGCCCTGGTCGCCACCCACCTGTTGGCCCACTGGGACGGGCGGCTCGCGGCCTATCTCATGGTCAAGCACCAGGACGCGTGGTCCCAGGCGGACGTCGCGGAACACGCCAGGGGGCAGCAGGTGGAGCTCGGCTGGGTGGTGGCGCCCTGGGCCCAGGGTTGTGGCATCGCCACGGAACTCGTGCGCGCAGGCCTGTCCATCGCGTTCGACATGGGCGTCCACCGTGTGGAGGCCGGCTGCTTCGCGGAGAACACCGGGTCCTGGAAGGTCATGGAGAAGGTGGGGATGCGGCGTGAGAGCCACACCGTGAGGGACTGTCTGCACCGGGACGGCCAGTGGCACGACGGCTACGGGTACGCGATGCTCGCGGAGGAGCACCGACAACCAGTCTGAGGGCATGTCTTCTTGCCGACTCCGTCGATGATTCCATGTTCGGGATGCAGGCAACCCGCATTCCGGTACGTTTTCAGCCATGGACCTTTCCGATGAACAGTGGCTCGCGTCATGGCGCTCAGAGCAGAAGCCCCAGCCGGAGGGATGGAGCTTCTCGGACCTCGAAACGCGCATGACCGAGACCCCAGTGCCCTGGGATATTGACCTCGTCTATCGAACCGCTCTGGCAGATGCGACAAGCGTCCTCGACATGGGCACGGGCGGTGGCGAATTTCTGCTCACCTTCGCCAATTCTCTGCCACGTGACACCGTTGCAACGGAGGGGTGGGCGCCCAATGTGCTAGCAGCGCGTCGAAACCTGCAGGCCGTGGGGGTGGACGTGGTGGAGTACAGCGCTCCCGACGAGGATGTGGATTCACTGCCAATGCCTTTCCCCGATGACCGGTTCGATCTCGTGCTCAACAGGCATGAGTCGTATTCCCCGCGTGAGCTGGCACGTGTCATCGCGCCCGGGGGGCGGTTCGTAACCCAGCAAGTGGGAGGCGACGAGGCGCACGAGATAGGGCAGTGGTTCGGTGAGCACGCTGAACTGCCGCACGTGAACCTCGCGCATTGTGCCAGGGAGTTGGAGGAGGCGGGGTTCGAGGTCACGGAAGCAGAAGAACACGTGGGCAAGTATCTGTTCAACGACGTCGCTGCCCTGGTCGCATATCTGCAGCTGGTCCCATGGGATGCCCCGAGCGGATTCACTGTCGATGCATACGCGGAGGATCTCCTTGCTCTGCACCGCGAAACAGGAGGTGGTCCGGTACGGCTTACCCAGAAGCGATTCTGGCTCCGCGCCGTGCTGTGCGCCTGAACAGTTGAATGGGCAGGGTGCATTCGCGTGCCGATTCAAAGCACCGTGGCTCTTCGTGTCACAAAGCCTTGTCTCGTCGTAGCGCTACTGAGGGGGTAGTCATGGTCATCACGGCCATGGTGTGACTTTTGGTGCCGTGCGGGCCACGTATCTTCAGCCACGTTCAAGAAATGAGTAGTGCGATATTTGTTCTGGTCCTGGCCGCCGTGGGTTTCGCTGGCATGTTTTCTGACAACCGCCGGACACGATTCCTCGTGCCCGGCGGTCCACAGTCTGCAGAGTGAGGCGTCACCGCCCCGCATGCCCTCCCAGGGACAGCGGCGCGTGCCGGTTCACGTCCTTGTATAGCAGGTACCGGAACGGTTTGGGCCCACCGGCGTAGCAGGCCTGGGGACAGAAGGCGCGCAACCACATGAAGTCGCCCTCCTGGACCTCCACCCAGTCCTCGTTGAGCCGGTACACGGCCTGACCCTCCAGGACGTAGAGCCCGTGCTCCATCACGTGGGTCTCCGCGAACGGGATGATCCCCCCGGGCAGGAAGGTCACGATGGTCACGTGCATGTCGTGGCGCAGGTCCTTCTGGTCCACGAACCGCGTGGTGGCCCACCGGCCCTCGGTGCCCGGCATGGGGGTGGGCTCGATGTCCTGCTCGTTGGTCACGAAGTACTCCGGCTTGGGCGCTCCGGCCACCCGCTGGTAGCGCTTGCGGATCCACATGAACCGGGTGTCCTCGGAGCCGCGGTTGTGCGCGGTCCAGGTCTCACCCGGAGCGATGAACGCGTACCCACCCGGTGCCAGCACGTGGGTGTCCCCGTCCCCGGGCTCGTCACCCAGGGTGAGCTCCAGGGAGCCCTCCATCACGAACAGCACGGCCTCGGCGCTCGGATCGTCCTCCGGCTTCTCGGAGCCGCCGCCGGGGGCCACCTCCACGAGGTATTGCGAGAACGTCTCCGCGAAACCGGTCATGGGCCGCGCGAGCACCCACAGCCGCGTGTCCTCCCAGAACGGCAGGTACGAGGTCACGATGTCCCGCTGCGTGCCCCGCGGGATCACGGCGTACGCCTCCCGGAACATCGCGCGGTCCGTGAGCAGGTCCGTCTGCGGCGGGTGCCCGCCATGGGTGGCCCAGTACGTGCGCTCGGTCATGCGATCTCTCCTGTCTCGGGGCTCGAGCGGTCTCCCGCGGACGACGACGCCGCCGCGCCCGGATTCGCCACCGCCCGCACCGTCTCGGGGTCCAGGCCGGTGGCGCGCAGCTCGTCCTCGCCCACCGCACCGCACAGCAATCCTCGCACCGCGTAGCATGCGAGCGCACGGGCGGTGGCGGGCTCGTCCGCCACGTCCGCCGTCTCGATGCCCGGCACGGACCGGCCGGCGTACGCGACAAGGCGGCGGGCGGCGTCGTCGAACGCGTCGCGGTAGAACGCGTAGTTGGTGAGGTGGCGCGTGGGCAGCTGGTGGGCGTGCAGGTCCCAGCCCTGGTAGAAGCCGCGCTCCAGGGAGCGGCGCACCAGGCGCGAATGTAGCGCCCACGTCTCGCGGCGCTGGGCGGGGTCTCCCACGGGCAGCCGGTTGGTGGAGCCGTCCGAGAGGTTCACCCCGGTGCCGGCCACGGCCACCTGCATCACGTTCATGGCGTGGTCCGCGGCGGGGTGCTCCAGGGACTGGAACCGCCCCGAGATCCCCAGGGAGGCGGAGTAGTCGTACGTGCCGTAGTGCAGTGCGGAGACCCGCCCCTCCGCGGCGCGCAGCATGGCCGGGATGGGGCAGGTCCCGTCCGGGCCCAGGATCATGTCCGGGGTCTCCATCTGGATCTCGAAGCGCAGCCTCCCGGTAGGCAGACCGAGCGCGTCCTCCAGCGCCAGGCACGCCTCCACCATCACGGCCACCTGCTCCACCGCGGAGACCTTGGGCAGCGTGAGCACGAGTCCCTCGGGCAGCCCGTCCGCGCTGATCCCTGTCTCCCGGAGCCCGCCCTCGCGCACCAGGGTGCTCAGGAACAGGTCCAGGGTGCGCAGCCCGCGGTCACGGGTGGCGGCCTCGAAGCACTTGAAGCGGATGCCCGCGGACGCCGGGGCCGCACCCGTGGCGCGGTTCCGGGCGAACGCGGCCACCGTGCGGGCGGCGCGCACGGCGTCGGCGTCCTCCTCGGCGTCCGGGCGCTCGCCGTAGCCGTCCTCGAGGTCCAGTCGCAGGTCCTCGACGGGCTCGGTGCGAAGCTTCTCGCCGACGCGCGCCACGAGATCGGGCGCGGCCGCGGCGTCGATCCCCGCGAGCTCCGCGAGGGCCGCGAGCCCGCCCGCCTCCTCGGCCGCCGACGACGACGCCTCGCCCCACTGCGCGGGGGTCTGCTCGCTCACCAGGTCCGCCGGGACGTAGCACGTGTGGACGGGCTGCCGGGCGCCGGCGTCCCCCGGGTGGAACCGTGCGAGGTCAGCGTCCGTGCCCGCGAGCAGCAGGTCCGCGCGGTGACCGAAGCCCGTTGGCAGAGAGGGGGCGGCCCCCGCCGCGCGGGGCGGTCGTGGCGGGGGCCGGGGTGGCGTCCAGGTGCGCCGGTGTTACTTGCTGCCTTCCATGAGGTCGTAGGCGGACAGCGTGAGGAACGCCGGGTAGTCCTCCCTGAGCACCATGTTCGAGATGAGCCGCCCGGCGGGCACGAACCACTTCTCGTAGTTCTCCTGGTCGATCTCACCGCGCAGCACCTCGAGCTGAGTGTCCAGTGCGTCGGAGACGAGCTCGCGCGTGGCGGTGTTGTCGGTGTCCGTGTAGACCACGCCGTTCTTGATCTGCTGCCAGATCTGCGAGCGGGAGATCTCCGCGGTGGCGGCGTCCTCCATCAGGTTGTGGATGGCCACCGCGCCGCTGCCGGACAGCCAGACCGCCACGTAGCGGATGGCCACGTACAGGTTGGCGTTGAGCTCCTTCTCGGTGCGCTGGTCCCCCGCGGAGGGCACGTCCAACAGCATCTCGGTGGTCACGTCCACGTCGGGGCGCTGGTGGTCCACCTGGTTGGGCTTCTCGCCGAGCACGCCGTCGAAGACCTCCTGGCACACGGGCACGAGGTCCGGGTGGGCCACCCACGAGCCGTCGAAGCCGTCATTGGCCTCGCGGGTCTTGTCGTTGCGGACCTTCTCGAAGGCGGCCCGGTTGACCTCCTCATCCTTGCGGGACGGGATGAACGCGGCCATGCCACCCATCGCGAACGCGCCGCGCTTGTGGCACGTCTGCACCAGCAGGTCCGTGTACGCGCGCATCAGGGGAGCGGTCATGGTCACGGCGGAGCGGTCCGCGAGGATGAACTTCTCCCCGGCGTCGCGGAAGTACTTGATGATGGAGAACAGGTAGTCCCAGCGTCCGGCGTTGAGCCCGGAGGCGTGGTCCCGCAGCTCGTAGAGGATCTCGTTCATCTGGAACGCGGCGGGGATGGTCTCGATCAGCACGGTCGCGCGGACGGTGCCGTGCTCGATGCCCAGGTAGTCCTCCGCGAACGTGAACACGTCGTTCCACAGTCGCGCCTCCAGGTAGGACTCCATCTTGGGCAGGTAGTAGTACGGCCCCTGGCCGTTCTCGAGCAGCTGCTTCGCCGTGTGGAAGAAGTGCAGCCCGAAGTCCGTGAGGGAACCGGAACCGGTCTTCCCGTTGACCGTGATGTTGTACTCGGGCAGGTGCCAGCCGCGCGGGCGCATGACCACCACGGCCAGGGGCATGTCCTCGCGGAGCTTGTACTCCTTGCCCTCCGGGGAGGTGAAGCCCAGGGTGCCGCGGGCGGCGTCGCGCAGGTTGGCGATCGCGTCCACCTGGTTGGCCCAGCTGGGGGAGGCGGCGTCCTCGAGGTCCGCGAGCCACACCTTGGCGCCGGAGTTCAGGGCATTGATGGCCATCTTCGCGGGCGACGCCGGTCCGGTCATCTCCACGCGCCGGTCCTGCAGGGCCGCGGGGGCCGGGGCGACCTTCCAGTCGCCTTCCCGAACCTCGCGCGTCTCGGGGAGAAAGTCCATGGTGCCGCTCTCGGCGGCCTTCGCGCGGGCGGTCTCGCGCTTGCCGAGCAGCTCCTCACGACGGTCCGCGAACTTCTCGTGCAGCGCCTCCACGAATGCGAGGGCGTCGGATGAGAGGATCTCGTTCGCGGCGGGGATGTTGTCGGGTGTGTTGTGGGTGATGCTCATGGGTTGCCTCCTGAATTTTCGGTGTAGTTTGTACTGCTCATTGCGGGTGCGGCAGGCCCTGCACTCGGTACGACGCCGCCGCACCCGGTCGTTCCCGTCAGCCGGCCTGGGGGGGCCTCCGCCACGGACTTCACGGCCCCGGCCACGGCCGGGGCGACATTCTTGGCCGAACACGCTGGGGGACGATGAAGCTCGCGTTGCGCTCGTCCTCGTGCACGCAGTCGGCGATGGCCCTCGCGGCGGCCGCGAGCACCTCTGAGGTGATCTCGCAAGCGCCCGTGTCCAGCAGCCCGGGGAAGGCCAGCACGCTGTTGATCTGGTTCGGGAAGTCCGGCCGGCCGGTAGCCACTACGGTCGCGGGCTCGGCACCTTCCACGGGGGTGGGCCTCGGGCTCCGGATTGGCCATGGCGAAGACGATGGCGGCGTCGGCCATGGTCGCGATGTCGTTGCCGTCCAGGACATTGGGGGCCGAGACGCCGATGATCGCGTGACCCGCGGCGCCCACGCCGGAGACGACCACCTCGACGTCCTTCAACGCCTTGAACAGGGCGGCCTTGCCCTCCATGACTGGCAGGGCCGCGGCTGGTCCGATGTCACCGAGGCCCAGTATCGCGGTGCCGTCCGTGACCACGGCCACGGTGTTGCGCTTGACGGTCAGCTGCCAGACGTCTTTGGGGCTCTCTCGGATGGGCATGCACACGCGGGCCACGCCCGGTGTGTAGGCGCGGGAGAGGTCGTCACGGTTGCGCAGGGACACGCGCGGGGTGACCTCGATCTTGCCGCCCAGGTGGATCAGGAAGGTGCGGTCGGAGATCTTGTGGACCTTGACGCCGTCCAGGGCGTTGAGCGCGTCGCGCATCTCGTCCCGGTGCTCGGCGTTGGACACGTTGCAGCGGATGTCCACGACGACGCTGTTGGGGAAGGACTCCACGATGTCCAGTGCGGTCACCTGGGCACCGGCGGCGGCCGCCGTGGTGATCTCACTCGTGGAGTTGAAGGTCGCGGGCGCTTCCATGCGCAGGACCATGGAGTAGCCGGGGTGGGGAGCCGCCATGTGACGGGTTTCCTTCCGAGTCGAGCGGAACCGCGGTGGCCCGCTACCTATCCGTATTGTGGAAAATAAATTTCATTGATTGAATCCTAGGCGTAGAGTACGAGGCATGACAAGGTCTTCGTGAGACTTGTTTCACATTGCGGTCACCGTACGCGACCCCACGCGGGGCGGTGATCGCTCCGGCAGTAGAGGGAGAACGGCCATGGCCGAAGGCAAGAGTGCGGGCGGCGTGCAATCGGTGGAGCGGGTCTTCGACCTGCTCAACATCATCACCGCGTCCGGAGGGGAGTCCTCCCTCAGCGAGCTCGCATCCCGGGCGGATCTTCCGCTGCCCACCATCCACCGGTTGCTACGCACCCTGATCCCGCTGGGCTACGTGCGTCAGCTGCCCAACCGCAGTTACGCGCTGGGCCCCGGACTGATCCGCCTCGGCTATGCGGCGGGCCTGCAACTGGGCACCTACGCGCAACCAGTCCTGCAGGGGCTCGTGAACGAGCTGGGAGAGTCTGCCAACATGGCGGTGCTGGACGGTCACATGGTGGTCTACGTGGGTCAGGCGCAGTCCTCCCGCTCCATGCGCATGTTCACCGAGGTGGGCCGGCGCGCCCACGTGCACGACACCGGTGTGGGCAAGGCGATCCTGGCGACCCTGCCCGAACAGCAGGTCGTGTCCATCGTGGCGTCCATGGGCATGCCTACCCCCACCGAGAAGAGCCTCGGGACTGTGGACGAGCTTCTCGCCGATCTCGAAAAGATCCGAGAACGCGGCTACGCCGTGGACGACGAGGAACAGGAGATCGGCGTGCGCTGCTTTGCCATGGCACTGCCGGATGCACCCACACCCACTGCGATCTCGGTGTCCGGGCCCACGTCCCGCGTGGACTGGGACTTCGGCGACCGCGCCGTGCCCCTGTTGCGCGAGGCCGCCGAGCGGCTGTGCGGACAGCTGGCCCAGGCCGGCTGAACGCCTTCGTCCGAGTCTCGACGCCGCGTCGGTCCCGGTACCGTTTGGTCCATGGGCTTCAGAACCGCCTGGCGGCAGCCCTCAATGCCCGCGCCAAGCGGTCGCTGTCCTGCGGTGTGTTGTACAGGGCGGGGGTCACACGAATGACCTCGCCGTTCGTCACACCGCCGCGACGCACCGTGAATATCCCCCACGCCTTGGTGAGGTGGTCCGTGATGGCCACGCTGCGTTCCCGGGTCGTGTTCCCGTCGATCCGGAAGGACGTCAGTGCGCCGTACATGCGCCGATCCTCCGGAGTCATAATGGTCAGATTGGACACGTCCAAGACCTGGTGCACCCAGCGATCACGCAGGTACTGCAGGCGCGCGAACTTGTTGGCGGCTCCCACGGCTCGGTGGAAGTCCAGAGCCGCCGGGACTGCCAGGTAGTTGGCCGAATTGGCGGTTCCCGTGTGAACCCGTGATCGCACGTCATCGGCGTCGTGGTCCTCGTCCACAAAATGACGATCGATATCGGGAAGGCGATCCTTCTTGATGTAGAGAAAGCCGCAGCCCAGCGGTGCGCCGATCCACTTGTGCAGATTGAACCCCACGAAGGGGCTCTCGAGATCCCTGACGCTGAAATCCACATGGCCCCACGAGTGCGCGGCATCCACGATCGTGTCGACCCCGTGCTGCGCGGCCATCCGGCTGATCTCCGCGATTGGCAGCTTGAGGCCCGTGCGGTGGGAGATATGGGTCAGCAGGAGCAATGTGATCCGCGGATTGTCCCGGAGCAGCTTGGTGTAATGATCGATCACGTTCTGGTACGTCGCGGGTTCCGGGATCGCGGTGGCGATCACGTCCACCCCGCGGCGGTCCTTGAGCCACTTCATGGCGTACTGCATGGAGTCGTAGTCGAGATCGGCGTAGGCCACGGCGTCACCGGGCTTGAGCTTGTTGTAGCCACCGATCAGGGCCTGTAGCGCCTCCGTAGCGCCGCGCGTGATGGCGATCTCCTCCACGGAGCACCCGACAGCTTCCGCCAGTCGAGCCCGCACATCTGTGATGCGCTCCTCGTACGCGTTGCGGAGGAACCAAGAGTTCTGTTCCTGGATGGTCCGGTTGGCGTGGGCATAGGCATCTCGTACGTTCTGAGGGTTCGCTCCGAAGTACCCGTTCTCGAAGTCGGTGACGGGCATGTCCATGCGGAAATGCCGTGCGACGGTGCGCCAGTACTTCTCGTCACGGGCCAGGCGGCCTGCGGGGGTCCGCGGTGCAGTGGGCAGTCCGGAGGGGTCTCGACCATGGCGCCCACCCTGGTGGGCGTGGGCGGGGGAGGTGACGAGGCCGCCCGCCGTCAGCGCGCCCAGGCTTGCTGTTCCCGCGACCAGATTTCGGCGATTGAGTTCCATGATGTGCAGGCCCCCGGAAGTGTGCTGATGTGCACCACAGCCTGGATCCCGGACATCGCCACTAGTCAAACTGAAAATTTCCAATGGACGATCCGCAGATGAAATTCGGCTGCGCATCACGGTGCCACGCGGGCGGGGCCCTAGCCTGCGGGCTGCGTCGTCGAACCAATCGACTCATCGGGCAGTCATACGGGGTGCTTCTCGCCGGCCCATCACGGCCCGGGCACGGTGAACGCGCGGCGGTACGTCACTGTGCCGCGCGGTGTGGGGGCGTCGTGGTGGTGGGTTGGTGGGTTAGGCGTCGCCTCCGGTGTTACCGCTGGTGCCGGCGGCGGGGTT